>NZ_RQFA01000073.1:170000-211316 GCF_004770155.1 Leptospira gomenensis | reverse complement strand
ACGAGAAGAAGAAGCAACTTAGTTATTCACTGCTGTCTCATTTCTGAAACAGCGGTAAGGACCAAAGTATAAATCAGCTTTGTATAGTCAAATAGATTTTATTAAAATTCTTTAGATTTTGGAGTTACGAAAAAAAATCGTTTTGTTCTTCCGTTATGTCTCTTTGACTGTATGGAGGTGGTCGGTGCTTCGACAAATAACACGGGGCAATTTCGAATGCGAAATTGCCCCGTGTTATTTACACTATTAATGTGACATAAGATAAATTATATTTTCCATTGGTAGGTCGGAAGACCGCACAAATTTCACAACCAAAATTTCTAACTCAAAAAATCACCACCACCCAAACCTCTTTTTTAGGTCGGAACTCCTCACCTACTCTAAAAAACTTGCAAAAGGAAAAATCCTTGTTTGCGAAAACGAAGCCCCGAAGCTGTCAGAAAACGATGCAACTTAAAAGATCCCTCAATCTGTTCGACTCGATCTCCCTCATGTTTAGCTCTATGGTAGGTCCAGGGATCTTTATCACAACCGGATATATACTTCATCAAGTTCCGAACCCGAACTTAGTGTTGCTCGCATGGATTTTAGGTGGTTTCTTAGCCGTAGCAGGAGCAATGTCTTATGCAAAATCCGCTTCCTTATTTCCGTACGCGGGAGGAGATTACGTATATCTAAAGGAAGCGTATTCTCCGATAGTCGCCTTCTCGAGCGGATGGCTTTCCTTATCCATCAACTTTTCGGCATCAATCTCACTCTCTGCATTAGCATTTTCTAAATCGTTTTTTTCGCTAACTCGTCCTGCGTGGGACATCTATTTTTTTGAAATCCCCTTCTTGGGACTGACGATATCCATCGGCACAGTACAAATACTTGCGATGGGTGCGATTCTTCTCTTTACGATCGTAAATTTTTTCGGAATTTCGACCGCATCCAGAATTCAAAACCTCTTCACGGGAGTAAAGATACTCGGATTGGTTTCTTTCGTCGTATTGGGTTTTTCAATTGGCAACTATGACACTGCAAGATTCCAGTCTTTTTCCTTTCTTCCTTCTGGCTGGAGTGGAATCGAACTTCTCTTAGCAGGAGTAATTCCGGTTACCTACTCGTATCTTGGCTGGAACATGATTACTTACGTCGCGGAAGAGGTGAAAGACCCTGACAAAAATATTTATAAAGCGGTTTTATATTCCTGCGCTTTAGTCACGACCCTATACATTCTAATGAATTTTCTTTTTTTAAGTTCTGGCTCCGTCGCAGAGTTAGCGGGTGATAAAATCGGAATCACCGCCTCATCGGCGTTATTCGGTTCAAAAGCGACAATGGCAATTACAGCGTTTATCTGTTGGGCTTTCTTGGGATCAATTTCAGCTTATATAATCGGCGGATCTAGAATTTATTTCGCCATGGCTCGAGACGGCTTCTTCTTTTCAAACATGGCAAAACTTCATCCGAAATACAAAAGCCCTTATATGTCATTGGCCTTTCAATGCGTTTACGCCTGCCTATTCTGTTTCGTAAAAGAGATCGAAAGCCTTTTATATCTCATCACATGTTCCACACTTTTGTTGGCGACTATAACCGCGTATACGCCAATCTTATTCGAAAAACGTAATTATAAATTAAAGTTTAGAATTCCGGGATATCCTTATACAACCTATCTCTACATCGCGTCCAATGTGGGAATCATAATAACGTTGTTATGGAACAAACCCGCTGAGGCCTTTTGGGGAATCGGGTTTACGCTCTTATCGATTCCCATGTATTTTTATTTCAAATCTACCCAAAGAACGACACCGCGACCGAAGACCGACCCTGAATCCGAGTCTGCAGAAATCATGGCTGCAAGCCTGTTGCCGGAAAACGAACCGGTTCCGATTGCAAGCGGAGAGCCTTAATCGTTTGTTTTTGTTTAGGTCGAAACAAAAATTAAAATTACATTCTATATTAGGGATTTCTTCTATTCTTTTATTAGGATTTCGTCTTATATTACAACCCTTCGACGTCCCCCACATACCGAACGACTCGGACGTAACACTCGGTAGAATCGGAATTTTTCTGGGAGTTTTCGCCTTTTTTTCGGGGACCGGCTTAGGGAAATATCGCTTCGTCGAAAATTCCGAATATGCGGAACTTCACGTTATTCTTCTTTTGGCCGGGTTGGCATTACAAGTTCCAGGAATCAGTGAAAGCCATTCCAATCCTTTCGCACTTGCAGCAGCTTGGCTAGGATATCCCCTTTTAATCGCAGGATGGATCTACGGAAGAAAAATCAGAAAGAGGGCGTTTAAGTGACTTTTGCACGGAATGCCCTATCCATTTATCAGAATACTACGCAGCATACAACAAGCCAGAGCAGTATTAAAAAAGATGCAAGTTCTATAAAAGAACTCCGCTCATCTCATCAGTTTCTCCTTAAGTTAATTCATCGTCGATATCGACTTCGTTGATCTCACTCCATTAAACGACAGGAGAAGGTGATGTTAAGTAGAATTTGTTCCGGTCGTTGGTCGGAATTTCATCGATCATTTTCGGAAGATGAACTTCGTATTGATAATCTCCAAGATCGGAACGTGACTTATCCGGCTTGGTCTCAACGGGCGCGTGGCTCCCTGAACTCCCGCTCAAGAAAACACATTCCGTATTCTTGATTCGATCATTTGAATCCATTGAATGGTGTAGGGACGACGTCTACGTTTAGGAAAAGCACGCTGATGTTTTCGCGCAATCTCGCTTTTAACCATTGTGGACTGAATGTCTTCAAAGTTTATGCGTCGAAGTGGACGAAAAACCGGAGGAAAATTCCAAATTGTTAAGCGACTATAACTGCGCCTAAACGTTCGACTCGCCGTTTTTTTGTTCGGAACTCGACGACTCAGAATTGGCAAAGAATCTGAATTGAATGGAATTGAGGGGTCTCTTGCTCGTGCGTTAGGTGTGATTGTCGGAATTCCTACAGACTAGAAAGAAAAACTCGGCTTGCAGAAAATGGAATTTTCTGATAGGAAAAAAAATCGGATTTTTTCCCACCACCTCTCCTCCACCACCCAATTCAGGGTGGGGCCGCGCTCGTATTACGGGCGAATCGTCGGAATTACGGCCGAGAGCTCTCTGGAGAGGAAGTTTTCCCTATCATTTCCCGCAAAAACGAATGAATCTCCGGATCGTTGTCCTGGATCAACTGCCAAAATGAAAATCCGCGAATTTTATATTTTTTTAATAGATTCATCTTCGTTTCGAAAGACCTACGATTCATGTAAAACGCGACACGATCACATCCGCCGAGCGAATACCACAAGGACGGGTCGTCGTAGACACGACCCTCGTGACGATACAAATACGGGCGCAGATAAATCCAGTCGCCGGATTTTTTAGTCTCCCGATAGATTCGAGAAACGTCCGTCGGTTCCTCCTCTTTCGGCATCCAATTCTTTTTTATGTATTGTGCACGGGAATAAAACACAGCTTTGGAGGGGATATCACAGTTCAAAGGCCAATCATACCCATAAGTGGGAATTGCCATATACAATTTATCATTCGGTATCTTTTTAGTAGAATATTCTAATATTCTTTCGATCCACCAGGAAGGCGCCTGAGGACCAGGCCCGGGAAACGCGTTCTTTCGCGGATGAAGCTCATAGGCCATTATCTTCACCTTATCCGCAACCTTTCCTAAAAACTCGTAATCATGCGAAAGTTGTCCGCGATACGCTTCGAAAAAATCGACGTTCATCTTTTTACCGGACTCTTTACAGAAATATTCGGAAGGATTTTCCGAGAAAGTTTTGGGATGAATCGCGACCGAAAGAATTTTGTTTTTTTTCTTCAACTCCGCAGACAAAAGGACGAGAAACGATTCGAAACTTTCCTTCTTGTCGCAAGTCATCCCTTCGTAATCGATGTCGATTCCGTCGAATCCATAAGCATCAATTTCTTCTAATATTCTATAAATATGATGATCTCTTACTTTAAGGTTACCGTTCAGCCCGATCGCATCCGAAACCTTTTCGAAATCGTTTTCCCACCTAAAAATGGTGGGAATGATCTTCGTTTTGGGTGAAATCGTCCTAAGGGCCCAGATATAAACCTCTTGTGCCCGCGGATTCCAAATCGATTTTATATTTCCCGTATTGGTTCGTCCTCCTTCGAGAGTATATAAAAACGGATGGATTTCGTCGTAGAGAGACACGTTCTGCGTCATCGCGATTATATCCGAAGACCAAGTGGATGCCAAAAATTCCTTCTTATTTTCGTCATCCGTCCTCGGATCCGTAGTTTCCGAAAGGAAACGGAATGGATAAGAGTGCAAATAAACCCAGACCGCACCGACGGCGATCGCAAAGAACAAACTAAAAACGAAAAGGATTTTAATTAAACGAATAGGTTTCATTAGGATTCTGTGGACATAGAAATCGCGTCCTACGTTTTGCAAAGATAAATTCTGGCGATTTTATAACACGATATCGGCCCCTCGCGCGAAGCGCGAATACGACTTAACGCCCGTTCGCCGACAAACGACGGACAGTTCGTCCCTTTGCAGAAAGTTTTTTCGAGTGGAGCCGCTTTTCCATTTGACCGGTCCGTCGTTTTCGGTTTTGATTTTCTGAACTCGGATGAAGTTCCCAATTCGCATTAATTTTTTCTTATCTTTGGCCGTTGCGATCGCCTCAGTTTCCGGATGCGTCGAAAGACCGTATTCGGAAAAATTCCACGCACAAAAAGGAACTTTAGATCTGAGACATTGGAATCCCGCGTTCGACGGAAACGTTCCTTTAAAAGGTGATTGGAAATTCGCTTGGAAACAACTTCTTTCCACGGCTGAAAACGAATCCGAAACGGAAAAATTCATATTCGTAAAATCCCCCTCCGTCTGGAACGGAACCGTCTATTTCGGGGAACGGGTTTCCGATCACGGTTACGCGACGTATCGACTCAAACTACTGCTTCCTCAAAACGAAACCGGACTGGCCCTTTCGATTCCCGACTTGGGCACTTCGTATCGGCTTTTCGCAAACGGAAGACTGATCGCAGAAGCGGGAAAGGTCGGAACTACGAAAACCACTTCGAACGCGCAGTATCTTCCGCAGATCGTCGATCTTCCGGATGTGGAATCCTTGGATCTTGTTCTTTACGTTTCCAATTTTCAAAATCGATGGGGCGGTTATTGGTTTCCGATACACATAGGAAGTTTGGATCGGATCGTAAGGGAAAAGCAGGGAAAAACCGCTTTGGTATTCGCCGTATGTGCGTCGGCTGCGATCATGGCGATCTACAATCTATTGTTTTTCGTTTTCCGGAGGAAGGATCCCGCACCACTTTTCTTTTCGATCCATTGTATTTTGATTTTCGCACGCGCGTTGACGACGGACGAACGTTTCGCCTACGTCCTTTTTTCGGAACTTCTTTCCTGGGAATTTCTCAACCGTTTGGAATACGTCACGGTATATCTTTCCGCACCGGTTTTATATTCTTTCTTATATCGTTTTTGTCCCGTCGATCTGTGGAGAAGGTTCGGAATCTTTTTCAACCTCCCATTTTTCGTATGCGCGACGGCGGCCGCCTTTCTTCCCAACGAACTTTATACGCTTACATTAGGACCTCTTGGAGCCTATGCCGCATTCACCACGATTCCTTTGTGGGTGTTTATGCTTTTTTACGGAATTAGAAAAAGATACGAAGGGGCGATGATCCTATTCTTGGGTTATGCGGGAATGACGATCTGTACGTTAAACGACATTCTGTATGCGGAGGATCTCATCGATTCGGTTTACATGATCCAATACGGTCAGTTGTTTCTGATCGCTTCTCACGCCCTGCTTCTGTCCAAACGTTTCTCCAATTCGTTGAATCGTTCGGAAACTCTTTCTTTTAGAATGAAGACGCTCGTATCCTCCACGAGAGATATTATGAAGTCTCCGACGTTTTCCTCAGCTACGCGGACCACACTGGAAATACTTTCGCGAAACGTAAGAGAAACTTCCGAGAAAGATTCCTTAACCGTAATCGACAGGCTCATCGGAAAAAAAAGTAAAAACGTATCTAAGAATTCGCGCGGATTTTTCATTTATCTACCGGAGAATTCTTCAGCTAGTTGGAAACAATACTCCATCGATACTAACAACGATTTGGCGATCCAAGAAGTGTCGGGATTGTTGACTTCGTATTCTTTGGACTTGGAGAACCTTACCTCTCCGATTGTGTTGGGAGAAAGATTATTGCTTCCGGTGCGGAACACGACAACGAGTTTCGTGGTATTGGATCTTCCGATCGGAAATTATTTCGATTCGGATTCCGAGATGGATTGGGTGCAGGGAATCGCGTATGCACTCGCGCTTTCCATCCAGAACCTTCTCCGGCAGGATCGCGAAAAACTCGCAATCATAGGAGAATTGTCCGCAGAAATAGCCCACGACATCGGACATCACGTGGTTCTCATTCGAAAAGTTTTGTACAACCTTCAAAAAAACGGAAGCTCCCGACAGAACGATATCGCGCAGGCCCAAAAGGAGACGGAAGCGCTCGCCAATTTGTCCTTAGATATATTAGAATTTTCTAAAAAACGAATCATACTCGATCTTAAATCCGTAAAAGTCGGAGATTTTTTCGCGGAAATTCGAGAGGACTTGGAACTGTTCTTTCAAGGAAGCGGGATTCGATTGGAATGCGAGATCGTCGCCGACGGCGAAATCAAACTCGATCCGTTTCGAATACGCCGTTTGATTCTGAATATCGCCAAAAACGCCGCGGATGCTATCGGAGAAAACGGACGATTTTCCGTACGAGTCGAAAAGGAATCTGGCGCGCTTTACATCGTGTTGAAGGACGACGGTCCGGGATTAAGCAGGGAAATCAAAGAAGCGTTCTATCATTCCTCTATCGAAACACAAAAACCGCAAGGCGCCGGGTTGGGACTTTTTATCGTAAGAAAAATCGCGATCGCCCACGGAGGGGAAGTTTTCATCGATTCCGAATTCGGTCAAGGAAGCAAATTCACCGTACTTCTTCCTTGTTAATCCGCGGTTTTAGTTTTTCGCGGATTCATATCGGATTGGAGGAACGCGAAAGGAATCGTTTTGAAAATCACAACCATCCTTCGGATTTCAATTGGATAGAAATCTTTCCGAGCTCGACGACGTTTTCGATTTTCAACTTCTTAAATAAGGAAGCCCTGTGGGTTTCGACGGTTCGAACGCTCAAACCCAATTCCTCCGCGATTTCGCGATTCAACTTTCCTTGCGAAAGGAGATTTAGGATTTCCTTTTCCCGTTTCGTCAAACGCTCCAAGACTTCTCCCCATTTTCTATGAAGGTCTGCGGGCGTTCTGAAATTTTTTATTTCCTCGGGAAAAACCTTTCCTCCTTCCGCCACTTCCCGGAGAGCAGAAAAAATTTCAGGAATGGATTGGCTTTTCAATAGATATCCGTTCGCTCCGAGCGCGAACGCGCGTTGCAGATACGTCCAATCCCGGTGCATCGTTAAAAAAACGATTTTGAGTTCGGGGAATTTTCGTCGGATCGTTTCTAATTCTTGGATTCCGTTTTCTTCCTGTAGGGAAATGTCACAGACGAGAAGGTCCACTTTTACGAATCCCAATTTGCGGATCGCGTCTTTGACGGAGGACGCGGAACCTGCGAGAGAGAAGCCGGGTTCGAGCTCGATTTCCGCGCTCAGGCCGTTTCGAACGACCGGATGATCGTCTACGAGAAAAACGGACGTTTTCGGAGTTCCGACCATACGCTGAATTTAACGATTCGTGCAGCGTTGTAAATCAATTCCGAGATTCGGCCACATCGAGATCCGACTCGTAAGTAGAGAGTGGACGAGTAGTTCCGACCCGAATCGTTTACGAAAAAAGTTTGAAAAAACAGGGATCGACCGACCGAACGCACCGAATGACCGACCAAAAACCGATCGACAACGGAGCTCCGACCACGTTCCAAAAAACTAAACTTGGATTCCCTTTTTTTTGAGAATTTCCAGTGCCGTTTGCCGGAGCAGCGGATGAATCCTAAATTCGGATGGGTCCGGAAAACTGGAAGAGGTCGGAACACCGGTGCCGGCGTCTTCTCCTTCCCTTACACCCGGATCGGCGGGTTTCGCTTTGAATTTATCCGCACCGATCCACTGACTGAGCGCCCAGATCATTCTCTGAAAAATTTCGTCGATTCTTCTTTGATAACCTGCTTTTTTATAATATCCGTAGGCGAGTAAGGGCATTTTTTTTTCGTACATAAAATAATCGCCCAAACGAATGAGTCCGTCCTTATAATCGGCCTTGATAAAAAGATCCCGCGCCTTACGAATATCACCTTCGTTCATCGCACGATTCCCTTCCCGAATCGTCTCCGCCCGTTCTCTAGAATCCATACCCAAACCATCGGCCATATTTTGAAAAATCACAAGAGAAAAACGAACAGCAGAAAGAAACGAACGGGCGCCTCTTCGCTTCGCGAAGACCGGGCTCTTCCGCGACTTCGCGTTCGCTTCGGTTTCTTCGAAACCGCGTTCCGCGTCGCTCCGATCCCTGGCGCGGGATCGACTCTCGGAGACATCCGTAGCATTGAAAAATCGGAGCAACCGTGGGAACTCTCGCACACCACCCGTGCTTTGACGGTAAAACTTCCGCGGGAACTCACGCGTCGTTTCGTCTTCCGCCAACTTCTCCGAAAAAATCGAGTGATCGTGGAGTTCCGACCTCATTCCAAAATCTACGAGGGGATCGACTTCCAAAAACGACCCAAACTCCGGGGGAGTTCCCACATTCTCGCAGATCCGACGGAAAATCCCCGTTTTTTTTTAGAACTCTCTTGCAAACCCGGCCTCTAAAAAAAAGAATTCTAAGAACGTTACAAGAGGCAAACATGAGCGAACTTAAAGTAGGTTCCAAGGCTCCGAGTTTTACGGGGCTCAACGAAAAAGGAGAAAAAGTAAAGTTGTCCGAACTGGCGGGTCCCAAAGGAACGGTACTTTATTTTTATCCGAAAGATTCCACCCCCGGATGTACGACAGAGGCCTGCGATTTTCGGGATAATTTTTCCCGAATCAAAAAAACGGGATTCAACGTGGTCGGAGTTTCGAAAGACAGCGTAAAATCGCATCAGAAATTCATAGAAAAGCAGAGCCTAAACTTCACCCTCATTGCGGACGAAGACGGAAAAATCTGCGAGTCCTACGACGTATGGCATTTGAAGAAATTTATGGGAAGGGAATTTATGGGAATCGTCCGAACCACCTTTCTCATCGGAGCAGACGGAAAACTACTGAAAATATATCCTCAAGTAAGCGTAAAAGGCCACGTGGATGAAATACTCGCCGACATCAAAACATTGGAGAAAAAATGAAACTGGATAAGAATAAGATCCAACTCTCGATCGGAAAAAATCCTTCCAAGTCCTATTACAAATTACAGATACTTTTTAAGGATCATTTTCCCGAAAACCTAAAGACGAAGTTTTCCTTGCAAACCGCCGCCGGAATTTTTACGGGAGACGGCGGTCAGGTATTTACGGACGAATCCGAAAAGATCATCTATCTCGGATTAGGCGAATCCTCCAAAGTCAAAATCAGAAACGTCGCTCAGCAATTTTTTACCTTCGGCGAAAAACTGAAAAAATGGGACGGAGTAGGATTGGAAATACATTTTCCTAAACTTTTAACGACGGCACTCCCGGCGGACGCGCTCGTATATCAGGTCGTAAACTCCCTGGAACAAGGCGCGTATTCGATCAACGTCCTTTCCAAGGAATATAAGGAAAATGTAAAGAAGATCGGAGCGGTATCCTTCGTCCTACAGGACGCGGCCAAAACGAAGGACGCGGAGCGCGGACTAAAAAAAGGGAAAGTTGTCAGCCGTTACGTCAACGGAACCCGTTATATAGCGCATCTTCCCGCAAATCATTTCACTCCGGAGGAATTCGTCTCTAGATCCAAGGAAATCGCCAAGGACAACGGTCTAAAGATCACAGTCTTCGACGAGCCGCAACTGAAAAAGGAAAAGATGAACGGAATCCTTTCCGTCTGTGAAGGTTCCGACAAAAAGGCGAAGATGATTCTATTGGAATATTCCCCCGCAAAACCGAGCACAAAGAAAAAACTTGCGATCATCGGTAAAGGACTAACCTTCGACTCCGGCGGAATCAGCATCAAACCGGCACAGGATATGCACGAAATGAAATACGATATGTGCGGAGCCGCCGCCGCGATACACGCGATCGGGGCGATCGCCGAACTCGGGTTAGGCGTTCCGGTAATCGCGGCGATCGGGGTCGCCGAGAATATGCCGGATGCGGCCGCGCTCAAACCCGGAGACGTTTACACCGCGCACAACGGACTCACCGTGGAAGTCCAGAATACGGACGCGGAAGGCCGTCTCGTTTTGGGAGACGTGTTGTCTTACGTGGGAAAAAAATTCAAACCGGACTACATGTTGGATCTCGCGACCTTAACCGGTGCGATCATCATTTCACTCGGTCACGAAGCCGCGGGGGTGATGAGTAACTCGGAGACGTTGACCGAACTTCTTAAAGCCGCATCCGAGACTTCGGACGAACGAATTTGGGAAATGCCCCTCTGGGACGAATACGCGGAAGATCTAAAAAGTGATATCGCCGATCTACGAAACGTCGCGGGAAGAGCGGGAGGATCCTTGTCCGCGGCAAAATATTTGGAACGTTTCGTGGATCCGGGAATCGCGTGGGCGCACATCGACATAGCGGGCGCCGCCTGGAGAAAAAAAAGTTCCGGAACACAGATAGGAAACGGCCCGACCGGATATGGGGTCCGTCTCCTTGTGGATTTTGCGGAAAAGTTAGGGAAGAAAAAATAAGAAAAATACGGAACGGCTTTCCGGTAAGATTTCGTTTCCCTTCTCAACGCGCATAACGCACGATCGTCCGAAATACACGTTATGCGCGTTTCTCTCGAAAAGTTTATCGATTCGTTCGTACGCTCCGAAGAAGTGTCGGTATCCGATTAAGAGATCGATAAGGTCAAAGCCGCAAGAACCACTACTTCAGGTCCGTCGCTTACGGAATGATCGCGGACGTTTTTGATTCCGAAACTACCCCCGTGTTTTCTAGCGATGATATCCACCAAGGTCAAACCCAATCCTGAAAAAACGGATTCGGTTTTTACCTTTTCGTCGAAGAATTTCGCCAAACGATAAAAAGGTTGTTTCACTAGAATTTCCTGTTCTTGCGATAGTGTGTCTAACGACTCGGAATCGAAACGATTTTTTACGAAAAGATTAAAAAGACCCGCCTTGACCGCAAAGTAAACGTCGATCACGCTTCCCTTGGCCGAGTATTTGAGGGCGTTAACGAGCAATTCGTGGAAGATCGTCGAAATAGAATCCATATCGATCCGTATCCGTTCCTTTTTGACGTTCAGATTCGAATTCGACATTTGAAAAACGAGCTCCTTTTCCTCGATATAGGATCTCTCTTCGTATAAAAATCGATCGTATATTTCGCGAAGGGAATCGACGAGATCGGAAACATAAACCGTTCGTAATTTCGGTTCGATATCTCGATTCAAAAGGGTAAGCGTTTCTTCGAGACGGTTGACGTTCGTTTCTATATATTCCGTATTCTCGATCAACATTTCCATCAGTTCCGCGGGAACGATAAAATTGGAATCCTTACGATCGGATGCTCCGCGAATCATCTTCACCAAACTGATCATGGTTCCGATTCCACCTCCGCTTAATAACGCGTATTTCACGCTGTTCAACGTATTTTTGGAAAGTTCGACCATAAGATCCAGTTCGGTGAGTTTCGAACGTTTATAGGAGACCCAGTTTAGTTGTTCCTTAAGAAGCAAATCCGATTCCTCTTCAAAAAGACGTTTTTTATTGCGACGTTGCAGTTCCACGGCGATATCTTCGAGTACGGATTTGTATTCGGTCGGAGCAACGGGTTTGAGAATATAATCGAAAACTCCCAAGTTCATCGTTTCGATGATCGTCCTAGGTTCGGAATGAGCCGTCATAACCACGAAAATAGAATCCGGCTTTTCCTGTTTTGCCCTTTCGATGAATTCCCAACCGTTCATAAAAGGCATTTCAAGATCCACGAAATACGCGTCCGGTTCGAAATGTTTCGTTTTTTCCAAAGCCTGCAGACCGTTTTGAACCCCACAATGGGAAATTCCAAGAGCCTCCGACATATGAGCCAGCGTTCCGAGAAGAAGCGCGTCGTCTTCCAGAATCATCACTTTCGGAAAATTCTGAGTATTCGATTCCAGTTGCCGCATAAACGTCTCCTTAAAAGGAAAGGGAGTGATCCGCCGCGTTTAGTTCGGAACGGATTTTGACCCTGATTTTTAAGACGTAAATTCGTTTTAGAAACCCGAGATTAAATTATAGTTTTTTAATCTATGAATCGAAAAGAATCATATCGAAAACGGAACGACTATAAAAAAATTCCCGAATTTTTCTGATTATAGGAAGTATTTATCGTTTTTTATCCGTTGATCCGCTTTCCGTTATTTGTGGAGAATCGTATCTTTCCCCGCAAATAATATTATTTTTTCATAATATATTAAACTATATGATCGTTGACAAAGCCCGGTCCTCCATCTCATAACCGCCGGTTTGTGCTGGATGGAATCCGGGTTTTAAATATAGAAAAAAAGCCTTTGCGGTTTCCGCAATTAGGATGCGACCGTATTCGCGGGAGGAGTTCATATCTTGGAAATATTTTTTCCAACCGATTCCGGGATCTGTCAACAGGAACCAATGTTGGAAGAAGACAACATATCCCCAGAAAATCCAGGACGCCAGAAAAAATCCGAAAATTCTCAACGTATAACTGTTTGAAACGGTCTGTAGGAGGTCGTATGCCACAGACTTGTGTTCGATTTCTTCGCAGGCGTGCCAAAGTAGAAGATTCCTCATCTCGCCGTACGTCTTTTCGTGGAAACCGTGTCGAAGCGTGATTTCTCCCATCGTCGCCGTATAATGCTCCATTCCCGCAGTGACGGAAAGTTTCAATTTTTTCCCGAAGAAAAACTCGAAAAAAGGAAGCATGACTCGGAATGCACTCCATTCAAAAAATCTTATAAACCGTTTCACCGGCCGGCCTTGTTGTGCGAGAATTTCCAAAACCTTCTCGTGTTCCTTTCCGTGCTGAACCTCCTGACCGATAAAAGCCTTGATATTCGTCTGCAACTGCGGATCGACAACCCGATCGGAAAATGCCTTCACACTTCTGATGAAAAAACGTTCTCCTTCGGGAAAAAGAATGTGATAGGCGTTGATCATATGCGTAATAAAAGAATTCCCCGCGAAGTAATGTGACGGGAGATCCGACATTGTTTCGAAATCCATCTTTCGCACGGTGGGTTGTCGTGAATCGATCGGTTTGAAAGTTCGTTTTTTTGATTTCAATTCCGTTGACATGCGCGTGTTTGCTCCTTCGGTCTGGTTCTATAGCGATTACTATAGTGCAAATTCAAAAGAATACCTGCCGATTTTTAAAAGAGATTCTTTGATTTCGAAATCGGCGCGAGAATTAGGAGTTCCTACGTTTCTGATTGTGGAAAAGAGAACAGGGAAAAGGGACGCAACCCCGCGATCACGGCCAATCTGTTGGAACGACAAATTAGCGCGGGAACTCACACGCAACCCCGCAATCACGGCTAATCTGTTGGAACGACAAATCGGTGCGGGAACTCACACGCGACCCCGCAGTCACGGCCAATCTGTTGGAACGACAAATCAGTGCGGGAACTCACACGCAACCCCGCGATCACGGCTAATCTGTTGGAACGACAAATCAGCGCGGGAACTCACACACAACCCCACTGTCACACGGAAATTTGTCCGTGATACAAACTTGTGCGGGAACTCACACGCGAATCAAAACTTTCAGCGTTCTTTGGAAAGCCCCGTCAAAAGAGCCAAAATCGCAGTCTCCAAAATTCGAAAAAAATCAATCCGAAAAATTTCAAAATCGTCGCTGGAAGAAAGCACCTTCGAAACGATCGGAGAAGGCTCCGCGTGATGCCAAAGCCCCACGATCAAAGCGTGCAAATACGTCAGAAATTCTATCGCGATTTCCGGTTTTTTCAATTTGAGAACCCGACAGAGATCGACGGAAGAATCCAAAACGTTTTTTCGAACTGAGTCCTTCAAACGGAATGCACTTTCATAAACCACGTTCTTTTCTAACAACGCGGAAGCGATGGCCATCAAACGCACCATCCTCTGATTTTCCCGCAAAGACTCGGTGATCCAGGAGGCCAGATCTGTGGGAGCCAGCCCGGGCGATCTCGATTTTAAATAGGTTTGAAAGGATTCGAACCAAAATTCGTAATCCATTCTATGAATTTCTAAAAAGAGCTCTTCTTTCGTTTTGAAATAAAGATAGAGGGTTCCCTTGGCGACGCCTGCCTTTTTGGCGATCTGATCCATGGAAATTTTTTCAAACGGAGATTTATTGAACAAGGTGATCGCCGTTCGGATCAGCTGTTCCCGTTTGATTTTTTTATCGTCCTCTTTGACCGCTCTACTTTTCATCAAACGCCGTTCCATTTCCCGAGAATCGATCCGTCCTTTTTCCAACAATCGCGCCGATTCACAGGCTGACAACTTCCTTTTTTCGTTCCGAACCATCCTTTTCATTTGACAGTGACTTGAAGTCATCTAAATATGACCCTGAGTCAATTAAAAATGACCGAAAGTCACAAACAGGGGAAAAACAGAATGAACCGAAAAACCGTATTGATCACCGGAAGTTCCTCCGGAATCGGAAAAGCCGCCGCAAAATTTTTTCAAAAAAAAGGATGGAACGTCGTTGCTTCGATGAGAAATCCCGAAAAAGAAACGGAACTCAAAGGCCTTCCCCATCTGATTTTATCAAAACTTGACGTAACCAAACCGGATACGATCGAAAAAACGATCCAGGAAGGAATCAAAACGTTCGGAAACATTGACGTGGTCATTAATAACGCGGGTTACGGCCTTGTGGGACCGTTCGAAGGTGCTACCGACGAACAGATCCGGAGACAATTCGACACGAACGTTTTCGGACTCATGGACGTGGTGCGTGGCATTCTTCCGCATTTTAGGGAAAATAAAAAGGGAAAAATCCTGAACGTAGCCTCCATGGGAGGGAGAATTACATTTCCATTATATAGTTTATATCATTCTACTAAATGGGCTGTGGAAGGTTTTACCGAATCGCTCCAGTACGAACTGCAACCGCTCGGGATTAGTGTCAAATTGATCGAACCGGGAGCGATAGCGACGGATTTTATAGGCCGTTCCGCGGATCCGACTTCCGACGACTCTCCGAAGGAATACAAAAACTTCTCCGAAGCTGTTTTTAGAAACATGGAAAAAGCGATGATGACGAGCAGCCCGGAAGCGGTGGCGAAGGTTCTTTATAAGGCCGCGAACGATTCCTCGAAACGGCTTCGTTACGTCGTGGGAATGGACGCAAAAAGTCTGTTGGGACTTCGTAAATTTCTTTCCGACGGAGTGTTGTTTTGTATGATGCGATTCGCACTTTTACGATCGGTCAAATCCGCAGCGTAGATCGTCGCAAGGAAGGTCCCAATGTTCGAAACTCGAATTCGGAAAATTTCGCTCTTTTCCGCGCTTTTTATTTTCGCCTTGGCCGGTTCGGTTTTGATACAAACCGGTTGCCTTGCCTCTTTCGGTGGAACTCCGGAAGGAGAACGATTGGAAAGGATTCGATCCTCCAAACAATACCGCGGCGATAAATTCGAGAACGATCCTTTCGTTCCGATGTTGAGCGCCGGATCGTATCCGAAAGTGATTTGGAGGCAGTTGTTCGGGAGCGAAGAAAGAGTTCCGCCGTCTCCGATTCCGGTCGTTTTTCCGGATTCGAGTCGTTTCGTTTCACCGGCCGCCCCCGGTTTACGGGCGATTTGGTTTGGACACGCGTCGGTTTTGGTGGAGATCGACGGGGTTCGAATTTTTACGGACCCGATTTTTTCCGACAAGGTTTCTCCGTTTACGAGCATCGGCCCCGAACGATTTTTCCCTCCTCCGATCGCTTTAGAATCTCTTCCTCCGATCGACGCGGTCCTCATTTCGCACGATCATTACGATCATTTGGATATGCAGACCGCAAAGTATCTGGCTTCCCGAGGAACCAAATATTTCGTTCCTCTGGGAATCGGTGCCCATTTAGAGAGTTGGGGAATTCCAACGACTCAAATTATAGAATTGGATTGGTGGGAAAAACGTTCCTTGGCTTCGGTTGAAATCGTCTGTACGCCGGCTGTTCATTATTCCGGTCGCGGCCTTTGGAACGGGAAGTCCACTCTTTGGTCTTCCTGGAGCGTGATCGGTCCGAAGTATAAATTTTTTCACAGCGGGGATACCGGGTATTCTTCCCACTTCGAGACGATCGGAACAAAACTCGGACCGTTTGATCTGACTTCGATCAAGGTCGGAGCCTACGACGAAACCTGGGAAGGGATTCATATGAATCCGGAAAAAGCCGTGCAAGCACATCGGGATCTCCGAGCCAAACGAATGCTTCCCGTTCACTGGGGAACATTCAATCTCGCCATCCACGATTGGACCGAACCGATTATGAGAACACAAAAGGCAGCTTCGGTCGGAACTCCGATGGATTTGGTTACTCCCAAACCGGGGGAAATCGTAGACGCGGCCCATCCCTTTGTTTCCGAAAATTGGTGGGAAAAAGTAAAGTAGGAACTCCCCCGATTTCTCCCGGAAAACGACTGACGAAAACCCGAATTTTAACTCCACTCTTAATTCCGAGACATCCGCAAGAACGGATGTCTTTTTTTTCAGAGGAGTTCCGACCCAAACAAAAACCGACTCTGAGGAATAGTCTGTCCCTAAAGAGGAAATTCCTCCCCGGACCGAGGCAAAGTCCCCTCTCCCGTTCTCATAAATAAGAGTTGACTCATAGTGCGCCGCAAAAAAACTGGTACTATATTGTGCGTTGCACAAATTTGAACGACGGAGGCATCCAGTGAATTTTCGCAAGATGACCCGATTTCGATTTCGCTACTTACTCTGGCTCCTGTTGCCGCTCGGTTTTCAACTCATTCTCGCGCCGCTCGCGGGAGCTTGGAACCAAAATACGGTTCTTCTGGACGAAGAAGCCGTCGAGGCAAAGACCATTCAGACCTACATAACGGAGGTCCGACCTTCCCTTCCACCCGAGGCGGTCCAAAACTTAACCCAGGTGATCCTGCAAGAATCAAGAAGACTGGAACTCGATTCCTGCACGTTTCGGTGTTCCGACACAGAAAAAGTCGCCCTTCTGACCGGGATCATCCATCTCGAATCGGAATTCAAATCCACGGCACGTTCGCCCAAAGACGCACGGGGATTTATGCAGGTAATGCCCGCTACCGCAAACTGGCTTTCCCAAAGAGAAGGTTGGAAACTCAACAGAGACGATCTGAACAAACCGGAGGTCAATATTCATCTCGGCGTATCCTATCTCAACTATCTACTCGATTTGCGAAAGGGTGATACGGAAAAAGCTCTTCTTTCCTACAATGCCGGTCCGGGTGCGGTCGATCGCTGGGGAGGAAATCCGAAATACAATCGGATCGTATTCGAAAATAAGGATCGTTACCTGGAACTACGGGAAAAAATCGCTGACTCGACCCGCTAAACCGAATCGCATCGCCGATCTTAGAATTCTATCTTGGAATGGATCGACCGAAGGACCGATTCATGGAAGATCGGACGAACAAAAGAACAAACAAAGCGAACACGAAATCGAAGGCGGGCGTCAGCCCGCCTTTATTGTTTAACCCAATCGGATTTATTGAAGTATTTATCTTCTAGTTCGCGTAAAACTCCGGTTCGACTCAACTCGGAAAGAAAAAATTCGAAATTACGAATAAATACGGGATCGCCTAACGGAAAAGCGGCGCTTATATCCTCCCTCTGCACCTGTTCCAAAAGAGGCCGGAAGTTCGAGGCAACCGATTTATCTTTTTGTAATATTCCTTTAATGTAAAACGAATCGGCGACGAAACAGTTGGCCGTACCGTTTTTTACCGCCTCCCAGGCCGAAGGAGTGTCTCCGTATGTGAATATACGGTTGTTCCTGAATTTTTTGAGAAGGTAATCGTGACGGTTGGAAAACGAACGAACGGCAAACGTAACCCCGCTTACATCCTGAAGATCCAAAATACTCCTAAAACTCTGAGTAGTGATGATACTACCTTCCGCAGGAGGAGGAAGAGCGGATTTACGGATCAAAGCCGCCGGCGTGGAAACCAAATACGCCGAACTAAAACGTATTTTTTTGGAACGTTCCAAAGAACTGGAAATTCCAGACAAGGCGATATCCGCTTCCTTTTTTTTGATCGCATCCGCAAACTCGTTGAACTCGGAATAGGAAACGAAGATATATTTGACTCCTAAAAAATCCGCGTAAGCCTTTCCCAGTTCGTAATCGAAACCGGGAAAACCTTCCTTGGCGTTGACGATATAAAACGGCTCGTCCGCATTGTTTCCCGCAACTTTCAGCTCCCCTTTTTCGAGAATTTCCTTCAAACGCGAATTACGAAACAAGGGAGAAGAATCGGTTTCCGTCCGGGAAGGATTACCTTCCGTAGGATGGAAGAACGACGTAACTCCGTATAACATTAATAAGGCGAAAATTCGCGGACAAGAGGAGAAAAAAAAGGACGAGCTCTCGGATCGGGACCGAAACGGGATTCGGAAACGCAGAAACGATCGGTTCGGACGAGCCCGATCCTTTTTTCGGATTTCGAATCCCACGATCAATCCTCCTGAAGAGCCGGAATATTTCTGTAAAACTCCAGACATTCCGGATTGCTGAGGGCTTCCTTGTTCGTGACCGGCTCCCCTTGTACGGTCCGTTTTACGGCGATCTCCACTTTCTTCATATTGATCGTGTATGGAACGTCGGGTACCGATAGAATTTTGGAAGGAACATGTCTCGGGGAAACCTTGTCCCGAATTTCTTTTTTTAATTTTTGGATCAGAGTGTCGTCTAACGTTATTCCGGACGCCATCTTCAAAAAAAGGACGATTCGAACGTCTTCTTTCCAGTCCTGACCGATGATCACCGAATCGGCGATTTCGGGAAATGTTTCGATCAGACTATAAAGATCGGCCGTTCCGATACGCACACCTCCCGGATTGAGCGTGGCGTCCGACCTTCCGTAGACGACCAATCCGCCGTTTTTTTTGAGTTCTGCGAAATCTCCGTGACACCAAACTTCCGGAAACGTTTCGAAATAGGCGGACTTGTATTTTTTCCCTTCAGGATCCTTCCAAAAATAGAGAGGCATAGAAGGAAACGGTTGTTTGCAGACCAATTCTCCTTTTTCGCCTAACACGGATTTGCCGGTTTCGTCCCAGATCTCCACGTCCATACCCAAACCTCGTCCCTGAATTTCTCCCGCGTTTACGGGAAGGGTCGGAACTCCGAGAGCGAAACAACCGTTGAGATCTGTTCCGCCGGAAATCGAAGCGAGTTGTACGTCCTTCTTCCAAAAATCGTAGACGTAACGGAATCCGGAAGCGGTGAGCGGTGAGCCGGTGGACAAAACGGTCCGAACCGAGGACAGATCGAATTCCCTAGGAGCATAACCCGATTTCTCCAAAGTGAGGATATATTTCGCACCGACCCCGAAGACGTTTATCTTTTCTTCGTCGGCGAGTTTGAACAGAATTTCCGGACCCGGAAAAAAAGGATTTCCGTCGAACAAAACCACTGTGGCTCCCACCGAAAGGGAACTTACGAGCCAGTTCCACATCATCCAACCGCAAGTCGTATAATAAAAGATACGCTCCCCTTTTTTAAGATCGGAATGTAGAACGAGTTCCTTCCAATGATTGATCCAAACGCCCGCGCCCTGAACCATACATTTCGGCAGTCCAGTCGTTCCGGAGGAATACATGATATAAACCGGATGATCCAATCCGGTTTGATAAAACGAAAGGTCGGCGCCCTCGTTTTCCGCAACAATGGTTTCAAAAAAATGAATATTCTCTTTTTGGAATATATTTAAAGGCTCCGTTTTCCGCGCGTGTTCGACTCCGTCTTTGTAATCCGATACGATCACCGCCTCCAAAGAGGGAATCGATTCCAGAATCCGGGCCAGATTCTCCGCCAAAGAAAGTTCCTTTCCCTTAAACGAATAACGATCCGTCGTAAACAATACCTTCGGTTCTATCTGACCAAATCGGTCCAATACCCCTTTGACTCCGAAGTCGGGAGAACAGGAACTCCAGACCGCGCCGATGGAAGTGGTCGCCAACATGGCGATTACCGTTTCCGGAACGTTCGGCATCAAACCCGCGACCCGATCTCCGGGTCGAACTCCTCTTCGTTTTAGATCCGCGGCAAGCGCCGCCACGTAGCGGTACAATTCCGCGTAGCTGATCTCCCTTCTCGAACCGTCTTCTCCTCGATACACGAGAGCCAGAAAGTCGTCCCTTCTACGCAGAAGGTTTTCCGCAAAATTCAACCTTGCCCCGGGGAAAAAACGGGACCGGGAAAACGAGGTTTCCTTTTGAAACGCGGTTTCGTATCTGCGAGAATGGATCACTCCGGAAAATTCCCAGATACTTTCCCAAAACGCCCCTACGTCCCGTACGGACCAAGCGCGTAAGGATTCGTAGTCGGAGAAGTTCAGTCGTTTCGATTCTTTCAGGAAGGTTTGATAGCGGTTTAAATTCGAGGCGGAAATTCGATCGGAAGAAGGCGCCCATAACTCTTGTTGCATTCGATCTCTCGTTCTTTTTTTTCGGTCTCTATTACATTTTTTTAGAGAAGTCGGGTCAACATGAATTTTGATTGAGATACGACGAGCGGTTTGTAGGTTTAGGAAAAATAAATCCGAGATACGACTTTGAATTCATTCGAACATATCCGTTTTCCCGAAATCCTCCTGATCGCCGCGGGAATTCTTTATACCCTACACGGGTTGATTCATCAGCTGATCGTAGGCGCCGCCGTAGGCTTTTTCCAGTTTCCCGGAGAAAGACAATCCAGATTGATTTTGATGATGTGGATAACGACGGGAGCTTTTATGAGTTTCCTCGGGTTTCTACCCGCGCTTCTTCTTTTGTTCTATGGACCGATCGCTCCCGTGACGGCGGTTTTGATCACTGAAGCCGTCGCGGTCGGATTTTTGACGTTGCATATTTACGTTTCCGGTTACAAAACGCATACTCAGCCCGTAAAGATCGGTTTCTTCTTCAGCCTCGGGTTTACGATCGTTTTGGTCGGTTATCTGTTACGTCTTTGTTTGTAACCCACGTGGGAACTCCATCGTCGCAATCCACGTGGGAACTCATCCGTCGCACAAACCACGTGGGAACTCATCCGCACAGCCCGCGTGGGAACTCATCCGTCGCACAAACCACGTGGGAACTCATCCGCACAGCCCACGTGGGAACTCCACCGCCACAAACCGCGCCGGAACTCCACCGCCACAACCCGCGTGGGAACTCCATCGCCACAAACCACGTGGGAACTCCTCGCCGCGCAACCCACGTGGGAACTCCACCGCACAAACCGCGCCGGAACTCATCCGCCACAAACCGCGTGGGAACTCCACCGCCACAACCCGCGTGGGAACTCCATCGCCACAAACCACGTGGGAACTCCTCGCCGCGTAACCCACGTGGGAACTCATCCGCACAGCCCGCGTGGGAACTCCATCGCCACAACCCGCGTGGGAACTCCATCGCCACAACCCGCGTGGGAACTCCTCGCCGCACAAACCACGTGGGGACTCATCCGTCGCACAGCCCACGTAGGAACTCCTCGCCGCCACAACCCGCGTGGGAACTCCATCGCCACAACCCGCGTGGGAACTCCACCGCACAGCCCGCGTGAGAACTCCTCGCCGCCACAACCCGCGTGGGAACTCCACCGTCGCAACCCGCGTGGGAACTCATCGCCGCACAAACCGCGTGGGAACTCATCCGGCTAAGCCGGCTCGAAAAACGCCAAATTCTCCGGCCCTTCATGGATGACGATCCGGTCCACCTTTCCGCCGGAAGCGTGAACACTTTCTTTGAGAAAATGATAAAACCACCGTGCAATATTTTCTGAGGTAGGATTGACGGATTGAAAATCTTCCAGATCGTTGATGAGAATATGATCTAATTTCCCCACCAATTCCTTCAACTTCCGTTTCGAAGTCAGAAAATCGAAACTGATCCCGTCTTCGCCGATGTTCTTCGAACCGGAAAGAAACAATTCCACTTTCCAGGAATGACCGTGAATCGGCTCATCCGAACCGTCGGGAAAGTATTTGTAAAGGAAATGCGAGGATTCGAAACGTTCTTCGATTCGAATATAAAATCTACCGGATTCTTCGAAAAACATAGCTCTTGACTTTCTTTCCCCAGTCTATAGATTGGAAGCAATGCCGAACCGGGAACGCAAATCGTATTATTTGCGGAATTTTCGGATCGAGCAAAACATCCTCCCTCGTCTTAGCAAAGAACGCAGGGGTTGAATGTAGGAGATATTCAATGACGGAAGTGGTCAAGCCAAGATTTTACAAGGAAATGACGGTGGGAGAAGCGATGACGGTCCACCCCGAGGCAGGACTCGTATTTTCCAGCTATCATTTGGGCGGTTGCTCTCACTGTTCCATCAACGAGCTCGAAACGATCGAGCAGGTTTGTATGGGATACGGAGTGGAAGTGGACGTTCTCGTGGAAAGTCTGAACAACCTTCTCGAAGACTCGGAAGACTAAATCGTATCTCCGGAGAAATTTCTTTCTCCGGGTTTTCCGCTTCCCCGCTTTCCTTTTTTCGGACGCGGTTCTAAGAAAAACGGAAACGGTTCTCCTCACCCGAAAACCGCCCCTAACACGTTAAACTTTCTGCATATACCTTCCTCGGATCGATGAGACACACATACGAGTGAAACTCTTTCGGATCACAATCCCACTCTTCCTACTACTAATCGGTTTTCCGATCGGTGCGGTCACGATCGAAGTTTTTGTTCCGCTCTGTGACGGAGCGTATTTGGCCTGCGGAAAAGGCAAAGCGGGAGATCCGCGTTCCTTGAAAGACAACCTATACTGGGGCGCCGCATACGGGGCAGAATCTTTTTTAAAACGAAAACCGAATTTTAAAATCGTAGAAACGATCGACGGCGCACCCGATTCCCCCGTGTTGAGAAAGATCAAAGTCGAACGGATCGCAAGACCGGGAGAATCGAAAGTAATCCTCCGGATTCACGCCTACGCGGGCGATCGGATCGACGAGGCATTGGAACGGTTTCTTAGAACCGCGTCGGGAAATTCGGACGCGAACCTATTGGTCTGGGCAGGACACGATCGGCTGATGGATCGGTTGCCTCCCGACATCAAATCACGATCAAAAAATGGACAAGCCGTCGCCGTGCTCGCGTGCGAAAGCGAAAAATACTTCGGACCGATTTTAAAAACCTTGCACGCAAATCCGATCGCGATGACCCGCACGTATATGGCGCCCGAGGCCTACCTGCTCGAAGCGTTAGCCGACACCGCAGCCCGTTCCGGCATCGACGATAAACGCGTTGTACGAGCCTCGTTGATCAAAGCGTATTCGAAATATCAGAGAATTTCCGAAAAAGCAGCGGGAACCGTTTTCTCCAGATTGGATTGAATCTTCACGCGTTCGCGGAAGGAATATAATAATACCGTAAACCCGCTTTACGGAAATACGTTCGGATACGCGGCTCCGAGGAAAACGAATCCGCCTCGTCCAAAGACTTCAACCCTTTACGAAAGGTCCCTTCGTTGATCTGAATAATTTCGCCTAACGTATCGAACCGATAAAATTCGACCCCCGTTTCGCGTTTGAGCGCCAAAAGATTCATGGTGAGAAAACTTTCGTTTCTGTATTCCTCTTCGGAAAGGCCGTAGACGAAAACGCTCGGAAAGATCCTATAAATCTCGCCTTTGTATTCCACGGTATTTTTTCTCCGATCCAAATCCTTGAGAATCGTAAACGGAGAATGATCCGTAACGAAGTGGATCGTCCCGCATCGAAACGTGATGTATTGTTTACCTTTTTTCGAAGTCGCGGAAGGAGGAACCGCGCCGGAAGAGATAGTATCTCCGGGAGAATAATGACTACTCGCGATTTTTTCGAGACGATTTTTCAGGGACTCGTCCAAAAATTCCACGGAGTCCGTACGTTTCATCTTACCGAGTTGATGAAATATCCGATCGAACTCCGTTTTTTCGTAACCTTTGTTTTTAACGAACGTATCCAGTTGTTTTTTCAGAGATTTAAGTCGGATTTGAAAATACGGAGAATCGTTTTTTCCGGCGAGTTGAAACATATCATCCCAAAGCGTTTCCAATTCCCGAATTTCACCCTTTTGATCGAAGGTCCTTTTTTCCAGATCTTCGAGAATGGATTCGAACTTATGTTTCAGATCGAAAAAGAAACGGGAATCTTTAACCGGGTCCATACGAGTATTCTGATTATCGGACGATTTTCCCGTTTTTTCGAGATCGCGGATCCTTTTTTCGAATCTTAGTTCGCGTGTTTACGGCTTTTGATCGAAAGAATGATTCCCACCGCGGTCATGGACATGATCAAGTGAGAACCTCCGTAACTCATAAACGACAAAGGAATACCGGTTACGGGCATGAGTCCGATCACGATCCCGATATTGATCGCCATATGATAAAAAAGTAATGCAACGATTCCCGAGGCCAACAAGGATCCGAACCGGTCCTTACTTTCGTAGCTGATCTGCAATCCTCGAAGCGGAATCGAAAAAAGAAAGAACAACAAAAACACCGACCCTAAAAATCCAGTTTGTTCGGACCAAGAAGCGAAGATAAAGTCCGTGCTGGATTCCGGCACGTGCGGAATCCGACCTTCCGTCATCTCCGCATTCATCAGGCCCTTACCGAAAAATCTTCCCGAACCGACGGCGGGTTTCGACGCTCTCAGCTGATACCCCGCTCCTTGTTTGAACTCCTCCGGATTTAAGAACGCGGTCAAACGGACCACTTGGTTTTCGCGGAACGGAACCGTTTTCATTACTACGACCGCGGAAATCAAACTGATTCCCAGAATCCCCAGAGGAATATAATATTGTCGTAATGTTCTACTTCCCCGGGCGATCCGTATTCCCACCATAACGATACTCGCGAGAAGAAGAATTCCGCCGAAACCGATCAGTAGTTTCTGATTGGAGAATATCTTAAAGAAAAATCCTCCTTCCAATTCCACGACTTGGTCCACGACTTCCCTAAGAGCGTTTAACGTCTTCGGTGTGAGGTTGGCCGACTTAAGATCTTTTCCGTCCAAGGCGAGCCAGATTTTTCCACCGAGTCGGTTGACGACCGATAAAAGATCCGTCTTACCGGTTCGTTGTAAAAAATCCGCGATGTCGTTGATGAGGGTCAACCTCGAGTATTCCACGAACATGGGAATCATCAAGGTGATGCCACCGAGAGCGAGGAGAGATCCTATATGAAGAATGTCGGCGCCTCCGAGAAACAACATCGTAAAAAGGATCGGAAGAAACGAAACCGCCGTTCCGAAGTCGGGTTGTAGCAGAATGAAGACCATCGGCACGAGAACGATCAAAAACGGAATCGACAACACCGCCAAATTTTTCATGTCCTTTTCCTTTAGGACCATGAACTGACCGAGAAGGATCACCGTTGACAACTTGGCGAACTCCGAGGCTTGAATCCCGATCGGCCCGATCTTGAGCCAAGAACGTGCCCCCCTTCCCGAAGGAAGATGCCCGATGCCGGGAATCAAGGTGATCATAAGTAGAAAAACGGTGAAAACGTAGATGACTACCGCGTAAGCGCCTAACAGCTGATAGTTGATGCGCGATACGAAATACATGATCACGAGACCTATGACGAAATAGAAAAGCTGACGGTACCACTTACCCGGGCCGTCTTCGAAATTGACTTCCTGGCTATACAAGGTCAATACGCTACAAAGTACGACGATCACGACGGAGATCACCAAAAAGTAATCGATCTTTTCGATGGATTTATCTGGTTTCAAGAGCGCCCTCCTGTGCGGACTGGGGAACGGAAGGGGCCGCATCCTGCGTTTTTTTGAAGGTACCGGGAGGAAACGCCGCGTGAAACATTTCCCGTGCGACCGGAGCGGCTCCCGCAGCTCCTCCGACTCCGTATTCCACGAAAACGACGATTAACACCTGTTCGCTGGCGGGAGCGTTTGCGGGAGCGTAACCTACGAACCAAGCGTGGTTGGATCCGGAAGCGCCCCTTCTTCTCGTCTGTGCCGTTCCGGTTTTACCGGCGATATCCGGGAGAAACGGTTTGTTCAACACGGACGAAGCGGTTCCGCTTTTGACGACGAGTTTGAGACCTTCCTTGATCGCTTCCACCGAACTTTGGTTAATCGGAATGTCCCGCAAAATCTGAGGAGTGGTTCGATTGATGATGGAATTGTCCACCGGATCTCGGATCTCGCTGACCACATAGGGTTGGTAAATCTGTCCCCGATTGAGAAGTCCCATATAAAACAAAGCCATTCCCATCGGAGTGGAGGAAATGAATCCTTGTCCGATGGAAAGATTGATCGTATCACCGTCGAACCACTTCGTACCGTACACCCTTTTTTTCCAAGCGGAGGAAGGAACAAAACCGGTGATCTCCCCGGGAAGATCCACCTTGGATTTGTTCTCCAACCCGAAAAGCCGGGAATAGTTTAAGATGGCATCGGAACCGAGTTTGTATCCCAGATTGTAAAAATAAACCGAACAGGATTTTTGGATCGCGTGCGCGAGATCGTTGGTCCCGTGTCCTCCTTTTTCCCAACACAAAAACACCTGATCCGGTACGCCGGCGAAGGTGGACTTGAGAACGAAACTTCCGTTGCAGGAATACGAAGTCTCGGGAGTGTAACCGATCTTATGCTGACTTTCGAGAGCGGCAAGGGCGACTAACGTTTTATACGTGGAAGCCGGCGGGAACTTGGATTGGATCGCGAGATTTAGAAAACCTCCGTTGTCCATAACACGTTTAAAATGACCCACTCGATCGGCCTTATTCTTACCCGAAAGAACGTTGGGATCATAACTCGGGTTGGACGCCATCGCGAGAATTTCGCCGGTCGCGACTTTGACGGCGATCGCCGTACCGCGGCTTCCTTTCAGCGCCTTATGCGCCGCGATCTGAATATCCTTGTCGATCGTCAAAATCAGGTTGTTTCCCGGAGAGGAATGTTCTACGACCCGTTCTTCCTCTATGTTCCCTTCCGAACTTCTTTTTTGGATTCGAAACCCGTCCACACCCCGAAGTTCGGAATCGTATTCTAACTCGAGTCCGCTTTTCCCGAGATATTGATACGACTTGATTTCGCCCGTCACGAGGTCGCTCCGAGTCGGTTTTCCGATATAACCGGTGACGTGCGCGAGCGCAGGTCCCATTTTGTAAATTCTCCTCGGCGAAGGAAGAAGGATGATGTATTTGGATATATTATCGAAAACTGATATTCGTTCCTGTTGTGCGGTGGTAATTCCTTCCAGCAAAACGATCGGCTTTTTGGCCTTGAGATTTCTGGAAAAACGCGGCTCGATCAGTTCGTCTTCGTAATACGAAATGGGAATGGAAAGGGTTCTCGCGAATTCGTGAATGAACGTTTTTACGGCGCCCGGATCGTACTTGAACAGGGACGTGTTCAACACGGCGTCGAGAGAGGAATAATTCGACACGAGCGCCATCGAAGTTTCGGGAGTGAGAAAATTCCGGTCGAACATTTGACCGCGGGCCGCCGGAATGATCTCGCTTTTGCGAACGAACTTCTCCGCTTTGAGGGCGTTGTCGGTACCGTTTACGATCTGAAGATTAAAAAGTTGGAATATAAACGCGGCCAGAGTGAACACCACCAGACCGGAGAATATATACAACCGAAGACGGAAACTTCTCTCAAGACGGTATTCCGTCGCGGATTGAGCCCCGCCCAACAATTTACGCGTCCCCCATGTGATCCAATTGATAGATCCAAGTCAAAGCGTAGAAAAAGGCGGGGGCGATCAACGCGTTGAACATCGAAGTAAAGAATAAGGAATAACTCATATTCTCGTGGAAAAAAAGAGAGAACAGATAATACGTGGCGACACGGGTGACGAAGGTGATGAGAAGCGAATAGATCGTGATCGAAAGATAATTTTCGTGATACGCGGAACGCGCGAATTTACCGACCAGATAACCGATCAGACAAAAGGTCAAAGAATGAAGGCCGATCTTATACGCGACCACGTTGCCGGAAGTGATCTCTCCGCCCAAACCGCTGTCCGTCAACAAACCCCCGAAAAACCCGATCCAAAGACCGTACAACGCTCCTCGGCGAAGCGCGAAAAACAGGACCAAAAGGATCATAAAGTCCGGTTTGATCGCGGAGCCTATCTCGAAGAGATTGGATCCGTTCAAAAAGTGGGCGATCAGAATTCCCACGGCGATAACGAGTTTTTCCAAAATCATTGTAGTTCGTCCTCGCCGGGTGGGGTCGCCGGATTTTTAGGCGCGCTGTCGTTCGGCGTCTGATTGCTGTTAGGCGGAGTGACGGGGGTTTTGGATTGGGTTTCCTTTTGACGGTCTTCTCCGGGGTAATTGAGATCGCCGAAATACGGATTTTCGATCGTTATGTTTTGTCCTTCCGGCCAGGTTTCCAACCACTTCTCCGGAAGTTTGAGCAGAATGGTCACACTTTCCAACATCTCGAAACGAACGAACGGTTTTAAGAATGCGCTTTTGAAACTTCCGTTTCGAGGACCTTCTTCGGTGATGATTCCGACGGGAATCCCCGCAGGGAAAACTCCCCCACCTCCCGAGGTATAAACGGCCTTTCCGATTTTGCTCAGAGATTCCGTGTATTGGATCATCTCGCTCGGTCCCATCGGATATTCCCCGAAGACCCGGGGGTCTATGATGATACCGCTATCGATATAATTCAACAAAGCCTCGGTTCCTCTTCCTGAGTTTCCCGAAAGGTTGGCCCAAAGATTTGTGTCCGGCATCGACACTCCCATATTGAAGTTCGAATTGATGAGAGGTTGCACCACCGCGGATCCGCCCGTCACCGCGATGACCTTTCCGACCAACGCCTCGATGATGGCGCCCTTTTGATCCACCGCTCTTGCGGTCACCGGCATATACGGTTTGAGACCGGCGTCCGCGCCCTTGTCGATGATGATGGTTCTATAAATCGAATTCAGACGAACGGATAAAACTTCCGCTTTTACGGTCGCGTATTTTTGTCTGCTGTGAAACCGAAGTTCTTTTCGGAGAGAATCGTTTTCCCGATTCGCCTTTTCCAAATCCTGAGGAAGAAGTTTATAATCTTCCATTACGGCTACGCAAGAATCCCTTTCTTTCCGAACCGTCTCAAAGGATTCCAACTTGTTGTAGGCTCCTTTAAAAAATCCCCCGAACGAATCGATCGAACCGGAAACCACGTCTCCGACTCTTTGAAAACTGGCGATCCCGCGAACGATTACATTACTGCGAAAGGTCAACGACAGTACGGAAAAAAGAACACAAAAGAGAAGAGAAAGAGTCTCCTTACTTCGGCTGAGTTGAAACCATAACATCGAATCTTGTTTTGCTCCCGACCGCCGTCCGAACGATGTGACGATCGTCCGGACTTACGACCCGCTTCGTCCGAAACTTTCTAACGAATCCCCGGCTTGATGTATTTCAATTCATCCAAATACTTTCCGGTCCCGAGTACGACACACGTGAGAGGGTTTTCGGCGCGGAATACGGGAACGCCCGTTTCTTTGGAAAGATAGGTTTCCAAACCGCGAAGAAGACAACCTCCCCCGGTCAAAACGATTCCCCGTTCCACGATATCCGATGCGAGCTCGGGCGGAGTTCTTTCGAGAACCCGTTTGATTCCGTCCAAAATTTCGTCGGTCGGTTCTTTGAGGGCCTTGCGGATTTCATTGGATTCCAATTCGAGAGTTCTCGGTAACCCGGAAATCGCATCCCGGCCCCGCACTTCCATGGTTTCCGCTTTTTTCTCCGGATACGCGTTTCCGATGGTGAGTTTGATGTCTTCCGCGGTTCTTTCCCCGACGACCAGGTTGTATTGGTTCCGGAGATATTTGATGATCGCTTCGTCGAATTCGTCCCCACCCGTACGGATGGATTCCGCGATCACCATTCCACCGAGGGAAATGACCGCGATCTCGGTCGTACCTCCGCCGATATCCACGATCATATTTCCGGCGGGTTCGTTGATGGGAATATTGGCGCCGATCGCCGCGGCCAATGCCTCTTCGATGAGAAAGATTTCTCTCGCACCGGCTTGTTCGGCGGACTCACGAACGGCGCGTCGTTCCACCTCGGTGATTCCCGACGGAACTCCGATGACGATCCTCGGTTTTACGAAGGTAGTGCGGTTGTGCACCTTCGCGATAAAATAGCGGATCATTTTTTCTACGGTTTCGAAGTCGGCGATGACGCCGTCCTTCATCGGACGGATGGCCACGATTTCTCCGGGGGTTCTCCCTAACATCCGTTTTGCTTCCTGCCCTACGGCCAATACCTTTCCGGTGGCGGCGTGCACCGCAACCACGGACGGTTCGGAAAGGACGATCCCCTGTCCCTTTACGTGCACCAGTGTATTTGCAGTACCCAAGTCGATTCCCATGTCGTTGGAAAAGAGGGCGTAGAGATTATCAAATATCATTTCGTGTTACCTTTGAACCGCGCAGGTTTTCTCTTTATTATCTGTTAAAAGCGGAATTTTCTACAGAACTTTCCGCATTGGACCGGTTTCAATAATTTCAGCGCTTGGGTTCCCGGCAACTGGAAAACAAAAAAATAAGAAAACAAATTAAGCTGGATTCGATTTTAACGGAAAAGCAATCTGTTCGGAGCATGGTTCAGGAAAAACCTCTCGCCGCCATCGATCTTGGCACCAATTCATTCCACATGATCATCGTCCGGGTACGAAAGAACGGCACCTTCGAAGCCGTAACCCGAGAAAAGGAATCGGTCCGTCTAGGCAATCGACTCCAGGAAGGCGGAGGAATCGATTTCGAATCCTTTCGACGGGGAATCGAATGTCTCAAACGATTCAAGGTATTGGCGGAAAGCGCGGGCGCCGAAATCAGAGCCGTCGCAACGAGCGCGTTACGAGAGGCTTCCAATCAGGAAGAATTTCTCGAAGCCGCGTATCGGGAAGCGGGCATTTCGATAGACGTCGTAAGCGGTTACGAAGAAGCCCGTCTCATCTACTTCGGAATCCTACAGGGAATCCCCGTATTCGATCGTAAGATTATGATGATCGATATAGGCGGCGGTAGTACGGAAGTATTAGTCGGTCACAGAGGAAATATTCTCTTCTCCAAAAGTTTCAAACTAGGGGCGATCCGACTCAGCGAAAAATTCTTCAAAGAGGAAACGTTATCCAACTCCGACATCCGCAAGTGTAGACTTTTTATCGAAGAGATGTTGCTTCCCTTTCGGAAAATATTGCGGGACCTCAAACCGGACTTGGTGGTGGGTTCCTCCGGAACGATCCAGTCCGTCGCGGGAATGATCCTGGCCTCCCGCGGAGAAACCGAGGAAATCCCTCTCAACAACTTCGAGTTCGGAGTTTCGGAATTCAAACGGATTCGTAATCTGATTTTGGAAGCGGACACATCCAAAAAAAGGGCCAAGATCCCTGGCCTCGATATAAAACGCGCGGACATCATCGTGGGCGGAGCTTTGATCTTAGAGGAAATTTTCGAGCTGGCAAACGTACAAAGTTTGACGGTTTCCGAGTTCGCGCTTCGGGAAGGGATCGTCTACGACACGATCCGTAAATGGGAACATTTCGAAAATACGGAACATTCCAAACATCTGGACGACATCCGACAAACCAGCGTTCACAATTTCATGCAGGCTTTTTCTCGGGACGAGGAATATTCCAAACACGTCGCGGAACTCAGTCTGCAGATATTCGATCAACTGGCGCCGTTGCACAAACTCGGACAAGAGGATCGCGAATTGTTGGAAGCGGCTTCGCTTCTACACGAAATCGGACAATCCATTTCTCACTCCGCTTATCACAAACACAGTTATTATATGATTCGAAATTCCGAGATGTTATTGGGATTCACGTTTTTGGAGATAGAAATCATCGCACTCACCGCGCGTTATCATCGAAAGAATACTCCGAAGTCCAAACACAGGGAATACAACCGCCTCTCGGAAAAAAAACAAACCTTGGTGCGTCAACTTTCGGCGATACTGCGGTTAAGTTCCGCGTTCAATCGAAACCGAGGAGGACTCGTCTCCTCGGTGAACTGCAAAATCGAAAAGAACCGAGTCCGCTTTTTACTCAAACCCTCCCCGGGATACGATCCTTCCTTAGAACTCTGGGCGGCCGAAGAACAAAAATCCGCCTTCGAAGAAACCTACGGATATTCCGCGGATTTCGTATCGAACGTATAGGGGAAGCGGAACCTTTTACGGACAAAACGGATCGCAGAAATCGGGAAACGAACGGGGGAGAAATCGAAACGAGGCGACGACGGATTCTCCCGAATCGGAGACGAGAAAACTCCGAGCGCAACAAAGACGGATAACGTCGAAACCACGGAGCTGTTGCGCCAACAGGATACGAAACCAGCGAACCCGCGCACAACGTCCGTTTTCCCGCTAAGGACTCGCGGTCGAATCGGGTGAAACGGCCCCGCATCCCGAGAAAAACTATATAAGGAATTGCGAATGAATCAGACCGTAAAAAAAGGATTGTGGATATCGGGCGCCGTCTTTTCGGCTTTGTTCCTGTTTCGATTGACGTATGGATACGTATCCGGATCCAAACCGACGGGTGAATTTCCGGACAACAACCGGGCCTTCCTTGGAGGAGAGACTTCGTTTAACAAACAGAACATAGCCACAAAACGGATCCGTTATGAAAACGCCGGTTCGCCGGCCAAAAGTGTAGATCAAAAATACGAAAAGGTAGCAACCATAGAAAGCCTATCTCCCGATATCGAAGACGATGAAAAGAAGGTGCGGGATCTTATCAACACTTCAGGATCCATCATACAATACGAGAACAGCTCCGGACTCAAACAGAGAAAAAACAGGATCGTAAAACTCGCGGTGGGAGTTCCTCCGGAGAAGTTCGATCCGCTCGTTCAGGAATTCAAACGGATAGGAAAGACCCTCCTACTCACGATCGACAAGAAGGACAAAACCAACGAGTATAAGGATTTGCAGTCGAAAAAGGAATCCCTCCTGAAAATACGCGCATCACTGAACGGACTAAAAAACAAAGGCGGCCGTATCGACGAATACGTAAGCCTCGAAAACAGAATCCTTGAAATCGAGGACGAAATACAAAAGTTGGGAATCAGTCTCGGGGAATTCGATTCCGAAAACGAATTCTGTACCGTATTATTGACGTTATACGAAAATAAGGCGTCCGACGAAATCGGAATTCTGCACAGGGTCAAAGTCGCTCTGGAATGGGCGATCAAATACCATCTGCTTCTTACGTTCGCATCTTTGTTCGCAATCCTATGTTTTTACTACTCGTTTCCGCTCTGGGAAAGGGCCAAAAAACTGCTTCCAAAACGGAACGATCCATAACATAAGAAAATTATAAAATTAAGGTATATGAATATGAACGCCGACCAGGTGATGAAAGAATTGGAGAGGATGTCGTCCCCCGAAATAAAGAAAATATTCCTCAATCACGGGACCAAGGAGCCTTTTTTCGGGGTCAGAGTCGGGGACCTGAAAAAGATCCAAAAGAAGGTGAAAAAGGACAACCAACTCGCCCTCGAACTCTATAAAACCGGCAACGCGGACGCCATGTATCTCGCGGGTTTGATCGCGGACGAAACCAAAATCCGGAAACAGGATCTTCAGAATTGGGTAAAACGTTCCGTCTCGCCGATGACCAGCGAATACACTGTACCTTGGATCGCCGCGGAAACCCCTCACGGCTGGGACCTCGCCAGGGAATGGATCGAGTCTCCCAAGGAGAACGTTGCTTCCTCTGGATGGAACCTCTATTCCAGTTTATTGTCGATCCGTTCGGACGAAGAAATCGATGCAAAAGAAATTCATAAACTACTAAAGCGTGTGGAATCGGAGATAGGATCGGCTCACAATCGTGTGCGGTATTGTATGAACGGATTCGTCATCGCCGTAGGAATCTTTTATCCGAAACTTCTGAAAGAATCTCTGGAAACCGCGAAAAAAATCGGCAAGGTGGAAGTCTGGATGGGAAAAACTTCCTGCCAAGTCCCGGACGCGACCTCTTATATCCGCAAAGCGGAAGCGGCGGGGAAACTCGGGAAAAAGAAAAAAGCCGCACGTTGTTAAGCGACATCGTGTTCTTTGATTTTTTGTAGCCTCGGATGGGGACGGAAAGATCGTCGAACTCGTCTGTAAAACGAACGAACCTCGGCTCGCATTCGACCCGTTTCCGAGAATAACGAAAAACGGGATTTATCGAGTAGATTCGATTCGCTTGCGGATTTCGTCCGCCAAAAGAGGAACCGCCTTTTTCATTCCGCAAGTATTGAGATGGGTATAATCGCCAAAATCGGAAAGATCGAAAACTTCTCCACCCGATTTCCAAAACGGAATTTCCTTTTCTATAAGAATCGATTCGAAAACCGCGGAATGAGGCAGGGACAGGATCCCATTTTCGAAGTCCGGACGAAACGGCAAGGTGATCGCCAAAACTGGAATTTCTTTTTCCCTCAGATAAGAAAAAAGTTTTTTCCAAGCGATCGGCGCGGAAGGACGGATTTTTCGGAGCGCGAGAGCCGAATTTTCCGGCAGAGGAATCGGTTTTTCGTTGGGAACGCAAATTCCGTCGAACGGAACCGAACGCGCCCAATCCATATATCCCTTGTTTTTTGAATATTCACTTTCTATAAATTGATTTTTTTCGAATCGCGACTTCCAAACGCTGAGCGGATTTCCGGAGAGAAGTTTACCCAGATCCGTTTCGGAATGGCTAAACTCGTCCCCTTCTCCGACTATTTTAATCGTTGTCGATACGGCCGCGTTCAATCTGAGAAACGGAAAAATCCTACCCAAAAGGTAGAACGTTCCGGAAGAAAAATTTTTAAGATAAAAATTCCTGAAATCGGAATCGAACACGATTTCCGGAAAAAAGGAATCGTAGTTCAAAACCAAACTTCTGTGTGCGGACGCAACGTCCATATCCGCCAGAGAAAAAACAGAACCGTTTACGACTACGAGCGCGGGTTTTATTCCGTATTTGCGCTCGTATTCCTTCCAACGCAACAACATGCCCTCGGGTTGTTCCGAGGGCCTCGGTAAAAACCAAATCGGCCTGCGGATCAGGGTTTCCAAATCCGCCGGTCTGATTCCGGAAAGAATCTGACTATCTCCCAAAAATACGACCGGCGCCTTTTCGGAAGTAGACTCGAAAAAAAGCGATTCGCCTAACAAGGAAAGACGATCATATAAGAACGAATTTTTCTCCTGAAACAAAATCAAAAAAGGAAAAGACAACCATTGTAGGATCGCAAAGATAAAAAACGCGGCGACGATCCCCAGAATTCCCAACTTACTCTTTGATAAAACGTTTTTCATCTTCGATACGTTTTTCCTTTCATACATTCTCAAAACTGAAAGTAGAAAAACTCCTTCTTTTCAAACACTGAAAAAAGACAGAATACGATGCCGATTCCGCAGGAAAGGAAAATCCAGCGGCTCCGCTTGGAGACGAGCTTTTCCAAAAACGGATCCATACCGCCGGCGACGATCATCCACGGCTCCAAAAGCAAAAGCGGAAGGAGTAAAAACGCCAACTTACCGGCGAAAACCGGATTCCAGTAGAATCCGCCGGTCGCGTTGAGGATCAAACTCCATAGTTCGTCCGGAGAACGCACCTGAAACAAAAGTAATCCGAGCGCGAACCCCCAAAAAGTGGAAAAAACACCCGATATTTGGAAAGTATATTTTAATATTCTAATATTCTGATCTATAAAATCGAAAACGTATTTTCGGATTAGGTTGTAAAAAACGACTTGGATCCCGCAATAAAATCCCCAGACCAGATATCCGTATGTCGCTCCGTGCCAAAGACCTCCCAGAATCCAAACGATCATCAAATTCAAATTCTGTCGAAAAAGGGAAACTCGATTTCCTCCTAGAGGAATATAAAGATAATCCCTAAGCCAGGTGGACAAGGAGATATGCCAGCGTTTCCAGAATTCGGATGGATTGGAGGAGACGAAGGGAAAATTGAAATTCAATGAAAGCCGAAAGCCAAGTATTTTTGCCAGACCTCGAGCCGCATCGGTGTAACCGCTAAAATCCGCATATACTTGAAACGCGAAACAGAACGCGATCCAAAGTATCATTCCCGAAGGCAGAGACATTCCCGGTTCCATCGCCTTACTCGTGAATAAAAGAAGATGATCGCCGATAAAAACCTTTTTAAAAATTCCCCAAAAAAAAAGAAAAGCTCCCGAGATAAAACCGCTTTCATCCGTATGTCGTTCGTTTTCGATCTGCGGCAAAAGGGAATCGGGACGTTCGATCGGACCGGCTAAAAGTAAGGGGAAAAAAAGGTCGTAAACGCCGAACCGAATAAAATTAACACACGGTCGGATTTTTCCCGACCGGATATCGGAAAGATAACTGATATTGTGGAAGGTATAGAACGAAATCCCGACCGGCAAAAGGATATCGGGAATCCGAACGTCCGAGCCGGGGAACAAGACGCCTAACGTGTCATTCCAAATGCTCAATAGAAAAAGAATATACTTAAAAAAAACCAGAATTCCGAGGTTAAGTCCGATCAGAAATAGGAAAATCCTATTCCTGGAAACTACGGACGCACGGCCCAACCAAACCCCTCCCGCGAAATTGAAAGAGATACAAAACAACAAAAGCAGAACCATCTCCGCTTTCCAGAAACCGTAAAAGAACAAACCTCCGAAAAATAAAAGTCGGTTCTGGCCCTGTGTGCCGAGGCGGAAATAGATCAGACAAAAAACAAGAAAGAATATTAGAAAATTAAGAGAATTGAATAACATCCCCGTAGGTCAGGATTCTTCGAGCAGTTCGAGGATCCTTTCCTTTTCCCTCGTATCCGCGGGATAACAAAGAGTGTGTTGAATGACGGATGTCTGAAAGTCCTTGGATTTGCGATCCGTTTCACCGAGACGGTTTTTGATTTTTCGGATCAGAACTTGAGTTTCCTCGCGATCCTTTCCGTCAAGAACCACGGCGAATTTTCCCTGACCGATCCGATAGTGGAAATCAGCCTCGGAAAGATTTTCCTGGATCGACTTTCTGAGTTCCTCGCTGTAGGCCGCGAAAAAACCGGACCCTTTCAGTTTCACCATCCTAGATATATTCTGAATTTTGAATATAGTCAGACTAAAGGAACTGGCGAGACGGGCCGATTTGAGGATCATCTCTTCGATCTTCTCTTCGACGGGACTAAACGGATCCTTAAACACGGAATCCCTTTCCTGAACGAGCAAAAGATTGGAGAATACGGGCGCAAGCACTTCCGAAATTCCCACTGCGGTTTCGCGATCCGTGTCCGTCCAAGGAATTTCCGTTTCATGAACGATCAACATTCCCACAAGCCAATGAAGATTGATGAAGGGAATCACGATGAAGTCGCCCATCATTCCGAGTTCGTCGTTGGAAAGTTTACGCATCAATTCCGGATGTTTTCTAAAATTCTCGATGCGAAACACTCCCGGGATATTGGAGACGATCCCGACGATGGAGCTGTCTAGTGACAAAGAAAAATTCCCGACGTGTTCGGGCGTCAATAGATTGGAAGCGAAAACCCTGAATTCGTTTTTCGTATGGCCGTCCAGAATCATAAACGTCGCTCTGCGCATTTTCAATTCGTCCCGGAAAGCCGCGAACAGACGATCGTACGCCTCGTCCATAGTTCGAATCGCGGCGAAATCCCTCGCGAGCGAAATGATCAGTTCGTTGGTGCGTATTACTTCCTTTAGGTTTTGATTCTCCTGATGAAGTTGTTCCGTATCGTAAATCCGTTTATAAACGGAACCGGCGATCTCTCCGATGATCTTCAAAAATTCCAGATCTTCGACCGAATAGTCCTCGCCTCCGATGGTTTTACTCAATACGATGATACCGAAAAAATCGTCCATATAACGGATCGGAACGAGCAGTTCCGCCCCCGATTTCTGGAGGATTTCCTTTTCCTTTGCGGGGAGAATCGGCTTTATTAGTTCTTTTGCATATACTACGGAACCCGCGTTGGACACCGCGTGATATATTTCGTCCTCCGAGGAAACGGTCCACTCCTGATCGAAACCCTCTCCTTGAAAATCCTCCAGACGAAAAAAATCGCGGCTTCCGTTTTTGGAGGAGAAAATGCCGATCGATTCGGAGCCGATCTGACCCATGATCGAAAAAAGAAGGTTTTCGAAAAAGTTCGCGAAGTCGGTCGAAACTCCGATTTCCTTACTGATCTCGAAAACGGAAATGTAGTTATCCAATTTTTTACGGGAAGCGATCTGTAGATCGATCGGCGAAGTCGTGAAATTCGAATCGTCGTCGAACAGGAATTCCGCCTTCTCGGAGGGAACCGCGTTCGTATCCTTCTTCGGAGGTGTACGTTGTGCCTCTTGTTCGGCTTCCTTGACCCATTCGCCGAAAGGATCCTCGTCCGAGGAAAGCGGATCGTCGTCTAACAACGGTTCGTCGAACGGAGAACTTTCGTCTTTCGTATCGTCCGAAACCTCCGGTTCCGGTTCGAAATTCTCTTCCGTATCGGAATCCGAAATCGAAATTTCCGGGGAAGGAGTTTCTTCTTCTCCGAACAGATCGTCGATCGAAATATCGTCTTCGTTTTCCTCGGCGGAGTGGTCGGAGGACTCGAACGGATTTTCGAATCCTTCGGGTGCGGAAAACTCGTCCTTAATTTCGAACGGATCCGAATCGGAAGAGACCTCGGAAGACGAATTTTCGAATCCTGATTCGGGGAATTCGATCGACTCGGAATCTTCTTCGTCCGAAAAATCTTCCGTCGAATGATCCAACTCAGGAAGGGAAAATTCCTCGGAATGGGAATCAGAGGGATCAAGCTCGAAATCCGCAAGGGAAGACGGTTCGACGTGATCGGAAAGATCTTGCGCCGTATAAAGAGGTTCTTCCGAATCGGATCGGATCTCCTGCGAAGAGGATTCGTTTTCCGACTGTTTTCGCATACCGAGGGCTTTTTGAAAAAAACCCGGTTTGTTCCGAAACGATTCCGATTTTTTTAGAAGGGATTTTTTTTCATCCGTTGTCTGAGACGAAGACGGCGAAACTCCGGACGAATCCGATCTGACAAGTTTACTGACCCGTTCGAGTAAACCCATCGGTCATACACCGATCTGCTTCATTAGTTTTTTATAAAGTTCGAAATAATCGGAACGGGAGAATTCCCGGATCAGATCGTCGGGAAGATTTCCGAGAAGTTCGTCGAGATACGTCATGATACGTTTCATTTCGTCCTTCGACGGCGTAACTTCCCCTTCTTCGCCGCCGGCCTCGATAGGATCCGGCGTTTTCCGCAACTCCTCGACCGGAGACATCTCCTCCTCGTCGGCGTATTCGTCGAGAACGATCACCATTTCCTCGTCGTTTACCCGTTCCGCAGTCGGAACGATTTCGGTCGCGAAGCTGGAACTTCCCCCCGCAACGTCCTCGTCTATGGAATCGAAAGCGTCCAAATCGGACGCGGGCGGAAGTTCTCCCAAAATTTCGTTTAAGTCCTGGCCTTCTTCGACCGCGGGCGAATCCGCGAGAAGATGACCGAGTTCGTCTTCGGACAAGGCGATCGGACCCTCGTCCTCTTCCGAGTGTTCCTCTTCCCCGGTCAGGATATGATCCAATTCGTCGCTGGAAAGCGCGATCGGTTCCTCGTCTTCCAAAGGAATTTCCGACGGCTCGGAAACGGGAGCGTCCCAATCGATTTCGGAATCGGCTCCGGAAAATTCTAAAGTGGATTGCGGTTCTGCGTCGGTCGTTTCGGAGGATTCGTCTCCGAGGATGTGATCCAGTTCGTCCAAAGAAAGTGCGATCGGCTCGCCCTCATCGTCTTCCTTCGTTTCCGATCCTACTGCGGTTTGCGGATCGTAGTCGAAGGAGGAATCATTCTCCTCGAAATCGTCCGATGCGAGAAGATTACCGAGTTCGTCGTCTGACAAAGAGATCGGCCCCTCGTCCTCTTCCGATATTTCGTCTAACGCGGCAGTCGAGTCGGCGGGAGTTTCGACAGAGTCGAAGTGGTTCGTAGGCAGATCGAATTCGTCGAGAGAAAGGGAGTCGTCTCCGAGAGAAAACGAATCGTCTCCGTCGAGGGAAATCGAGTCGTCTCCGAGAGAAAACGAATCGTCTCCGTCGAGAGAAAGGGAGTCGTCTCCGTCGAGGGAAATCGAGTCGTCTCCGAGTCCGTCCAATTCCTCTACGGGAAGAGAGATCGAATCATCGTCCGAAACGGTTTCGTCGAACAATGCGGAAGTCGAAGCGGATTGTCCATCGTCCGAGTCCGAGGACAAAAGATTTCCGAGTTCCTCTTCGGAAAGCGCGATCGGTTCTTCGTCTTCGTCCGTTTCGGAAAAAGAATCCGAAGGTTCCAACGAAAATCCTGCCGAATCGGAAAGGGATTCCTCCGACAAATCGAACGCTTCCAACCCTTCCGGTTCGCCTAAGTTTTGTTTGTCGTTAAGATCGAAGTTCGCGTTTTCCCCGAACATAGAACCGCTGTCCTCCGGAAGTTCCCCTCCTTCGAGCAGGTCGGAAAAACCTTCCGTCTCGGTAGAAATTTCGGAGAAACCCGAGGATCCCGAATCGTCGGAAAGCAGATTGCCCAGTTCTTCTTCGGAGAGTGCGATCGGCTCGTCGTCCTCTTCCGCCTCGGAAAAAGAATCCCCGGATTCGAAGGAGAATCCCGTCGGGTCCGAAAACGATTCCTCCGGCAAGGAAAAACCGTCTTCGGTGGAGATCTGTGTTTCGTCTAACGCGTCGCCGTCGGATTGAATATGATCCAATTCTTCGAGAGAAAGGGAGATAGGCTCTTCCTCCTCCTCTTCGAGATAGAATTCGGAACGGGTCGGAGGTTCTTGATCCGCCGTTTCGGATTCGAAGGAAAGATCCGAAGACGGAATTGCGTCCTCTCCGGAATTGTCCGCGAGAAGATTGCCCAATTCTTCGTCCGAAAGGGAAATCGGTTCGTTTTCGTCGTCTTCGAAATCGGTATGTGTGATGAAATCCGGCAGTTCCTCCGAAGTGTTCTCCGTCGAGCCGGAAACGTCTTCGGCTCCGTAGTTGTCGTCGCCCGTATGAAGTATGTCGTCCAGTTCGTTTCCGGA
>NZ_RQFA01000073.1:0-165000 GCF_004770155.1 Leptospira gomenensis | reverse complement strand
CTGGATGTCCAGGTAGTTTCCGTAAACGACCACACCCACGGAGTTGTCTTCCAGGTTGAACGCTTGACCGAAAACTCCGTTTTGGAATTCCACCATCTCTCCGGACATCACGTTTTTGAGTCCGAATACCCGGGCGATTCCGTCTCCGATCTCGAGGACCGTGCCGACTTCTTCAACGCCCAGATCTTTCTTATAATTTAAAATTTCCTGCTTGAGAACGGACGTAATTTCGTCTGTCTTAATTTTCATAGATGGCTCCAACCGGTAATTTCTTTTCCAGCATGGACTTCTTGATTTCCCCCAGCTGGGAAGCGATTGACTTTTCGATTTTTAAGTCGTTGAATTGTACGACGAATCCGCCCAGAAGAGATTTATCTTCCGAAACTTCCAGAATGAATTCCGACTTGAATTTATCGGAAAGGATGGATCCGAGTTTGGCCGCTTGAGCGGGTTCTAAAGAAGGATAACTTCTTACTTTCGCGCGAACCCTTCCTTTCTTTTTATCCAGCTCAACGGTGAATTGTTTTTGAATTTCGGGAAGATGAATGATCCTTCCCCGATTCAAAAGTACTCCGAGAAAGTTTAGGGTAATGTCCGAAATTTTCCCGCGGAGATTTTTTCCCAGAACGTTCTCTTTTTCTTCTACGGTTACCGTAGGAGAAAGAAAAAAGTTTCTGACCTTTTCTTCTCGGAAAAGGAGCTGAACTAAATCGCCGAGTTCTTGTTCCACTTCTTCCGGAGCAGCGGTTGCTCCTAAAAGTGCGGAAGCGTATGTTTTGGAAACACCGGAATCGTTCATTGGTTTATGCGCTCAGTTTTCCCAGTTTATCTAGTTCGGTTTCGATAAAGGTTTTGTAGTCTTCGCTCTTCAGCTGTTTTTCCAGAACCTTACCGGCGACGGTGATCGTCATATCGACGAGTTGTGTCTGCAGCTGTTCCAGCGCCTTCGCTTTAGCGAGCTCGATCTCTTTTACTGCCTGATCTTTCTGAGCCTTCACTTCCGAATTCGTTTCTTCGAGAAGTTTGTTCTTCAATTTCAAAGCATCGGATTTGGCTTCGGCTACGATCGCGTTCGCTTCATCCTTCGCGGAGTTCAACCTAGCTTCGTAATCCTTTAGGAGAGCTTCCGCTTCCGAACGGAGTTCTGAGGCCTTTTTGATGTCGTTCTGAACGGTTTCGGCTCTTTCGTCGAGCGCCTTCAGAATCACATCCCAGGCAAACTTTTTCAGAACTAAGACTACGACCAGAAACGTAACCAGAGTCCAGACTACCAGACCCGGGTTCACATCTAGGAGGCTTAATCCCTTAGCAGCTAAGAGTACCAAGTTTTACTTTCCTTTTTCTTCGGTTGCCGCAGCGGCAGCTTTCGTCTGATGAGCGACTACTGCTTTTACGCCTTCGTTCAAAGTTCCCGCAGCTTGGAAAGCGATTACGAGAGCGAACAGTGCCGCACCTTCGATCAGGGCCGCGGCGATGATCATCGCGGTTTGAATTTTACCGCCTGCTTCCGGTTGTCTTGAAATTCCTTCCGTTGCGGATCCGCCGATTCTACCGATCCCGAGCGCTGCTCCGAGAATTGCGACTCCCGCAGCGATTCCTACTCCGATATATCCTAATCCAAATTCCATATTGCTAATTGCCTCCTGTGTTTGCTGCAATATTCTACAATCAATGCCTGTGCATGCTCAATCCTACGAATAAGGAAGTGAGCAAAACGAAAATATACGCCTGTAGGAAAGCCACGAAGATTTCCAAGACGTAGATGAGTCCCGAACCGATCACCGAAACGGGAACGATTCCCCAAGATTGAAATTGAAAGATAAAGCCCATCAATGCGAGAATGATGACGTGTCCGGCGGTCATGTTCGCCAAAAGACGCACCGTAAGTGCGAATGTTTTCGCCATCGGCGAAACGATAAATTCCAAAGGCCACATGATCAGATAAAGAGGCAGAGGAACCCCGTTGGGAACCGAGTGCCAGATAAACTTCGGTCCTTGGTAGATAAAGCCCGCGGTATAGATCAAAACCATGGTAAGGAGCGCAAGAGTCATCGTTACGGAAATGTCTCCGGTGACCGTGATTCCGCTCCAAACCTTGGCGACCCAGGGAACTTCATGGGAAGAATGCGCCGCGTGATGAACCAGAGTTTCCGGAACTGCGGTATAAATTCCAAGTTTTGCTCCCGCGAGAAGTGCGAAGTCTTTTCCGACAACGATCAATTCTCCTACCGAAGGCACGAGTCCCATCAAGTTACAAAATAGGATAAAGAAAAACAGCGAGAATATGTAATGATAGTAGCCGTGACCGTGTCCGTGCATGCTCTCGTCCACAATGTCTTTCCGAAGAAAGTTGACGAATACTTCCACCGTATTCGCAAAACGAGACTGAACACGAAGAGGATCTTTTGCGATGAGTTTTGCAGCAGGTATAAATATGAGAAAAAGAAGTAAGGCTACGATCCACATCATCGTGACCCGTTTTGTGACGTGCATATCGAAACCGCCCACGTAGTGAAACCGCTTTCCGGTTTCGTGATCGGTAAAAATCACGGATGTCGAAGGATCGTAACAAGGACGTTCTCCACACGAGATTTCCCGTTCGTGCGATGAAATGACGGTGGAAGTGGACGCAAAACCTGGCTCCCCTTCGTAGATTTTTACGCCGCCGATGTTAAACGGAAACTCCGCGTTATCCATCAAGTGATGAACGATGACCTCGTTTAAATCGAAGGCCTCGTGCGAACCTTCTTCCGATGCGAAAACTTGGAACGGAAGAATTACGACTAAGAGCGCAAAGAAGATGAACTTTTTTGTCATAGAAGAAGTCTGGTTTAGATACATTTTTTCGAGTCAATAAGCAGATCGTCGAACTACGAACCGCTTGCACAGAATTGGCGGATATTCCGGATTTCTTTTGTTTTTGTGCGATTCCGGAAGATTCAGCTCGCGAATACAACTATTAGAATATGGCTGAAATGGGCAATCAAAAAACCAATTATAAAATCAGAACTATCGTTCTGTGAAACTGCGCTCCAAAGTGCGATTCCATTTACGATAAACGAAAGGGTAATTATGGCCATTTGAAAATTCACTCCGTTTTGGGGAAATTTTCGAACCACTCCGATCTTGAGAAGATAAAACGGTACGACCAATAGAAGCCCGCTGATTCCGCCCGGAAAGAAATTTCTTTCCGGGTAATAGTTGGTTGCGATTCCGACCAACACGACGATCAGCACGGCCAATCCGGAAAGATATTTTTTTATGCTCACTGGGTGGAGTTCCTACGCCGCTTCCGTTTTGATTTTTGGCTTACGAAGCGCGTTCGTTTTTTTTACGACGATTTGCAGGAAACTTCGATTCCCGGGAATTCGAAAATTCAAATTTTGGAATTCTTGTCCGGATTTTGAAGAAGAGCGGGATTTTTGTGTGAGTTCCCACGAAAGTTTTACCGACAAAGCACGGACGCGTGTGAGTTCCCACGAAAGTTTTACCGTCAAAGCACGGACGTGTGCGAGTTCCCACGAAAGTTTCACCGTCAAAGCACAGACGTGTGTGAGTTCCCACGAAAGTTTTACCGACAAAGCACGGACGTGTGCGAGTTCCCACGAAAGTTTCACCGACAAAGCACGGACGTGTGTGAGTTCCCACGCCGAAGATTTAGGGAGAGGAATCGGTGAATTTCGTTCTCCGAAAGTCGGGTCCTCTGCGTAAGAGTTCCCACGGTTTCGCAAAAGTATCAAAGAAGACCGTTTCCCACCGCGTTTCGAATTCGTATGAGTTCCCGCATTCCGGATTCGAATTCTCTTCCCTCGAGCGCAACAAGGACGAAAAAAATCGAACCTCGCAGCCGCGCCGTTATCGTGTCGGAACCGAGCCTGGATGGGAGTTCCCTCGCGGAACTTCCGTCGCTGGAGGAATCAGAGCCGGATCCAAAGCAGGGCCTCCCCAAAGAAGAGTCCTAATAAAATCCGGATCACTTCGAAAACCATGAAAGTCCTGATCGGTTTCAAAATCGACCGTGGGCTTTCCCAAAAAGATCGCGATCTTCATATACTGAAGCATTTCTTTTTTATTTCCGTGCAACGCGTGTAAACAGGAAAGATTGAACGCAAGACGAGCATCGCTAATCGGATTCGGAACCATACGTTCGATCAAAGGTAAAAAACGGGTGTCTTTGGATTGTGTCGTGTAAGCGATCAAATCCGCCGCAAAATATTCACGAGCAGAATAGGAAACTCCCGTCTTGATGCCTTCCACGACCGCATCTCCAATTCCGAAATAGTTTGTGGATGAGTCGAACAACTCGGCAATCAGAGCCGCTTTTTCCCAGTTCTGTTTACCGACGTAAAAATTGAACTTTCGGGAACTCTCTACAAGAATCAATGTACGCAGATAATCCTGGATTTCATCGGACAAATTCCGGTTCGATTCCAATTGGGAATGAAAATTTCGCTCCGCTTCGATTCGTTTTGCAGAACCAGATTCACCGGAACGTTCTATTTGAGAAACGGATTGTCTCCATGCTTCTACAGCCCGTTCCCTCGTTTGTAGAAAGGAACAATGAAAGAAAAATAAAATTCCAAGCAGAAGCGTAGGAAACATTCGTAGCGTTTGGTTTTTCATGGAAGAATCGCATCCTTACTACAAGTTTCACTCCGATATTTTCCCTTTTTTTTATCGAAGAAATCGATTCCGTACGATCCTTGGCACTTTTGAACATTAGTTCATTCTTTTTGTCCCGGATCGGAGAAACTTCTGGGATACGTTTCTGTGTGAGAGTTCCCACGTCTTTCGGAATATTCGACAAGAGTTCTACAACCTTCGGCATACCGGCAACGATCGCCTGGGTCTGGATCACTTCCGTAGACACAGTCGTGTGAGTTCCCACGAAAGTTTTACCGCACGGACGTGTATGAGTTCCCACACGAAGATCGCTCACCGGCCGAAAACGAGGAAGTTCGAACCGATCAAAACGTATCTACCGAAGTCTCGCCAACCAAGTATGAGTTCCTACACAAAACTCCTCAAAGAAGTCGATCAGCGTTTTAGAGTCGTACGATAAATGATATAATAAATTCCGTAGGAAAACCCGAGAAGGCAAGAAACCAAAAGCCCGAACGGGGAGGAATGGAATTTTTCATCCACAAAGTTTCCCAAATATACCGACCCAACCACGATGACTGCGAACTCGATTCCTAAACCTGCATATTCCCACGGAGAAACTTCCTTCGGTTTCGGCTTCGTATCTTTCTGAAATCCGGAGGAATCTTCCGGTTCGATTCGTTTCTCCGACATAAATTTATCGTAAAACGGTTCCGATCCGATTCCAGCGAATTTCCATTCTCCAAATCCGATAACGGACCGTCCGTTCCAGCCAACCCAACCTCGATTCCTCACGAATAAAACCGATCTCCGTCGGATGACAGTTTTTCACAAGTTCTTCGCCCTGATATTTTTCGGCTAAGTCCGGACCTTTTTCAGCCAGTTCTTTTCCACTTTTGTATTCGCAAACGTTGTCCTTCCAGTTGATCGAAAAATAGATGACCAACGCTTTCCCGAGAATATCCTCTCGTTTGACGAAACCCCAAGCCCGGGAATCGTGGGAATCATCGCGGTTGTCCCCGACGACCATATATTGGTTTTCGGGAATTTCACACCCGATGGAAAAGTTACATTCGTAACCGTCCATACGTTTGCGATCCTCCTCGTAACCTTCCAAAACGGAATGTTCGAAGCCGGGTTTCTTTTCCCGGAACAGAGTCCGCGTCGGAGCATACACATTGTCCAAATCGGAGAGTAGATCCCCTTCCTCCGCTTCCACGGGGGAATAATTCTGAAATGAGGCCGATCCCTTTTCTTTGTACTCGATGACGGAGTAATTGACGGGACCTTTTTTGGTGGAAATATATTTCGAAGTGATTCGAATCGTGTCTCCCGGTAAACCAATGACTCGTTTTACGTATCGTTTGGCGAAAAATCCGTCTCTGCTGTCGCCCAAGCTCAACGCGCGAAGAGGCGGGGCAAAAGTGACGATATCACCGCGTTTCGGATCGTCGATACGGAACAATTCCGCTTCGGTAAACGGCATCCGGATCGAATAACGCATTTTATTAACGAAAAGAAAGTCCCCGATTTTTAAGGTCGGAATCATCGAGCCGGAAGGAATGTTATTCGCGTCCAAAACCGAAGACTTAAAGGCAAAGACCAGGACTACGATCAAAAGAAAGGATAAAGTAGAGCTGACGGGAGATTCCTCTCGAAAAGAAATATCCTTCGTTTTTACCTCGGGTTCGACATTCATAGGGAAAGCAAAAAGAATCTTCGATTCCCTGTCAATCCAGCCTTAAAATTTCTATCGCTTTTTCCAAATCCGTCGATACTACTAGGGTGAAAGAGCAAATAGACCGTAAACTAATCGAACTCAGAAGAACCCTCGTTTCCCTGACCGACCAGTACCCGATTTGCGGATTGAAAGGCGGAACCGAAACGGAGGATATGGATGCGGATGAAATCCGGATTCTTCATTTGGCCGCAAAGGACATCGTTCCGGTTACGGTCAAAATCGGAGGCCCGGAAGCGAGAACGGACATCCGAATGCTCGTCAAAGAGGAAATCGAAGGGATCTGCGCCCCTATGATCGAATCTTCTTACGCTCTGAAGAATTTTATCCAAACTCTAAAAAGTATGCTTACCCCGGTCCACTACGGAAAAATTTCCAAATCCATCAATTTGGAAACGATCACCGGTTATAAAAATCTGATCGAAATCGCCGATTCACGGCCTTTTGAGGATTTGGACCAAGTTACAGCGGCAAGATCGGATCTTTCTTCTTCTATGGGAATGATTCCGGACGACGACGAGGTGATGCGGGTGACGAAAAATATCATTCATCTTTCCCGAGAAAGGGGAAAACGCACCTCGGTCGGAGGAACGATCACAAAATCGAATTTTAGGAAAATCGCGGAATCGATCACTCCCGATCTGATCAATTCGAGGCACGTAGTCGTTCACGTTGCCGATTCTATGAAAAAAAATCCGGAAGAAGTGGCGGAGGCGATGCTCTTTTTCGAGATCGAACTCTACGATCTATTCTCCGTTTTAAAACCCGAAAAGGCCTTCTCTTATAAGAATAGGATCGAAACCAATCGGGAGAGAATCGGAGCGAGAAAGGTCCTCTATTCGATCCGTTGATCGATACGAATGGCGAAAGACACTAGGGATTTAATCCTTAAAACTTCCCTCAAACTTTTTTCGGAACAGGGATATCACGGGACCACGATGCGTCAGATCGCGTCTAAGGCGGGTTTATCGCTCGGTTTAGCCTATCGGTATTTCGATTCTAAGGAATCCATTTTAGAGGGAATCATAGAATCACATGATAAAATTCTAAAGCGTTATATTCCCGACGAAGTAGTGGCCAATCCGGGAAGTCGCGAAGACCTCATTACCTTGGTTTCCGAAAGTATTATTTCTCTGGTAAAGGAGAACGAGGATTACCTTCGCCTTTATTGGAATCTGATGCTCCAACCTAAAATCCATAGGCTCAAACGAAGAAACATCCATTTGGTGAATATGATCTTTTTTGAAACTTCTAAAAAGACGATCCGGGTGATCAAACCGAACTACGGTGAATTCGAAATCAAAAACCTCGCCTCGACTACGATCGGTTATATGATCAACTACCTGACGAACAAAAAGGAATTCACCCTGGACGACTTCAAAAACTTCCTCGTTTATACTCTGAAAAATACATAACGAGCGACCCGTAGGGAGCGAGTTAGTCAAAAGGCAGCGGAGCGTCGCCGTTGACTCTTGGCGAAGACAAGAAGAGCGACCCGTAGGGAGCGAGTTAGTCAAAAGGCAGCGGAGCGTCGCCGTTGACTCTTGGCGAAGACAAGAAGAGCGACCCGTAGGGAGCGAGTTAGTCAAAAGGCAGCGGAGCGTCGCCGTTGACTCTTGGCGAAGACAAGAAGAGCGACCCGTAGGGAGCGAGTTAGTCAAAAGGCAGCGGAGCGTCGCCGTTGACTCTTGGCGAAGACAAGAAGAGCGACCCGTAGGGAGCGAGTTAGTCAAAAGGCAGCGGAGCGTCGCCGTTGACTCTTGGCGAAGACAAGAAGAGCGACCCGAAACAAGGCTGATCCGTCCGACAAAGCACAGCGGTGTGTGAGTTCCCACGAAAGTTTTACCGACAAAACACAGCGGCGTGTGAGTTCCCACGAAAGTTTCAACGACAAAACACAGCGGACGTGTGAGTTCCCACGAAAGTTTCACCGACAAAGCACAGCAGCGTGTGAGTTCCCACGAAAGTTTCAACGACAAAGCACGGCGGCGTGTGAGTTCCCACGAAAGTTTCACCGACAAAGCACGGCGGTGTGTGAGCGGCGCGCAGATCTCGTTCCATGATAGGAATTCCTACGAACCGTCGATCAAAAACGATTGACTCCGACAAAATTCATCGGGAGCCGCCTAAGATTCATCGGTAAACTTCTTGCCAGAGAATCTTTCCCGCGTAGTTTCAACGATCGGAGCATCGATTGAAAAGAATTCTATATACGGAAATTTTTCCGGAAAACGATCGGGAGAAATCTGTAGCCGCCGCCTGTCAAAACTTCGTCAAAATCGAAGAAAAACCTCCCGGTGTTCCCGAACTGGAATGGCTCTGTTCCAAAGGACTGGTCTGGATCGACCTCGATTCCACCGACGGAGAAGACTTGGACTTTCTTGCCCGAGAATGTAATTTCCATCCCTTAGCCATCGAAGATTGTATCAACAAAAACCAAAGACCGAAACTCGACGAATACGGATCCTATATCTTTATCGTCTTACATCGATTCAACTACGACGTCGAAAAAAAGATCCTAAGAAGTAACGAAATCCACCTATTCTATAACGAAAAATTCATCGTAACAGTTCATCAAAAAGAGGAACCCTTGATCGAGCAACTAAGGGCACGTTGTATGACACAGGGAAATCCGCTTTCTCGCGGAACGGATCAAATACTTTATCTTCTGTTCGATCACACGGTCGATTCCAACTTCCCGATCCTGGATAAGATGAGCGAGGAGATCGTAAAAACGGAAACTCAAATCCTCGTCAACCAAGACAGTCAACAAACGATCGCAGGGATCCTATATCTAAAACGAAACCTTACGAGAATGAGAAGGACGTTGTCTCCACAAAGAGAAATCGTAAACATACTCATACGAAGGGACGGAAATTATCTAAGCCCCAAGATCCAATTGTATTTCAGGGACGTATACGATCACCTCAATCGATTGTACGAAACGATCGACATGGACCGTGATCTATTGGGGAACACGATGGACGCGTATTTTTCCGTGATCTCTCAGAGGACCAACGACGTGGTCAAACGTCTGACCTTGATCAGTTTGATTTTCATGCCGCTTACGTTCCTAACCGGATTTTTCGGAATGAACTTTACCGCCATACCGTATGATAGTCTACCCTTCCTTTTGACCACGATCACGATAGCGTCCCTGATTCCTCCGGGAATGATCTACTGGTTCCGAAAAAAACATTGGTTCAAGGATTAAGTCAGATCGCCCCTTCCCTAAAACGACCCTTCAAGTTGGAAACGTATTCCCTACCGACGGGCAAAACCGTCTCGTCGTCGTCGTTCAAAAAGACCTCGTATCCGCCGCCGGCATTCGACTTCATCCCCGAAATATATTCCAAATTTAGAATATACTTTTTATGAATCCGCACGAAACGGTCCGCGGGTAGTTCGGCTTCCATATCTCCGAGAAGTTTAGGAGTTTCGTGATCCTTTTCGGTACTATGAAGAATACACTTTTTACCGTTAGCGGTCAGATATAAGAGTTTAGAAAGAGAAATCCTATGAAGAATACCCGACTCACGAAAAAATAAGAACGCTTCTCCGTTTTTTCCCTTTTTACGAACTGAGAGAAATTCCTCGACCCTCGTCATCGCTTCTCGAAAACGCTCCCTGGAATACGGTTTCAAAAGATAATCCAAAGCCCCGGCCTCAAAGGCGCGTAACGCATGATCTCGATATGCGGTGGTGAAAACCAAGGCGGGAGCGGGTTTTCCCTTTTCTTCCAAAACCTGGATCCCCGTTTTTTCGGGAAGATTTACGTCCAGAAAAACGAGATCGAAACTTTTCCGATCCAGGATTTCCAGGGCCTGCCTTCCGTTTCCCGCGACCGCCTCGATCTTGAAGCTGGGCCAATCGCCCAGATATTTACGCAAAAGCTCGCGCGCGGGGACTTCGTCTTCTATGATTAAAACTGAATATGTTAAATCCATCATATAGAATATTCCAAAAGGACCGTGGTCCCTCCCGATTCACCTTCCTCCAACTTCAACATAGCGTCCCCGAAATTATAATCCAATCTCGCCTGGATATTTCTGAGAGTGCTCCGAATCGCCTGCAAGCCGAAACCTGCGCCGTTGATTCCAGAATATTCCCTTCTCATCGTAGAGATGGTTCCGTTGTCCTCCACGCAGATCCTAATTTTTCGATTTACGATTTCCGCGCTAACCTTGATCTTCCTAAGAACGTTTTCCGAACCCACCGAATGTTTAAAACTATTTTCCACCAACGGTTGAATGGAGAGGGGAGGAATCGAAATCCCGGAAAAATCCCCCCTACTCTCCATCTTCAACTCCATGAAGTCGGCGAAGCGGATCTTCTGAAGTTCGAGATAATTCTTCGTAAACTCCCATTCTTCGCGGAACGAAACGAGACGTTCGGAGTGACGTTCCGTTAAAAAGCGGTAGGAATCGGACAAAAGTAGTAAAGCCCTGTCTGCGCCCGAAGGATCCGTCTCCAAAAGCGCGTGAATCGTATTCAAAGTATTGAATAGATAATGAGGATCCATCCGCGATTGTAAAGCGGCGTAATGAAGGTCCTTAAGCGCGATCTCCGATTCTTTTTTCTTTTCGATCAGAATCTGCATCGACTTCTCCAACACCGAGATAAAAAGGGCGAGGATCAAGGAACTCAGCAGAATATTATAAGAACCCCCGTGCTGTCGTTCGGGAGAATCCCCCGTAAGCGCGATCGCGTGCAGAATCCCGCCGGCGGCGACTCCGACGATCGCGGCAAAAATCGAAGCCAAAAAAAGGATAAAACCCGACTTTATAAAACCGTGTTTTTGTCCCGTGGAGTTGAGAGATTCGACGGTCATCTCCACGATTCCACAAACGGAATGAGTCGTGATCTGCGTGGCGAGAAATACTTTCCAAAAAGGGGAATTCGAATTATGGGCGATCAACAACGCATTCATCGTTCCGATCACTGTATTGATGGAGAACCAGAAGAATAGTTTAAACCAACGGATGCGGCGACCGGAATTCATGATCTATTTTACCTACTTATAATGTCTATTGAACTCGTATTTTAAAATCCGTCATTCAGGATTTGTCGCTTTAATTCCCCAAAAACGGACGTTTGTTTCCTAAGAGGCTCCTTTTTACGGAAAAGGATTGCCTTGGATCTTTTTTTTTAAGAGGAAAGAAGCGAGAGGAATTTGCAGAAAAAATTGACGGAAATAACTTTTTCCCCGCTAATAACTGTTCAGGGGAAACATGAAAACTAGTAATACATTATTCATTTCGTTATTGTCCTTATTTCTGGCCCAAACCATGAACGCTGAATCCATCGTTACTACTAAGAAAGACGAGCCCGACGCATACTACGGTCTGGACATACGAGGGGTGATTTCCCCGTCTTACGGTGAAAAGTTGAACAACGATTCGACGGGGACGGCCAATACCGGCGCCAACCCCTATCTCAATCCCAACGATCGGGTGGGGTTTTCCACTCCCTGGACCCTATTGATGATCTCTAAAACGTTTCAAGAAACCGGGATTCAAACCGAACTTTGGGGTGAATTGGTCAGAAACGTTCAGCTAACAGCGGATACACGAGTGGACGGAGGAACGAAACAGAATCCCTACGTCGTCAGCATTCGCCGCGCTAGTATTAAAAAAACGTGGGAAACCTCGTACGGAAATTATACCCTCAACTTCGGAATGCAGGAACTTCCGCATACGTATACTCAATGGAGTAACTACTGGAAATGGAGATACATAGACCGAGGCCCGCTCGAAGCGCTCGGATTTTCCCCGCAACCCGCGGATATAGGTCTCAGCGCCACCGGAAAATGGTCGATCCTAAGCGCGCAACTTATGGCAAGCAACGGCGAAGGATATAAGGAATCGCAAAACACCAATTCGGCGGGAATGGACGTCTCTTCGAGATTATCCGTCGAACCGGAGTTAGGCGAAAAAGCGAAAGGCGGATTCCACCTTTTTTATAGAAGTGAAAACGCTTTCGGAGCCAAAAAAAACGAATGTTTCGAAGGCAAGGTAAACTGTTTACCGAACGATCTAAATCCGAACACGAGCCTCTACAAAAGCAATCGTTCCCTACAATCCGACACGGCCGGCTCCGAGGTCAACTTCATCTGGAACGGAACCGTCAAATGGAATTTCGGGTTGGGCGCCTTCTTTAAAAGACAGTACGGATCCGAATTGCGCGACCGTTTCCAACCGGTCTCGGCTCCACTCGCTTATGGAAAGGACCGTTTCGGAAGAGGGGCCTACGCGTGGTTTTCGGCGGGAATCGGAGATTTCAGCCTTCTCGGTAGAATCGAACGCGGCACCGGAAGCAACGGGATCGTAGGAACCACCGAAACTCAACAAAACGAGTTCATCCCGGGAATGGGTGTGCCGATTTCGAACGAAACGATTCCCGCTCCGATCCGGAGCACATTTCCAGAAACGGCTAACGGCGGTTATTCGAGTAAAAGTTCGTTCCGGAGAATCAGCGTCTTTATGGAATGGATAGTGATACCACAATTCAAAATGGCACTGGGATACGTGGAAAACAAAAACTACGATTCGAACGGCATCGCACAGAACGTTTATATAGACCTAAACGGAAACGAAAGAACGGAAAAGGAATACATGAATCAGTTTAACGTCGGAGGACCGGGAATCGTTTCCTTTTCTTCGCTGGATAGACAGATCATTCTGAAGACTACAATAGAGTTTTAAATTAGGAGATTATTATGAACCAAAGGATGAAGATAGTATCGATACTCGTTTCCCTCGTGATGACGGGAAGTTCGATCGTACTCCTGAGTCAGGAATCGAAGACCGGGGATGCAAAGGTAGGATTCTTATTAGGAAAAGCTCATGTTCAAAAAGCGGGAAAAACCGCCTGGGAAAACTTAAAGGCGAACGACTTCGTGGACGAAGGAGACACGATCTCGACCGGAAACGGCTCCAGATTGACCGTTTTGTATAAGGGTTCCGAATTCAAAATTCAGCAAAACAGTAAAGTCAAACTCGCGAGCCTACACGGAGAAACCAAGGACGGAAAGGTGGAGGTGAATCAGGGTTTCGCTTGGTTTAAGATAGTCGGATTAAAGGGAAGACAATTCAACGTTGCGACCGCGACTTCTACCGCAGGCGTAAGAGGAACTTCCTTCTCCGTCCTATTCGATCCTAAAACCAAAGACGCATCTTTTTGCACTTGCGAAGGAAAGGTCGCGGTATCCGATTCCGAAGGCAAAGAAGTGCTTCAGGAAAAAGGAAAAGGAACCATGATTTCTGGAAAGGATCCGGAAATGAAAAAAGTGGAATACGAGGGAGTCATCAAAAAGTTGAAATCCCTTTCCGGATTCGAGGCGAGATTAAAAAAGAACGTCTCCTTGAAAAACTGTCTTTCTTGCCACACACCCGAGGGTTGGACTCCGCCTAACGACGTTCTCAAAGACGAGACATACGGTAAGCAATAATTTCTTAACTTAGGCACACGTCTCGAACGAAACCCGGTTTTTTAGCCGGGCTTTTTTCGTAGGCCATTCACATGCCCTTCGTTCTCGACCGTAGAAGAGTTTTGTAACGATCCTTGAATATCTGGTTTTAGAATCGCTTGACACGGATCCGTCGTATGGTTATCAAAAGTTCTCTCACTAAATAGGAGTCAATTATGCAGCCGGAAATTCACGCCAACTACCTGGCCATACTCTCGGGTGTGGTGGCAAACTTCGTCATCGGTTTCTTATGGTACGGTCCGCTTTTTGGAAAAGCCTGGGCTAATGAAATGGGTTATAAAGAGGATTTCCAACCGGAACGGAAAGAAATGTTCATCTCGATGGGATTGATGGTGATCGGTTCCTTTTTGACTGCCTACGTTCTTTCCTATACCACCAATATATGGAGGGCGTCCGTGTGGCACGTAGGCGAAGATCGTCCGGCTTGGATATACGGATTTTTTTCCGGATTTTACACTTGGATCGGCTTTTACGTTCCGCTTCTCTTAAACAACGTGGCCTTCGAGAAAAAGACTTGGAAACTGTTCGGAATCAACGCGGCTTACAATTTCGTTTCTCTCCAAGTGGTATCGATGATCGTTTCCTATTGGAGATAAAAACGTTACACTATACCCAGAACGAACCCCGCTGAATTCCTCCGAAACAATCGGTGGTAGGCGGCGGTTCATACTTTCTAATCGAATTCATATTTCATAATATATTAAACTATTAATATCACCGGAACGAAGCAGCATAGTCTAAAAATTTCGTTCGGGACGTTTCCCTGTCTTTGAGAGGAATCAATAAACCGACATCGGTTCCGTTGATACTTTGTATATCGTATCGGACGCTTCCGTTCGGACCGGATATTTGCACCAAAGAGAACGTTACGTTCTGTAAATTCTGTAAAACTACGATCTTAAACGGCTTCGCGTCCTTGAGCAGGATCCTTCCCACTTGGACGACCGCACCTTTCCAGAAATAAAAGAGATTATTCTTGGAATCCGCAAAGTAAGTATTTTCGACCAGTTGGGCTCCGCGTTTCGAGAACTGAGCGACGTGGGTAACGAATTTGGTTCGAGGCAACTTTTGTACGTAATCGACGTAACCCAAATATCCGGGTCGAATCGCCGAATGATCGCGTATCTTTTTTACGATCATCATCGAATCCGATTTGAGATCCGAATTCGTCCTCCAAGTCGTCAACATCGCAGCCTTTCTGTATTTAGGCAAAACACAACGTTCACCGATGTCGCCGGAAATTCTCCAAATAAAATCCAATTCTTTTTGCAATTCTGTTTCGCCGGAAATTTTCCAGACATCGGAGTTCAATAACCAATTGATCGATTGATCGTCCGCGAAATCCTCCATCGCCATCGGATCCAACAAGTCGTTGTTGCGATTGAATACGTGGGCGTATTCGTGCCAAACGATCAGACGCAAGGCGTTGTCGTCTAACGCGGCCAATTTTCCGTGATATTCAAGACGACTCGTTTCCCCCGTGAAATCCATTCTCGCCAAACACACTTCGTCGTTGGCGGAAAGTACGATTTGTTTTTTCAACGCTGCTTCCGAAAACTTGGCGCCGGAGGTATCGTTGAGTCGGTATACTTCTCCGATCATTCGATAGATGCGGGTTTCAAGGTCCGGCTCCGATCCCTGAGACGGGTTCTTCTGAATTTCTGTTTCGTTTCCGAAAACGAATACGGAGAAAAAAAAAGTAATGATCGCAATCGAAATACGTAAAAACGCCCTCTTCAACCGCACGGCTTACATCCTGCGGCTACACATCCGCAAACACAGGAGGGATGACACTGGGTCGCGTGCGAAAATAAGGTTTCGCTTAACAAAACGGACACGAGTACAACTACGAAATACAGGATCTTCGGTTTCATATTTGTTTCCTTTTTTTTAGATAATCGGCAAAGTCGGAGACGGTCGTTTCAACGTAATCGGAAATTTTTTCTTGATCGGCGAAAATCAAGTAGTCGATCCCTCTGATCTTGAATTCGGAACCGTCTCGATCCTCTTTAATTTTTACGCTCTTCTTTATGGCGGCTTTGAAGTTATCGGCGAGAACCCCCGGCAACAAACGAAGCGCGGTACATCGGCCCTGAAGATCGGGATCGACGTTTTCGTCGTTGCAATAATCGACGTATTCCATCGCAAGATCTAAATAATAACGATTGTGCAGGATTAGAATCGCCTGGATCGTTTTTTCTTCCTCTCTTCCAGTCAGCGGGTTTTGATTTACGGAAATCGTGAACGAATCTATTTTTTTCTTATATTCAGAAAGTTTAATTTTTCTTTCACCAGGATTCGATCGGCGATTCAAATTTAAAATTCCCTGCAATTCCGCGTCTAAATCGTAATATTGGTTTTTGTTCGTTTTGATCAGTTCATAGTGATATTCCAACCACTTCTGATTTGCGGCATCCGCTTCCCTGATTTTTTCCAGATATACTTCGCCCAACCCTCCGAGAACCGTCAGGATGAGTCCTAGAAAAATCTTATCGATGAAAAGATTTTTCAGCTCTAAACGTTTTTCCAATTCGATTTTTTGTTTTTCGGAAAACTCCGATCGTAAATCGTTCATATGAACTCCTCTCGAAATTGGATTTCGCAGATTTTACATCGGAAAAAATACAAATCAATAAAATATTTCCAAATATGACAAAATTAAGATATTATTTTAAACGCTGGCCCGTTTAACCGCATATCGACTAAATACGTCTACGGACAAGTAACCAGAACACCCGGATCGGCTTCGGCCGGTCCGCCGACGGTCATACGAAGCCCTCCGAAAACGTACGGATACGCCTCCGAATCCGAGCTGGGAAGCGTATAAAGATAGGAATGTGTCGTTTTGGTAATGATTCCGCAAGAAGTTCCGTTGACCGGATGTGTTAGCGCGGGCAATGCGATGCTGGCGGGAAGAGGAACTTCCTTCAATATGTTATTGACGAGAGGAACGATCAACGATGGCACCAAAGGATCCACTACGGATAAGATTCCCTTAGGATCCAATCCGAAAGGATTCGGCGCACCGACTCCGGAAGATCCTTCCAGAATATCCAACGTGTACGAAAGCGAGGAACCGTTGGATATTTTTATCTGCAACGCGTTCAAGTTCGCATAAGCGGGGTTATTCGTAGGATTGGAAAAGGTAACGAAATCGAAATCGGCGACTCCTTTCAAACTCGCCCTCGCGGTGCTGATCAAATACGTGGAATTGTCCGCCCGTTTGCCTAAGATCGAAAGTTGAATATCGGTGAAGTTGACCTCTAACTTCGGTTTGGCGGTTCCTGTAACGGGCTTTAAGGTTCCGTTGGGCGCGTGGATCGGACTTACTTGTATGATTATGTCGTCGGTTCCGTTGATTGCCGGAACGATCGAATTCGTCACTGGATCGATTCCAATCAAAGAAGATCTACCGGGAGCGAGAATATTCACGATCGGAGAAACCTTGATCAAGGATTCGGTCAACTGAAAAAGCGGATCGCTTCCCGCGTATTGTTTGATCGTATCGATGAAATTCTTATCGATGCTGAGATCCAACGCTCTGTTCTTCCACAGATGATACGCCGCTTGTGTGATACTATCCGCGGTAAGAGAAAGTAAAAGCCCAGGATTGGCGCTGCTCTTCGAAAATTGAAACGTATTACTCATCGCTCCCGCCGGTTTGGTTACGACAAAGCCGTTCGCGAGTTGATGCGTTCTAGGAGAACCGATCGGGTTCGCCGCGGAAATTCCCAAATCGATCGAACCAACCAAACCTTTATTGGCTCCGGTGACGCGCACTTGCGAATCGGCTCCCAACTGTATCTTTACGTTCAAAGCGAAATTCGCGAGAGGAGCGGGAAGATACGAAGGTAAGGCGATGTTCACACCCGGATTTTTCAAGGATCCGATGATCGAATTCAAAACGGAAGGAGCCACGTCCTCGATAAAGTTCCTGAGCATCGAACGAGTGATCAGAGGAGTAAGCGTAGGCACCATACCGTTGGCGGCGCTTTCCGTGGTTCCGGACAACCAATCCGCGATACCGCTCGTCGTCGCTTCCAGATAAACGGAATTCACCCGCCCCGTCCTATCCTTAACGGTCAGATTATTCGACCATTCAGTAGTATTAAAATTCGCTAAATTAGTGATCGGGGTAAAAATGTTAAGCGAAGCGTCTCCGTTTCCGTCAACGGTAAGACTGGCTTTTCCGGTCGTGGAACGATCCGACGGAGGAGAGTCGTTATAATTCAAGTATGCGGTCGTGGAAAATACGAATCTGTTGCCGGACCCGATCACGAGAAACAACGATCCTCTGCTCTTCGCGACCATCAACATATCCACCGCGAGAGTTTTTCCTTTGAAGTTGAATCCGAGTTCTCCCGTCGCGTTAGCCGTCATCGTAACGCCTATGTTTTTAAGTCCGGGAAAACCGGCGACATTCGTATAAACGTTGATCCCGACGATATAAACGTCTATATCGAAATCGGTACAGTCCGTCACGAAAACGACGGTAGCACAACCTTCCTCCGTGAAACCGCCCGGATTGTCGCCTGCTCCGCCGCAGTAACCGTCTCCGAAACCGCTGGCGGCATCCCCGTAATTGCGGATGTACTGCGGCATGGAGAAGGAACCGATCCCGTTGTAGTCGATACAGAAACCGCTTCTCCTCGCCGAGGTTTTCGGAGCATCCGCAAACTGATTAAACGTCTTCGAGTTCACCTTGAAATTTCCCGCGGTAAAACGCTCCAATACCTTGGACAAAAAAGGCATCGCTTGAGCCTGATCCAGAATGAGCGATCCTCCGTTTACGATAGGATTGTTAGGCGAAGAATTTACATTACCGTAATTGAATGTTGCAAACCTCTTAAAGGTTTTGCCGGTTGTGGTCGTGATTTCGTAAAAGTAAACGTTCCCGCCTATAAAGGGAGGAATGGCGGAAGCGGAGAGATTTGTGGTGATCGGCGCGGTCATGTCGCAAGGGGAGGAGCAGATATCGATTCCGCTGGAACTCGTTTCCCCCATATGTTTGAGCACGACGGATTGGATCGAGTTGGTTCCGTTTACCGGTTGGTTGAACGTTGAAGTTAGGGTCAACACGGGGTTGGTCGCCTTATTAAAAGTGATATCTCCTGTTCCGCCTAACGTATTCGTCGTGTTGATTTTGTTCGTCATCGAATAATCCGGCTCTGTGGTAAAACTCTGCGTATAACTCGTAAGATCCTGACCGTCCACCGTTTTGGAAGAGTTCGTAAGGGAGAACGTATATTGTTCGTTCGTTTTGAATTCGCGATACGGATCAAAAACCAAACGCGAGCTGGAGGCCCAGTAGAAGGTTCCTCCTTTGCCCGGACCGGGAAGGGTTCCGGCGCTCGGGGCCAAAAGAAAATCAGCTTCCACAGAAGCCTTGTTCATCGGTTGGGAGAATCTGATTTCGATACTTTTATACCGGTCCACGTCGCTCGTAGAAGAGATAAATAGAATCGCCTCGGGAGCGGCTTGGCCGAAATCCGCGGGAAGACTGACCGGCGTGTCCGTTTCCGTGTAAGGAGCGACCACGTTAGTCGAAACCGAAGTCTCGGTCGCTATTCCGAAAAGGGAAAGGACGCTATTAAGGGGGGAGCCGTCTTTTTTATCGGAGGAACAAGCTCCGAAAAAAATCGAAACCGCCAGGATTCCCGCAAAGACTTTATATCTCTGATTCATATCTTTCACCTTATCCCTTCCAGTTCATTGCACCGAAAACAAAAAGTTCATATCATCCCAAAGCGTGGACGCAGGTTGATCCGTATTCCAATTGTCGTACATGTAAAAACCTACGGGCGAGAATTTTCTACCCGACTGATACACGTCCGCGATTTGTCGGACCAGAATCCCGGCGGAAAACAGGAACGAATGATTGTTCTCGCCTCTGTTTTGAATGATGTCCGATCTCAGAAAATTTTTCGTATCGGAAAAAAGATCCTTAACGTTGAACGCGGGATTCATACACATACGGTTCTCAAGATAGGACAAGAACCCTCCGTCGGATGTGGCGAGATAATATCCGGTTCCGTACAACGACTTACCGTACGGAGCCATGGCTTCCAAAACGGGTGGAAGGCTTTGGGTGAGAATGTTCGTGATCGTATAGGATCTCGTATTGTCCGGATTGTAAAAAAAGGAGGAAACGAGGTCGAGAAGTCGTTTTACTTCGTAAGGACTCGGAGAAAGATCCAAAAGTAAGTCGAATAAAAAATCCAAACTGGCCACGACGGACCAACCCGAATTTCTGGAAAGATAATCGCGAAAAAGTTCCACCACGTCGTCCACGCCGTTCCAACGCGGATCGAATATGTTCGTCCCGTTTAACGTCGGGTAGTTGGCGACCTCGTCCCTCCACGTCGCGAATTTCGCCTCGATATTGAACTGCGATCCGGTCGGATTTTCCGCGGAAATCCTAACTTCGCCTAACACGAGTTTTATTCCGCCGAAAACTTTTGACTTTACGTTCGCGTTCGCCGGCTCTCCGAGTCGGCCGAAAAATTTCACCAAACCGGTCAGAAGTTCCGTTTTACCGATCAGATTCAACACCCCGTCCTGGTATCGTCGCGTGTTTTCGGAAAGGACGCTGACCAAAGTCCTATATTCCTGCGCACCGGAAGCGGTCATAGGATAATATTCTATCGTCGAAGCGATCGGATTTCGGAAGCCGTCCGCCATACCTATGGTTCTCACCTGCGTAATGTTAGGCGGCGTCGGGTTGGCGGGGCTGGTCGCAGTCGAGTCCGGCCCGAAAAAGACGAGCGGCCTCGACAACAATTCCGCCAAATTCGTCAAAAGAACATAAGGATTTTTGAATGCGGGAGTCTGTTGAGCGGAAACCTGATCGTCCATCGCCTTCGCCAAAGCGACGACAAGAGGAGTCAAAGTGTTTCGTTTATCCCAGTAGGAGTTAACCTGTTCGGGAATTACTTTGGAGGACGTGCTGAAACCGAGCCGCTCCAAAACGGGAACGTTAAGCGAAATCACCGGCGGCAGCATCCCGTAGATCAGATCGGGACTGGGAACGATCAAGGACCATAACGCGGGATAAACGAACGTAACCTGAAAGGCCTGTTGGCCGTCCGCTCCGAAACCCCAGCCTTCCAAGAGCATCACCGAATCTCCGGGAATGTTCGAAAGATATGCGAGATCGGCACCCGCGGCGGCGTAAGCCTTCACGTAATTCGAATTGTCGATGGACCATCGACCGTTGTCCTGTGCGCAGGAATTGGGATTGCAGTTCGGTTTAAGATTGAGCATTCCCACCAAACCGTTTCCTATCGCCGTGATAAACAGGGCTTCTTCGAAAGCGACCGTAGCGGAAAGTTTTGCGCGGACCGGCAAAATCGCGACGAAACGTTTTTCGTACAAAAGCCATTGCAGATTTTTGTAGAACGCTTCCTCGTCGCTGTCCACTGCCCGTTGTTCGTCGGTTTTGGGAATTTCGGTGATCGTATAATGCGTGTTAGGAACGTTAGCTGCGTTTTGAACGTTCCCTCGAAGGCCGACGTATTTAGTATTATTAGGCGCCGGGAGATTGAGTTGTATCTCGTATTTTCTGGTTTGCCAAGTCGGTTGGAATAACGTTTCGGAAAGATCGTTGTTGCGGGTGATCGTCCCGTCCGGGGAAAGAAAATTTCCCGCACCGTCCCTACGATTTTTATTGTAATAAGGGCCGTAACCTCCGTATGTCACCCGTTTGACCCAGTGGAGCGCCCAAGGAAGGGTTTTGTTGTAAACCCTGTCGAAATTCGCGGCGTTCGGATCGGAAACGGGAGCCGTGATCCCTCTCGCGTTATCCTCCAAAAGCGACAACACTCGCGAGTTTAAATCGAAAGCATGTGTTTCCATCAGAGACGTCTGCGGATTCGAACGATAGACCTTACCGCTGTTCTTACTTAAATTCGTAATATTCTTAAAATTGAATGAATCAGGAGAACCCATAACGGATTTGAGGGAATGAATCGCGTCGCCGACGGTCAACTCCCCTCCCGTGGCGCCGAGGATCCAGTCGTTGGAAGTGTTGGCAGTATCCCACGTATAACCGTAGTTGTCCGCGATCGTCAAAACGACGAATAACGTTTCGAGGGCCGACATGGACCGACTCGTACCGTCGTACGCACGATCCTTTCCGTTCACGTCGATCCGAACGAGTTCCTTAAGGGAAGCCCCTACGTTCTTCGGGGAGCCCGCAAAACCGAGGAGATAAAGATTCTCCGCGGTTTTTTCCAGAAGATTAACCGGCGCGACAGTCAACGTCCCCGAATTCAAAAGACTTCGAAGGATCAAAAACGATTCCATCAGAAAGGACTTCAATTCGGCGGGATGTTGAACGTCGCTATAATCGGCGTTATGTTGCGCGCCGCCCAGGGTGAAATATTTATCCAGATTGAAGACGAGTTCTTTCATTGCGGTATTCGGCGTTTTAAAATCGTTGAATCCGGCTCGTTTGAACATCATCTCTCCCGAGTCGTAGAGAATGGAGATAAAACCGTCCTTAAGAGAGCGATCCGCGATAAGAACCGGATCGAAAAAACCGTTTAAAATACTTTCCACGCCCGACCTTACATTCGCGTTCGCGACCAAGGCTTTGTAACCGACGTCTTCGATCTCGGTGAGAAGTTCCAACGTATCGGCGCTTTTCAAATCGGAGGCGAAATCGAAAATGGATTGTGTAACCTGATCATTTGTTTTGGAAATATATTCTTGACGAAGCGCGTTAGCCGAAATTGGAACCAAATTTCTTACAACCCGTTTCGGATAAGTCCGTATCTTTTCGAAAAGCGGCTGAACCGCGTTATAAGCACCGGGATTGACGTTTTCCATCTTATCGATCAAACCGGCAAAATCCCAGCTCAACGTTTGGATATGAACTCGACTGGCCAGCAAAGCGGATTGAGAGGCGCGCAAGGTGCCGAGGTTGTCCTCCCGGGTCGCCTTCGCGAGATTGTCGCCGAGGGCCTTGTTGAAATCCACAGGATCCAGACTGGTGAAAAAACTTTTTAGGACGGGGTAACCGTTCAAAATCGTAAAAAGAGAAAGTCCGTCGTATGAGTCAATGTTGTCGAAAAAAATCTTCGTGTCGTATTTGGGTGAGGAAGGTTTACAAGCGAGAAAAACCGAAAAAAGAATATGCAAAATCCATAAAGTACAAACACTCCTCACCGGTTTTCGCAAACCGAGAAGGGTCAACTTCCGTTTTCGCAGATCTTCTATTTTCAAAATCATCCCTAAATCCCCTTCGTCGATTTCCCAGGAGAAGAGCCTGTAACGATCGTTACGAGGCTTTGTATATTTGCTAAATTCTCGTTATTTCGAATTTATAGGCAAATATTTTTTTATAGCAAGCGTTCAATTTTTATATCGGCCGCTACAAGGAAAATGGGCATGTTTTCATATTATAAAACGAGTGTTATATTATCTAAAGAAAAGAAGCGCTGCCGCGGTTTGCGAAAGTCGGAATGCTTATTTTTGAGATTGGAAATTTTGCAAGATCGCCCTTCGAAAAAGGGCCGACCTTGCAAAAAAAGTGAAAAGAATATCTGGTCGAGTTGTTACGCTCCGCTTGGAGTCGCCGATCTCTTTTTATAAATGGCGTATCCGATTCCCCCCAAAAGTAGAAGAAGCCAGATATACCAGAATTTGATCAAAAGAATCGTAATTGCGGTAATCACGAAAGCGACAACTCCCAAAACGATACGGATCAAACCTCCTCCCAAATCTCCGAGAAACGGAATAAAACTCAAAAGCGAAGTGAGAGGACCGGCCATCAGAGTAAAGCTGGAGAACATCGCGATAAAACCGATAAACCTGCCGATCCATTTCATCGTATTGTCATCCGATTTTATATCGGCCATCGTTTCGGCAAAACCTCCCACGCTCGCGCTCAAGAATTTATTTCCCTCGGAAGAAGTGAATTTACCTACTTTGTTGCCTTTGACGTCACCGATGAAAGTCATTTCTCCTTCTGGAATCGGAGTAACGGAAACCTTCACCCGTTCACAACCTTCTTTTTCCTGATCAGCGCAAGCCTTGGAGCTGAAAAGGTAACCTTCTCCATAAACGAAACCGTTCGTCAAAACCTCGTCTTCGTTCGCGTCCCGAGAGGCGACCTGGGAAGTGAAATCGACTTCGCCCAAATCCACCGAATAGGTTTTTCCTTCGGCAGTCACCGAACCGCCGTTAGCTGCTTCGGATTGGTCGTTCACCGATTTCCTATGAAAGGCTTTTGTACGACATCCGGAGAGTTTAAAGTTGGAAGGATTTTTTGGAGAAGACGTCCATTCAAGGATACAATTTCTTACTTCTTTTTTATTACTTCCCGAACCTTCGGTTTTTACTTCTTCGTCCCAGGCATACACTTCGGAACTGACCGAATAGGAAATGTAAGGTCCGCTTTTTACGAAAGTTCCCGCCAGAGGGCTCGCTTTTAAGGTTCCCGTAATATACGAGGGTTGTCCTTCTTTTGCTTGTCCCGCCGGAACCGCGTTTTTCAAAGCGGCGCTCGCCTGCTCGCAAGTCTCCACGTTGTAGATAATGATGAACGAAACGGGAAGTAAAACAACTCCCGTAAGAATACTTTTGAATGAATTTCCCATCTGGGAAAGGAAACCCACACTCTCCGTTGAGGACATTCCGTCCGGGCTTTCAAAGGCCATCGATTACTCCTTGCTCGTTATAAAAATTCTTCGATTTATAAATAGCCGGGAAAGTCTCCGAGAATCGCGGAAGTTGTAAATAATTTTTTACCTTATTCCCGAAAGGAAACCGGTCGTTCGTTGCCCGGATTCTTTCGTTTCCCAGGAACGACGGCGGAAATAAACCGCCCGGAGCCCACCGTTTCGTGTCTGAGACGGGACTTAGATCGGAAAAATCCGCATTTTCCGATTTGTTTGCGCGATCCCGGCGGATTTCACGTAAAAAAAAATCGCAAAACCCTCGAAAATTTTAGGAGGAATTCCCGATGAAACGCCACATCTTGGCAGGGATGAAGACCGCAGGTCTGCTACCGTTCTTTATACTTTTTCTTCCGATTCAGTTTCTGATTCTTCCCGGAAACGAACGACTTCCCTGGATCGTAGTTCTTCTGTTAGTCGGATACCCGCTCAGACTACTGGTCGAAAAAAAGTTTCCCGGGAAATTTCTAAAAAACGCACGAGTCCTATCCTACTTCTTCCTCGTTTATTGGTCCTGTTTTATCTTTGGGGAGGGAATCCTTTATTCGAAGACCGCGTTGAATTCATTTTTGCTCGGAGACTTGGATTATACCGCGCAGGAAAGAATGTTACGCGCTTCGTTTTCCGGAGATTTTTTCCTAACTCAATATTACGGCGCGGGAGAGAACGCGAATTTTTTATCGCATCACATGACTCCTTCGGCTCTACTTTTGGCGCCGTTTTCGCTTGTTTTCCCGCCAAACACGAGTTATGCGGTCGCCTCGTTTTTTTACGCCTCTTTTACACTTCCTCTCCTTTATTGTTTCCTTCGTGACAGCGGACTGTCGGAGGATCTTTCGCTTTCCGGAACCTTACTTTGGGCGGGTTCGTCGAGTTTTTACAGACTTTCCCATTCCCTACATTTTGAAATCCTTATCCCCGTCGCCGTTTTGATCCTTTATTTGGGAATTAGAAAAAGAAGTTTTTTACTTTGGACTACCGGTCTCGCGATTTATCTGGGAATCAAGGAGGATCTTTCCGTTTATATGGCGGCCCTTTCTCTGGGAGCGGTCGTTTACGATCGGGAAAGAAAACGAGAATGGTTTTACATTTTTATTATATGCGTATTTTATTTTATTCTGTTACATCCTGCTTTGAGATATTTGGCGGGAAATACCGCCGAAAGAAACTGGAGCGATTACTGGGGAACTACCTTCGAACGGCCGATACAAGGGGTTTTTCAATACGTACAAAATCCCGAAAACAGGGCCCGATATTGGAAAGGGATCCGTGACCTCAGCTTAGAACTGGGTTTTTGGAACTGGACCGGAAGCTGGGTAATTCTTCCTTTTTTAGGGCTATATTCCGTTTTTCGAATGTCTATTCATCCCTGGGTGCGGGACTTATACAGTTACTACGTGTATCCGCTCGTGCCGTTTCTACTACTGTTCGTAAAAACGGGTGCACAAACGATCGAACGATTCGTTTCTGGAAAGGAAAAACCTTTCCTTTTTTTACGCGACAAAGAAACCAAACGGACCGTTTTGATCGTTTGCGCGTTCGTTTTATCTTCGTATCGGAACTCGTTGGACTCCGCGTACCCGATCCGCCTTTCCGTCCGTCCGGATAAAGTTTCGCAACTGGAAAGTCTATTGCGGTTGATTCCCTCGGGCGATGAAGTTTCGGCCGGATTTCACGTATCGCCCTTCCTTCCAGGAAACAACGAAACGTTTCCGATTAGGGAGGATAGAAGTTGGAAGAAATGGATCGTCTTCGATAGAAAGTATAACTCTCCCTACGTTTCCTCGGAAAAAATACTCGATCGGCTGAAACCAGATTTGCAATCGGGAGCGGTAAAACTCGTCGCCGACACCGAGGATTTCGTATTATATTGTTCAGAGAATAAAGCGAACAAGTCCTGCGAAAAGAGCATACGTTAATTACAATATTCTTTTATACTTTCCTTTGCTTCCTCGTATCCGAGTTGAGCGGATTTTCTGAAATCCCTACACGCGGCGGCCGTTTTTTTGGTCATTATCAGCGACAATCCGCGGTTGCGGAGCGCTATTTGGTTTTTAGGTTGAATCTTCAAGAGCTTCGTATAACTATCCGCCGAATCGGAATACCGCCCCAGAGCGTATTGGGCGAACGCGATTTCGAAAAGGGAATAGGCGTCGTTCTTATCCAACGCCTGCGCCTTTAGTGCGTCTTTCAATCCCTGCTCGAAATTTTTTTCCTGATTTTCGCAGCGAGCCTTGTGTCCGTAAAAGGAAACGTCTCCATCCTTTTGTTCCAAATATTTCTGAAAGGCGGCGATGGCCTCCGCACAATCGTCCAAATATTCAAGCGAATAGGCCTTATAAAAATAATAATCTACGTTATTCGGATCCAGCTCGATCGCCCGATCTAAGTCCGTCAAAGCCTCTTGGTAACGACTCGAATTGTAATACGCCAAAGCGCGGTTGTAATGTGCGGCCGGATCGTTCGAAACCGCGTCTATATAACGCGAATAAGTTTCGATCGCCTCCTGATAATCGCCTTTTTCATACGCCTGATAGGCTCGGCTGAAAATCTCTCGGGAATCTTCCTGATTCGTAGTGGAAACCGAGGAGGATTGAGACGATTCCATCGAAGTTTTGAGTTCACCTAAAAACGAAACGAAACCGGAGATCAAGGAGGGACTTGCGGAGTTATCGGACTCGGAAGCCGGTTTAGAGACGAAGAACCCGGAAATAAAAATCGCAAAGCCTAAAAACAAAAACCAACCTAGAATTTTATTTTCCATCAGGCAATGGAAATTAATTTTTATAGGAATTCAACATTTTATTGAAGAATTCCAATCGACTTTCCGCGCTTTCCTTTAACACGAACCCCGAAAGGGACACGAAATTTATGCAGGATACGCCGGAAAAGTTGGTTCGAATCTGCGTGATAAAAATATATTCAAAAAGTTGAATTAATTCTTTGGAAGGTAAACGCGGAAGACCGTTTTTCCGGGAGCCGATTCCAATTCGATCCTTCCGTCGTGTTTTTTTACGATCCGTCTGGAAATATCCAAACCTAAACCGCTTCCTTCTCCCGGTCCTTTGGTAGTAAAAAACGGATCGAAAATCTTATCCTTTAGTTTTTCGGGAACTCCCGGTCCGTCATCCTCGATCGAAACGAGAACCTCTTCCCCCAAATCGTTCGTCGATATCCGTATTTTCCCCTTAAAACGCATCGCTTGCAGAGCGTTATAAATCAGATTGGTCCATACTTGAACGAGATCGTCCGGGTAGGCTTTGATCAAAGGACGAAACTCGAAATTCAGATCGAGATCCACACCCGCTTTGATTTTATTGTGGTAGATAGTCAAAACGGTTTCGATGTTTTCCGCAAGATCGGTTTCGATCTTTCCTTCCGATTCACCGGTATCGATATGCGCGTAATTTTTCAGAGCGTATACGATCTTAGAGGTACGATCGACGGCAAGTCGGATAAAAACTATGTTCTTATAAGTTTGAATCTCTTCGAGAGCGAACTTTAGCAAAGGATAATGTTTCGAATCGGAGAATAACTCCTCGAATTCGTCCAATGCGGACAAAAGCCCGTTGTCCACGAGTTGATCCGCGAGATCGTGCGCGTTCGGATAACCTAACGCGGACAGACGATTCTTAATCTCCGAAAGCGCGGAACGTCTATTTTGCCGAGAAAGATTGTTGTCGTTCGTTGTGATCCCTTTGCGGATCAACCGGGAAAGATTTTTCACGAACTCCGCATTCACGAGCGACAGCGTTTCTCCTAATTTTTCCAGACGTTCCGAGGAGGAATCTATATAAGCCCGCAATTCCCCGCTGAGAGCGGAAATGGCGCCTAACGGATTGTTGATTTCGTGTGCGATACCGGCGACCAATTGTCCCAAGGCCGCCATCTTTTCGGAAAGAATCAACTGGTCCTGCGTCTTATGAAGATTTGCGAGAGCGGAGGCCAACTCGGAGGTTCGCTCCTCAACCGCCTTTTCCAATTCCTCTTTGGCTTCTTTGCGTTCCGCGTTCAAAAGAAGTTGGGTAACCTGTTCCGCGACCGTGACGATGAATTGTTTTTCGTATCCTTTCCATCGTTTCGATCCGTTACAATGTTCGGCGCGCAAAAATCCGCGGATTTTTCCTCGGAGAAAAAAAGGCGCGTCCAACAAAGAACGAACTCCTTCGTCGGCGCCTCGATCTTCCGCGAATTTTTTCGTCCTCGGATCCTCTGCGACCTCCGTCGCGTCCACGAATCGATCCTTACGAATCGCGTTGAAATATTCCGGATAGTTTCCGAGGTCGATGGTATCGGTCGGAAGTTGTTTTTGAATTCTACGATCCCATCCCGCGATACTGTGACAAAACTCCGGATTCTCCTTATCGAAAATCCAAATCGAAGCCCGGTCGCAATCCAGAATTTCCGAAGCCATCACTACTATCTTTTGCGCTCCGGCTTCCGTGTTACCGGATGCGAACTCGGAATCGGTCGCCATAGCCATCAACGCTTGCGCGTATATCGTGATTCGTTTGGATTGTTCCTCTCTTTCTCGGGAGGCGTTTTTCAAAAGAGTGACGTCTCTCGTGATCGCGATCGCTCCCGGAGAATTTCCTATGTTCACCAAACGCGCGGAGAATAACGTGTCCACTAGGGATCCGTCCTTCTTTCTGAATTGAACCTCAAGATCGCGGAGTAAACCTTCCTTTTGTAAAGTATCCAACACTTTCTCTTTATCGTTCGGGTCGTTCCAAATTCGCAACTCGGCCGCGGTTTTGCCTATAGTTTCTTCTTTAGAATATTGTAACATTTCGGAGAAGTGTTCGTTTACGTTGAGATATTTCCCGTTTTCCATATCGCTCAGAGTGATCGTGTCGGGATTCATCTCGAAGATCATCTCGAACAAATCCTTACTTTCCCGCATACGCGCCAAGTATTCGTCTCGCTCGGCTTCCATCTTTTTTTTATCAGTAACGTCGATCAATAGGGCGAGTAACATAAGCCTTCCTTCCAACGGGAATACTCTGTTTCCGGAGAGAACGTGTTTCGAAGTACCGTCCGAACTTCGGATGGTGGCTTCGATTCCTCCGGTCCAACCTTTCTCCTCCAATTCCTTTATCAGTCTCGCGCGATCGAAAGGGGTTTTCCAGATTCCCAATTCCGTCGAAGACTTACCTATGATTTGTTCTCTGGAATAACCGATCAGATCGCAATACGACTGATTGACTTGACGATAGATTCCGGTTTCCAGATCGGAAAGCGAAACGGCGGCGGGTGTAAGTTGGAACAACTTCTCGAAAAGATCCTTACTCAGTCTAAGTTCCTCGTCGAGGCGTCTTCGTTCCTCTTCTCCTTTTTTCTTTTCCGTGATATCGGTAGCGAGAGAGATCACTCGTTTTCTACCGTTCAATTCCACGATCCTCGCGTAATACAAAACGGGAATCGTGGTTCCGTCCGAAGCCATAAAAACCGATTCCAGGTTTTTCACTTCGTCCGTTTTGGAGAGTGCCTCGTAAACTTGGCTTCTAAAATTGGCCGCCTTGTCCCAGACGTGAATCTCGGGTGTGGTTTTGCCGATCACGTCTTCGCGATCGAGTTGAATGAGTTCGAGGAAACGTTCGTTGACGTCCACGATCTTACGCGTCTCCAAATCGGTGACGACGAGAGAGGAAGGGATCAACTGGAAAACCTTCCGGAATAAATCCTGATTGTGTTCCAACTCCTTCGAGAGGCGGGCCGTATCTTCAGCGGAAGCCTTGATCTCGGAAATATCGTGACCGATCGCGAGGATTTTTTTTTCGCCGAAGGACTCGATCATTCTCGCCGAAAAAAGAATCGTCGAAACCTTACCGTCCGCGGTTCGCATCTTCACTTCCAGATTCCGCACGATACCTTCGTTCCCGAGCGCTTCCAAAATCCGATTCCGGTCTTCGGAGTCGTAATAAACCCCGAGTTCGGAGGGCGTTTTGCCGATCACCTCCTCCCTCGTCTTACCCAGATATTCCAGGAAAAGGTCGTTCACGTCTAGATACGTTCCATTAGATTTTGATAATGTAATCGCGGAAGGGTTCATTCTAAAAATCTGATTTAGAATTTCCTCTTTGTCTTTTACCTCGTCCAAAAGCCTTTGTTTTTCCCGTTCCATTTTGATTCGGTCGGTCATGGGAACGGTAATCGTAAGAAGGGCGGTTTTCCCCTTGTATTCGATGGGCTGCGCGGAAAAAAGTCCCCAGAATTCCTTGCCTTTCGTCGTTCGGAATGGAATTTCGATTCCGTCCACAAACCCGTCCCGTTTCAGGATCGAAACAGCGGTCTCCCGAATTTCAGGAGAAAACCAAACACCGAGTTCGAGAGTCGTTTTACCGATCAGACTTTCGAGATCGTATTCAATCTGTTCGGCGAACTTACGGTTGGCTTCGAGAAGTTTTCCGGTCTCGATTTCGGTGATCGCCATAGGAAAAGGATTGAGAAGAAAAATCCTCCTCAACGCTTCCCAACCTTCCTTGACTTCATCATATAACTTTTTTTGAATATGATCGGCGCGTTTGCGTTCGGAAACGTCACGGAATAAGGCCCAGAACGCGGCGGGTTTTCGGGAATCGTTCCGGACGAGATGCACCTGAACGGAAAGAAAAACTTTGGAGCCGTCTTTACGAACCCATTCCGTTTCCGTTTCTCGGCGGAACACTTCGGGAAGCGGATCCGTTTCCCAGACGGAGGAGCGGATTTCGGACCAAATCTCGGGAAGGAAATCCCAAAAACGGAGTCGGTCCGATTCCGTCACGGAATAGCCGGTGAGGGTTCGAAAGGAAGGATTGGTTTCCCACAAAGTTCCGTCCGGATACGCGACGACGATTCCTTCTCCGCTGGTTTCGAAAATCCTTCGAAAGAATTCGGAATCGAGAATCTGCGGATCGAACGGAGTCATGGATAAAAACGGTTACTTGCAATAAAAGACGTGTAAAATCGCTCCGGTCCAAACGGAAACGGATCCTTTTGACGGGAATTATCTTTTTGCGAACCGACTCTCGATCGTACGACATCGATCCGACGAACTTCGAAACCGAACGCCAAGGCGGAATGGTCTGTGGAGAAGGAAGTCACCGTCGATGATCCGACACGATTACGGCGGATCAAACGACTACGGAGGTGTTGTTTTCCTGGATCACGTGTCCGTCTTCTAGGATCATACGGATGAGTCTTGTCATCTCCACCGAGTATTCCACGTTGAGGTGTTTGGTGACCCCTTCGCAGAATCCGTTGATGATCAGAAGTTTCGCGTCGTCTTCGGAAAGCCCCCTGGATTGAAGATAAAACAATTGATCCTCGTCGATACGGGAAACGGTGGCTTCGTAATTTAAGGTTCCGTTTTGACCGGAGACGTCGTTGTAGGGATACGCGTGTGATTGGGAACGATTGTCCATCATCAAACCGTCGCACTTCACGTGAGAGTACGAATTTTCGGAACCGCCGGTAAACTTGACAAGCCCTCTGTAGGAATTGATTCCACCGTCGAGAGAAACACCTTTTGCTAATATATTACTCCGGGTGTTTTTGCCTACGTGGATGATCCTGGCGCCCGTGTCCTGGATCTGCCCTCCTCCCGCGAACGCGAGGGAAAGAATGTCTCCGGTGGAATGATCTCCTTGCAGGACAATTCCCGGATATTTGATCGTATTGGCTCCGATATTCACGTCGGTCCAGGTAATATGTCCGCGTTCATAACATAACCCGCGTTTGACGGTCCAGTTGTACATGTTCTTCTTCCAGTTCTGGATGGTCGTGTAAAAGATCTTCGCGTTTTTGTGGGCGATCAGTTCGACTACGGCTGTGTGGAAGTTCGTGCCTTTGTCCTGCACGGACGAACAACCTTCCGAGTATTCGATCTCCGCTCCTTCATCAGCGATCAGTAATGTTCTTTCGTATTGACCGGAGGACGCGGCGGTTACTTTGAAGTAAGCCTGAAGAGGCATCGGAGTTTTAACTCCTTTGGGAACGTAGGCGAAGGAACCTCCCGAGAAAACGCAGCTATTGAGAGCGGAGAATTTATTGTCTCCGACGCTCACGACCGTTCCGAGATATTTGCGAACGATGTCCGGAAATTCGCGGATGGCCGTATCGATATCACAGAAAAGAATCCCGAGTTCCGTGAGTTCCTTTTTCACGTTTGCATAGACGGTTTCGGAATCGTTCATCGCTTCGATTCCCGCGAGATACTTGCGTTCGTGTTCGGGGATTCCGAGTCGTTCGAAGGACTTTAAAACTTCCGGATCGACCTCGTCCCAGGATTTTTTCTTCGTTTGATTGGAACCGATATAATGAGTATAAGAGTCGATGTCCACGTTGAAGTTGGGAAAAAATCCCCAAGTAGGCATCGGTTTTTGTTCGTAGATTTCGAAGGCTTTGAGTCGGAATTCCGTCAGCCAGCCCGGCTCGTTTTTGATATGAGAAATGGATTCGACGACTTTACGCGTAAGTCCTTTCGGAAAATTATCGGCGCGATAATAACGATCTTCGATGGTAGATTCCGTTTGTATAACTTGTTCCATCTTTTTTCTCCTAAATCGCGACCCATAGGGAGCGATTTGCTGAGTTTCCCAATCGCGACCCATAGGGAGCGTTGCTTAAGTTTCCCAATCCGACCCATAGGGAGCGTTGCTTAAGTTTCCCAATCCGACCCATAGGGAGCGTTGCTTAAGTTTCCCAATCCGACCCATAGGGAGCGTTGCTTAAGTTTCCCAATCCGACCCATAGGGAGCGTTGCTTAAGTTTCCCAATCCGACCCATAGGGAGCGTTGCTTAAGTTTCCCAATCCGACCCATAGGGAGCGTTGCTTAAGTTTCCAATCCGACCCATAGGAACTTCCGTAGAATTAGACGTTTCTCTGCAAAACAATGGTGTGTAGTTCGGATCAAAACACAACCTACGTTGGCATTCCCTAAGGAACAAGGATACTCGATTTACAAGAATCCGCAGACTTGCGTCTGCGGACAGGAAAAAAATCGATCGAGTCGGTGATTTAGTTCACGGCGGAGAAATAGTCTTTGGATTTTTGCGGATCCGCAACCATCGTTTTCTTTCCTTCGTCCCAGTTTGCAGGACATACTTCTCCGTGTTTTTCCACGAATTGAAACGCTTTGATCAAACGGATCGCTTCGTCGATATTACGTCCCACGGGAAGATCGTTGATCGTAGCTTGCCGAATCACTCCAGCAGGATCGATGATAAAGGTTCCGCGCAGAGCCACCCCGCCATCGGTAAGAACGTTGTAATCTCTCGAAATGGATTTCGTCAAATCCGCGATCAGAGGATACTTTACGTCCCCGATTCCGCCTTCCTTCTTCGGTGTGTTTTTCCAAGCAAGGTGCGTGAACGCGGAATCCACCGAAACCCCGAGCACTTCCGCTCCGAGTTTTTTAAAGTCGGCAAGTTTGTTGTCGTATTCGATGATCTCAGTAGGACAAACGAAGGTAAAGTCCAGAGGATAGAAAAACAGTACCACCCACTTTCCTTTGTAATCGGAAAGTTTAATTTCCTTAATTTCTTTTCCAAGAACTGCTTCCGCTTTAAAATCCGGTGCGAGGGATGTAACCTGAGGCATTTTATTTCTCCTTGTTGAATTGTTTTGAAACTTAGACCCTTCCATGGTATCCACGGAAGCCTCGGAAGCAAATATTTTTTAGAATGATTCTAATTTTTTTTTAATTCTAAAAAATTAGGTCGGAAGACCGGCCTCAGACAAAAAAACGTTCCGCTTCTGCAAAGTCGGTTTCGAAAACGAAACTTCTGCGGGGGAGTTCCCACAAATCATAGTATTACGGAGTTCCGTCCACTTCCTCGATCCGCAAATCGTCGTTGTAGATACTTCCCGAAGAAACCGTAGGAGGCGCATATAAACCGAAATGCAATTGGGAGATCGCATTTTTCCTACAATAAACCTTCGCTTCCGAAACGAGGATTCCGTTCTGCCAAACCCGAACGACCCCTTCCGGATTGGAAAAATCCAGATAGATCTTCAATTCCACCCATTCTGATTTTGGAAATAAAAGCGTACTTGTTTGGAACGTGGTTTGTTTTCCGCCCGCCCACGGAACGTGCATGAGATGTACAAAACCTTCGTAACTCAAATTCACAAGAACCGGACTGCTCCAAACGTCGGAGGAATCGTCCGTGATGGTCGCAAAACTGAACCACTCGTTTTCGGGGGACATTTCGCGAAGATTCATATCCAGCCAGACGTTCATCGTAATCAGCACGGGAGTAACAAATCTTCCGCCGGAAGTCTTGTCCAGTTGAATGGTCGGATAACCGCGATGGTTGTTGTTCACAAACGGATTTTCGGAAACGTAGGAAGAATAAACCCAGCCTTTATGAGACTTCGCCCCCGACCGAACCTGTTCGGAAGAAAGATCGTGGGAACAACTTCCGTGGTAATTCTGCGGAACGATATAAAAGTCCGAAAAATCGGAAACGGACTCGAAGGAAGTAACAAAGCTCCGTTTGGGTCCCGTTCTAACCGAGTCGGCGGAAGGAGAACACTGAGCGGAATTGAAAGCGGCTCCGAACAACAAAAGATCTTCCGTAAATCTCCGGGAATCTTCGGTTTTGCAGTTAACAACCGCAAACGAAACCGACAAAAAAAAAGCCGTCGCAAACCGTCGGAGGATTCGGAGTGAAATTTTTTTCCAACAAAAGCCCATAACCATTCCAACAAACCGAGCGGGATCGTTTTTGAATAAACCGTATTCTTTTGGAAAAACGAGAAACGAATCGAGACTCAAGTAACGACAAACTCGAAAACGAGAAACTATATCTCGAAACGATAATGTCGTTTAACAAAAATCATCTCTTCAAAAAGCTGACCGTCTCTTGAAGATTTTTCGCGATCTGCAAAAGGTTTACCGCACTTCCCGCGATTTCTTCCGAATTCGCCGCGCTATTCTGCACCGTGACCGAAATATTGGAAACCGCACTACCGGTTTCGGTGATCGCAATTTTCTGTTCCTGAACCGAGTTCCTGATTTCCGCGGATTTGGAATCCACTTGATCCACGCCGGAACGGATCGTTTCTTTTTTCTCCTGTTGTAAGCCCATAGTCGCCACGATTTGATTGGAAGAATCCTTCAACTGCTCCAAACCACCCAAAATTTCCGCGTAGACCCGAACGGAATTTTCCACGATTCCCCGGCCCGTTTCGATTTCCGCGTTGCTGGTTTTGATCAACTCCTCGATCGTTTTGGCGCTCGAATCCGTCTGTTCCGCGAGTCTCGTAATCTCGCTCGCTACGACCGCAAAACCTCTTCCATGTTCGCCCGCCCTAGCCGCTTCGATCGCCGCGTTGAGCGCCAACAAGTTAACCTTTTCCGAAATTTCCTTGATGATCGCCGTGATGGATTGCATTTCGACGGAACTTCCCTCGATCTTACCCATACTTTCGGAAAGATCTCCCATCGTTTTTTTGCCGGTATCGGTCTTACGATACATCTCCGAAATTTTTTCGAGTGAAATCTGAACCGCTTCGCTGACTGTGTTGATCATTCCTTCCAATTCGCGCATTTCTCCGCTGAAGGACGAGATCAGGGAATACTGCGATTCGGCGTTTCGGTTAACGTATTCCATCCCTGAGGAAATCTCCTCGACCGAAGCGGAAATTTCCTCGATGGATGCCGACTCCGATTGTGCGTTAGAAGAAAGGTGATCCGCCGATTTGGAAAGTTGTTCGGAGGAAACGACGATATGTTCGGAAAAATTCAGGATGGTTTCGAGCATCGTCTTGAGTTTGGATTGGAAATTCCGGAACGAAATCAGAAGAAGATAAAGTTCGTCCTTTTTCTGATCGTCCTCTTCCACCGAAATGGGATGCGAAAAGTCCGCGTTTACGATGGAATCCCGTACCGAATTCAAACCGCGCACCAATCGGATCGAATAAATTATGGAAATGAAAAGTATATAAGTAAGCGTGATCCCGGAAAGAAGAATAAAAACGAACCAGCCGGCTTTGTATTCCTTTTCGGCACGAAGATAAATCGAATCCGTAATTTTCAATTGAAGCTGGATCAACTCCTCGATCTTAGAAGTCACCGGATCGATCCGGGGATACAATTTCCGTTCCGCGAAAATTCCGAGCCCTTCGTAATCTTTTCGAAGCATCAGATCCCTCGCCTCCTGTACGGCCTCGTTGGAAGCCTGAAAGAGAGGATTCAATTGTCGAATGATCTCCGCCTCTTCGGATACGAGACGTGTGGAGGAATAGGACTTCCACTCGGCCTCGATTCCCTGCGTCGCCGTATCCAAGTTTTGAACGCCTTCTTCTGGAGTGAATTGACCGCTTCTCACTTTATGCACGCAGTCCACGATAAAGATCGCATAAAGATCCGAGATTTTTTTCAGCTGTTTTAAAGGAATAACTCGATCCTGGTAAATGGACTCGATGTCGTTGATCCGAGCCTTGACGTTGGACAACGCCAAGGCGGTCAAGAGGGTGATCGGAACGATCACCGAACCGAAAAGCAACATCAGCTTCTTACGAATTCCCAACCTTTGTATGATTCTGTAGATACGTTTCATATATTTTTGAAGCACTCAACGGTAACTTTTTTTCGCAATCAGTCAAGTCTTTTAACAAAATGATGAACCTTTCAGCAAGTCGGAACGCTTTCGAATGATAAACAAATTCTGTCTCGTTTTCATTCGAAAGGCATCAAGTTCGGAATCGAGGTTCGTTTCGAATTCCGATATGAACCTCCGTCGATGACATAGATTCTAAAGGAAAACCGGAATTAAGAAACGATAAATTCTATAAAAAACGAATCACGATTATAATATGGAACGATCCAAAAGAAAACGAACACGAACGGAAACAAAGTCTTTCCGAGGAAACAATGTGAAGAAGCGCTCATCTTAGAATTTGTTTTCGAAGAACCGACGAAACGAGAACGAGGATCTCGCACTCTTTGCTCTCTCGTACAACTCCGCCTATACAGTTCGCTTTAATAAACTAAACCGAAATGCTCAGACGAGAGGGGTTTCGTTTCTCAGATCTCCTGAAAAACCTTGCACGTTCGGATAATACTCCTGGATTCCTCGGATCACGTAGTCGAACGGAAAGTCGTCGAATACTCCGCGATAGGCGATGTATTCCATAAACTTCCGCCCTTTCGAATCGAAGGAATGAAATACGTTGTCTTGGGAACCGTCGAAGTCCAAAGGTGGAACCCCGAACCGGAGACACAACTCCGCATCGAACACCGGAGTCGCTTTGATCCAAACACCGTCGATCAAAACTTCCGCATATCCGTGGAACGCAAAAACGGACGTTCCCAAATAGCGCACCAAACGTTCGCTCGCTAAATGATTGACCACGTCCGCAAAACCGATCTTAGACGGAAAACCCAAGGTTCTCGCGCCGGCCGCGAACAGAAGAGATTTAGGAATACAATAATTTTGTCTGCCGATGGCGATTGCGCTCGCACGATACGCCTCTTTCCGATCCGTAAAATCGTACGGATTATAACGGATCCCGTCCCGAACGCCCAAATACAGTGCTTTTAAATTTTCCAAAGGAGTTCCTTCCGACGAAGTGAATCTACGCACGAAAGAAAGAACCTCCTCGGATTGATGATCGAAAAAATACGTGGTTTGTAGTTCGGGTAACATGTCGGAAGTCCGGTTTGTTACAGATTCGTAACTGCGGAATCCTCGTCCACCGAGATCGCCTGTTGTTTTGAAAAACGTGAATCTTCCGGATTCGTTGCAGTTCGTTCGGATACCAAAGAATTGGAATCGGTTTATTTTTGATTTTACAGGAGTTGGTAAATTCGATTTAGGTAAAATTCACCGAAAGGTACATATCGAGGAAAAGTATGCAAACAGTTCAAAAATTCGTATTCGTCGCCGTACTCGCGATTTTTTTCGCGGTTTCGTTTCAGGATTGTCAGAACAAAAAAAGTTCGGACGAAGAGGAAACTCTGAAAAGCCTGGGTTATCTTCTCGGAGGTTCCACTCCGTTAAAGGAACTTTCCGCCGCGGATTGCACCGATCCGGCTCCCACCTTTGCTACGTTAGGCGCTTCGGGGATTTCGGGAACTTGTTCCAATTGCCATAATCCGGGAAATGCGAACGCCGGTTTCGACGTCACTTCTTATACGGCGGTTCTAAACAGAGTCGTAGCCGGAAATCCGCAGAGTAGCCTTCTCTTTCAGAAGATCAACACCGGTTCGATGAGAGTATTCAACAACAACGACATCAACAAGGCTGTTTTCTGTTGGATCCAAAAAGGAGCCAATCCTTGAATTTTAGAAAATTTATATATTATTTTTTACTAATTCTTGTTTCTCTTACGCGGACGGTTCCGTCCGCGGATCTTTCCGCTCAAAAAAAAGACGCGGAGGAATGGACGGTTAAAGAAGCAGAAATCCGTTTTTTAAGCGAGGCTCCGCAGGAAACGATCCGCGGAATCCTGCATAAAGCCGAAGGAAAAGCCGATCTAAAAACCAAAAAATTCTTTGTCAACGCGGATCTAAACGACCTCAACGTTCCGAACAAACTGATGAACGGGCACATGCACGAGAATTATCTGGAAACGGATCGTTTCCCCGCGGCGACGTTTCACGGTTCGATCGTACGTTACGACCGAGCTTCCAAAACGGTCGTAGTGGAAGGAGATTTTACGTTACACGGCGTCGTCAAAAAGAATCTCCGAGTTCAGGGAAGTTTCGAGGAACGGGAAAAGGATCTGTTGGTCCGCGCGGATTTCGAAATCCTTCTCACCGATTTTAAAATAGAAATTCCGAAACTCGTAATTCTTAAACTGAACGAGAAGATCAAAATAGAAACTTCGATCCTATGGACTCGGAAAGAATGAAGAAGTCGTGTAGAACGATCGTCGTATTTCTATTCGTGTGTTTTTACGTCTTCGGCCTTTCCGCGCAGGAACAAAGAAAGTCCGCATTTTTAGGAAGCAGTTTGATTCATATGCCGAGCACCGAAGACGTGGGAAAACAAGGTTTGGATTTTCGGATCAATCACAGATTCGGAAACGCCAAAGCCGCTTCCTACGATTTTTTGGGTTTGGACAACGGAGCCAACACGCAACTTTCCTTGGATTACGGAATCACCGATCGGATCACGGTCGGAGTCGCAAGAACCTCCTTTCAGAAAACATACGAGGCCCGCGGCAAGGTTCGTCTTTTGACCCAGGATTCCTCCTTTCCCGTTACGGTGAGTTTTTTCGGGGTTTTCGGACAGGAAACGGAGGAACAAAAACGGTTCTACGGTCCTTATCTTCGCCCCTCCACGGGTTCCGGTGTTTTGGATTCCGAATTGGAAAAAAAATGGAACACGTACGAACTGACCGACCGGGATCGTCAAAGTATGTTGGCTTCGTTTTTGATTTCCCGTCGTTTCGGAGACGTGTTCTCTTTGCAGCTGTCTCCTATATTCGTACATCGTAATTTTGTAAAGGACCGTCTTTCTAACGATCGTGCCGGCTTGGACGTTTCGTTCCGGATTCACGTCTTTAAGAGATTGGATTTCACTTTCGGAACGATCCTTTCGCCTAAACGGGATTATATCGGGGAATCGTACGAAGCCGAGGACAGAAAGACAAAACTCAACGGAACTGAATTCACCTCCTCGGAGATAAACGACCTCATCGCAAGAGGAAGAACGATCGATGCGGTAATCAACAATATCCTTCTTTCCAAACCTGTCGAATACATGTCCGTTCCTTTGAGTTTCGGAGTGGATTTCGAGACGGGAGGGCACGTGTTTCAGTTTTTCGTCACGAACAGTCGGACGATAGCGCACACTCAGTTATTGCGTGGTGCGGACTACGACTACGACAAAAAGGATTGGACGATCGGGTTCAACATCCATCGATATTTTTCCCTGGAAAGTTCTCCGGAAAGCGGCAAGGATCTTTCTACAAAATACTAAAAAAGGGGAATCGGGAAGACGGATCAACCGCCCTTGGCCATCAGATATTTTTCCATAAATTCGGTGATATCCTTGATGTTGCGGTTGATCATCTTTCTCAATTCGGGCGGAATGTTCTGCGATTTGATCACACGGTAATAGTTGAGCGCGTTTTTGAGCATTTTTCTGCGCGCGAATTCCTGCGCTTTGACCAGCATCGGTTTGTACTTATAGTATGAGTATTCCATAATACTATAATTCTTCGAAAGTTTAAACGCGTGAGGAATTTTTCCGAAGTCGTACGTCAATGTCAAAAAGGGCGCGTCGTCCACTTCCGGAGGTTTGAGTTCGAGGATCCCGTGGATCATACGGGGCTCCTCTTCCTTCGGTCCTGTGCCGGATTCTTCTCCCGAATCCTCTTGTTCCTCTCCGAACGGCTCCAAACCCCCTTCGACCAACTCTATTTCGGGAGCTTCGTCCTCTCCGGCTCCGGGCGAAGCCAGGTGCGGAATTTCCGGTACGGCTTCGTCGGTTTTCTGATAGACTGGATCAGGAAGTCCTATTTTAGGAAGTTCTACCGGAGTAACGTCCTTCGTCGCCCCGTCGGCCGGGGCCGCAGTTTCCAGCTTGAGTTCGCCTAACGGCGCTGAGGTGGGAGGGGGAGGTTCCGTTTCAGGACGAACGGTTTTATCCTCAGGATCCGGAAGACGGATCGGTACGAGTTCGATTTTCGGAACGACCGGAGCCAGAAAAGGGGGCAAGTCGTCCCGCGGAGGAGTTTCCGGCCAATCCATATCCGCCGGTTCGAGGGTCTGCTGCGGTTCGGGAGGAGCCTCCGCTCTTTCCCGTTTTTTCTGTTCTTCCTTTTGTTTGAGGTAATCGTCCCTGAGTTGAAAGAGATCCTCTTTGCGGCGATCGTCCCCTTTTCGACGATCGTTTCGATTGGGATCCTGACCTCGTCGCTCTCCTCCGGATCGACGGCTTTCTCCGGTTCTGCGATCGACCAGAGGAAGGTCTTTGAATTTGTCCCACTCTTCCGAAAAAAACGTATCTTCCGGAAGATCCATTGCGTTCGGATCCAGGTATTCTCGAAAATCGTTCCGCGGGGGAGTTCCCGCATCGACGCCGCCCGATCCATCATCGAAAGGAGATCCTACACCGCCACTTCCGCCGGGACCAGGGCTCCCACCGCGCGGGCCACCACCTCCGGAAGCGCTTCCGGGAGTTCCCGCCCCGGAAAAGCCGCCGGCGGATCCGCGAGAAGACGGAGTTCCCGCATCTCCTCCGGAAAAATCATCACTGGGAAAGCCGTCCCCTCCGAAAGGATCGGAAGAAGGAGATCCTACACCACCGGCTCCACTTGCTCCCCCGCCGGAAGCCCCTCCTCCCGCACCCGGGAACGAGGGAAGAAAAGAGACAGGTCCGACATCCCCGCCGCCCCCCGAACCCGCGCCGGAGCCTGCCCCTGTCGGAGGAATACTCCCCGGAGGGAAAGCAGGACCAGGACTAAAAACATGATAGGAAACCGGACCGGAGGGAAAACTCCCCGAAGATGTCGGAGGACCGGGAATCGCTCCAGGATCAAACGGCGAACCTGGAAGGGAAATCGGATTCCCAAAACCTTTCGAGATGGTGTCTCCTAACGATTCGCTGATGTCTTTGATCGCTCGAACTAAATCACCCAGAGGAATCGGAGGTCCGTCATAATTTTCCGGCCGATAAACTTCCTCTTCGTCGTTTTCCAGATGAGCTTGGATTTGGTCGATATTCTCTTGGATCTTCTCCTGAATCTCTTGATCCGGAACCCTTGCCTTTGTTCTTTTATAAATTTCTAATGCGCCGTTGTAACTTTCCTTATCAACCAGCGCTTCCGCGTTGATCAAGGGACGCCTATGATTGGCGAATTTAGAATTCGTCCGAATGATATCGTCAACCTTATGCTTGAGATCGAGTTTGGGTTTTTTCCGAAGACCGGGAAATTGATCTTTGTGGGATTTTGTATCTGTAGAATCGAGCTTCGACTCCGGTCTTCGCTCCCCGGTCGGAACACCGTATCCGCCACCGACGGAAGCTCCTCCTTCCCCTCCCGCGCTCGAAGAAGGGGGAGTTCCCACGGGAGAACCCGGAGAAACGGGAATTTCCTTGCCTCGATCTTCCCGCGAAAAACTTCCCTTCCCCGAACCGGGGTCGCTCCCTGGAATTCCTCCTTTTCCGGGAACGGAAGATGAGTCGGAATCCTTCGACGCGGGCTTCTCCCTAAAAAGAGTGTAAGCGCCGGCGCCGGCGGACAAAAGACCGAAGAGAAATAAAAGGAGAGTAGTCATAAAGAGAGATTACTGTTCTTAAAATCGACAAACGCAGGTAAGGATCTTGAACCCGTTCCGCCTTCTTTTTGTAATTGACGCCATGTATGTATAGTATATTCCTGACTTATGAAAGCTTCGGTTCGGGCAAACTTAAGTTTTGGATCCAGTCCAGACAATCCGGACGGACTTCAATTGAAAATCACCTTTGATGAGGACACGCAATCCGCATACGGAGATTTCACTTGTCCGGAAAAGTTTCAAGGTCAACCGGATGTAATTCACCCGGGGATTATATCTACGATCTTAGACGAAATCATGGTGAAAATCAATGAAGCCATGAATTTCAAAACAACCACGGGCGAACTCACGATTCGTTTTCTGCAGCCTGCTTTTGTGAATCAGCCGCTCCATTTACGTGGATGGTTCGTAAAAAAGAACAAGAAAGTGATCGAAAATCGCGCCGAAATCGAAAACGAAATCGGTAAAATCGTAGCTCGTGGAAAAGGAAAGTACATCGAAGTAGACGACTGATCTTTCTTCCGCAATCAACCGCCGATGTGGTGAAACTGGTAGACGCAGTGGATTCAAAATCCACCGGAGGCAACTCTGTGTCGGTTCGAGTCCGACCATCGGCAAATTGGAAGTGGAATTCCGCCCGTCATCGACAAAAAATTATTTGAGGATTTTTTCGGGCGGCTCTGCCGAAAACTTCTCAGAAAACGAAAAACTCGCCGAAGATCGGCAGACCGGGCTCTCCGCTCTGGTCGCCCGAACGATTCACCTTCTCTTCCTCTTGGTTCTCTTATATTTCTGGGCTGTAGTTCTTGGCCTCGTGCTTTGTTTCGTATCCGCTTTTTTCTTCCCAGCGGGCGACCCCGCATCGATCCCTGCCGCAAGAAATCGATGATTGGACCGACAAACCGCGTGGGAACTCTCACACAAGATCCGGAAACATTCTTGCTAAACCGGAATCAGACCGTAGGAACTCCTCAATCCGAACCACGATTCAAAAAAATTCTCGTAAAAACCGGGTTTCGAGAACGACTCGCATAAAGTTCCACGATCGCACAAAACAAAACTACAAGCGCCGACGCAAACGAAACACCCGCATTTCCGGCAAAACCCAAAACGGAAATATGAGATCCTACGGCTCCTACCATAATCACGACGGCGGCCGTCGCACCCAACCAGCTCGTCCGAGGAATCAAAAGAAGAACCACGACGAACAATTCCGCAAAACCGACCGCGTAACGACCGAAAGGTTCCGCATCCAAAGCCGAAAACGTCGCAATCGACCGATCGGCTCCGGACAACTTAAAGTAGAAAGCGGGGATCAAAATCAACACCGCGACGATTCGCACGGTCCAATCCAAAAGATTCGATTTCATACGTTCCTCCGACAAGACAGAATATTGTAGCCGTTTCGGAAAGGCCCGCAAGAATAATTCCGCTAAAAAAAACGAATCCAAAAAAGCGAATTCGCCCGGCCGACCGGCGAAACGAAAAGTATATTCGTAATTTCTAAAGAACGGACGCGACTAAGAATTAGATTTTTCCGTTCCGTTTCAAAGCGTCCTCGAAAAAATCTGTTTCTATCCGATCGACCGCTTTCAAAATAAGTTTCATCTCGTTTTCGGAAAGCCCTTCGAACAACTCCCGCCCTTTTTCCAAAATGGACAAACCGAGACGGATTCCTTCCACTTCTTCCTTGGTGTAGGTTTTTGGTTTGGATTCCATTTTACGCACAATGGCGCGCATCATCACCACGATTTTCTCCAACAGATCCCGATCGGATAAGGTTTCGAAGAGTTTGACGAGATCGATCCTAAACTGATCCGCTTCCTTTTTCGGAACCTGCGCGATGATCGAACGAAAAACGTTCGGATCCGCCGGGTCGTTTCCTTTCTCCAACTCCTTCTTAGCGAAATCGAACATCAACGTCTCGAAACGACGCGCCGTAAGATAGGAGTGTAACGCGGCGAAACCTGTCTTGAACGCCGCGCCTAAATGTTTACCGAAACTGAACGCGGCGGCTCCCAGAGAACCGATCAGACCGAACACCTTCGCGGGACTATGAACGAAACCGGAAAGGGATTGAAAGGCGCCGTCCAAAACGACCCTACCTTCGAATTCGGGATAAAGAAGAATTAAAAAATAATCGAGAAGAGTGTCGATCGTAGAACGCGGAATCGAATTAAATTCCGGATAACGTTCCAGGTTGGACGAAGAATAACGTCGAACCAACGAAGAACGATACGCTCGGATCAGAACTGGAAAATCCGGATCTTGAAGAAGATTTTTCATATAACCGGAAGAATCGAATCCGGATCGAGCGCGTAAACTAGAAAACGTTCAACCTCTAAAAGACGAAAGAAATTGATACGCGGCTTCCGCGGGCATCGGTTTGCTGTAAAAGTAACCCTGCCCCTTGTCACAACCCACCGCCTTCATCAACTCGGCCACCTCCAAGGTTTCGATCCCTTCCGCGACCACCGTCATACCGAGTTTATGACCGAGATCAATCGCCGCTTGGCAGATAAACAAGGCTTCCGTATCGAAAGGAGCGACGCTGACGAAGGAACGATCGATCTTCAATTCCGTAAACGGATAACGATGAATTTGTTTTAAGGAGGAATAACCGATGCCGAAGTCGTCCACCGAAAGGCCGATTCCGCGGATACGGATACGGGTAAGAATGTCCAGAGTGGAAGTGATGTTCTCCAAAAGTTGAGTTTCCGTAACTTCCACGATGAGTTGATCGTTTTTTAAACCGAAGTTTTCGATCATCTTAGAAATCGTCTCCGGAAGAATCAACTTATTGAGACTCACAGGAGAAACGTTAACCGCCACCGCAAGTCCGGGGAATTCACGATTCCAAGCCGCACATTGACCGAGCGCCTGAAGAATCAGTTTTTCCGTCATCGCGTCCATGAGCGTGGGAAAACCTTCCAAAGTAGGGATAAAGGAATCCGGAAAAACCAAACCTCGATCTGGATGAGACCAACGAACCAAGGATTCGAAACCCGCCACCTTGCCGGTTTTGAAATTGATCTTAGGCTGATAAAAAAGAAGGAATTCGTCGTTTCGAATAGCCCGTTCGATTTCCTCAGGCGTAATCGCGGAATCGGATTCCTTCGAAGCCCGTTTTCCTGCGAACGCCGGATTGGACGCTTCTTGTTTTTTATCCGAAATCAAACCCGTTAGAACTTTTTGATATTCTTTAATACGGATGGGCTTTTCCAAAACTCCGGAAATTTTTAGCCCGTATTGAATGGCCAGCGACTCCGCACTGTGCAAAACTCTTCTGTCCGCACCGCTGATGAGAATTACGGAAACCGGCAATTTTTTTCCGGACAACATACGAAGGACGTCCACGCCGTCCACTCCGGGAATCATAAGATCCAGAATGATGTATTGAAAGGATTCGTCTAACGTTTCGAAAAAATCGTCGGCTTTGTGGGTTATGGAGACTTCGAAACCGCATTGTTTCGCGAGGTCGCCCAGGATTCCCGCGATTTCCTCTTCGTCGTCGAGAATCAATAAATTAGGTAATGCGCTCGAATTCATGAGTAGTAAAGTTATACTCCTTTAAAGTGATTCTCAAGTGATTTCTTTGAAACGGGACGGACAATTATATGGGAATTTTCCGAAGTTAAACCGTCGTTCAAGTGCGAAAAATAAAAAATTTCCCGATTTTGATTCGATCGAACGTGTTCCGAAACGAACTCGTGCCATTCTTCGAATCCTTTTTCCCAAACGTTCGAAAGAAAAACCGTATCTTCCGAAGAATAACGATTCGCTAAAGTACGAAGACGATAAAAATCTGAAACAGACTCGAAGGAAAAACCGACAGAACGAAAATAAAGCGACAACCAATCCGCAGTCGCGGACTTCTCTCCGAAATAGATCGCGCGCCTGGAAACCGATTCGGGAATCAGCAAAACGGTTTTTGCGTTATGAATCGGGAGATAGACGAAAAAATCGGTCCCGATTTTCGGACGAGAATCGAAAAAGATATTTCCTCCCGATCTACGAACGAAACCGTAAATCGTAGGAAGCCCCAGGCCGGCACTTTTACCCTTTGGTTTGGTGGAATAAAACGGTTCGAAAACTTTTTCCCGATCACCCGGCTCGATGCCGATACCGTTATCGCTCAATCTCAAAAGGAAATAAGGTCCGTCCTTTAGACCTCCGATTCGCATACCAAATTTAGAATTTAATACGACAAAAGAAGTCTCGATAAGAATTCCTCCACCTGACTCCGCGAGGCTTTCCTTCGCGTTGGACATCAACTGCGTGAACGCGTTTGAAAACTCGGATTTGTCAAGCAGACAAAGATCCCCTTCTCCGTAGGAATTGAATTCGACGTGGATGTTGATCGGGAAATGTTCCCTCGAATTCTTCAGAAACTCGGAAATCAAGACGTTCGGATCACAAAGTTCGGGATGTAGGGATTGCCTCCTTGAAAAATTCAAAAGTTTTTTATTGAGATCTACCGCGCGTAAAACGGCGTTCTGGGCGGCGCGAATCCTGTTCAGAAGATCGGTATGATCCTTACACTGCAACTCCATAAGATCCAGATTCGCGATGATGATATTTAGAATATTATTATAATCGTGTGCAATCGATCCGGAAAACTTACCGATCGTCTCCATTCTAAAATCCAAAGGATCGAACCCGTTCGTCCTTTTTTCCGGCTCGGGAAGAATGAAATCGGCGCCTTTTTTTTGCGCGTTTAAAAGAGCCTTAGAAATCGAAGCGGAAGACAAACCGTTTTTTTCCAGATATTCAGTGAAACCCGCCGACGTCGCGGTATCTGCTATTTCCTCTCTGGACAAACCGGAAAACAAAACCGCCGAAACTGGTCCGATCGCGGAACGCAATTCGTTTAACAAATCCGTTCCGTTGGACGCGCCTAAAAAATGATCGATGACGAAGATATCGAATCCGGAAGGCTCCTTTGAGACGACGGAAAGAGCTTCTTCAGCGGACTTCGCTCTTGTGATCGTATATTTAGGAAACGGAATATCTTCCGCATATTCCCGGAAGAGAAGAAAATCCTCCTCGTCGTCCTCCGCCAAAAGCAGCGAAACCGAATCCGGAAAATGCCGATTAACGGACAAGGGGAAGCTCCACGATTTCCAGCCAATATTCGCCGAGGGTGCGAATCGTATCGATAAATGCGCTAAATTCGACCGGCTTTCGGATGAAGGAATTGGCCCCGAGATCGTATGTCTGGATCATATCCTCCTCCTCGCGGGAAGTGGTCAAAACGATCACTGGAATTTTTTTCAGCTCGGGAATTCCTTTTAAGGTCCTGAGAACTTCTCGACCGTCCATCTTAGGCATATTCAGATCCAAAAGTATGAAGCCTGGTTTAGGGTATTTTAGAATATCAGAATATTCTCCTTTATTAAGTAAAAAATCGATCAACTCTTCCCCGTCTTTGACAAAATGCAGCGGATTGATCAGGTTATTCTCGCGAAAACCGTCCCGCATCAAAAGCCTGTCGTCCGGATCGTCCTCCGCTACGAGTATATGAATCGAATTTTGATTTTTGTTCTCTAAGCTCATAAAATTTAAATCTCCGTAACGGAGCCCGGAATATCAACGTAAAACACTGAATTGACTCCCGGAACACTTTCCGCAAAAATCCTACCGCCGTGAAGTTCAACGATCTTTTTACACACCGCGAGACCTATTCCGTTACCCTCGTAATCTTCTCTGGAATGAAGTCGTTGAAAGAGCGTAAATATCTTCTCTTCATGTTTTTTGTCAAAGCCGATTCCGTTATCGAAAAACGTAATACGAATCCGATTCGGCTCGGTAGGATGCGGAACGGATCGAACTACAACTTCCGGAACTTCGTTTTTATTAAATTTGATTCCGTTCTTGATCAAATTCTGAAAAACCATACCGATCTGAACCGGATCACACCAGGCAAAACCGATCTCCGCATCGAACACTTTTGCGTTCCTTTCCTTGATATAAATTTCCAAATCTCCGATCGTCTCTCTCAGAATTTTAGAAAGGTCGCAGAACTGAAACGGTTTGGACCTACTTTTGATCCGCGAATAAGAAAGAAGACCTTCAATGAGATTGGAAAGCCTCAACGCGGACGCCGACATCCTTTGAATATAATCCGTGGATTCCGGATCCAAAGCGGACGTTTTTTTCAACAACCTATCTCCGAAAGCCATAATCTTACGGAGTGGTTCTTGGAGATCGTGCGACGCGATGAAAGCGAAATCTTCTAGGTCGGCGTTCGAACGTTTCAACTCGCGCGTAAGATTTTCGAGTTGAACCTGGTTTCTTTGAATTTCCGTAATGTCTTTTCCGGTCGCGTAGATAAGATCGTATTCAGGAGAAAAAGTGACTTTCCAAAGAATACTTTTCACGTCTCCGTTTTTCGCTACGTAACGCAACACACCCGAAACGTTGGCTCTTTCTCTTTTAAAACCTTCCCTACCCAACAACATTTTCTCGCGGTCTTCCGGATGAACCAAATCCAAAAGATCCATACCTTTCAGCTCATCCGCGGAATAACCGAAGACCGTCTCCCAAGCGGAATTCCGTTCGATAACCGTTCCGTCCAATCTGGAAATCTGGAACATATCTCCCGAGGATTTAAAAAACTGATTTTTTTCGTCTTCGTTCTCCTTGTTGCGAAAGAGGCTTTCCACCTGATCCGCAATTAATTCAAACATTTGAATATAATAATGTCCTGAATCGATTTGCGTGCGGGTGCAGAATTCCAAAACGTAACTTTCATGTCCCGTTTTGAAAGGGATCGAAATCCAAGAACTGATTTCCGCCTTTTTAGCGGCTCCCTTCCGTTTGAATTCATCCTCGTCGCGGATGTCCTTGAAAAAAAGGATCCGATCGGAATCGAACGAACGGCCGATCATCCCCTCACCCGGAAGAAAACGGACGGCGAAAGAATCCAATCTGTATTTCCCGAATTCGGCCTCCAAGTCGGGGGACGCATACCAGGGGGAACCTTCTTCGAGAATCAATTCACCGTCGCGAAATTTCCAGAGCTGAGCGAAACTCCACAATGTTCGTGTGCAAACGATTTCGAAAAGAATTCCGAAGGAGTCCTTGACCGTCGCGGCCTTCGGGATACGAAACAGGATTTCCTTCAGGATCTCCTGCTCTTTCTCCCTTCTTTTTTTCTCGGTAACGTCCTGGAAAAAAACGGAAAGACCTTCTCCGAAAGGAATGATCCTGAATTCCAAAATTTCGCCGCTGCGATCGCTCTTGTATTCGAACGAAACGGGTTTACCCGTTCTCAGGGCGGTTTCGTATTTGTCCTTAAAGAATCCCTGATTCGGTCCGGGAAACAATCCCCATAGATTTCTTCCGATCAATTCTTCTTTAGGTTTTCCTAATATTATTTCGGAATTACGGTTCACCGAAATGAATCTCCAATCTCTGGATAGGGAAAAATAACGATCGGACATACTTTCTATGATCGATTGTTTTTCGGTGAGACTCTGTTTGAGAGAATAAGAAGTATCGACGAACTCGGAAACGTCCCGCAAAAGCGCGAGAACGGCGTAAGAATCTCCGAAAGAAATGCGGTTCGCCGTAAGTTTCATATAAAGAAGTTTGCGATCCTTTCTCCAGTGTCTCCAAATTCCCGCCGAACGAATTCCGGGCGCCTCGACAAAACTGCGAACCGCCGCTTCTAAAACCACACGATCGTCTTCCGGACGGATATCGATCAAGGTCATGGAAAAAAATTCTTTCCTGGAGTAACCGTAGACGAAAACGGCGGCGTCGTTTACCGCTAAAAATCGGAGAGAATCGGGATCGAATACGAAAGCCGGCTCGGGCAATTCGTAAAACAGGGGACCGACGTAGGGATGGGAAAAAGAGACGCCCGTTTCCTCTTTCGTTCCCAAAACCTCGAAGAAGTAAACGCGGATCGATGTATCGTTTACGGACAAGGGTTTCCAGAAAAAACGCAGGATCGTTCCGTCGATGGAAAAAAGCGTATCAAAATATTCAGGATCGTGAATATAGATTAAAAGGATCGGCTCCGCGAACGCGGAATAATTCCTGATTTTACCGTATAGATGGGATAAGAGCGAGGCAAGATCCTTCGACCCTCCGGATACAGGATCCAATCCCCAGAACGTTCCGTATCCTTTTGAGTATAAAATTCTCCCGGAGGAACGTTCCTCCAACGCGCATATTTTCGAATGGAAAAAATCGATTTCCGATACCAATTCTTCCAAGGATACGGTTTTGGAATGTTGCATACTCGTGTCCGAAGAACGACAATATTAACTTCTACGGTAGGAGTATTTCAATTAAAAAAACAAAAATTATGAAATTACCCTTTTCTAAAGTTCTCACTTATGGGACCGCACTTTCTTAGTACGATTTCGCACAACTTGCCGAGTAAATTCGAAGCGAACGTTCGCCTACACGCGGACGGACGTTGGACGACAAGATAAGAAATTGTTGCCTTTCAAACCCGAGGTTTTCCGGAAAACGATTCGGAGGTCGCGTCGAGAGCGAACACATCGTAAGACGATCTACGAGAAAACGGAGCCCGACTCGACATAAGACGTCCTCAACGCGGCAACGAAAACGATTCGTAAAACGGAAGTTTCTGTTATGAATCGAGAAGTTTTTCTTCCCGAATTCCGAGCTCTTTGATGCGATACGTCAACGTCGTCCGTTTGATTCCTAAATACTGCGCCGCCTTCGTCTTATTTCCTCCGCTTACGCGCAACGCGGTCTCCACGAGATCCTTGGCGAATTTTTTGATCTCCTCGTCCAAATCGATCCGCTTAGAGGAGGAAATCGAAGGAACGTTTTTCCAGGAAGGCAAATGTCGGGAACGTGCGGCTATCTCAGGGAAAGAGGAAATCTGAAGCGTCTTTTCCGAATTGGAAACCACGGCGCGCAAAATAGTATTTTCTAATTCTCTAATATTCCCCGGCCATAAATCGCTCATCAACATACCTAAAACAGAAAACGGAAGTTCGGGGGATTTGCGTCCTATTTCGGAGGAATAACGGTCAAGAAAATAACGGACCAAATACGGAATATCTTCCGGTCGTTCTCTAAGCGCGGGAATCGAAATTGTAAACGTACGGATCCGGTTCCAAAGATCTTCGTTGAATTTTTTTTTCGCGACTTCATCCTCCAAATTTTTACGTGTGGCGAATATAAAACGACAATCATAAGTAAGAACGGAATCGGAACCCGTCTGCGAAAAACGATTCTCTTCCAAAAGATTGCTCAATTCGGCCTGAAAGTAGAGAGGTATATCTCCGACTTCGTCGAAGAAAAGAGTTCCCTCCTTCGCCTCGACCAAACGGCCCGCACGATCCGACAACGCGTCGCGAAACGCTTTCTTGGTATGACCGAAAATTTCCGATCTCCAAAATTCCGAAGGAACGCTCGCACAAGGCACGACAACGAACGGATTGATGTTGTTCGCTCCATGGAAAAATCGGGCGATCGATTCCTTGCCCGTTCCGTTTTCTCCGATCAATAAAACCGGCGACTTAAAAAACTTCGCACGTTCCGCCTCTTCCAAAACACGAAACATCGAAGCGCTTTTGTAAATCATCACACGGTTTCCGAGTTCGGTGATTTTTACCCTCGAAGTGAGAACCTCCGAAAGATTCTGTATTTCCGCAAAAACCTCCGGCATTTGTTGTTTAGCTTTTTCTAATACTGATAATATTTCCTTAAAGGAAAAGCGGAACGAATCCACTTCCCTTTTTCCTTTCCAAGAGCCGTCGAAGTTGGGATCCTCCTTAAGCGCGAATTTTTCGATGTCTTCCTTAAGATGACGCAAAGGAAGGATCAGACTCGTACGGTATAAGAAAGGAAGAATCATCATACACCCGAATACGGAGACAAGATACCAAAACGAAACGAATCGAGCTCCTTCGTCCGCTTTCTTACGGAAACGTGAATACGGAAAAACCTTCCAGACCGTATTTTTTCCCTCGTTTCGAGCGAAACCAAAAAGCGGAACGGACTGGAATTCGAAAAATACGAACCGTCCGTCCCGATAACCTCGTTCGATCGAGGTAGTCAACGGAAGAGAATTCGGATTAGATTCTTCTAATACGAAGTGTGTGGCCGAAACGATCTTCGTTTCGTAGGAGGAAAGGGGGACGGAAGGTTCCGCTTCCAATTGCGTCCGAAACGCGTCCAGATTTTTTTCCTGATACGCTCTGGCCGGAATTCCAAGTAATAAAAGACAGAAAACCAACGTAACGCCTGTTAGACGAGGTGTAAAACCGGTCCTACCAGCGGGTGAGAGCGAATAGATCAGGACGTATGACGAAAAAACGAGAAGCAAAGCGACGTTCATCCATTCGGCCAAAGCCGAGTTCGCTACCCAAAATTTATTTCCAATTAAAAATATAAAATTTAATCCGACTTCAAAAAAAGTAATCGTCGTAAGTTGAAAATTGATCCGAAATCCGATGTTTTCCCTCCAGATACGTTTTAAACCGGTCCATCCCTGAGCCCGAATTCCCTCCTTTTTGCGGATGGCTGACAACTTACGCATTCCGACGATAAGACTTGCCAGATAACCGAACAGGGATAACACCGGAACGGAAAAGGAAAAATAAATAGGTCCGTATGTGTGAATCGACGGAAGCCATTTTTTTCCTCCGTGAAACCAGAAGAAAGTTTCCGCGATGGCAAGCACGGCGACCACGAAAAAAATCGAAGCCGCCCGTTTGGATTCTTTTTCGAAAACTGTTTCGAAAAAGTGATACGACAACTGTAAACGCGAAGCGGAGGCCAGACAAATCGCCGATGCAAGAATCCAAAGATAAATTCCGTCTTCGGAAGAAACGCTATAACCTAAAAAATATCCCAGATTAAAAAGGAATAGAAAACTGAAATAACAACCCAACCAAAAAGTCGATTTATCTTTGGTTTCGCGCAGCCAAAGATGTATCGCGATCGAAAGGCACAACAATGTGGGAGCCAACCTCCCTACGGAATGAATCGTGAGTTCGAGCATGAATCTGTCCCGACAGAATGAAGGACGCCGCACGATTTGCAAATGGAAAACTAATTTAAGGATTCGGAAAATTCGATTCCGATTAAAGTTTTTTCGTTTAAAGGGAAGTTCCGGCTTTCATCCCGGTATAAAGAAAATGAATCAGCTCTTTCGTGATCTTTCTCGCCTTCTTAAGATCGACGGAGCGGAACATCACTTGTTTTCCCGCAAGAAGGACAGCGATACCGTGAACCATGGTCCAAGCAGACATAGCGGAAGCGAGTACGTCTTCGGTATGTAGTACGCCGGCGCGCTGACAATCGCGTATTATTTCCACGATAATCTGGAAAGAGTCGTCTTCCGTTTTGACTAAGGATTTATATTTGGAATGACTTTCTATCTGATTTCCGTACATGATCCGAAACAGATCCGGAAATTCGAGCGCGAATTCCACGTAACACACTCCCGACTCCCGAAACAGAAGCAGAGGTTTTTTTCTATACCTGGCTTGTAATTTTCTTTGGCGCTCGGAAAGGGATCGAAAGCCCTCCTCGGCGATATCGGCATACAACGCCTCTAAATCCGCATAATGCCGATAAGGCGCGGATTGACTGACTCCGGCCGTCGCCGCGGCCTTTCGCAGACTCAAGGCTTTGTAACCTTCTTCCTTAAGAATCCGCAAAGAAGCGTCCAAAAGCGCCCGCTTGAGATCGCCGTGGTGATATGAATTTTTTTCCGGGACATTTTTCATGTTGACGATTATCACATAAAAGTATTTAGTTAATACACAAATGTAATAACCGTTAACATTATTGCCCGGGGGAAATTTTGTCAATGAATATAGATCAGATAGGGAACGAATTCGACGTAATATTTATAGGTTCCGGAATGGGAAGTTTATGCACTGCGAGCCTACTCGCCCAGTCCTACGGCAAAAAAGTTCTGGTATTGGAAAAACATTTTCAACCGGGCGGCTTTACGCACGAATTCCAGAGGAAACAAGGTAAGTATCATTGGGACGTCGGAATCCACTATGTGGGAGATATGCAAGAAGACGGTCTTTGCCGAAAAATTTCGGATAAAATTACGAGAAAAAAAGTTCAATGGAAGCGTATGCCCGAACCTTTCGAAAGACTCATCTTTCCTTCCGGGGCTTTCGATATCTACGGAAATCCCGAAACGTTCAAACAAGATCTCAAACAAAAATTTCCGGAAGAAAACGAAGCGATCGAACGTTATTTTCGAGATATAAAAAAGACCTCTAATCTCTTCGGAAAGTCCATCATGATGAGATTGTCCCCTCCTCCTTTGGATTCAGTATCCGGTCTTTTAGGAAAAGAAAACGGAATCACTTTAAAGGATTATCTCGACGCAAACTTCAAAGACCAAAACCTGAAAGGGATTCTCGCTGCACAATGGGGAGATTACGGTTTGCCTCCCGGTAAGGTCGCGTTCGCGATGCACGCCACTTTGGTTCAACATTATCTAAACGGCGGTTATTATCCGATTGGGGGCGCCGGAAAGATTTTCGAAGCGATCGAGCCTATTTTGGAAGAACAAGGCGGAGTGGTTCTTTCCTCCGTAGAAGCGAAAGAGATTTTGATAAGCGAAGGGAAAGTCGTCGGGGTCAAAGCTCAAGCGTTGAGAGGAAGCGGATCGCAAAGGGATTTTTACGCGCCGGTAATCGTCTCCTGCGCTGGAGCTTATCCTACGTATACGAAATTGATTCCGGAAAGTTATCCGATCCCTTTTCGAGAACGTATAAAAGAATTTTATAATAAAGAAAAAATGACCACGAGCGTCTGTCTTTATCTGGGTTTAACCGAAAGCCCCGCCCGTTTCGGTTTCAAAGGAGAAAATTATTGGATCTTCTCTTCCAGCGACCACGACCGGAATTTTTCGGAAAGAAACGATTGGTTAGGAAACGAAGGTGAAATCCCCAATCTGTATCTGTCCTTTCCTAGTCTTAAAAATCCCGAGGCAAAAAGTCATACGATGGACGTAATCACTTTCACCGATTACGAAAACTTTTCCAAATGGAAATCGGAACCCTGGAAAAAAAGGGGAGAAGATTATAAATTACTAAAGGAGAAAATTACCGAAAGGATTCTTTCCACTTTGGAATCCAGATTTCCGGGCATCCGCGCAACCGTCGAATACTCGGAACTATCGACCCCCGTCACGAACGAACATTTCACCTCTCACCCGGACGGGGCCATCTACGGAATGGCTTGTGTACCGGAACGATACCAACGCGAACGATGTCCGTGGTTTAACGTGAAAACTCCTATCGAAGGTCTATATCTTACGGGGGCCGACGCCGCTTCTCCCGGTGTTGCCGGGGCGATGATGGGAGGACTCGCGGCCGCCCTGGCCGTTTCCGGGTCGGCGGACATCCTCAAGGAATTAAGAAATTGAGAATATTTTTAAAATAGAATATTTGAATATTTTAAACTTATTACATTAAAAAACGGAATTTATCCGCCCGAATTTTTATTAACCTCGGACGCAGCCTTCCGGACTACAAATCAGGGACAAAGGACCCGAATCCGGAACGACTTCGAACTCGAAGACATGTCTGTGAAATTTGGCTTTGTCTTCGTGAAATTCGAACTCTAGTTTGTATTTTCCGGGTAGGAAGAAAAATTCGACGTTTCGAATCTCAAAAGGAGAAACGTGATACCGGTAAAAGACGCTCCTCGTCTCGGAATCGATCTGTAACGAAAGCGGCTCTTTAAACTCCTTCCACGTAAGCGCGAAAGGAACTTTAAACGCTCCGTCCATCACGGATCGTTTCGAATTCTGTACTGCATCGAGCACGTTCTTAAAGTTTTTTCTCCAATAAGGTTGAATCAGCGTCATACCAGAATCGGACTTGTTATACGTTTTACGGTCGGCGCGAACTTGAACGCTTTCACCGCCGCGATCATAAATCGTTTCCGTTCTCGTTCCGATCCGGTCGAAACGATTCTCCAAAAGGGATTCGTACAGACTTTTCAACAGGGATAGGTCTGTGTTAAAATAAACGATCTTTTCCTTTCCGTCCTTTCTTTCTTTGATATGCGAAATCCCACGATTGAAATAAATTTCCGTATGATCCGGACGCATACCGCCGTCCCTGTGGAATTCCAGATAAAAATCCTCGGGCATTTCTTTCGGCAAAGCGGAAAGACAAAATGTCGAAAAAACTTGTATCAGTAAAAACAAACCAGAGTTTTTAAAAAATCGATCCATATCATTCTCCGAGAATTTTAAGCGGCCGAAAACATTCAAAATGAAAAAGTAAATACAGCTTTCATTCCAAAAGAATCCCTGAATACGTCCGCCACAACTTCAAAACGGAAAAGGAATCGCAAAACAATGATTTTACGAAGATTTCGGATTTCATTCCTTACGGGAAATATTTCATTCCGCAACTTCGCACGAAAAATCGGCATCTGGATTCGGGTTAGGCCCGACCTCCGCGTGAATCCTGATTCGGGAATTAAGAGGACGCACTTCCTTCCGAGCGATCGTATCGGCGGAAGATAAATTCGGTTCGATCAGCAGAGAAACGAAAATCGAATGATCGTAAGGAATAAAAAGTCGAACTTCTTTTTCCGTATGAAAGCCGTTATACGATCTTACTTTTGCGATCTCGATCTTGAAACTATTCTCGCCTCCGGGAATATCGATCCTATAATCGCAGTCCGGATAAAAAACGAAGTGGTCTTCGCCGAACCATTTATCCCAAAGACCCGAACCCCGATCCGGATTGATCAATAAAAAACGGTGAAAGGGACCGTCGGCTTCCTCCCAGAACACTTTCACGTAATATTTATCGGAGATGATCCCTTCCTTTCCGTCCACTATGTTGCGCGGGAGACGGAAACGTATATAATTCTTTTGTAAAGTTTTTATTTCGTGAGGAATCGTTTTCCAGTATAAAAAACTTCCCTTGCAGGAACAAAAAACGAAAATCAGCGCGAATACGGTTTTATAGTGAATCATATTTTTTAAAACGACATATACCAAACGACTCCTTTTCTTACGAGCGAAATTCCGCGCACTCACGCATCAAAACATAAGAGATCCTTCTCCTTCCCGAAAAATGGATAGATGGAAAGGGCGGGATAAAAACCCTGATGGCGGAATCGTTGTAAAAATCTATGAGTATATGCGAATTTTCGAATTCGAAAGTCATAGTTTGAGGAGCGATTTGATTTTCATCACAAACGGAAATCTTGGGATAAAACGATGAATTTGAACGATTACGCTACGTTTAAATTGTCAAAAAACTTCAATTTCTACATGACAATTTTGGAATATAAAGATAGAAAACACACGGAGATAATCCAAGAAAGTTTGTCTAAAAGCAGCGGGAAACATCGCACGTTAAACGGATTCTTACGCTACGAGTTTTTCGGAAAAAACCGGGACGACTATCTTGCGAATTGGCTACCGCATATTAGGAAAGTGTGAAAGAAAAAGGATGGAAAGGTAATTTAAGGAATTGTAGGAACGAATGGGAATCACTCGCTCACTATCTGAAAGTAATTCGTTCCGTCTTTAAGATTTTCGTAACGTTTCCAGTTGATTTTTTTACCCGCCGGAACATACGGATAATCCTGCTGCCTGATCTTGATCCCCTGCGCCAAAGAATAAATTCCCGCTGCCAAAGAAATAGCGACGTCTTTTTTACGCTTAGTCATCAAAGTCATATCCTTTTCCTTGTCGATATAACCGATTTCAAGATAAGCCGAAATCGCGTTGATGAAGGTGGGTAAAGCGTATGTAGAAAGATACGGTTTGTTGATGGGTCCCGGTTCCGGATATTCCTCTTCGGTTTTTCTTTTTCTCAACCCGTATTGAACGAAACGCATCAATTCTGCGGATGCGTAATGATTGTCTCCGCCGAAACCTTCTCGGCCATCCTCTCTTCTCCAGAGTTCCGGATCGCTTTTTTCCCTTTCCCAAAACTTCCCTTCCGCAGAAAAACTTTTGTGAGTTTTGGAATAGGGTCCTTTACCTCCCAACTTCGCTAATTCCTCCCAGCCGGGAAGGTCCTTATACTTCCAAGTAATCATATTCTGACGATAACCTTCGAAGGCGGAAAGATCCGTTTTTTTTCCGGAACGAGTGGGCCAATAACCGTGAAAATAAATCCAAGCGTCCGCGACCGCGTTCTGCAATTTGGACCAACCTTCTTTAAAGACCATCCATTCACTCCAAGGGGAACTCGTGAATTTTTCTTCGGAAAATCGACCTTCGGAAATACCCTTCAACACGTAGAAGGTGCGATACGACGGAGAAAGAACCGCGGCCATACCTCCAGGATGTTCCTTATAACTAGGATTCAGGTGAAGCGACACGACGAGATGCGGCTTCTCCCGATTGATAAACGAAATCCTTCCCGGTCTGATCTTTTTAGTCTTTTTATCGGGATAATCGAAAAGACGATACGCCGCGTTCGGATCTTCGTTTGCGGAATAATCCCTCTCCTCCGCGTTTTCGGTACGAGTCATCACGGAGTCGATACGCACCCACGGAATTTCCTCGTTCGTAAACGATTTCATATACGAGCGAAACGTGGAAAATCCCTCGGGCGTTTTGGTAAGATCCAAAATTTCCTTAAGCTCTTTAGAAAGTTCTAATACGACGGAGCGTTCCTTTCTTCCCCTTGCGGAAGCGCCAGACTTATAAAGTTCCAGATATTTGTCCGAAATCGGATCGTATTTGTCCCCGTGATCCTCTTTGGGTTTTAGATCCACTCCTCCGTGCCCCGGATCCAAAACGACTTTGAAAATTTTGACCGGAGTTTCCGGAGGTGGAAGTTCCGAGTCGGTTGTCCGTTCCGGTCCGGCCGTCACCACGGTCCCGGAAACGGAAATTAAGAATATTATAAAAATTGAATAATAAAGAAGATTCCGAAAAAGACTCACTATTTTTTCTGCGGGTCCTTATTTTCTCCGCCTTCCGCGAAAACCATATTTCTATTGTCGCTTAAATCCACCTTGTATTTTTCGCGGATATTTTTGCTTTCCTCATCCGATTTCAATTTGCTTAGGATGGAGATTCCGTATTCCTTCGCCAAACGGAAATGAATTAGGGAATCCTTATACCTCGAATCCCTACGCATACGATCCGCCTGGATCATCTGATAATAGGCGATCTGAAGTTTATGGTGGTTGGCCGATATCTCCCGACTTCTCGCCGCCGAATTGTTCACCTGAGTTCCTTGACTTTGTTCGATTCCTACGATCGTATCCGCACATTCGCCCAGAAGTTGATCCGTACGTTTGTTGTATTGGTCGGAGAATTTGTTGTAGAGTTTATCCATCGTTTCCGTCGTTTCGCGCATTTTTCTTCCCGCGACGACGTATTGTCTTCGGTAATAATAATGAAGCGCGTCGTTGTATTGTTTCCAGATCGAATTCAACTCTTCGTTGGATCCCTGAACGCTCGAACCGAAATTTTTGGTCACGGTGGCAAGCGCGTGAATGTCGTTTTTCACTCTTTCTTTCAGAGAATCCAAGGTTCTCGCGTAGTGAAATTCCTCCAGATAATCGCCTTGGTATTTAGGATCGGCGGCTGCGCTTGCGAGTTCGCTTCCTTTGACTTCGTCCTTGGATGGTGCCGATTGAGCGGAAACCGAAACCGAAACCGAAACGAGGAACAGGATCGCGAAAACACTCTGGAAACTTTTTAATGACATTGGAATCTCCTACGCGGAAGTATAACACAGCGTCATAAAACGCAACTAGTATTTTAATCTCGGTTATGATCGGAGTCCGCGGACTCAACGAAACGGATATGAAGAAGACCGTCCCCGACAGGAAAAAGTGTGTGAGAAAATCCAGAGCGTTTTAACTCGTCCCAAAATTCCCGCACGGCGAGATCGGAAGGAGCTTGTCTGTCTGATTCGAAAATTCTTCCGTGCCAAAGCACGTTGTCGAACACAGCAACTGCCGGTTTCAAACGGGAAAGGATTCTAAAAATTTCCGGATACAAAACCTTGTCACAATCTATAAAAACGAATTTTCCGGACCACGAGGTTTTTTCGTTCTCTTCGGATTCCTTGAGGAACTGAAGACAATGTGTTTTAATCAGATGAACGTCCAGATCTCCGAAGGGATGTTTTTCCAGATACGATCGCACCTTCGCGATATAAAAAATTTCCCGTTCTAAGGAAACGATCTTCGCCGTTTTTTTTAAACCGCAGGCCATCCAAAAAAGGGAGATGCCGTATCCGGTTCCCAACTCGAGAATTTCGTCGGGTTGTTCGGCTTCCACGAGAAACTTCAAAACGGATCCGGACGCCGGAGTCAAAACGGGAACTCCTTCCTTTGCCGCGTCGTTCTCCATCTCGTAAAGGATCGAAATCGGACGAACCACGAGATCGTCGTCTATTTTTTCCTCCAGACCTTCCCGAAACACTGAGGTCCCGTATTTGCCGGGAGGACTTCCTTTGCTCATGGTAGAAAAAGATGGAACCTATGTTTTTCGTTTTCCGGAATCCGTTTCGCCAACGTTTCCCGGATATAAGAAATGGAATAACGTTTCGAAAAATGAATCAGGACGATCTTCTCGTTTTTAAACGCGGACAAATTGCCGAGAATTTCGTCGAGATGTGTGTGCCCCCATTCCCGCGCCTTAGCGACGTCTCGTTCCTTGTCGATGTAAGTACATTCAATAAATAGAATATTAGAATTCGCCGCATCTTCGTTTTCTAGAACGTATTCTATCTTAGTGTCTCCGGAAAAACTGATGACCGGAGTTTCGCTCGGTTCCGAAACCTCCTCGTTTTCCTTTAGGGCTTTGTTCAATTCTTCCTTATCCAGAGACCGAAATCGTTCCTTCAATTTTTTACGCCGTTCATAGATCGTATAACCCTGCGAAGGAACCCGATGAAACGTTTTGTGGGGAGAAAAAAAATGATGAGCGTCCAAGTCTATCCTATCTCCCGGATTCACGCCGAACATTTCGTAACGATACGGGAAATCCTCGATTTGGGAATAGAGTTCGAGAATTTTCCGCATAGGCTCTTCGACCGCGGAAGGAAGATAGATCTTAGGAGGTTTTAACTTTCGCAGGGACCTTTGCGAGATGTAGTACGGGATTCCCGAAGAATGATCCAGATGCGAATGTGTAAGAAGAAGATTCTCCAAGTGGATCCGGTTCGGATTTTGCGCTCCGATATCGAACATCAAACTCAAGGAAGGAAGATAAATCGAGGTGCGGATTCCTCCTTCCGAAATTCCTTCGAAATGATATTGTTTGTGCTGAAACTTACAATACACTTACGGGATCCCGTCCTCGGGAGCGACCGTTTTCACGCCGTCGCCCCAATCCTTATAAAGCGACTTCGGTCCCGTAAGGATCGTTTTCGCGGAGGAATGTAAGAAGTATTTTTTTCCCACACGACGAAGATCGGAAAGTGTGACCGCTTGGATACGATCCCGATATCGTTTCAGATAATCCGCGGGCATATCGTGTTCCTTAAAACGGAGAGTGTTGTGTAGAATCCCCATCTTATCCGCGAATTGAAAGATGAAACGGTTGACTATGGATTGTTTCGCGGATTCCAGCTCGTCCTCGCGTATCTTATAAATCGTCTCTTCGCTTAATATTTCTTTCATTAAATCGAAGACTTCTTTGGTCGTGGAGATTTTAGTCTGCGTCGTGAAATAAATCACTCCGTAGTCGCGCTCGAAATACGCGGCGCTGCTCGAAGAATACGCGAGTCCCCGATCCGAGCGGATCTTCTGCATAAAATAAGAATTAAATCCGCCACCACCTACGATGTAGTTGAGCACTTGGATCGCGTAAAAATCCGGATCCTTGTGCGGAGGAAGAATTCCCGCCATCATCACGATACTCTGCGTCGCTTCCTTATCCACTCCCAAGATCCGATAGGAAAGGGAATCCAGATTCTTTTTCAAAGTTTGTGCGTCGATCGTCGGGCGTTTTTCCGTTCGGACCGTCTCCCGATCGGGAAGAAGAAAAGAGACCAAGGAAACGGCTTCCTTTTTTTGAAGGTCGCCCGTCAAAAGTACCGTCCTTCTCGAAACCGAAACCGAATCGCGGAAATAGTCGCGGACGTCCTCCGCTTTGAGTTTCGAAAGGGAATCCAATTGAACCGTCTTTCCCAAAACCGTTCCCTTATAGACCAACTCCGCGGTTTTACGATAGGCGATGTCAGGGATTTTATCGTTCCTACGTTTGATCGCTTCCTCCAATTTGAGTTTCGCCACCGCGAATCCCTCTTCGTTTAACAACGGTTTGGTTAAAAATTCGGACAAAAGCGGAAGGATTTCCTTTTCGAAACGGGAGAGATACGAGACAGAAAGAACGATCTTGTTAGAATTCGCGTCGGTTTCCAACTTTGCCCCGTAACCCTCCAAGGTTTCCAAAAACGCGCTTCCCGGCGCGGAAGGAACGCCTCCGTGTTTCCACGCTTCCGCAAACAACTCCGGAATTTCGGGAGGCAAATCCGAATCGGATAAAATTCCGGCGTAGATATGGATTTCCAGATTTCTGAGCGGGAATTCTTCGCCGGGTAAAAAGAAAACTTCGGTCCCCTTTCCGGAAGTAAAGGTTTGGATTTCCGGAAATTCAAAAGCCAAAGGGGGGATTTTCACGTTTTTGACGAAATCCCCCGGAGCGCCGGAAAGCGGTAGAATCCCGAAAAGGATTATAATTGTTAAATATTTTAATGTTTGAATATTCAGTTTCATAGATATGTTTTTTCGAACCGAGGGTGTTTTCATTTTTTTTCGGCTCCGTTTCCGGACGGCGGGTTCAATTCCGCGATCGTACGGTTTTCGGGAACGAAGTATTTGTTCGCCACCCTTTGTATGTCCTCCGGAGTCACCGCATCCAATTCCTCGTAACCCCGCAGCAGCTCCTTCCAATCCCCGTATAAAAGCTGATACAACGAAAGTACGTCGGCGAGTTTACCGTTGTCGTCCAAAGCGCGAAGATAACCGGCTACGATCTGATTTTTGATCTTAAATAGTTCCTCGGAGGTGACCGGCGTATTTTTCAGGCGATCCAATTCCTCTTGAACGATCGATTCCACTTTTTTCTGATCCGCGTTTTGATTGTTGGTCACGTAGACGGAAAACAGATTGGACAGACGGTCGCCCGGATCCCCGTTCCAACAATAAACCCCCTGCGCCAACTGCTCCTCCAAAACGAGTCGTTTGTACAGACGACCGGATTCACCTTCGGCTAACAGCGTATCGATGATCCCGAACACCGCGTCGTCCGGATGCGGAAACGCCGGTTTATGAAAGCCTATGATTTTGGAAGGTGCGCTCGGGTGAACGACCGAAACGAACTTGGCTCCGCCGAAACCCGCGGAAGGGATTTTTTTTTGAGGATGTGATTTGCCCGGTTTCAGATCTCCGAAATACGATCTCAGGATTTTTTCCGTATTGTCGAAATCCAAAGAGCCGACGACGGCGATCACCATTCGTCGTGGATCGTAATAGGTCCGGAAGAAGGTTTCCGTTTTTTCCAGATCCAGAAAACCCAGATTTTTTTCGTAACCGATCACCGGCATACGGTACGGATGACCTTCCGGAAACGCAGCGTCCATGTATTTTTCGCGGAGGATACCGAGCCCGCGGTTTTCGACGCGCATCCTTCTTTCCTCAAGAACGACTTCCCGTTCCGTATAATATTCTCGTAATATAGGATTTTTGAGACGGTCCGATTCGAGTTTAGCCCAAATTTCCAAACGGTTTGCGGGAAGCAGAATCTGATAATTGGTCACGTCGTTGCTCGTATACGCGTTGAATCCCACTCCTCCGTTTTGGGAATAGATGAAGTTGTCTTCGTTGGAAACGATGAACTTACGATGTAATTCCAAAAGTGTTTGGAATCTTTTTCGAAGCGTCTCCAGTTCGGATTTGAAAGCCTGAGTCGGCTCCTCTCCGTTGGCCTTCCATTCGGCTTCGCGGATTCTCATCGCATCCAAACGTTTTCCCCAAACGGCGATCTGCTCCAGATACGGTTTTTCTTTTTCGAAGTTGGTGGTTCCTATGTTCTTCGTTCCCTTAAAGAGCATGTGTTCCAAAAGATGCGCCGTGCCCGCGATCTCCGGAGTTTCATCCGCGGAACCAACGAGAAATTTTGTATAAATCGCGACGGTCGGAGAATCCTCTCGTTTCATCATAAGGACGCGCAGTCCGTTTTCCATCCGAAAGGTTTTGGTCCTTTCTTCCAGGGAACTTTTTAATCCGGCGAAAACGGAACCGTCCGCGGAAAGGGAAAACGCGGAACCGAAAAAAAACAATCCCGCAAAAAGAATCGATTGTATCGAACGCATAGCGTACAGCCTTTCCTCGTCCGAACCTGTTGTCGAGAAGTTCCCGGAAAAATCCTGCTTCCTTTTCGCGGAGTTCGGGAAATGATTGTCTCATGCGGATCACGTACACGATTCTGACGGCGGCATTTTTTCTCTGCGGATTCTGTGTGCCCGCCGATCCGGAATATAGACAAAAGGTTTTGGAAAACGTAAAGGACACCGGATTTATATCCCGGGAATTTTTTCAAATTTTGGTGAAGGTCCCTTTGCCTTCCAAAGACGCGGGAATTTTAGAACTCAGAAAACAATGCAGAAAAATCGCCGAAACCAAACGGGACGAAATCGCGGTTTCCATTTTATTGACTACGATTCGCGAAAGCGATTTTTTATTCTCTCCCCTTCGCGCGAATCCCGGTTCGTATTCGGGACCGACCCTTCCTCCTCAAATCGCGAGTGCGGGAGCGATCACATCCGCTCCCGGAGGAATGGCTCTTTCCACGGGAACGGTTTCCAACACCACAACGACTACGACACAAACCGCAACGACGAATAACGCAACCTCCTATTCTACCGGATCGGTCGGAACACCGAATGTACAGACGGACGTTCAGGCAAACGCCAAATCGAAGGAAAAAGCCGCCAAACAATTGAGCCAAGACGCTTTGGTGTATCGAGGCGCGTTTTCCTGGTTTCTCAATTCCTTGTTTCTTTTTCGCGAAGACTATTCCGACCCCGTGAATTGTACTTTCATTTATAGAAATATTCAGAAAGACTTGTATGCGAATGTGATTCGAAAAGGAATACAACCTCTCTCGAAACAAGAGACTCCGGAGGCTCCATGAAATTCGTTTTGATTATTTCGTTCGTGATTTCCGTTTTTTCCGTTCTTCATTGTTCTACTCCCAAACGAACGCCCGTAGAAACTCCTTTGCAAAACCCGGAACATAAATCCGTGCAAGAGGAATCCACGAGTCCGAATCCCGACGACGAATTCGTCAAAGCCACGGAAGGATTTTTGAGCGGGGACGTTTTCCAAGTGGTCATTTCATCTCTTGAAGGAAGTCCGGAGGGCGCTCAGGAACTTGCGAAAAAACGCGCCGTAAATCTTCTCATCGCGGAAAAAGGGGAAACCTTTCGTCCGGGAGATAAGGCGATTCTCAAAGAGATCGTGGAAACCAAGGGAAAAATCGTAAAGTCTTCGGGATCGATTCAAGGAAAAACATATTTCTTATTTCAGGTGAACTCTCCCGGTTTAAAGTCCTCTCTAAAACGTTAGCCGAAATCGCGTAGAGTTCGGGTGGATTACGTCGGAAACGATCCGATTTGATGAACATCTTCGCGACGATCAACCTTGTTTAACGATGAATATCGACTTACAACCGATCTTAAAGGACGAACGGATCACTCTTCGCCCCATACGCGAAAGCGACTTGGAGGAACTAAGTTCGGCTGCGTCCGACCCTCTCATTTGGGAGCAACATCCTGTTCCCGATCGGTATCTCAAAGAGAATTTCACCCCGTATTTTCTGGAGGCGGTTCGATCAAAGAGCGGTTTCGCCGTGATCGATAACGAAACAGGTCGTCTCATCGGCAATACTAGGTTTTACGATTGGAATCCTTCCGCAAAATCGATTGCGATCGGTTATACTTTTCTCGAAAGAAAGTATTGGGGAGGGGTTTTCAATAAGGCGATGAAGGCCTTACTTTTAGACCATTGTTTTCGAAACGGAATCGAAACGGTTTTATTCCACATCGGGATCGACAACAAACGATCGCAAAAGGCTCTGGAAAAAATCGGCGGAATACGGATCGGCTCCGTCGAGCGGGAAGGTCGTCCCTACTTCGAATTCGAAATCACTCGCGAAAAATGGAATATTCAAACTATATAAACTATTTTTTCTTTCCGAGAAATTCGAAACGGGATTTTTCATCCCGCATTTTCCCCGCAATCCGTAAGCCGTTCGATCCTTTTTTCCGGGAAACGTTTCGGGAACGTTTTTGACAGAAGCCGAATCGGATAAAGAGGAACGGGCAAAACGTAGGACAGTTTGACCGTTTCAAAAAGGACCGGTCAAACTCCTCCGAATCTATTGTATGATTTCGACTTGTTGAATTTTGCCCGGAATACAGATGTTTTTGTCGAAATTGCAATAATAGATTTTGCCGTGAATTTCAAGGTCTCCTTTGCCGGATACGGTGAGTTGGATCGGATCGACCGAAGCGAAGTATTCCTTTTTTTTTGGGGAAATTTTTCCCTTCACCGTCAGATCGGCTTGTTCCACCTTTACGCCTTTACCAGCGTTCAGAAGGATTTTATGCGGGGCGTCTTTTTGAATCCCGTAATTGGAAGGGTGAACGATTTTAAGAAGATACGCGTTGCCGAAACTTTTTTCCAATTTGAACTTAACCGGACTTTCTTCTTCTGCGGAAACCGAGAACGAGACGAGAGTCGCTAAAACCGAAAGGAGGAATATTTTTTTCATACTAATTTGACCAAGATAAGCTCGGATTTGTTTAAGAAAAGAAATCTTTGCCGCGGGAGGAAAACGCCCTTCCACAGATTCCAACCGATCTGAATCTGTCCGAATCTTACGACAATCCCCCGTCAAACGCGCGCGCCCCGCCCCGAATTTGGGTGGAGGAGGCGGGTCCGTGGGAGAAAACTACGGCAAACCCTCCCTATCAGAAAATTCACATCCTGTCAAGGCAAGTGCGCGAAAAAGCTCCGTAGGAATTCCTACAAAAATCACAAAACCTATTTGTAGTTCGTAAATTGCACGTCGAACGGAAGATCCGACGTTTTCAAAAGATGAATCACTTCCTGAAGATCGTCCTTTTTCTTACCGGTCACACGAACGGATTCCCCCATGATCGTGACGTTGACCTTGAGTTTGGAATCCTTGATGAGTTTTGTCACTTCTTTGGTTTGTTCCTTTTCCATCCCTTTGCGGATCTTCACCTTCATTCGAACGGTGCCGCCGGTCGCTGGTTCGATCTTGGATTTGAAGTCGAAATTTTTTAAACCGATTCCGCGTTTCGCCATTTTAGAAACGAGAACGTCGATCACACTTTCCAACTTCGCTTCGTTGTCGGAAGTCAAAACGAGTTGTTCGTCTTCGAGTTGAATGTCGGATTTGGAACCCTTAAAATCGAAACGATTCTTGATTTCGCCGAGAGCCTGAGTGACCGCGTTCGTCAACTCTGGTCTGCTGATTTCGGAAACGACGTCAAAGGAAGGATCGCTCATACTCTTTCTCCGGTTAAGATTTGTTTTGCTTCGTTCACGGCGCCCGCGATCGCGGATTCGAGATTTTGTTTTTCCTTACCGCCGCCTTGAGCCATATCGGGTTTTCCGCCGCCCTTTCCGCCTAACACTTCGCAGGCGGTCTTCACGAGATTACCGCAGTGAATCCCTTTTGCGACCAAGTCGGAAGAACAGGTGATTACGACGCTCGCGTTCTCCGGGTTTTTGCTGCCGAGAATCACAAGGAGATTTTTTTCGCGCACTTTTAGATTGTCGGAAAGCCCTTTGAGGGAATTCGGGTCCTTGTCTTCGAAAATCGCGGAGACGATTTTTCCGACTCCGGTCTCGACGGAAGAAGCGAACACTTTCTCGATGATGGAAGCGTTGTTTTCGAAGTCGCGGGATTCCAAACTCCTCTTCGTTTTCAAAAAGGAAGAAGCGCTTTCTTCGATTTTTGCGGCGACGTTTTCGGAAAGATCACGAAAGAACGTAACGGCGGTCGCACCTTCTTTTTCGAGTTTTTCGCGGATCTCATCCGGCCCGGGCACGGGAGAAGTGATGAGAAGTTTGGCTCCTTCTTCGCCTAACTCCGATTTGATTTTGAGATTTAAGTTTTGTACGGATTCGGTGAGTTCCGCAAAACGGTTCTGGAACGTTTCGATCACCGCTGGACCGCAAACGCCTTCGATACGACGGTTCCCGGCACCGGGCGAAGATTCCTTTTTGATGAAGAAGTAACCGATCTCGCCCGTATGAGAAACGTGCGTTCCACCGCAGAATTCGACGGACGCGTCTCCCATCTGAACGACACGAACCTTATCTCCGTATTTTTCTCCGAAGGTGGCGACCGCTCCCGTTTTTTTTGCGTCGTCGATCCCGAGCTCCTTGGTAGAAACTTGGAAATCCTTGCGGATCGATTCGTTGACCCAGGATTCGATTTTGCGGATTTCATCGGAAGTCAACGCGGAAGGATGTGAAAAATCGAAACGAAGATATTCCGCAGAAACGATCGAACCTTTTTGTAAGACGTGATCCCCGAGCAAACTACGAAGCGCTCCGTTTAACAAGTGTGTTCCGGAGTGATGAAAACGAAGTCTTTCCCTACGAACCGCTTCGACTTCGGCTTCGAGTTCCTGCGCGACGGAAAATTCTCCGCTGAGCATTTCTCCAAAATGAAGAATGACGTCGTTTTCCTTTTGTGTATCGGAAACCTTGAATACGTTTTTGCCCTGACGCAAAAAACCCGTGTCGCCGACCTGCCCTCCGCCTTCAGGATAGAAAGGAGTTTTGTCGAGGACGATCGCGCCGGCTTGACCTTCTTTCAAAACCTTTGCAGGTTTATTATCACTAAATAAATATATAATATTCCCTTTTCCTAATAAAGAAGAATAACCGAGAAACTCCGTCTTTTCAGCGGATTGACCGGTCATCAGAGAAACCTTGTTGGCCTTCCAGGATTCTCTGGAAAATTGCCTGTCTTTTTCCAGTTCCTCTTGAAATCCTTGTTTGTCGAAATCGAATCCTTGTTCTGCTACGATTTCTTCGGTCATCTCGGCCGGAAAACCGTAGGTTCCGTAAAGTAGGAATGCGTCCGCTCCGGAGAAGGTCTTTTTTCCTTCTGCTTTCGTTTTTGCGACCAGGGTTTCGATCTTTTCGAGACCGAGTTCGAGGGTTTTTAGGAAAAGTTCCTCTTCCGCGTGAATCGTTTTCGCGATCGCAATCGCGTTCCTTCCCAGTTCCGGATAACGTGATTTATAAATCTCGACGACCCGGTCCACGAGTTTGTAAAGAAACGGTTCTCTGAAATTCAACTTTCTTCCGAAAAGAGTCGCGCGGCGGATCAAACGACGGATTACGTAACCCCTTCCGGTTCTATCCGGATAAATCCCGTCTCCGATCGAAAAAAGAACGGAACGAATATGATCGGTGACTACGCGGAACGCGGCCTTTTGATTTGCGGCAGTCCGCGCTCGCTCGCTTTTTTGATCCGGAAGTTTAGATAAGGCGACGGCCTCGTCATACTTGATTCCGGATAATTCCTCGTAAAAGGAAATGATTTTGCGGAGTTCGTCCGTGTCATAAACCGAATCGGCGCCTTGCAGCAATAAGGCGACTCTTTCGAGACCGGAACCCGTATCGATTCCGGTTTGTTTGAGAGGATGCAGATTGCCTTCGGTGTCCTGGTTGAACTGATTGAAAACTATATTCCAAAATTCTAAAAAACGATCGCAGTCACAACCCGGTCTGCAGGTCCCGCTCGTAGCACAATCCGGTCCCCCCTTTTCGATTCCACGATCGAGATAAAGTTCGGAACAAGGCCCGCAGGCCCCGCTGTCTCCGGCAGGTCCCCAGAAGTTATCTTTTTTTCCGAGACGCGTTATGCGCTCTTTTGGAATTCCTTTGGACAACCAGATTTTTTCGGCTTCGTCGTCGTCGGAATAAACCGTGACCCAGATCTTTTCCTTGTCGAAACCGAGATGATTGACGGAACAATCGAGCGCATAGGAAATCGCTTCTTCCTTGAAATAATCTCCGAAGCTGAAGTTCCCGAGCATCTCGAAGAACGTGCAATGTCTTTCCGTTCTTCCGACAACTTCTAGGTCGGTGGTCCGTAGACATTTTTGACAAGAGGTCGCTCTCGTATACGGTAGTTCCACGGCCCCGGTAAAGAAAGGTTTGAACTGAACCATTCCGGCTGTCGTAAAAAGAAGTGTGGGATCTCCCGCGGGTAGAAGGGAAGAAGACGGAACTACTCTGTGAGATTTGTCTTGGAAGTAGTTTAAAAAGATTTCGCGGATTTCCGCTACGGATTGGCGTTTCATGATACCTCTAAAATCAAAAAATGCCTGAAGCTCTCGGACGAAAGAGATTCAGGCATTTCAAAAAACGAAATGAAATGAAAAAGAAACTTAACGTTTGGAAAACTGAGTTCCTCTTCTCGCTTTGTGAAGACCGTATTTCTTTCTTTCCACCATTCTTGGATCTCTCGTTAAGAATCCTTCTTTTTTCACGGCAGGTCGGAACTCCGGTTTGATTCTGCAGATCGCTCTTGCAACTGCGTGACGGATTGCTCCCACTTGTCCGGTAATTCCACCGCCTGACACGTTCAGATTCAGATCGTACTTGTCTTGAACGTTCAGAAGAGAGAGAGGACGAATCGCTTCGTCAATGATTGCTTTGCGGTTTTGAAGATACTCTTTGATATCTTTGTGGTTTACGGTGATTTTACCGGAACCTTCTTTGATTTTTGCGCGAGCGACGGAGGTTTTTCTTCTTCCTACGGCCCAGATTTCCTTTGCGGGTGCCATTCAGGTCTCCTTAGATTTCCAGTTTCACAGGCTTTTGCGCCTGGAGGTTGTGTTCAGCACCCGAGAAAATTTTGCAATGGGTGAGCATTTTATCTCCGAGTTTGCTCTTAGGAAGCATTCCTTTCACGGCCTCGTAGATCACCTTTTCAGGTTGTTTTGCGATTAAGTCTTTGAAAACGGTTTCGGTCATCCCGCCCGGATAACGGGAGTGATGATAGTAGATCTTCTGAGTTTCTTTGTTACCGGTCACTTTCACTTTGGAAGCGTTGATAACGATGATATTGTCTCCGCAATCTTGATTCGGAGTAAACGTTGCTTTGTGTTTTCCGCGAAGTCTTGCGGCGATCCCGGAAGCGAGTCTTCCCAGAGTTTTTCCTTCTGCGTCTACTACGAACCAGCCCTTGGCGGCATTTTCTTTCGTAAGAGAAGGAGTTTTATGCGCTTTTGATAATACTGACATGAAAAATCGTCCTGTAGGTGCCAGAATTTCGGTTTAACCCCCAAAGTCAAGAAAAAAGAGCCGATGCTGCCGGAAAGCCAAGCCTTCCGTTGATTGGGCGGGAGTTCCCGCACACTTTGTCGGTAAAAGTTCCGGAGTCCTCGTCGAGGGAGGAAATTTGTAGGATCTCCTCGGTGAATTCGCATTTTTTCCAATTTTATCGGAAAATAAATCGCTCACCTTTCGGTCGATTCATCCACTTCGTGTGAGTTCCCACGCGCCAGAGATCGGAGCGGCGCGGAACGCGGTCCCGATCGAGCTTGGAACGGACGATGTTCCGACTTTACCGTCCCCCGACCCGGTTCTTTCGGCTGTTTCGATCGGACCGAAGCGAACGCGAAGCCGCGAAAGAGCTCGGTCCTGCGCCCATTTACAAAATGAGGTCGGAACTACACGAATTTCTTCCTTACCACAAAACGAGTTTTCCTCTAAAAGAAAATCCAGTTAGGAAATGAATCGCGCAGGAGGCGCCCCGTTGAAAAACCTCCGCCGGAAAAACGGGGTGTTCCTACTTTTCCCAATCACGGGCAATTCGTTTTGAGTTTCGTGGAAATGTTCAACTCAACCTCGGGCCAAAGTTTGGAAACGCCGTCTTTTCCTTTATGCAACTCTTTGCATACATGATTGAGCGCTTCTACTGCGGAAAGTGCCTTCCATTCTCCGAGGTTCAAAACCGCCTTTGCTTCGAGAACACTTCCTTCTTTGAGACTGAAATTTACGTCCAGGTTTTTTGTGATCCCGTTGAAGCTAAGTTGGATCGCTCCTTTCCCGCCGTTTTTGTCGGAATTCAATTCCACAGAAACGACTTTGCCTTCGATCGTTCCGTTTTTTTTCAGAGGATAGAAGAAGGAGCCTTTGATTTTCCCGTCGCGCTCCGGATTTCCGGATTGAATCGTATTCGGATCGATTCGGAATTTCATTCCGACAAACACTTTTTCTGGAGAAGAAGCCGGTTTCGTTCCAAACGTCGTAATCGTATCGAAACTACCTGCGACTCCGGTTTTCTCCGTAAACTTAAACGCCTTCCATTCGAATTTCGTGGAAGCGTGTTCATAGGAATACGTGCAAGTTTGGTTTTTATCGGAGCTCTGCGAAAATCCGGCGACAAAAGGAAGTAAGATCAAAGTATAGAATACAATGCTTCGTTTCATAGTCGTTCAGACTGGTCGAAACTCGGGTAAAGTCAAGGTTTTTGAAGGAAAATTCGAATTTGAAAGAATCGGAAATCATCCGTGCGCTCTATTCTACGGCGAACATTCAAACGGACGACTGTTATTTCGACGCCAAGGAAGGTCGGATCTACACGACCGATACGATCTGCGAAGGAACCCATTTTAGACTCGATTGGAGCGGCCCTTCCGAAATCGCCCGAAAACTCGTAGAGGTCAATGTTTCCGACATCGCGGCTGCGGGGGGAGTTCCTACAAAGGCCTTCTTCAACTTTGGACTCAGTCCATCCTGTTCCGGACAAGAATGGCTTTTGCCGTTCGCCGTCTCCCTCCAAAGCCGACTTTCCTCCTACGGAATTTTACTCTGCGGAGGAGACACATATCGCTCTCCAACCCTCAATCTTACGCTCACACTGGTCGGAACTGCGAACTCTCCCTGGAAACGTTCGGGCGGAAAAAAAGGAGAATATCTCTATCTTTCCGGCACCGTAGGACTTTCCCGGTTGGGTTACAAAATCCTCGGCCGATCGGTCGAAGTTCCGGAACCGATTCGAAACAAGGCATTGGAACGACATCTTACCCCGACGGCCAGACTCGAACTTGCGTCGGAATTACGTAAGAAGTTTAGAATTTCTGCATGTATGGATTTGACCGACGGTTTATTACAGGATCTTCCGAAACTTGCCGCTTCTTCCGAGGTCGGCCTGCGAATCGATCTGAAATCCGTACCTGTACCGAAAGACGTCTCTCCGTTTTTGCTCTTGGAAGAGGCCCTCGGCTCCGGAGAAGAATTGGAACTTCTCTTTTTGAGTCCCGACATCCTTCCGAACACGTTAGACGAAATTCCGATTACGAAAATCGGAGAGGCCGTTGATCGGGCTTCCGGAGTCATATTTTTGGAAGCGGGAGACGAACGTAGTTTTTCCGACCTGGGTTTCGAACACTTTTAGGCGAGCCGTCCGAACAAACTCTAAAAAATCGGATCTTTCGTTTTCGAACCTCGTATAGTCGCAGATCACGAAATCGGTTTTCTCGAAACGATCGTTTCGAGATTTTGCGGGAATCCCCGCAATAAGATCCGAATACGTGATACGTTAGTCGTCTTTAAAAAAACGTATTCTTTTCGATCGTTTACTTTTTGGTCCAGGCGACCAAGTTCCAGATCAAAGGCGCGCCGTGAAGATACAATCCCGGAAGCCAGATCGGAACCAAAAATACGTCGGGTTTACTGTAGGCGAAAAAACCCGCGTACGAAATCAGAGTTTCCACCGTTGTGCCCGCAATCGCAAGAAGAAGGGAAAAGACGACTAACGTTCTTTTTTCTCGGGCCGCGAAAATTCGAAATACCCAAACGATCGAATATGAGAACGCTAAAAAGTAAGGACGAGTGGAAAACAGCCCGCTCGCGAAATACGCCCCTCCGAACCAGAGAATTCCGTAAAAGAGGTTTCGAATTTCGAAATTCTCTTTTTCCTTTTTCAGCAGAACGGCACCGACATACATTAAGAAAGTTGCAAGAACGAATTGCGGAGCGACCCACCATGCCTGCCCCCAAGGCCCCTTGTGAAAGTATTTCAGTACGTCGAATTGAACGTGAATCTGATCGCAAGCCGCCAAGCCGATTCCTCCGAAAACGACCAGCAGAAGTATTTTTTTCGGATTCTGTATTAAGTTGAAAAGAGCCGATGACATGAGCGATTTCTCCGGGGAATTTTTCGTAAAGAAGGGCTGAGAAACACCCTGCTCCGTAGCGATCGTTACAGAAGATTACGGAAATGGCAATCTGTTTTCTTGCGCGGAAAGTGCGGGAACTCTCACGTTTTTCTTACGGAGCCTTCCGCGCGGGAAAGTGCGGGAACTCTCACGTTTTTCTCACGGAGCCTTCCGCGGGGGAAAATGTGGGAACTCTCACGCTTTCTCACGGAGCCTTCCGCGGGGAAAGTGCGGGAACTCTCACGTTTTTCTCACGGAGCCTTCCGCGGAGGAAAGTGCGGGAACTCTCACGTTTTTCTCACGGAGCCTTCCGCGGAGGAAAGTGCGGGAGCTCTCACGTTTTTCACACGGAGCCTTCCGCGGGGAAAGTGCGGGAACTACCGCGCCAGAGATCGGAGCGACGCGGAACGCGGTCCCGATCGAAGTACCAAGGACGAAGTTCCGACCCCCCAAAAAAAACATCCAAAAATCGGAGAAACATCGAGCGGACCGAAGCGAACGCGGAGTCGCGAAAGAGCTCGGTCCTGCGCACGTTTACAAACATTGGTCGGAACTACGAAAACAACTCGATCCGAAACGAAAAAACAATCCTAAAAAAGCCGAAACCATAACAGCACATACAAGCGCGCAGGAGGCGCAAAAATACCTCCGACGGAGGTACTTTTCTGTTAGGAAACTTTTTTCTTGCAGGAAGGGTTCGAATCGATTGAATTGTTCCATTCGAACTGAGAGGGAATAGATACATGAAGTTACTCAAATGGATCCTCGGGGTTGTGGCCGCATTGGCCCTATTTCTCGGGATCACCTTTTATGCGGGAACTCCTACCTACGAATACAAGCCGGTTTCACTCCACTCCGATTTTGACTCGTATTACCGTGACAAACTCAAACTAAGTGCCGAAAAAAAAGCGCGTCCGGCAAACGAAGAAAAACTGATCCGTTTTCTACCCGGACAAACGGATCTATCGATTATCTACATCCACGGTTTCGGCGCTTCGAGAGCGGAAGGAGAAGAAGTGACCGACAAACTCGCCAAAGATCTAAAGGCGAATCTTTACTACCTCCGTTTGCCCGGTCACGGAACGAACGTAGAAGATCACCGCGATACTACCTTCGACGTCATTCTCCAGGATGCGGAAACGGCATTTCTCGAATCGGAAAAACTCGGAAAAAAAACGATCCTCATCGGCACGAGCATGGGAGGTTTGATCGCCACATACCTCGCGTCCAAATATCCGGATAAAGTCCAAGCGTTGATCTTAGCTTCTCCCTTTTACGATTTTACGAATCCTTTCGGAAGTATTTATCAATTTTCCTGGGGCAAGGACTTCGCGCATCTTTTGATGGGGAAAATCCGTAAGTCAACGGAAGAGCAAAAACGGGATCCTGCGAGCGGGTTTTGGTATCGGGATCAATACCTCGCCGCCGTTCAAAATCTGTCCGATTTGCGGGAATTCATTTTAGGAACGGATCCTTTTTCCAAAATTTCCTCCCCCGTCCTCCTTTTGTATTTTTACAAAGACGAAAAGGAACAGGATTCTTCCGCTTCCGTCAAATCGATGTTAAACGCATTCGATCGAATCCAAAACAACGGAAAAGCGAGTCCTTTGAATAGGGCCGTAAAAGTGGAACTGGGAAATCACGTGCTTTTATCGAAATACATGAAAAGCGATAAAGAGCTGATTCTCAAAGAAACGGAATCCTTCCTCTCTCAGGTTTTCTCCCGAAAAAATTAAACGGAAATCTCCGTTTCTATCCTCGATCCCGCGACTTCGAATCGTAAAAAAGAAAGTTCGCGGGAACTTTAGAAAATTCTTATTTTCTTTTCTTTTTCGGAGCAGCCTTTTTTTTCACGGCCTTCCGTTTGGACGCGGTTCCCGCATTTTTTTTGGGAACGATTCCGATCTTTTTTTTAGGCGCAGTTCCCGAATTCGGTTTCGAAACCGGGACGTTAACGTACTTTTTCTTTTGCAACGTCTTCTTCTTTGCCGCGGCGGAGTTTTTTTTTCTGATTGTTTTGCGAGACGTTTCGGAGAATTTCTTTCCTACATTCGCCTTTGTATCCGCCTGCAAGACGCCGGAGGAAGCGAACACCAACGCCTTTTGCGCGAGTTCCAACCAATCCCCGGAAAACTCTTCGGGAATCTGAAGCCAATCCTTCATCGCCCGATTCATTCCCGAAGGATCGAACAATTTAGAACCGGGATAACGGGAAACCAAAGCGGAGATCGTCTCGGCGCCGAGTTTTAAAACCAACTGTCCTTCATAGGACGCGGCGAACGGCTTCCCGTTCAGATTTAAGGAATACAAACCGAACCACTTTCCTGAGGTCGTATCATTTTGTTTTGCGAGAAACGTTTCTTGAAGGATTTCGAATTCGGTCTTAGACATACATCAAAAAGAATTTAGCGACAACTCTTATCAAGAAATAATTTCCGATTTAATCGATCCAGACGTTTACCAGGCTTCCCGACTCGCTTTTCGGAAAGGTTTTTACATCCGCGCCTCGCACGAGAATCGTTTCTCCGTCGCTTCCTAAATCCCACAGAGAACCCCGTAAAAAAACGTTGATACCGTAACTCGCGCCGGAATCCGTCATTCTACCCGCGAGCGCGTATTTCAACCAAGCCTTCCCTTCCGTGATAACGCCGATATCTTTCGGATTTACGTCCTTAGGAGTTTCCGAGCCGTTGTATCCTTTCCAGATTCCGCTCATGGCTCCGTTAGGCGAAACGAAAGACGGAACCAAAACGTATTTTATATTCTGTTTTTTGAATGTTTTATAAACGCCGGGATACCAGGAATCTGCGCACACGAGAACGCCTATGTTTCCGACCGGGGTTTCTACTGCCTGTAAGGATTCGGGAGAAGCTCCCGAAACGAACGATTTCTCCTCTTCGATCGGATAAAGTTTATGAGGAGAATTTCCGGAAACGGTCCCATCCGCGAAAAATACGAACGAACCGTTCCGCAGTTCTCCCGTTCCGATCTTCAAAACTCCTTCGGTGACCGTCGGTTCGGGAAGTAGAATGGATCCTGCTACGATCGTGATTCCGTAACGTTTTGCAAGATTCGAAAATGTCCTCCGGTATATCGTTAACATCGTTTCGGCTTTCATCCTAAAAACCGCGTCCCGAATCTTATCCTTTCCTTTTGCAGAGACTAAGTTTCCCGTAAACGAACCCAAGTTGGAAAGCACCAAGGTCTGCATCGCTTCCTCGATCGAGGCCGAACGATATACGGAACTTTTTTCGTTTGCGACCACGAGCCAAGTTCCCAAATATTCGGGAAGAACCGCGACTGTCTTCGTGTCGAGCCAACCTTTTTCCTCCGCCTTTCGAAAATAAAATTCCAGTTTTTCCCGAAACGCGGTTTCGCTCGAGTAATCGGATGGAATCATCCAAGGCGAAATCCCCAATAGGTTTCCTTTTTTTTGATCCTTCCCTTCCGAGACGATCCGATCTAAACGGGTTTCCGAAATGGAATAAACGGAATTTCGATCCGATACGGACCAAAGGATATAAGACACGATCAATACGATCAGAGCAAAGAGCGAATAACGTTTCACGGAGTTCACCTCGCGTCCAAGGATCGCGGAAAATTATTTTCTTCAACACTTATTTCGCGAAAATAACGCGGATAAACCTCCCGCTCGAAAAATCATTTTTCGAAAGGAAGGTTTACGTTTCGCAAAAACCGGGAGGAACTCTCCCGGCTAACGTTCGATGTCTTCGATCAGAACGCGTCGTATTTTGCGCTATAGGTAAAGGTGGAATTTACGACTTCTTCTCCGATCGTACCGACTACGAGCACCGTTTCGGATACGGATATGGTCGCCTTTTCGATGTCCCCCATATTTTCGATGGAAACTTTCGAATTGGTTCTCGTAAACGTAAGATCAAAGGTAGGATAGGTAAAACCGTTCACGGTGTAGGAACTGGATCGAAGACGAGCCACTTGATTCATCGTAAATTTCGGATTCTGCAGAGTGGAATCGGGATCGACCGTGGTGGTTGATTCTCCGTCCATCAAGATAGTTCCGTTGATCGTCATATCGACGGAACTTGTGGTTCCCGTTCCGAGCACAGGCATAGTTCTCGAGCAGGAATTGTAGATCTGGTTTACGCCGTTATAAACTATGGTCGTCAAAGCGACGATTTCCACGTCTCCCTTGATTTCGAAAGTTCCTCCCTTTTTACACGGATAGGTTTGTTCCAAAAGCTGAAACGGAGACGAAACTCCCGAAGAAGTCAGAGCGCCTGCTCCACCGCCACCGCCTCCGCCGCCTCCGATCACGGACGCATAAATGCCGGAGATGCCGGGACTTTGCCCCTGGCCGGCAAGCGCGAGTAACGTCAAAGCGTCTTTAGAACCGTCTCCGGATTTAGAGCCGCACTGGATCGCTAAGATGATCAAACCCATTAGGGCCATTTTTTTTATATTCATTTCATCCTCCTGAAAATCGTTTTTAAATACGGAACGGATTCGAATCTGCGCCGCCGAAGATGTAAAAAAATCGATTTCGGAAAGGAAACGGCGCAAATGACGCGCGAAATTTCTCCATCAGGAAAGAAAAATGTGGGTGAAAACCGGGAATCTTACGTAGAGAGCGGATCGACTTTTTCAAAAAAGCAAAAAATCCGTTTTCCCCATTCCGGAATGAGAACGATTTCAATACTCAGAAACGCGGAAATTTCAGGAATCGGACGCGAGGAAGAAAAATTTAATTACATTAGTATTTTATAATTTTCTACTAATGAGAGGAATACTTAAGGGAGGATCGGTGGCTTTACATACGAACGCCGACAAAGGTGTGGAAATCAGGGAAACGAAGAAAATCTGGTCGGCGCATTCCTCCACCGCTTCTTTTTGATACATGTTTTTCTCGTCGATGCCTATGAGGTCAGGGGTGAGGATCGTGATTCCCAGGCCGACGACCGCGTTGGAGCGGATCGGCTCCGGTTGGGTCGAACCTATGAGATAAATCGTTTGGTTGAGTAGAAGTCGATCCGATATGATGGCTTTCGCTTCCGTTCCGGAAACCAATCCTTCGTTGACGTTTAAATAAGCGCAATGGTGGAAGTAAAAACTTCCACTCAAAAATAAAATGCGAGCGAAGATACCGCGAATTTCCATGTCCGAAACGTTCCGTTGGATTTATAATAGAATATACCGAAACGAGACGAAGCCGGACAAAATTTTCAAAAAAAGTTTCTCCGATTGCGGAAGCGGCGCTTTAGTTAACGGCAGTGATAGTCGTCGCAGTAGTAGCGGCAGTTTGTTTTAATACTTAGGCCAATCGATGGAATCGTCCTTGAACAAGGGACTAAATCCGAAGAATACGAGCTCGTCTTCTTCGAATTGAAAGATCGCGTTGAGTTTGTCGGAAAAAGCGGTCACCCCTGCGCTTTCCTCTTCGTCGTGATCGTGTTCTTCGTGATCCTCGTGGCTTTCGTCGTCTTCTTCCAAATCGTCGATTCCGTTTTGTGATAGAATGGCCCGGATCGTTTCGATGGATTCTCCGATGATCGGTTTTCCGTAAAGTCGGATCGAAGGATCGGAGCTAGTTATGGAATAGAGTTTTTTCTCCTCTTCGTGATCGAACTCATATTCGGTCTCGCGATCGAAATACTCATAGCCTGTGGAGAGGGAACCTTCGTAGTCGTAATCGTAAACTTCGTCGGGTTCTCCCAATTTCGCGGTCACGTCCTCCATGGACATTCCGAAGTATAGCCCGCCCAATCCTTTTCCGATTTCGATTTCCATTGTTCCTCCTTCGAATCCGTGGTCGTTGCCGATCTCCGTTTCCGATGAATTCACAAACTCTTGCGGTCGGTTCGTCTTGACAACCTCTTAAAACGGATTTTTATTTCGAAGGGTTCGTGATTCGTCTCTGGCTTCGCTCCGCGGGGAAAGTGCGGGAACTCTCACGTTTTTCTCAAGGAGCCTTCCGCGGAGGAAAGTGCGGGAACTCTCACGTTTTTCTCACGGAGCCTTCCGCGCGGGAAGTGTGGGAACTCTCACGTTTTTCTCACGGAGCCTTCCGCGGTGGAAGTGCGGGAACTACCGCGTTTTTCACACGGAGCCTTCCGCGTGGGGAAAGTGCGGGAACTACCGCGTTTTTCACACGGAGCCTTCCGCGGTGGAAGTGCGGGAACTACCGCGTTTTTCACACGGAGCCTTCCGCGGAGGAAAGTGCGGGAACTCTCACGTTTTTCTCACGGAGCCTTCCGCGGGGGAAAGTGCGGGAACTCCCACGTTTTTCTCACGGAGCCTTCCGCGTGAGGAAAGTGCGGGAACTACCGCGCCAGAGATCGGAGCGACGCGGAACGCGGTCCCGATCGAAGTACCAAGGACGAAGTTCCGACCCCCCCCAAAAAAAACATCCAAAAATCGGAGAAACATCGAGCGGACCGAAGCGAACGCGAAGTCGCGAAAGAGCTCGGTCCTGCGCACGTTTACAAACATTGGTCGGAACTACGAAAACAACTCGATCCGAAACGAAAAAACAATCCTAAAAAAGCCGAAACCATAACAGCACACACGCGCGCGCAGGAGGCGCAAAAATACCTCCGACGAAAACGTCTCTCTTCAATAACTCAAAGATTGACCGGCGCCGATCGCCAAAAGATTTCCCGGAACGAGCAACAACCACCCGAGGGCCACCATAAAAAAACAAACCACAACAACCGCGATAACGCCCACGCTCTTCGGCGCGGAATGATTCCGCGAAATTTCTCCCTCGTCACTGCTCATAAACGTAGCGATTCCGATTCTTAAATAATAATAGAGCGCCAATGCGGAGTTGGTGACACCTCCGATGAGGAGAATTCGATTCATCAACGAATCCGATTCCGCAAGTTTTTGAAAGAGAAACAGCTTCGCCCAAAATCCCCCGAAAGGAGGAACACCGGCCAAAGACATAAAGAAAATATTGATCGCGATCGCGGTCAACGGTTTGACACCGGACAAGGACTGAACCGCAAAAAAAGTGACCTGCCTCGTTCCCTCTTCGAGATACGCAAGAATCGCGAACGCTCCCAAACTCATGAACGAATAAACGATCAGATAAAACAGAACCTCTTCCCGAATCCCCGCGGAAATCCCGGCGACGATATAACCCGCGTGCGCGATCGAAGAATACGCGAGCATTCGTTTTAAATTTTCCTGTTTTAATGCGAGCAGGTTTCCGTAGATCATAGAGCATAACGCGAGTATGCCCGTGAGCCAAGCCCAAACGCTATCCTCCAATCGGATGGGAAGTTTCGTATACAATATAAGAAGAAGTCCCATGGACGCTGCCTTTGCCGCCGTAGCCATATATCCGGTAACCGGAGTCAGAGCGCCTTCATACGCATCGGGTGTCCAAGCGTGATACGGAAACAGAGCGATCTTAAACGATACTCCCGTTAGAAATAAAACCAAACCTATCTTGGCAAAATTCCCCTGATACCCCGCTACGGATAAAGGCTGCAAACAAGCGGACACATTCGTGGAACCGCTTCCTCCGAAAAGGAACGCGATCCCCATCAACATAAAACCGGACGAAAAACTACCGAGAAGAAAATACTTCAACGTCGCCTCGAGGGAAAAATGGTCGTTTTTCGAGATACCTACCAGGATATAAAGACAAAGGCTCATCAGTTCGAGAGCGGTAAATATGAGAATAAAATCCTGGGCGGCGGTCATGAGCATCATTCCCGACGTGGCGAACAACAACAGAGGATAAAATTCAGGAAATTCAATTTTATGATTTCTTAATATTCTCGGAGCTACGGCGGCCGTTCCGATCGCCATCGAAACATACAACAGGTTTAACCAGAAAGTCAGGAGCGAATTTTCGATCTGCCCGGCGAAATAAACCCCGTTCCCGGGAAATCGAAACGCAGTATAAAACACGGACGCGAACGCGATCAGTAGAATGAAACCGGAAACATACCGTACGATCAGGAAGTCCTTCGTCTTAAACAACACCGAAAAACAGATCACAACAACTCCGCCTCCGGCCAACAACAGAGCGGGCAGCACGGAAAATATATCGAGCAGATTCGGGATCATATTCATGGACGCGCCTCCTCGTCCTCTTCGGGTGCGACTTCCTTTCCTTTTCGGATCGATTCCGGAAGCGCGAACTTGCTCGGAGATCCCTTCAATCTTTCCTCGTAACGGTCGGGATCCTCTCCCAAAGTTTTATAGGAAGTGTATTTCCGTTCGAAAGGTCTTTCGCTCAGGTCCTTTTCCTTTTTTTCGCGATCTTGAATGACTCGCAACGAAGCCGAATTAAGCGCCACTTTCACCGAAGGTTTTAACACTTCTAAAAACGGCTTCGGATAAATTCCGATCCAAAAGATCATAATCACCGTAGGAACGAGAATCGCCCATTCCTTGACGCTCAGATCGTGAACCTCTACGAGATGTTTGGTCGGTTCTCCGAAGATCATCCGTTTTGCGAACAATAGAAGATAACCCGCTGCGAACACGACGCCGGTTGCGGCTAACGCGCCATAGACGAAGTTCGCCTTTAGACTTCCGAGAATGATCAAAAACTCCCCGATAAACCCGTTGGTTCCGGGAACGCCGAGGGACGAAAACACAGCGATTGCGAAAAACACGGAAAATACGGGAAGCAGTTTGGACAACCCGCCGGCTTTCGCGATTTCGTTGTTCCCGATCCGTTCATGCAACATTCCTAACATAAAGAAAAGCATTCCGGCCGTAAATCCGTGATTGATCATCTGAATCAAACCGCCCGCCATTCCTTCCTCGGTGAAACTCAAAATTCCCAACATACAAAAACTCATATGCGACAAAGAAGAGAACGCTACCACACGTTTGGAATTTTCCTGGGCCATCGCGATGACGGCTCCGTATAAAATTCCCGCGACGGCAAGTCCTCCGAGGAGTTCCCTGTATTCCAACATTTCTTCCGGAAAAATCGGGATCGCAAGACGAACGAATCCGTACAATCCGATCTTAAGAAGAATTCCGGAAAGATCCACCGAACCCACGGTCGGCGCTTGCGAGTGAACGTCGGGCATCCAAGTATGAACAGGAAACAAAGGCACCTTGATCGCAAAGGCCAACACGAACGCAAAAAACATAAACAGACGGATGTTTTTCGGAATTTCGGGCAAAACTCCGGTGGACAGTTCCTCGATGACGATGGTTCCCGTTTTAAAATACAATATTAGAATTCCCGCAAGCATCAACACGGAACCTGTGAACGAAAAGATCAGATATTTGATCGCTGCCTTAACGCGCTGATCCTCTCCCCAAATTCCCACCATCAAAACCATCGGCGAGACCATCGCTTCCCAAAAGATGTAAAACTGAACGAGATTCCCCGAAAGAAAAACCCCGTGGACGCTCATCTCGACGACCATTAGATAAACGTAAAATTCCCGGATTCGATTGGTGATGCTCGACCAGGTCGCGAGCGTGGAAAGAAAAAACAGCAAGGAAGACATTCCGCAGAGCAGCAAGCTGAATCCGTCCAGACCGACATGATAATCCACTCGTAAATTTCCGGACACGACCAGATCCCGGACTCGATCCACGAATTGAAGCGAAGCGTTCGAAGGATCGTAACGGAAATACAATCCTACCAGGATCAAAAACGGTACGAAGGTGAAAGCCCCGGCGACGAACCGCAGCCAAACGACACGATTCGACAGAAATAAAAACGGAACGCCTGCGAGCGGTAGAAATAAAAAAATGCTCAGTATAAACGGCGGGAATTCCAAGTTATAGCCCCCTCATTAGGAAAAAGGAAAGTATGACGATCGTCCCGAAAACGATCAGAATCGCGTAATCGACCACTACGCCCGTTTGAATCCTGCGCAACACGAGGGAGATTGCCACCGCAACCCGTCCCGTTCCACGCAACATGAAATCCAGGAAATTTCTTTCCACGTGATCCGCGAAAAATTTTCCCAATAACAGGATCGGTTCCACGATGAAATTTTTATAAAACTCGTCGATGTAATATTTTTTTGCAAGAATTCGTTGGATCCCGGTAAGGCTTTCTTCATCCCGGGGAATATTTCGGTTTCGTAGAAACACGACCCCCGCCGCGAAAATTCCCGCGACGCCGACCGAAACTCCGACCGCCAATAAAATCCATTCCGTCGATGGATCCGAAGACGCGTGCCCATCTAACGAGTGTTTGACGATCATCGAGGAAATTTCGGTTCCTCTTTGTAATACCGGCGCGAAGTAACGGGTAAGTACGTTCGACCCTCCGAAAAGGATATGCGGAACCTCCAAAAATCCAGTAACCGCTGCGCCGACCGCCAGAATAACGAGCGGAATAGTCATCACCGCAGGGGATTCGTGGAGATGAGAAGCCTTGGATCCTTCCACGCGGGAACTCCCGTAAAACGTAAGATAAACGGTGCGGAACATATAAAACGCGGTCAATAGCGCGGTCAATAACCCGATTCCGTAAAACAAGGTTCCATACGCATACGTTTTTTCTAATATTAGATCTTTTGAAAAGAATCCGCTAAAGGGGGGAATTCCGGAAATAGCGAGGGAACCGATTACGAACGTAACCCAAGTGATCCTCATATGATTTTTAAGACCGCCCATGTTGCGAAGGTCCTGTTCGTGATGAAGCGCGTGGATCACCGAACCGGATCCCAAAAACAAAAGCGCCTTAAAGAACGCGTGTGTCATCAGATGAAACAAGCCGGCCACGTATGCACCCGTTCCCATGGCGACGAACATATATCCGAGTTGGGAAACCGTGGAATAAGCCAAGACCTTTTTGATGTCGTTTTGAAAAAGCCCGATCGTCGCGGCGAATAACGCGGTCACCGATCCCACGACCGCGATCCAGTGACCTACTTGCGGCGCGGATAAAAAGATGGGATTGAGTCTTGCGATCAGAAAAATTCCAGCGGTTACCATCGTTGCCGCGTGAATCAAAGCGGAAACGGGAGTAGGACCCGCCATCGCGTCCGGAAGCCAAACGTGCAACGGCAATTGCGCCGATTTTCCCATGGCTCCGATGAAAAAACAAAACGCCGCCAAAGGTAAAACGTAACGGAACGTGGGAGTTTCCGGAATCGCCTCGGTGATTTCCACGAAAGAAACCGAACCAGTATACCAGAACACGAGTGCGATTCCCAAGAGCATCCCCAAATCCCCGATCCGATTCGTGATAAACGCCTTCATCCCCGCGTCGGCCGCCGAATCCTTATGATAGTCGAAACCGATCAAAAGATACGAACAAAGACCCACTCCCTCCCATCCGAGAAAAAGGAGAATTAGATTTTCTGCAAGTACCAGATTGAGCATGGAAAAGACGAACAGGTTGAGATACGCAAAGTAACGCGCATAACCGGGATCGCCTTTCATATATGCGATGCTGTATAGATGAATCAAAGAACCGATTCCGGTAATGATCAAAATCATATAAAGCGAAAGTTGATCCACTTGATACGCGATCGAAATCTGGATTCCCCCCGCGGAAATCCAAGGAAACACTGTCACGATCTCAGGAACGGAACGTTCCATAGGATGGAACGCAGCCAAAGAAACGACCGCCAAAAGGAAAGAAAGAAACACCGCCCCCGTGGAGACGAATCCCGCCGCGGATTTCAGCCTGTTACCGAAAATCCCGGAAATTAAAAATCCCGCCAAGGGAAGAGCGACTAACGCAGGTATTAACGAAGAGAATTCCATTCTTTCTACCATTTCATCAGATTCATTTCGTCAACGTAGCTCGTTTTTTTGAGCCGATGGATTGCGATCACGATCGCAAGTCCGATCGCGGCTTCGGCGGCGGCGATCGCCATTACGAAAAAAACCGCGACTTCCCCGTCCACTTGATGAAGTGCTTTGGAGAAGGTGACAAAGACGAGATTGACCGAGTTCAGGATGAGTTCGATGGACATAAAGATAAGGACTGCGCTTCTTCGAATCATCACTCCGGCCACGCCGATCGCAAAGATGATCATCGCCAAAATAAGGAAATATTCCACCGGAATCCCGGAGATCCAAAGATTCATAGTGCGCCTCCGTTTTCGTTTTTACCGGGATTTTTTTTACCGAGCACGACCACACCGAGGACGGCCGTAAGTAAAAGGACAGAGATCAGCTCGAAAGGGAGGAGATACCGCAAAAACATCGCACTTCCAACGACCGCGGTGTTTCCGCTAACGTGAACCGGATCCGGATTCGTCGAACCTTCTGCCGAAACGTTCGGAATCGTCGCGCGTTCCGCCGGATTCGAACCGGATTCTTTGACTCCTTTTTGATTCTTAACGATCTCGTATTTCGAAATTCGAAAGGAATAACCGGCGAATTCCCCGTCCTTCGTTTGAGCGTAACCGACGGAGGCGGCGGTTCTGGAAGGAATTCCGTCTTGAACCGCCGTGACCAGGAGCACCCCCAGGAAAGCGACCAAGGATAAATATAAGAATTTCTTAATAGGTTTTTCGAAGAAAAATAGTCTTTGTGTTTCGTCACGAAGAGACAACAACATAAGTACGAACACGACCAGAACCATGATCGCTCCCGCGTAAACCAGGATCTGCATCGTGGCGATAAAAATCGCGTTCATCACCGCGTAAATCGCGGCCAACGAAAAAAAACTCAATACGAGCAAAACCGCGGCCGAGATGGCGTTCGGATGAAAGATCACCCCCAACGAACTGAGCACCATAACCGAGGCGAATAGAAAAAACAAAAGCAGTTGAGGTTGGTCTGTAAATGGCATATTTGTTATATTCTTAAAATTGTATATAGATGCTTGCGATCAGAATGTTCAGAATCGCCCAGGGAATGAGCTTTTTCCAGCCCAAAGACATGAGTTGGTCGTAACGAAAACGGGGCAGCGTCCACCTGACCCAAAGAAACAGGAACGTAAAAAACAGAACTTTCCCCAAAAAGAACGCGAGTCCGAGCAAGGGTTGTAAAACGTTCCCCTCGAGAATTCCGAACGGAACCTGATAACCTCCGAAAAACAAAAGTGTGACCACACAACTCATCGTGATCATGTTCATGTATTCGGCGATAAAAAAGAGCGCGAACTTAAAGGCCCCGTATTCGGTGTGAAATCCTACGACGAGTTCGGATTCCGCCTCGGCCAAATCGAAAGGAAGACGGTTGGTTTCGGCGAACATCGCCACAACGAATAAACAGAACGCGATAAATCCGGGAAGTTTGAAAACGTTCCAAAGTCCGGCTTGCGAAGCGCTGATATCGGTGAGTTTGAGCGATCCGGTAAGGATTACGATCGATACAACGCTCATGCCCAGAGGTAGTTCGTAACTGATCATCTGCGCCGTGGAACGAATGGCGCCTAACAACGAATATTTGTTATTACTCGCCCAACCCGCGATGATGATTCCGTAAACCGCAAGAGAAGAGATCGCGAACAGAAAGAGAATTCCCGTATCCGGATTGGCGATCTGCAGATCCAAAACTCCGAGACCGGTGGCCTCCTGTAACCAGGAAGGAAGAGGAATCTGTCCACCGAAAGGGACGATAGACCAAGCCATGATCGCACAGGTCATCGAAATCGCGGGAGCGATCAGATACATGACCTTATTGACCTGCGTAGGAAACACTTCCTCTTTGGTTAAGAATTTAATTCCATCCGCAAGAGGTTGTAACAAACCCCAGAACCCGGCGCGGTTCGGACCTTTACGGTCCTGGATAAAACCCGCGACCTTTCTTTCCGCGAGAGTATAATACGCGCAGGCCGTGATCAGGATAAAAAAGAAAAGGCCGCTCTTTAAAAGCCAAAATAGAATCTCGTTCCAATTCATGGAGTCGCCTTTCCTCCCGCAGGGGATTCGGTAACGATCAGATCCTCTTTTCTTCTACGAGGATGATCGGGAGCCGCAGGTTTGTCTTTTAATCTTGCGTCGAACTCGGAACGAAACTTCTGCAAGGCGGGACGTACCGCTCCCACACAAGCGTCGGACAAAGGACAAATCGTGGTTCCGCCTTCCATATTTCTGGATAAGGAAAGAATGAGATCGATATCCTGGACCGTTCCTTCCCCTTCCCGAATTTTATGGAGTAGATCCGCGACCCAGTGTGTGCCTTCTCTACAAGGAGTACACTGACCGCAGGATTCGTGTGCGTAAAATCTCGCGAATCGATACGTGGTTTCCACGATGTCGGTTCCTTCCGCAAGAACGATCACCGCGCCGGAGCCCAACATCGTTTTGTGCGCGGCCATGGATTCGAAATCCATAGTAGCGGTTTTGCATTCTTCCGCGGTGAGAATCGGAACCGAGGATCCGCCCGGAATGACCGCTTTTAGCGGTTTGTCGTCAACGATTCCACCGCAAAGATCATTCACAAGTTCTAATAAAGGAGTTCCTAATTCGATTTCGTACACGCCGGGTCTTTTTACGTGGCCCGATACGCTGAAAAGTCTCGTTCCGGGAGATTTTTCGGTTCCGATTTTGGAATACCAATCCGCGCCTTTGTCCATGATATGAGGAATCGCGGAAAACGTTTCCACGTTGTTGACCACGGTCGGTGAACGATACAAACCCGATACTGCGGGGAAAGGAGGTTTTAATCTTGGATGACCTCTTCTGCCTTCGAGAGAATTGATGAGCGCGGTTTCTTCTCCGCAGATATACGCGCCCGCACCTTCATAAAGAATGAGATCGAAGTCGAAACCGCTATCCAGGATATTTTTTCCCAAATATCCTTTTGCATACGCCTCGTCGATCGCGTTCTGCATGGCTTTGGCACCCTTTTGAAATTCGCCTCGAATATAAAAAAAACCTTTGTTGGATCCGATCGCTTTCGCTCCGATGATCATCCCTTCTATGATCTGATGCGGAAGGTTTTCAATCAGTTTACGATCTTTGAATGTTCCAGGCTCACCTTCGTCTGCGTTGCAGATGATATATTTCGGTTTTGGAATGTCTTTCGGGATAAAGGACCATTTGAGACCGGTGGGAAAACCCGCGCCTCCCCGCCCTCTGAGACCCGATTTTTTGACCTCGGCGACGATATCGTCCGGCTTCATCGCAAGCGCCTTTTTCATTCCTTCGTATCCGTGCACCGATTCGTAAAACTCGAGTTTGGCGGACTGAGGATTGTCTATGTATTTCGTGAGAAGTTTCATTTCTGCCATAAGGAGTTCCTTCGTCAGTTCAGGCTGTCCAAGATCTGATCCACTTTTTCGGGAGTCAGATGTTCGTAAAAATCGTCGTTGATCTGCACCATGGGAGCGTATCCGCAGGCCCCTAAACATTCCACTTCTTCCAAAGTGAACTTACGATCGGGAGTGGTTTGACCGGTATGGATTCCGAGCCGGTTGCAGATATGTTCCTCGATCTCGTCGCTTCCGCGAAGATAACAACTGGAAGTTCCGCAGATTTGGATATGATATTTACCCACCGGTTTTTTGTTGTAGAGGGTGTAAAACGTGGCGACTCCGTAAACTTGCGCGAGCGAAATCGGATCTCCCAATCTTTCGGCGATGTAATTCATACCGTCCTGATCCACAAATCCGTTTTCTCTCTGAAGAATGTAAAGGCAAGGAAGGATCAAGGAACGTTTGTCCGGAAACGCCTCAAGCATTCTTTGGAATCTTTTTTCCGCGGCTTCGCTGAACTTATACATCAACAATCCAACTCCCCCGCGATCACGTTTAAGGAACTCATCGTCGCGACTGAATCCGCAAGAAGTCCTCCCCGGACCAATTCGGCAAAGGATTGATAATACCAAAAACAAGGACGTCTAACGTGAACCCTCCAAGGCGACTTTTCTCCTTCGGAAACGATATAATATCCGAGTTCTCCGTTGGCGGCCTCGGTCCCCATATAATATTCTCCCGGAGGAACCTTTACTCCGTGCATGATGATTTTGAAGTGATAGATCAACTCTTCCATGTTGTTGTAGACTTTTTTCTTTTCGGGAAGATAAGCGTGAGGAAGATCCGCGTGCCAAGGACCTTCGGGAATTCCGTCTACGAGTTGTTCGATGATACGAATGGACTGACGCATCTCCTCCATTCTCACAAGAGAACGATGAAGCACGCTTCCGTCTTCGCCGACGGGAACGTCGAAGTCCACCTTATCATACAACATATACGGTTCATCCTTACGAACGTCCCAATCCACTCCCGCCGCGCGGAGATTGGGTCCGGTGTATCCGTATGCGATCGCGTTTTCCGCGGAGATTCCGCCGATACCTTCGGTGCGTCCGAGAAAAATTTTATTCTTTAAAAGAAGATCGTTGAATTCTTCGATCGCGGGTTTCAATCCCTTGCAGACCAATTTGACTTCCTTTACGAAATCCGGATAGATATCACGTTCCAGTCCTCCGATCCTGCAGAAGGTGGTCGTCAATCTGGCTCCGGTCAATTTTTCTATGACCTGATAGATATTTTCCCTATGATGAAAAAGATGCAGAAGTCCGGAAAACGCTCCCAAGTCCACGCCTAAAATACCGGTGCAGATGATATGATCGATGATTCTGGAAAGTTCGGAAATGATCATCCGAACGTAGGTAACCCGATCGGGAACTTCCACCTGCATCATCTTTTCCACGGCGAGAATCCAACCGATATTGTTCAGCGGAGTGGAAACGTAGTTCATACGATCGGTGCAGACCAAAAACTGATTGTACGTATAACGTTCCCCTAATTTTTCAAAACAACGATGCACATATCCGATTACGGACTCGGCTTCCACGATTCTTTCTCCGTCGATTTGAATCACGTTTTGGAGAATTCCGTGTGTCGCGGGATGGGAAGGACCGAGGTTTACGAGAAGATGACCTTCGGGAAGATTCTTATATTTCTGTTCGAAGTGTTCGGCCGTTTTTTCGTACATACTTCTACTTTCCTCCTTCCTGGACGATGTCTTCGTTCACGTGAATATGAAGCAGATCCTCGATGAGATAATCCTGACCGAAACCTTCCAGCGGAAAATCCTTCCGCAACGGATGTCCTTGAAAGTTGTCGGGCATCAGAATCCGATCCAGATTGGGATGACCGATAAAGGAAATTCCGAAAAGATCGTAAACCTCGCGTTCGGGCCAGTCGGCTCCTTTGAACACGTTAGTCACGCTTGGAACCGCTTCTCCTTCTTCGAGTCGAACCTTGATCCGGATCCGGCTCGAAGACTTGTTCGCAGACCGGAGCAGATAATTGACTTCGAACCTGGGCTCTTTTTTTCCGAGCCAATCCACCGCGGTTAAGTCGTTTAGAAAATTATAATGAAGAGTGGGATCGTTTTTCAAAGCAGTCAACACGGGCACGACCCCTTCGGCTTTAATATAGATCACCGGGACGTTGGAGACCGTCTCTTCCGGCGCATCCAAAAAGTGGGAAAATTTTTCTTTGAGAAACCGTTCTACTTCTTCTTTCATCGTACGACCAGGGGTTTATTTCTTTCGTTTAATTCCTGGATCTTTTGCATCACTTCCTGACGTCTCGCTTCCAAACCCTGGGTTTTGAGTTTTTCCTGGAGTTTGACGAGCGCGTCCAAAATCGCTTCCGGTCTCGGCGGGCAGCCCGGTACATACACGTCCACGGGAAGAATCCGGTCCACACCCTGCAACACTCCGTAGGTGTGAAACATTCCCCCGGAAGAAGCACAGGCTCCGACGCTGATTACGAATTTAGGCTCGGCCATCTGATCGTAAATTTGTCGGAGGACCGGAGCCATCTTGTAGGTAATGGTTCCCAATACGAGAATCATATCCGCCTGACGAGGGGAAAACGAAGGTCGTTCGGCTCCGAAGCGGGCGATGTCGTAGTCGGAACAAGCCGTGCTCATGTATTCGATTCCGCAACAAGCGGTCGCAAACGGATACGGCCAAAGGGAATGGCTCCGCCCCCATTGGATCACGGATTCCACGCTTCCCAGTTGAACCATATCTCCCAAGGCTTGGCCCGGAGTTCTATTCAAATCGCTCAATCCCATTCCAGCGCTCCTTTCTTCCAGATATAGTATAAACCCACGACCAAGGTCAGGACAAACACAAACATCTCGAAGACGAGAAAAAGACCGATTCCGGCGTTTTTGAATCCGATCAGATTGACCGCATAGGGAAACAAAAAGACGGCTTCGATATCGAAGAGAATAAAAAGCACCGCGACCAAATAAAATTTGATGTTGAAGAGCCCTCTCGCGTCCCCATAGTACTGAACCCCGCATTCGAATGCGTCTTGCGGCTTCGACTTTTTCTTAGGACCGATGAGTATGGCAAGGGTAAGAATCAGAGCGGAGAATCCGACTCCGAGTAAGAACTGAATTAATAAGGGGCCAAGATGCTCGGGAGCGCTGTCCATAGCTCCTATTAGACTCCGTTCCGCACATAGCCTGTCAACCTGAAATTCGAACGAAAGAGGCTTCAGGATCGAGTTCCGACTGAGAAGATCTCTCAATAAAACGACCTCCACGACGGGAGAATGTATCTCGATCCGCTTTGTGACATTTCAGAAATTTCTAATTCAACGAGGTCGCTCGAACATACCTCGAACGAGACGTCGAGAACCTTTCTTTCCTTCCGCTCAAAACAAAAATGTAAGAATCATCCGGACGACTTCGAATCGGTTCGCACAAGAAACTATTCCATTTTGGGATATTCGATTTTTGTTTCAAAATTAGAAATCGATCCGCGAAAAAACGGATGGACAAAAGGAAGCACTGACTTCTCTTGGAATCGAGCCGTGAGGGGAAGCGAATTGCTATCGGTCTGTGTTAAAAATTACTTTTCCCTGAAAACGAATCCTTCGTCTCGTTTTTCTTCTCCGCGGATTTGGATCTTTTTTCTTTTTCTGTTTTTCGTTTTTACGGATTGTTCCACTTCCAAAAATACGATCTTAGGAACCGTCTTCGTACGCAGAGGATTCACTCCTCAAAAAAAATCCAAACACGTAGTCTTTCCGGTGCAAGTGCGTTCCGGTTGGTTAATGAAAGAACAAAGTGCGGACCAGAAAAAGTTCGTCGAATCCAGAAGTTTCGAAAAACTGGAATTGGCGATTCTCAATTACGGAGGAAATATCCAGGAAAAATACAATGCGGAAAGGCAGTTCCGTAACGTATTAGAGACCGAAAAAAACTTCACCGAAGAAACAGGGATCAAGATCGCCAAACAACTCAAAGGCGAAGTGGCCGTGTTCACGGAAATGACGGATTACGGAACGGCATCGGGGAATTCCATTCTCGAATTGACCGTCAAGGCGATGGACGTGGACAGCGGATCGATTCTTTGGAAAGGAATCTTTTCGGGAAAAGCGTTCGGTCATCAAGACAACATCGACTTATCCATTCTGGAATCCGAGATATTCGAACAGCTGACAAACAGATTGATACAAAAAACGGAGTAAAAGGAGAATGTCATGGCAAAGGTAGTATTATCCAGCTTTGCGGAACTCGAGGCGTATACGGGTAAGGAAATCGGTGTTTCCGAGTATCATACGATTTCCCAGGAACAGGTGAACAAATTCGCGGAAGCGACCTTGGATCATCAGTGGATCCATACGGATCCGGCGAGAGCCGCCAAGGAATCCCCGTTCGGAGGAACCATCGCGCACGGATATCTTACTTTATCCATGGCTCCCTATCTACTTTCACAAATATTAGAATTAAAGAATATTAAAATGGGGATAAATTACGGGATGGAGAAACTCCGGTTTCTGGAACCCGTAAAGGTAGGAAGCAAATTGAGACTGAAAGCGGAACTGATCGAGTTAAAGGACTTGAGAGGAACCGCACGGATGACCCTAAAAATGACCTTCGAAACCGAAGGTTCCGCAAAAGCGGCCGCAATCGGAGAGGTTATCTACCTGTATCAATTTGCCTGATTAAAAAATTCTTTTTAAATTAGGTAAACTATGAGTCCTAGACTGATCATCTATGTTGTCTCGAGAATTCGAGACGAGTTCCACAAACATCTCAACGCGGAACTGAAGGAAAAAGGCCTGGGTGCCATTTCGACGACACACGCGGATATTCTTTTCGCTTTGATCAAGAAGAAACGGGCCCAGATGCAGGAAATCGCCAAGATGATCAACCGGGACAAGTCCACGTTAACCGCTCTTGTTGATAAACTGGAGTCCCTCGGTTACGTAGAACGGATTCGGGATCCGGAAGACCAAAGAATCGTACATCTGGAATTGACTCAAAAAGCATTCACCGTACGCCCCGTTCTGCTCGGAATTTCCCGATCGTTGGTCAACAACTTGTATAAGGGATTTTCGGAAACGGAAAAAAAGGAATTGGTCCGTCTTTTGGTGAAACTCTACAACAATCAAAATCCGGATGGGGCCAACGCCGATTTGATCCAATGACCGAACCGGAGATTCGTTGGGATTGGATTTCTTGGATCGCTTCTTGGACGGGAGGATGGATTCTCTTCTCTCTTTCCTCATTGCATTTTTATTGGGCCGCGGGAGGGAACTACGGAAAAAACCGTGCCGTTCCCGAGTGGAAGGGGAAGCCTGCGTTCGTTCCCGGAAAAATTTCCACGCTTGCGGTCGCCTTACTCTTGTTTGTCGCTTCCGTTCTTCCGATCGGCTGGAAACTGCGCTTGTTTCTTCCGATTCCGGAACACGTCGTTCGATACGGAATTTATTTTTTATCCTTTGTTTTTCTTTTGAGAGCGATCGGCGACTTTCGTTTTGTCGGTTTTTTTAAGAGCGTTTCCGGGACCGATTTTGCGGAAGCGGACTCTATATTTTATTCCCCCCTGTGTCTGTTTCTTTCCGTTTGTTTGTTTTTATCGACGCGTTAATCGAAAACGAAACGATATTAGGAAGTCGGGATGGGATCTCCTACGTTTTTCACGAAATTCTCCCCGATAACATCGGCCTGCATCCGCCCGTTTTACGCGAAATCGTGTGAGTTCCCACACGGACCCGGGAGAACTTTCCCGAATCCCAGTTTTTTCAGGAGTTCCTACATTTCGAATTTTTACTAAGAATTTATTTTCCATTTGATAAATTGCAGGGATAAAATTCCATTCTCCACGCATGAAATCCAATCCAAAATTCTCCGACAAACTCCGCTACCACTTCGACAACTTTATGTCCAGAGGAGGAGGTTCCGTATTCATCGCCTTGATCACGCTGTTTCTGGTCGCATTTTTACTGTTATCGATCGTTCGTCTAATCGGCGGACTGATTTTCCCGGACGAATCCGTACACGGATCGGGTGAATTTCTGTGGAGGGTGTTTTTACAGATCTCCGACGCGGGTGCCGTGGCGGAAGACGGAGAATCCAATTGGTTCAACAAAACGACCGGAATACTCACCGTGTTTTTAGGATTGGTTCTTTTTTCGAGTTTGGTCGCGTTCATCACCAATCAATTCGACCAAAAAATCCAGGATCTACGTAAGGGCAAAAGCGACGTATTAGAAAATGATCATACGATCATTCTTGGATTCGGAATTCGAGTCGTGGAAATCGTAAAGGAGCTGATAGAAGCCAACGAGTCGGAGTCAAGAGCGGTCGTAACGATTCTCGCCGAAGAGGATAAGGAGGAAATGGACGACTACCTCGCGGAAAATCTTCAGGAAAGAAAAACCACCAAGATCATAACCAGATCGGGAACGCCGTCCAGCCTACACTCACTGAGAAAAGTCAACGCCGGAAAAGCGAAATCGGTATTGGTCCTCAATTCGTCCGGAGACGAAGATTCCAAAGAAGGAAGAAACATCGGCGACGCCAAGGTTTTAAAGACCTTGATGGCCTTAGTCGCGTTAGGCGGATCCGAACGCGAACTACCTCCGATCGTAGCGGAATTATATAGCGAAGACAATCGAAGAATCGCGCAGGAATTATCCGATTCGATCCAGGTAATGGACGAAAGAACGATTCTCTCCAAGTTGTTGGTTCAAACATCCAGAACCTCCGGACTCGCGGTCGTATATTCCAATCTCGTGGGATTCGAAGGGGATGAAATATACTTTTATAAGCCGACATCCGGATGGGGTGGACTGAACTTTCGGGAAATTTCATTTCGGTTTAACGAATCGGTCCCTCTCGGATTTAGAAAGGAGGACGGTGAAATTCTGCTCAATCCTTCCTCCGATTACGTACCGGAAAATTCGGAGGACGCCGTATTGCTCGCGGAAGACGATTCCAAAATCCGCTATTTAAGTTCGGCCGTTGCGTCGCCCAAAGACTTTCCTCAGCCGAAGAAAAAACGGAACAACCCGGTAGACAAACAACTCATCGTAGGTTGGAACTCCAAAAGCCCTCTGATCGTGGAAGAATACGCGAAATTCGTTTCCCCCGGATCCACCATCGACGTTCTCGTAAAACAGATCGACGACGAATTCAAATCCTCCATGGTCAGACTTAAGAAAAAATATCCGAAGATCACGTTACGCTCCTTTCAAGCGGACCTCTCGCAGGAATCGGTGATGAAACGACTCGCTCCCGAATCTTACGATTCCGTAATATTCCTCGCCGAAGAAAAGGAGAATATCGAGGAAGTGGACGCACAGACGATATCGTTACTATTACGCTTTAGACAATATTTCAAACGATACGCGTTCAAATCCGGCAATCAACCGAACACACAACTCATCACCGAAATCATGAATTCCGAAAATACGGAAATCGTTCTTGAAACCGGCGTAAAGGATTTTCTGATCTCCAACCAGTTCGTATCGAAAATGATGGCGCAGGTTTCGCAGGAACCCGACGTTATGCGCGTTTACGAAAATCTATTCAGCCCGGAAGGAAGCGAAATCTATCTTAAACCGGCCACCTTATATTTCGAAAATCTACCGATCACACTCAGCTTCGCCGATCTGGTCGGAGCCGCGCTCAAACGGGGAGAAACCTGTTTCGGAATTCGTATCGCGTCCGAGGAAAAAAACGAAGAATGCGGATACGGCGTCCATCTCATCCCGGAAAAAGGTGATTCCTTCCGAATCACGGCGGAGGATGCGCTGATCGTATTGGCGGAAGATCAAACGTAAAATCGGAAACGATCGATCTCGCTCCGATCACGGCACAAATCATCCGTAAACCAAAGCGCGCCGATTTTCGGTTTTTCGAAAAAAAAAATCGAAAATCGGTTCGAATCCCTGACCGTATCCCGCCAATCTTCATATAATTATAATAAGACATTACGTTTTTCGAATTGTAACCATATTAAATCGATCATAGAAAGAAATCCGAAGAACAACTGGTTCAGGTTCAACAAGCGAATATGAAATCAACTAAGACTTCTCCTCTTATCGTCTTCTACCTCTTCTTGGGAATCCTAAATTGTAAAAACACGGGGAATGATTTCGTGTTTGGAAACGAAGCGATTCAAAAAATTCAGGAAGAGATCCGGATCATTTCGACCTATGAAACGGTCGGACTTCCGTCTCTTGTTCAAAACTCCTCTTGCAATACGGGATACGGAACCGCGACAAATCCGCCGGAACGTTTGGATGACACGGAACCGAACGACCTCTACGCAACACCACAAACGTTCGATTTCAATCCCTCCCGAAACCCCTTCGCGGAAATAACCGGTTCCATAGAAGCGAACGGAGACATCGACGTATTTCAAATACGAACGAACGCAACCGTAGGAACCGTATCGATCCGATTCGAAAGAAACGATCCGGACCAAGTCGAACAAACGATTTGCAGACTGAGCACTGGAACCGATGAAAGCGCGAACGGATCCGGTTTTCCTTCCGGATTTTTTTCGGACCTACCTCCGAATTCCCCGCAAACACTGGAGGTCGGAAGCGAAACATTCAATTTCGCTTATATAGGTTGCGAAGGAATGCCCGGTCAAAGTTATCGTATTTCTCTGGCAGAAGCGAGTTATGTGGAAATGGACCGCGCTTTTGCCGCCAATCTTCGTTTTTTGAACGCCTTAGCGGCTCCGGTAAACTTTACGACGGCCCTAAAATTGGAACCCGACGCAAAATACACTCGAAACTCGCTGGACATTTGTGTGGAAGAGATCCATGACTCGGGATACGTTTTGGCGGCTTGGAATTACAACGTACAAATGACGGAACGTTGTATAACGGACGTAAACTCGTACGAATACGCTCGGATTTTACTGTTGTATTCCTCGTGTAAACTCAAACACTCCGGTTTCGAAAATCTCGACAAAATATACGGAACGGATTCTATCTAAGGATCGCCGTATTCAGATAGTTTAACAACGGTTGTAGAATTTTATACGACTCCACCGCGTTTTTGACGAAATTTTTGGAAAGAACGTCTTCGTCCTTCAGTTTTTTCTCAACGATATAACTCGTAAATTGGATCCACTCCAGATCGGGATGATCTTTAGCGAAACCTTTGGGAGCCGTCTTTAATTTCATATCGGAAAGACCGCCGAACTCCGAGGCGAACCGTTTTTCGGAAACGATCTTCTTTAGTTTTTTAGAATCTTCTAATATATACTCGCGCACTTTACGCAAAGTCTGCGAATCGGGCATATAAAGACCGCCGGCGAGAAAGGATTCTCCGCCGGGTTGAACGTGCGCGTAAAACAACGGACGACCGAGGTCCTTGCCGGAAGAGCCGATACTCGCTCCGAAATTGGTCTTATACGGCTCCTTATTTTTGGAAAAACGCACGTCCCGATGGATCCGAAAGATACATTTTTTAGGATCAACTCCCGCCAAATCGGGGTTAACTTTTGCAAGTCCCACGATCAATTCCGCAACGACGTTTTCGAAATCGTTTTTAGCGGTCGTGTAAAGATCCTTATGGGAATCGAGCCAAACCTTATCGTTGTTCTTGGCCAGTTTTTTGAGAAAATCGAGAGTGGATTTTTGCAACATGACAACCTTCGACTGGGAAGCATCGATTTCTCCGCACTTACGATCAAGTCAAAATTGACTGAGATCAAACGGGAAACGTTTGTTCGAAGATGGAATCGATCGCGGATACAATCGGAAGTTCGTGCAGGGAATTGGAATGTGCCCGCCCAAGATCGGCGACCGATTTTTTCAGTTCCTCGCGCACCTCGGGTCGGAGATTTCTAAAGTCCGGAACCAAAAGCGAATTCAAGTCTCCCGGCTCGGCTTTCCACAATCCTCTCGCGTATTCGCGTCTTCTCGTTTCAAGATCGAGTTTGGATCGGGAGGAAATCAGATACGCGTAAACGAGATCGACCCATTCGTCCATCCCGGGCGCGGGATTAAATCCGTGAAAGCAGGTCAAGTGCGCGACGTCGCTGAAATTCCGAAGAATCCTGATTTCGGTTCGATGAAAGCTGGACGCCAGAATCGGACAAGAGCCCTTCGCTTCCTGGGTGTACCAATTTTTTCTTCGGGAAGGCAAAAATCTCCTATTCACTCCGCGTTTCAGCCCTTGTTCGAGATACCTGCGCAGTTCGGGTGAATCGTCCGGATTGAGTTCGTTTTTAACGTCCAAAAGCCAGACCTTCGCACCCTTACGACTCAACTCCTCCCAATCGGATCGAAGGAATATTCTATTTCTTGCATATTGAGATTTTGGAATACATGGCTTGAAGTATTTTTCCGGAATCCCGGTTTCGCGGACCATGGTTTCGGTGAAAAGAAAGAAATCGTTGTCTCCCGTGGCGATCCCTCGCGTGAATTTTCCGAACTCCAACAAAGGAATTTTTGGACCGGTCGTTTCCGATTTTTCCGCACCGAGGGCGACGTCCATTCTCGATTCGAGACGATGAAAGATAGGACTCCACTTCGCCTCCGGATCGGGAAATTCGATCCATTCGGTTTTTATGGAATCGATCGAAACGGAAAGCCTTTCCGATTTATCGGAAAAAAAACCAGGTTTCAACCTCGTCCATAAAAAACCCGATGTTCCCGTTTTACCCGAATTCTCCAGAAGAAGAATACAGGAACTCGTTACGGCTTCGTCAAAGAGACTGTCTTGGGGAGAAAGCAAAAATAAAGAATGAATCAGTCCCGACTTTTGTAGCGCCGTTTTGATGAATACTCCGTAACCGGAATTGAAAAAATCCTGCGGAACCAAAAAGGCCCCTCTTCCACCGACCTCGATCAGATCCAAACATTTCAGAAGAAAAAAAACGTAAAGGTTGGCGGTTCCCGGAAGTCTTCGATCCAAATGTCTTCCGAAACGAAAATTCAATTCGCGAGAATATTCCTTATCGCTGATCTTTCTATAAGGAGGGTTGCATAAAATGACGTCGAATTTTTGTTCGGAGTTTTCGAGCAAAAAATCCCTGTCGTGAAATTGAAGCGAACTTTTAGCGGAGATGCCGTTTTCCAAAGTGGAACGACTTGCTTCCAGACACTGAACGTCTAAATCGAATCCTACCCAATCCGCTTCGATCTCGGGTCGTTTATCAAGTAGGCTTTTAAAAAAAACTCCGTTTCCGATCGCGGGATCGAGTATACGTTTGCGTTCTCCCGAAAAACCTTCGAGACGTTTCGCTCCAAGAACCCAATCCACTAGGAAGTCCGCAACTTTTTCGGGAGTAAAAAACTGACCTAAAAATTTATTTTTTATTTTTCGATTGGCCTCTTGAGACATTTATACCGTACAAATCCGAATCATTCGTCGTTCCAACGAATTCGATTTTTCTGATGTAGAACGGATTGCTTACAAGCTAACAGCCGTTCAATGGCAAAAATTTCAGATCCTGAGAACCTAACAACCAGTAATTTATTAAGCGAAAATTACCCGTGTTAGGCGACGTTCGAGTATACTACCTGCTGTCGAAATATTCTTCTCTTGTTAAAATTTATAAAATGATTCGTATACGATAAGATTAAACGAAGTCCCGAAAAGGAATCATATTCCGCTTCTTCGTCGTACACGTGTTCATTCTTTCGCGACGACCTCATGTTGCGATAATCCTATGTTATATGAGTTTCTCCGTTTATAAATTTCATAATTTCAACAAACAACGTGCGATAACGTATACTTCGTCGCAAGAGGGCTTTGATCTTGAATGTCTTTTTAAAAAAAAGGAAATTATTAGGAATGGGAAATCGGAAAGGAATTTCCGTTTCCTTTTCGGCGACTAACGCGGAGAATACGGGGCTAAGAACTTAAAGCCCGGATTTGTCCGAATTGTCCTTGGAGCCGCCGATTCGTTTTAATATGAGACTTTCTAATCCGTCTAACTTGTGTTTGCGGGCCTCTTCCAGACAAGTGCGTCCTTGAACGTCCGCGATGGAAGGATCGGCTCCCAGCTCCAGGAGTTTTTCGGCCAGAGCCGATCTTTTTCTGACGATCGCCTGTAACAGAGGAGTGATTCCTTCCACGTTTCTGTGATTGAGATTGGTGCCCGATTTCACCAGGAGTTCGGCGATTCTCAGATCGGGATTGGGCTCTTCGGATAAATAGTGGAGTGCGTTGTCGGCTCCGGCTTGTATCGTTTTACCTTCCACCGTCTTTTCGTGAAGGCGACTGGTATAATCCGGTTTGGCCTGATTCTTGAGTAGGAACTCCACGATCGAAAAACTTGCGGAGGAATTTCCAGCACCGCTCGCCAGAAAGAGGGGAAATTCTTCCGGATTTCCCTTGTCGAAATTCACGTCGGCACGATTGTTCACGAGAAACTGAACGAGGACAAGATTGGAATGACGAATAGCGAGGTTCAAAAGCGAGGTCGGTTTTTCGGAGGTCGAGGTTTTGGAAACGTATTCCAGTTTCGCCCCGGATTCGATCAATCGTTTTGGGACCGCGAGATCGTCGATGTCCAAAACCTTCACATCCAAAAGCCCCGATAAACTTTCCATAAGAACGGAAATTCCATCCTTGTCCTGGATGTTCACGTTGGCCCCTGCGCGAATCAGCACTTCCGCCACCTCGGGTCGATGATCGGCGATCATCAGCGCGGTTTTCCCTCTCGAATCCGCCGCGTCCACGTTGGCCCCCGCCTGGAGCAAGATCTCCGTTTTTTTAGGATCTCCTTCCTGAACCGCTCTGAGAAACTCGCTATCCAAAACCGGATCGGCGAACAGAAAGACGGGAAAAAAGAATAGAATCGATGGGAGTAGATTGAGTTTGGAAACCATTTTCGTTGTGTAAGACCGTCTTTCTTTAAGGATCGGATCACCGTTCCGGATCCTGATCCACATTTTTTCAATCCTGATTTTCCAGGAATCCGAAAAAGTCCTTTTTTATATCTTGACCCGAAGTTCGGGAGGGAGTTCCCTCTTTGATTTCGGAGTGCAACGATGTCTCGCCCCTTTTCAGAATATACGTATTATGACGCAATCGGCTTAGCGGAGCTTGTACGGAAAAAATCGGTTCATCCTTCCGAACTCGTGGAGTCCGCGATCGAACGAATTGAATCCATCAACCCCGGTCTCAACGCTGTCATCAGTCGTTTTTACGACGAAGCGAGAAAAACCGCGAAATCCAAACTTCCCGAAGGACCGTTTCGAGGAGTTCCTACGTTAGTCAAGGACCTCATCCATGCGATCGAAGGTGCTCCTTTGACTTCCGGGTCGAAAGCGTTTCGAAATTATATTTCTCCCCAGGATTCCGAATTCGTCAAACGTCTGCGCAATGCGGGAACGATTTTTTTAGGTCAGACGAACACGCCGGAATTCGCGCTGATGGGGATCACCGAGCCGAAATTTCACGGACCCACTCGAAATCCTTGGAACCTGGAACGGACTCCGGGAGGTTCTTCCGGAGGAGCGGCGGCCGCGGTTGCCTCCGGAATGGTTCCCGTAGCAACGGGTTCGGATGGAGGAGGATCGATCCGAATTCCGGCCGCCTATTGCGGGTTATACGGTCTCAAACCTACACGGGGGAGAACTCCGGTAGGGCCCTATGTCGGAAGATATTGGCAAGGAGCGTCCGTGGATCACGTTCTTACGAGAACCGTCCGCGATAGCGCGGCGTTTTTGGATGCGCTTTCCGGAATCGAATCGGGGGGCGCGTTTTCTTTCGACGCAAAAACCGGATATCTCTCCGAGATCAAAAAACCGCCCGGAAAACTGAGGATCGCATTTTCGACGCAGTCTCCGATCGGAACGCCGGTGCATCCGGATTGTATCGAGTCGGTTCTCCACACCGCAAAACTTCTCCATTCTCTCGGTCACAAAGTGGAAGAAAAAGAAGCGCCCGTGGACGGTAAGGCGATCGGTCGCGCGTTTATCACGATGTATTTCGGAGAAGTCGCCGCGCAGATCAAAAATCTGGAAGCGATTTTAGGACGAAAAGCGAGAATGGGAGACGTCGAATCCGTTTCTTGGATTCTCGGACTTTTGGGAAGAACGGTTTCTGCCGGAGAATTCGTTCTCAATCTTCAGGAATGGGACAAGGCGGCGATCGCGATGGAAACCTTTCACGAAACGTACGACGTTTATCTCACACCTACGACCGCAATGCCTCCCGCAAAAATCGGAGAACTGGAACCGAAGGTCGGAGAAACGATCGCGATGCAGATCGTCGGTCGATTGGGTTTGGGGAGAATGTTGCTCGCCTCGGGGTTGGTGGATCAACTTGTAGAACAAAGTCTTTCGAGAACTCCGTTCACACAACTCGCCAATCTTACGGGCCAACCTTCGGTTTCGATCCCGATCGGCCAAACCGCGGATCAACTTCCTTTGGGATTACAGTTCACCGCTGCAAAAAGAAGGGAGGACATTCTCTTTCGTCTCAGCGCCCAACTGGAAAAGGCGGCGCCTTGGTCCAATCACAAATAAGGAAAACCGATTTTAGTCGGTTTGTTCTGCGTTGTTTGTGGGATGTCGTGGGATGTCGGATCTCCGTATACGATTTGCGCGTGGTTTTTTTGCGATGTGCGATTCGGGGCGGAAAATAGTATTCTGAGTGAAACGGTTCCATTTTCCGATCTCCATTTTCGGGAAGATTTCGGAACGTAGATCCGTCCGGAAGGAGATCCTACGGAGAAACGATCCTTCGCGTGAGAAAAAGAATCGCCGTCACTTTCGTTTTGCAAACGGTACACGAGTGTTCTTTGAAAAGTGTGGGAACTCCCCCGCAGAGAAGGAATTCGGTTTTGATTCGGATGTAGGATCTCCTCGAAAGGAAGACGAAAATAACTCTTGCTTCCGCCGCTCCAGTTCGCGACTCTGAAGGACGTTCTATGATTCCCGTTTTATTGATCGGTCTCGGAAGAATTTCCTCTCTGCTCGAAAAGGACCCGTTACGCAAACATCCCTGCACACACGCGGGAACGATCTTCTCTCCTTGGGGAAGAAAAAAGTTCCGACTGATCGGAGCGATCGATCCTTCTCCGGAAAAACGGGATCGGTTTTGCAAAGATTGGAATATTCCGAAAACGGAATGTTTTTCCGACTTCCGGGAATGGACCGAGCGAGTCCGGTCCTCCGACAGAAACGTAAAACGTAGGAACTCCCCCGATGCACAAAACTCAAAAAATAAAATCGTGGCCGTTCCGATTCCGGAGACGGGGAGTTCCTACGAACTCCGGAAAAAATCTCCGTCTCTGCGGGGGAGTTCCCACAAACTTTCCGATAAAATCGACCTTCCCTCTTGTCTCGTCGTCATTGCGACCCCGTCCGAAACCCACTACGAACTTTCCCGCGATGCGATACGGTTCGGGTTCCGACATTTGCTCGTGGAAAAACCGGTCTGTCATACGGTCTCTCACGCCCGAAAACTCGCCGAACTTTGTCGTAACACCGGCGCCGATCTTCGCGTCAATCACGAGCGCCGCTATCATCCGATGTATGCTCGGGTTCGCCGATGGATTCAAAACAAAACCTACGGTCCGGTACGAACCATCCGCGCTTCCGTCCTCACATCGGCTCGTGCACCGGGCCGGGCGATTCTGGACAAAACCGGCCCGCTCTTCCACGACGGAACACACGCCGTGGATCTATTGACTTGGTATCTCGGAATGCCGGAATCGATCCGTTCGGTTACAAGATCGTATCCGAATTCCCCCGTGGAAGAACAAGCCTTGGCTCTGATGACCTACCCGGACGGAACAACGGTATTCTTGGAGGCGGGAGGAATGCGGAATTACTTTCAGTTCGAGTTGGACATCCAAACCGAATTCGCCCGGATTTTGGTCGGAAACGACGGAATTTCTTTTTGGAAATCCAAACCTTCCCGCAAATACAAAGGATTTAATAGTTTGACTCCGGTTCCGATTTCGGAAAAATCTTCCGCAGGCTCGAATCCGTTTTTGAACCTCTATGATTCACTCTTTCGGAATATGACCGGAAAAACTTCCGCGATTACGGGAGATATGGAGGAGAATCTGCAAATCCTCGTTCTTTTGGACAAGATCCGGAGAGGAGCCGAAAAAAGAATCCTAGAGGTTTAGAAATTCCGACCATGCTCGTTTCTTCCACGACAGGAACAACCGAACCTCAGGACCTTCCTTCTTACAAACGTCACGGAAGCTCCTGGCGTTTTTGGAACGCGAGCTCCTTCGTTTGGAAAAAAATCTGGTCCATAGTCTGGTTTTTTAAATTAGGAAGAATCGTATTCCCTTCCTACCGAAAACCGAATCGTCAAGAAGCGTATTTTCATTCGTTAGGCGAAGATTGTAGGAACTTCTTCCTATCCATGGGAGGAGTTTACATCAAACTCGGACAATATCTCGGAAATCTATCGCACGTATTTCCGGATTCGTTTACGGAATCCCTACAAGAACTGCAGGACAGAGTTCCCCCGCATCCGTTTTCCGAAATCGAGGAACGATTCCGCACCGAATTCGGAAAGGAAATCACCAAAGTATTTCCGGACATCCAAAGCGTACCGGAGGCAAGCGCCTCCACCGCGCAGGTCCACGTCGCATCCGTCGGAGGACAAAAAGTCGCGATCAAGGTTTTGTATCCCGGAATCGAAACACTCATCGCCAACGATCTCAAAAACATACGCTCCTTTCTCAAACGGATCAACCGATATCTCTTTCGATTCGAATACGGCAAAATTCACGACGAAATCACACATCTTGTCACGAGGGAAACCGATCTTCAACTCGAAGCCGATTCCTACGATCGAATGCGACAGTTTTTCGCGGAAGAACCGGACTACGTATTTCCCAAGGTGATCCGACAATTTTCCGGAAAGAGCGTGCTGGTCACCGAGTTTGTGGAAGGAGTAAAAATCACGAAAGCGCAACCCGTTCTCAAAGGGCAGGCCAAATCCCGACCCGTGGAATTATTGGTCCGCGCCTACGTATTGATGCTCTTTCAATATCGATTTTACCACGCGGATCCTCATCCGGGAAATCTGATCTATACTCCCGATGAAAAGTTATGTTTTATCGATTTCGGGGCGGTCGGAGAAATGCCTTCCGGCGGAGTGTATGCTCTCAAAAAAATCCTTCTTTCGGGAATCGCCAAAGACTACTATGGAGTCGTGACCGGATTGGAGGAGATCGGAGCCCTATCTTCGAGCGCCGATCGCGATAAACTCGAGGAAGTGGTCCGCTATTCCCTCGAAAAGTTGGGCCGTTTCGTATCGGATACGGATTATTTCCGGAACCTTTCCCTGGAACAAATACATACGAGAGAGGACCGATTGTTTCTCAAAGAGATCAATTCCAGTCTCAAGGAAATTTTCAGGATGATTCAGATCCCGGAAAATTTCATATTCCTGGAACGGGTATTGGGCTTATTGGTAGGGATCACCGCGATCTTAGATCCCTATCGGACCGTATTGGACTACGGCGAAAAACCGTTCCGGACCGTCGCCTCCGGAAAAGAAGGCGGACTGGAGTCACTTTTGTTAAACGAAGATAAAAATTTATTAGGAAACACCTTATCCATTCCTGGAGAATTTTATAAAGTACTCCAAAACATCAACCGAGGAAAACAAGGAATCCAACTCGTCGAGGTAGAACGACATACCCGGAAGATGTACGTCCTCGGACATCAGATCCTGTATTCCGTTTTCCTGATTGCAGGAATTCATTTCGGAAATTATTATCTCGAAAAAGGAATGGAAATCCAAAGCTGGAGTTTTTTCGGAACCTCCGGATTTTTCGGACTTGTACTGCTCTATTCGTTCTGGAAGAATAAACTAAAAAAGAAAGGAAACCCCTTGTGAAATATTTCGAAAAACCGTTTTTGGACGTGTATCGCCCCTTTTACCTCGGCTTCATTTTCGTGGGAGTCATCGTCGATCTAACGACCAAGTTCCTCGTGATCCTGTATTTCCAACCGCATCGTTATCTGGAAGTGCTCGGAAATTTCTTTCGAATGACGTTGACCTTCAACACCGGATTCGTATTCGGATTGTTCCAAGACAACGCATTACCTTCTCTGCTCGCAACGGGAATCGCGATCGTATTTCTGATCGGATATCGTTGGAAGAACCACGACCTCGGAAATCCTTGGGGATGGAATTTGGTGATGGCCGGAGCGTTCGGAAATTTTCTGGATAAATTTTTCGTAAAAATTCCGGGGACGGGGTTCCGACTCGGTTTTAGTCCCGGCGCGGGAGAATACATCGGAGTCGTAGACTTTCTCGATTTCGACTGGCCGGACTTTCTGCTGTTTTCGAGATGGCCCGCCTTCAACTTCGCCGATTCCTGCGTGACGATCGGACTTACGATTCTCATTTTTACGATGAAACTCGAAGAGGAGAAATAAGTTTTTGAAGGCATTGGATCTGCCCATCTGGAAAAAGATCTTTCGCAGAAAAGAGGCCAACAATAAGGAGATCATACAATTTCTCCGCGAGACCTCCGTATTCGGAAGAATGAAAAAAAGGACCCTGATCGAAATCGCGAGAATGGTCCACATACGCGAATACCAGGAGGGTGAGACCGTGTTCCGACAGGGAGAAGTGGGAGCGGGATTTTATCTCGTCTACGAAGGATCGGTCGTAATTCGGTCCGTGCGCGACGGAATCGAACTGGATCTCGCGCATCTGGACGCCCACGCTTTTTTCGGAGAACTTTCCTTATTCACGGAGGAACGAAGAACCGCGAGCGCCATCGCCTTGGAACAAACCACGTTGCTCGGTTTTTTCCAACCCGATCTCAAGGAAATCATAGAAACCAAACCTCGGATCGGAATCGAAATTCTGATGAGTTTGTCCACGGTCATAGTGGAACGACTTCACAGAACGAACGGACTTTTGGAAAAGGCGTATTTCCGGGGAAAACAAAAGAATGCGTAATTCCGAAAGACGGGAACTTTCCGAATATTTCATACGGACCAGTTTTTTTCTGATCGTGATTTTCACCATCGTAGTCTCTCTTTGGGGATTACAACTACTCGCGGTTCCCATGGTGATGGCTCTGTTGATCTTTTACGCGTTCAACGGAACGATCAACAATCTCGAAAGTTTCGGAATTCCTCGCATCTTGTCGATAGCGATTCTTATGTTGTTGATCTCGATACCGATTTATCTTTTCATCAACTCGGTCGCACCGCCGATCGTGTCCACTCTCAATCCTTTGTTGAAAAACTGGAAACAGGATCTCGACGAAGCGAAATTCAAATATCTGACGGTAACGGTCAATCTTCAGTTCAACGAATTTCCCGCGGGTTGGAACGAAACGATCCGGCCCGACGAACTCATCAAGAAGATCGCGGATCTGATGCACGAGCAGGTAAAGGGATTCGTATCGTACGTTCCCACTCTGATCGGATATATGATCATCACTCCCTTATTCGCGTTCTTATTCCTGTTAAACGGAAACGGAATGTATAAGAATTTGATTTCCCTGATCCCGAACCGATATTTCGAAATGGCTTTGATGGTCACGTATAAGATCAACGAACAGTTGACCAATTATCTCAAAAGTCTTATGATACAAGGAGCGATCATCTGTATCGTATCAACGATCGGGTTTTATGCGATCGGATTGCCTTATTTCTATATCTTCGGATTGTTTTTGGGAGTGGCCAATTCGGTGCCTTACTTAGGTCCGATCATGGGAGCCGTTCCTCCTTTATTTTTCGCGCTCGTAATCGGAGGAAATACGACGACGGATCTGATGACTTCGATATTGATCGTGGTATTGATCGCGCAGATCATCGATAACTTTCTGATACAACCCATCGTCATTTCCGGATCGGTGTCCCTTCATCCGATCGTGGTGGTGGGAGCCGTCACCGTCGGAGGGGCGGCTCTCGGGTTGGTGGGAATGTTGATCGCCGTTCCGATGGCGGCGATCCTAAAAGTAACGCTACAGACCTTATACAGTTCGATGAAGGATCACAACCTTTTGTAAACGCGAACCCCTCCTCGGATCCCGCACGCAAAAACCGTCAGTGGGTCGCGTCCCATTGTTGTAGAAAATCCACTAAGGCTTGCGGCGTATTTACCGGACCGCCTATCGCACCGGTCTGATCGCGGCCGTTCACCCCGTGGCAATTAGCGCAGACCCTGATTTCACCGGGACGAAAGGAAACCCAAACTTGCTCCTTTACGACGGGATGGGAGCCCTGAGCGACCGGACCGAGGGCTTCCCAGGAAATCGCACGATCCGCGGGAACGATTCCCACGATCGAACCGTCCGGAAAAATGCGAAATCCGTTGTCGTTTAACAAAGGAGTTCCCGCGAGATTTCCGTTTTCGTTTAACAAAGACGCTCTCAGGGTCGCATTGGACAAACGGGAAAGTTGTGTCGGCAACACTCGACGCCCGTTTCTACCGTCTGCGCCCCTCCGTAGTTCGGCCATAAACACCTGAAAATTCTGCAAGTCGTATAACTTATGACCTTGGGCTGGATCGTAATCGGGAGCGGTGCTCGCATTCGCCGTGCCGAAAACGCGGAGGTTGAAAGGCTGTTGCCGATCGGCTGCGTCGCGTTTGGTGACGTTGCGAACCACGAACATCGCGAGGTTTCTTTGTTTGAGATAATCCTGGAAAAAGGGAACCGAGATCCCTTGGTTCTGAAAAACGTTTCTCTCGATATCGGGAAGACTCGCGACACGAGGTGTCGGAATTTCCCGAGGAACGACTTCCACCGGAGAAAGTTGCCAGCAAGGACCGGAATAAGAACGTTCCTCGTCCGGAGTAAAATAACGCACGTTACACGGAATCGATTCCGTAAGATTGACCACGGGAACGTGATACTCTCCGAATCGTTCCAATTCCTTGATCTGAAACTGCGGCCTATCCGTAAGAGTATTCACCGGAGGGGAATGGGACGCCAACAAAACTCCGCTGCCGAGCGCGACCGGATTCCGAAACAAACCCGTATGACCGGCCGGCGGAAAAAAATCGGAGGGAGGATTTCTTGTGGAAGGATGCGTAACGTGTTCCGCGTAGATACGATTTGCGCTTTTACCGGGTTCGGCGCAGAACCTACCGATCTGACCGGCTCCGTACGAATCGAAATGATGTGCGTTCGTGAAAAAATAACAACCCGGTTCGTTCGGATCTTCGCTCGATTGCATCATCTGTTCGAAAGGTTTAGAAATCACTTCTCCTAAATTCGGATCGGCATTGGCCTGGGAAACTTCGATGGTTCGGTCGGTAATAGCGGGATCGTTGACGATCATCCGAGGTTGATAATAGTGGAGCTCGTGCGCTCCGAGATGATTGATGGTCAAGACTTCCGTACCGTCCTCGTTCATCTCCCAGGTGATGAAATGTTTCACGAGCGATCGTTCGTAATGAAGCGGACCGGCCGTCCACTGATCCGGTCTTTCCTGAGGAGGATAAAACGGTTCTCCGTTATACAAATCCCGAACCGTATCCCCGGCGAAATTATAGTAGGAATCCAATACGAGCTCGGATCCCGAGCCCGCCGATTCGTTGAAAAAATTCCGTGATTTAGCGGGAAGAGAATTCGGATCGAATCCGATCCCGGTTCCGTTGGTTTGTCGGTAACTAAGAAAAGCCGCAAGGTCGGAATTCGCAAAGATATCCTGTTGCGCGTGTTCCCAAACCGTAAAGATCAATCTTCCGGAACGATCCAATCTAAGATCGAAAGCTCCGGAAGGAGTATGATGCAGATGTTTTAAATCTCCGCCGACGGTTTGCGGATCGATACTCCAAACTCCCGTGTTCGTCGGAGTCAGTTCGTATTCGTCCAAAGCCGGATACAACGCTTCGGCTCCTGCGGGAGGACGATCGGAGATAAAATGAATCCTAGAACCCGTGCCGTAAACCGGATAAATATTGTTAAACGAAGCGGGTTGTCCGGGGATTTTACGAACTACCGCCGTATCCGCTTCGCCCAAACCTTCCACCTCGTAAATCTGCCAACGGGACGCGGAAGGAGTCGCATTGTCGAATCGCGCTTTGGAGCCTCCGATCAACATGCTGAACAACGCCTTCTTTCCGCTCCAATGAACGTTCGGGTCTCGCACCGCGATCGATTTCTCGCCTTGAAAGACGTCGGAACTTCCAAAACCCGCTTCCCCGGTAAGATTCCGGATTCTACCTCCTGGAAAACGGATCATCAAATTACCACCGCGCGGGACGTCCGTCATTCCGGTAGTGTGATTCGCGAAAGTCATCGCTACCGTACGAAAATCCTTACCTGGAACGGGAACCTGGGTCACGAACAGGATCGGGGTGTTCGTTTTAGGCTGACGGAAAAAAGCGCCTAACACCCCTAAGACGCTCAGGTCGAATTTCTCGTCTTTACAAACCTCTCTCCGGATCGAAAGTTCGTTGATCTTGTCGTAAAGCGGAATTTTACACAAAAGACGGTCTTCGATCATACAACGAGAGTTGGAAACGGCGACAAGGGAAACGAAGACGAAGAGCCCGATTCTTCGGAAACTATGATAATACGACATGGGAAATTTTTTCCTTTGAAACGGGATAGGACCGGACCTATCTGAATTTATGTCGTTTAATAATACGGAAGTTTTCTAATATTGTAAAGTTGTCTCGTTACTCGAAAGGACCGATTAACTACGAAACGGCGACGGTTCGTTCCGAACGATCCCGGTTTTTATCGAATCAGACGGAGTGGGAGGAAAACTCCGCGATTTTACGGATGAACGTTTCCTTTTCGGAATCCTTAAAAACGGATAAGGGAATCGGGATCGCGGAAAGGGAGGTCACGTACAAAAATAGATAACCGTCGCCTTCTTCCACGCGATTGATCGATTTCAGGGAATGTCGAAAGAGCCCGGATTCGTTTTGTACGATCAAAGTATCGTCGGACAAATCCAAATTCTGGACTCCGATCATACCGTTATTTCTTCCTTCCCGAAGGAGGTTCTTCACGTTGTTCTTCAATCTCCAAAAATACAGCTTATCGGAAAACAAAAACCAAAAAATCCCGAACAAAAACAAAGGAGAATTCCACAGGAAAGAAGTCGCGTCGAGTTGCTCCCGATTGAGAAACAAAAAAACTACGACGACCCAAATCGGAATCAAAAACCGAAACAGGATTCTTCTTCTGGTAGTGAATTTCGAATTTCTAAAATGAAATACGTTGAAGTTTACGATGTCCTGTTCGTTTAACGTGAAGCTGAGTTTCATAAGGACGTTTCCTTTTTTAAGAAGAGTGCGGGCGATATCACGAAGTAAAAACATTCGAGGGAGGTCCGATTTGCGTATTGAAACTCGCTCCGATGAGAAAAAGAAAAATCTCCCTTTAAAAATTCCCGTTCAAAAAAGACCGTTTACTCCGTTGACGATGACCGTTTTCAGGATCTCTTTTTGTTTTTCGGATTCCGCGACCTTCCAGTTGACTCCGGAAGAGGTCGCGAGAAGGCTCCTGCCGATCCCGGTTTTTCCCAAAACGGAGCCGACCCCCGTCGTCCTCGCGATCAAAGTTCCGTATCTGGCGGAAAGTTTCGCATAACGTTCCAAATCCAGAGCGTGTGTGGATTCACTTTCCGAAATAAAATCGCAATGAAACAAAAGATTAACGTTCTGGGATTTCAGTTCTTCGAAACGATTCGAATCATCGATTTCTTTTCCGGCGGCGATCCCGAAACGAAGCCCCCCCATGATGAAGATACGCTCCCCGTCTCCCGCAACCGCCCCGGATTCGAAAGGAGCGAGATTTTGTTTATCGTACCAATCGGCGACCACGACTCCTTGTATAATGGGAACCGAAATCCTCAAAATCCCCGCGTCGTCTTTTCGGAATACCGAACCGCCGATAATTACACCTTTATAATATTCCGATATTTGCAACAACTCGTCGATGTAGAATTTGGATTTCGCCGAGGATTGATCCGGGTTCGCGCCGGATTCGTAAAACGGAAAGTATTCGGGCAAAAGGAGAAAGTCCGATTTTTCCTTGTTCAACTTTCCCTTTAAATCCTCTCCGATCGGACGATTTAAATCCTTTTGAAATAGTGTAACTTTTACGGAAGCCAACGATTTTTCCGCGATCCGCCGTCAGTCGCCGAGAATCGACGGATCCACTCCGAGGGAATCCGCGTCCAAATTCTCGTTTGCTTCCGCGGAAGCCGCACCGCCCGCAGGAAGTCCCAGATCGGACTCGCTGGAGGATTGTTCCGTTTTGATTCCGAATTCCTTTTCCATATCCTCCGGAGAAAGTTCCGTAACTCCTCCGAAAAGATCTCCGCTTTCCAATCTTCCCGCAAACGCGATTGCGTAACAATACGCTTCCATGATACACTGTTTGATCGGTTTTTTATTCAGACGTCGTTTGGATTCCATCAGATCGAAGGTCATCAACTCTTCCATGTTCGTGACCACTTCCTTTTTGGTCTTCATGTCCGTGATGAGTTTTTCAAGGATCTCGGAAGTTTTTTCCACGAATTCCTTAACCGTCACCCGAACGTTTCTGGATTGTTGACTCCGTTTGGTTTCGAGGGCGCTCGTCTTTTTGGAAGCCTCGATGTAATTGGCTCCCGGGTTTTTAAGATGGCTTTTGAGTTCTTTATGATATTGATCGTAGATCCGGAACTGTTCGATCGAAGCCCGAGTGGTTTCGTAAAGATCGATCATCTTTTCCCGATAATCCACCTTGGCTCCGTTCACGATCGTGGGTTTGATCTCTATCTTTTTGGTGGTCATGACGAAAGAGTATTCCGTGTCGAATTCCCGAAAAAACAACCAGGTCAAAAACGCCTTGTCCGAAGCGGGAATCAGATCGTATTCTCCGCGAGGATCGTGTTTTTTCCGGAGCTGATCCAAAGGAAGCATACGCATCAGTTTGAGACCGTATTTTAATTCCTTGCTCAGGGATTCTTCCGGATTGACCTCTTCCTTTTTTTCCTCTTCGGGGGCCGCCTCTTCCTGCGTCGCTCCGCCGGAAATTTCATCCAGCTCTTCGCCTTGTTGTCTCTGGCCCGGTTTTTCTTCGGGGACGATTCCGAGAACCGATTCCATCGTATTGCTGAGCAAGGGGATGTTTTTATTTTCGTTCCGTAAAACGGTCAGATAGAGTTTATCAAAGAGGGTTCCGAATAGATAATCGAATTCCTGAAGTGCGCGTTTCTTTTTGGTGTTGTAGATGCTGGACGGTTTTCCTTCCAACTTTTCGAGAACCGCATACCCCAAAGTCACCGCCTTGACGTAACTTCCCTGAAACGGATAAACGTAGTATAACTTTCTAAAGATGGAATAGAGCGGATCCCGGATTCTGGAAATTCCAACGGGAAGATCGGGAGCCGCGTTATGCGGTTCTAGGACCTGATTGATTTCCCCGTTGTCGTAAAGTTTGTGCATACGTCCCAGAAGTTCGATGTAGATCGGATTTTGAGCGTCCAGTTCCTTGGCGATTTTGGCGGCGTAGGCGGGATTTCCGAGTATGTCGTTGCCGACGAAATTCAATTCCAGAAGCGCTTTTTTACCGGAGAGGTTAAATTCGGAAAGGAAGGAAGGCAACAACTCGGGCGATGAAAACCCGGTCACACGACCCAACCAACATTTGACTCGAACGGAGAAACGATTGATGAAGTTGCCCATCTCGTCTTCGAGAGCCTTGCGGTCCCGGGCGCTGGGGCCTCTGGATACGGCGCCTCCCCCTTTGTTACCGGAGCCTCCGGAGGAACGTCCTCCCCCGGAAGAAACGTTTCCGGAGCGGGACGAAGAAGAATCTCTTCCACCCGCCTGACTTCTTTGTCCTTGGCGAATGTTCGGGGCGGAGGATTTACGATCGCCTTCGTCTTTTTTCTTATCCTTTTCGCTGACGACCTTGCCACCTGCGGATTGGAATTTATCGAACATTTCTTTCCTGGCCTTATCATCCAGGTTGTTCACTCCGATGGAACGTTTCGTTTTATCAAACTCGGCCATAACGTAATCCTTACCAATTCCGCTCTACAGTTCAAATTCGCAGTTCTAGGAAATAAATCAAGAAAGATACTGATCGATTTTACTTCTTGACAGACCTTTCTTCCGGGTGTTTTTTCGATCTGATGATCATCCGAAGCGAGATACGGGAGAACCACATCGTTCTTGGCGTTCTTGAAGATATTCTGATGGATAATTCTAGGGATTTCTACTACGAATTCGAGGAATCCGTCAAAACCGGAAATCCGGAAATCATCAGCTTTTTTCTCGGGAAGGTCAAATTCATCGACTCTTCGGGAATCGGCATCATCATCAAAGTCAGAAATCAAATCCGCGAAAAAAACGGAATCGTGAACATATTCGGACTCAATAAATCGCTCAACTCGGTGTTTCGACTCTCGGGATTGGACAAAATTGTGAACCTTTATACCAACGAAGAGTTTCTAAGCAAGTATCCGCTTTTTCAAGAGTTTGTGGATCAAAATTCCAAATGAAACGTCCCTATCCAATTGTATTCTTAGTTTTGCTTTTATCCTTAGTTCGATGTTCCTGGGTTCAGGAACGGGGAATTTTTTTCTGGTCCAGGGCGCACAATCTGCTCTACAACTCGGAAGAAGTTGCGTATTTTAAAATCAGCCCTTCCCGAATCGATCAGTTTGACGATCTCGTCACCCCGGGACCGTTCGCACATCCGAATTTGTCTTCCGAAAAGTGGAAGGATCTTTTGGGAAATTTGAAATACGTAAAAAAATCCTCCCTCGGTTTTTTTACGGATCACGTTTTTTCCGACGGAGAATTGGAAATCATAGCAAGAGATCTTCCCTATGTGATCCAAGCCCTTCCCGACAACAAACTTTTGGTTCTCATTTCCAAATACGACGACATCCAATCGGTTGTCTCCACGGAGGAACTGACGACCGCCTTGATCTGGGGCGAAAAAAGTCGGGTGAACGTGGTTTTCGGAAAAATCAAACGAGAGATCATCAACAAGGAAATCGGTTTAGACTTTTCTCTTTGGACCGATATCAAACCGATTTATCTGACCAACGTTTCGGACGGAACGGAAATTTCGGATACGGGAGCGGTTCAGTTTCAGATGGTTCGTAATATTCCGAACCGAAAGTGGATCGTATTTCCGACGGACCAACTGGATCAGTACAAATTCAAACCCCGCAAACGAAACGAAATCCGCAGATTGACCGACGAAAACGATCGTCCCGGCGGTTGAAACAGACGTTTCGACCCATTTTGCGTTTCGATTCCTCGTTTCCTCCACCAACCCGTTCCGAATTTCAATCCCGATTTCGAAGCCTTTGACGGTTCGAAATCGGTTTTGTCGTACGAACGCCGCGATCGAACCCGTCCGTTTTTTTTCCGGACGCGACGCGACGCGTTTTTCGGATAGGATGTGTTTTTCTATTTCGATGTCGGAGGACCGTTGGATCGGGTCCGGGCTAAACCAAGGAAAGGTTTTCCCGGAGAGGGGGTAGCGGAAAACGCGAACGCGTTTGGAGCGAGGGGGAGACGTCCCCCGCCACCCAATTCCCTCTCCTCCGAAACTTGGTCGCGACGAAAGAGGGATTGGTAGGTTTTGTTTCGATTATCCGACGACGTGTTTACAACGCTCGCAAAGATCCCCGTCTTTCGGAGCGGTATGTCTCCAACAACGAGGACATTCTCCTTGACTCGGTTTTAAAACCTTTACGGAGAACGTTTCGTTTTCGTACGACGAGAGGACTTCCAGCCCGGGATTGTTTTCGTGTATTTGGGAAACCACGAAAAGGAGTTCCAACGTTTCCTTGGGAATCCGTCCGAAACCGATTCCGTTTTTCACGACGACTTCCAATCCTGCTTCCAGGGACTTTCCGAGTTTGCCTTCCTGTCTCGCCAATTCCAGCGCCTTTTGAACGGCTTCCCGCGCGTCCAACGCCGGCTGAAAGGTTTCTTCCAGGGAAGGATTTTTCCAAGATCGGAGATCGGGAAAATTTTGAAAAAAGACCGATTCTTTTTTTCCGCTGGAAGCCCAAACTTCCTCGGCGGTAAAACTCAGGATCGGAGCCGTAAGAATACATAACGTTTCCAGAATATGCTGCAACGCCGTCGCGGAAGAACGTCTCGTTTTGGAATCCTTCGCGTCACAATACATCCGATCCCGAATCATTTCGAAATAATCCTGGGACAAGATCACGGTGCAGAAGAGAATCAATTTCTGATAGATCTGATGGAATTGATACGTGTCGTAACTCTGTACCGCCTCTTCGACGAACTGCGCCAGCTTGGAAAGATAATACCGATCGATCTCCTCCAATTCCTCGTACGGAAGATTCCGTTCCGGATCGTGCCCATGCAAATTGCCCAAAAGATAACGGAACGTGTTGCGGATCTTCCTGTATTGTTCGGAGACGATCTTGAGGGATTCCTTCCCCACCTTGATATCGTCCCGAAAATCCAAGGAACTCACCCAAAGTCTGAGAATGTCCGCGCCGTAAACCTGAATGATGTCGGTCGTTGGATCGATTCCGTTTCCGAGCGACTTGGACATCGGCCTGCCCTTTTCGTCCAGAACGTAACCGTGTGTAAGAACCGTTTTGTAAGGAGGAATTCCCCGGAGCGCCATCGAAGGCCAAAGAGAGGATTGAAACCATCCCCGATGTTGATCCGAACCTTCCAGATAAAGATCGGCCGGAGGTTCGTCCTTACGTTCACCTAACACCGCAAAGTTGGAAACTCCTGAATCGAACCAAACGTCCAGGATGTCGTTTCCTTTTTTGAACGAGCCCTTTCCGCATTTCCCGCACTTGGCCCCCGGAGGAAGAAGCGTCTCCGCTTTTTCGGAATACCAGATTTCGATCCCCTTTTTGCGGACCAGATCGGTGAAGAAGCGGATCGACGTCGTGTCGATATGGGTTTCTCCGCAGGATTCGCAGACGAACGCCGGAATCGGCACCCCCCAATTTCTCTGACGAGAAAGACACCAATCCGGTCTGGTTTCCACCATGGAACGGATTCTTGTGATTCCCCAAGAAGGAATCCATTGCACCTTGTCGATGGCGGCGAGGGATTTTTCGCGAAGTTCGTTGAAATCCATCCTAAAAAACCACTGCGGAGTTGCGCGGAATATGAGTGGTTTTTTGCTTCTCCAGCTATGCGGATACGAATGTTCGAATTCGCTGTGATGAAGAAGTAAGCCCTTCTCCTGTAATAACTTGATGATTTCCGGATTCGCGTCGAACACCTTCGTACCTTGCATCAAAGGAAATTCGTCCGTGTATTTTCCGTAATCATCCACGGGAGAATACGGCTCCAAACCCGCAGCAAGCCCGACTTTGTAGTCGTCTTGTCCGTGACCGGGCGCGGTGTGAACACAACCGGTTCCGGCGTCCAATGTCACGTGATCTCCGAACAAAGGAATCGATATACGATCCAGAAACGGATGTTGAAACTTCAAGGAGGTTAGTTCGTCCGAAGAGACCGACTTTACTTTGTGAAACGAAACACCGGTCGCGTTAGTCACCTTTTCGACCAATCCGTCGGCGAGGATCAGTTCCTCCCCGGAATCCGTTTTAAAAATGGAATATTCAATTTTTCTGTTAAAGCAGATCGCTAGATTGGCGGGAAGAGTCCAAGGTGTGGTCGTCCAGATGAGACAGAAACGGTTTTTTTCGCCGACCACCGGAAACTTGACGTAGATCGAAGGGGAAACGTGCGGATAATATTCTATCTCCGCTTCGGCGTGTGCGGTCGCGAGATCGATGGACCAATAAACCGGTTTTTTACCCCGATACACGTAACCCCGGGAGAACAATTCCCCGAAAACCTCCACGATTTTCGCTTCGAAATCGGGAGACATGGTTTTATAAATTCGATCCTCTTCCCAAAAACAAAGAAAACGGGAAAGGTCTTCGCCTTGTTTGCCCACGAACTCTTCCGCATAACTTCTGCAGAGTTGTCTGAGTTCTTCCGGTCCGGTTTCCCTCGCCTTTTTACCAAGGTTTTTGAGGACCTGCACTTCGATCGGAAGACCGTGACAATCCCAACCGGGAATCATATCCGTGTAGTATCCGGCGAGGGATTTGGACTTTACGATCGTATCTTTCAGGATCTTGTTGAGAGAGTGACCGAGATGGAAATTTCCGTTCGCATACGGAGGACCGTCGTGAAGTACGAATTCCTTTTTCCCTTTTCTTTGTTCCCGCATCTTCCGGAATACCTGATCGGTTTTCCAAGAACGGATCTGATCCGGCTCGCGTTTCGCAAGATCGGCCTTCATGGGAAAATCGGTTTTCGGAAGTAATACCGTGGAGGAGTAAGGGTTTTCTTTTTGTGTTTCGCTCATATTTGTATCAATAATCTATCTTTGTTTTGGGAAGGATCGCTTGTAGTTTATCCGCGTCCTCTCCCCTTAATGATGTTTTTTTAATATTCAATCTTTTTAATCGAGTCAGATTTTTCAGTTTCGTGTAATTCGAAGGAAGCGATTTGATGTTCCGATTGAGATTCAAATCCAGCTCCTCCAAACCGGTCAACGAAGCGAGTATCTCCACGTCAGTTTCCGTCAGAGACAGTTGATTCTGATCCGCGTAGATCGTCCGGATTTCCGGTAAAAATAGGAATTCGGAAGGGAACGTTTTAAAATCGTTGCTTCCCATGAGAATTACGCGCAACCGTTTGAGTTTGGAAAACGAGGAAGGGAAGGCGGAAAGATCGTTTCCGAAAAGATTGATCTGTTCCAAATTTTTGCAGTCTCCGATCGTTTCGGCCAAGGAGGAAAGGCTGTTTAAACGCAGATCCAGACGCGACAGATTCGGAAAAGAGCAAATTCCGTTCGGAGTAGAAGTCAATTTTTGCATTCCCAAATCCAAAACCGTGACCGTTTCGGGACTCGCTTCCGCGTCCTTCAGGATTTCCTCCGCGTTTTTTTTACAACTCGAAAAGAATACAGCACACGCCGTGATAGCCGCGAAAACGAAGGTTTGTTTTCGTAAAGAAATTTCCATTGTTTTATCCTTTTGTTTCAGAGAGCGAACACAGATTCGAGCCCGCTTTCGTACGGACATGACATTTCCTCGAGAGTGACCCGAACTCCGAATCCGGCGACATTCAGAATTCCGGTCGCATTCGTTTTTCCTAATAAATAAAAATGTAATCCCGCTTCTTCAGCCGACTTACGGACCTCCTCCGCGTCTTTCTCGGTAAAACTCGCCAACACGGAAGCGGCGGATTCCCCGAAAAGGGTCAAATCGTTTCGATCCGTTTTCAAAGGAGTAAGATCGGCTTCGATTCCCAGTCCGGAGAGAAGCACGGTTTTAGCGAGTGCGATTCCGAGCCCGCCCAAGGAAAGATCTTTTGCGGATTTCAAAACCCCTTTTTCGTTTAATGATATTATTAAACGACACAAAGCGGCTTCCTCTTTGATGTCCAGCTCCGGAATCGCTCCGTTTACCTGACCGTGGATCGTCTTGAGGTATTCGCTTCCTCCCAGAGAAGGACGGAAATTTCCGAGAATCGCGAGATGTAATCCCGCTTCTTCGGGAACATTGGAAAGCAATTTGGTTTTATCCTGGAGGATTCCCACCATCCCGATCGTAGGGGTGGGGAAAATCGGCCCTTCGGGCGATTCGTTGTAAAAAGAGACGTTTCCCCCCGTAACGGGAAGGTCCAACGCTCGGCAGGCGTCGCCGAGTCCTCGAACACATTCAGAAAACATATAGTAGTTTTCCGGAATATAAGGATTTGCGAAATTAAGATTATTCGTAACTCCGAGCGGAGTAGCTCCGGTCACATAGACGTTCCGGGCGGATTCGCAAACCGCAAACTCCGCTCCCTTATACGGATCCAGATACGTGTATCTGGAATTACAATCGGTCGCAGTCGCGAGCGCCTTGTTCGTATCGGGAATCGAGGAAAGACCTCCGTCGCATCCAGGGCCGATCAGTTTTACGAGTCCGACTTCGGTATCGTATTGTTCCGTGATCGGTTTTCTGGAACACACGTTCCAAGAGGAAAGTAGTCTGAGTAAAATCGGAGAAGTTTCCGTTTCGGCCACATCCGGAATTCCCGCGGGCGTCCAGTTTTTGACCGAGTCCAAGTATGAAGGACGTCTGACCTCCCGTTCGTAACGAGGCGCTCCTCCGCCTAACACGAGTGATTCGGCGGGAATTTTAGCCTTGAGTTGGCCGCCCATCCGAATTTCTATCATTCCGTCTCCGGTTATTTCTCCGATCTGGACCGCGTTTAAATTCCATTTTTCGAATATAGCTACGAGCTCGGCTTCTTTTCCCTTTTTCGGGACGACCAACATTCTCTCCTGGGATTCGGACAACATGGCCTCATAGGCGTTCATTCCAGTTTCACGAAACGGAACCCGATCGAGATCGATCTTCATTCCGGTTTTTCCCTTTGCGCTCATTTCGGAAGTGGCGCAGGAAATTCCGGCTGCGCCCATATCCTGAATTCCGACCAAAAGCCCTTTTTGAATCGCTTCCAAACTCGCCTCCATCAGGAGCTTCTCCATAAAAGGATCTCCTACCTGGACCGCGGAACGTTTCGATTCGGATTCTTTGGAAAGATCTTTCGAAGCGAAGGAAGCTCCGTGAATTCCGTCTCTTCCCGTCGTAGCTCCGACGATATAAACCGCGTTTCCGACTTTTCCGCCGGTGGTCGCACTCGCCATCTGATCGTGTCGGACGATTCCGACCGTCATCGCGTTGACGAGAGGATTTTTGGTAAAACATTCGTCGATAAAAAGTTCTCCGCCGGAAACCGCGATCCCGAGTGAATTTCCGTAGTCGCCGATTCCTTTGACCGCGCGCGAAAGAAGATATTTGTTCCGCGGTTCGTCCGGATTTCCGAACCGGAGAGAATTCAGGGATACGATCGGACGAGCGCCCATCGTAAAAATATCGCGCATGATTCCGCCGACTCCGGTCGCCGCACCTTGATACGGTTCGACGGCGGTCGGGTGATTGTGACTTTCGATCTTAAATACGACCGCGAGTCCGTCCCCGATATCCATGGCACCCGCGTTTTCTTCCCCTGCTTGCGCGAGAAGTTTGTCCGAAGAAGTAGGAAGCGTTTTTAATTTTAGAATCGAGTTTTTATAAGAACAGTGTTCCGACCACATCGCGGAAAAAATTCCGAGTTCGGTTGAGTTCGGGATTCGTCCCAGGATTTCCTGGATTTTCTGAAATTCTTCTGGGGTAAGCCCGTGTTCGAGGGCGTCTTGTAAGGAAACGGCTTCTTTTTCCATCGTTTGTCAGTATTTTTTCCGACTCACGCTCTGAAAATCAAATATTCCCGGATAGGATGAGGAGTTCCTACAGGAATTCCCGTGGAACAAAAGAAAGTGAGGAGTTCCCGCACCCTCGAGAACCGCTCAGGGGGAGTTCCCACAGGATCGAAAGATCCTCGGAAATCGCGGAAGGATTTTACGCCGAGGAGTTCCTACGTTTCCGGCCCCAATCCTCTCCGCAAAACCGAAAACTCGACCGAAAAAGAAAAAAGTAGGAACTCCTCACGAATTTAAAAATTCTTACTACTTCTCGAGAGTAAGAATCGAAAAAGCGTCAATTCGCCGTGATCGAAAATGTGTGATTGGTCGTCTGCGGCCGAACACCGATCGTGACCATAGTTCCGCCTTGAATCGTTTCGGAAATCCGATCGTTTCCGATCGCTTCCGCATTCTTATAATTCACACCCACATTGATTCCCGGACAAGATCCGATCCAAACCGACAGATCCGAATCACCGGTTTGCGCAACGAGATCGATATCATACGTTTTTGTAGAAGGTGTAACGAATTGGTAAAAACGAGTGCAATCGTTTGCGGAAGGATCACAGACCCCGTTCTTCACCTTCGTCTGACCGATGATCAAAGATTCCGCATTTACGTTCGGACAAACGAAACCGCTACTCGCTCTTTGCGGAATGATCGTAGTATTCGTCCGATTGATCGCGAGCGACAGAGCGTTTCCGTCGGTTCCGACATTGGTATAATAGAAATAAACCACATCCCCGCTCGTCAACTGACGATTGATAGAACGAGCGTCGTTTCCTCCGGAAGAAAGGGACCAAGTGGAAGCGAAATCACCTTCCAACGAAGGGCAACGATTGACAGCGATCGCAATATCGGCTCCGCTCGTAGCGTCCGGAAAATTGACGCCGAACGTATACGCCCCGTCGGAAGGAGCGACGAATTTATAAAATCGAGCGGGGTCGGCGATATTCGAAACGAGCGGACCGGTAGAATTACCGAGCGTCAGAGTTCCCTGAATAGGAAGATTACAACTCTCTGACGAATTCAGATAAGCGTAGGTCGTCGTATAGGTTCCGACTCCGTTTTTCAAGAACCCGACCCAAACCGTATCGGTCGGCCCTGCGTTAAAAGTGATTTCATCGGAACCAAAAGATCCGTCCGCGTCATTGAACGCTCCTACGCTTGCACTTTCCGACAGAGGACATCTATTTTTCCAAAGATAAATATCTCCGTCCACAGTAGTAAGATCTCCTAATATATTCGAAGTAACCGTATAGGTTCCGAATACTGGAGGGATAAACTCTTGAAAACCCCAGTGATTCAAACGATTCGTAGCGCCTAACGTACTAGAAGCGGAACCGACGGTTCCCGGATACGTGATATTCGATCCTTCGGGAAGATCCATCGTCGAAAAGCCGCAATCAAAGAGAGAAAGCCTACCTTCTCATTCCTAAACAACCGAACGCGTTTCTTTCGATCCGAACAAAGATGACGAAATACCGAAGTAAAATTATTATTTCCAGGAACGAATCTCGGAAAGAAAATCCAACGACGGATAACTCGCGTCGCACGGAATTTTGCCCTCCTTCGATCCCCAGTCGCTCAAATCCTAAATCGAAATCGCAAAGTTCGGAAGTTTCCGGATTCTTCAAAACGGAAGATGTATCGCCGGATGAAAAAAAACACACCACCGAGCGCTCCGAAAACGCACGGCACGGACGAACCGGATCCGGTACGTATTTAAAAACGAAATCGAAAACCTCAGATCGAATAATAATCTCTTCGATAATACAATAAAGGTCTTCGCTCGTCGTTGGAACCCGCGGAAATCACCTTACCGATTACGATGGAATGATCACCTCCGTCCACGAATTGTTCCACCTCGCATTCAATATGGGAAAGAATTCCTGGAAGAACGGGAACCCCGAGTTCCCCGAAATCACAACGAAGTTCCTCGATTAACGCGTGTTTATCGACTTTACCGGAAGCGAAACCGTTCGAAATCGCATCCTGTCCTTGCGCGAGAATATTAACGACGAATTTGCCCGAACTTCGGATCGGATTGTGACTCGTTATGTTCTTCTGAAGACAAAACAAAATCAAAGGAGGATTTAAGGAGAGGGAACTAAAACTACTGACCGTAAGACCGCTGTGTTTGCCGAGATGGGAATAGGTGATGACGGTAACTCCGGAAGGAAAATGGGAAAGAGCGTTCTTAAAAACATCGTCCGTGATTTTCATACCGTCGATCCTAAAAACGAAAGATCCCGTGTCAACATCTCGAAGCGGGCATCGAATCCGAATTTCAACTCAAGAGCCTAAGATTTTTTTTCGAGAATATGGATTTAACTTCTTCCAGAGTGTTTCTCCTGGAGTCGTAATCCATGGTGGATCGGTAGGTCAGGGAAACCCTTTCCAATAAATCGGTTTCGTCCGAATACGTCTCGATCCGTTTCCACTCGCCGCTTTCCTTGAGACGCTCCGAAAGATCAAGATACGGTTTTAATGCGAAATTCCGTATGGAATAGGAGATTCTAGTTTCGCAGCGACAAACGTTCCCGGAGTTCACCACGCCGCAATTCGTTCCTAAAAAATTTCCCATCCGCTTCCTAGCGCGAGATAATTTTTTGCGGAAGTTCGCGGCGGGTATTCCCATAATTTCCGCGCCTTCATCTCCGCTCACTTGAACCACTTCTCCTAAGATGAAAGCGATTCTATGTTGTCGCTTTAAACAGGTCAACATCGCGTGTGTGCATGCCGTCTTTACTTGAGAAGCGAGATAGGACGTATCGGAGGAAGTTTCGACGTCTATCGAAGTTTTCTGCAATTCGGAACGGACAATACGAAACGTTAGTCGCCTTTGCTCGGTTCTGCTTTTTTTGGCGTTGATAAGATGATTGACCGCGATACGATAAACCCAGGTGGAAAAGGCGCTTTCCCTTCGAAACGAACCGAGGTTGGTGATCGTTTTGATCAGAATCTCCTGCGTAGCATCCTCGGCGTCCTCCGGATTCCAAAGAAACTTTAAGGAAAGATTAAATACTTTTTTTTGAACGCCTCGGACCAATTTTTCCAAGGCGTTCAAATCTCCGGCAAGAGAGAGATTCAAAAGTTCGTTTTCGTTCGGAGAAGTTTCCGTCATAGAGTTTCCGTATTAAAAATACAACCCGCTTCGTTTAACAAAAAAGCGGAGAACCGCGTAGCTCATTTTTCCTTACCCGCCCATGTGAGCAGAAGCGCGATCGCAGCCGGCAACCCTTGCGTAAAAAGAATGGAAAATTTCGCGGTTGCCGCTCCGAAAATCCCCGCGACCACGATACAACTCAGAAAAAACAAAATCGTACGATCGCTTTGTTTGCGATCCGAGACGAAAAATTTTCCCCAAAAAAGACCGGCCGCCAAAAAGCCGTTGTATAAACCTTGGTTCATCGCCAATTTAGCCGAAGCGGCCGCGACCTCGGGAGTCATATTAAATATTCTTAATACAACCGGAGTCTGCCAAAGAAACATCTCCAACACAAGAAACAAAATGTGTTCGATCGCAACGAAAACGATCAATACGTTTTTTACTAAATTCATTCGGATTTCCTTTCTGGATTTTTCCGTTTGGACAAAAGGTCCTCCGATTCTGTGACCGTTTTACGAAAAAATCATCCCGGAATTCTTTTTTTTTCTAAAAAAAGGGAAGAGACGGAGCCGGCAAACCGGGCCCTAAAGCGGATTGACACGCTCGAACACTGGGAAGACAATCAAAACGTGCCCCCCGAAAAAACCAGAAATCGCGGACCAACGTATCCTCTTCGAAAGACCGCATTATATATTACGTTTTTATTACATATTTCCGTTCTCACATCCTGTCTCTGGTTCATCCGTCCTTCCGGAAATTTCGGAGAACGTGAAATTCCACCTGCCCCCGATTATTCGCTCCCCACTTCATGGGCGGCCTTGCCCGACAAACGGGACGGCGCGGACCAGGTCCCCTCGGAAACCGAATGGAAAGACGGGCAAGCCGATGCGGACATCGACGTATTTTTTATCCATCCCACCACTTTTTTCGGCAGGGAATGGAACGCGCCCATCGACGATCCATCCCTCAACGAAAGAACCGACGACGGAACCCTGCGAAAGCAGGCGAGTGTCTTCAATTGTTGCGGTAGAATCTACGCACCCCGCTATCGGCAAGCGACGCTTTATTCGTTTTTGGACCCCGAAAACGGAAAGGCCGCTTTAAATTTAGCATATCAAGATATACTAAATTCGTTCGAACATTATATCCGAAACGAAAACGGAGGAAGACCTTTTATCATCGCCTCCCATAGCCAGGGAACGTTTCATGCTACACGACTTCTTCTCGAAAAAGTGGACGGGAAGCCGATTTTAAAAAAATTGATAGCGGCTTATCTGATAGGTGGCGCCGTCCCCTCCCGTCTTTACCGAAAAATTCCAGTTTGCGACAACCCGAAAAAGAACGGATGTGTGATCGGATGGAGAACTTTCGAAGAGGAGGCGGCCGTACCCAAACTTCCCCACGATCCCGATCCTCCGTACGTATGCGTAAATCCGATAAGCTGGAAAACGGACGAAACGGCGAGTAAAGCCGAGGAACATCCGGGAGGGATCGACGTACGTTTTACGAAAATTTATCCGTCGATTTGCGAAACTCGCTGTTCAAAAGGAATATTACGTATTTCTAAACCGAACTCCGGTGATTTTTCGAAGGCTATTCAAGGAAACTATCACGTGTTCGACTACGCTCTTTTTTACCGAAGCATCAGGGATAACGTGGGCGAAAGGGTTCGAAACTATTTCCTATCGACGGAAAATAAAAGCGGAAAAAAACGGAATCGTTTCGACTAACAACGATAAGGAGAATTATGAAGTATGACTTTGGCCGAGGTTGAAAATCGGATTCGCGAATTCAAAAAAATCGTACCCTCTGAAATTACGGTGACACGCTGGGAACATTCCCTGCACGTCGCTGAAATCGCAAAGGAGTTGGCCCTGATACATTCGAAGGAGAATTCGGAACTCGCCTACCTTGCGGGAATCGTCCACGACATCACGAAACAAAAATCTCCTGAGTTTCACAAAATGTGTTTTCGCGAATCTGGACAACCCGAACTGGAACAGCTTCCGTTTGCGGCGTGGCATGCGTATTCCGCCGCGATTTTTCTACGGACGAAATACGAACTCAAGCAGGATTCCGTATTGGCCGCCGTAAAAAATCATACCTTAGGAGCGGAAACGCCCGGCCCCTTGGATCTTATCTTATACGCGGCGGATTTTTTGGGATCGGAATATGCGAGAAAACATCCCGAATATTCCGCATGGAGAGAACAGGCTCGCCGGAATCTTTACGCGGGAGTTCTCCGCAAAGCAAGAAGTACGATCGAGGACCTTTTAAACACCGGAAAATCAGTACATCCGAGGACGGTCCTCACCTACAACCTGGCGGTTTCGAATCTACGCGGAACGTTTATCGACGACGAAACCGATCACGACTGGAATGGAAACCATAGTAAGATAACCTCCGCCGATGCGGATGAAATATTCGGAAACGCTCATCTTTGACATCGGAATCAGGATTAAAAAATCCAAACCCCAATTGATACCCAACCAAAACAAACCGGTGCCGAATAACACGGACAAGGTTTTACCTTCGATTCTCGGAACCAAAAGCGCGAGGAGAACACAACCGGTGAAATTACCTACGATAATCATCACGGTCTTAAAAAGAAAAACGTCGGTTAATAATTCTCCGTTTCTGGAATGAAACGGAATCGCGACGACGAACGGAACCAACCAAACTAGAAATCCGTAGAGTAAAATTCTAGATAGATGTTTTTTCATTCAAATCTCCTAATATACATGTTAAAGTCGGCAAATACCCGGATTAAAATCTTCCGGGCCGTTAAAAAATATTAACGATCGTAAGGGAGGTCAATTCCCTTTCTTGCGTATCTTTTTTCGTTCTCCGAAAAAATTCGGATCGTACTCGGAAAGGAATTTCCGTGCATCATGAACGTTTTCCGGATTACGTTCAACATCGCAAGAATCGCGATCGTTTAACAGACCTTCTACGAGCGTTATCGGAAATAAAAGTCTCGAAATCAGACTCAAGGTTCCCGTGGAAACGAGCAATTCCCCGTCGAAGTTCGAAACGACTGGTTTATCCGACGATTTCACAACCGTTCTCCGAATTTTTCGAAGAAGTAGTTTCCCCAATGCGGTCGAGTTCCGTCCGCGTCCACGAAATCGAATTCTTCCGATAACTTCCAGGTGCTGAACGCCTTACCCGTTTTAGCGAGAATGTTCGGATCCGACGCAAGAGCGGCGACGGCCCTTCCTATATAAAGCGGGGTTTCCGAGGCGATAAAATGCGGATCTTTAGCGCAACCGTCCTTCCAATTTTTCTCATCGACCCCGAAATGATCCAACATCGCCTCCGATCTGAGAAAACCGGGAGTTAACGCCAGAGCGGCGATTCCGAACGGCTTTAGTTCCTCGGCGATAGAACTTGCAAGATTTATAATGGAAGATTTTATTAAAGTGTAATATACGTTTCCTCGATACCGGTAGTCGATTCCGTCCGTTATCTCCAAAACCAAACCCGAACGGTTGCGTATCATAAGAGGAGCCGCGAAATAGTTGGTGATCAAATGCGGATCCAAACAGCTCCGTTGAATTTTTAATCCGTCCTCCAACGAATGTTCCCAGAATTTTTTGCTCCAATCGACGAGCGGGTCCCCGCCCCAGACGTCGTTTACGAGAAGATCCAATCGCCCCCGTTCGGAATCGATACGCTCGAACAAACGACGAACTTCGGCCGAATCCGAGTGATCCGTACGTACCGCGATCCCTATCCCTCCTGCCGCGTTCACAAGCTCCGCCGTCTCTTCGATCGTTTCGGAACGTTTCATTTCGGAAGGAGAATTTTTAGTGCTCCGACCCGTGATATAAACCGTCGCACCCGCCTCGCCCAAAGCGACTGAAATTCCGCGCCCCGCCCCTCTCGTTCCACCGGCGACGAGCGCGATTGTATCCTTTAATTTCTTTCGTATCATGAAGAAATCCTAACCCGAGTAAGATGACAAATTCTGTCATATATCTTTTTAAATTTTACGTTTCTTTAAAAAAAAGTTTCCATTCATTTTAAAACAAAATATATGTCGAATTCTGTCATATATTCGGATTTATCGTTTTATTATGCGCGCGGACAGACTTCTTTCCATTCTACTCCAACTACAAGCCAAAGGAAGAATCTCATCCAGGGAACTCGCAAAAAAACTGGAAGTCTCGGAGAGGACGATACATAGGGATATGGAAGCCCTGAGTGCCTCGGGAGTTCCCGTTTTTGCGGAGCGTGGTTCTCGCGGAGGTTGGGAATTGTCGAAAGGATATCGAACCAACCTCACCGGGATGAAAAAGGAGGAAATTTTTTCCATGATCCTGACCAGCTCTACCCGGATCGCGGACGACCTCGGTAAAAAGAAGGACTTGGATTCCGCGTTTATGAAGTTTATGGCCTCCCTTCCTCCGGCCTTTCAACAAGAAGCGGAGATGGTAAGACAAAGAATCCATATCGACGGCGCGGGTTGGGGAACTTCCAAAGAGGAATTTCCGTTCCTGCCTTTGCTCCAGGAAGCCGTCTGGCAGAATCGAAAGGTGATTCTCCGATATAAATCGGACGAAACGTCTAAACCGAGGATCGTGTTTCCCTTGGGTCTCGTAGCGAAAGGAAAGGTCTGGTATCTGATCGCGAAATACGGTAAGGAATTCAGAACCTTTCGAATCTCCAGAATCGTCGAAGCCGCGTTAGGCGAATCCTTCGAAAGACCGAAAAAATTCGATCTCGAAAAATATTGGACCGAAACGACATCCCTATTTTTTGCGCAGCTACCTAATTTTCCGGTAAAGGTAAGGATAAAAACGGAGGAATTTCGAAAATTCGAATCCGTCCCCTATAATAGAATATTAAAATATTCTATTATAAACGAAGAATGGACCGAAGCCGAGATAGACCTTGAAACCAAACAATGGGCGCGTTGTCAGATTCTGGGTTTCGGCGATTCGGTTTTCGTGTTGGAGCCTAAGGAACTCAAGGACGAAATCGTGGAAACCGCCGAAAAAATAAGAAAGCTCTACACCACTTCGTAGACTCCCACGCTGTTTTCTTTTCCTTTAACGGAAACCTTACCCAATTCCTTAAACGTATACTTAACCCGATTACGGATCTTACGATAACTGTCGTCGGAAAGAAGTATGTCCGCCTGGTATTCCTTGGTCAGACCTTCGATGCGAGAAGCGAGATTGACCGCGTCGGAGATCACCGTTCCGTCCATCCTTTCCATCTCTCCGATCGTTCCCAACATCAAAACTCCGGTATGAATTCCGATTCCGATCCGAATCGGTTCGTATCTTCTTTCCAACCTAGTCTCGTTGTGAAGTTCCAGCTCTTTCTTCATTTCGATCGCCGCTTCCAAAGCGTTATCAGGAGAATCGGGGAAAAGCGCCATAATACCGTCGCCTAAATATTTATCCACGAAACCGCCGTGTTTGCGTATGATCGGTCCCATCTTCCCCATATAGGAATTCAAAAAATCGAAATTATCCTTCGGAGTCATCTTTTCGGACAATTGTGTAAAGGATCTTATATCAGAAAAAAGGATGGTCATTTCTTTCTGAGTCTGATCTCCTAATTCAATTTCCGTAATATTCTTTTTTCCTAAAAACTTAAGAAATTCCAAAGGAACAAAACGACTATAGGATTTATTGGTGGCCTTTAAATCCGAAGACAAATTTTCGATCGCTATAAACGCCGAGGAAAACTTAAGCGACAGGATGTAAGACTGCACGAATATGAACGTAAACAAACCTATCGGAAGATAATATCCGGTCGCTACGATCGTCTGACTTTGAAGTATGTCGTTCACCGCGGTAAACATCAAAACCAACACCCCCAAAGAAGCGATCGCTGCTCCCTTTCTTTTACGGACGATACATCTTCCCAAAAGAAAAATCAAAAGGGGAACGTATAAAAGCAAAGCGATCTGAAACGGAATCAAAGTAAGAGCGAAATACTTCGTGGGAAAAATCAGGATGATTGCCGAGAAAAATCCCACCAGAGCGGCGCTTATCTTCCAAGTCCAAGTGGGCATGTCTTCCGGAAAAATGCTGTCCATGTATTTCTGAAAGATGGGCCACGCGAGATAAAAGGAAAGATATTCCAATTTACTTGCCAACTCCCAAGGGACGTCCGGAAATTTTTGTATGAAAAAACGTTCTCCCGTGGTCAACAAACGAACCACGATCACAAGACAAAAAAGTCCGAAATAAAGACTCGAGGCGTCCTTACGACGCAAAAAGAAAAGCCCGAAATGATAAAACGTCATGATGGTGATACTTCCGAAAAGGAACATCTCCGTAGTCCAACGGTTCTCCCGATAATCCTGGATTTCTTTTTTACTTCCGATGCGAATCGTTTCCCAAATTCCACCCTTGAAGTGATGAAAATTGGAGACTTCCACCTGAATCAGAACTTCGTTCGATTGGGGTTGAAATTCCGCGTAACGCGGAAGATATTGCGGCCTCGACGAATTTTCGTCCGTTCCAACGACTCCGCTCCGAATCAATTTTTGACCGTCCACCCAGACGGCTCCCGCGGTTCCTACGTCCTGGAAACGAAGAATCAACGCGTCTTTTCGTTGTTCGTTTAACAAAATTTTCAGACTAAACGTACCGTAACCGTAAGCGGCTTTGGAATCCATATCGGGGATGGCAGAATAAGAGTTCCAGTTGTCCGGCACGGTTACGAAATAAGAAGGGGCTTCCTCCGTAATTTCGGGTTTAGAAAGTAGGAACCGTTTCCAAACGAAACTCCATTCTCCGTCGAGTTTCACCAATCCGTCCGAATTAAAATCCCAATCCCTCAGATCCAAAATCCCTTTCTCCGCACGAGGTGGAATTTTGTTCGAAATCGGATTATAACAACCGACAAACGCCGAAACCGATAGGAGGATTTTAAACGAAAGAAGAAGGATGTTGGTTTTCATACTTTAACCTTTGCTAAAACGAAATGGAAGAACGTCGAGAAGACGCATCTTTTCAGAAGGCGGATACGAATCAAGATATATCCGAAGACTGGAAATAACTTTCTTATAGGACGAAAAAAATTCTTTCCTACGTTTAAAGGAGAAACCGTGAATTGCTTGTTTTTTCGTAACCGGCCTGATAAACCCAAAAGAGAGGTGTTTTTATGAAACGGATATTTCTTTTAATCGCGTTATTCAATCTGATCTCGACTTCCCTTTCCGCGAAAGTCTCGGCGAAGAACATCGTCTACCAGGACGGAGAAACGAGCTTGGAAGGATACATCGCGTATCCGGAATTCAGGAGCACAAAATCCGCCCCCGCGATATTGGTGGTTCACGACTGGTTAGGTCTCGTAGAAAATCCGAAGATGCGCGCCGAAAAATTGGCCGATCTGGGTTACATAGCGTTCGCGGTGGATATCTACGGAAAGGGAATCCGCCCCAAGTCGATGGAAGAAGCGGCGAAGTTGGCCGGCCATTATAAACAAAACAGGGACGTAATGCGCGCGCGAATTTTGGCCGCATTCGAAACGTTAAAATCGCAACCGGAAGTGGAGCCAGGTCGAATCGCGATCATCGGATATTGTTTCGGCGGAACGGTCGCTTTGGAATTGGCCCGCAGCGGAGCTCCGGTTTTAGGAGCGGTCAGTTTTCATGGAGGACTGGAAACTCCGAATCCGGAAGACGCCAAAAACATAAAAGGAAAAATCCTGGCGTTACACGGGGCCGACGATCCGTTCGTAAAAAAAGAGGAAGTGGAATCCTTTCAGGAAGAGATGAGAAAAGCCGGCATCGACTGGCAACTAGTTACTTACGGGGGAGCGGTGCATTCGTTTACGATTAAGGAAGCCGGAAACGACAATTCGAAAGGCGCGGCTTACAACGCGAAGGCGGATCGAAGGTCCTGGATCGAATTGGTCTCGTTCCTAAAGGAAATTTTCCCGAAGCCTAAAATGTAAAAACATTATAATATTATAATATAGAAGAGAAAAACGATCAAACCGAAAGGGGACGCCCGCTGCAAACGAACGTTTCCCTTATTTTTCCCCGTTTAATTTCCCAAAATCAGACCGGAACAAGGGGGTAACGTAAAACTGTCGAATTCGTTTTGGCCCCAGGGAACGGTCGCCAAAAAGTATTTTTGGCAATCCGTAGGGTTTACGAAAACCCGCGGTTTTTTTCCGAAATTCATAACGATCAGTTTTTTTTCGTCCCCGAACTCCCTTACGAAAACGAGTAAATCCTTAGGAACGCCCTCTTCAATCAGAGAAAGAGTTCCTTCCTGCAAAGCCTTGCTCTTATTCCTCAAACGGATGACTTTTTTATACGTGTTTAAAAGGGAATCCGGATCCTCCTCTTCGGTCTTGACGTTCCTCTGTTTGTAGTTTCCGTGAACTCGGATCCAGGGTTTGGCGTTTTTAGTCGTAAAACCGGCGTTAGGTGAATCGTCCCATTGCATAGGAGAACGGGCTCGATCCCGGATGATGATATCGGCCAAACCCAGTAGTTCGGAAAGAGTATCGCCTAACCAGCGATAAATTCTTGCGAGAGGATCCTGTGCTTCCGTAAGTTTGATCGTTTCGTTGGTCATTCCTATCTCTTCACCGTAATACGTGACCGGAACCCCCCTCGCGGTGAATTGGAACAACGCGACCAACTTTCCCTTTTCGAGGTTGTTGTTGATCTTACGCATATAACGACGCTGATCGTGATTTCCGAAAACGTAGGTGGGAATGTAAGGATACGGATACAACTCCTCCATCTTCTTGACGATTCCCCTGAAAAAACTCGCCTTAAACTTCAAAAGAAGCGTTTCGAAAAGGAAGATAAGATTGAGACCGTCGCGTTTTTCGCCTAAGTATCGTTTGATGATCTGATCGTCTCCGGCGACCTCGCCCACGGAAAAACGATCGCCATCGAACTCGTTCAAGACGGCGCGAATCTCTTTCGCGAATTCGAAGTTGTCCGGATGATTGACCGTATATAATCTCCTTTGAAAGTAGCCGTCGTGATCGTTTTCCGAAACGATGTATTTAAATCGGAACGGGTTATCCCGGAAATGCCGGTCCTTGTAGATCGCGTGAAAGATATCGAGACGGAAACCATCCACTCCTTTTTTTAACCAGAAACGAAGAACGTCGAACATCGCCTTCTTCACTTCGGGATTGTAATAATTCAGATCTGGTTGAAAGTCTAAAAAGCTGGCGCAAAACCATTGATCGGTTTTTTCGTCGTACTGCCACGCCTTTGGAGTGACGAACGAACTCCAATTATTCGGAGGTTTGTTCTTGCCTCGACCGTCCCTCCAAATATACCAATCCCTCTTCGGATTATTTCTACTGGACCGGGATTCTAAAAACCATTCGTGTTGGTCGGAGGTATGATTCATCACCATATCGAAGACGATCTTCATACCTCTTTTGTGTACTTCTTTGATGAGTTTTTCCGCGTCCTTTAGGGAGCCGTATTCCGTCGAGATCGAGTAATAGTCGCTAACGTCGTAACCGTGATCCCTTTGCGGACTTTTATAAAAAGGCGAAACCCAGATCGTTTCGATCCCGAGGTCTTTGAGATAATCCAACTTACCGATGATGCCGAGGATATCGCCGATCCCGTCTCCGTTCGTATCCGCGAAAGACCTCGGATAAATCTGATAGATCGTGGTCTTTTGCCACCACTTGTTTAAACGATCGTCCGGTTTTTTCTTGGATTTTTTCGGGCTCATAACTCTCTTCTTAATAGGAATCAAAAATATTAGAATGAAGACTGTCAAGTTTTTGTCTTGACAAAAAAGCCCATATATTTCGATATCGAAATATATGAAACAGGAATTCGCGATCCATCTTCTTTCCAGAACAAGAGACAGAATCCAAAAATTTCTTCTCAGGGAGTTCGAAAAGGAAGGAATCAAAGATCTCGTGCCCGCACACGGAGGAGTGTTGTATGCGCTCGGAGTTTCAGGCGAAACGACCATGGGTGAATTGGCGAAAATTTTGGACCGCAGCAATTCCACGGTAACGGCTCTATTGGACAAGATGGAAGAATTGAAATACGTTAAACGAAACCGATCCGAGCAGGACGAACGGGTCTATACCGCCTCTCTCACCGCAAAAGGGAAATCCACTCGCGAATCCGTGATCCGGGCCTCTCAGACCACCAATCAAAAATTATACAAAGGATTCACCGCGGAGGAGAAAGAGACGTTTATGCGGTTCTTGGAAAGAATTCATTCGAATTTCGAAAGATAGAAGGAATTTATTTTTTAAAGCCATTTATTTCGACATCGAAATAAATACAAGGAGATAAGATATGAAACGAACCGTGATCATCACAGGATCGGCAAAGGGAATAGGAAAAACGACCGCGAAAAATTTCGCACTCAAAGGGGAAACGGTCGTATTGTCGGATACGGACGCGGAGAAACTCGAACTCGCCGCAAAAGAACTGGGCGCCTTGAACTCAGGAAGAATTCTTTCCAAGGTATGCGACGTGCGGGACAAACTTCAGATCAAACAACTTGCGGAATTCGCACATCAAGAGACCGGACAAATCGACGTTTGGATCAACAACGCGGGCATCGTCAAAGACGACCTTCTGCTTAGAATGAACGAGGACAAATGGGACGAGGTTTTCGACGTGAATCTAAAAGGCGCTTTTTTCGGAACACAAATTGCCGCCAAGTATATGATAAAACGCGAATATGGAAGAATCGTAAACGTAGGATCGGTGTCCGGCTTTTACGGCAACGCTGGACAAGCCAATTATTCCTCGGCAAAAGCCGGATTGATGGCCTTGACGAAATCCTCCGCGAGAGAGTTGGCCTCCAGAAACGTAACCGTGAACTGCGTCGCTTCCGGTTTTATCGACAACGGATTCGCCCCGAACCTTCCCGAAGAAGCGAAACGTTCCGTATTGTCCATGATTCCCTTGAAAATCGGAAGAAATCCGGAGGAAGCGGTTTCCTCCGCGGTTCATTTTCTTTCTTCTGACGAAGCCGATTGGATCACTGGAACTACGTTGCGAGTGGACGGAGGAATGATGATCGGATTCTAAATTTATAATATTATAAATACTGAATACCGATTTCGGAAAACGTCTCCCGGTCGCACACGAACTGAGACACGTCGATCTGTTTATGATGGTCGAAAAGAAACGTGGTCACTTTCCCCGTAAATCGCCCCTTGTATTCCTCTTCGACGAAACGGATCCAGGCGAGAACGTCGATCAGTTCGTGCGCGATAAATTCGAAATTCCGACCATCGTGCGCGAACTTTTCCCTCGGATTAAAGATTCGCTCTTCGTTTAACAAAATCACGTTTTCAAGCGTGAACGGATAATCCTTTAAACCTCCGGCCAATCCGATCTGATGGAATTTTTCCGCTTCCTCTCCGGGACGAAACGCGGTCGTTCTCGCGGAAGCGATATACGCGTATAAAGGAGGATCGATTTCCGCCACGATCCTCGTATTGCCGACGGAACTTCCAGGATAACTTACCTGATGGTCCAGTGTTAACGCCAAACTATTACGATCGTCGGGTTCGACGACACAATACCCTTTATCCCAGAGCGCGGCAAAAGGTCGATTTACGGTAAAGGCGGGTCTTTCTCCGAGAGGAAGCAGATTGTCCCGAATTCCCTCCAGATAAACCTCGTTACAAAAATCGAAAGTCGGAAAACTGGGTTGATCCAGTTCGAAATCCAGGAACAAACCGAACGCGGACATCAGCGAAATGGGATGTTCCACGATCTTAATTTCGTTAAGTTGAATATTATGATTTCCTTTAATACAAAACTCCGGCTTCAACTCATGAGTAGATCCTAAATGGGAGAATCTGGAATATTCCCCCGAGGAAGGTAGAACTAAGACGGTAGTGGGTTTGTTTTCCAGAGTGGAAATCCCCCGGACCGGAAAAGGTCGGAGGACTGTGTAGGAACGACCCGTATCGAGGTTGAATCGTTCGTCCGAAAAATGTTCCGGAAATCGCAGAACGTCCGTAAAACGATTTTCCAAAAGTGTTTTGATTTGAACCGCATCGGTGAAAATCCGCATTCTAAAAAAACAAGAAAATCCGTTTTTTTAGCGAATGGCAATCTTAAATCGAGAAGGATTGGATGCAAAAGGAGGAAAAGGAGGAGAGGAAGTTCCGGGTGAACATTCACCCGGAACAATGGAATTATGCTCCGTAGAAAAGGAACGATGCGATGATCGTCCAAACTCCGACTACAATTCCAAAAATTCCCAACTTGCCTTGGATTGGAGCCAATTTTGCAAGGAGTTCTGCTCCTTTCTTTTTGGCTTCTTCGTTCTTAGAAAGAACATACGTTGAGATCGTTCCGAAACCGAGGATGAACCCGAGAACCGCTTGCACTACATTTCCTGCTAAAGCGGTGACCCAGTAGATCGGCCAAGTAGGAAGCCAACCAAGACCGAAAATACCGGTGAAGATAATTCCGTAAATTCCCCAGAAACAAAATACGAGACCGATCCAACCTTGATAAGGCGAAATCTTAGCCAGCAGTTCCTTTGCGTCGGGCTTCTTTGCGAGGAGCAAAGAAGGAACAGCGAGAATGCTGAGCACGATGAGTGTAATTCCTGATACCATTAAATGTATCTCCTTTTTCTTTTCTAAACTTACTTTAATCCGAGTGTTCTTTCCCCTTTTATTTTGAAAAGAAAGAATCGTTTTCGGATCTTTTAGCCTTAACTCGTGAGGGTTTGAATTTTTGCTCACTTTTTGTTTTTGTGTCCTACTTTATAAAAAAATTCGCATAAACTTTGTTTGACGAATTCGATTCACCCTCAATGAATTTGTATTCTTTTTAAGTCGATTCTGTTTTGAAATCGTGTATAACATCAAAAATTTCGCTCATTCTATAGAAAGAGAAGATTACTATATCATAATAAAGATTCTTTAATATAAATTGAGCGACCATGACAGGAGAAGTTACCTGAGTTTCTCGGTTTTTCTTTTGCGAGCGTTCCAGTCATTTCGAAATTTTGGAACGAAAGGGATCGAGTCTCCGACAAACGGTGGACGCATCCAACGAAGCTGGTTTATAAATACTTTAGCAGCTTGTCTCTACCAACTTCGCACTACTCTTTTTGTTTGCGCCAAAAAAGAGAAACCGAAACTCTTGGATCGGCGCGAATCAAAGGAGCGTCTCCGCTCTGAAACTAACACTCATTCCGGGCGCGTTTTTGGACATCGACATCGATTGTTTGGATTGTAAAGTGGTGGGGGAACTCACACCGTTTTTCAGAATACTACTTTCCCCGAGTGCATCAAATTGTGTCGGAGGAACCAAGACCAACGGCCCGGTTCATAAAAACTAGGAGACCCCGAAAATCCATCAACTCCTCTCTGCCAACGAAACAGTTTCCCGAAAAAAAGGAACTCCCGCTTTCCCGGCGCCTCGAGGGTCGCAAAGTCGCATTTCCAGGATCCTGTCGTAGGACTTTCGTCTTTCCCCCGCCGCGTTGCGCTTCTACAAACCCACGTTCCTGGGTGTGAGTTCCCACATATCCTTTTCCAACAAAAGGAAACCCCAGAAAACCCCACCCAAAACCGCAAAACTCCGACATTCTTTTCCAAAACAACAACAACGGCGAACACAAACCCAAACAAAGCTGGCAAAATCCTTCCCCCTCCGATGCGGTTCCGACCTCCTCCCAAACGGCAAACGAAACCGTTCCACATTTTCCCCTTGACCTACAAGGCAACTCGACCAAATTGGTTGAAAACGAGTTTCAAATAGGCCGGATCTATATGTACGCTATTATATCAGTTGGAAACAGACAATACAAGGTGACCCAAGATCAGGAATTCCTGACCGAAAAAACCGGCAAAAATGCGGGGGAATCCTTTGACGCAAAAGTGCTTCTTTTTGCGGAATCCAGCAATAAGGTTCATATCGGCCAACCCGAGCTCAAAACGGCTCGCGTTTCTTTGAAAGTTCTCGAAGACGTAAAAGGCGAAAAAATTCACGCCTATGTCTACAAAAGAAGAAAAAACTATCAAAAATCCTGGGGACACAGACAAAAACTCCAGAAGGTGAAGGTAGTTTCCCTCTCCGCGGTGTGATCCGGATTCGGATTGCCCAACAAGGAGAATTGTATTCTTCCTTAGAAAGCGAGGGACATTCTCCCGCTTCCTTGGGAAAAAAGGGCGAGAATCTTCTCTGCTCTGCCGTTTCGGTTTTGGTTCAGACCTTATATCTGTTCCTTCTTCAATCCGGCAAAGTAAAACCCGCCGAAATTCGAGACGGATATCTGCGGTTCGAAGTTCTTCCGTCTGAAAACGACGCATTGATTCATACTAGTTTTGAATTGGTCCTTTCGGGTTTAAAAAATCTGAAACGCCAATATCCGAAAGAAATTGAACTGATAGGAGTACCTGAAAATGGCACATAAAAAAGGTGGTGGATCCTCAAAAAACGGCCGGGATTCTAATTCCCAGAGACTCGGTGTAAAACGTTTCGGAGGAGAATCCGTTCTCGCCGGAAACATCCTGGTTCGTCAAAGAGGAACCAAATTCCGTCCCGGCAACAACGTTGGCCTCGGAAAAGATCACACTCTTTTCGCACTCGTTCCCGGAAAAGTAAAGTTCGAGATGGTTTCCAAATTGAAAATGCAGGTTTCCGTTTACCCGGAATAACCCTTCATAGTTTAACCGCAACCGGATGAACCGCAGTCTCCTGCCCGTTTCTGGGTCCGGACTCTGCGGTTTTTCTTTTTTAGGATAGTTTCAAAATTTAGAATATTCAAAATCCATGGAATCCTTTGTAGACGAAATCGCAATCGAAGTGTTCGCCGGACACGGTGGGGCCGGTTCCGTACATTTTCGCAGGGAAAAATACGTGGAGTTCGGCGGACCCGACGGAGGAGACGGAGGAATCGGCGGCAACGTGATTCTACGCCCGAACCTTTCGATGTACACGTTGGACAAATATCTTTCCAAACGTAAATTTAAGGCGGAAGCCGGCTTTCCCGGAGTCGGCGATAACTGTTCCGGAAAAAAGGGAGAGGATTTAACCCTATTCGTTCCCTTGGGAACGCAAATTTATGACGAGGAAACGGGGGACCTCCTGTTCGACTTCGTCTCGGAATCACAAACGTTCGTCGTAGCAAAGGGCGGTCGCGGCGGCAAAGGAAACACACATTTCAAATCCTCCACCAACCAAACCCCTCGTTTTGCGCAACCGGGAGAACCGGGAGAATACAAGTCTCTCCGTCTTTCCCTAAAACTTCTGGCGGACGTGGGGATCGTAGGACTTCCCAATGCAGGAAAATCCACCTTGATTTCGAAAATAACGGACGCACATCCAAAGATCGCGGGATACGCGTTCACCACTCTTTCTCCGAATCTGGGCGTCGTAAAACGAAGAGGAGACATCTTCCGATTCACAGTCGCCGACATCCCCGGAATCATTGAAGGCGCGAGTATGGGAATCGGACTGGGTCTTTCCTTTTTGCGTCACATCGAACGCGTCAAAGGGATCGTATATCTTTTCGACGCTTCTTCGCTCGACATAGAAGAAGACTTCAAGATGTTACAGAACGAACTCTCCACATACAACCCGGAACTTTTGGAACGTCCGTATCTCGTGGTATTGAACAAAATCGACGTCTGGGACGATCCCTCTTTCACCGAGGATCTGATCTCTAAGGTGAAACATTTGGGAAGCGTCATCGCGATTTCAGCGGATCGCGGGACCAACCTGGAAGATTTGTTGGAAGCGATGGACGAAACCTTCTTCAAAGCCGAAATCGAAAAAGTGCTACGTCCGAAGGATGTAGCCGATTCGGATTCCGCGGGAGACGAAAACGATTCCGCTATTTCGCAAAGTCACGATGTTTCGCATAACGTAATAAACTCCGATCCGTTTTCGGAATCGAAAGGGCAGGATCCATAGTTATGAAATCGACGATTATGGAACGACATACGCTTTCCGAAAGAATCCGGAACGCGGAAAAAATCGTGATCAAGGTCGGATCGGCGCGGCTTTCCGGACCCGAATCCGAAGTGAACGATTTTCTTTTTCAATTGGTAAGCGACATTCGTTTTCTCCGAGACGCGGGCAAGGAAGTCATTCTCGTTTCCTCCGGAGCGATCGCACGGGGAAGACTTTTGTTAAGCGAACTTCCCTCTTCCATTTCCTCCGGCGAATCCCTTTCCGAAAAACAGGCTTTGGCCGCCATGGGACAAAATAGACTCGTCAATCTTTACGATAGTTTTTTTTCCAAGGTAAATCTGAGTATCGCACAGATTCTTTTCGGAGTTTTGGATCTCGAATCCAAAGAAGGATATAAGAATCTTAAAAACACTTTCACCCAGTTGTTGCGCTGGGGAATCCTTCCGGTCGTCAACGAAAACGATTCGGTCGCGACCGAAGAGGTCAAATTCGGAGACAACGATATGCTTTCCGCTTTGGTAAGCCTTCTTGTGGAAGCGGATCTTTTGATCATTCTCACCGGAGTGGACGGTTTTTTAAAGGAAGGAAACACGGTTCCTTTTTTGCGGGAAGTCAAACAAGAGGACATGGATTTGGCCGGAGGCCCGAGCGGTCCCGGCACCGGAGGAATGTTCACCAAATTGAAATCCGCCGGTTTACTTTCGGAGGCGGGAGTTCCTACGGCGATTCTAAACGGCAAAAAGATGCACGTAATACGCGAGTTCCTCGATAAAAACGAAATCGGCACGTTAGTCGCTCCTTCGGGAAATCGTATTTTTTCAGAAGAGGAAATCAAGGAAATCATACGCAAAAACCGCAACGGAAACGGAGGAAGTTCCCAGTGAAAGAAACGGAATACGTGGAAAACCTATGTTCCAAGGCCAAAAAGGCCGCCCGCTTTTTAAAGATCCTTTCGACCTCGAAAAAGAATAAAATTCTCCTGGATTTGGCGGAACTCCTGATAAAAAGACGGTCGGAAATTCTGGCGGCAAACGAGATCGATCTCAAGGAAGGACGTGAGAAAAATCTTTCCTCCGCTCTGATGGATCGACTTTTGTTAAACGACAAGAGGATCGAAGCGATGGCGACCGCGGTGCGCGAGATCGTTTCCCTACCCGATCCGGTCGGCGAAGTAGTCCGCGGGCTGACTCTTCCCAATGGACTGGAACTGTCCACCAAACGGGTTCCGCTCGGAGTCGTGATGGTCATTTACGAATCCCGTCCCAACGTCACCATCGACGTGGGCGCCTTGTCGTTCAAATCCGGGAACGCGTGTATTCTTCGCGGAGGAAGCGAATCTTTCCGAACGAACGAAATTTTAGTGAAACTATTTCATGAAATTCTAATAAAGGAAGGAATCGATCCGGGAGCGGTCACTTTCGTTGATAAAACCGACCGTTCCTTTATGTTGCCCTTTTTTCAACAGACTTCGACGATAGACATCGTGGTTCCGAGGGGCGGAGAAGGTCTGATCCGTTTCGTATCGGAGAATTCGAAAATCCCCGTCGTCAAACACGACAAAGGTGTTTGTAATCTTTATATCGATCAGGACGCGGATCCGGAAAAGGTGATTCCGATCGTGATCAATTCCAAAACGCAAAGACCGGGAGTTTGTAACGCTACGGAGAATCTGATTCTTCATACCGGTTATCCCTTCCGCAAAGAATTACTCGAAACTCTGGCCAAGGAAGGCGTCGAATTGCTGTTAGACGGCCCGGCCCTTGCTTTGTATCCGAACGGCAAACCCGTAAAAGAAGAGGATTATTTGGAGGAATTTTTGGATCTCCGTCTTTCCGTAAAAACGGTTTCTTCCTTGGAAGACGCTTTGGCCTTTATCGAAAGAACCTCTTCGGGACATACGGAAGCGATCGTAACGGAGGATCTCGGCGCGGCAAAAACGTTCGTGGACTCTTTGGATTCCGCGGCACTTTTCGTGAATTGTTCCACCCGTTTCCATGACGGTGGAGAATTCGGGCTCGGAGCCGAGGTCGGAATTTCCACGGGAAAACTGCACGTGAGAGGACCGATGGGGCTCGTCCATCTTACCACTACGACGACTTACGTCAACGGAAGCGGACAAGTCAGAGGTTAAAAGCCGTGACGAACGATTCCGTCAAAATTCCGACGGGGATATTCGGAGGTAGTTTCGATCCTCCCCATTTCGGTCACGCAGGGATTCTACGTTCTTTTTTTCGGGAATTTCCCGACTGTAAGGAAGTGTTTCTCGTTCCCAATCTTCAAAATCCTCTCAAAGGGGAAAAGACTTCTTCTCCGGAAGCTATATTAGAAATGCTGCAACTATTTGTCTCGGAGTTCGAGGAGAACGTCACGATTTTGGATTTGGAACTAAAACGGGAAGGGCCTAGTTACACGGTCCGCACCTTGGAGGAACTGGGGAGTTCCTACCCGGAAAGGGAGTTCTACCTATTGATCGGCGAGGACAATTATTCAAATTTTCACGAATGGAAGGACTGGAAAAAAATCCTAGGTTCGGTAAAAACGGTCTGCGTGTTCCGACGGACTTCCGAAACGATTCCTGAAAATCCGGAACTAGGAGAGGTTTCCTCGAAATTTACGTTTTTGAACAACCCGCTTCTTCCCGTAAGTTCGACGGAATTACGACGTGAATTCGGAATCTCGCGAGAAAACCGGGGAGTTCCCGCAAATTTACGAAATTACATCGAAAAAAAAGGGCTCTACCGAACGTAGGATCTCCCCTTCCAACTGAGGTCGGAACATCGTCACGAAATCGGAACCGGATTTAGGAAACGGACTTTTCCTTTTCCTTCGCCTTTTTTCCGGCTTTCATGCCTTTTTTCTTATACAATTGTTTTTGCAAGTGTTCCGACATGTGGACGGACCTCGCAGCGGAACCGAACGCTTCTAAAACAGCGTTGATTCGTCGGGCCAAACGAAACGGATCCGGACAATGTGGAACGATCAAAAAAGAATGCCAACCGCCGTCCACAGGCAAATCGACGTAAAAACCGACACTCTTCGAAAATCCGTCCTTGAGGGCCCGGAACCGAAAGTCCGACGTGAGCGGAATTCGAATCGGACCTCCCGTATAAAACCTCTTCCCCGAAGAAAGAAAAAGGCCTCCCGAAATGGAAATAAATTCTTGATCAACGGAAACCCGTTCGAATTTGATGAGACGCGCTATTCCGAGCCACAACAAAAACGAAGCCAACAGAAAAATGGCGAATACAAAAACCGCGCCCCCGAGAAACGAAACGGAGAAATCCCCGAAAAACCCGTCCGAGGAACGAATCCGGGAATCGACGAAGAAATAAGGAGGCAAAAACAGCAAAACACCCAGAAACAAAGCGGAACAATACCACAGGAGCGGAATAAAGGCGGGGCGATTGTAAATGAATATTTTTTTCATAATCGAAGAGCAGCTCTTGCATCCATATAAATCCGACAATCAAGGATTCGCGTTTTTTCATCCGAATAAAATCTTTCCTCGGATCGAGTCCAACGCCGAAGCACGTAGGAACCGGCCTACGTCGTGCGGAACAACAAAACGTTTTTTTAGAATTTTCAAATCTCTCCGCCTCCGCATCCTGGACGCATGAAAGCCGCTTTCCATTACGATCCGGCGACCTTACGTCGCGTCCTAAACGTTGACGAAGGGATCGAATCGTTTTTTCAAAAAGAACCACCGATTCATAGTATTACAACTTCTTCTTCGGAAGCGGAGCAGAATTCGCTTTTCGTTCCGCTTCGAGGAAATCGGGACGGACACGAATTCATTCCGGACGCGCTTTCCAAAGGAGCTTCCTATTTCTTATGCGAAAAAAACCACTCCATTCTATCCTCACTGAGCAAAGACGAAACGAGAAAGGCCATGATAGTCGATGACACCTTACGTGCGTTAGGCGAATTGGCCGCGTTTCATAGATCGAGATTCCGCCCCGTGGTGATCGCAGTAACTGGCTCCAGCGGAAAAACCACGACGAAAGAACTTTTCGCTTCTTGTTTAAAAAATCTGGGAGAAGACGCGCTTGTGGTTACGGAAAAAAACTATAACAACGAAATCGGATTGCCGTTTACCGTATTCAGAATCGACGATAAAACCAGAATCGCGGTTTGTGAAATGGGGATGAATCACAAAGGAGAAATAGCAAGACTTTCCAAAATCGCCAAACCGGATTTCGCGGTCATAACTACGATAGGAACTGCGCATATCGAATTTTTAGGAAGTCGGAAAAACATAGCCAAAGCGAAAGCGGAAGTGGTGGAAGGAATGCCCCGAGGAGGGTTTCTTTTTTATCCGAGTTCGGGAGAATATTCTAAAATTCTAAATAAGAAAACCGGAAAATACGGAGTAACATTCGAAATCGCAGATACGAAACGTTTTTTTAAAGTATCCGAAAAAAAATCATCCGGATTCGTATTGGAATACGACGGTAAACCGGTGGTTTGGAATCTACCTGGGGACAGACTATTGGAGAACGTCGCCGTCACAACCGCGTGTTTGGAGAAAATCGGCGTTCCTAAAGATTGGATCGCAGCCGGCATATCGGAATTTCGTTCCGCAAACAAACGCCTGGATTTTCAAAGAGGGAAATATTCCGTTATCAACGATACATACAACGCGAATTACGAATCCATGATATCCTCTCTCGAAGTCGCCTCACAACTTTCCGAAGGAAAAGACTTTTACGCGGTGTTAGGCGATATGCGCGAGTTGGGAAAACATTCCCGATCTTTTCACAAAAAGCTCGGAAAAGTCTGCGCCGGTTTCGAGAATTTGAAAGGTTTGTTTACCTTCGGCGCCGATTCGACTTTGATTCAAAGGGAATTTTCAAAACGTTCGAACGATTCTAAACTATCGTTTCATTTTCCGGATACGGAAGACGGGTTGGGGAATTTGCTTCGAACGTTCACAGAGAAAGTGCCGGAAGGCTCCGTCGTATTAGCCAAAGCGTCTCGTGGAATCAGGCTGGAGCGTTTCGTCGAAGGCCTTCCCGCGGATACGGTTTAATAATACTTGCCACGTTGGAACACGATAGGACGATCTTAATAGGAGCGAAAAAATGGACGCAAAAGTCGCGATCATTATGGGGAGTCATTCGGATTGGGAAACCATGAAGGAAGCCGAAACGATTTTGAAGGAATTCGGAGTGACCGTCCATAAGGAGATCGTATCGGCACACAGATCTCCCGAACTAATGGTGGAATTTTCCAAGTCCGCGAGAGACACGGGATATTCGGTTATCATAGCCGGCGCCGGCGGGGCCGCACATCTTCCGGGTATGGTAGCCTCGTTAACCACCTTACCCGTGTTAGGTGTTCCGGTGCAAAGTAAAACGTTGAACGGATTGGACAGCCTTCTTTCCATAGTCCAGATGCCGGGCGGAGTTCCGGTAGGAACGATGGCCATAGGAACCGCGGGAGCAAAAAACGCGGGTTTACTCGCGGTTCGAATTCTTTCTTTACGGGACGTTTCCCTCGCCGAACGATTGGACCGTTACCGTGAAAAGATCCGTGACGAAGCACTTTCGAAAAACAAGGACTTAACGTGACGGTCTCCGAAGTTCTTTTACCCGGATCAAAACTCGGAGTAATGGGTTCGGGACAACTCGCAAGAATGTTCTGCCTGGAAGCGATTCCTTACGGCTACGAGGTGCAAGTTTATTCTCCCGAAAGGAATTCTCCCGCTTCCGCCGCGGGAGCGAAGGAGACCGTCGCAGAATACGAGGATGAAAACGCCCTAAACTCCTTTTTGCGAAGAATTAACGCGCTTACATTCGAATTCGAGAATATTCCAGAAATTGCACTTTCTACGATTGAAAAATTCTCCGAAAAAAACGGACTGCCGGTTCACCCCTCTCCGAATTGTATCCGGATCGCCCAAAACAGATGGAAGGAAAAAAACACGTTCGTTCGAGCTGGAATTCCGACCGTAAATTTTTATCCGGTTTTTGAGGAGAAAGACAAAGCCGATGTTTTATCTCGAACGAAATACCCTTGTATATTAAAAACGAATACGATGGGTTACGACGGAAAAGGTCAAATTAAATGTAAGAACGAAAACGAACTTGCCCAAGCCCTTTCCTCGTTGGAAAAACTCGATCATATCGTGGAGGAATTTTTTCCTTTTTCCGAAGAGGCCTCTGTGATATTCGCGCGTTTCTCCGACGGAGAAGTATCGTATTTTCAACCTTCCAAGAACGTCCATACCAATCATATTCTCGACCTCACGTTTCATCCCGGAAATTTTCCGGAAGCGGTTCGAAAGCGTCTGATTGAATACGCGCGGAAGCTCGCCGAAACGATCGACTATGTCGGAGTTTTTGGAATCGAATTTTTTCTGAAAGACGGAGAAATTCTTTGTAATGAATTCGCACCACGACCGCATAACTCGGGACATTTCAGTCAAAACGCGGGAACTCTAACGCAGTTTTCGCTTCAATTAAGGACGCTCTGCGGATTGCCGGTACCGAAAGCGGAAGGACTTCCGACGAACAAGGTCGTGATGAAAAACATTCTTGGAGAGGATTACAAACCGGGTTCCACACTTTGGAATCGTGCGCTGGGTAATCCGCATTATCACCTTCATCTTTACGGCAAAACAGAAGCGCGAAACGGTCGTAAGATGGGACACTGGAATTATAACGGACCGGAACCGGAGCGCGCGTTTTCGGATTGGCTCTGACGAATGGAATTGGAATTTTTCATCAAACAGTGGTTAGGCGCTTGGACCTCGGAAGGAAATCCGAATCAATACAAAACCCTTGCCGAATTTTACCACGAGAACGTTTTTTATTCGGATCCGTTTTTGACCAAAGGGCTCAAAGGTAAAACGGTTCTTTCCGCCTATTTGCGTCCGCTTTTGAGAAAAAATCCCGCTTGGGTTTGGACGGCCGAAGAGATTTTTCCCACCGAAAAGGGTTGTACTCTGAAGTGGAAAGCGCGGATTCCGATCGGCGAAACGATCCGCGAAATTTACGGATGCGACATCGTGGAAATCGAGGATCGAAAACTGATACGCAACGAAGTCTATTTCGACGCGTCCGTTTTGCGAATAACGTAAAAGACGGATGGCACGGTGGTATCGGCTTTCTTTGGTCGGAACTCCTTCCATTGACTCGAGCCTTGTCTTTTTACGGGAGTTCCTACCGCTTCGAGTCGATTCTTTCTGACGGAACTTCGATTTTTTAGCGGTTCTTCGGAAGTTAGGAGATCCTACGGTGAAATCCCGTTGTAGGATCTCCTAAAACGAAAATTCAAACGTTCGGCTTTCCGATCGAAAAATAACGGAACCCTTCCTTTTGCATAAGTTCGGGCGAATATTGATTTCTTCCGTCGAAAATTACGTTCGATTTTAAAAGACTTTTGATCTTTCCGAAATCCGGTTCCCGGAATTCCCTCCATTCGGTCAAAAGCAAAAGTGCATCCGCCCCTTGCAACGCCGCGTAGGCATCGGGGGCGTATTCCACTTTTCCATCGAAATAAACCTTGGAAGTTTCCTTCGAAACGGGATCAAAGGCGCGTAACTTTACGTTTTTTTCATGTAATTTCAAAAGCAAGGGAATGGACGGAGCTTCTCTCATGTCGTCCGTTCCCGGTTTGAAGGACAAACCCCATACGGCGAACGTTTTTCCGGCAAGACCGGATTCACCGTAGAATTTTACGATTTTCTCATAAAGTCGGATCTTCTGCGACTCGTTGACTTCTTCGACCTTACGGATAATCTGCAGAGGAGCGCCTTCGTCTTCCGACGTTTTGATCAACGCACGAACGTCCTTGGGAAAACAGGAACCGCCGTATCCGATCCCCGCGTAAAGAAACTGTCTTCCGATTCTTGAATCGGTTCCCATTCCCTTCCGCACATCCTCGTAGTTGGCTCCGACCGCTTCGCAAAGATTCGCGATCTCGTTGGCGAAGGATATTTTTGTGGCGAGAAATGCGTTACACGCGTATTTCGTAAGCTCCGCGGAAACGACCCCCATTCTTAAAATCGGATTGCCGTTCAAAACAAAAGGAGCATACAATTGTGCGATCAAATCTCCGGCTTTCTGCGTGTCGGAACCGATCACGACACGCTCGGGACGCATAAAGTCGTCGATGGCCGCTCCTTCCTTTAAAAATTCAGGATTGGAGACGACGTCGAACTCCGACTTCGTTTCGTTTGCGATGATCGCCTTAACTTGAGCCGCAGTTCCGACCGGAACCGTAGATTTATCCACGATCACTTTGTATCCGTTGATGGATTTGCCGATTTCCTTGGCCACCGCAAAAACGGCGCTAAGGTCGGAGGAACCGTCGGGCAACGTGGGGGTTCCTACGGCGATAAAAATGATATCCGACCTTTCGACTCCTTCCTTCAAGGAAGTGGTGAATTCCAGTCGTTTTTCCTTCCAGTTATTGAGAACCAACTCGGAAAGACCTGGTTCATAGATGGGAATGATTCCTTGTTTTAGATTTGCGATTTTTGTTTCGTCCTTATCGACGCAGATTACGTGATTTCCGTATTCCGCAAAACAGGCTCCCGCGACCAAACCGACATAACCGCTTCCAATCACACAAACTTTCATATTGAAGACCAGAATTTCGGTCTTTCCGGACTTAGAAAGAAAAATAAATCAGGATCGACCGTCTTTTTCCGAACGACTTTGTACGGGAATCCAAGCCGCGCCCTCGAATTTCGGAATCCCCAGACGTTCCAGTTCGAAAGACAAAACTCCGTCTTTCCAAAGGTAGTTCCGACCTACGTGGTTGTCTCCCTCGTGTAAAGCGATTCCTAAAGAATATTTGACCGCGGAAAAATTGAGAGGAAGAGAAAACGAAACGTTCACCCGTTCTCCGGCTCGGACATTTTTGAGGGAATTTCCTAAATGAAAACTGTTGGTTCCGAACGCGCGAATTCCTCGGGCGTCGTCGATATGAAAACCCGCGGTCAAATCCGGAATGTCCGTTTTGAATCGGACGTTGATCTCGATTTCGATCGAAGCTCCGACCGGAAGAAGTTTCGGATTGATCTGCCCTTTGTGTTTTATCGAAACGGAAAGTTGCTCCACCGTCGAACCGTTATCGGTCGGAAGAACGGATTCCTCCGAACTCCCCGAATCGGCGATGATCTGCATATAATGTCGGAACCCATCGACCGGATCTCCGTCGAAAACCAATTCCCCTTTCTCCAAAATCAATACGCGGGAGCAGAGCGATTTTAAAAGTTCCAAATCGTGACTGACGATGAGGGTCAACGTTCCCTTCTCCTGAAAGGAACGGAAACGATGCAGACATTTCTGTTGAAAACTCGCATCTCCTACCGCGAGTGCCTCGTCCACGATCAATATATCCGGTCTGGAAAAAGTGGCGAGCGCGAAACCGAGGCGCATCACCATTCCAGAAGAATATTGCTTAATTGGAATATTCTTAAATTCTAATAAATCCGAAAACTCGAATATCTCTTTCATGGACGAGCGGATTTCCTGCGGGCTCAAACCCCAAACCAAACCGTTGTAATACAGATTTTCCTCTCCGGAAAGTTCCGGATTAAATCCCACGCCCAATTCCAAAATGGAACGCAAGGAACCCGACTTTTGAATTTTTCCGGAATCGTAGGAAGAAACTCCCGTCAAAACCTTGAGAAGAGTGGATTTTCCGGCCCCGTTTCGACCGATCAATCCTACGATTTCCCCGGTGCGAACGTCGAAACTTACGTTCTTAAGAGCGTCGTAACGTACGTCGTTGCCGAGAAAACCCAAGGATAGAACGTTCCAAATCCTTTTGGAAGGTCCGCTGAATCCGGTATAAACCTTGTTTAAATTTTCGACGCGTAAACTCAAAGATGATCCAGTATCACGGAATGAAATTTAGAACGACTCAATACGCCGATCGCGGGAAAAAAAATAAGATACGGAAGGAATTCCGTCCAATGAAACGCGGAAACCGCCTCGTTTAACAAAACATAACGAAACAATTCCAGAGGAAAATTAAGCGGATTCCAGCGGTTGATTTGGCTCAAAAAACCGTCGGATACGTAAAGCACCGGCAAGGACCAGAAAAAAAACTGGGAAATCAGTCGGATCAACGGAGTGATATCGCGGAGAATTACGTTCGCGCGAGCTAAATATCCTTGCGGAAACGACAATAAATATCCGGTAACGAACATCAATGGTAAGGCCGACAAACAGGAAAATAAATTCAATTTTCCTAATATACCGAGCACGATCGCTACGGGAATCGCCGTGACCGAAAAATGGATCAACATCTGCACAAACGGAACCCAGAGAAAAATCTCCGGACCCAAAGGGGAACGTTTGATCAATTGTCGGTTTTCCGTCAAAATCGAAGTTCCGCGGATCATATATTCCTGCAAAGGAATCCAAAATAAAAGTCCGCTAAACGTATATGCGATAAAATCCGAGTCGGAGGCCGCATTCCCCCGCACGTTCAAAAAAAAGAATACGATCGTATAAATGAGAATTAAACTGAGATTTTGAACGAGCATCCAAGAAATACCGAGGGAACTTCCCGCAAACTGCAACGCGTAATCCCGTCGCACGAGAATCCAAAGAATCGATAACCGTTTCAACACTTCGTTCGAGCCTGAAGAACCTTACCTTCCTTGCAGGAATAGATCCCGTCAATTCCAAAAATCCACTGGTCGATCAGCTTTAAGCCGAGAGAATGAAGAAGTTTACCGAAGTGTTTGTAGATCCAAAGATCCTCTTTGCTTGGCCTGGAACCGGATTCGGGATGATTGTGTGCGATGATCACGGACGAGGCCGCATCGTTCAGAATGATTTTCAAAAGATCCCGAGTTTGAACCCCTACCTCTTCCAAACTTCCTACGGCGACGATTTCCGCTCGTAAAAGGGCGTTTTCGGGGGAAAGTGTGATGAGCACGAAACATTCCCTATTTTTCGGAATCAAACTCGTAGAAAGATAATCCACGAGTTGTCGTAACGAGTAGGTTTTTCCCTTCAACCCTTCCCACTTCAGACGTCTTGCAAATTCGATGGCGGCCACCAAGGTTGTTGCCTTTGCGTTTCCGATTCCGGGAATTTGAATCAAATCCGGAACTTTTTTTTGAAGAAGCCCTCCCAATCCCCTGCTTTGATACAGAATTTCCCGGCTCAAATCCTCGATCGGCTGAGCTCGATTCCCTCTTCCCAAAAGAACCGCCAAAAGTTCCCAATCTTCCAGGGCTTCGGCTTCGTACGCAATTCGCGTTCTGGGATCGGGAAAAGAACCCAACCGTTCCGAGAGTTTTCCGCCAGATTTCAAATCCGCTTCAGGTTGTTTTTACTCAATTCGGAAAGAGAATCGGAAAACCAAGTCCCTTTCTGAACCACTTCCCCTTCGAAGGCTTCTTCCAGATAATCCGCAAAGGACTTCAAGTTGGCTTCTCCTGCACGGGTACGTTCCCTCCAATTCGGGCCTGCACCGGCAAGACCACCCCGCTTTCTCTGGTAATTCGCTGATTCTTGCAGAGATCGAATGATCATAGTCTTCTCTCCATTCTTAATAAGTTAGACGACATAAACAAATAAAACCACAATTCCTTTTACTAAACGGATATGTATATACTAATCAAAACAGTAGTAAATGTCAATCCAAAACGCTCCTTTTTTTAGGAAAGCGGAGATTTTTGCTCCGAATTCGTTTTGGACCTTAGGATTTGCGGTTTTCCTCCGTTTCTGGAACAAATCTTAACTTCTCCCCCGGACAAAAAACCGCGGCGGATTTTTTTTTCGAAACAAGACGTTTTTTTTTATCGAATTCTTCCGCGAGAAGTCGGGCGAGAACCGTTCCGGCGTGAGGCAACAACCATCCGTTTTCCTTCGATCCGAGCCGTTTCCGTACGGACTTCGATTTTTTTCGGAATCGGCGCTTTGTCTCTGGTTGGTCTGCGTCGGAAATTTGTCCTCGGAAACGACCGCACCGACTTCCCCCCGAAACGGAATTCCGGATCTTCTGCTTTTGGAAACCCGGCAAACGTCCTCCGTCTCGTTGGGAATTTCGGGAACCGCCCTCAAGGGTATTTCGCCTAACGTGGGAATTTGGGGACAATATCCGATCCGCTTCGGCAACGGAATCCGTCTCCCGAATCGAAATCGTTGGAGCGGCTTCGGGCTCCTCCAAAAGGAGACGATACGTCTCGAAGACCGAACCGATTCCTCCTTCCGTTTTTTTACGGGATTTCGTTCCGCTTGGTTTTCGGAAAGCGGAGTTCGTTCTTCCGTACAACTCGGCTGGGAACGGGGAGAATCCGATCTTCTCGTTTTCGGAATTCATTTCGAAATCCCGGAGCGACAGGGGTTCCAGCTTCTCGGGAAAACCGGCTCTGAGTTCCGCAGCGTTTCCTTGTTGCTCCATTCTCCTTTGCGTGCGGGCGCGCACTTGATTTTCGGAATTTCCAGGATTCATACGGAGAATCGTCCGGAAGGACGGGAGGATTCGTACTCGTTCGGAATCGGTTGGACCTGGGACAAGGCCGAATTTTCCGTGTTCGGATTCGGAAGCGAAAGTTCGGATTCTTCGATCGGAGGAAAATGGGGATGGGATTTCGCGGAATCGGAAACTTCCGCCGGAAACGAAAACGTTTCGAAGTCGCTTTCCGAAATTTCGTCGATCGATCCGAAACGTCCCGTTGTCACGCGCAAATCCGTTTCACCGATCACGCGTTATACGATCAGAAAGTTGAGTCTTCAGGAATTGCTTTCTTTCGGTTTGAGTTTGGATTCTTCTTTGAGGATTTCCAGGGAAAGCGCCGGTTCGGCGGAGGATTTCGGAACCTTTTTGGAAACGCTTTCCGATCGGGATCAAGCGAAGGTTTTCGCGCTGCTGCGAAAGAAAAATCCGAAACCGAGACGAAAAGGAAACCCCTCTTGAAACCTACGGCGGTGGAAGCACGTTCGTTCACGTTAGACGACATAGCTTCGGCTTCGGCTTCGGCTTCGCGGGGCGTTCGGAAAACGAACGAATTTCTACGATCCTTTTGTTTCGTTCGAAACTACGCGCGAAAACGTCCGGCTCTTTCGTTTCCGACGTTTGTGTTTCGGACGTTTTCGCGGTTTTTGTGGATCGCTGCGACGATAGCCACCTCCGATCCGATCGCAAGCGTGGAATCCAGAGCGGGGGTTACGTTCGAAGGTTACGAATCCAGATATTCCCGAACGGCGAAGGAAAATTGGTTTTTGAAATCATCGAACTGCGAAATTCCTCTCGTTTCCTTTTACGCGAAAACTCAGGACGGCTCGACCGCGGGGAAAACGCGTCCTTCGGCAAACAAGGATTTTACGAAATCGACCGAAACCGGCTTCCCTTGCGGAACTGTCTTTTTGGAAACCAGAAACGGAACCGCCTTGATTTCGGGGATTTGGGAGAACGAAACGTTTCGTCTTTCGTTAGGGCATCGATTCCGTCCTTTGGAAAATTTTTATTTCCTAAGGGACGAGAATTTTTACACGGCTCTTCCCGGAATCGAACAACCGATCCGGCGTTCCGGATTCGCCGCGTTAAAACGGGCTGATTGGTCCGCTGGATTCTATTATTCCGAAATCGAGGCGATCAAACGTCCCGGATTCTATCTACTTTTTCCGAAGAGAATATTAGAATTCGCTTATTCTCCTGAGTTAAAAAGACATTACACTTCCTTAAACTTCCAATCAAGACGTTTCGGTTGGAACGGTCCTCGGATCGTATCCCGGATCCAGACCGCCGGTGAAGACAAAACGTTTTACGGAACTTTTTTCTCCTCCGTCTTTTCGGAAACTTCGGACGCGGAATGGAAAACGACCGGTTACAAGGGAAAAAGTACGGATATTTTTGCGACCGATCCCGACAAAAACGATCTTTCCGGAGAAGCGTCCTTGGTCCGCTCGGGCCTCGTTATCCGTTCTTATTTTTCGATGGAATGGATCCGGGCTTGGAACCGCGTCCTTTCCGAGAAATCGGCTTCCGCGGAATCGGAGGAACGGAATTTCGAGGAACGGAATTCCGTGAGGGAAACGAAAGGCTCCGAATCGAAAACGAAACGTTGGGAAATTTTCGGTGCCAAGGCCCCGATCGTCTACGGGGAGTTAGGCGGAATTCTACTTTCGGTGCGCAGATATTCTGCGGAAATCTGGGGAAAGGGTTTGTATTATTCTCTCCAAAAAAAAAGGTTCACGATCGAATTCGGTCAGGAATGGAGGTCGAACGGCGACTCGATCCTCGAAGGGAAATGGTCGTTTCGTCTCGATGATTCCTGGAATCTGGAAGGGGCGTTTTTATTTCAAGGTCGGGAGAATCAAACCGATTCGCTTTTCGAGGCAAGAACCGCTCGCGACGAAACGAGTTTGATCTTTACGGATCGAATTTCCTCCTTTCGAATGCGTCTTCTTTCTCCGTATGCGGCGTTCACGGTCAGTCACTCCAGAAAGAAGGAACGTCTGGACGACGGGATTTGGATCAATGTACAACTTCAGTTTCCGTTTTAGTCGGGAACGTTCTCGATACGATTTCGAATGTTGGGAACGAAGATTGGTGGATGAACGGAAGATTGGGTAGATGAACGGAAGATTGGGTAGATGAACGGAAGATTGGGTAGATGAACGGAAGATTGGGTAGATGAACGGAAGATTGGGTAGATGAACGGAAGATTGGGTAGATGAACGGAAGATTGGGTAGATGAACGGAAGATTGGGTGGATGAACGGAAGATTGGTGGATGAACGGAAGTTTGGGGACGGTCCGGCGCAGAAAACTCGACCGAGGGTTTTCCATCGGTATTCGAGTTTTGTTCCGATAGATTCGTCGTTAAAACGGCGAATCTATCGTTTGAGAAAAAAGTAGGAACTCCTCGAAGTGCCACGGTTCTTTGAGTCCAGCCGCCCTCCGGTTCCGATGCGAACGGAAATCGAAAACGTCCGTATGAGTTCCCACACCAACGAAAGTCAGTCGAGTTTGACCCTAAATTCCTGAATGAGATGGATCAAAAAGGTCATGATCCCGGAAAAGATATAAAAGAAAATCAAACCGTAAATGAGCCAGGGCCATCGGTTGAGTCCTACCAAGACCAAAAGTAAAGTAATTCCCGCTACAAGTAGGAACACCCTCGTAGGAGTGAGTTTAGAACGAATCGCGGCTTGCGGTTTCGAATAACGTATGTTGGAAACCATAAGGATCGCGATCAGAACAAAGGCCGAAATCGTGATCCAATGCGGAGCGGAATTGGCGTTCAAAAAAATCGGGAAAAAACCTACGGTCACACCGGCCACAGGAGAAGGCAAACCCGTAAACGATTTCGGATCGTGGGCGACGTTAAAACGCGCGAGCCGATACGCGGCGCAGATCGGAAAAATAGCGGCGACCAACATTCCGATCGGAAACAAATCCTCCTTTCCGAAAACGTCGATCTTATACTCGGAAAGGACCATCTGATACATCAGATATCCCGGAGCGATACCGAACGCGGTCAAATCCGCGAGACTGTCCAGATCGGCCCCCAGTTCGGAAGTAGCATGGAGCGCGCGGGCGGCCATTCCGTCCAAACCGTCGCAAAGCGCCGCGAGAAGGATAAAAAACCCGGCGAGCGTATACGCCTGCAATTCACTGCCGCCTCTCGATCCCGCTTCGGAAGCGATCAACATAGCGCTGAACCCCATCGTAAGATTTCCCAACGTCAACGTGTTGGGAACCCAACTTAATTTGAGTTTCATGAAAAGATCTCCTGTCTAGATGGACTCACCGTAAAATCGATATCCCGTTTGTAACCTTTCCGGAACAAATAGTATCCCAACGTAGCTACCATCGCGCCGTTGTCCGTACAATAAATTTTTTTCTTAGGACTGAAAAGTTCCACAGAATTCCGTTCCGCCCAGGACTGCAATCGTTTCTGAAGAGTGGAATTGGCAAGAACCCCTCCCGCCGCGTAGATCCGACGAATCCCGGTAAGCGCCACGGCCCGTTTGAGATTCCGCTCCACAAGATCAAAAGCGGAGTTTTGGAAATTCCAACAGACCTGCTCCGCACTACGGTCCTTTTCCTTTTCCAGAAGAACCATCACCGCAGTTTTTAATCCGCTAAACGAGAACGAAACCCGGTCCTGGGGAAGATTGCGTAAAAGCGGAGGAAGAATGGGCGTTTCATCGGAAGAAGGTCGGTATTCCTGCGCTTTTGCCTCGATCTCCGGACCACCCGGATAAGAAAGTCCCAAAAGACCGGCTACCTTGTCGAAGGCTTCTCCTAAAGCGTCGTCCATCGTATCTCCGAGGAGTTCCATTCTCCCGAACTCATGCAAGATATAAATTGCGGAATTGCCCCCGGACAAGAGAAGACCTAAAGCCGGGAATTGCGTGGGAACTCCCTCCAAATGTAACACGGCAAAATGCGATTGCAAATGACAAACCGGAAGAATGGGGGTTCCGTAAACCAGATGAATACAACGGGCCAGTTGAGCTCCGACCATCAGGGAACCGGTCAACCCCGGGGAGGAAGTAACGGCGACGTATTCCAAGTCTTCAAAACTCACCCGAGCTTCTTCCATGGCCTCTTCGAGAAGCGGATTGATTTTTTCGAGATGCGCACGGGATGCGATTTCGGGAACGATCCCCCCGTACGGTTTGTGCAGGTCGATCTGGCTGAAAATCCTAAGGCTGAGCAGCTCCCGTCCATCGCGGACGATCCCGATCGAAGTCTCGTCGCAACTGGTTTCGATCCCCACTCCGATCACCGGCTTATCTATTTTTTTTCTCCTTCCTTGGGAACGGAGAGAAGTTCGATCGCCTTTTTCATCTGAGGATCCAGATCCAAATCCAAAAGGGGACTTTGTCCTTCCTTGTTACTCCGGGATTTATACAAAAACCGGGCGACGTCGCTCGAAAGTTTCATACCCTTTTCGGAAAGATACTTTTCGAAAAGTTGAAAGTTGGCCTCGGAATAAACCGGATTTTTGGCAACAAAAGCCTCCAACATTTTTTTCTCGGCCATCTTTCGGATATAAAAACGATCGTCTTCCGTCGGCTCCACCGACTTGACCAACACGTCCGGTTGAATGCCTTTTCCATGGATCGATTTACCGCTTGGAGTATAATACTTCTGAATCGTAAGCGCAATACCGGTGTTATGCGAAAGAGGATAGATATTTTGCACAGAACCTTTCCCGAAAGAAACCGTCCCGAGAATTTTTCCTCTTCCGTGATCCTGAATCGCTCCGGCGAAAATTTCGGAAGCGCTGGCCGAACCTTCGTTGATCAAAACCACCATGGGAATTTGTATCGCCTTATCTCCGGAGGAAGTGGAACGGAATACCCGCACCAATTCCCCGCCTCGACCGCGGACCGATACTATATCTAAATCCGGTTTTAAAAAAAGATCGGAAAGCGCGATCGCAAGATCCAGAAGACCACCGGGATTCATTCGTAGATCCACGATCAAACCCTCCGCACCTTTTTCCTTTAGGGCCGCCAATTCCTTTTTGAATTCGGAAAGTGTGCTGTCCTTTCCCATAAACTGATTGAGTTTAATATAACCGAGTTTTTCCTTTTCCAAAAAGGAAGAACGCACATAACGTATCTTGATCATCTCTCTGACCAAGGTCAATGTCATGGGCTCTTTTTGATTTTTACGTTCGAGTTTGATCGTTACCGAAGTCCCGACTTTTCCGCGCATCAATTTGATCGAATCGGATAAGGAAAGATCTCCGGTTTTTTTTCCGTCGATTTCCACGATTCGATCCTGGGGCAGAATTCCGGCTTTCATCGCAGGTGTGTCTTCTATCGGAGAAATGACCACGATCGCGCCGTCCGCAAAGGAAACCTCCATTCCCAAACCTCCGAAACTCCCTCTGGTTTCTTCCTGCAGTTGGGAAAAATCGTCCTTATCCATAAACCGAGAATGCGGATCTCCCAAAGAGGCGATCAATCCTCGGATCGCACCTTGGTAGAGTTTTTCGTCGTCCACCGATTCCACATAATCGGTTTGAATGAAGGAAAGAACCTCGTGGAAAATCTGAAGATACGATTCTCCGGTTTTGGAAATGCCCTTTACGCTTCCGTTGGGTAAAATGAGTGCAAAGCTGAGGAAGGAAACGATTCCGATCCAGACCAGCCTTTCTTTATTTTTCATATTCTTTGATCCATACCTCGTAAAGTCCCGGATTCTTGAGTTTCAACCGTTCAAATACGGAATCGGGATCCAAACGATAAACTGTACAGGCTTCCAGAAAAAAAACGAGATCATTCGGAGCCGCTTTTCCGGAAGAAGCCTTTAAGTTGGCGTTGATTCTTGCAATACTCACTCTCTCCAAAACGCGCTTTAAATCACCGTCGGTGATTTCTTTTTTCGGAGATCCGCATTGAAGCGCGAGGAAGATCAGAAGGAACAGGAGGGATTTTTGGGAGAACACTTCGTCCGAAGTTTCGATCGACTTTCTCCCTCTGTCAATCAGTAAATTCTGTACAAGCCGATGAGCTTTCCGATAACGGAGGCCTTCTTTGTACGAATCGGTTTGTACTGAGAATTTCTGGCCTCCAGCCGAATCTGATCCTGTTCTTTATAATATACTTTGAGAGTGGCTTCGTCGTCGATGAGAGCCACGACGATCTCTCCGTTGCGCGCGATGTCCCTCTTCTCGATAATGGCGATGTCTCCGTCGTTGATCCCGGCATCGATCATGGAATCCCCTTGCACCCGAAGGGCGTAGGTGGGAACGTTCGGTTTCACCATCTCGTCTGGAACCGGAATGTAGGATTCAATGTTTTCTTCCGCAAAGATAGGAAGTCCCGCAGCGACCCGGCCGATCACGGGAATACTCGTGGCTTGCACGGGCAACGACTCCATCGGACTCTGCCGAATCAGCTCGATGGCCCTGGATTGGTTTTTGGCGGTCTTAAGATATCCCTTTTTTTCGATCGCTTTGAGGTGATCATAGGCGCCTTTTGCGGTGATTCCGAACTCGTCTCCGATTTCCCGAATTGTCGGGGGAAATCCTCGGTCTTTGATAATTCCGGTAATGAACGTAAGAACAGCCTGTTGTTTGTCCGTCAGGTCCTTCATACTAAACAACTTAGTAGTGAATAAATGCTAAGTCAACACAAAAATAGTAAAATTCTTACAACTTCAAATATTCGCTTTTTAGAATGAACGAACCTCTGGAAACGACCTGCGCCCCTTCCCGGATTCCGGATTGGATGACCACCTCGTCCCCTACGGTATCACCCACGACAACTTCCGCCGCTTCGAAACTTCCATCCTCGTTTCGTAGGAACACCATCGATTTCCCCTCGATCTCATGCACCGCTTCGATCGGAATCGTCCTTCTCGGTTCGGAACCGGTTTGGGCCACCATTCCTTTTACCTTGGCCGTAACGGATTGTCCCGGCTTGAGTTTACCGTTTCGATTGGAGACCATGATACGGATTTTTGCGGTTCTTTTAACGTTATCCAAAACCGTTCCCACGTAGGCGACCTCACCTCGGATTCCGGGAGATTTTTCGTCCCCCAAAGGATAAATAAGAGCGTCGTCCCCTTCGGAGATTGCACCCAAATCCTTCTCATAAACCTCCAAAAGAACCATCAGGTTGGTAAGATTGGCGATGGTAAAAAGGTCCTCGTTCCTCGTAACCTGTTGTCCTTGGACCGCCTTTCTTTCGGTGACTTCTCCGGAGATCGGACTTCTCAAAACGAGATTGGAAGAGACGTAAACTCCCCGTTCGATTCCGGCGATTTCTCCCGGAGTCAAGCCGTAGTTTTCGAGTTTGATCCGCGTGGTTTCCACTTCGGTTCTCGCGGTTTTGTATTGCATATTGGCGAACTCGTAGTCCTTCGCGGAAGTCACCTTCATATCGAAAAGTTCTTTCGCCCGATCGGCTTGTAACTTCAAAGCCTCCAGACTGGCGCGCGCTTTTACGTAAGAGGCTTCGACCTCTCCGAGCATGACGGAGGAAAGGATCGCCAAAGGAGAACCCTGGCTCACCCGATCCCCTTCCCGCACGAGAACTTTTTGGATTCTAGCCTCCACGGTGGATCCGGCTCTGGCCATACTTTCCGGATCGTAGGAAATTCTTCCGGGTAAGGCGACCTCCTCCACACTCGAGACTTCCTTAAGGGCGACTAACGTTAGAGGATGTCGTTTTAAAATCTCTTCGGAGACCGTAAACCTACTCTTGTTTACGACCTCCTGCTTTTTCTCCTCCGCTTTTTTGGAGAAGAACTTTTTATAACCGAAATATCCGGTTCCTAAAACCGCGAGCAACACGATCGCGGTTTTGTATCGATTAAAGAAACTGATCATACAAATCTCCGGGACGAATTCAAATTAATCCCTCTCTGTTTTTTTTCCGACTGCGGCCTTATAAAGTTCCACCGCGTTGTAATAGAGATACAACACTTCGTAGTAATCTCTGAGAACGGTGAGATAATTTTTTTCGGCCTGCAGAAAGGTCACCTGATCGGACGCGCCGCGGACGTAGGCGATTCTGGATTTTTGTTCCAACTGTTTGTTTTTCTGTAATAAATTGATCCGTTCGTATTTGGCGAGAAGATCCTCTCGCGCGAGAAGCTCTTTTCTAGAAGCCTCGATTTCCTCGTTCACTTCGCGTTTTTTGGCTTCGAGCGCGAGTTCGAATTTTTTATGTTCTTCCTTTGCGGAGAGGACCTTTCCTTGTCCTCGGTCGTTGAGGGGAATCGGAATAGTCGCGAAAACGCCGGCGTAGTGTTCGTTTCCTTTGATTCTCCATTCGCCGCCGACCTGAAGATAACCCAAACTTTCCCTTCTTTGAAGATCGATGTTGAGTTTTTTCTCTTTGACCCGTTCTTCCAAGGCGGCGATGTCGGGGCGATTCACGGCCGCGATGTTCGAATCCTTCAGATTGAGACCGAGGTCTTCGAGGGATTTGAATTTCATCTCCGACTTAAACGCGAAAATTCCTTCGGCTTCTCGGATTCCGGAAAGGATACGAAGTTCCTTTTCCACGATCTGTCTTCTGACGAGCGCATCACGGTAGAATTTCTCCACCTGAATTCTTTCGAGCTCCAGGCGTTCGAATTCGAGCGGCGAAATGTCCCCTTTTTCCACGCGGAACTTGGTGAGTTCGAGTAGGTCGCTGTAATTTTCGTAAAATTCTTTATTATAATCTACTAAATTAGTAAGAAATAAATAAGCCCAGTAATTCTGACGGAGTCGGAGCCGGAATAACCTGTCGAAGTTGTCGAATTCGCCGAGCACGGCCTCGAACGATTTTTTGGCGACTTTGGAGCGGAGGGATATGACTCCGTAAACGTCCAGATCTTGGTAGAGACCCGGTGCGATCTCGGTCGCGCCGCCCTGAGATCCGTTGTTTCCCAAAATCTGAGGGGATTGGGAGCCGCCGCCCGGCATACCGATGAACTGCTGTTGGAATTGTAGAATCGGGTTTCTGGATAAGGACGCGGTGATCACCTTGCCACGTTCGATTCCCATATTCTGTTTTTCTGCGAGATACAAAGGGTTGTTCGAGACCGCATATTCGGTAAGACGTTCCACATCCCAGTCTATGATTTTTCCCGAAAACGAAGGGGGAGCGGAAAAAGGGATTTGTCCCGGAACCGACGACGAAAAGTTCGAAGTTTCCGTCGGGTCCTTGGAGGAGCGGGAAGAAGCGGGGCCTTCGGAACCGCCGTTTCCGTTGTTACCGGAAGAAGAATCCTTTTTCTTATCTTCCTCCGTAGAAGAGGATTCCAGGGGAATGACTTCCGCGTCGGAGGGTTGGATCGAAACGAAAACGATTCCCCAAAAAAGACAACGAAGGATCGCTCGAAGAAAACGATTCGTTCTCGAATTCTTACGAAATAAAATTCCCGGTTGAGTCCCGTTTTCGGAAAAACCGGATGAAAACCGTTCGGGTTCTATCAAAACATTCTGTGAAGATACCATTTCCCCTGCACTTTCTTAAAGTATGGATTGAGAAGTTCCTTCTCCAGTTCTATGTTATCTTTAAATCTAAGTTTCAATTCGCATTCCGTCATACTTTCGTAATAGAATTCCGCTTCGATACCGCCGGAAAGAAGAAATAAATCCCTGACCGTGCGAACGTTGTCCGAATTCTTTTGTTTTTTGAGAAGTTCCCGATCGAAAAAATACGTTTCGAAATAGTTCCCTTTTTTGCCGAGTTCCTTTCGGATCTCTTCTCGAGACCAAATACCCTTTAAATCTAAAAGTAATCCGTCTTTAGGAGGAACCCGATCCGGCAAATTGGAAAAGTCCTTATTAACCGTATCGGTTATCAGAGTTTTCAGTAAAAGGAGAATTTCCTCCGTGTCCCGACCGTGTTCTCCGGTATGACCCGCAAGATAGACCTTTCCGGACCGAATTTCGGGGACAGAAAGATTCCGTTGATTTAAAAAAAGTTCCCGATCCTGGGAGGAAGAAACGCAGGAAACGAGTAAAAGTAGAGGTAAAATTCTAAAAATTGTAAAAATACTTGTCATTTTATTTTGAAATAAAATCAGAAAAAAAGAACTCGGATCGCTTCTTGATTCCTCTCCGTTCCCAATCCACAAAACTACGATTTGTCGTTCCAAAAAAAGGGAACGAGCCCAATCTCCGACGAAGCTCGTGAAAGTCGAATCAAAGTTTAGTTTTTTCTTCGGTTGATTCGAGCTCCGTTGTAATTTTTTCCGGAAAGGTTTGTCCGGAAGAAGCGATCGGGCTTAAGGGGGTTCGGGGCGTGTCTCGGAGCCGCCGGTGGTCGGCCGAACTACATTCATTTTTTGGAATATTCCGGCGGCTCCGAGTCGCGTGACTCCGGGCTCGCGGATTCCCGCTCGTCC
>NZ_RQFA01000026.1:75000-226394 GCF_004770155.1 Leptospira gomenensis | reverse complement strand
ACAACGATCAAAACTCGGAACCGTTTTTCCAATGAAGCACACAAGCTCCGCGAATCGGAAAAGACCGCAACTTGGGATTCGGACTTCGTGCGAATTCCGAAAACGATTCCTAATTCGATAAAACCTTTTGTTTTTTTAGAGCACCGTCAGGGATTTCTTTTATTTATGAGCCCGCACTTCCGATTCATAAACATCCTTTCGAGCGCGTGAAAGTTTTTGACTAAAGTTGGCTCTCTGAAGATCCCAAAAAGCCCCGCCCCAAAATTCGATCGCTTACGGAAAATATTTCGCCTAAAATAAACACGATCCGTTAAATCCAAGTTCTAAGTTTAGATTCGTTCCGGAACTTCGGAATACCGCTAACCACCCGAATCAGAATCTCCTTCGTAGGTCCTTAGCTTCCTGCAATTCGTATAACATCCGTAAGGCGATATTTTATATCCAGGCTTGAAGAGCTTCTACGATTTTTCCGATCGCTAACCGATCCCCGTTTTGTACCAAACGAAACAACGCGGCTTCTTCCTCGTCCCGAAAGGATTTTTCTGAAAAAGGATTCATATTGTTTTACGAATTTTTTTTCGGGAAAAAATCCCCAAAAAGAATTCAATTTTTCTAAACTGATCGGATCGATTCCGTTTCGATGTGCGCTCGATACGTGCGTTTACCGATAAAACGCGAACTTCTGTATGCGGATCCTCATGATTCGTTTCTTCCCTAAAGTCGAAATAAGCCGAGCTGGAAGCGGAAATCAACGGTTCTTCTTCCTTTCCTTTGTTTAAAATAAAAGGAGCCCATTCTAGTACAACCTCGGAATCCACCGCGTTTTCGCCTATAAACATCGAATTCATATTCGTCTTTTCTAAAATTTAGAATCGATTTCGTAGATACTTCCCGAAAGCGAGCGTGACAGTTTCATAAAAAAATGAATTGGAAAAATGGGATCCCGGTAGAAAAAGAACCGAAACCTTTTTCCGACTTCGAGAATTTTGCCGTCGGTTTTTTTCTAAAAAAACGCGGGAAAGATTCGGATACGACTCAAAGAAGGTCTAAACAGCGAATTCTGAAAGCTAGGATCCTAGGATGTAAGCGAGGAATTGTGTCGCGAAACAGACGTTTGCGCGTACAAAACTACAAAAAAATTGTAATGGTATCGAATGGAATTTGAATTCACCACTCTCGTGCTCTCCGGCCTGATCATACTCAGCATCGGGCTTCTCCGCATTTCTTCGAAGTTCGGAGTTCCGTCCCTCCTTCTCTTTTTGATGATCGGAATGGCGGCCGGAACGGACGGACCCGGGGGCATCGACTTCGACAATCCCATCTTAGCGAGACAGGTCGGTTCGATCGCTTTGGCGTACATCTTATTCTCCGGAGGATTGGAAACCGACTGGCAAAAAATCAAACCGGTCTTAGGGAAAGGGATCATTCTCGGAAACCTGGGAGTTTTGATCACCTGGGCGATGATGGGACTCTTTTCCGTTTACGTTCTCGGATTTTCGCCGATCGTAGGATTTCTACTGGGAGCGGTCGTATCTTCCACGGATGCGGCGGCTGTTTTCAACGTGCTTCGGACGAGAAACACGGGGATGAAAAAAGGACTCACTTCCCTTTTGGAATTGGAATCGGGAAGCAACGATCCGTTGGCCGTACTTTTGACCGTCAGCCTTCTCAGTCTTTTGGGGCCCGCCCCCCCGAACGCGGCGGAACTTGCGATCCATATTCTTCTTCAATTTTCGATAGGAAGCGCTGCGGGACTCGTATTCGGTTATTTAATCTACAAAGGCCTCAATCGTATCAAGTTGGAATACGAAGGATTGTATCCGGTTCTTATTTCCGCTTCCGTTTTGTTCGTGTATTCCGCCACGGAACTCATCGGAGGAAACCCGTTTCTCGCGGTGTATATCGCCGGTCTCGTATTGGGAAATCAGTCCTTCGTGCACAAACGAAGTAATCTCCGCTTTTTGGACGGAATCGCTTGGCTAATGCAGATCATCATGTTCTTGACGTTGGGTCTGCTCGTGTATCCGAGTAGGATTCCTCCCTTATTCGGAACGGGAATTTTGTTCTCTCTCTTTCTTGTGTTCGGCGCGAGACCGATCGCGGTTTTCGTATCCTTATTCCGATCCGGATATAACTTCCGGGAAAAACTTCTGGTTTCTTGGATCGGATTGCGCGGAGCGGCGCCGATCATTCTCGCGACGTTCCCGTTCGCACAGGGAATACAAGGTTCGGATCAGATCTTTCACCTCGTGTTTTTTACGGTTCTGATTTCGTTGTTGTTTCAGGGAACGAGCGTTCCCCAGGTGGTCCGTTGGCTCGGTTTGGACGCGCCTTTGGAACAAAGGGCGTCGTATCCGTTCGAATTCGAAAACCGGGAACAAAGCGATTCCAATCTTCTCGAATTCATCGTTCCTTACGGTTCGACTTCGGTCGGGAAGTTCGTCTATTCCCTAAACTTTCCGGAAAATTCCCTGATTACTCTCATCTATCGTGGAGACGGACATATCGTTCCAACAGGAAAAACTAAATTAGAAGCAGGTGATGTTCTTCTGATACTCACACCCAAGGGAAGCGAGGACAAAATCCGCGAGATCCTTTCCAAGATGGAACCGCCGGCGGCATAAAAAATCCGGTCGATGGTTTCCGGGGCGGTTCCTGCGAATCGTACCGCAAACGACGTATAAAACGGAAACGCAGGACCGGGCTTGTTCCGCGCTTCGGCTTACGCCTTCGGTTGTCTCTAACGAGACAACTGCTGCGCACGCTTCACATCCCTACCGCGAAATTTTATTTTTCCAGAAACTCTTTTAGAATTTGAAGCGAATGATCCCAACCTCCGTCCGAATGTTCGTACGCCGTCTGTGTGGGAAGGTTTTCGTGCGTCAAACGAAGGCGGGTGGAATTTCCTTCGGGACTCAACTCGATCGTAATCAGCGAATAATTTTCCGGAAGATCCGGAAGTCCCGAAAATCCGCTCCAATAATCGTACTGAAGGATTTTTTCCGGTTCAAATTTCAGAATCGTACCGTGGTCCCGGTATTCTTTTTCTTCCCAGGTTCCCGTAAAAACGATCGGACTTCCGACCTTCCAATCCGTAAACGTGTCGGTTCCGTATAAATAAAGTTTGATGATCTTCGGATCGATCAGGCCTTCCCAAACTTTGGCAAGAGGGGATCGTATCAAAAGATCTTTTTTTAGGATCGGGGTTGGTTTCATAAACTCGACTCGAAGTATTTGCAATATTTATAACACGACGCTCGAAACGAGGATTGTAAAAACGCGACAGAACGAAGAAAATTTTCCTTCGGTAATTTCCGTCGGAATTCCGATCAGCGGGCGGATACGAGTTTTGCGCTTTCCTTGGAAACGCCGATTTGCGCGATCGTACCGGCGTTGAATTTAAGATAATCCGTTTCCACTCCGTCGCTAAAGATGACTCCACCGGAAGGCATCAACGATTCGATCGAAAGCGGATGTTCTTCGTTTAACACTCCTGCGGCGATGTCGATCCGGGTCCGAACGCTTTGAAACGGCTCGCGAACCGCGAACAAAAGTTGTCCCTCTTTCAGAGAAGGTCTCTTTAACTTCAGATCTTTTTCGAAAACACCCACCACTCCGTACGCCATATTGAAAACGGAGCTGAGCCAACCGGTGCTGCCCGAGGGAGTGGAAACGATGATCCCGCTCGAGGATTGTTCCTCCGACTTTTTGTTAAACGAAATCTTATAACGAGCCGAAACGTGCGAGGAGGGACCGATAAAAAGGTCGTTGAAGGCGAGTAGTCTTTGGCCGTCGTTCAACCTCGCCTCCGCAAAACGGACCGTTTTATGCGGATACTTTCCTTCCATCACGTCGTCCACGGCGCCGATAAAATTTTCCCGATCGAAAGGAAGTAGGATTCCGTCGTAACGTTCCTTATCCGGATTGACCGCGATGATCGGAATACCCTTGGAGTATTTGGCAGTATTGGCGACGAGTCCGTCCTGACCGATCGTGACGACAACGTTCTTTTCCGAAAACAAAAACGAGGGAACGTAAATCCGTTCCACGATTTTCGATTTTATTTTTTTCGCCAAATTCCTTTGAACTACGTCCAGACATTCGTGAAAGACCTCGTGTTCCCTTTCGTAATCGTCGAAATTTCCTCCCGACCTTTCTATGTAGAATTTCGCCTGTTGTCTCGTATTAAAACGTTCGACTAGCGTTTCCAGTCTGGTTTTGTTCTTTACGATAATTGCATATTCAACTTTCATTTTTTAGAATCTTTTTTTTCCTGCAAAAGATTCTCCAATAGTTCGGGGCTTATGTTGAGGTTTCCGATTTTTTCGGCGTTTTCCGCAAGTTGTCTAAAGGCGAGAGAAATGTTGAACTTGGGATCCGGATTGTTGTTCAAGGCGACGAGCGTTCTCCAATCCATATCCCGGAACGGCTTCAGAGTCGTTTCCGTTACGAATCCCTGCGTTTCGGCCTCTTTTTTCTGATTGCTCGTTTTCATTTCTATGAGCTTTTTCTTTTGTTCTTCCACGGAGATATCGGCCTGCACCTGCATCTCCCTAAGTTTACGTTTGTTCTCCGCCTCCAAAATACGCGCTTCCATCTGTTTTTCGGAAATTTGTTTTTTCTTTTCCTCCACGGCGATCTCCGTGTTCAATTCGCTTTCCTTGATTTTACGTTCCTGTTCGACTGCGAAGTTTCTTCTTTCGTAAATCGCCTGATCCGCTTCCTGTTGAAGTTTCTCACGCGTTTCGGTTTCGAGCGCGCGTTCCATTTCCGGATTGGGACGGATCGCGAGAATATTCACGTTGAGGATTTCGATTCCGAGCGTGGAAACCGCGGAGGAATTTTGCAACCCCTGGAGAATCTGCGTTTCTATCGTTTTTGCGGATCGAATCGAATCCTTCAGACCGATTCCGTGGATGAACGAAGAGGTGGAGGTTTGCGCGTAGTTTATGATTCTCTGATTTAGTTTTTCGATTTCGTTTTTTTTATACGTTCCGGATGGGTCCACGGTGAAATCCAAAAGCTCCGAAAGCGCTTTCGGATTCGAAATTTTATACGTTATCTGTCCTTGTATGGAAACCGTCTGATAATCGTTCGTAGATTCGTTGAATATGAACGGAAGATCGTTGCTTCCCAAAGGAATCGCCGCGATCGAACTGGTGGGTGCGAAATAAAAAAAGGAAAGTCCTCTTCCTTCCTTGGATACGTTTCCGTTTTTATATAAAATGACGTGGGTCATCGAGTCGAATTGGATATAATTCATGCCGAACATAGACGATACTTCCTTTTTTTCCCGGGTGTTTTACGGACCAGGACCGTTTGTTTTGTCGCGAAATTCCGTTTCCTGAAGGGGAGTTTCCAACGCGTCAGGGATGTGGAGCGCGCGAAGCGGTCGCCCCGGAGGGGCGACCGAAGGCGATTCGCCGGAGCGCGGAACCAGCCCGGTCTTTCGCATCTTTCACAGATAGACTTTGAAATCAAACCCTTTTGCGAAAGAGACGCCCGAACGTCCGATCTTGGAAATCGGGTTTTTTATTTTTAACGAATAATTTATTGACTTTTTCAATGAAACCGGCAGAGTTCTCCCACTTTTTTGAGAGGAGAATTCGCAGATGATTCGAATCATTTCCAAAATTTCGATCGCTCTTTTGGTTTTCGGATTTGTTTCCGCGGCAAGCGCACAAATCGGCCAGATCAACCCGGCTTCCGTTTCCGGTAAATATAAGGTCGCCGGAACCAACCCGGACGGATCCGCATACGGAGGTTCGGTTACGATCACACAATCCGGCGGTCAATATTTATTCACTTGGAACGTGGCCGGACAAACGTTTACGGGAACCGGTACCTTAGAGGGCAGCACTCTTACTGTCGATTGGGGACAACCCGATCCGGTCATTTACGAGGTCAAAAACGGCGGACGACTTTTGGAAGGCACCTGGGCCGGCGGCGGTGCGACAGAGACATTAAGAAAATAAGAATATTCAAATATTTTAAAATAATCGGGTTTGCGAAGAATTTGCGCGACTCGAGTTCGTGAACGGGAAACTTTTTTCTTCGAAAACGGTGAATCGTCGCCGAAGACCGAAAACGGAAAAAAGGAAGAACAAAGGTTATTCGTCGGGTTCGGTCCTTTTGGGATTTTGTGGATGAATTCGATGGATTTGCCGTTGGTTGTGGGCCTTGCTGGTGAGAGTTCCGGTTCCCTTCCCTCTTGACGTTTCCTCCGATCGCCAGATGTTTTTGCGCGCAGTGAGGCGAATTTTCTGCGGTTTCTATTTTTGTTCCCTTTCCGGTTTCGTTTTTTTATTTTAGAATCCGACTTTTTTTTGGAAAATCCGATCGGAACGTTTTCGACCAGGAACCTAACTCGGTATGGGAACGATACTGTTGAATACGGAAGAGGAAATTCGATCCAGCCTCCGGGAAAATCGGATGGAAACTGTGACGATTTTGATTCCGGAAAAAACCTGGCTTCGCTACGGAGAAATTAAGGCGCGTGATTTACCGAAAAGAATTCCGGAATTTTTGTGCACCTACGGAAAATATCTTTCGAATGCAAAACGTTTGAACGATCAGGCTCGGAAAACCTTATATCAGCCGAGTTCCGAAACTTCGCATATGAGACGGGTGAACGTTCGGTTGAGCACGGCGAGTTGGGCTTTGTTAGGGTTGTTTGCCCAGGCCCACGGGGTTTCCCGTTGTTATCTTTTTAATTATCTTCTTTGGTTGGAGGAAGTAGAGGTCGGAGATTCTATCGTAGAGATGATGAATGCGGGAACTCCAACCTTCCACAGGTCTTACAGCTATATTTTCCACCTCGACCTGACCCACAGCGAAGTTTATCGACGCTTACGTTGCGATCCTGAGTCCATTTTTTACGCAGCCGACTCACAATATTGGAATTCACCCTAAAAAAGGCCGCAAAAGAATTTGCAGCTTCCGATCAAACTTTTAAACCATACCTCGCATGAATAAAAAACCAAAACCTCGTAACCCCGAGTACGAAACGAAGGTACGCGAAATCTTTTACAGGGCGAATTTTATCAATCTGCTTGAAATTCAAATCGGTGACGTCGAACCGGGATTACTTACGAGTTACGTAGATATCAAAGACAAACACCTTCAGCAGAACGGCTACGTTCACGCGGGAGTAATTTCAACACTCGCGGATCATACGGCAGGCGGAGCCGCGGCTACGCTCGTCGGAAAAGAACAGATCATTCTAACCTTAGAATTCAAAATCAATCTGCTTCGACCCGGAATCGGAAATCGCCTTCGATGTAACGCGAAAGTATTTTATCAAGGAGCTACGGTCATCGTAGTTGATTCGGAGGTTTATGCGGATCACAAACAAAGGGAGAAACTCGTGGCAAAAGCGACAGTAACGTTAGCCGTCATGGGAAATCGTTACGGCGGAGATTGAAATTCACTCCGAAGGAAGACATCGGAAACGATTGACATTTTCGCGAAGCCACAATACCCGCATCCCGCCGGGACGTCGAATTCGAATCCTTGGCGAAATAATTTAGATCAACGTCTTTCGCGGAATTTCGACAAAGTTCGGTTGGTTTTAAGAAGTTCCGAATACAGTTGAAATCGATATCCGCCCGATTCTTGTTGGAAATTTAAGGAAACATCGAATATGGAAAAACCTCCTTTTCGGAGATAGAAACCGCTTTTCATCGTTTTAAAAAACATTCAAATATTATATTATTTGAATAATGAATGCCTGCGGAACCGTTCCCTTCGTAAGGAAATCCTTATCCCAAACCAGAAGCGTAAGATCGTCATTGAGGAAAGAACGGAAACGGGAATCTATCGTTTCCGAAAAATAGGATCTTCCGAAGAACGAGCTTTCCGCACGTCCTTCGGAGAATCGAATTAAAATCCGAAAATCGTCGAAACGCCGACTAATCTTCGTTAGGCCGGAACCGCTTGTTTCGCGGCGCGTTCCAACTTAAACAGATTCGCGCTTGCGGTCGCAAGACTATCCACATTGTATGCGGCGGCAACCGCTCTTCGTTTCTCCAAATCCTCGCCGGAAAGAACTTTCAAAGAACGTTCCAGTAACATTCCACAAACGAAACGAGCCGCCGTCTCTACGACTTCGAAGGCCAACGTGTCTTTGACGTTTCCTTCCTGAATCGATTTATATAAACCGACCGCGGTTTCCAGATCGCTCCAAACCTTCTTTAAATCTTCGGAAGCCGAGAACTTGGACAACTCCCCCTCCGCGTATTGACGCAAATGCCCGGTAGGAGACATGCCGGAAACGACCCCGCCGATCGCGGCCACAACCTGCAACTGCGTCGTCCCTTCGTAGATCGTGGTAATTCTGCTATCCCGATAAATCCGCGCTACGTCGTAATCTTCCGTATAACCGCTACCTCCGTGAATCTGCAACGCGTCCGAAGCGATGGACACGCATCCTTCCGAAGCGTAGTATTTACTCATAGGAGTAAACAGATCGGCCAACTTTTCCCAACGACGAATCGTTTCATCCTGACCGACTTCTTTTTCCGATTTTCCTTCCACCTTAATTCGATGTTCTTTAGGCCAATGATATAGATCGATCGCCTTTCCCGTCTCCGCGATCAAAACTCTCGTGGCGAGAATTTCGCGCTCCATACGATCCAACATTTTTTTGACCGCGGGAATCCGCTCGATCGGTTTACCGAATTGGATTCTTTCCGAAGCGTATTTTTTTCCTTCGAAATAAGCGGCGGTCGCAATCCCCAAAGATTGTGTGGCGATCGTCAATCGGGCAGCATTCATCATTCCCATGGAATACTTCACCAAACCGTATCCGGTTTTACCGATCAATTCTCCCGGGGAATTTTCAAAAACGACCTCGCACGTAGGCGAACAATGTAAACCCATCTTGTGTTCTACTCCGGCGATATGAACGTCGGTTCCTTTCACCAAAAAGAAGGACAAACCTCGGGCACCGCTTTCCGGAGAACCGGTTCTGGCTAACGTGAGAATGACAGAAGGAGCGTCGATATATCCGCAGGCGTGCGTGATGAAACGTTTCGCTCCGTTGATTCTCCAAGTTCCGTCCGCGTCCTGAGTCGCTCTCGTTTGGACGTTGGGAAGATCGGATCCGTAATTCGGTTCGGTCAAAGCCATGGCCGCGCTGTATTTGCCGGAGGCGATTTCCGGAATCCATTTTTCGCACATCTCATCCGAAGCGTATCGTTCCATAATTTCTACGATGTTGATGTTGCCGTATGCGAGACAAAACGCAGCGTCTGCCCGAGCCGAAATTTCGCACATAAAGGATTGGACGGTCGCGGGAAGTCCCATTCCGCCGTATTTCCTGCTGATAGAAATCGGCATCAGACCCGCGTCCCGCAGAGTCGTATAACATTCCTCTTGCGCCTTAGGAAAGGAAACTTTTCCGTTTTCATATTTGAGTCCGATACGATCCATTTCCTTGCTTCGGGGGGCGACGAACTCTCCCATAATTTCACCTAACGATTGTAATACGGATTGATAATATTCCTTCGCTTCCTCTACGTTGGTCGGCGCATAGGCTAAACGTTCGTTTCCGTTCTTTTTATAAGCGTCCGCGTCGTGAAAACCTTGTTCGTAGGCGTGAACGATTTCATCCCAATCGATCAAATCGTTAAACACGAGTTTGAGATCTTCGTTGTCCTGAAAGTAATTGCTGATTATCATGGGGATCCTACCTCTCGACTTTGCCCATTAGTTAAAATCGTGGAGAGGATATGTCAAGCGTACAACGAAATCAATTCGCGGTTCCGTCCTCTTCTTTCGATTTTTTTAATTTAGGAGATTCTCCGATCGCAACCGAATACCAGACCGCGTTGAGGGAATGTTGATAAAACGCCTTTCGATAGGCGATTTCCGAATCCAAAAAGGAAGTCTCGGAAACGAGAAGGTCCAAACGCGAAGCGGTCTTATAACTGAATCCCCTTCTCTGACTGCTCAGATTGGATTCCGCGGAATTTCTCGCTTTCGCATACAAAGCCAATAACCTCGCAGAATTGAGAGAACTCTCGTAGGCTTTCCGGATTTCGTCCGAAGCGATCCGCTTCGCTTGGGACAATTGAAGTTCCGCTTGTCGGACCGCCGATTCGGCTTGTTTTACTCCGGCCGTGATCGTTCCCGCCGATAACAGTGGAACGTTGATCGAAAGCTGCATCGTTATATCCTTGTTAGGCGTAGTATTGTGTTCCGGAATCGTATAATAATTATTTAAAGTAACGGAAGGAAGATGACCTCCCCAAGCCTTTTTGAGATTCAATTCCGCCATCTTCAGATTTTCCCGTGCGGCGATCACGTCGTATCGTTTTGCGGTTCTTTCTTCGGGAAGAAGATTCTGCGGAAACCGGATCGGATCCTTTGGAACGGCAAGACGAAGTCCCCCTTCTCCCGCGCCGACGAGACTTTCCAAAATCATTTCGCTTTGTTTGAGCTGATATCGAAAATCCTCGAGTGCAGCTTCCGATCTCGAAAAATCCGCCTCTGCCCCGCTCAAACCGGCGCGGGTAATTCTACCGAGCGAAAAAAGCCTTCTCCGTTCCTGTATCGTTTTTCGGACGAGCTCGGTCTTTTTCTCCTCCAAAAGAATGATTTCCTTTAACTGTAGAACATTATAATATGCTTGTGCGATTTCAAGATACAACCGTCCCGATTCGTAACGAGCCTCGTTTATCCGCACATTGGTCAGAGCGCCGGCAGCCTTGTAAGTCGTATATTGACTCACCCCGTTCAAAATGGGAACACTCAACAACAACCTCGTTCCGGGTCCGACGGTGGGCGGAAGACTACTGCTCGAAGAACTTCCCGTATACGGATTCGGTTCCGTGTAAAAAGGATTAAAATGGGAATTCGGGCCGGGAACCCGGTAGAACTTGTTGTAAACCAAAGACAAGGACGGGAAAAACGAGGCGAAGGCCGCCGCTTTTTGAGAATCGGCCTGTTGTATAGCCTCCTCTTTGAGCGCGATCCGCTCGGTTTTTTCTACCGCGTACGCGTACAATTCTTCTATGCTCAATTCCTGTTCCGAAGAGATTTTACGGAGCCTTTCCGTGGTCACGCCGGTCACTTCCTCCAGGCGCGGCTCCACGATTCCGTCGTTGGTTCGGATCGCGGAGTCGTCCGTACATCCGACCGGGATCAGAAAAAAAGAAAGAATCGAAAGTCGGCAGAATCCACTGAAACAATATATTAGATATTTTATATATTCTTTTTTTTGAATTTTCATTCGATTCGTCCGGCCTTCTTTTTATTTCTGGGCGTCCGATTCGGAGGATTTGACCCCGAAAACTGGAACGCAGGGGCGGCGGTTTTTTTATTTTGCGAGGCGCCGCCCCTCTCCCCCAAATAATACGCCGCAGGCACCACAAGCAGAGTGATCAATGTGGAAAGGATCATTCCGCCTAAAATCGTGACCGCCATAGGGATTCTAGTTTCCGCACCGGGTCCGAGAGCCAAAGCGGGAGGAAGGGCGGCCGCGATCGAACTGAACGAAGTCATAAGCACGGGGCGCAGACGGATCGGACAACCTTCCCGAATCGCCTCCCGTATATCCTTTCCCTCCGCTCGCACGTGATTTACGAACTCTACGAGAAGGATCGAATTCTTTTTGACCAAACCCAAAAGTAGGATTAAACCGATGAAACTGTACATATTCAAAGATTGGCCGAACAGATAAAGAGCGACTAACGCGCCCGTAAAACTGAACGGCATCGCGAGAAGGATATACAACGGCTGTTTAAGACTGTTAAACTGACTCGCCAAAATCATATACGAAAGAAGAATTCCGAAAAACAAAGCCGAAACAAGGCTGTCCCCCGATTCTTTGGCCGTTTTTGCGGAACCTGTGATCGAAACCGAATAACCGTCCGGAAGAATTTCCTTGGCGATTTCCAATGCCTTTTCGGTGGAAGCGGTTTGACCGAGCGCAGGAGCTGGATTTCCGAAGATACGGATCGCACGTTCTCGGTTGATTCTCGTAATCGTCTTCAACGCCTCCTTTTCCTGGATGTTCACCACCTCCTTTAGACGTACGAATTCTCCGAACGTGTTTCGAACGCTGATGTCGGGAAGAACGGTCGCATTTTCTCCTTTGTCCTTTTGTATCTTAACGCGAACGTCGTAACTTCTTCCGTTCTCGGTAAAGCGACTAACGTTCTTTCCTCCCATCAGAGTTCCGACCGTGTTACCTACGTTGGCCATACTCACGCCTCGTAACGCGGCGGCTTCTCGATCGGTCACGAGCCGCAGCTCCTTTTGACCGGAAACGTAATCCGTATCGACGTCCAGAACCGTTTTATTCTCCTTCAACTTCTCAAGGATCCGAACCGACAACTCGGACAACTTCCGCCAATCGGGACCGGTTAACACGAGTTCGACGGGATATCCTCTTCCCGCCGAAAAACCGCGCTGCGAAAGATCCTGAACGGAGAACGTCGCCTCGGGCACGAGTTCCTTGAGATCCTTCCGCAAAATTCCGAAAAACGCTGACTGGGTGATTTCCTTTCCCGTTTTGGGATTTTTTGGACGCTGTCCCATCTCCTTCATCGTCACAAAGAACATTCCCGCATTGGATTCGGTTCCTCCGAATCCGCCGACGTTGGACATATATTTTTCTATTTCCTTTCGGGTGAGAAGATATTGCTCCGCCTTCCTCATCGTTTCGTCCGTTCTTTGAAGGGAAGATCCCGTCGGTAAACGCGCCCGTATGATAAAACGTCCCATGTCTTGCGGGGGAATGAATTCCTTTTTGAGTAGAAAGAAAAAACCCAGTGAAAGCGCGAATAACGCAGTCGATCCGAACAGAATCCACTTCGGATATTTTAAAACGAAATCGACGGATCTCGCGTAAAAGTCCGTACTGTATGAAAGAAACCTTTCCATATACGGATCGGATTTTTTAAAAATTGAGACCGCATCCATATACGAACCGAATTTTTTTTTCGCATCCGAGGAAAATACGTCGAAACGGGAAGGCGTTCCGTATTTGGAAACGGAGAAACCCGGAGATTCTCCGTACAAAGAGGAACGCATAGGAGTAAAGCTGAGCGCTTCGAAAAGGGAAAGTAATACCGCAACGGAAATGGTCGCTCCGAATTCGAGAAAATATCTTCCGATGATTCCCTTCATAAACGCGACCGGAAGAAAGATAGCAACGACGGCTAACGTAGCCGCGAGCGCGGCGAATCGGATTTCGCCGGCGCCTTCCAGGGACGCGTCCAACCAGGTCTTCCCCTTCTCTTTGTGCCGGGTTATGTTTTCCAACACCATAATCGCGTCGTCCACAACGATCCCAGTCGCGAGAGAAAGACCTAACATCGTAAAGGTGTTGATCGTAAAACCGGCAAAGTATAAAAACAAAAACGTTCCGATTACCGAAGTCGGAATCGCGAGGAGAACGTTCCCCGTACTTTTCCAATTCCCCAAAAAAAGACGACAGACAAAACCGGTCAAAATCGCGGAGAAGATCAAAGTGAATTCGAGTTCGTTGACGCTGTCACGGATATAACCGGTATTGTCGTTGGAGACGTTGAGATCGTATCCTTGAGGAAGTCCTGGTTTTAATTCCCGAACCTTGGCTTTGACAAGATCACCGACTCGAACCGCGTTTGCGCCTTTGAGTTTTTTGATGCCGATTCCCACGGCGGAAATACCGTTAAATCTCGAAATTCTCCTGACTTCGCCTAACCCGTCTTCTACGACGGCGATGTCCTTGAGTCGGATCGAACGGAACAGAGGAGAACCGCTTCTCGAATTCAAAAAAATATTTCCGAACTGTTCCGAAGTAGGGACCTCGCCGACGGCGCGCAGACTGATTTCGCTTGTCCTATTTTCCAAACGGCCGGAAGGAACTTCGAGATTCTGTTCCTTCAACGTATTGACGATATCGTCCACGGCGATTTCGTTCCTGGAAAGTTTGAGCGGATCAAGATAAACGTTGATCGTACGATCCACATAACCGCCGAGAATGATTTCTCCCACACCGGGAATTTTTTGGAACCGATCCTTGAGAAAATCCTTAACGAAAAGCATTTTCTCGCGTTCGGTTTTACCGACCGCAGTCAAGGAAATCCAAATGATAGGAACATCGTCCGGATTGGATTTGGTGATCACGGGAGGATCCAAATCTTCCGGAAGTTTATTGGAAACCTGCGCGAGTTTGGTTTGAATCTCCTGCACGGCAACGTCCACGTCGCGACTGAGATCCAACTCCACCGTGACCGTTGCGGAGCCGTCCGAGGAAGTAGATCGAACTTCCGTCACACCTTCCACAGCCATCAGAACTTCTTCCACCGGATCGACGACGTCGGTTTCCATCACTTGCGCGTTTGCACCGATCAGATTAAAGGAGACGTTCACTACCGGAAAATCGACGTCCGGCATTTGGGAAAGTCCCATACGCGAGAATCCGATCGAGCCGAACAGAATGATCGCGGCCATCATCATCCAGGAAAAAATTGGATTTCGTATCGACACTACGGAAAGCAAGGGGAACCTCTCGGACAAGAATATTCGTTCGACCCTCGGTTTCGACCAAGGATCCTAATTTTCGAACTCGTCGGGACGAGTCCGCGTTAAACGGGAGTTTTTATTAGACGATCACGAGGACCATCCGGGTCCAAAAACGCATCCGTACGAATTAAGAAACCCTCCATTCCTCGAGACAGGCGACACAAAGGCAGTCCGAAAATTCTTTCCGAATTTTAAGAAGCGCTGTTTCGTCTAACGCTACGGAAAAACAATCGCAGAATCCGGCGGCTGCTCCGCAACGAAATCCTTTACCGCAGCGGGAACATAATTTAGAAACCGCGCCTGCGGCGCGGTTCGAATCCGAATAACTCTCCACAAGTTTCAAACTGTGAAAGCGGTTTCAATTCACAAACGTTTTCCGATGATCGGAAATTTTTCCGCAACGGATTTCTCCGCGAGAGGATCAACGTAGAATGCCCCTTACCGCGGACGACAACATGGAGTTCAAAATCGTTTCCATTCCTCTCGTCTCAACTACGTCCGGGGGAATCTGCCTGCCGTTCGTCAAAACCGCAAAACCGTGAACGGTGCTCCAGAGCGAGAACGAAAGATCGTACGCATCCTCGTCGCGAAAAACCCCCCTTTGACGACCGTCTTCTACGATCCGAAACAGTCCGAAAAACGCTTCCTTTCCCACGGACAAAAGTTCCGCGGGAGCGTCCGATTCGCAGGCCAAGGTCCCGCCGAACATAAGCTCCGTTCTTCTAGGATGTGCGATCGCCAATTTCACATAACGTGATCCGGCGGAGCGTAATCTTTCTATCGGATCATCGCTGCTTTCCCAAGCCTGACGCATCTCTTCCGCAAGATCGGAAAATCCGCGAATCGCAAGCGTGAACAACAGATCCACCTTTCTCGGGAAATGTCTGTAGGGCGCCGCGTGACTGACCCCCAAATCGGCGGCGATATCGCGTAAACTCAAACCTTCGATTCCGAATTTTTCCAGGATCTCCTCGGATTTCGTCAAAATCGCCTTTTTTAGATCCCCGTGATGATAAGAATCGGAGATCCGTTTTTTTCCCGTTTTCTTTTTGGACGCGACTTTTTTTTCCATAAATGTTGCTACTGACTACTTTTTATGTTGACAGAGTCAACACAATATGTTTGCATTGAAAACATCCAGCTGGATCGGGTCAAGGCCCTTTTGGGAGGTTTTATGAGAATTTTAAGCGTGATGTACGGGTCTTTGAAAAACAACCCGCCGCTTTTTTGGAACGGGGTCGTCAACTTACTCGTGCTATTCGTACTCGTTCCGGCGTTTTTCCTGGATTCAAGAACGGTCACGGGCGCGCCAGTATGGCTCAAACCGATCAAATTCGCGATTTCGATTTCCGCCTATTCCTTTACCCTGGTTTGGATATTGGGTTACGTTCGTGGAAATGAAAAATACGTCCGAGGATTGTCCTGGATCGTTACCGCGATGCTGACCGTGGAAAACGTCGCCATTTTCGGTCAAGCCTATCGTGGAATTCCCAGCCATTTCAACGTAACAACGCCCTTAAACGGTGCGATCTTCAGCGTAATGGGAACCGCGATCGGAATATTATGGATTTCTCATATGATTTTAGCGGCGATATTGATTTTTCAAAAAACGGAAAAAAAGGCGCTTCGTGAATCTTTAGGATGGGCGATGATCATCGCAGGATTGGGAATGATTCTCGGTTTTTGGATGACGGTTCCGCGACCCGAACAACTGGAGGCGATGAAGGCGGGAAGTTTCGAAGCGAGCGGAGGACATACGTTCGGAGCGCCGGACGCTGGTCCGGGAATACCGATCTTGGGTTGGAGTACCGTCGCGGGCGATATGAGAATTCCTCATTTCATAGGAATTCACGCGATGCAACTCATTCCGTTTCTGGCCTTCGTTTTCGGAGTATTAAAATTTACGGAGGAAACTTCCGTCGTCGCGATCCGCATTTTTTCCGTATCATTTCTCGTCTTGGTCGGAACTCTGACCGCACAAGCGTTGTCCGGACAAACTCTGATCAGACCTTCTCTTCCGTTTAGAATCGGCTTTATGATATCATTTTTAGGAATGATGTCCGGAATTTTATCCCCGGTTTTTTCGAGCAGGACAAATCGAACACGCATCAAAGGAGCATAACGTGGAACCTTCGCTGATATTTAAGATAACGAGCAATCTCGCACTCGCGGGTTGGATTCTTCTTTTGACGTTTCCCAAATGGAAACACACCAAATCGATCACTACCGTACTTCTGAGTACGATCCTTTTCGGGGGAACGTATACGATTCTTTTGGCCGGAAGTTTCGGACAAACGCAGGGAAACTTTTCATCTTTGGAAGGGGTGCAACTTTTATTCCAAAATCCAGCGGCTTTGACGGCCGGTTGGATCCATTATCTCGCCTTCGACCTATTTATCGGAACCTGGGAAAGCGCGGATGCGGAAAAGTTGGGAATATCCCGTTGGCTGATTTTACCCTGTCAAATCGGAACCTTTCTTTTCGGGCCGATGGGACTTCTCGCCTATATGATATTGCGTGCGGTTTTGCGAAAGGATCTCGCGATACGAAATCCTTTCGTGTAAAGCTATTTCGTTAATACGACATCGCATCATACGTTTCGGCCGGGGAATCAAACGTATGTTTGGCGAAATCAAAACGGCTCCTCTTTTTACGAATCGATTGACCGCCTTCGTTTGTTTTTTTCACTGAAGGCGGTCGTACTGTTCGCAGACAAAGGAGTCGCACAAAACATGAAATCGGAATTTAAAACTTTTTTTTTGCCGTTAGTGATATTCTCGTTTCTCGGCATATCGGGACAATCTAAAGAAGACACGGATCCATTGCTTCAAAAAAGTAAACGCGACTTGGAAAACGTCGGTCGTAAGATAGACGCACTTCCTATCGCACAAAAATCCTCCGCACACGGAAGATATCTGAGAACAAAACGTCTGTGCGAACGAGGAGAAGACTACGTGACGAGATACAATAATTTCAAAGGAGGAATTTCCATCCTGAATCAATGTATCCGCGAATTAAACGATATCGATTCGACTTACTCCTTAGGTGTTTTGGCCGCCGCGCAAAACCGACCTGCGGAAGAATCGAAAAAACAAACTCAACCCGACGAAAGCAAAAATCAAAACGTAAAACCCGAACCCAAAACCGATACTCCGAAAACTTCGGCCTGTCCCGCCGATCAAATTTCGTATCAATTCAGCAAACGGACCCGTTGCGCTTTTATCGGCAATACTATGATGAATTTCAAATCGGCGGAGGCGTTCTGCAAAAGTAAAAACATGGGTTTGTTGGATCCTATTTGGATGGGCAACAAAGGCGTGTTAAGCGAAATCGGTTCCGCGCAAAAAAACAAAAGTTGGACGTTTAAGGATCAGTATCTCTGGCTGAATACGTATCGAAACAAATACTACCTAGCCAAATCGTCCGATATCGCCGATATGTTCAGCTATAAGATCACGGAAAACGCGGAACCGACAATGCTCGCGTATCCCGTTTGCGACGATACTCGGGGAATCTAAAACGAAACGAAACGGATCCGCGGTTTTACGGATCCGTTCGCAAATCGGAACGTTAACCGCAACCGGACAGTCATAAACGTCAGCGGATTCCGATAAAAACGTCCAATTGTGCATCCTGGGGATCGGCCGCTCTTTGATCGTATAATTCGAAATCGGCGGCGAACTTACGTTTTTGTTTCAGTTCCGCGTCGCCCCATATCTCAGTCCAAACTCCCACGGCCGCCTTTTCGATCGGTCCCCGTTCGCTCGTGATTTTAGTATATTCACCTTTCGGAATATAACGAATTTCCAATCCGTCCGGAACATTTTCGGGACTCTCCACTTCCGCTCCTATAAGCAGACGATACGCGCCGGTTTCGTCGGATTCGTAATCGGTATAAACGGCCAAAACGTGGACGGGATTTTTTTTGCCGGGAATCCTCTCCAAAATTCCCTCTTCGTAAAATCTCCGCCAGAGAGTTCCGATTTTTCCCCGTCCCGAAATTTCGTCCTCGTTTTTGGTGACGATCGAAATTCCCACGACCGCCGTTTCCGTTTTAGAAACGATCTCCCTTTCCATTCCTTTCTCCCCTTTTATCGCCCGTTTTCCTATAATATTCCGTAAAATAAATATTATAGATTTATAATTCTTTATTACGCGGATCAGATCCCGCGTCTCAGAAGATCGCGCAGAATTTCCCTCGTTTTAGGATGAGTTACCACTTGATAATGCGAGGTTTCCAGAAGAAGGTGAACCCTGGACTCTGGATTCTTTTTTTTGCGGAAGACCTTGTCGCTTAACAAAGTAAGACTAGGTTTTTCCACGATTCCGTCGCCGACCCAAGAAGACCATTTCGATTCCTCGCGCGAAACCAGACTGTAAATCTGATACGCGTCCACGTCGTCCAATTCGCCGAAATACGAATCGTTTTTATAACGCCCGATCTGATCGTTTTTGATCCAATCCTCTTCGCGGATGATACCGTGCGAAAGATCCTTGATCGCGTCGCTTCTCTGATTGCCGATAAAACCGATCAAGCTGACCGGAAGAATCGGCAGAGACTCCGCACCCAACCCGAGCCAAAAACCGATCTTTTCTATGTAAGATCCGCCGTCCGGCGAATTAACGATCAGAGCGCGATCGATACGTGACGCGAACTCGGAGCCGTCGCGTTTGGATTGATACAGAGCGCTCCGCAGAATCAGACCTCCCTGACTGTACGAGATAACGTCGAACTTTTTATCGTTCAACTCAGGAGAAGTTAGGAGTTTTCCCATCAAGTCTAACAGCGATTTGGCGTTAGACGAAATATGCACACCCGGATTAAAACGCACGTAGATAGGATAATAACCTTCCCCGATCATAACCTCGGACAACGGAGATTGTCCGCGTGCCGTGTGTGCGTTCCAAAGTCCTTCGTCGCAGAACAAACCGGGAATACAAAGAATCAGACCTTCCAGTTTCGAACGTTTCCAATCCTCCACGATCGTTTCGAAATCCGCGTCCTGTCCGTTTAAACGAAAGGACGCTTCTATCTGAGAAACGGTGACGAGCCCGGCGAACGATTCTCCTACGATGCTAGATACCGGAATGTTTTCGAAGAGTTTTTTTTTCACGGAATGGTCCGCGTGTTCCAGAGCTTCCAAAGCCTGATACATCGCGTTCGCAGTGGAAGTCAGTGCTTGCGTCAAACCCGCTTCCGTTTTTTCGCCGGCCGCCCGCAACGACTCGGAGGATTTGGAAAGAAATTCTCCGAAATTGGTATTCTGTATCAAAGGCGCGTCCGACAACTGAGAGAGTTGTTTCGAAGACCAGTCGAAGGATTCGGCAAGAAGCGAACGAACTCCTTCCAAGGTTCCGGTGGAAGTATCTTTCGCGATACGAACCAGAAGTTTACTTAGATCCATAGAGGGTTGTGTCGGTTTGTAGGGCATTTCCGCATCTCCTTTCATCGCCCGCGTATTATAACCCGTAAAACACGCGCGGTCAACGTATAAAAAAAATCGGAGACGATCTGGATTAAACGAAGTCGCTTGATTCAGGCTTTAGTCCGCGTCCCATGGTAGAACATGAGGCTTTTACTCATACAACCTCCGGTCGAAGATTTTTACGATACCGACATACGATTACAACCCATCGGACTTTGTTATCTCAAAGCGGCCGTCGGAAAGTATATGCCGGATGTGGAAGTTGTAATCCGGGATTTTCATCGGAGCAACGGTGAAAAACTCGCGGGTCGAAGGACGCTACCGGTTCCTCAGGAACTACGATATCTGCGATCCTATTATCCCGTTCGAGATAAAAGTCCGTTTTCCGCGTTTTTCGAATACTTCCGCTTCGGAGCTTCTTACGAAGAGATAACGGAAGAGACGAAAAAAATCCGGCCGGATCTCGTGGGAATTTCCTCCCTATTTTCGCCCTATTATCGCGAAGCCCTAAAAACGGCGGACGCCGTCAAATCCGCGTTAGACGTTCCCGTTTTGATGGGAGGTTCGCACGTATCCGCGTGTCCGGAATTGATGCTTTCCCACCGAAACGTGGATTTCGTCATTCGAGGAGAAGGAGAAAAAGCGATTTATGAATTTCTAATGGAGTTTCGAGGCAAAAAAAACTACACATCGGTTCTGTCGTTAGGTTGGAAGGAAAACGGGGAACTCAGAATCAATCCGATAGGAGATAACTTTCCATTGGAGGAACTTCCTCCTCCGGACCTATCTTCCCTTGCCAAGGAACACTATCTATTCGAAGGGAAGCCGATGCGTTTCATCGTGACTTCCAGAAGTTGTCCACATCGATGCAGTTTTTGTTCGGTTCATACCACGTTCGGAACCAAATACAGAAGAAACACGGTGGAAAATGTCTTGAACGAAATCAAGGAATCGTATCGGCTCGGGTATCGTGTGTTCGATTTCGAAGACGACAATCTGACCTTCTTTCGTCCGGAAATGAAACGTCTCTGCGAGGAACTGATCGTCGCCTTTCCCGAAAAGGACGTCCAATTCGTCGCGATGAACGGGATATCCTATCTAAGTCTCGACGCGGAACTTCTTTCGTTGATGAAAGAGGCGGGATTCACCAATCTCAACCTCGCTCTGGTAAGTTCGGACAAACTCGTACGAGAGACCACCAAACGCCCGCATACGATCGAAAAATATCTGCAGATCGTACACGAGGGATTCAAGCTCGGATTTCAAATCACGTCGTATCAAATCTTAGGGCTTCCTATGGAAACCTTGGAATCGATGATCCAAACGCTCCGCTTCAACGCGGCACAACCCGTTCTCATGGGGGCTTCCCTTTTTTATCTGACCCCGAATTCTCCGATCGCTTCCGGATTTCCGGAAAGAAGCGAATCGGATATCTTTCTCTCCAGATTGACTTCGATGGCGATCCCGTCCGGACATTTCGAACGTGAAGACATATATTCTCTTTTTATAACGACTCGGATTTTGAATTTCCTAAAAAGCGCCCCGTTACGGAAAGACGAAATTCTAAACTTAACCCAAAGCCTGAAACTTTTGGAGGAAGGAGGAATACGCCCGAGAATCGGAGCGCAACTTTTCCGTAAAATGTTAAACGAACAAAAACTTTACGCTTCTACGGCTACGGGAACGGTACTTTTGGAACGTTTTCGTTTTCCCGTATTCGAGCGGGTTTTCTCCGATTTACGCACGATCACCACCTTGACGGGGGGAAAAATCGAAATCGAACCCGGAGAACTCCGAGAAAATTCGGGGACCGATCGTGGTTAACGATAAACATTAAATTTCCCGAATATACTTCGGCCGCCGAACCTGTGTTGACGGACCGAACTCGAACGTAATTCGACCTAAAAACAATCCGAAACGATCGAAACGAGGCGCAATAAATCTTCGTCAATCGCGTTTGCGTTTTTCTTCAATTTTATCGATCCAAAGATCCAAGGTTTTTTTGAGTAAGACAAGATCGAGCGGTTTGATAAGACAATCGTTCATTCCGAGTTTTTGAAAACGTTCCACACCGCTTTCTATCGCATCCGCGGTGAGCGCAATGATGACGGGAAATTCCGAATTCCCTTTTCGAGACCGAATCCATCTAGTCGCTTCGATGCCGTCCACTTCCGGCATATGAATGTCCATAAGAATCAGATCGAAACTTTCGATCTGCATTCTTTCGACCACTTCCCTTCCGTTATGAACGACGACAGGATCGTATCCTAACTTCTTTAGAATCCGTTCGATGAGAAGGCAGTTGGTTTCGTTATCCTCCGCCACGAGAATTTTAGTCTTTTTTAATATAATTTCGGCGGAAACCGTTTCCAAATCCGATATCGTTTCCGGTTTTAAAATGGACTCGATTTCCGCTTCCGAAGGGATATCGTAAACGATCGAAAAAGAGAACTTGGAACCCTGACCTTCCTTACTTTCAAGATGAAGAATTCCGCCTTGAAGCTCCACGAGTTGTTTCGTAATACTCAATCCCAAACCGGAACCGCCGAACTTTCTCGCCGTCGAGGAATCGGTCTGTGAAAACGCGTCGAACACCTGCTTCTGTTTTTCCTCCGGAATCCCGATGCCCGTATCGGAAACGGTGAACTCGATTTCCGCTTTCTGATCGGAGGTGGTTTTTTGGGAAACTTTGAGAACGACCTCGCCTTGAGCGGTGAATTTGATCGCGTTACCGGCCAAATTCCATAGGATTTGCCTCAACCTCAATTGATCTCCGGAAACGAATTCTTGGATTTCAAACTTACCTTCCAAATGGAATCCGATTTTTTTTACCTGCGCGAGCGGACGCAAAAGATCGTGGATTTCATCCAAAACAGAACGTATCGAAAATACTTCTTTGTCTAGGACAACTTTTCCCGCTTCGATCTTGGAAAAATCGAGTATGTCGTTGATGATCTGTAACAACGATTTGGCGGAACCGGAAAGCGTATTGATGTATTCTTTTTGTTCTTCGGTGAGTTTGGTCGTTCCCAAAAGTTGGACCATTCCCAAAACGCCGTTCATCGGAGTGCGGATTTCGTGGCTCATATTGGCGAGAAAGCTGCCTTTCACTTTCGAGGCTTTTTCAGCGATCTCCTTGGCCTGAATCAACTCCCATTCGGTTTCCCTGCGTTGTTGGATTTCCTTTTTCAAAAGAACGATGTTTTTGTTAATCTCGGATTGAAGTCCTTCGGTAAGTTTGAATTCCAACTCCTTGATCCTTTGCACGAGAATGATCGAAAAGAGAATGGACTGGGTTATAAAAGCGATCTTTAATATATGGAGTGAGAAATAATTTATGGAAATCGCACCCGTCGCACTCAGATTCGTCACGACCGCGGCGACGGGAAAGATCAAATGAATGAAAAGGAGGACTTTCGCGGGTTTAAAACCTTCCCGTATCCTCTTAAAACAGAAATAAACTATGAGAAGATTATTGAACAGCGCCCAATAGTAGGAAAGTTGATTGGAAAAACTCGGAAACAGAAAAGAGAGCGGAAAAAAAAGAAGATTGGCCAGAAGATAAATCCACGAAACGAACTCGGCCCGTTTGTCCTTTTTTTCGGGAAATAAAAATTCCATCGCAAAAAGAAAAAGAAACAAAGTCGCGGAATAGATGAGAAAAAGCGTTGCCGGAAGATAATAACTCCCGTAGTACGGCCTGAAAAGGGGAAGCAAAAGTCCGTCCCAGGCGGTCAAATAGGAAGTAAATAAGAAAATCATAATAAAATAATAGAAGTAGGATCTTGCTCGAAAGAAAAAATAGAGCGAAAGATTATACAAGCTCATCGCTATACCGAAACCCAACGTCAAACCGACTATGATCGATCGGAATTGTTTGGTGAAACCGTATTTTTTCTCGGATTCCAAAACGATCGGAATCCGAAGCGGGGTTCCGCTTTTAATTTTGCAGACGATACGAATCGTTTCGCCGGGACGAAGATAAAAATCGAGAGTCGGGTAATTTTCCGGATAAATACGGTTGGCTCCCGCCGCGATCTCGTGGACTTTCCCGTCCTTATCATAACGATAAAAGATATCCACTTCCTCCAGATAAGGATTATAAATTTCGAATTTACCGTAATAATCCTTTTCCGAATCGTTTTCCAGAGGGGCATACAGCCAAAGAGTGTCTTTCGTAAATCCGAAAGCGACCATTTCCGCAGGAACGTTTTTGAAAGTCAGATCGCCGTTTTCGGAAATAATTTTTTCCCTAAGATCGGCGCCTTCGGCGTCGCGGATAAAATATACGAAAGGCGTAAAGTTGCCCGTAGTTTCGAGTTGAGAAACCTTTCCCCGTCGAATGGACGAAGATTCTCCGAATAGGGAAAAGGAAAATAAAAACGTCAGGGCCGCTGCAAAGAATATTCTCATAGAACGAAGAGACGAGCCGAAATAAAACGACTCTCCTTCGGTATGGTTTCACTTAGGATCGTTCCGGTAAAAAGAATTTTTCCTTACGACGATTTTTTGCGCCGGATTCTCCCGGGTCCTTCGTGATGAGAATGCGGCCAAAACCGTAAAAACGGAACGAATCCGAAAAACCTACGAACCCGTTCTTTAGAATTTAAACCGCACCCACGATCTTGTCGATCATTCCGTATTCCAATGCCTCCTGCGCGGAAAACCAGGAATCCCGATCGGTATCACGAACGATCCTCTCCAAAGGTTGTCCGGTCGCATCGGCCATAATCCGATTTAAAAGATCTTTCTCCCGCTTTACCGACTCCGCGAAAATCCGCACGTCTTCCGCGGGGCCCTTAAATTCCCCCATAACGTGCGGCTGATGAATCAGAATCTTGCTGTGCGGATAAGCGGCGCGATTGCCTTTATCTCCGCACAGAAGTAACACCGCTCCGAAAGACATCGCCATTCCTAAACAGTGTGTATACACGGGGGCACGAACGTTATTCATCACGTCCAAGATCGCCAAACCGGCGTACGTCGATCCTCCGGGAGAATGGATGAAAAGAGTGATGGGCCGTGTGGGATCGACCGCTTCCAAATACAAAAAACGGTCTATCAGATAACGGGCGGAATTGTCGTTCACTTCTCCCCAAAGAAAAACCTTTCTCTGTTCGAGATACAACGACTCGATGGTCGGCGAAGGCATAAACGTTGCGGCTTCCATGATCCTAACCTACGCCGCAAGAAGACGAAGACGCGCTTCGGGTCGGAAACATTCTCCGATTCCCTCGCGCAGAATGTTCTTGAGAATCGAATGTCTTCTTTTAATGAACGAAAGGGTTTTACCTTGTGACTTTGATATTTCGTCTAACGTGAAATTTTTATAATAGTAAAGTTCGATAAGTTTCCGGTCTTCCGGTTTGAGACGGTTCAGACTTTTAAAAATCCGATCGTTACGTTCCCGATTCCAAAAATCCGAGTGCACCTTTTCCTTGTCGCCCTCCCGAACCGAATCGGACCAAGAAGAGTTTCGATTCTCCTTTTTGCGTAGAATCCTATCCCCGTGTTTCACCAAAGCCCTCTTTAATAAAACGGGAAAGGATTCCAAAACCCGGATTTTATCCACGTTGCGATAAAGATCCCAAAAGGATTCCTGGACCACGTCCTGAGCCAAGTCCTCGTCTTTGAGGATTTTCGAAGCGTAACGATGTGCGAATTTGGAAAACCGATTCTGCAAAGTTTCCCAAGCGATCCGATCTCCGGATTTCGCCTTCTCTAAAAGTTGAGTAAAAGACCTGTCTTTCATACGTATAAAGTCCCGGTTCGAGTCGTTTCGGTTCGTAAAAAACGGAAAAAATCCCGAAAAAAAAGATCTGAAATTTCTTTCGTAACATATAAATCCCGCGGACGGAACCGTCAAGCACCGTACACGATCGCAACGGAAGATCGATCGTTATCTTTTCCGGATAAAACGCGCTCGGAACTCCGAGGAATGGTTTCCCGTTTCTAAATAACGGCAAAGCTCGTCCCGATCTCCGCTTTTTCACGATCCCCAAAGGAATCTCGTTGGTTTTCATCGGGAGGTCAAAATGTTCCGATTGATCCTTGGAATCGTAAACGTCTTTTCGTTTGCAACGATCCGATCCTCCGAAAGCGCGCATCAATCATACGTCGTCAAAGTGACGAAATCGGAGATTCTGGACGTATTCCGGAGAATATTATAAAATTCTGAAATACATTTTCCATACATTGTCGTTAATCCCGAAGGGAAAGCCGCGTTACTTCTTCTTCGTTTTTATTCCGATTTCCTGACCTTGATCGAAGCGAGTTTGATCAGATCTTTTACGTCCGTTTTGATTTCCGATAAATCCTTCGAAATCGAAGTCATCTCGGTTTCTATCTTCACGATCCGGATCTCATGATCCTTATACATGGCGTTGTATTGGAACGACGCCGAGAGAATAAATCCCGAAATCACCAATAAATCTTTGATTCCTAATTTTAATCGACCAATCTTTGAAACTTCCATGAGCCCTCTTTTCGACGAGAACCCGCACTCGGGCGGGTTTTACGAAGATACGACCGTTATCGATCGTATGTAAAAGATACCATACGAACTTCCCGCCGCCAAGGCGACAACGGACGTCATTACGATCGATCCGCCGCTAACGAAATTTCCGCGACTCAGGAAGGATAAGAACGGAATACTTCAACTCACCTGCCGTTTTGTTCTGAGCGAAAGAGCGATACGATCCAAATCGGAGACGAGAAATCTTCTTACGCGAGGACTCCATTCGATGAACGGGATTTCATAATCGAGAACGTATTGCGTAAACGTTCTCACCGAAAGATTCAGATAAAACGCGGCTTCTTTCGTTCTCAAAAGACGAGGAATCGTCGTTTCGGAAGCGCCGTCCTCCTTACGGATTTCGCCGCTTTTTTGGGACCGATCGTCCTCCCGTTTTACGGTTTTCAATAGGGATCCTTTTCTTGTATTACCTTTAATAGCACTCATGCGGAAGGCTTTGAATTACATTCAAAATTTGTCAAGTGCTTTCGAAACGAACCGATTTGGGACCGCACATTCATCCTCGGCCAAATTCGATAAAACGCGGTTAACGCAAAACTTACGAATACGAATTCTTCGATTAAACCAAACCGAATCTTTCGTCAAAATTCCGAATTTGAACCATCGACAAAAGAAGAAAATCATGCCGCGATCCATGTGGCCGAACGTATATTCAATTTTTATAAAATTATCAGTCTTCGACAAAACGGAAACGTTCTTTCATAGGTCGGGCTTCGAAAAGTAATGTGACATAGAGAAAATTTCGCGTCCAATTTCCGATCTTTGTCGATATGCACCGATTTAGAAAAAGCGATCCGAGAAAGACGAAAAAAAAACACATTTACCGATTTTGGATGGATTTTGTCGGGGGGCATTCACATACTAAACAAATAAATAGCACTTGTTGTTGGTGAAAAAATTGGACTCCGCTCAGGAAATACGGGAACTTCTATTTTGGGAAGTGGAATCGGCCTTAAAACGTTTCGAACTGGATTTTCAAACGTCTACGGAATCGATCCAAGTTCTAAGACATGCTTATGTTTCGGAGATAATCGATTTAGCTTTTTCTAAATTAGAAGTACGTTAATTACTTTTTCTTTTTGAATTTTTCCACGATCAAACTCAAAGATTCCAATTCGGAATCCGGAATTTCCAAAATATCCTCCAAAAGAGCCTCCAGACGCGGTTTGGATCGCAACTTTCTCAACAACGTACGATAACGGTCCGTTTCACGATCCGATTTCGCTTCCGCGGAAGAAACGAACATTTCACCTTCTCCGGCGATCAACCAAAGCGGATTGAGATTGTGTTCCGTCCTCAAACGCACCAAAGATTCCTGTGAAAAACTTTTAGCGCGTTCTTTGATTAGGTCGCTGATAAACGCAGGTTTTAGGTCGATGGACCTCGCGAATTCCGCCTGAGATAACCCCAGCGTTTCGATCAGTTTTTTCAAACGCTCCGGAAATTTTTTATCGAGCCTATACATTTTTATCGTATTTTTGATTGACCAAAATACATTTTTAACGTATAATAGTTTCCGGTGAAAAAACGCCGGAGAACGCCTGGTTTGTCAAAGAATGCCGGTCTTTTGTATGGCACAAAGCTCGCAGACGTAAGCTGAATCGCAATCACAAAAAGGAGGAAGAATGATCGTCGTTAAGGAAGAGCAATGCGGGGAATTCATCTTTTTCACGCTTAAAATGGAATCCCCGACGACGTTCGCAACGGAAGCGGAGCCGAGTTACGAACGTCTTTGTAGAAGTTTAAACGGACAATGCCTTTCGCTTGGAATCCCAAAAACATTCAAAAAATTGAATATAAAGTTAAAACGGGCCGAACGCCCAACACGTATTTTAAATCCGCAAAAAGGAGATTAAAAAAATGAGACACGCACAACCCGCAGCTTCGACTACGGAACTTACCGGCAAGATACGGGATAACCTGGATCCGGTTATTTTGTCCGAGATAAAGGAAAAATCGATCACACAAATCGCCGAATACGCCAGAGAACGATTCGTTACGTTCGATTGGCGATGGAACGACCACGAAGAGATGGAGGATAAAACGATTACTTCCCTGTTTCTGATGAAAAACGAAATGACAAAAATATGCGGCGCGGATCGGGAAAAAATCCGCGAGTTCATAAGCGTTCTTGAATGTATTTTAGAAGAAGAGGAAGGCGAGTGATGAACGCGGTCGAACGTATCTCCAGAACGAGACGAAATATTCTCGTTTCTAAACTGAAAAAGGAAGACGGCTGCGATAGAAACGCTCCGGAGATCATCGAAAGTCTTTCGAGCCGTTGCGCCATCTTTGAGACATTGGTCGGGGATCGAGCGATTACGGGTGAATTTTCGGAACGGGCGAACGAACAAATGATCGGAGAATAAGAATGAATACGGACTCTAAAACATGCCCCGATTGCGGAAATCGGAACGTATTACAACAAACGGATCTCTGCGCGGAATGTATACGCAGGAAATTCCACGAGATGATTCCGTACTTCGAAAGGATTCGGCCGCGTGACTACGACGTGGAAGCGGTCTCCTCCGATCCGAAATCGGAGTGGACCGTATGAGCGGCTTACCGCTTTTCAACGAGCGGACACGGTTCGAAATTGCGGCGGAAGCGAACGCCGGAGTTCCGCTCCGGAAGACGCAGTATAAACGGAGTAATTTCAACGGCGTAACGATCCGGTCCAGAAGGGGAAGATCCCTTTCTCCTCGTTTGGGAGCGGTGGTTTACGAATCCGGATTTAGCCTTACGGATATCGCATTCCAATATTCTTATATTCTTAAAAATGAAAATTCGAAAAACGGAAAGCCGGTATACAGGGAGCATCTGGCGGACGTGATAAAAGGAATTCGAAATACAGTACGTTACGTGAAAGCGGTCGAACAATCGTGGAAACTGCCGATCGAGGAAATACGCGGAATTTATCGAGAAGACAAGGAAAGGGAAAAAAGGGGACTAATCCCCGCTCCGGAGGAAATCCTTGCCTTTGCGGACAAATACCGCGCCTTTTTAAAAGAAAACAAGCCCCTATAAAAAAAGGTAAGCCGACATTCGAATTGCGAAAGAATAAAAATTCAAATATTATAATAAACTATTTTTTTGGTATAGGAAAGATACGAGGATGATCCGATCATTCGTTTCTTTCGTACCGGATCACAAGGAGGATCAGTGAATATGATTCTATATAAGAACATCAAAAACTATAAATATCAACTTCTGAAAACTTATACTTTCCCTACCGGAATTGCTACAGAAACGAATCTGAATATAGGAAATCCCGACATAAAAAGTTTCGTGGAAATTTCACGAGATGGAAGGCTCAGAATCGAAGCAGGTTACGCCTGGGACGGACCGAGCGGTCCGACAAACGATACGAAAAACTTCATCAGGGGATCTCTCGTACACGACGCGTTGTATCAGTTGATGCGCGAAAAAAAGCTGGATTTCAAGTCGTACAGAAAACAGGCCGATCTGGTTCTAAAAAAAATCTGTCTCGAGGACGGTATGAGTTCCTTTCGTGCTTCCTACGTATATAATTTCGTCCGTTGGTTCGGCGAGTCTTCGGCGAAACCGTCGGATGAACGTGCGGAATGGAGGACGGCGCCATGAGCGAAAACGAAATCCTGATCGGGGTGTTGCGTTATTCGGTATTTAGCACATTCGTTTCTTGGTTTATCGTAGGTATATTCGCGGGTTTATTCTGGATGTTCTGTAAAAAATTCCTATGGCAACGAAAAGACTAAAACGAATCAAAATGTAAAAAGCCGGGCACCCTAGAGCGAATGCCCGGCCAACACTTCGGATCGAAAAAGTTGATCGAAAATAGGAGTTTAAATTCTCCCCTTATCCTTGAGTCTTTTCTGAAGAGCCTTGGACATCTGTTTGTCCTTTTGCTTTTTTTTTCTCGCCTCCTCCGGATCGTTCAAAGCCTTTATCGCCTGCAATTCCCTTCCTAATTTTATAAAGGACGCATAACGTTCTTCTGAAATTTCTCCGGATATTACCGCGGCGGAAACTCCACAACCGGGTTCGCCGGAATGGGAACAATCGCCGAAACGACAGTTAAAAGCCGCCGAAGCGATTTCCGGAAAAATCTCTTCGATCCCGTCACCGTCTCCGTCCGAAAACAATCCCACTTCCCGGATACCGGGATTGTCCATTAAAATCCCGCCTTCCGGCAGAAGGAACAATTCTCGATGTGTGGTGGTATGTCGTCCAGTTCCGTCGGAACGTTTGACTTCATTGGTTTTCTGTATCTCTTCACCTAACAAAGAATTGATGATTGTCGATTTTCCCGCGCCCGACGAACCCAAAAAAGCGACGGTCTTTCCCGGATGTACGAATTTTCGGATCGATTCGGTTTGTTGTGAATCCAACGCAGAAATGGCTTCCACCGGCGCGTTACCCGCAATCGCTCGGATCTGCGATATCCTGATTTCCGGATCTTCACAAAGATCCGTTTTGTTCAGTATGATTCCGACTTCGGCTCCGCTGAGTTTCGCCAAGAACAGATAACGTTCGATTCTTCTCGGACTAAAATCGTTGTCCAAACCCATCACTACGAGCAAAAGGTCGATGTTCGCCGCGATCGCTTGGGATTGGTTGCGTCTTCCTGGATTGGCTCGTCTGAGAAAGGTTTTTCTCGGAAGAATTTTCTCTAGGATGCAGAGATCTTCGCCTTCCACCTTTCGAACGAGGACCCAATCGCCGGTTACTGGGTTTTCGCCGGAGGAAGAAAGAACTCCGGAAACGATTCCCCGTCGTTCACCGTCTTGCATTAGGATTTTAGAATATTCTCCGTAAACGGAAATCACCCTTCCGGGTTCCAGAGTTGTTTCGGATTCTGCGACGGATCGATCGGGATCCCAGCCGTAGGAGATGAGAATTGAGTTTGATTGAGACATTTGATTCCTTCTGAATTTTTATCAAGTTACGAACCGGCCTTTTCCTCATCGGGAAAATCGGTTAGGTACGGATTTCAGATTTGAATCAAACAATCATATGCGAACTACGAATCTACTTTAGAATTTCCTGATAGAACGTCAAGCAAAGATCGGAGCGGCCCTTCCGTCGCGGAAAGATTCCGGCCGAGACGGAGTCTCAAATAAGAGCCCTCTTCGGGAATTATTCCCGAAATCGTTTCCTACATCCTTATTTTTCTTGCAGTATTTTCCTTTTTTGGAAATATTTTGCCAATTTAACCCAGGCAAAAACATTGATTAAGAAAATTTCCCAACCCATTGAAAAAATCAAAAGCCAATATGACGTGATCGTGATCGGATCCGGTTACGGCGGAGGAATCGCGGCGTCGCGTTTATCGAGAGCCGGTTTGAAAGTATGTCTCTTGGAAAGAGGCAAGGAACTACGTCCCGGGGAATTTCCCAACAAGGAAATAGACGCGATCAAAGAAGTTCAGGCCAACTTCGAGGACAAACATATCGGATCCAAAACGGGTTTGTACGATTTTCACTTCAACAAGGACATCAACGTTCTGGTGGGTTGCGGTTTGGGCGGCACTTCGCTTATCAACGCGAACGTAAGTTTAAGGGCCGTACCGGAAGTTTTTCAAGACGCGGTTTGGCCGCAAACAATCCGGAAAGAGGCGAAGGACCACGGACTCGATCCTTATTATTCTTTGGCGGAAGAAATGCTCCGCCCCGCCGTTCTTCCCGAAACGTATCCAATATTAGAAAAAAATAAAGCTCTAAAAACTTCCGCATCTTATATCGGCCGAGAATTTTATCGCACTCCGATCAACGTAACCTTAGAATCAAAAGTGAATCACGTGGGAGTTCCGCAGGAAGCCTGTAACAACTGCGGAGATTGTGTGACTGGATGTAACGTCTCTTCCAAAAATACGACTCTGATGAATTATCTTCCGGATGCCGCGAATTTCGGCGCCGAAATTTTCACCGAAGTCAAGGTCAACTCGATCGAAAAAAAGGGCGAAGATTGGCTCGTTCATTTTATTCCGCTGAGCACCGACCGGGAAAAGTTTAGTAAGGATGAATTGTTCATTCGCGCGAAAACGGTCGTCCTTTCCGCGGGAACTCTCGGTTCTACGGAAATCCTTCTCCGCTCCAAAACGCTCGGACTGGAACTTTCCGATTCGCTCGGAGTTAGGTTTAGCGGAAACGGAGATATGCTGGGGTTCTCCTACAACGGGGACAAAAAGATAAACGGAATCGGATTCGGCAAAAAAAATCCCAAAGGACGAGTTCCCGTCGGACCTTGTATCACGGGTGTAATCGACACCCGCAAAGGAAGTCCGTTGGATCAGGGATTGATCATCGAAGAAGGTTCCATTCCTGGCGCGATATCCCCGCAATTACCCGCAATTTTCGCGCTCGGAGCGAAACTCACCGGCGAGAACACGAGAAAGGGATTCTGGAATTGGGTAATTCAGAAAATTAGAATATTCTTAAGTTTTATACTCGGCCCGTATCGAGGAGCGATTCGAAACACGCAGACCTATCTAGTCATGGCGCACGACGGAGCAGACGGCAGGATGTTTTTGCAGGACGACCGGCTCCGCATCTCCTGGCCGAACGTCGGCAAAAGGGCCATCTTCCAAAAAATCAGCGAAACACTCAAACAAGCGACGATTCCTTTGGGTGGAATGTATATTAAAAATCCGGTATGGAATAAAATGACCGATCAGGATCTGATCTCGGTTCATCCGTTGGGCGGATGTTCGATGGGAGAAGACGCTTCCTCCGGAGTAGTAAACGAGGATTGTCAGGTTTATTCCGGCAAAACAGGCAAATCCGTTTACTCCGGTTTATACGTCATGGACGGTTCCGTGATTCCCCGTTCTCTGGGAGTCAATCCACTTCTTACGATCTGCGCCGTTTCGGAACGCGCGTGCGCGAAACTGGTCGCTCAAAAAGGTTTGAAGATCGACTACAGTTTGCCTTCTCATCCTAAGGATTCGGACGTTTCGGATTCGAGCGTGTTGGGAATAGAATTCACGGAATGTATGAAAGGATTTTTTTCGACGAGCTCCAAAGAAAGTACGGAACGAGGATACGAAATCGGAAAAGACGAAGGTTCTTCCGTGGAATTTCTTCTTACGATACGCGGGGAAAACCTGGAGGAAATGATCCATAACCCGGAACACAAAGCGGTTTTATTCGGCACGGTAAAAGCTCCGGTCATTTCGAAGGACATACTTACGGTTACGAACGGAGAATTCCAACTGTTTACCAACAGAGAAGATCGGATCGAAACAAGAAACATGGTCTATCGTATGATTCTTCAAACCGAAGAAGGAAAAAAATTTCTTTTCGTCGGAGAGAAATGGATCCAAAACGACGGCCTTCTGAATATTTGGCGCGATACGAGCACGCTTTATACCACGATCTACGACGGAGAATCCGATTCTTCGCCGGTTTACGGAAAAGGAATTCTCCACATTCTTCCGGAAGATTTCGCGGTTCAGATGACCACGATGAAAGTAATCAATTCTAAATCCGCGGTCGATACGATCAAAGGTATGGCGAAGTTCGGTGCGTTTTTCTCCGGAGCGCTTTACGACGTTTACGGAGGTGTTGCGAGCGCGGTGGTTCCTTGGGATAAGGACGCAAGACCGCGCACCAAACGCACGTTACGCGTCACACCGCCGGTTACGCACTACTTCAACGCGGAAGACGGGGCCACACTTCGTTTATTACGATACAAGGGCGGAGAAAAAGGTCCGGTTCTTTTATCGCCCGGTTTGGGTGTATCGAGTCTGATCTTCAGCATCGACACGATCGACACCAATCTTCTCGAATATCTTTTCGAAAACGGTTACGATATCTGGCTTTTCGACTATAGGACTTCGATAGCGCTTCCTTCCGCGCCTCTTCCCAACTCAGGCGACGTGATCGCGACGAAGGATTATCCCGCCGCCGTAAACAAAGTGCGCGAGCTTACCGGCGCGGATAAAATTCAAGTTGTGGCTCATTGTTTCGGCGCTACCACGTTTACGATGGCGCTTCTGGCCGGATTACAAGGAGTTCGGTCCGTGGTTCTTTCGCAAATTTCGGCTAACGTGGAAGTTCCCACCTCGATGGACATCAAGGTAGGGTTGCATACTGCGGAACTTTTGGACGCCATCGGAATCAAGGATATGACCGCCTATACGAACGAGAACGACGATTGGCTCGATAAGTTATTCAACTCGGTGCTCGCGTTACAACCGCAATCACTCTTTGCACACGACGTAAATCCAGTAAGTAGAAGGATCACGTTTTTATACGGAAGCCTCTATAAACTGGACAACCTGAACGAGGAAACGTATCGATACGGATTAGGCGAGATGTTCGGCGTTTCGAACATAAAAGCGTTCGAACACCTTTCGAACATGATCCGGGCACACAAAGTGGTGAACGCCGAAAAAGAGGACGTCTACGTTCCGCACATGGACCGGCTCAATTTACCGATTACGTTTATTCACGGCGCGGAAAACCAGTGTTATCTTCCGGAAAGCACCGAACAAACGTATCAAACTTTGATCAACCGATTCAATCCGGATCAGTACACACGACACGTCATACCGGGTTACGGACATATCGATTGTATATTCGGAAAGAACGCCTCGAAAGACGTATATCCGCTCATACTAAAGGCGCTGAATCGTTACTGATTCGCGTACGATTCGAAAAACGTATTCAAAAACTATCATACGGAAGGAATGATGTCTGACAATAATTCACACTACGACGCCGTCGTAATCGGCTCCGGCTTCGGCGGCTCCATAAGCGCGCTAAGACTTTCGGAAAAAGGACAAAAGGTTTTGGTTTTGGAAAGGGGAAAGAAATATCCTCCGGGTTCGTTTCCACGAGACGTGCGAAACGTGGATCGGTTGTTATGGAGATATCCCAAAAAAAGAAAATCCCTCGGCTTGTACGAACTCAACTTTTTCAGCGGACTGGGTACAGTCACCGCATCGGGGTTAGGTGGAGGTTCGTTGATATACGCGAATATCCACATTCGACCGGACCAGGCGGTTTTCGACGATCCTCGCTGGCCTGCGCCCTTCAACAGAAAATATCTGGATCCTTTCTACGATAAGGTTGCGACGAAGTTGGACGTAAAACCGGTTCCCGCAGAATGGGATCTTCCCAAAAGAAACAAATTCAAAGCAGCCGCCGAATTGAACCAACATTCCTTTTTCGATCCGGACGAGGCCGTAAGCTGGTTGAAAGCGGCGAGGCCTGGTCAATCGGCGTGTCAACGTTGTGCGGAATGCGAATTCGGGTGCAACCACGGTGCGAAAAATACATTAGATTTTAATTATATTGCGGACGCACAAAAAAACGGAGCGGTATTCCAAACCGACTCCAACGTGACCCATATCGCTCCGGACAAACGTGAAGGATACGTCGTATATTACGAAAATACCGAAACGGGGGAAACACGTTCGGTTTTCGCCAAACGTGTGGTTCTTTCCGCCGGCACGTTAGGAACGCATCGAATTCTTTTCAACAGTAGAGATCGTTACAAAACGCTTCCCGACATCAGCAGACATCTGGGCAAAGGTTATTCGGGCAACGGGGATTTTTTAGGCGGAATCGAATCGAGTAAAACGGATCTTAAACCTTGGGACGGACCGGACGTAACCACGGTGATCAATTATTTTCCGAAAGGATTCCAATTCACGATGGCCGCGCCTACGTTCAACGAACCGGTGATGGCGGTATTGGCTTCCTTGGGAATCGCAAAACCGAATTGGTTTCTTCGTTTGATCGGACCGATTTTTTGGAAAAGTCTGGAATGGATCCTTCCTTTCGTATTCAAAAAAGGATTACTTTCCAAACCTCTTCCTCCCGGAGCGCCGGGCGCAGGAGATCCGAAATATATGACCAATCTTTTCGCCATAGGAAGGGACAATGCCAACGGAAGAATCGTACGCTGCGGAAAGAACATCGACATACGCTGGAACTATTCGAAAGAAAACAAAACATTGATTCAGAATATGACGGCATCGATGCAACAGGTGGGGGACGCTTACGGCGGGCAGTTCGGTCCTCTCGCGACGTTTCTTTTGTTCAATCGAATTCTTTCGGTCCACTCCTTGGGCGGCTGCACTCTTGCTTCCAATCCCGACAAAGGTGTCGTTTCAGAAACGGGAGAGGTGTTCGGTTATAAGAATTTGTTCATCGCGGACGGCTCGGTAATTCCTTCTTCCATCGGCTTCCATCCCGTAATGACCATCTCCGCAGTAGCCGAACATACGGCGGCCTCGATTTGTGCCGGATTATAAGAAGATAAAGGAGTTCGGCCGCGGCTTTGATTCGAATTCCGCAAATGAATGGACAAAGTTTTATTATATTCAAGAATAATGAATTATGAATTCTTGATTCTTTTTTATTTTAAAATAAAACTAATTAAGAATTCCGTAAAATAACACTCCGTCCGTTCACACGAAAAGGGCTCGAAAAGGAAAGAAAAATGCAGCAAGATCAACTCTATATCGACCTTGGATTATCCGAAAACCAATACAGCAAGGAAGTGATCGCGGGACAACAGGTTTATACGAGTAGTTTTCTTAGAGTTTACGATCTTATCGTATTGCATATCATCAGCCGCTGGTTATGGCGTTGTCCTCCGCAGAACATGGTTGATTTATACAATAAGTATTTGAGCGGAAACCATCTCGACATCGGAGTGGGAACCGGATATCTTCTGCAAAAGGCGAAGTTCCCCGTGGAAAAACCCTCCATCTCCGTTATGGATCTGAATCCGAACAGCCTCATCGAATCTAAACGAAGACTCGCGGGAATCGCCGGGCAGCTCAACGCGTATCGCGCGAATATTCTGGAACCGATTCAGACCAAGGAAAAATTCGATTCGATCGGAATGAGTTTTCTTTTTCATTGTGTTCCCGGCGCGATACGAAAAAAGGCTTCCGTCGCGTTTCAAAATCTTCTCAAGATACGCAAACCGGAAGGGGTCATTTTCGGAGCGACCGGATTACACGATCTCGGTCAGACTCACCTTCTTTCCAGAAAAGGAATGAAAAATTTGAATCGGAAAGGCGTGTTCCACAATACGGAAGACACGTTACCCGATCTAGAAGCGGCACTTAAGGAGAATTTCAAGGACTACGAACTCTACGTAATCGGAGCGATCGCCTTTTTTGCGGGAAAAAAAGCCAAGTAGGAAACCGGAAGACGTGAATCTCCGGTTCGTTTTGGAGGCGCAAGGGAGCGAACGAATTTAAATTTTCTATTTATTCCTCAAAGTTTCGGCATCTTGTTCGCATCAATTATGTTAGGCGATAGATCGATCGAATACGGAGTTAAATGATAGATGCCGGGTTCTATCCAGGTCCGTTCCCATTAGTATCACTTTAGGAAATTGAACGTTAACGACCTTTTCGGAAATTTTGCTCAAGATAAAGATTTAGCAAAAACGATTCGAACCAAATGTTTTATTCCAGATTTTTACGAAACTGAAACGATGATTTTCGATTTCAAATTTATAGAGTATTGTTTTAAAAAGTTAACGGATAAAAAGAAAAACGTATCCGATGTCGAAATCGACTCGGTGGAAACGATGATGTTATTGTAGTTTAACCCTGACAATCGTATAACTTAGATTTTGCTTTCGAAACAAGCATATTCCCTCCGATCTTACTCGGCTTCACCGCTTCGGCTTACAAAAGCGGACTCGGGTTCTTGCAAACCGGCGGACCGATCAACCGATTCCCCTCCCGCATCCCCCGCCGCTCCGACCGTTCCAACGACGATAAACCGCCGAGGTTATACGTTATGCGAAACGGATCCGTTTTCCCGCAATCGTTTCAGATCCGCTTTTGCCCCTAAGTCTAGGAAGATTTTTTCCGCGGCGGAAATACGTTCTCCATCCTGCAACAATTCGCCGATTTCATACAACGCAGTAGCGTATTCCCAACGGTTTTGTGTGGTGGAAAGGAAAGATTCCGCTTCCTTAAAAAGGGCTTCCGCTTTTTTGCGTTTGCCGGAATAAAACGACAATTTGCCCTTCAATACGAGCGAAGGACCGTAAAGATACGGAAGGGATTTTCCGAGTTTCAGCCCGTTTTTTAATCCGTAATCGATGATCTTGTTCAGACTTTTATCGCCGGTGTTCCTTTGAGCGTATAACGCCGCTTCGGCGAGATAAACGTTTCCGATCTGTAGCTGCGGAAATTTCACTTCGCACTTCAAGAATCCCGCATAACTGCGTTTAGACCAATACGCCGCCTTTTCCGGCCATCCTTCCAGAATCGCCAGTTTGAGAAGTTTATTGATCGTGGAAAGTTCGTTCATAACGTCGTTTTCCAACGAGGCTCGTTCGACCTCGATCAAAAGACGTTTTTCCAATTCCAACGGATCGAATTCGCCCAAAAGATAACCGAAATAAGGGGACCAGATCCTCGTCCAACGTAGCTGAAGTTGCGCACCGAGATCGCTCGCGATCTCTCCGATGTCGTCGAAGTATTTTTTCGCGGTTCTGAAATCGGATTGGAAGTAATACAAAAATCCGCCCGAAGAAAGCGCGGAAAGCAGATCCCACTTTTCTCCCACTTGACGATAAATGGAAATCGAATCTTGAAGATACGGAAGTCCTTGATCGGGACGGTTCAACATCATATAATAAAGACCTCGGACCAAAAGACTGATCGCGCGCGCATAAGGATCACCCGTCTTTTCGGCGAGTTCTCCGCCTTTGGTCAAAAAATGTTTCGAAGGTCCGAAAAGATTCATTCCCACGAAAACCTGACCGAGCGCACATTCCGCCAATGACTGACGAACAGGATCGTCGAATCTCTGTGTCGCGTTGTATTGCGTGAACACCGACCATCCGAATTTTTTTATGTCCTTCATGATATACATTTTCGCCAAAGTAACCAAGACCAGACAACGCAGCCGTAACCGTTCCGCCTTATTGTCCGAAGTGTAAGAGGAACCCAACAAGGCGAAACGAATCACAAAAGGAAGTTGTAATACGATTTTGAAAATCGTATCCGGTCTACTTCCGGGAGCGCGAATGCCGGTGATCTTCAACGCCTTCTCCAAGGTTTCCATCGCCCGGGGAATATCGTCCTGTTCCTGATACACCTGCCCCAGTCCGGTGTAGGAACGGATAAGATTCAGATTGGATTTATTTTCCAGACATTCCTTAAATAGAACTTCGGCGACTGAATACTGACCGAGCTGACGATGAACGTGCGCGAGCTCCAGTTTGATTTCGTAATACGTTTCGCTTTTGTCCTTTTCGAATTCGGCGATCAACTCCAAGGTTTTGGAGTAGTGATAAATCGCATCGCGGTTTGCGTATTTGCTTCTCGCTTTACGGGCCGCCATCAGGGAATACTTGGCTGCTCTTTCAAAATCGGAACATTGTTGATAATGGAACGAAAGTATATCCGCCATTTCGGTGACGTTATTCTCGTTCTCTTTTTCGATGAAGAACGCGATCCTTCTGTGAAGGTCCTCTCGTGTGGAATGCAGTAGAGTATTGTAGACGATGTCTCGTATCACGATATGTTTGAAGATATACGTCAAAGGATCCGTGATTTCCAACGGAGTAAGATCCAAACCTTCCAGGCTTTGGAGAATATTCTGGATTTCGGAACGGAACTCCACCGGAAGAAGATGATTGAGCGTTTCAACGTTGATCAATCTGCCGATTACGGAAGCGGTCTTTAATACGATCTTTTCCCGTTCCTGGAGACGATCCACCCTTGCGAGTAGAACGTCGTTAAGCGTGTTGGGAATTTGTATATCGCGGTTCGTATCCGCGGGAGACAACGTCCCGTCTTCCAGTCGTTTTAACGTACCTTCTTCGATCAGGTTGTGTACGATGGATTCCAAAAAGAAAGGGTTACCGCTGGATCTCGTGAGAATCTGATCCATAAACTCGTCCTGATTCCGATCCATCTGAAATTTGTGGATGAGAAAATCGCGCGCTTCCTCCGGTTTGAACTCCTTGAGTCGGATCAATTCTTCGTCGGCGGAAACGGCCTCTTCTCCGAATTGTCCTTCGGGTCTGGAAACGAGAACGAGCATGGATTTCATCGAAGGCAAACGGGAGGCGAGTTTTTCCAAAAGACGACTGGAAAGTTCGTCGATCCAGTGAACGTCTTCGAAGATCAACAGAAGAGGTTTTTTCGAGGAGCGTTCCTCGAGCAAAGAGAGGATGATCTCGAACAATCTTTCGTTTTTCTGTTTACGATCGATCTCTCTCGTGAGCGTGTCCTCTTCGACGGGAACTCCCATCAACGCGACTAACGCTTTGGCCCACGCCATGTCGAATGACTGCAGATTTTCCAAAGCCTTTTCCGCCTTTCCTACGCGGACCTCAACCGAGTCCTCTTCGAAAATTCCCAGAAAAAGACTGAGCAATTCCTTCCACGGATAAAACGGAGTGAATTTTTCGTACGGATAACAATAACCTATTAGAATTTCAACGTCGCGATCGTAGGCCTGATCGATGAACGTATTGGTAAGTCTGGACTTTCCCAAACCGGCGTCGGCGATGATTCTGCAGACGACTCCGTGTTTTTCTACGGAACGATCGAGCATACGATGCAGGCGATCGATCTCTTCCTTTCTACCGATCATCGGATCGCGATATTGAATCAAAAGACCGGGAATATTTTTTTGTTCGGAAGCGAGTTGGAAAACCTTTTTGGCTCCGGAAACCCCTTTGAGTTCGATTTCGCCGAGCTCGTGGATCGAAAAATTCTTTCCTAATTTCGTTTTCGTCTGCGAATCGATGAGGATTCCGGTTCGACCGGGCAGCGTTGCGAGACGCGCGGCGATGTTCATCATTTCTCCGATGGCCGTAAAATCTTTTCGAAACGGCGCGCCTAAATCCCCGCAATACGCCATTCCCGTCGAAATTCCCACCTGAAGATTTTTGGCCGCGGAAAAATTGGAGGAGGCTTCCGAAACCCGGATCGCAAAACGGGCGGCCAACGCCTCCTTGTTTTCGAGAGCGGCAGGAGCCCCGAAAAGAATCAGAAACAAACCGCCCTTATCGGACAAATCCGTAAGAACGAACGTTCCGGAAAAGGAGGCGGCCGCTTCCTGAACGTATACGAAAAAGTCGTTGAAGTTTTTGGAATCCGTATTCGATTCCAAAGGCGAATCGATGTGGACGAACACGGCCGCAACTTCCCGATAATCCCCTGAAAACGCGCGATGAACGTTAGTCGCTCTTTGATACAATTCGGGTACGATAAAACGCCTGCATCGTTTGAAAAAACGCTCCGTGGAAATCCGTTCCCCTTCTTCCCGAGAAGGAGGAGAGATCGTATTTTCGATTCGTTCGCAATCGGTCAGACGATAAAAACCTTCTCCGACCGCTTCTCCCATCCTCGACTCCGAGGACAAAAGATTCCAAAGACCAGCACTGAGAATGATTTCTCCTCCGGAAGCCAACTTTTCGGCTGCGATACATTCGTCCACGGGAGTTCCCGCGATGACAGCTCGAAGGAAACGGCTCGGTTCTCCCAATATGAATTCCTGAAATTCACCGTAAGCCAGACCTACCCTCGCCGGAAGATTTACTTCCTCCTCCAAAAGACGGTTGGAACTGAACTCGGAAATCGAATTAAAAATTCCTAATGCACAATTCGCGACGCGCAAAGCGGCTTCCGCGTCCGTTTCATTTTCCTTTTTTTCGAAACTTACAAGAACGGAATCTCCCGCGAACTGGTAAACGGCCCCGCCCCAATGACTGAGATGTTTTAACAGCGCTGTATAATAATTGGAAAGGACGGTTTGTAAAACGTCGATCCCGCGCGTCCCCTTGGCGGCGAGAGCGAGTGTCGTAGGCGTGAACCCGACCACGTCGAAAAAAAGGACGGCCCCTTGGAACGACTGCGACCTTTGCAGTTTGGATTCGTTCGCATCCGCCAACCTTCGTACGATTCCGGAAGGAAGATAAGGTCGTATCAGCTCGAGAGTGTCTTTGGTGGATTCGGTCGTACTATTCATAATAAACCTAAAAACGATTTTTTTATACGGTTTTCACTGCAGGCAGTGTTAGACGAATATTTTTGCCTTAATAGTTTCACTTGTTTTCATTTCGCCCGCAGAATCGTGTTTTTTATTACAACTTATCCGTCGGCCGATTTTACAATTTCGCCGTGGGTTTGATCCCTGTAATTCCTTCCGCAACGCGTTCGGACAAAGCGGCGATCGTCATCGAAGGATTGGCTCCGATGGCGGTAGGAGACAAACTTCCGTCCGCAACGTAAAGTCCTTGGTATGAAAAAACCTGACCGAACGTTTTCGGGTCCGAGGATGTGACCGAATTCGTTTTGGAAGTTCCGAGAATACAACCCCCTAAGGGATGCACCGAAACGTTGTTGCGAATCGGCCACGCCCAAGTCGGCAACGCAAAATGAGTTCTTGCTTTGATGAACGCTGCGAAACGTTTGGTGACTCCTAAAATGCTTTCGTACAAAGGCATGCTGTTTTTCTGGGGCCATACCACTTGCAGACCGCGTTTGCGATCCAAAACCATTTCTCCGTCCGCGCGATCGATTCCCATACAAAGCAAAACCGCGGTCGTATAGGAAACGTCGCCTTTCATCAACTCGCTGAAAAGATAACCCACTTTTCCGAAAATTTTTCCCGAGAAAAAACGTTTGCACAGCTCGACGATCGTATGAAAGAAAAATCCGATCCTCAAAAACCAAGGGATGGCCGCCTCGGTGAAATACGAAGCGAAAACCGGATAACTCGCGTCCTCCAAAACGAAGGCCCGTTGCGGGTCGAAATTCTTAAACAGATTGTAATCCGTATACTGCGTTATGATCGGTCCGTAATTAGGATCCGCGGGTTCCTTTCCCTGCGTCGCAAAGGAAAGAAAGTCCCCGTTACCAGAAAACTGTTTTCCCAAATGATCGGATACATCCGGTAAAGTTTTAAATTGTTGTTTGCATTTCAGAAGAAGTTCCGTACTTCCCAACGTCCCCGCCGAAATAATCACACGTTTCGTCACCGCGGATTCGAATTCCCGGTTTTCGGAATTTAGATTTCTATAATATACTCTGTAACCGTGTTCGCCGTGGAAGGAAGGATCGTCGCTTCCATCGGGAGCCAAAGGTACGATCCGATCGACCAGGTGTTCGGTGCGTATGTCCGCCCTGTATTTGTTCTCCGCTACGAAAAGATAATTGAGGTCCAACGTGTTTTTGGAATGTGTGTTACAACCTACGTCGCATTCGGCGCAGTAAACGCAGGATGTCTGAACCGCTCCGTATCGGTTTTTTTCCTGAAGCCCGATCGGTGTAGGTTTTTTGAAATCGTTGCCGAAAAAGACGTTGATATCCGCCAATTTCGATTCTCTTCCCGCCGCTTTGGCGAATTTTTGAAACAACTCCGTACGGACGATCCGCCTACGGGGATCCGAGTTTTGCGGAATCGGTCTAGAACCCAAAACCTCTTTTACAATTTTATAATAGGGTGAAAGAGACTTTTTTTTGACGTTGGCGGGCCAACGATCATCGAAGATATGATCGGGCGGCTCCAAAAAAACGTTCGCATAAATCAGGGAACCTCCGCCCAATCCCGCGGAAAGAACCACGTCCATGTGCGGATAATTCCTAATATCGAACAAACCAGTCTGATTCAGTTTGGAAAGTTTTTTAGGACGGACCCTACTGTTCTCTTCGGGGACGTTCCAAAAATTTTTGGACATGGCGTGCGGAGAACGGGGAAAGGAGCCCATCGGATAGCGTTTACCGCGCTCCAAAACCAAGACTTGTCCCGGCCATTTTTTGCTCAGCCTACAACCGTTAACGGCTCCGCCGAAACCGGTTCCTATCACGACAGCTTCGTATTTTTTCATGACAACCCCGAAAATTCTATAAATATATTAAAATAAACTAAATTCGAAATGACGAAGAAGATAAATTCCTATGATCAAAGCTCCCAAAAAGGAAACGAATGAAAACAGAACATGGAACTTATCCCAATTTTCCAAAGAACGAAAACCGCGATAACTTCTCTTCATCGACCACTTGGGAAGATCTTCGAGTTCGTCTCCCAACTTGTGAAGATCCACAAGACAAAGAACCAAAAGAACTAAGGTCGAAACCAAAAGGATCGGTTTGATGATTCCGGAAACCCTACAAAAAAGTTCTCCGAAAAAACCCAAACGTCCCCAACAGACGAAGGTTCTAAACCAAACCCAAATCAGAAGTATCGGAAGTCCCGCAAAAACGATGAACACTTCTCCGAGGATGGATTTCCGTTTCACCTTCCTCTTTCTTTTTTTCCGGGGATTCTCGTCGCTTATTGATTCTGCCATAAACCGTCCCCCTCGTAGAGCTCGATCTGTTTACGCGAAGTAGTATCCTGAAAATACCCGAGCCGTTTCCAAATCTCCATGGAAACTGTTTTGTAGATCTTCCAGGATTTTTCGCAATTCGGAGTAAACGGGATATCTCTGGATTCAACCACCTTCTCCACATAACCTTGACAGTTCGATGCCGGATAACGTTCCTTCTGAATGGGATCGTATTTAGGAAATGAATCCGATTCGCGAAGACGATTCAATAAGATTTTCCTCATATTATCTTCGCACTTTGTGCCGAAGATGCAGTGCCAAGGATTATTGTCTCCGGTAAGTTCTCGCACTTTCGGAAAATCGTCCCGGATCACGACGTCCTTTAAGTTGGAACGGAATAGGTTCGGAATTCCCTTGGCGTAATTTTCCCATTCCGTGACGCGACTATCGCTGTGAACGGGCTGATCCGGAAGCGTCATGTCGGAAGCGTGTCCCCTACCCGTGGGATACATCTTTTTGGGATTGGAAAGTTTGCGATGAGCGAAGGAATCGCCTAATAAATGAAAGGCGAAGCCGAGCGCACAAAGTTTTTCGGGTTGTTTTTCCTTTTTGGAAGTGAGTTCTCTTCGAAGATGATCCAACGTCTCCAACGCGACTTTCCGTAAATGTTCGCTATTGCCGCCGGTCAAACCGTGCAGAAGTTGTTGGACCTCCGCCATTCTTCCCAAAACGTCTCCGGATCCGCGATCCGCAAAAACCCAGAGCAAAAACTGGAGCGGATGTCCGAAAGCCAATTTCCGATATACTGAAATCGCATCGAGTTCCGGAACTTCGTCCGGAAGTTGGGCGCAAAACGCGACGAGCGCCGTCTCCTCTTTCGTAAGAGGCGAAGGAGTGTGAAAATTGTTCAGGACGGTTTGAACCGTATAAAAATGTCCGTCCTCCTGATACGCGCTTATGCCGTGACATAAGAATAGGAAGGAGAAGAAGTAAGTCAATTTCTTCCAAAACATAAATCGACAATAAATACTTTTTTTGACAACAATTGCAACAATAGTTTACTTCAATGCGGAATTTCGCGACATTTTTCCTTAAAAAAGGGGGGAATCGAAATCCGTTCCGAACAAAACCTCGGTTCGATTCTTCCGAAGGTTGTTATACGAGTTCGTTTGGAATTCGAACGTCGTTGGAAATACGGCGATTACCGAAACGCGAAAACGGACGCGACCTAAAACGAGATTTCGTTTTACGGATCGGTTTGCGATTTCCGTTGGATCACTTTCCTTCTGTAAATAAAATTGTCCGAAAACGAAAAACGGACCGCCTTTATTCCCGAACGGATCACACGCGGTGCGGATCAAATGAAACTTCAGTTTAGAATTTTTGCATATATTTTGTATTTCGCGATCACCGTTCCTGCTTCGTTGTTCTCCGAAACCCGGATCGACTTGTCGAAACGATGCGACCCTCAATCGGTCTGTGAAAATCGGGAATGGAGGATTTTGGATCGTTTCCAATCGGAATTTCTGGAGGAGAGTTTCGAACCGGACGACGAATGGAAGAAGGTTCTCCGTTTCCCGATTTGGACGAACAAATTCTACAAACCGGAAAGTTCGTTTCACACGTTCAGTTTTTATACCGAGTTCGATCTTCCTTCGGGTTTTTTGGAGAATTCGCAGGAACCGGGAATTCGTTTCGGAGAAATCGGAGAAGTTTTCGAAATTTATGTGAACGGAAAACGGATCGCGCAGGAGGGAAAAATTTCGAAGGACAAAGTCCTCGTTTCCAGAACGGTCCGCGGTCAGGTTTACGAAATCGATAAAAAAATCCTCAGACCCGAACGTAACAAAATCCTGATCAAATTGAGCGGAGATCCTCGTTACGACCATACCGGATTTTATCTGACCTCGGGATATGATTTAGGATATTATAAAGAACTAATTCATCAGGAACAAGACCGCATCGGAATGATGTTGATCGGAATTTACGTCACCACCGGTCTCTACCATCTTTTCCTATTCCTAAAAAGAAGGAAGGAAAAACACAATTTTTCTTTCGGAGTTTTCGCACTTCTTTTGGGGCTTTACATCTACACGAGATCTTCGTCGGTTTTCGAAAACGAAATCGACACAACGATCGTTCAAAGAGTGGAGTTGATAGCGTTGTATATTCTGGTTTCCTGTTATTTCACTTTCATGAGTCAGCTTTTTAACGGAAAAACTGTTCCGATGATACGGTATTATTCCGCGTTTAACGTCCTTTTGGCGATCCCCACCTTTTTCGCTCCGATGTATATCTGCGAATACCTTCTCAGACTTTGGCAATTCGCCGCGATCTTTTTTGCCGCTCCCGTAAATTTCTACGTTTTGATCCGGGGAATCCGTCACAAACTTCCCTCAGCAAAAAGACTATTCCTCGGAACGATCGTAATCACCGCGACGGCGATCTTCGACGTCGTCGATTCTTTGATCCTCAACACTGGAATCGCCCTCAGCAAATACGGGTTTTTCATTTACGTGATGGGAATCGCGACGATTTTGGCGGAACGTTTCAGCGAGCTTCACCTCAAAACCGAAGAGCTAAACTCCAATCTGGAACATCGCGTAGAGGAAAGAACGAAAGAACTTTCCGAAACCCTGGACGTCATGAGTAAACTCAAGAATCAACAGGACGGGGATTATTTTCTGACTTCCCTTTTAATCAATCCTTTGGGCAAAAACAACGCGGACAGCGACAACGTTCGAATCCGATTCTTTATAAAACAAAAGAAGGAATTTCTTTTTAAGAACGTCCGCAACGAAATCGGAGGAGACCTCTGCAAAACGGAAAGTATCGAATTAAAAGGAAGGAAGGTCACCGTGTTCTTCAACGCGGATGCGATGGGGAAATCGATGCAAGGCGCGGGTGGCGCTTTGGTATTGGGCGCCGTTTTTAAATCCATCATAGAAAGAACCAGATTCGATTCGTTTATGAAGGATCTCTATCCGGAACGATGGTTGAAAAACTCCTTCATCGAACTTCACCGTGTGTTCGAAAGTTTCGAAGGATCGATGCTCGTATCGATCGTGTTAGGCGTTATAGACGATAAGACCGGATTCATGTATTATATGAACGCGGAACATCCCTATTCCATACTTTACCGGGACGGGATCGCGTCCTTTTTGGGAGACGACGTGTTCTATAGAAAATTGGGATCGCAGCTCGTGGAAGGAACCCTTTCCGTACAGACCTTTCAGCTTCTACCCGGAGACGTATTGTTCAACGGTTCCGACGGAAGGGACGACATCCTTGTGGAAACTACGGACGGCGGAAAAAACATGAACTACGACGAAACTAGAATTCTGAGAATCGTGGAACGATGCGGTGGAAATCTGGAGGATATAGAAAGACAACTGGATCTCGAAGGCGTTCTCACGGACGATCTTTCTATTATGAAAATTGAATGGAATGGAAGAATCCGCCACGACGAAAAAATCAAACTTCCGAAAAAAGACGGCAGGTCTCTGGAAAGAATGTTTTCCGAACTCCGCGACGGTAAAGAGATACATCCATCCGCGATCAAGGAACTCGCTTTCTTTTTTTTCAGAACCAGGGAATACCACAAAACTTCCTTTTGTCTGCAGGAATATACGGACGCGGTTCCATCCGACGAACGTATGTTAGGTTATGCTTCCAGAATGTTGCGTAAAGCCGGAGAAATACATCGCGCCGTGGATATGGGGGAAAGACTTCGTATTAGAAGACCCAGGAACGCGCGCAATCTCAGGAATCTCATCCGAGCGTACAAGGACCTAAAAAACGCGGATCGAATCGCAAAACTGGAAGAGACATTGCTCTCGTTCGACGTCGGTCGAAACGACCGAAGTTCCGGATAAAGTTCGAACCGATCCTGTTCTAAAAATTCTTTCCGCGACCGATCGTTTCGGTTTTTACGGAAAACTCCGTTCCTACTTTAAGAAAATCTAATTCTACGTAAATTCGTCCGAGCATACGATCTTCGTTATCAGAGAACCCATTCTCAACAACGGATCGATTTTTCTGTTTACATTCGCGCATAGACTCTAATCTGGACGATAGCTCGACTTTCTGGAAAACGAAATGGGACATCATCACGATCACACACATTCTCACGACCATTCACATCACGATCACGGCGCGAAATCCGGAAACGTAAATAGAACCCTACTCGTTGCCATTGTGCTCAACCTCCTCTACGCCGGTTTGGAAGCGGGAATCGGTCTTTGGTCTGGATCGCTCGCTTTGATCTCCGACGCGGGCCACAACCTAATGGATGTAAGTTCCCTTTTGTTAGCATGGATCGCGGTCAAACTACAGACACGAATTCCTTCGCCTCGTTTCACCTATGGATTGAAAAAATCATCGATTCTTATCAGCCTTTTGAATTCCATCCTCATTTTCGGAACGGTCGCTTTTATCTTTTACGAGTCCTATGAAAAACTAAAACATCCGAGTTCGGTTCCGGGAGGAATGATAGCGCTCGTCGCGCTCGCGGGAGTGGTCGTCAACTTTTCCTCTTCGTTCCTCTTTCATAAATCGAAGGACGACGACCTGAATATGAAAGGCGCGTATCTACATCTACTCGCGGACGGTTTGGTATCGTTAGGCGTAATCGTATCGGGACTGCTGATACAGTGGACAGGATTACAGTGGATCGACCCCGTTACCGGAATCGTGGTCGGACTCGTAATCCTTTACGGAAACGTTCCTTTGTTCCGTGAAAGTCTTAGGTTGAGCATGGATTCCGCGCCGGAGGCGATTCGGGCGGACGCGGTGGAACGGGAATTGAGGTCAATCGAAGGGATATTAAATATTCATCATATTCATATCTGGTCGTTAAGCACGACCGAAAACGCGCTTACCGCCCATCTCGTTTTGAAAAACGGCCTTCCCTGGGAAAAACAAAGAAACATCAAGGACAAGGTTAGGGAAGTCCTTAAAACATTAAGAATTTCTCATGTAACCTTGGAAACGGAGGAGGAACGGGAAAACTGCGGCCAAATCGACTGCAGTTGATCCGTTTGATACGATTTCCGTCAATCCTCCTGATCCTGTCTTCCGGTCATCCTCTTTAACATGGAATCCTGAAGGATAAGAACGCTCGATGTGGAAATCGCGATGAGTTTGTTCTTCGGATTCCTTACTTCGGCCTGCATCGTCATCATCGCGGGCGATTTTGAAATCACCTTCGCCTCGATGTTGATGAATTCATCCTTGGGAAAAAAAGTTCGGAAAAATTGCGTGGAAAGATCCGTCGTCACACAGGGTTTTTTCGCGGCGAGATAGGAAAGCGGACCGAAAGTATTGTCGAGGGCGGTGCAAAGCATCCCCCCCTGAAAGATGCCCATCGGATTCGCAAAACGCTCGTCATACGGAAACCGTACTACGACCCGTTTAGAATCTATCTCGATGAACTGCGCCTTCATCTCCTTGAACGATTTGGGAGGAACTTCCAGACTGAGTCCGTATTCCTTTTCCATTTTTTCGGTCATCTTGTTCAACTCTTCCTGTGCTTTCGTAACGGAATCAGTGGACGGCATTTTTTTGCTCCTTTATTTGAATCATAGATTTAAGACTTTTGATCGTTTTCGGAAAGAAATCCTTATCCTTACGGATGCGAGAGATCTGCATCGAACCTTGTATCGCGGACATAAAAAGATCCGCCGTCTCCCGAGCGTTCAACGGAAGAAGAAAAACCCCTTCCTTAGAACCGTCGCTTAACGTTTGAATCAAAAAGTCGCGATGTTGATTGTGCAACACGAGAGTTTTGTCCCGAATCGATTGCGACAAAACGTAGTATTCGCTTCCGACGACTCCGAAAGGACAGATTTTTCCGTTTTCGCCGGTATATGCTTCGTATAACTTGAATAATGCGAAAAGCCGCACCCTCGGAGGACGATCTTTCAAATTCGCGGTATAAACGGCAAAATCCTTATAATAAATTTCCAGCACTTCGAGCCCCAATTCCTCCTTGGAGGGGAAGTGATAATGAACGCTCGCCTTTTTAATCCCTAAATCGTCGGCGATATCCTGAAAACTGAAGGATTGAAAACCTACGCTTTGAAAATACCCCCTCGCCAAAGACGCGATCTTATCCCTGGTTTCTCCGGAAACTTTCATAAAACTACCTACCTATCGGTAGGTAGTTTGGTCAAGAAAAATTTGATCACCCATTTCGAATGATCCGAACCGATCCGTGCAAAAGGGTCGGTAGGTTTCGGCGGAAAAACGCCGACCTTCGTTTCTTTTTTACGTTTTAGCCGAAAAAACGGACCGAGGAAGGAGTAAGATTCCAAAACTTCTCGTCCAAAAAGTCGCCGATACAAAAAGAATTTTAGAGCCCTTCGAAATATTGACTGGAGCGATACGAATTGATAGGATAATCAATCTTAGGTTAGGGTTTTTAAACCCTTGAAATTCGACTCGATTTTTTTAAAAATGCCACTTCGTTTATCAAAACATAAAACATTAATACGAAATCACCTTTTATTCTTTTTTCTCGTAATCCTTTCGTATTTTCCGATCTCGGCGGAGGCTTCGCCTAACGAGGAAAAATGCCGATTCGAACGAATCGATATCGCCGTGGCTTCGGATTCGAACGACGAAATTCCGAATGGACCCGACGAAAACCTCGCGTATACGCAAGCGGAAACCTCGCTTCTTAAATTCGGGTTTATTCCAAACGAAATTTGGATCCGTTTTTCCGTTACCGATTATCCGCGCTCCCGTTGTTTTCTACGTATTCCGCAGGTTACTCTGGACGCCGCTGTGCTTTTTTCCAAAACTTCGATACAGATTTCCGGGGACCGCTTTCCTTATTCGGAAAGAACCATCGACGACTATTATCCGACTTTTCATCTTGAACCTTCCGAGACGAAGGACGGAAAACATCTCTATTATCTTTGGATCAAAACTTCTTCGATCGTGAATTTTCCGCTTTTACTCGAGTCGGGTTTAGAATATCAAAGAGGAAATTATTTCAGAAATTTATTGATTCTTTTCGTTCTCGTTCTAAGTCTTTTTATAACCCTTTTGACTGGTTTCGTTTATCGTCAGACTCTGGATCCTATCTATCTAAGCATCGTAGGTTTTTCGATCTTTATATCGTTGGAAGGATGGGCGTGTTTCGCAAACGGCTATAAATACCTTTGGCCGTATGCGCCAGAATTCCAGAATATTACCCCTCCCCTTTTCGCCTTCCTCGCGCTCGCGTGTTCCGCTTATTTCGTTTATCAATTTTTATCTCCCGGATCACCTTCTAAGTTCGTACGTTTTTCGTTGGTCGGAAGCGCGACCGCTCTGACGGCTTACGGAATTTTATCGGCGTTCTTTGCGAACCGTCCGTTTGTCGTCCTGTCGTTTTCTTGGAGTTTCGTAATCGTAGTGGCGTTGATCCTGATCTCGATTTTATCCGTTATCGGAAGTTTCGCGCCCGCCAAAAAAATCGTGTTCTGCGTAATTCCGATTGCGGGAAGCGTTTTGATAACGACTTTATATTATTTGGATCTAATCAAGTATAACGAGTATTCCCTACACGCTTACGTGATTTCACTTCCCGCGATCTACGTGGTCGTCATGATCAGCCTCTCGGATCGGGAAAAATTCGTCCGAAGAAAAACGATTAGCCGGGCATACGATATTCAGCAATTGCAGGAAAAACTGGAAAAACCGGTCGGAACCCCGAAAGCTCCCTCGATTCAGTTCAGTCTCGACCACCTTTTTAAGGTGGAAAGAATTTTCAAAAATCCGGACCTAACCAAAGAGGATCTGACGAGCATTTTGAAAATCTCTTCGGAAGAGTTAGAGGAATACATTCAAAAAACCGAAAATACGTCCTCGTTCGATATTTATATAAGTCGCTTCAGAGTAGAGGAAGCCAAACATCTTTTAAAAACCAGAAACAATCTTAAAAGTTCGGAGATCGCGCAAAGGGCCGGCTTCGGTTCCGCGAGAGAAATGGAAAAATCCTTTAAAAGCCTGATCGGAATGACTTCTTCCGAATACAAACTTATGGTTCGTCCGGAATCGATCTGACATGATCCGTAGTTTTTTTCGGATCCTTTTCCTTATATTCATTTTTTCTAAAACTAATATAGGATCGGAACCGTTAAACGAAGAAGGCTTTCGTAACGTTTCGGAATATCCTTTCATCGAACACGATACGGACCGGACTTCGCTGCAAAAAGCCTTTCGACAATCCGAGTTTTATATAAAAAAACTTCCCGAAAACTGGCAAACTACGATTTACGGAGAAACGTATAGTAAAAAGGATTTATCCGATTCTCTCCGCACGTTGAAGAGGATTTTCGAGGAAAAGGATCCTGAACGAAAAAGAACCGCGTTTCAAAAGAATTTTCTATTATTGGAAACCCGTCCAAAAAACGAAAAATCTAAAATAACAGGATATTATGAAGTTCTTATGGAAGGAAGAAGGTATCCGGAAGGTGAATTCGAATTTCCCGTATTGGAGACTCCTTCCGATCTTTTCTTACAAAAAAAAAAATCGGATAACGTAGTCGTAAAAAAGGAGAACGACGTTTTTACACCTTATCCTACGCGGCTTGAATTGAATAAGGATTCCGAATGGAAAGGGAAAACCTCCGCGTTAGCGTATGTCAGGATCGTCGATCTGCATTTGGCTCAGCTGGAAGGTTCCGCCAAAGTTAAAATCCCCGGCCAATCTCCGTTTCGCATAACGTATTCCGCGGATAACGGAAGAAAATATCGCAGTCCCGCAGAATCTCTGAAAGGAATCTGCAAAAGCCTGATTCCATCCGATCTTCGAAACTGTATTTCGGAATTTCCCAAAGAGGTTAAAGACGCGATTCTGCAGAATCCTAGATACGTTTTTTTCAAAAGGGAATCCTTCGCTCCGCGCGGAGGAGGAGGAATCGAGTTGATCCCGGAACGTTCCGTCGCGATGGACCCGGCAATTCCTTTGGGTTTACCGGCGCTACTCAGCTTTCGATCTCCTCTTAAATACGCCGTAAACCGAATCGTCTTCGTCCACGACCGAGGTTCGGAAATCAAAGGACACGGTCGTTTGGATTATTTCTTAGGTACCGGCGAAACGGCCGAATCCGCGGCCGGCAAAATCAACTCGGAAGGTAGGATACTTTTGATCCTGCCGAAGAAGTGAACAAATCATCCAAAGAACCCGCAAATTGTATTCGATACGACCTAACAGATAAAAAACGTATTCAATTTTAATCATAGTCTCTCCGTCGTAAACATAGCAGTTCCGATGAACTCGCGTGATTTTCAGAAATCGTTTTACAACGTTATCGCATCTTGTTTCTTATCACTGGGAATTCGTTTTAACACGGACATAAGAATTTCTTAAATAAGGTGCGGTTCTTGTAACGGAAACTTTCCTTTGCACGTCCTTAAAACGCGGATACCGAACGAAGATTCGTAAAGAGAAAAATTTGGGATTCAATTTTACAGGATATATGCATGCATTTGATGTTTATGGGCTCGACTGAAAAAACACTTACGGACGTTCTTTGGATCTTACTCTGCTCGGGATTGGTTCTGTTGATGCAGGGAGGATTTCTAATTTTAGAATCGGGACTGACGAGGGCTAAAAACTCGATCAATGTCGCAATCAAAAACATAGCCGACTTCGGAATCGCAACCGTACTTTTTTGGTTCGTAGGTTTCGGATTAATGTTCGGATCTTCCTGGAAGGGATTTTTCGGAACTTCCTGGTTTCTTCCCGTTTTTCCTCCCGACGATATATGGAGTCCCGCATTCTTTTTGTTCCAGTTGGTATTCTGCGGCACCGCGGCCACGATCGTCTCCGGCGCGATCGCGGAAAGATTGAAATTTATTTCCTACGTGATTTCCACGATTCTTATTTCCGGATTCATATATCCCGTCGCGGGTCATTGGGTCTGGTCCGGTTTGTATCAATCCGAAACCCACGGTTGGTTATCAGTAATCGGATTCCGCGATTTCGCGGGATCTTCGGTGGTACATAGCGTCGGAGGTTGGGTCGCGCTCGCGTTTCTAATCGTAGTCGGCCCGCGAGCCGGAAGATTTGTCCCGGGTGAACCTCCTAGAAAAGTTACGGGAAGTAATCTCCCCTTGGCGATGTTAGGTGGAATCATTCTTTGGGTCGGTTGGTTCGGATTCAACGGAGGTAGTACGCTGGCTTTCGACAAACACGTTCCGACCGTTTTGTTGAACACGGTATTGGCATCGGGAGCCGCTATGTTCTCGGCCTTATTCGTGGGTTGGTTCAGAAAAGGATATCCGGACGCGGTTCTACCGTTGAACGGTTCGCTCGGAGGTTTGGTCGCGATCACGGCCTGCGCAAACGTCGTAAACGCTCTGGAAGCCGGTATGATAGGAGTCATCGCCGGAATCCTGGTTTCCCCGATAGAAGACATATTAGAAAAACTTAAAATAGACGACGCGGTCGGTGCGGTGCCCGTACATCTCGGCATGGGCGTTTTTGGAACGATCTGCGTGGGAATCTTCGGAGATCTTAAGATATTGAATTCCGGCTTAACGAGATGGGGACAAATACAAGTCCAACTGATCGGAGTCGCTTCCATAGGCGCGTTCGCGTTCGGAACTTCTTTTTTGTTTTTCTCAGTCATCAATCGTTATTTCAAACTCAGAGTCGATCCGGAAGAGGAATACCAAGGTTTAAACATCTCGGAACACAAAGCGACCACCGAACTCATAGATTTGTTTCTCGTAATGGAACATCAAAAACGAACTGGCGACTTGAGTTACGACGTTCCAGTCGAGCCGTTTACCGAAGTGGGTCAAATTGCGGATCGTTATAATCAGGTATTGGGAACGGTTCGAAACACCCTCGACGAAAACGAAAAAGCCAGAAAGGAACTTGCAAAGGCCTACGCAAAAGTACAAAAAGAGCAGGAGCGAGCGGAAAAACTTTTGCTGAACGTGTTACCGAAGACGATCGCGGACAAACTTAAAAAAGACAGCTCCGTTATCGCACAAAGTTTCAGCGAGGCGACGATCCTATTCGCGGACATAGTAGGATTCACCGAAATCGCGGGGAAGTTTCATCCCGAAAAAGTGGTGCGCATCCTGAACAAGGTTTTTTCGGCATTCGATCTGATGGCGGAAAAATACGGATTAGAAAAGATTAAAACGATCGGCGACGCTTACATGGTTGTAGGCGGACTTCCCCAACCGAGAAAGGATCATACATTAGCGATTGCTCATATGGCTTGGGAAATGATGGATCTGTTGAAGCGTTTCAGAATCAAAGAAGGCAATCTCAAATTGGACATGCGTATCGGAATCAACACCGGTCCCGTGGTCGCCGGAGTCATCGGTACGAAAAAATTCATCTACGACATTTGGGGCGATGCGGTAAACGTAGCCAGCAGAATGGAATCGCACGGCTTGAGCGGACAAATCCAAGTGACTCCGAGCACGGCGGAGTTGATCTCGGAAGAATTCCATTTGGAAAAACGCGAGGACGTCGAAATCAAAGGCAAAGGAAGAATCGATACGTTTCTTCTGACCGGTCGCAAACGGGATCCTTCCGAAGATTTGTTTTTCGGTTTTAGGAATTAGCCGCCGCTTCCGTAGGTTCGGAGGATTGGGAGTTCGAAGTTTCCGAAGGCTCCTCGCTAGCTTTGGAAGCCTCCTCGGCGAGATGATCCAAACCTTCTCCGTTGACGTATTCCGAATCCGAAGAAACTTCGGGAGATACGGATACCGCGGATACGGTTTCGGTGGAATTTACGTTCCTCTCCGCCTCCTTACTAATCTTGAGACATTGACTGAGAATCGTAAAGTCGTACACGATCGTTTTAAAAACGTTGAAGAAAAGTTTCGGGTTTAAGGTCAACACTCGATACAAAAGATTTCTGTCTATCGAAGTCATAACGGCGACGTCGTCCACGGCCTTAACGGAAAAAACCCTCGGATTGGATCCGATCAAAGAAGAAAGATCCAGTAGATCTCCCGGATGAAAATCCCTGACTTCGGATTCCACACCGTCTCGAGTCGTTCTACACAACACCAACTTCCCCTGAAGGACGAACCATAATTTTTCGGAAGCGGGTTCGCCGGAATGAAACAGATATTTTCCTGGCGGATAATAGTTGCTGAGGTGACCGTAAATTCTGGAAATAACTCCGAGGTTGTGAATTCTGCAATTCTCATAATCCTGCGCAAACTCAAGCTGAGACGGATCGATTTTGACGAAGCGAGGTAATTTAGAAAAATATAATTCTTCCCTGTAGTGCCTACTGGCCGCAGTGAGCAACAACCGAAACATGAACTTAGGATTTTTTTGAATCATGTTTTCCATGATACGACTATCCAAAGAAATCAATCGGACTCCGTCCGTCGCCGCGATCGCGGAGGCGGTCCTTCGTCCGCCGGTGAGAAGCGCCATTTCACCGAAAAAATTATTTTCTCCGATCCTACAAATCGCGTTTTCCTTATTGTCTACAGTTTCCGATAAAACGACCGAACCTTTGGAAATAAAAAACATCTGATCCTTGGAAGGATCCCCTTGGCGAAAAATGATCTGCCCTCTGGAATAATCGATCGGCTGAATATGATTGAGCAAATTAGGAGATTCTGGCACCATTCTGTATCGCTTCTTTTCGGAATTTCTACAAAGAGACGAAGTGATTCGGACGATTCTTCGAGCGAGAATGAAAAAAAGGCAAAACTGGTCGATAGATAATCCGAATGGATTATAAACGACTTAATTATAAAATGAATTTTCCTATTCTTAAATTAGATTTGTTAAAAAGGAAGGGTTTGACCCTCTGAACTTCCAGAAAAACGTTGGATAAGGAAATCTTATGTCAATAGAAACGGAAAAAGACTTGGTCGGACTCAAAAAAATCGGCCGGATTGTTGGACTCGTATTGAAGGAAATGAAGGCGTTCGCAAAACCCGGTATGTCCACGAAAGAATTGGATGACTTCGGGTTTCATTTGCTTGCAAAATACGGCGCGAAATCAGCCCCGAAAATAACCTACAATTTTCCCGGAACCACCTGTATCAGCGTAAACCGCGAAATTGCGCACGGAATTCCCTCCTCCAAAAAAATACTCAAGGCCGGCGATCTCGTAAACATAGACGTTTCGGCGGAGTTGGACGGATATTTCGGAGACAACGGAAGTTCCTTCGTTCTCGGCGTGGGACATCCCGTATTCGATTCCCTCGTAAACTGCTCTCGCACCTCTCTTTACAAAGGTTTGGCGGCCGCCAAATCGGGAAATCGTATCAGCGACATAGGCAAAGCGATCCACCAAGAAGCGAAATCGCACGGTTTTACCGTGATCAAAAATTTAATGGGACACGGCACGGGAGGAAGTCTTCACGAAGCTCCGAAATACATCCCTTGTTATGAAGACAAAAAATATTCCCAGAAATTAAAATCAGGAATGGTGCTTGCGATAGAAACTTTCATTTCCACGAAATCGGAAATCGCAATCGAAACTTCGGACGGATGGACGCTCGTAACCAGCGACGGAAGTTACGTCGCCCAACAGGAACATACCATCGTCGTTACCGAAAACGAACCGATTCTTCTGACCGCCAGCAACGGAGTCTAAAAGAATATTCCATAATTCTAATTCTATCTGCTTTTCCCGACGGAGAAGACGATCGATCCGATCCAAGCCGCCGACCTTCTCGGAAGAATCGAAGTTAAAATTTTCTGAATATGATTTACCCAACCGACTACGATGACGGTTTTTCCTCTCTCCATTCCGGCGAGGGCGGTCGTTACCACCTTAGTCGGAGTCAGCCAAAATAGATCCGGAGATCTAAAACCTTTCGGAAATGCTTTTCCGAAAAAAGGGGTTCGTATCGGTCCGGGGGAAACTGCGTGAACACTGACTCCCGTTCCCTTGAGTTCGAAACTCAATCCGTCCGTAAAATACAAAACAAAAACCTTACTAGCGGCATAGACCGTAAAATAAGGAACCGGTTGAAAGGACGCGGTGGAAGCGAGATTCAAAATTCTTCCTTTGCCGTTTGCGATCATAATCGGAAGAATTTTTCTAGTCATCTCGGTCAACGCTTCCACGTTCACTCGAATCATCGTAAGGAAGCTGGATTCCGGTTCGTTTACGAAGTCTCCGATATAACCGAGTCCGGCGTTGTTGACCAATAAATCCGGCGTTAACCGATTCTTCGTTACGTAGGATAGGATTTTATCTCGACCTTCGGAAATAGAAAGATCCGCCTCTATCGTATGGACCGCGATTTTATAGTTTGTCTCCAATTCGGTCCGAAGTTTCTTGAGGGAACTCGAAGATAAATCCGTTACGATCAAATCGCTACCGGCCGCGGCAAGTTGATTGCAAAACTCGTTTCCCAATCCTCCCGATGCGCCCGTTATCAACGCTAATTGGTATTTCATATCAGCTCCTTTTTAGATTTTAAGAAGAATACGGATTCAGAATTTACGTTCTACCTTAAGGAATGTCCTTCGTTTACGGAAGTTCCGAAATCCGTGTGGAACGATCCTATAAAAGAGGGAATTTTTTTTCGATCGGAATTATACGTTTCAACGTGTAATATTGTTTTCGATTTTATGCGAACTCGGTTATACTCTCATCGATGAATTGGCAGTTTAAAATTCTTAAATTTTCCGTAGTAACGATGGTCTTACTTTCATTCCGTCCTTCGTTCGCACACAAAGGAAAACCTACTTTCGTTTTGGAGGAATTTTCCAAACTTACGGATCGGATCGAACTCGAAAAGGACGGGATCGTGGTTACGGAAACTCTGGAAAAACTTTTGGAAAAAGGAGGCGAAAAGGAAAGAGATTCCGAGGTTTTTATAAAGGCGCTTCCGATCGTTCGTGAACTCGGAAAGACGACGAATTCAAAAACGAAACAAAAATTCTACTCGGAACTCGTAATCCTGTTGCAGCGGGTGATCGGCTATCACGATCGATCCGGAGCGGTTCTTTATCACTGCCCCGAAACTGGAAAACAATGGATCACGAATTCGGAGCGGGTGATAAATCCTTTCGATCGAAAAAATACGACCTGCATCCGCAAAAAGGAAGAATAACGTTTTCCCTTTAGCGGATTTTTTTGTTAAACGAACTTTTCCAAAGTTTCGAAATCCAGGCACGTTAGGAACTCCAGCGAGTTCGTTATCTTCTCCGGACTCCAATCCCACCATCGTAATTTCAAAAGTTTTTCGGTCGTATCCTTTGAAAATCGATCTCGAATCAGGCGAGCGGGATTTCCCGCTACGATCGTGTACGGTGGAACGTCCCGTGCGACCACGGAATAGGCGCCGACGATCGCTCCGTCGCCGATTTTTACTCCGGGCAAAATTACCGCGTTCGTTCCGATCCAAACGTCGTTTCCTACGATCGTATCCCCTTTGTGGGGAAGATTTTGCATACGGGACATCACGACTTCCCAGCCGTTTCCGAAAATAGCGAACGGATACGTGGAAAACGAATTCATCCGGTGATTGGCGCCGTTCATGATAAATTTCACTCCTGTTGCGAGCGCGCAAAACTTACCGACGATCAACCGATCTCCACTAAAGTCGTAGTGGTAGAGCACGTTTTCGGTTTCGAAATTCTCAGCCCCTTTCGGATCGTCGTAGTAGGTATAATCGCCTACTTCGATCGACTGAGATCGAATGAAATTCTTTAAAAATCCGATCCTAGGAAATTGAGGAAATGGATGAGGGGTAGAAGGGTCCGGGCCGAATAAATTCGGGTTCGATTTTGTCATAGATATACCTCCGCAAAAGAAAGCGGTTCGTTGTTATGGGTTAATTTGAAATAAAATTAGAATATTCTAGAATTGGAATATTCCACGTTTTGAGGCGGGATTAAAGGCTCATAATGGATCCAGAATGGAAGACGACCGGTTTCCGTCAAGAATTTAAGATAAAACGGATCCGATCTAGAATTTATCCGATTCGAAGCCGAATCCGTTCACTCGATCGGCCTCTACGGTTTTGAAAACTTAGCGGGTATTTTTTTCTTCCTCCTAAACGGGAACACCGCCCGCTTCCTTCAACTTCGCGAGATTTCCTTCGAGTACGGAAAGCGTATCAAGGTGATAGTTCCTTGCGTGTTTGAGACGTGCGTTTCTTCTTTCTTCCGGTATTCTTCTGCAGGAAAGTTCCAAAAGAACTCCCGCAAGAACGCGCGAACAAGTCATTACGATTTCTTCCGCATACGTATCCCTGTCTTCCCTTGCCGGAAGATCCTTATAAAGAGACACGAGCTCTTGGAATCCGTGAAACAACTTACGAGCCAAAGAAGAATCCGATTGATTCACAAGTTCGCTTAGATATTCGCCGAACGTATGCGTCAGCCCGGAAGTGATACCGCCGATGCTGGCGTTAATCTGAATCTGGGATGTTCCGTCGTATATGGTCGTGATTCTCGCATCACGATAAATTCTTGCGATGTCATAATCCTCCGTATAACCGGCGCCACCGTGGACCTGAAGGGCGTCGCTGACGACTTTCAAACAGGATTCCGAACAGTAAAACTTACTGATCGGCGTAAGCACGTTCGCGATCTTTTCCCAATAGCGAACCACTGTATCGTTCTTCGCTTCCTTTTCGGAGGCTCCCATTTTTTCAAGGCGAAGCGCTCTCCAATAATAACGGTCCATCACTCTGGACCCTTCCAACGTTAGACAACGCATTGCAAGAGTCTCCCTTTCCAAACGGTCCATGATCTTTTTGACGGCGGGAATTTCGATCAACGGTTTTCCGAATTGAATTCTTTCTTTAGAGTATTTTAGAGCTTCATAATATGCTGCGGTTGCGAGCCCCGTGGATTGTTGTGCGATTCCCATTCTGGCTCCGTTCAGCATTCCCATAGTATATTTTACGAGCCCGTAACCTTCTTCCCCGATTAAAATCCCCGGAGAATTTTCGAAAACGACTTCGCAAGTCGGAGAACAATGAAGTCCGAGTTTGGTTTCTATTCCGGCGATCTGCACGTCCGTACTTCGTACGAGAAAAAAGGAAAGTCCGCGTGCTCCGGATCCGACTTCTCCCGAACGAGCCAAAGTCAATAGGATAGCCGGAACATCTCCAAAACCGCATCCATGTGTGATGAAACGTTTCGTTCCGTTTAAAAGCCAGGTTCCGTCCTCGCGTTTCGTGGCTTTCGTTCTTAAATTTGGAAGGTCGGAGCCGTGATCCGGTTCGGTCAACCCCATTGCACAGACGTATTCACCTGCGGTCATCTTCGGAATCCACTCCCGTTTCATTTCTTCCGAAGCGTGACGTTCGAGGATTTCCGCAAGATTCACACATCCGACGGCAATGGCGAGTGACGCGTCTACTCTATAAAAAATTTCCGAGATGAAGGATTTAACCGTCCAGGGAACGCCCAAGCCGCCGTATTTTCTGGAAAAGCCGTAGGCTTGTACGCCGGCATCGACGACTTTCGAGACGAGTTCTATCATCTTCGGAGGGAATTCCACCTTACCGTCATTAAACGAAAGTCCGGTGCGATCCAACTCTGCGACGTGCGGCGAAAGGATATTTCCCGCCAAATCACCGACGGTATCTAAAATAGTTTTATAATATTCTTTCGCCTCGGAAGGATTGGAAGGACCTCCTTCGGTTGCGTCCGAAAACTCGTTTTCATAATCGAGAATAATTTCCGTCCAGGGAAGAATGTGTTCGAAGTGATCTTGGATATCTTGTGTGTCGGAAAAGTAATTGTTCTGGATCATGGAACCTCCGGAGATTCCACCAGTTTATAAGAAGAGAAAGGAACGGAAAAGGAAAATTGGGGGAGTTCCCACATTTACGAAAATTTTTCGATGAAATTACCGACGCAAACGATAGAATGAAACTCGAAAACCGGTTGATCCGTTAAGAGGAGCGGAAAGATACAAAAAAACGCCGCACCGGTCGAACCTCCTACTTCGGAGTTCCGACCCGTACGACGACATAGGCTCAGCGTTTTTTCTTCACCTTCTTTTTAGCGGTTTGATAACCCAAAACCTGCGACATTTTCCAAAGCTCCTCCGCCTTGGACTGAAATTGATCTTTCCAAACCGAAGAATTCAAACCGGATTCCGCTCTTGAATTCTCCAAAATACTGTGAAGATAGAACTCCTCGATACCGAAACGGATTTCTTTCGGATGAATCGAAATCCAAAACCGAGGACCATAATCTCTTCCATTGACCCATTGTTCCAATTCAATTCCATCATCCGATAACTCAGGTAGATTTTTCCAGTCAGAGTCTCCGGATTTTTTCGCCGCAGAATCCAGGATATATTTCACTTCGGATTCTTTCGGAGCCGCTTTCCAAAGGATTTCGATGGCCTGTTCTCCGTCCCTTCCGAACCAATTTAGGACGGCGGGAAGCCTTGCCGCCAACGCCTCTTCGGTCGAAGAAGAAGAATAACTGTGAAGACTTGCGTATCCCAATCTTCTTTTGACGAGTTTTAAAACGGAATCAAAAGCGTCTTTTCCGAGCGATACAAAAAGTTTTGCGGCCAATAAATCCCCCCACGCGGCCCATTCCGGCGGGTTGGTATCCACGATTTTTTGAACTTCCTCCGCGTCCATGGTAAGAATCTTTTCCCACTTCCCGCTTTCCGGTTCGATAAATCTCATAAACTGAAGCGTATAAAGTTTCCAATCCGATCTTGCATAAGGAAGTTCTAATATTTTCGCAAAGGAAGGAATTGCGGGAAGACCCTGGATAAAAAGCGCCTTCATCGCCTCCCAACGATCGTAGTTCCCTCCGTATCGGTATTCGTCGGTCGAATAACGCAACGATTCCTCCAGCCAAGGCCCTCCGATTTTGATCACGTCCGGATCCTTATATTTCTTTTCCCTAATATTCTGGAATACGTGTTGAATACTGTATTTTTCGGGTTTTAAAATCGCAGCGGGAAGATCCTTCGGATTTTTCGCGAGGCGATTTGCGTATTCGTCGTCATCGTCGAAAGGAGGAAGTTCCTTACCGGTCAACTGAATCCACGCGTGTCTCGCAGCGTGTTCGATGTATGTCCAGGTATAATCCACCATCGGATCCGGATCCGCATAAACGTGATAATAAAGATGCGGTTTCAACGCTTGAATCTTCGCCTTTCCCACCGCGCGGATCGGACCGTAAACCCGGTATTCCTCTCCCTTGTTTCCCAGGATTCGATGGCCCAATTGGATCCATTCCTCGCGATCCGGCTCCAAAAAGAGCAACCCGGAAAGATAACAAGCCTGTAGATCGATCGCAATTCCGGGACTCGTATTTTTCTCCGCGCGTTCCAATAAATCCTTCAATCCGGACTTAGCCGTTTCCGGATCCAAAACCGCCCACGCGATGGAACCTTCCGATAAATTTACGAGTTGATGGAATTGAAGATACGAATCTCGTCCGCTTCCCTTGATACCGACGCCGGCCTCGAGATACGTACGGATATAATCCAGATTCTCCTTAAAACCCAATTTTGCGGAGACCGCAAAGGAATATCCCAGAGCGATTCCGAACATACCCAAGTTGTTACGATACGTTAAAACCTTTCCGGCAAGTTTGCCAGCCTCCTCGTCACCCACGAGAAGACGCTCGTTCAGGGCTTGTTGCAGATAACTGAAGACGGTGAAGATGTTGTTCAAATTCGGACCTTCCTTCTCCACCTTCTTTTTCTTTTCCAGGGCTTCGTCCAAGGTTTCGAAAAATTTCCACGCCGCTTCCGTCAAAATCGAAAGCGCGTCGTCGCGATCGCTTTGTAAAAGACAAGCGATCACTTCTTCCAGACGTTTATCGTCCTGTTTGAGTTTTTGTATCGCGTCGCGGAAGGCGTTCATCGCGTTGAGATCATCAAATTTTCCTAATGTTTTTATGATTCCTGCGAACGCCTTTTTGTTTTCGGAATCGTAGTTCAATCCTTGCCTAAACGCGGCCGAAATCGGAAGCGAAAGTCTTTCGTCCAGCTTATCGTTGTTATACGGCCATTCGTTATAGCTGGAAGAAGTCCTTTCGCGGAAGTATTCTTCCACAAGTTTACCGAACTTCTGATCCTTTTTTCCCATTTCCTTCAGAAGAAAATCGTGCGTATCCACGTCCTCCGAAAATTCCTCGACGAGCGCCATCGGATCTTCCCCTTTTTGAATCCTTTTTTTCAGATCTGCAGAGGAGATTTTTTTCTTTCCGGCAAGCCCGGTGGCTTGTTCCAAAAGGTTTCGGTTTTCGGGTTGAATCTGTTTGGGATCGCAGTTACGGAACGTCTGTTCCCGAAGTTCCTCGAGTTTTTTCAGGGACAGCCTTCCCAAAGAATCGGACTTACCGTCTAACAACGATAATACGGCCTTGGCGAGCGCCGGAAGAATTTTACCGGGAAGTTTTTTCGAGATCGTACACGCTTCGCGACAAGCGTTTTCGTTTTTCATAAAGTAATGTGCGAGAATCCAATACGCGGCCAAAACGTGGGATTTCTCCAGACTTTTCTTTTCGTTCTCCCAATCCTTGAACGTCGGAGCGGAAGCGAGTTTCTCCGCGTATGCGAACGCCGGATCGCCGTAGGAATGTCCGAGGAGCCAGGAAGAACGTTCGAACAAATCCAGGGACTTGGTGTAAAAGGGTCGTTTGGCGTATTTTTTATTCGCGTCGGTTTCGTATTGTTTCAAAACCGAATTCGACAATGCGGACGTCAGGATCGGCTCGGGAGTTTCCTCGTCGTCGTCCTCGTAATCTTCGTCGTAATCGTCCCGATCTGCGGACCAATTGGATGCGATAAAATGACTGATGGAAAAGAAGGGCTCGTCCTCCAATTCTCCGATTTCATGATTGTAACGATGTACTTCCGCGGAACCTTCTGCATGAGGAAGCAAATTGATCCAACAACTGTCGCCTCCTCCGTCCGAACCGAAATGCGCCACCCCCGTAAATAAAAACATAAGACCGTCATACGACCCGATGAGCGACGCAAGTTTGTCTTCGACCGTTTGACCTTTTTTCATCAGAAATTTCTGAAAGGAAACCGGTTGGTAGTCGGCGTCGTATTCCGCATCTTCCTCTTCTTCTTCGTCGTCGGATTGAAGTCCTCCTTCGTGATCGATCATGTTCCAGATATCGCTTACGTTATACATGATCTGTTGATAAGCGAATCTAACGTTTTCCCATTCCAAAACCTCTTCGGGAGGACGAAAGCCGTAGAGTTTTTCGAATTGATCCAAAAATTGGGCGGGAGCCTTTTTCTTTTTCGATCGATACGCTTTCCAAAAAAGATCCCGATACGATTGTTTTACGAGCATCCGATCCTCGATGATTTCGGGTAACTTTCCCGAAGAAAGGTCGGATTTTTTAAAAGAAGGGGTAGATTTCTGTGTCATAAGAATATAACAAAAAAATAATTCCGCTTTGATTCCTTTTTGAATACGTTTCATTCCCCGAAAAACGGACTTCCCGCTAATCCGAAGTCGTATTTCGGATATCGGCCTCGATCGTATTACGCGGATTATTTTCCGAATTTCGGATTTTTTTTCGATTCCGACCTTGACTTAGAGCTAACTTTAAGCTGTAGAATGGATTTAAATCGGGGGAATCTTTTGAATCAAAAACTCAGCATTTCGGAAATTTCCGAGATCACAAACTTTACTCCGCACACTCTTAGATACTACGAGAAGATGGGACTTCTCCCTAAACCGGAACGTTCTCACGGAAAAGACAGAATCTATTCCGACAAGGAAATCAGATATCTGAGACTGATCCGAACCTTGAAGGAAATCAACATGCCGCTGGAGGATATCAAGGAGTTCATCAAAGAAGGTTGTATCTTGGATAAAATTTCCCAAGGGGAGAATTTCAAACCACCTTTGAACAAAAGAATCAGGATTTTGACCTCGCACCTAGGAACCTTGGAAGAGAAAAAAAAGGATCTTGAAATCATGATAAAACTTACCAGATCGAAACTGCGCGAATACGAAACGCTTCTTTCACAAAACGGAGAAACCTAATTCAATGACCCGAATCAAACCATACCTTTCGCTACTTTCTTTTACCTTTTTTACGGGAACAACCTTTCACGTCACCAAACACGCGTTACAGTCTTTTACTCCGGCGCAAACCGGCGCAGTCCGTTTTTTATTCGCCTCGGCCATGCTCTTTTTGTTTCTGTTTTTTTCGGACAAAAAACTTCTACGCGTAGGATATAAAAATCTGATCGTATTCGTTCTTTTGGGAATCGGAGGAGTTTTCGGTTTTAACACCTTTTTCTTTTTGGGGATGAAAAAAGCGTCTCCGATCGACGCCGCGATCATCGCCGCGTTCGGGCCCGCCATTACCGTATTTCTTTCGCTTTTTCTTTTAAAAACGAAAATTCGTTGGAATCAATATCTCGGAACCTTCATCTCCTTCGTCGGAGTGATCACGGTTATTTCGGACGGAAACCTGCAATCCGTTGGAAACGTACTCGAAAGCGGAGGAATTCTCCACCTTTTTATAGCCGTGTTCTGCTGGTGTTTGTATTCCGTTGGAATCAAAAAATATCTTTCCGGAGTTTCCGCAATTCAAACTACCGCCTATACGTCGTTATTCGGTATGATATCCTTGGTGTGTTTCGTGATCGTATCGGGTGAATTCAGATTTAACCCCGACGATATTCCGACCAGTGCCTGGATGGCGATTCTTTATATGGCGGTGTTCACCACGTTTTTCAGTTATCTTTTTTGGAATTACGGAATTCAAAAGTTAGGACCGGATAAGGCCGCCGTATTCGGGAATTTGATTCCTATCGTCGCCATGTTCACCACTTGGTTTCTCGGAGAATCTCCGAACCCTCTCGACATCGTCGGAGCGATCGTCGTGATCGCCGGAATCCTCATCGTCAATTCCCGATTCGGCAAATTTAAAACGGATCCTATAAAAACTTCGACCGCAGGTACCGCATGAAAAAAATTTATTTCCTTTTGACTTTGTTTTTTTTATCGGCTTACGCTTTAACGGGCCAGGATAAACAAAGCCCGGATCTTCCTTCCGGAATTCCCGAAGATAATCCGAAGGAACTTCCTAAGTCCCGGGAGAAAAAGCCCGAATTCGGCTTGAGTCAATCGATCGCGAACGACGTCTTCGTTTTGGGTAACAGTCTTTTCGGCGAACGGTTGAGTCGGAGAAACAACGAATCCTACGGAGGTTTTTCTCAAGGTTTGGTTTTGGGAACGTTCGTAAATTTTTATACTCCGATTCCCGGTTTCCGTTTAAATTTAATTATTGCTAATCCGCTAATAGGTCGGTCGAATACGGACAACGACTTTTTTTATCAGTCTTCGCCGGGAGGACCGGACCAATCCGACAAAGCGATCAAAGCCCTGGAATCGGGCAACCTTACCTTCGATCCCAACCAGGTGCGACCTAGAAAGGAAAACAACGGTCTACGCGATTACTTCATCGGACAGATCGTGTACGAATGGAACACTTCGATCGGCCAGTTTTTCACCGGGTTTTTGATCGTCAACAGCGCTAATTATCCGTCCAACGCAAGTCTTTTGAACTATACGCTGGGATGGAAACCTTCTATATTAGCTTTTTTGAAACCGGAAATAGTTTCCAACTACCGTCTTTCCTCCGAAACCAACGGAATAAATCAAGGCAACAGTCATCATAGGGCGGCCGTAAGTCACGAATACGGTTTGGTGGGCGATTTGAAATTCAATCCCTCGTTTCAAGTCGGTTACCAGTATTTCAACAACAACACGGATCGAAGATCGGGCGTAACGGATATCACCGCCAAACTACAGTTAAACTTTAAGGACGTGAACGTAAGCGTCAGCGACGTTTACAGACCGGATCAATATCTATTCGACAACGACCGAGTCTATCCCAAACCTTCCGGCGTAACTTCCGATAACGACGCAAACGACGGCAAAGTGACGGATCCTTCCAAAATCCACGGAACGTACAACCAGACGGTCGCCTCCTTGATCCAATCGCTTCCCGTAGACGCCGCCTCTAAAAGTCATCTGCTGAATTCCTACCAACAGCAACATTTACCGAAACATCACTTCGTGGTGAGTCTCGGTTATATGACGAAATTCTAAAAACCGTTTTCCCTCTCTTCCGAACCCTCCCAGGGTTCGGAGTTTCTTTTTGGCTGGATTTTTTGGATCCAGATTTTATAATCCTAATTCTTTCTTAACCGAAAGAGCGGAAATCTTACGCCGTTTCCGGACCTTGCCACTTGAGTATCAAACTGGAATTCTTTATTATATACGTATGAGACAAAAAAAAGGTCCGCAACATTCCGAAGTCGCGGCGTGTTTAGAACCGAAAAGATTCGGTCGAAAATTCCGTTTTCCGAATGTAATTCCGACGTTGTTCGTTTTGACTCTGATCGCGTTCCAATCGACCTTTTCCGAAACCGGGATCAAGAAGAAAGAATATTCAAATTCTATAATACATTCGGAGCAAAACGTACAAAACGAAAAGACGGACGAGGTTCCCAAAAAGGAGAATGAGGAATCGAAACCGGAAAAACCGATTCCGAAATTCGGTTTTTTCACCGACTTTTATTACGCGCACAATCCGTATCGCGGATCCTCGCGCGAAAACCGATATCTAACCCAACCTTCGCGTTGGGACGAATTCAACGTAAACCTAGCGTATGTGGACGCCAAAATCGAAAACGACCGTTATCGCGGAAGGGTAGCGCTACAATTCGGCACTTCCGTCAACGCAAACTACAAAAACGAACCGAATTCGGATCAGAATTCGAATCAATTTTCGGTGAGAAACATTCAGGAAGCGTATGCGGGAATCCGTCTTTGGAAAAATCTATGGATGGATGCTGGCATTTATTTCGGCAATATCGGTTTGGAAAGTTGGATCTCCCATTCCAACTGGAATTACACGCGAGCCTTGGCCTTGGATTACGTTCCCTATTATTCCAGCGGAATACGATTCTCCTATCGATATTCGGACAAACTCTCGTTTCAACTTCATCTTATGAACGGATGGTCGAATATCGTGGAAACCAATCGGGACAAAGCGATAGGAACACAAATCGAATACAAGATCGCGGACCGTCTTAAGATCGTACACAATACGTTCGTCGGAAACGAGGCCCCCGATCGCGAGCGCAGACAAACAAGATATTATAATAATCTAATTATCCAATACGAATTGTCCGAATATTTCATCTTGGCGATTTCAGGAGATGCGGGAATACAAAGGGTACCCGATCCGGGGGTGAACGCGTATCGTCAATGGTATATAGGAACTTTTTGGATGACGTGGAAGCCCGTGGAAACCTTCCGAACCTCCGTCCGTTTGGAACGTATGTATGATCCCGACCAAACGATCATACAAACCGGTACGAAAAACGGTTTCCTTACTTCGGGTGCGACACTGGGTTTCGATTATATCCCGGACGAAAATTCCATGATCCGTTTGGAGGGAAGATATTTCCGCTCGTATGATCCCGTATTCGATTATCATAAAACGAAATCGAAGGAGGAAAAATTTTTGGTCTTTTCGGTTTCGATCAAAATCTAAAGCGGAATTCGGTTTAATTCTTGAAACCTTGGATTCTTCGTATCGAATAGAATCGTATGGAACTTGCGACTTTAGGCGGCGGTTGTTTTTGGTGTTTGGAAGCGGTTTATCAGATGGTGGAAGGAGTACAATCGGTCGTCTCCGGTTACTCCGCGGGGCATCAAAAAAATCCCGATTACCGTTCGGTTTGTTCCGGAAGCACGGGACACGCGGAAGTCGTACAAATACGTTTCGACCCTTCGATCGTATCGTATGGGGAAGTCCTGGATATTTTTTGGATTTGTCACGACCCTACGACTTTGAATCGGCAAGGAAACGACATAGGCACTCAATATCGTTCGATCATTCTTTACCATACCGTCGAACAAAAAAAAATCGCGGAGCAAGCGATCGAAAAAGCACGGTCCTTATTTTCGAATCCGATCGTTACTCAGATCGAAGCCTTAGTCGAATTTTATCCCGCCGAAGATTATCATCAGAACTATTATCGGACTAATCCGGAACAGTCTTACTGTCATTATGTGGTGCGACCCAAACTGGAAAAGTTTCTCAAGTCCGGCTTTAAGACGAAAACAAACCGCTCCGATTAAGATAATACTCGGCGCGTAAACGCGTCGTATTCTAAAACGGAATCGTATCGGACGAGAAAAACGGTCTCGTAAATTCTTCTTGATCCTTCCCTTTCCGATCCTTATCCTGATCGATTAATGAACGCAAACTTACGAAGAACTCTATTGTTCCTGATCCTAGGAACGTTTTTTTCCCGATGTGCGGCCAACATTCAACTGCAAGGGGAAATTCATCATCCAAAAACGGAAGACGGATGGGAACTGACCTTGGAACATTTTCCGCCGATCGGAAACGTTTCCAAAAAATACCCCGTCATCCTTTGCCACGGCCTCATCGCCAATCGGACCTACTTGAAGATCAACGAAAAAAGTTCCATCGTAGCCAGACTTCAAAAGGAAGGATACGACGTTTGGCTTATGGATCTTAGAGGAAGAAGGGACGCTGGATATCCTTCCCTTTTTTTCGGGGACAAAACCTATTCGTATAGTTTGGACGATTACGTCAAATACGACGTGGACGCGGCCATCAAACACGTGTTAGTTCGCTCGGGGAAGGATAAGGTCAATTGGATCGGTCATAGTATGGGTGGAATGATCGTATATGCGAGGGTCGGGGCCTTGGGGGAAAAACGGATCGCGAACTTCGTTGCGATCGGTTCTCCTATGATCATGGATCCTCCCAGCTCCTCGATTCGACGTTGGTCGTCCCTGACTTGGTTGTTGAATCTTTGGCCCGTTTTACCGGCGGAAACTTGGGCGGGTTTGCAAGGAGGAACGGGGATTCCCTTTCTTCCTCAAAAATCCTTTGAGGAACTTTTTTGGCACAAACCTAACATCGATTCGACGATCTTATCCGCGGTCAAACGCACTTCCATCAATCCGGGGGCGCGGAACGAAATCCTTCAGTTCAAGGATCTTGCCGAAAGCGGAGAACTCGGAACTCTGGATCAAAAAACTTCTTACGCGTCGGCCTTAAAAAACTTCAAAATTCCTTCCCTTTTGATCGCGGGCAGAAGGGACAAATTGGGAACCGCCACGTCGGTGCGGTACGCGTATGACACGATCGGATCCGAGGACAAGACCCTGTTCATCGCGTCCCGTTCGAATCAACACTCGGACGACTACGGACATACCGATCTCGTCGTGGGCAAAAACGCTGACAAGGACGTCTTTACGCCGTTAGTCGCCTGGTTGGATAAAAGAAATTAAATCATGGATTTTAGAATGAAATACGTAAAACATACGTCTTTAACGATCGTTTTTCTGTTAATAACCGAGTTTTGGAGCTGTACGCGTTATGCGGTCATTACGGAGCAAAAATTCGCCTCACAAACCGCCAACGTCGGACCGAACGTTTTTTTAACTACCTTTTCCTACGAGAATTCCTCCTATCCTCCGATTCTTCTGGTGGATCCGGTGTTCATCAACAAAAAGGCGTTGTATCTCGGAGACAAATCAGGACTCATCGGCGTGCTCAACGGAAACGGATTTTCGGTCTGGCTCCTTCATTTCGAGGATCATAAATCCGTAAATCTGAAGGAAGTCGGAGAGAATCTGATTCCAGAAACGGTCGCGAGAATCCAAAAAATCTCCGGAAGAAAGGAATACGTCCTCGGAGGAGTTTCGCTCGGCGGCCAGGCGATCCTTCATTCTTTCAAAGCGAAAAAAGTTCCCGATACGGCAAAGACCTTCTTTTTGGGAACGGGAATGGATTATAAATACAACGACAGTTTCTTGGAACAGATGAAATCCGAAAAACGATTCGGAACGGACGTAAACGTTTCCTGTAAGAACAAGGATTCTTTCTGTAAACGGTTCATCTCCTTGGACGAGGACGATCCGAAAACTCTATTCGTATATCAGAATCTTTTAAACTACCTGCCGACGATCGAAGAAAATCCCAAAACCTGGGAATCCTTTGAAGCTACCGGTTTTCCTTCGTTGTTCATCGGAGGAAGGATCGACAACGTCGCTCCGACGGAAAGTATTCATCCGGTTTATCGGAGAAAAAAAGGAGACAAGGAATTTTGGGAAGCGGGAAGGGACAACGGAATGTCGATCGACTACGATCACCTCGGACTTTTCGCGTATGAGGACGCTCCTTCCGAACTATATCAGAAAATCGCGGATTGGTTAAAACGATCCGTCTCCGAAACTAAGAAGACCTCTTCCAACCCAGCAAGTCCATAACCTTTTTGATGTCCTCCCAGACTTCGCGTTTGAGAGGACTGTTTTCTCCTCCGTTGCGGATCACGAAACTCGGGTGATACGTGGGCATCACAGGAATTCCGTAAAAGGAACCCCAAGTTCCACGCAACTTCGTGATACCTTCCTTCGTGTTGAGGATAAATCTCGTGGAAGGATTTCCTAAAGTGACGATGACCTTGGGTTGAATGATTTCCAACTGACGGATCAGATACGGAGCACAAGCTCTCGTTTCATCGTCCTCGGGCGGACGATCCTTTTCGAATTTCATATCGACGGTGGGTCTACACTTCACCACGTTCGCGATAAAAACCGATTCCCGAGAAACCCCCATACCTTTTTCGATGATTCTCGTCAGAAGTTCGCCGGCACGACCGACGAACGGTCTGCCTGTCAAATCCTCCTGTTTACCGGGGCCTTCTCCGATAAAAACCACTTCCGAGTCGGGATTCCCCTCTCCGAAAACGGTCTTCGTCCTCGTCGAATGGAGTTTACAAAGAGTACAATCCGATACTTCGGAATGAACGAGATTCAATCTTCTCAGTTTTTCTTCAGTGCTCATAAAAATACGTTCGATCCAGATTGAAAAAGAATTTCCCTGGAGTCAATGGAAATGATCGTCTTAACGGAAGCCGGCCTCTACGTACCACAAGCGGACGTTTACATCGATCCTTGGAAATCCGTTCCACGCGCAATTTTGACGCACGCACATTCGGATCACACGCGTAGAGGATCGTATCATTATTTGTGCGCGGAATCCGGTCTTCCTCTGACCCGGGAACGTCTCGGCGAAAAAGTTACGATCGAAACTCTTCCCTACGGACGTTCCGTATATCGCAACGGAGTAAAACTCAGCCTGCATTCGGCGGGGCATATCTTAGGTTCGGCTCAGGTAAGAATCGAATACAAAGGGCGCGTTACGGTGGTAAGCGGCGATTATAAAACCGAACCCGATCCGACCTGCGATCCGATCGAAGTCTTGAAGTGCGACACTTTTCTTTCTGAATCGACGTTTGCAAAACCGTATTACGTTTGGGAAAAATCGGATTTAGTATTTCAGAATATTCTTAACTACTTAATGGAAAATCGGGACCGGGACGAAATCACGGCATTGTTCGGATATTCCCTCGGCAAGGCGCAGAGGCTGATCCGAGGACTTGCCGACACGGCACGAACGAAAGGGATTCCCTTGGATTTTTTCGTACACGAATCGATTCATAACATGAATCGCCGCTACGAACAAGCGGGGATATCCTTGCCTCGGACGAAACGAATGGACGAAATTTCCGAAGAGCCGAAAACTCCGTTCGTGTTCGTCGTTCCGCCGGGAAGTCCGATTCCGAATCTCCGAAAGAAGAGGATTCGAACCGCCTTTTGTTCCGGGTGGATGTGCCTTTCCAAAAACAGAAAAGGCGGAAGTTTCGGAAAGGGTTTCGTACTTTCGGACCACGCGGATTGGAACGGGTTGATCGAAAGCATCCTCTCGACCGAAGCGGAAGAAATCCTACTCACTCACGGAGAAACGAAGGATATCGTCCGTTATTTGCAAGAGCGTGGCAAAAATGCCAAAACGCTCGAGACTAAGTTCGGTTCGGAAGAATTGGAACGTTTACCGTGAATTTCTTTTCCGAACATTTGGAACCTTAAAATATCAATATTCTTAAATTATAATTTTAAAACATCGTTTATTCAGACGGATTCGCCTCTATCGTTACTTTATAAGCCAAGAGGAAATTAATACGAATTCGGATTATACTGATTCACGGACTCGAAAACTCCGTTCTCGGAATTCGACCCCTTATTTTAAAAGAATCAGTAGGCGTATGAGCGAAAATTTTACCGCAAAACCCAAACGCGCATCCAGGGAAGAAATCTATTCCATGAGCCAGTGGATCGCAAAAAACAACGTGCAAAGACTCAGACAGGAAATCGAATCCAGAGGAAAGGATTTTTACGGAAGTAAACCTCTGTTTTTTGCCGCGAGCGAAAACAGCCTCCTTACTTTGGAATATCTCAAGGAGATCGGATTTTCTCCCGGAATCAAAGACTCCAATCAAAATTCGTTGCACTACTACGCGTGCCGGGATCGCGGTGAAGCCGATGTGGTTCGATATCTTTTGGATCACGACGTACAACCCGAACCCAAGGACATACTTCAGGCGGCCTGCAACGGAAAGATAGAAATATTAAAACTATATCAAGAATATGGAATAGACCTGCGCGATCCGAATCTTCGGGACGGACATTACTCGTTGATGGAAATCGCCGTCTTCAGCGGATTGGAGGTAGTTAAATTTCTTTTCGAACAGGGACTTTCCCTGGAGGATCGTCTTTTACCGGACGCCGCAAATCTCGGAAAACTGGATCTTGTTCGTTATCTCGTTTTAGAACGGAACGCGGATCCAAACCGAATCGCCCTAAAACAAAACGCCGTCCACGCGGCTTGTGTAGGACCTTCGCACCATAACCCCTCGGATCACTTAGAAATATTAAAATTTCTGCATAAACATGGCGGCGATCTCAACGCGCCCAGCGATTGGAGGGCGGGGTATACCCCTTTGCACTTCGCGTGTATGCCCGGGCCGCAGGATAAACTGCCGATCATCGTCTATCTCTTGGAAAACGGAGCGAAATTAGATCTGGCCGCGCCCGATTCCGCCCTGAGCATTGCGGACACGAAAACCAGAAAAGCCGTATTAAAACATCTGGAAAAAACGGGAAAGCCCGTTTTAAAGGACCCGTTCGAAAGATCCTTTAAAATCGATCCCATGATCGAGTTCGCGAAAAACGCCCTCAAAAAATTTGCATTAGAAAATCCTAATGCTCTTATATGCCAATTCGTAATCGAAGGGGCAATCATGAGCATGAACGACGAATTCGATCCCGAATACGTCGTTGCGGACTGGAAATACGAGGGATTCGCCGAATTCGACGAAAGCTCCGGCTTCGACTTTCCCTTATGGAAGGAACATTACGATTCCATGGGAGACGAAAATTCCGAGTATACGATCGCAATGAAGGAAGTGATCGAAGGTCTTCATAGAACGAACGCCTTCGATTGCCTCAATCGAGCCGCAAACTTCGAAACGAAGACGATCGATCACTCCTATTGAACCGTTTATTTTTCGGGGATAAACTTCAACACGTGTTTGGAATCCCGTTCTATCTGTGACTGAGTAAATCGAATCTGTCTGTAATCCCCTTTTAGGAAAAGATCGATCTGGTCGCCGTAGAACGGAGATCCCTGATTTCCGGAATTGCCCGTCGGCAAAACAGACCAGGAATTTTCCGGATTCGAAAGATCCACGATCCTTCTCTTGGAAGGACCGAGGTGCGGACTCATCTTCGGTTCGATTTCCTTCTGATTCATCAGGTTGATGACCGCTTCTCCGGAAGGAACCGGAAAAGGCCCTTGATTGAAAATCAAACCCAAAACGGGCACCTTACCGATCGGATGTTCGAACGTGATCTTGTGCGCCTTTCCCCAAGTCCAGGAATCAGGAGCGCCACCGTGTTCATCGGCCAAAAAACGGACCGTCTGCAAAAACGCGCGCGCCAAAATATCCCTTCTAATCTCGCGGATCTCCGGAGTGGTAAGATCGTCCCAGAAAGTGGAACTTTCGTTAAACAGAATATACTTATATGCGTTCCAACGTTCGGCGCCTTGGCCGAAAACTTTCAGATCCTCTTCTCCCAGTTCGTCCCGCCAAAGATTGATCATCACGAACTGATTCATCGTGTGGAACAGAGTCGCTCCCGGAGAATCGAGCGTATTTTCTCCGTCGAATTTTTCGTAGATGTCGAGCGCCTCGCGAAACACCCCTTCCCACTTACGGGATTTTTTCAGCTCTTCGCTTATCAATGGAACGAAACTTCTCGCGGCAAAGGAATGGACATCCGTTTGGATTTTTTTCATATCTTCGACGGACCAGGATTTTTTCTCTCCGAGTAATTCGTAGATCCTTCGTGCACGGTCCGACTCCTGCCAATAACCTTCCGGTTTTCCGTAACCCGAAAGCTGCGACGCGGGAAGATGATTCGCGGTAAGGATGATTCCCTCATTAGGATTCACCAAACGAGGATTTTGCGAAAACGGAAGATAACCGATCACGTCGTCCTCTCCGGAAGAACCGTTCAGGATTTTGCGCGTGTTGGTTTTCTTTTTTCGAATAGGAAACCTACCCACTCCCCACCACGCGATATTACCGTCCCGATCCGCGTAGGAAACGTTCAAACCGGGGGCCGGTAAACCCGCGGCGACCTGCTCGCATTCGTTGATCGAAGAACAACGATCCAAAGTATAGATCGTCTTCAACATAGGAACCGAAAGATGATGAAACACCCAATACATGGAAAGCGCAGGTCCGTTGTAACCGGGAATCGGCTTCGAAACGATCGGACCGTGCGAAGTGACTTGGATTTCGATTTCTCTCGGCGCCTCGCCTTTTACCGCGATCGTTTCCTTGAGGACTTGAACGGGAACCCATTTGCCTTTTTCCATGACCAAATTCGGATCGGTCGGATGAAAGGTCTCCTCATAAAGATCCATGTCGTCGTTCTCCAACATGGTCAAAGCCCACGCCTTACGCGCGTTATGTGCGATTAGGGGAAACGGAACGAGCGGAAAGTGATAACCGTAGGATTCGAAATCGCCCACGATCATATGGACTTCGTACCAAGTTCCGGGATTTCCGTATTCGATATGCGGGTCGTTGGCGAGAATCGCTCCGCCCGTGGAAGAGCGCGAAGGAGCGACCACCCAGGAATTACTTCCCGTGAAAAGCGGGAGCCCCTTCAACACTTCGCTCACTTTGTGCAATGTCGTTTCGAGATGAGGAGCAGAGGAAACGGATAAATCGGATGAATCAAGAATTTTAGAATTTTTTAATAAACTAAACTTTTTTCCGGAATTTTCAGTCAGCCTTTTCGGCGAATACGCCGGTTGATTTTCAAGAATCGAAAACGGATCTTCATGATCGTGTCTCGGAAAAAGTTCGGAAACGTCCCTGTTATCGTTCCTAAGCCGCGATTCCAAAATGGTATGGAGGGAATCGTTGCGGAAGGCTTCCGAAAAGGAAAAAGACAACAAAGCCATGGAACTGAGTACGTCCAAACGATCGAACGGTTTGGGTTGATATCCGAGGAGGGTGAATTCGATCGGAAGCGGCTCGTTTTTTAGAAAGAAGTTCAATCCTTCCAAAAAAGAATCCAATTTCGCCCATTCAGGAGAATCGTCCCGCGCGGAGAGCATTTTTTCCGCGCTTCTCCTTAAAAGCATCTGTCTCAAAAATACGTCCGTTGGAACAAGATCGGGTCCCAGGATTTCGGATAATTCCCCTCGCCCGGCCTTTCTTAAAATCTCCATCTGAAAGATACGATCGCTGGCGCTCACATAACCTAACGCGAAGTAGGCGGAGTGAGGATCCTCGGAACGGATATGCGGAACACCGTAGGAATCACGGATGACGGAAACCGGCTTGGTAAGTCCCGGAACCTTCAATTCGCCGGATAAACGCGGAGCCTTGGAGGAGATCAAAAACGAATAACCGATTTTTACGGAGATAAGTAAAAGGATCAAGATCGCGAAAGATCTTCTAAGCCATAAGGGAAACTTTTTCCAAAAGGAAAAGCAACTGGAAATCAATTCTTTCATATTCTAAACCGACTTTGTATTTTAGGGTGTTAAGTTTTATAAGGACGGATTTCATAGGCAAGGAAAGTTTTTTCCGAATCTCTTTTTTCGAACCGATCGCAAGTTTCGATTTATAGTTTGCGGACGAATTTAAAAATAAGTTTACGGAAGCGCAAGAAAACGAAGTCGCAATCGAAAAAGCGGAAACCCGTAAGCAATCTATTCCACCGTATACGATGATATCTTTTTGCAAGTTGATCGAAGATTACAAGGAGCAATCCGAAACCGCCTTAAAACGGGAACTTTTGATTTCTTATCTTTGCGAATGCAAAGAGGAAGAATTGGATTCCGCAGTGTTTCTTTTAAGCGGAGAAAAAAGGAAACGAATTATAACGGAGGAAAGTTTAATCCGATTGGCCTCCGAATTTTCTCAACATCCGCTATGGCTGTTACACGCTTCGATACGAGAAGTCGGCGACGTTGCGGAAACGTTGGCTTTGACGACGGGACTCCCCGTCCTTTCTAAAAACTGGGACCTAGGTTCGATTTTGAATGAAACGGAACGGTTACGAGCGGAGCCGGAACTTTTACGGGAACGTTTATTTTTTTTCTGGAAGACTTTGGAAATTTCGGAAAAAACTTTTTTACATTCGCTCCTACTCGGCAAACGAATCATCAAAGTTCCGGAGATTCTTCTGTTCTCCGTTCTTGCGGATTGTTTCGATCTCGAACTGGGGATTCTTTTGATACGGTATAAGAGAGAGCGTCCTGATCTCAGGACGATTCCAGTTTCACAAATTTTGCGTTCTTGGTTTCCGGATAAAAAACGGACGCGACTTTCGAAAAAGGAAATCGCGGGACGCACGGACGTTTCCCTCGGCGAAAGGAAAAACGAATCGAACTCGGTTGATCCGGTTTACTCGGATGATACGATTCCCGATAATTACGGTTTTTTTTGGGAATGTCCCGGAATTCCGGTCCGAGCGGTCGGAAATTCTTCCGGAATTTTTCTTTGGAAAGAAGGGGAAAACGGGGATCTTTTGGATCCAATTTCATTTTCCGAAGTTTATTCCGCATGTTCCGAGCTTTTGACATCCGGAAACACTTTTTCTTTGACGGGCGTTGTCCAGGAAGACGGGAACAATACATTCATAATTTATGATATACTGGAATACAACGGCCGCACATCGGCAAATATTTCCTTTCGGGAAAGAAGGGACATCCTATCCTCCTTGGTCGGAAATCCGAAAACCCTCGCAATAAGATCCGTTGAAACGAACTCCTTCGCGAAAAACGTATCTATAAAAGAATTTTATAAACTTCTAATGGATAAAAAATCGAACGCCTACCTTTTCGATCCGACGGGAAACACCCTTTTCCTTTTTTTGCGCCCGGCTCGGTCCTTAAAAGCGGTCTTATTGTACGGTAGAAAAGGCCGAGAGGAATCGGGAACCGTGTTTTGGGAACTCGGTTTCGGGATCCGATTCAATTCCATCTCCCCGGAACCGCGGACGATCGCTCGAATCGTTTTACGTAACGAAGATCCATTTTTCGCAGAACTGGATTCTTTTTTTCAGGAGAATACGATTGAAAAAAAGGGACCGATCCGGGGAGTTCCTACGATTTGGAAAGCCGAACTTTCCTTTCAAACGGTGCACCAATCTAAGAGACATAAGTTAGGCTTTCGTTTGGAAGGAGTTCGATTGGTTCGAAGAATTTCAGAGGAAGAGACCATTGATTCGCTGGAAACTCTGGTTGAGTTTTGGGAAAAATCTTTGTAGGAGAAACTGTGGGAACTCACACGAAACCTCGCGCCTATATCCAAACAATCCTTCCGTTTCTCCGTGTGGGAACTCACACGAAACCCCGCGCCTATATCCAAACAATCCTTCCGTTTCTCCGTGTGGGAACTCACACGAAACCCCAACCACAGAAAGTGGATCCGACTGAGTTGCTTGACAGTGTCCCTCACTCCGGTTTTTTGGTCGATATGAACCAGAAAACCGCAAAACTCCTCAGCAAATACGCAGCTCTCAAAGCGGGAGACTCTGAACAACGCAAACTGCTCGAAAAACAGTTTAAAAGAGAATGGTTGGTTTTGAACGAACACGAAAAAGACCGGAAAAGACAGGAAATTTTGAAAGAGCTGGTAAAATAAGCCGGCCCTTTTTTCCGAATCATACCGGGTCCGGCAAATAAGTTCTTTATTGAATCCTTACCTATTTTCTTCGACAGGCCGGACGACCACATGGAAGAAATCGAACTCACCAAAGAATTCCGCTTCGATGCGGCCCATTTACTCCCGAACGTTCCGGACGGACACAAATGCAAGCGGCTCCACGGTCACAGCTTTCGCTTTAAACTTCATCTCAAAGGAACGATCGATCCCGCAACCGGCTGGCTCATCGATTATGCGGAAGTTAGTAAGATCGTAAAACCTCTGATCGAAAATCATCTCGATCACTATTATCTCAACGACGTTCCGGGACTTGATAATCCGACTTCGGAAAATATTTCGATCTGGCTCTGGAATCACCTAAAACCCTTGCTGCCTTTACTTTACAAAATCACCCTCAACGAAACCTGCACGAGTGCCTGCATTTACGAAGGCCCGAAAACTTCTTCTCGAACGTAAAGGGTAAAGCGAACTTTGAATTCGGCAAAAGATAAGAATTCGAAACGAAAGAATTCCGAATCCGATCGGAAACATTCTTCTCGGCAAACGAAAAAGGACGGAGCAAAACCCAACCGCGATAAGGCGATCGTGCTTTTATCCGGGGGATTGGATTCCACGACTTGTTTATACCAAGCGATCGCGGACGGAAAAGAAGTCCGGGCCTTGTCCTTCGATTACGGACAACGACATAGGATCGAATTGTCCTACGCGAAAAAAATCACCCGCAAATTAGAAATCCCGCACACGATCCAAAAACTACAGCCGGAGTTGTTTCTCGGATCTTCTCTGACGCAGAGGTCGATCCAGGTTCCGAAAAATTCCCTCGGAAAAGACGAGATTCCGAACACGTATGTTCCGGGACGAAACATTCTCTTTCTTTCGTTTGCGGTTTCTCTCGCGGAAGGAACCGGATCGGATTCCATCTACATCGGCGTAAACGCGATGGACTATTCCGGATATCCGGATTGCAGACCCGAGTTCATCAAGATGTACGAGATGGCGATTCAACTCGGAACCAAAAAGGGAAGCCAAGGTTCTCCGATCAAAATAGTAACTCCTCTACAAAATCTTTCCAAGAAAGAGATCGTACTTTTAGGAAACGAATTGAACGTTCCCTTTCATCTTACATTCTCTTGCTACGACCCGCAAAACGGGAAAGCCTGCGGAAAATGCGACGCCTGTCTCTTGAGAAAAAAAGGTTTTCAGGAGACAGGAGTTTCTGAAAAGTGATTCCATCGGTTTACCCGGCCTTCCCCAACATCTTCCGGGAAGGAATCTCTGATTAGGAAAAGTTATTATGGAACAGTTCGTAGGTTACCTGACGATCTTCTTATTAGCCGTATTCGTAGGTTTCGAGGTTATCACAAGAATTCCTCCGCTTTTACATACTCCTCTTATGTCGGGTTCCAATGCTATTTCCGGAATCACGATCATCGGAGCGATCCTTTCTCTTCATTCCGTGAACGGCCCTCTGATCAATATCATCGGCTTTATCGCGATGGTCGCCGCTACGATCAACGTCGTAGGCGGGTTCTTGGTAACTCATAGAATGTTAGGAATGTTCAAGAAGAAAGAAAAGTAAGAATATGGAAAAATCGATCATCAATTTAGTTTATCTTCTCTCCTCCGTCCTTTTTATCGTAGGATTAAAACTTCTTTCTCATCCTAAAACCGCCGTAAAAGGAAATTTCGTAGGCGCGGTGGGAATGTTCTTCGCGATCGCCGCGGCTCTCGTGGAAAAAGGACTGGCCTACGAATATATCCTCGCCGGTTTTATCGTAGGAACCGCAATCGGAGTCTATCTTTCCGTAAAAGTGGAAATGACCTCCATGCCTCAGCTCGTTGCGGCGTTGAACGGATTCGGAGGTCTTGCTTCCTTTCTCGTTGCAGGTGCCGCCGTGATGGAAGTGATTCACCAAGGAACCAATCTCGAAGTCCTGAAATCCTATCAATTCACCGTTTCGACGGCCGCATCCGGAATCATCGGTGCGGTGACTTTAACGGGAAGTTTCGTGGCGTACGGAAAACTGCAAGGGCTGCTTTCCGAAAAAGCGGTTCGTTATCCGGGCGATCAAATCGTAAAAGTCCTTTTTTTCATCGGCTCGATCGTTCTCAGTTATTTCGTAGTGATCGAACCGACTAAGATCGAGTGGTATTGGTATGTGGTTGCGGTCGGTTCCGTATTGGGGATTCTTCTCGTGATGCCGATCGGAGGAGCGGATATGCCGGTGGTAATTGCGCTTCTCAACTCTTATTCCGGAATCGCCGCTTCCGCGACCGGATTCGTTCTTGGCAATAACGTTCTCATCATCTCGGGTTCTCTCGTAGGAGCGTCGGGAATCATCCTAACACAGATTATGTGTAAGGCGATGAATCGTTCGCTTCCGAACGTTCTTTTCGGAGGACTCGGCGCAGCGGTAGATAACTCCAAAGGCGGAGAAGACATCTATGCGGGAAAAACGAAGAGCACTTCTGCGGAAGAGGTCGCGATGCTTCTTGATATGGCTCAAAGAGTCGTGATCGTTCCCGGTTACGGAATGGCGGTCGCACAGGCGCAGCACGCAGTAAGAGATCTTTATAATATTCTAACGGACCGTGGAATCGACGTGGAGTTTGCAATTCACCCCGTCGCTGGAAGAATGCCGGGGCACATGAACGTTCTTCTTGCGGAAGCGGATATCCCTTACGACAAGATGAAGGAAATGGACGAAATCAATCCTTCCTTTGAGCAGGTCGATGTAGTGATCATCAACGGCGCGAATGACGTTGTCAACCCTCTGGCAAAAACCGATCCGGGTAGCCCCATCGCGGGAATGCCGATTTTGGACGTGGACAAAGCGAAGACGGTCATCGTAATCAAACGAAGCCTGAGTCCCGGGTTTGCGGGAGTTCCCAATCCGTTGTTTATCCAAGACAATGCTCTTATGTATTTCCAAGACGGAAAAAAAGCGACGCAGGAAATCGTCACCGCTCTCAAAGAGACCTGAAGTTTCCCGCTCAAGAAAAAATCGCTCGAAGCCGGACCATAAAAGGTTCGGCTTTTTTATTTCCATCGGACCGGATCCGTCATGCGTCGCGTTTTATCGCGTGGCATCCGTCAGCCGAGGTCGATGGTCCGGAGTTCCGACCTTGGGATGGACTCGTCGTTTCGGATTCGGGGGAGTTCCCACAAGGAAGGTATTTCGGGCGCGTCCCTCGGAAAATTCTGAAATACCGACAAACAGCTAAAAAGCCTCGGGTCAGGCTACTCCGGGCTCCGCTTCGCTCCGGTCGTCGTTCGCGCCGCTATCTTTTTCCCGAAGAAAACACGGATCCAAAAAAGAAGGAACCAAATCGTAGAATCCGGCGCTACCGACGGACCAAGCCCTCCGTATCCTTCGCGCGGGAAATATCGAAGTAAATCGATCGGCCGACCTACCGCACCGTGTAGGATCTCATACAAAATTTCATTCCACTTGAAAACGATTCCGCAGACCGCTTCCAGTGTGGGAACTCATACCTAAACTCGCAAGCAACCGTATTCCCCGATATCCGGGGAGTTCCCACACTACCCAAATCCATCAGCAAAAACGCGTCTGCGGGCGGGCCACAACGTAGGAATTCGCCCGCAGCCGAATCCATCATTCTAAAATTAAAACCGACTTTTGAATTTTCCCGATCCAAAATCGGAGAATGTACTTTTGTATGAATGGATGAAAAACCGCGTCACGCGTCCACGGTGGGGAAAAAGGATGAACGAACAAAGAGAACAAATCGTCGGAACTTGGATCAAAAACTTGGATCCGAATCGTTTTACGGAACGGGAAAACGCGATCCAAAAATGGCTCAACGATAATAACGCGAAAACGTATTTAGATCGGGCACAGGAATTAATTTCTTCGCTTAACAAAGAAGAAATAATAAACGAATTTAAAATCGGAATAGAATCGGGTTTGGAATTCTGCTCAGAACTAGAAAAAATCCAAGCCCTCGATTTTTCCTGGTACTACGGAGGGGATTCCGTGGACGTCGCCTACGCCTACGCACTCGGCTCCTGCCACGGGCAAGGAAAATTATTCGGAACCGATTTAGGACCTGAAGAAATTCCGGGACTAGAATCGGATCTCAAACACGGAAGTTTACTCGATGAGGATTTTTCGGAACTACCCGTCCATTGGGCGATCAATCTCTATGTAGAAGAATTGAATCCTTCCTTAGAGGAAGCGCTAAAAAATAAACGAATCCCGTCCGATGCGGAGAATCTGCTCTTGGATCTTTTTCAAATCTGGAATTACAGATTGGGCACGGAAGCGTGCAAAAATATTCCCGTACGATATCAGAACGCACTAAAAAAAAGAAAACCGTTTTGGATTTCGATGACGCGACACGGAAGATGGTCCGTTCCTATAGGATTGATCTAATGAATGTTTTCGAATATTCAAATTTTGGAATTCGAACGTAGAATCTTTCCGAACCGAATTTTTTTGGAAAAAAAACAATCGATCCGCGACCGGAACCTACGGAAAACACCCCGATTTTCTATAAAATCCGACAAAGACGCATAACGCAAACTTTCGAATGAAATAATTCAAACGAAATAAAAATGTCAAAAGAAACGAAATCCTATGGCGAAATCCGCGATCTTGACGTCGAATCCATCAAATCGATTCCAAAAGCGAAAATCAAACTTTCGGATCAAGCGGGGCGTAAATACAGAATTTCTGTTTAAATTATTTCTATCTAAAAAGAAATCGAATCGAACCCGAAAACGGAAATAACACGACCGCAAAATCGAAGAAAAACTTTCGATTTTTCGATCGTTCGTTCGTCGGTTTTAGTAAACCGTGCGAATATAAAAAGGAAAGGCCGCACGCCTTTGAAAGAGAACATTTTTGTCAGATCAAACAACGAAACGAAATTCCGAAGAATCCGCAAACTCGATATCCGCTAAAAAGGACAACTTCTACTCCAACCATCCGATCGAAAACGAAATCCTGGAAAAGATAAGAACCCAGGAACTCGAACTTCTACGTATTGAGGAACTAAAACCGTTTTTGGAACGCCTTTCTTCCCTACCCTGGGCCGAATACGAGGAGAAGTTATCTTTGAAGTATTATACTTCGGCGCCGTTCGGAAAGGAATCTTCCGATCCGTTGTATCCAAAAATTTCCTCGGAAAAAGAGTTTGAATTCCAGCTACTCGAACCGGGAAACATTCTTGCAGAAGCGGAAACGAGTTTAGGCTCCGATAGCGAAAGTTTCGCTCGACTGAACAATTTCGTTTCCAATCTGATCGCGCGAACGATGGGAAAAGCCGTTGCCATCTCGATCAAAAAAAGAATCGACGCCTAACATAGATTAGCTGAAATTTTCCAGAAATCCCACCTCTTAAAACGAAAATCTCCGGATTCACCGCATTATAATCCGATCGAAAACCAACCCAATTTAAGCGAAATTAATTTCCACCGATCCGTTATGTTTTGCAATGAACGGCACCGCCGGAAATTCGGAAATCATCCGGATGGATCCTGCAAATCAAATATCCGCCGATCATTCGGAGGTAGGATCGAATGGATGTAGATTCTTTAGCCGCGCGCATCGAAGAAACCACGTTGTCCGCTCTCGAGGACGGAACAATCGATCGGGAAAGTTTACGTCAAATCGTCATAGGTGTTTCGACTTTAGGAGACGAAATCCTGCTCTGGGGGTTCGACAATTGGTCCGATTATCCTTGGGTTGACGAAGGAGACGCGTATGCGCATATTTCGAATTCGGAATGGCTGGATCGATGGGACGAATTGGACGATCCAACCGGAACCGAAGCGAACGAACTTCGACCTCGATTGCGTAAAACCGTAAAAGAAGCGGTTCGTCAAACGATTCTCAAACAAAGCCTCGGAGAATTCTCCTCCCTATTAGGTTTTGCGGAACATCGTCTCAACCCGCACGCGGATATCGAACACGGAGTCGAAGCGAACATAGACGATAGCGATCTCGAAGGAGAGGTCTTCGCATTCTATCATCCCTACGGCGCGGACGGTCTCGTCGGAATGATGGAAAAAATTCCACCGAACAATTTGATTTATCCGTTCGGGGCGTTTTTCGAAAACGGGATCGCGCTTTTTTATCCGGACGGACAACAGGATTCCCTTTCCGATAGTGAGGACGCGCCCGGTATAAAAATTATTTCCTTCGAAGAACTGGAGGCTTGGTGGTACGAAGATTCGGGTAATGGCGGCGTGATATTCCGGATCAAAAACGAACCGCTTAACTCGGAACTCAGCGGAGGACATACCCACGAAGAATGGGGGCAGCCCGATCGATCGGAAATTGACGGAATGATTCGGGAACATTTCCGAAAAAACGCAGCGCAACTTTTATTCCAACCGGACACGTTAACCGAAATTGAAAACGAAATCGAAGTGCGAAAATGGACCGAGCGTATAGAACGTTACGAAATCCATCCCGCTTCTTTCGTAAATCTTCTTTTAGGACGACTCGGTTTCGATAAAACATTGGGCTTGTTGACATCCTTTCAAAACGAAAAACTCCGTGAAAGATCCGTTTCACTGTTTGCGGAAACGCTCCTAGAACAAAACCGCAACGAAGAGTTCTTACGAAGTTTATCCGCGTTGGGGGAACTTCCCCGATTGGAAAAATGGACGCAGGAAATTCGTGCCTTAATCCGGCTCGATCTCCGTGAGGAGACGGATCGTCTGATCGAAACGGTGCAAGAAACCGCAGCGACTCCGTCGAAGCGTAAAATCATACGCAAAGACGAAATTCTTCCGTGGGAAATCGTCGCGGATTTTATTTCCGGTAGAAAGGAATCGGCTTCGAAAAAAATTCTTTCTCTGAAAGAGAAGAACTCATCGATTTATTTCGTTCAGGCCTTACTTCTTCAGGATTCGGACGCAAGGGAAGCGAGAAATTCTCTTCTAAAATCGCTTCAATCCGAAGACTCGGATCTAGGACTGGAACGTTTCATTACGGAACCCGGTTTAAAAAAATGGATCGAGGCGGCAAAAAAAGACAAACAAAGACGGAAGGATGCGTTCGAACTCTCCCAAAACGCGCAAATTACGACGTCGCTCGTCGATACCGTAAGCGCGAAATTCCGCAAAACGGAAATTAGGCGAAAAACGAAAGGGCAATGGAAACTATGTTTCGAAACCGAAATCAAAGAGAAAATAGATCGGAGTCGAATGAACCCGATCTATCGATGCGGATCGGAAATTTGGGTTACGGATTCTCAAGGGCTTTCTTTGTTAAACGAAGAAGGTCCGGAAAAGTATTCGCTGAACCCTTCGATCCAGGGCGAATTTTCTGGTATTTTCGTTTCCGAAAGTCATCTTTACGCACTCGTTGCCGAAGGATTAAAAATTTATAATATACAAAACGGACATTCACCCTCTTCTTTAGGAACGGTTCCGCGCTTGAACCGTCATAAGGACGAAACAATCTCGGGAGGAACGGGTTTTATCGCAACCCTTTCCCGGGAAACATGTACGATTTATTCCACAATCGATCCTTCAAAACCCATGCCGGTTTCCTGCGTAACCGTAAATACGAAATCGCAAGGATATATAAAAGCGATCGCCGGCAAAGGAAACTTTTTATTTATCACTACGAACAAACGAAGAATTATAGGTTTCGATCTTTCGAATACGAGCCTTCCCCGATGTGCGTTTGATCTCGAAATTCCTTGGGACGGAGAAAACGGTTACGGAGAACTTTGGATTTTAGGAAACATCCTTGTGGTCAAGATTCACCAAGGTGTATGGGTGGTGGAGGTTTCCGATCCCGGAAAACCGGTCTCACGCGCGGCATTTATTTATCCGCAACTTGAGACTGCGATCCGAAACGAAGACAAACTCTATCTCGTAAACGAACGCGGCTCCATTCTGACCTTCGATCTCACGACATTGAACGCGGAGGAAATTACGAACATCGTCTTACCGGACGGAAAAATCATCGAGGATTACGAGAAAACGACGGGAACGCTCTTGGGGGAAAGAATCATCCTTTTTTCCTCCCATAACATTAAGGTTTTAGAATATTCTAGAATAGGGTTTATCCCGAATCCGATTCCGAACATCGAAGAGTTGGAATCCAGGTTGAAAGAAGAGATCGAAAAAAATCTTTCCGATCTCGAGGAAGAATCCGAAATCGGATTAATCGTATTACGAAGATATAAAACTTCTTTCCGGATGATTTTGGATCGGCCTAGGAGTTTTGTGGGGATCGGCGCATATCGGGAAAACCGGATCGAAACGGAATGGAAACTATCCGAACTGATCGATAGCGAAGCGTTCTCGGATTACGATCAAAACCGTTTTCCTGCGGAAATTAAGGATCAGGATTCGTACGATATTTATTCGCTTCGTTTCGAAGAAACCTTGAACGTTTTGATCGAGCGGATCTTACGTTGGCTACCGAGTTCCGAATCCTTCCGGAGAATAGCCTCGGGAAAGGTCTACCTATGTGTCGGCGTCGGAGAACACATCCGTTGGATTCATACCTATGTCGATTCCGACCGTGAATGGAAACCGTTTCGTTCGGAAACGATCGCTTCGGGAAGGACGGTCGATGAACTATTAAAGGATTTTAATGTTCGGGATCGTATGATAGAAAGGGCCATCGAAGAACCCGAAGTGCGAGAACGCGCGTACGTGCTGGCGGGCGAAGGTGACCTTTGCGCATTTAGGATCGTTCAGTCGATTCAAAACAAGGATCGAGAATCCGCGATTCGAACGTTTCAACAAACCGCCTTAACGGACCGGGATTGCGCCGTCGAAGCCGTAGAGGAATTATCCGCGTATAAGGATCGTATGGAGGTGAAAGAGTTCCTGGAACACGTCGCCGCAAAAGCCAGAACCTCCGTCCGATTGGAAGCCGCCGTCGCTCTCGGAAGAGGCGATTCGGACGAGGTGTTAAATCTCGTGAAACGTCTTTTAAAACGAGACACTTCTCTTCAAGAAATAGATTTGTTAAACGACTTCGAATTCGACGACCTCGCGGTAAAAACGATGAAAGGAATCGAAAAACGGATCGTGGAACTTCAACCCGATCTGTTGGAATGGATCCGTGAAAACCCGCATAACAATCGTTTAGCGGGAATCGCGGTTTCTCTTTTTCGAGCCGGCTATCGCTCCCTTCCTCCGGAGTTGCTGGAACAAGCCGAAGGAGAAAAATACGACGAGGAATATCATAACATGACCACGGGGATCGATTCCTTGGACAAACAGGATTGGAGTCAGTCGGAAGTTTGTTTCGCCGAACGTTTGTTTACAGGTTATCGGCTCGCGGAATACGTCGGACAACTTCGCGATCAAGAGGACAAAGATTCGTCCTTGTGGCCTCCCGAATTGAAACCCGAACCTTGGAGTGCAAGTTGGTCGTATGTGTTGGATTCTTCCCTACCTCATTTACGGGAAATGAATCTTCTCGATTGGTTCGAAGACGAACTCGGCAAACGCGCCGGTAAGTCCGGAGATCGTTACTCGCCCGATCGGAGTTTATTGGCTGCGATTTTGAAACGGTATTCCTCTTCGAACGATTTCGAGGCTACGATTCGAATAGCCTCGTATTATCGAAACACGGAGGGAAACGCGTTTAACAAAAAGGAAACCGATTACTCGGATCGTATTTATACCTGGGCGAAAGTCCAGCTCGGATTTAAATCGATACAGGAAGGAAACCTAACGCGCGCTAGAGAACTTGCCACCGAGGTATTAACCCGAAATCCGGCCGAAGGAACCGCATTGTTTTTGGACGCGCGTTTGTTCTGGCTGGAAAGAGGTTCGGCATCCGAATGTATAGAACGTGCAAAAGAGAATTTGGAAAAGTTAAGTCCGGACGATAAACTCGGACGCGGCCGTATTTTGAATCTCGTAGGATGTGCGTTAGACGATCTTAAGGACTGGGAACAAGCAGCCGTTTGGTTCGAAAAAGCCTGGAAAGCGCATTCGTCCGATCCGAATTACCTGTCGAACCTCGCGGAAGCCCATTTCAAACGGGGCGCAATCGAGGAAGCGTCCAAAACGGCTCAGTTAGCTCGACGCAGCGGGTCGAAAGCGGAAATACTGGACGAAATACTCGGCAATTTCGCATAACGTATTTGGGAAACGATGCGGTGAGGTGGGAAAGAACACCGCGAATTCCTCGATTAGAATCGTTGAAAATAAAATCGGTATTTCTAAAACGGACCTAAGGAAACCGAATGTTGAAAACCGAAAAACGCACAAACTACGATCGAAAAGTTTACCTCGGTTTTTTCGTTTTCTTCGTATCGATTTGTATCGCGATCGTAACGTTTTTTCATTCGGTTCCTTTTGTCCGCGGGTTTATGGGGGATATGATCGTAGTGATGTTGATGTATTCCTTCTGCAAATCGGTCTTCGATTTTCCTCCGTTGAGTTTGGCGTTTGCCGTATTGACCGTTTCGTTCTCGGTGGAAATCGCGCAATACTTGCGTTCTATCGGGATCGTTCGTTGGAACGAGACGGAAATTTCGCGTTTAACCGTCGGCGCCGTATTCGATCCCTGGGATCTAATCGCGTATCTTTTCGGGGTTACGGCGATCTATTCGTTGGATCGCTCGATCCTGAAACGTATTCAAACAAAAAACGATCCGTCCTATTCTCCGAAATCGAAATGAGAATTCCGGCGGCGCAAAACTCCCAATCGCATTATAATTCGATAAAATAATCCGTTCTTTTAAGTACAATTCATTCGAAAAGTTTGTTATCGGATTATGACCTTATCTTGTCTTAGATCGATTTCGATCTTAACCTTCGTTTGTTTTTTTTGGAATTGCAATCGGAATGATTTTCTGGAAGACCTCGAATTTTGGAAACGAACCTCCTCGGAAAAACAGACGCAACTTTTATACCTCGCGACGGCTCAGGCGATTACGATCCAGGACTTACTCAACGGCCCGGTTCCGATCGATCAGGAAAACGAACTCACCAATTACCAGATCCGTTTGTACAATTCGACGCAGGGAATCATCATCACTGGTTATTTTTCCAAACCGGAAGGGAACGGTCCGTTTCCTTTGATCGTAATGATGCACGGTTGCGGAGGAGCCTACTCATACAACGATCCCGGTCGCGGGGTGGGTTTCTTATTTACGGAATGGGCCGCCCGGGGGAAAAACCTCGGATATGCGACTTTGCTTCTGGACAGTTTTACGCCGCGTAACGCACCTCAGAATCAATGCGGAAACGGACCGGGAACGGGCACGTCCGAAGTTACGGACCGACCTACCGACGCCTACGCCGCGTTAGACTATGTTCGGCGATCCTCGATTATAGACTCGGACAAAATCGTTCTATTGGGATGGTCTCACGGAGGAAGCAGCGTTCTTTCCACAGTGGACACGAATTCCACGTTAGTCTATCGTTCGATTTATCCTAAACCCTTTCGAGCGGTCGTTTCCTTTTATCCGGGATGCGGCTTGAACAACGCATTCGGTGGAATCGTCAACGGATCGTATCTTCCGTTTACGCACACCAAAATTTTAGCCGCAGAGCTGGATCCTCTTTATACTTCCGGTTATTGCGACGATAGAATCGCAAGGGCGCAGACGTTAGGCGCTAGCGTCGCGACTGGAAATTCATTTACGATCACCGTTTATCCGAACGCTCACCATAGTTTCGACCAGGCGAATGCGGTGAATTCTCAATTCGACGCGAACGACGTCGCAGCCAAACCGATCGCCGACCAGGAAGCCGTGGATTTCTTTCAAACCCACAACCCTTGATCGAAACCTAAAAAACCTCATCTGCGAAAACGGGAAGTCGATCCAAATCAAAGTATAAACGAATTAATAAAACTTAATATTATAAAATCAGGAATACAAATGAAACGAAATCTTGTATTTAAAGATGGAACGTCCGATAAGTTTTGGAATATAGAAGTAAACGGAAATTTCTTTACCGTTCAATACGGAAAAACCGGAACCGGCGGACAAACACAGACGAAATCCTTCGAAAACGAGGAGCAATGTCGTAAAGAGGCCGACAAGCTCGTAAACGAGAAATTAAAAAAGGGATACGGAGAAAATTCGGTTTCAGACTTCGCCGCAACCTGGAAGGAACTTACGGAATCTTCACAACCTTCGGAAGCGTTTTTAAAACACTTTTCGTTTTTGACGGAATCCGAGGAAGACATAACGATCCTGGAAAAACTTTCACGAAACGTTCTGGAAATAAACATGGATTCTTCCGGAGGAGAGCCGGCTTTGGTCGTTGCGATCCGATACGCGGATCCGGATTTCGACGAACCCGCCGCGATTCGATGTTCGGCTCCGTTTGCGGGAACTCCGGCGAAAGGCCTTCCTATAAGTTACGTCAAGGCGGCTCGAGTTCATAACGGAATGTATTTCGAGGATTTTGGGGGAGGTGCGGTCGGATTTTTCGGAATCGGTTCCGACGGAAAAATCAATTCGGGCGGATGGGAACCGGAAGCGATCGAAGAAGGCGACAACGAGGAATTCATCGAACGATTGGAGAACAAGGATCTTTCCGTGAGCGACATGGATTGTATCATCGAATTCGGACAAAATTGGATTCTCAGCGATCCTCTGAAAAAGACGACTCATAAGGAACCGGGTTATCTGTTTATTTCCCACGAGGACTGCGAGCTCGTTTCGATCGAAGGGGCCAACCGATTGACTTTCGGTCCGATTTTGCTCCGCGTTTTCGCGCAGAGAATTTTGGACGAAGAATTTTTTTCCGAAGTTTATTCGTAATACGATTTGCGAAAACGGTTCGGAAAACCGTATCATCGAAAAGAATTGAAATGTCCGAAGGCGTTTCGATTCTTTTGATTATGGAACAAAAAGATTACAGCGACGAAGTCCGTCTTCATCGATCCAAGCTCATTCGTTTTTTATTGTTCGTCGTCGGTTCGATTTCCTTAGCTTTGGGGATCGTAGGAATTTTCACGCCGATCCTTCCCACCACCCCGTTTTTACTTTTGTCCGCCGCGTGTTATGCGAGGACGTCTCATCGATTTTACAATTGGCTGATGAACAATCGATATTTCGGTTCCTACATACGTGATTGGAGGATCCATAAGATGATCCCGTTGCGCGCGAAGGTGATCGCGATTTCGATGATCTTCCTCACGATCGGAACGACCGTTTTCTTTTTTATCCCGATCTTTGCCGTTAAAATCCTGGTTTCGCTGATCGGTGTTTTGGTGGTGATCTATTTGATCCGAATTCCTACGAAACCGCAAGGATGAGGCCCCGATCGACAACTTTGTAGGAACTCCTACGAGGATGAAACCGGAAGAATTCGCTTGTAAAAGGAAGGATTTCGTGATAGGGGGATTCTGCGGGAGGTTTTCCCGCCACCTCTCCTCCACCACCCAATCAGGGTGGGGCGCCCGCGTTTCACGGCAAAATCGTAGGAGTTACGACGTGATTCCTGTCTTAAAACGGAATTTCCTCCCCACTTCAAGCTACGGCCGAACCGACAGAAACGGACGATCGATCAATACGGCGATCGGGAAGGAAACATATGAAAGATCTTAGAGTCGTTTTCCTTTAACAATTCCGCGATATCCAGAGCCTCTTGAATCTTTCTCCTTTTGTCGGGCTCTTCCTGAATCCAAGCCGTTACGAAAGATTCGAGTCTCCTATAATCCTTAATGAACGAAAGAGAACGAATGTACTGGATTTTATCCTCCTCTTCCGCGATCTTAAACTGAACGACCTGTTGATACGTGGAAGCCGCAGCGCGATAGTTGCCGGTATTGTAATACGCGTGCGCCAAAAACCGTTTCTCCTGAAACGGAAGTTCTCCGTATTGATTGTAGATTTTGATCGCTTTCCGAAAATTCTGGTGAATGTCCATTACAAGTCTTGCATGTATCAGCATGTATTCGCGTGAAACAAAACCTTCCTTAACGAATTCCACACATTGAGCGTATGCATCCGCTTTGTTTCCTAAGAGAAAATTGGACTTCAAAAGAAGCAACTTCGCGTTTCTAAAATTCGGTTTTAGTTCGACGGCCCGTTCCGACTCCGCTTTGGAACGCAGATAATTCCCGGTTTCAAAGTGCGCCAAAGCCAGATTCATCCTGTAAAACGGGTTGTAATTCGAAAGTTCCACCGCTTTTTGAAAGTATTCCAAAGAACGGGGCCACTTGTTTCTCTGAACGAAGATCATCCCCAAAAGATAATAAGAAGGATCGTGTCCCGGTTGAATTTGAATCGCCCGTAAAAGGGAATTTTTAGCCTGAGGATATCTTCCCTGAGCGTATAACAAAGCTCCTCTCAGATAATTGAATTCGACCGAATTTTCGTCGAGTCTCTTGATCTTATCGACGTTCAGAGAAGCGCGGGAGAGATTGTTGGAGCGGATCAGATTTACGGTTTCCGTATTGAGAGCGGCGATTTGGACCCTTCTACGTGCGGCCTCGGTGGGATCCAGAGGGGTTTGTTCCGAATGAGAAGAAGAGCCTCCTGTGGAAGGAACATCCTCCTCGTCGCCGGCAAACAAAATTCCCGTGCTCAAAAAAAAGGTCAAAAGCAGGGAAACACGATTCATAGGTATTCTTCCGAAAAGTATCAATGCTTCTCGAAGTATTCCACGTTATTTTCTTTTTTATTGAGAAGTTGAAGTTCCTTATCGTTCACTTTTACGATTCTGTATTCCAGATCGAAAGCGAGATCGGCAAGATTGAAATGAATGTCGTCGTCCTTCATTTTATACGTCAGATGAAACGTATCGTATTTCGCCAAACCGTCGCGAAGAATCTCCAGATGACTTCCTTTCCCCTTATCCGGATTGGGACATTCCCCGGTTTCGGGGCAATTTTTCACCTTTATCCAATTTCCTAAAATCAACTCTTCCTTTTTTTTACAAGCGCCCAGAAAGAAGAATAGAACGAGGCAAATCAAAATCGCTTTTTTCATAGATTCAAAATTAGAAATCCGTTCTTCGGTGTCCAATGAAAATCTTCTACGTTCTCTTCCCGGAACGACTCGGACTGACGCAGTCGTTTCCCTAAGCCGAAGAAATCGGGTCCGACGAAACGAATCACTGGGGATCGAGATATTCCTTGAGGTTCAACACTTCGAACGTGTTGAGAAGATCTGGATGAATGGAACTGATTTTACAGGAAATTCCTTCCGAGCGGGCGTTTTTAAGAAACCAAACCAGAGAACTGATCGAAATCGAATTCATAACGGGAATGTCCCCGAGATTGATGACGATCCGTTTCGGTTTCCGGGAAATCGCTTCCATCAACATGGTTCGGAACGCGTAATAATCGTTGAATAGAACGGAGAGATCCGGGGTGATTTCGATTGTTTCTGGAGTTTCGGACATCGTAATTTCGCTTTCGTTTTTCTCGAATACTCCATTTATTTCGGAAGAAAAAACCGATTTCCTCAAAAAAATCTCTTCCGAAAAATCCAAATTCAACCGATTTTTTAGAGGGGAGAAAAATAATGTTTGAGAAAACCCATTTTATGAAAACCCAAGACCTGTTGGAACGGGGATTGAATCATTCCGTTTTTAAACGAAAGGTGATCTCGGACAATATCGCAAACGCGGACGTTCCCCACTTCAAACGATCCGAAGTGATCTTCGAATCCATGATCAAACGCGCCGTAGAATCCGAAAAGATCGAAGCCGCAAAAACGGTTCCGACACAGATTTCGGACGAACGACACATTTCATTTTTCAAACCTTTGGACTATCGGGAAGTTCAACCCAAAGCGAATATCGATTACCTAACGACTATGCGAGCCGATGGAAACAACGTGGACGTGGAAAAGGAAGTCGTAGAAGCCTCCAATTCGCAAATGCAATACATGATGATGTCCGAACGGATCAACCAAAATTACCGGGATTTAAAACAAGTCATGAGAATGGCCTAATTCTTTTTAATAATTTTCTTGAATTCAAAGTAATGAGACATAATTTTAATCTTTAGGAAGTAGCCATGGGACTTTTTTCATCGATCAATATTTCCGCGACAGGCTTATCCGCGCAGCGATTGAGAATGGATGTGATTTCCAACAATATCGCCAACTCGACTACGACGCGAAACACCAACGGAGACGGTCCGTTCCGCCGGGATCGGGTCGTAATGACTCCGATCAACTTACGAACCCGTTGGAGAAGTCCCGTATATCCGTTCGGTGTATCCCCCGGAGAAGGAAAAGGCGTCAAGGTGATGAAGATAGAAAAGGACATGACCCCGCTTCGATTGGTCTATGATCCGACCCATCCCGATTCGATACAGATCGGTCCCAAAAAAGGGTACGTGGAAATGCCGAACGTAAACATCGTCACCGAGATGACGGATATGATTTCGGCCTCCCGTTCCTACGAAGCAAACGTTCAAATGATCAACGGATCCAAAGCGATGTTCAACAAGGCTTTGGAAATAGGTAGGGCTTAATCATGCAAATCAATTCGAACTCGTCACTCTGGAATACGTATAACTCCGGTTATAACGGAAACAAACCGCACGCGCTCAACCCGAAAGGGGACAAAGTGGACGTTTTCACGACGGAAGAAAGACATTACAAAGACGTAAAACAACCGGTATCTCCGGACTACGTCGCGGAAAGTTTTTCGGAGGCGATGAAAAACGCGCTTACTTCCGTAAACGACCTGCAAGTGGACGCGGACGAACTAACACAAAAGATGGTGTTCGATCCGAACTCGGTGGACGCCCACGAAGTGATGATCGCTTCCGAAAAAGCGCGAGTCGCCCTGACATTCACCAAAACCATCGCCGACGGAGTCGTTCGCGCATACAGGGAACTGACTTCTTTAAGATAATCGGATAAATCATATTTTTCGAATATTCTGATTTTAAGATTCGTTTACTGCGGGGCGGCTTTCGCTCGAGTTTCCGGTCTTCAAAATATTATGCAGAAACGGCGAAACCGGGCTTGCTCCGGGTTCGTCGCAAAGCGACTCATCCCTCACTCGATTTTATACAACTTTCGCGTTCGTCCGCGAAAGTTCGTTCGGGACGCGACGCGCCCTCCGCATCCCTTCCGCGGGCTTTCTTCGACAAATTTTTCCAATCTTTCTGGGGATTCGAAATCAGACCGTTTGATGGGTTTTCATCAAATAGAAAGTTCTCTTTCCATCGTTCTTCGAACGAGTTTTCGATTTTCCTCGAACAACTCGGAAACGATCGAAATCCATTCTTTATAATCTTCTTTTTGGATGGAAGATGCGCTTTCGATTTCTTTGCAAATTTTTTCCACAAAGGATTTTAAAGAATCGTTCTCCATCAGATATTCCTCCAAGCCGTCGCTTAACATTTCGCCGAGTTGATCGGGACCGAATTGTCCGCGGAAACTTCTTGCAGCAGCTAAAGAAAGAATTTCCTCGCACCAACCCCATCTTTCTATCAGCTCTTGAATATCGTCGCTTTGATAAACCTCATGATCCAGGTCGTTCGTACGTAAAAAGTCTACGTAATTTTCGATATACTTTTTGTCTAAGAGAGCTAAGGCGACAACCGCGTGAGCACCCGCGTGTTCTTCTTCAGAGGACCAAAGCACCGCAACTTTTCGGTTCTGATCGATAATCTTATAAACGTAATTTAAGATCGGCTCGTGAAGCTCTGCGTGTCGGATCGCCTGCGAATAAAAACTTCTCTCGGCTGCAAAGGGTCTTTCGGAACTTGTAGATTCTTCCCAAGCCGGAAAGAATGTTTCCGATTTCGTTATAAAAGCGTCGATGATTTGATTTAGAATTTTTTGAATTTCTAATAAACTAAGTTCCGCCATTTAGTTTATCCTTTCGATTTTAAGGATTGAATTTGAAGTTAACAACCTAAAAACTTCACGTTCAAAATTTATACGTTCCGAATATAAAAAAACCGGGTATGAATCCCGGTTTTTTAAGTTTTACACTCGAGCTCGAAATCTCGCGATTCGAACTCGATGAATTATTTCCTGAACTCGGCGCCTCGCTTTCTATGGATCGCTCGGCGTTACGGTTTGATCTTCTTAATCAATTTCAAATCCGCTTTATTAAAAACGGTGATCTGAATGCTACCCGAGCCTTCCTCTTTGCCGGTCACGTAGATTTTTTCGCCGTAAAAGGTCACGTTCGAATTCGGACTGATTTCTTCCGAAGACTTCGCTTGTTTTTTCAAATCCTTACCGAAACGGGAAAGATAATATTTTTCCTGCACTTCTTCGAAGGCGTAAATCTCGTCGCCTTTTACGATCATAGGAGAACGCCAGAAAATATTGTCCTCTGCGGAAATGGTCGGCTTTAACGTTTCCTGATCGATGAGAATGAGTTTGTGATTGGACGAGTGCCCGTCTTCGAACCCGATCACGAGCGCCTTTCCGTCCACGATTTCGAACGTCCTTCCGCAGATTTTATTGAAATCGCCGCGGATGATCGTGTCGTCGTTGGTCGGATCGAGCACTTGCAGTTCGTTATTGTAATGACCTTTATCAAGATATTTCAGGGTTTTTAAAAAAAGGATTTTGCCGCCGACAACGTTCTTGTCGAATTCCTCTTTTTTCTTTTCTTCTTCCTTTTTGGCTTCCAATTCCTTTTTGGTTTCGGCCAATTCCTTTTTCAGCTCGGACTCGCTTTTTTTATCGTCGGAAGAGGATTTGGAATCGCCGCCCGATTTGCTTCCGGAATCGCTTTTGGAATCGTTCGACTTGGAAGAATTCGAAGAGCTGCTGGAGGAGGAACTGTTGTTGTTTTTTCTATCCTCTTCCTTCTTGACTACTTCCTTCTCCTTTTCCTTCAGTTTCTCTCCTTCTTTTTTGGCGGATTCCTTTTCCTTTTGAATCTGCTCTTTTTCCTTTTTCTTTTCCGTTATCTGCTGTTTGTTCTTTACGGGATCCTTATTGAGCTCCTGAAGCTCTTTGTCGGTTTTGGTTTCTTTGTCGGAAAGTTCCTTCTGTTTGTTTTTGTTTTCTTCCTTTCTACGGTTTACCTCGTCCAATTCCTTTTTGTTTTTTTCCCGCTGTAGATCGTCGAACTTTTCCTTTTCGTATTTTCCTTCCTTCTTTTTATCGAGATCCTTATTGACTTCGTCTTCCAACTCGTCCGTATGAACGTCCTTACCGTCTCCGGTTAGGACGTTTTCCACCAAAGGAATCAGAATCTGGGTTTTACCCGGCCATTCCGAATAACGTTTTGCGATCCCGATCGAACCGACGTTCAAGACCTTCATTACGGAATTGGAATATTTTTTTCCCACGTACGTTTTGTCTTTTCTGTGGATGGCATTGTAGTAAAGGATATATGTCGCGAGAATATCCGAATTTTTGTCGTCGTATCCGAAATTCGATTTCACGAAACCGGCTACGATCCTTTGGATCGAATTGATGTGACCGTAGTCGCTGTCTTCCGAAATCGAAAAAACGTCCGCTCCGAATTTTTTCTCTTCCGGTGCGATCCGAACCACGCTTATGCCGCCTTGACTGTGCGATTTGTTCGGATCCTTTTTGAGGGCTTCGGCCAAACCGATCCCGGCTTTTTCGTTCGTGCCGCGGATCTCTTCCCCTGCGCGCGCGGCGGAGCGATTGATGAATTGGACTCTTCCCGAGGATCGGACCTCTTTTTCACCGAGTTTGGAATTGTCTTGGGACGCCAAGGAAAACGATAATCCTAAGAATAAGACGACAACCGAAATTCTGAACATTCTAAATTACTCCTTTTGAATCCGACCACGGACGATCTTCCGACCAGTGGATATCCTATTCACAAACATTCCGTCGAGACAAGGATTTTTCCCTACTTCCAAACTTCTTTCCTGGAAGAAAGTTGATCCCCAAACTCCCCTCTGCGACCGTAGCGATTATGTATCGATTCCAGGAAAGAATTTACAATTTCGGAGCCGGACCCGCGATGCTCCCCAACGAAGTGATGGAAATCGCGGCGGCGGAATTCTTGAATTATAAGGGTTCCGGAATGTCTCTCATGGAAGTGAGTCACCGCGAACCCTTGTTCGAAGACGTGCTTCAGGAAGCGGAATCCCTTCTACGCAAACTTTTGAATATAGGAGAAGGATATTCGGTCGCGTTTTTTTCGGGAGGAGCCACGTTGCATTTTTCGGCGCTGCCGCTCAATCTTCTCAAAGAGGGAGAAAGTTTCGACGTGGCTCATACAGGAATCTGGACGAAAAAAGCCTGGGAAGAAGGATTGAAGTTCAACGGTGTGAACGTGATCTACGACGCGACTCCGAACAATTTCACCGAAACACCCGTCCTAACCGAAGCGGATCTTTCCGGAAAAGGCAAATATCTGCATATCACTTCCAACAACACGATCTACGGAAGTCAATATCCGAAATTGCCTAAGATTCAATCGATACCTCTCGTGGCGGATATGACGAGCGAACTTTTATCGCGCAAAATCGAAGTCGCCGACTTCGGAGTGATTTTTGCGGGAGCGCAGAAAAACATAGGACCTTCCGGTTTGAGCGTGTTGATCATCCGAAACGATCTGATCGGAATTTCCGGAAGAAAAATTCCCGTGCTTTTGGATTATTCGGTGATGATCAAAAACAAATCGTTATACAACACTCCGGCGACGTATTCCATTTATATCGCCAAACTCGTCTTCGAATGGCTCGATAAACTCGGAGGTGTCTCCAAGATGGAAGCCGTAAACGAAGAGAAAGCGAAATTGTTATACGACTTCGTAGATTCTTCTTCGTTGTATGTTTGTCCCGTACAAAAAAAATCCCGTTCCAAAATGAACGTAGTCTTTCTTTTAAAGGACAAAAAATTAGAGACGAAATTTTTGGACGAGGCGGAAAAAAACGGTCTTCACGGATTGGGAGGACACAGGCTCGTGGGAGGTTTTCGCGCTTCCATCTACAACTCCATGCCTTTGTCGGGAGTCCAAAAACTCGTTTCGTTTATGAAGGAGTTCGAATCCAAGGCATGATGAAACGGATCGGTTTTCGAAAAATCGCCGCCTTGGCAATCGGAGCCTTTTCGGTTTCGGGTAACGTATCCGCTTCTTCGTTGAATTTTTTGACGAAACTTCCGATCCAGGAATGTTTTGCGACCGATAGCTCCGGAGAACAACCTTCGGACTTGTTTAAATCGACGCTTCCTCTCGAGGAAAAAAAAAGACTGGCCGAATCGATCGCTCTTCAGGAAGGAAAAAGTAGATACAAATCCGTCCTTTGTATTCAAGACAAAAAACTCTCCGAGGAGGAATATTCCGTTCTACTCGAGGATTGGAATCGACATCTGACGACGTATGCGGAATTGAATTCCTATTACGAAAACTACGTTCTTTCCGACGAAAAAACGCGTTCCTTAAATTCGATCGAATGGGAACTACTCAACCTACATCTCAAACAAAAACGGGAACTTACGGTCCGTATGAGCGACGCGGTTACTCTGGCCCTCAAAGGGGAAAAAATCTCCGAAGACAATTTTACGATGATATATCTTTCCCTGTTTTTGGTTCAGTTGGAGTTCTGGGACGCGATGCCCAAAGCCTATCGCGACAACGTATTATAAAACGACTTTGTCGTTTCGATCGACCGGAAGCGAATTATCCTCAAAGGCAATTATTTGCTTGAAACCTAGCGAAACTCGGAACATAAACAATTTAGAACATGAAAAAAATCGGAATCGCCTCGGATCACGGAGGCTTTGAACTTAAGGAATTTCTCCGCACCTCGCTCAAGGAAGAAGCGGAGATAGTGGACTACGGAACCAAAGACGAATCCTCCGTGGATTATCCCATCGTCATTGCAGACGCTTGTAAAAAAGTTCTTTCCAAAGACGTGGAAGGACTGATCGCGTTGTGCGGAACGGGAATCGGAGCGTCCATCGCCGCCAACCGACTTTCGGGAATTCGCGCCGCACTTTGTCACGATCAATTCACGGCGGAAATGTCGAAACGTCACAACAATGCCAACGTACTCGTGTTAGGTGGACGTATCATAGGCAAGGAATTGGCTCTCAATATCGTTCGAACTTGGCTTCGTACGGAATTCGAAGGCGGACGTCACGAAAGAAGAGTCAATCAACTGGAAACACTCAACTGACCGAACTTCGGATGCGATCGATCAAACAATTCAAACGGAAAAACCTTCCCGTTTCGACGCGGGCGCTGATTTTATTTCTTTTCTGTATCGCTTCGATACGTTCGGAAACCAAAAACTTCTCCTTTGCAGAATTGAAACGGGACGGACTGGAACTTTCCGGAAAAACTCTCGAAACCCAAATTCTTCGATTGCAGACCAAGGAAAGGAGTTCCGGAGCGGACTTATATCTGAACTTCGATTCAGGAAACCCCTCCGATCTAAAGGATCTATTAGGAAATTATAAAGTTCTTTCGTCTTCGTATCTATCCGATTCCGAAAACGTATTCCACGCGAAAAAAAGCGCTCGGTTTTCCGGAAAACGCACCGGAATCAGAATCGCACATTCCAGAACCGGTCTTCTGACTTCTTCGGATCTCACCGAGGAATTTTATATCGGCTTCAGCATTTTACCGGGAACAGTGGAAAAGGACGCGACGCTCATCTCCAAATTGTACGAAACCTCGGGAAACACGTACGGATGGGATCTTAAAATAGCGGACGACAAACTCAAGATCGGATTTTATTCGTTTTTCGAAACGGAGGAAAAAAGATATTTATCATTACGCCTTACGGCAAACTCTACCCTGTTAAAAAACCAGTGGAATCGAATCATACTACATTTTATTCCCGCTGAAAACGAAATCGTACTTTATCAAAACGGAAAAGAAGCGGCAAGAGGATCCGTTCCGTCTAACAAGAATTTGGCGAGAATCGGATTCCATCCCGAGGATACGACGTCGTTTCGTATCGCGAGCTCCTATTACGGCTGGATGGAGAATTTCGGAGTTTTCCGCGGTAAACCGAACCCGGCTTCGGAAGACGTCTCGTTTTCTCCGCAAGAATTCGATCCGGAAACGCATACCGCCAAAACGAAATTCGGTTCCGCGATTTCTCCCGTTTATAAAAGTAAATATTCCGGTTCGTTTTTGGAGGAATTTCAACTGAAGGCGAACATACCCGTATCCTCCGCGATCGAGTTGTATCTCAGAGTATCTCCGACTCCGTTCACTCCCGCAGCGGAAGGTCCTGCCTGGATCGGAGTGGACTTAAGAAAATTAGAATCTTATAAATTAGATTCCTCGGAGCCGGACGTTTACAGAATTCCACTAAAGGATTCTTTGAAAAAATTCCTGGGCTTAAACGAGAATAAGGAAGATCTGTTACCGTTTCGATATTATCAATGGAGAATCAAATTCAAATCCGATTCCTTAGGAAATACTACGCCGGAATTAAAACGTCTGGTTATGGTTTTTCGGGAAACCACCCCTCCCGTAAAACCGATCGGCCTTAAGGTCGCAGAAAATTCCGTTGATGATTCCGGTCCTTCCGTGTGTTTAATCTGGAAATCCAATCCGGAACGGGAAGTAATCCAAGGAGGAGGATATTTCATTCACTACGGAATCCATCCGGATCGAATGGTGGGAATCGTTCGCGGTACGTTTCCGGAAAACGCCGGAGTTCCCGATAAAAAAAGCAGACCTCGTCATCCGGCGTCCGACTTTCTGGATCCGATCACTGGGTTACCCGCGGGGAAAACACACTTAAATATTCAAGAATATTATAATAAACTCACGACGTGCGTGGATAATCGCATCATATCGCTGAATTCGGAAATCCTTCTGGAAAAAAACCAACTTTTCCTCAAAAAAGGAACGGCGTATTATTTCAGAATCGGGGCGTACAACAGATTTTATCACTTCCAAACGGGAAAAGATCAGATCTCGCCGCTAAGCGATCCCGTCGAAGTTTATTTCTTGAGCGAATAAAACCCGGATCATCCTTTGATCGGGAATCGTTCTGTCAACGGTGATAAAGCCGTCCAAATCCCTTTCGACTGCGACGGCTATCTCATTCCAAACCCAATCCGATCCTCCGAACTCTCCGGAAAATTTCAGCGAAAGGGAAAGATTTTGCGTACGGAATTCGAAAACCTCCAGACAAAGCCGTTTGATTTGATTCCAAATGATTTCCTTTTGAAGTTGATCCTTTTGTTTTTCCAATAACGGCAAAATCGAAACCGTACCCGTGTAAAAAAGGTGCTGATCCTTAATCAGCTTCGCGAGAGATTCCGCGACGGAGGATTTTAGAGGTTCGGAACCTTCTACGATCGTCTCCAATACGGATTTAGAAAGATAGTATTTCATAATTTTATTAAGTTCTTCAGAACGGAAAGCGCGTCCAATCGCTCGTAGGAATCGGATCGATAGATTTCGTTGCGCAATGACAAACGCAACATTTCTCCCGCGGAAAGATTTCGTTTTTCCGCCTCTTTTTTTAAGAGCTCCAATTCCTCTTCGGTCATCAGAAGTTGAAACCGTTTATCCACCTTAGCCATCAGTTTTCCTCGCGCATTTCCTTATCGTTTTTGAGGTACGCTCTAAAATAAATCTCTGCGTCCTGGATTTGTCCTAGTGACTGATAAATCGAAGCGATATTATAGTTGGCTTCGTTAAGACGAAAATCGTATTTAAAGGATTTCTTAAATATCTGGATCGCACGATCCTCCCTGCCTCCGTACCACTCCGACATCGCCCAGAGAAAATGCCACTTGCCGAGATCGGGATCTCTCGGAGTTGCCGAAGACAGGTATTCCAGAACTTCCCCGAACAACTTGGAAGCGAGCAGATAATTCTCCCTGATCTTTTTGAGCTTTTCCATTCTCGAAAACACGTCCTCAGAATGTTCCGGAAGTGACAAATCCTCCCGATAAAAAAGGGCGCGCGCGTACCACAACTTCATCGTGACGTCGCTCGGATTTTTATCGACATACGTTTTCAAAAACGGAATCGAAGCCGTCTCCTCTCTCGTCTCGTTCATTTTGAGGATTTTTTCTTTGACGGCCAGGTTCCATTCCCGCCTGTTTTCCTCGCCCGCCTCGGAGGAAAAAAAAGCGCATAGGAAAATAAAAATATATAAGTATTTCATAATATTTTTATTCGATTTTTATAAATACGTGAATAGGTTTTTTCCGTCCTTGGGAAAAAAATCGGCCTTAAACTCGTAAGCGGCACCGAGTTTATCCAACACGGATCGTAGAGACGATTCCAGATCCTTTCTCGTATATATCCCGAAAACACCGACTCCGATTCCGAAACACATATCCTCCGGACCGATAAATTCTGCGATCTCTGAAATGGCGGTTTTGCGAAGCGATTCCAGCTTGGAATAATCTTTACCGTGGAACTCGACGTAGTACGATTTAGTAATACCCCTTTCCCCGTCCGTCGAAATTCTCATCATATGAATTCTGGACGAAACGATATCCCGTTTATCCCTGAATAACTCCCCTAGGATTTTACGATCGTACTTTTCGAAAGAGGGAACGACGGGTTCCAACGAATGAAAGATAAGATTTTCGATTTCCTGCGAGGCCGACTCGGAAGGGGGATCCTTAAAAAGGAGGAAAAATCGAAACGGTATTCCGAAATTGGAAAGTGTGATCGTAAGCATGGTGATGCAGGATTCCAAATCGGCTGGATCGAATTTTTTCCGGAAGAATCGGTCGTTTTTTCTTTCTTCCGTAATACCGATGAGGGAATACTCGCCGGATTCCTTTCCGATGTACTGATCGTCGTAGAGAAAGATCATGTTTTCGACAGTCTTTTCCTTTAGTCCGTAAGTGACGAAAGGATTATAACTTCCGTTTCTGCGGTCGTAGTAGTGGATCGCAAAACCGGAAAGTTTAAGATGAGAGAATACCGAAATATAGTATTTTAGAATAAACGAATATTCGGATTCTAACCCGTAGCTCAATTCGTCCAGAACCTCGAGAATTTTTCTACGATCCCTGACCGTCAGCGAATCGAGCCATTTCCTGTAACCGGGCCCCAATTCCAAACGTTCGGTCGATGCCGCAAAGGCCGGTTCCGGAATCGGCCGCGAGAACGGATCCACTTCTGCGGTTTTGTTCGGCTCTGCGGAAGGTTCGGATGGTTCCGGAGCGCGAACCTTGGCGATCAACGTTTCCAATTCCGGATTAAAGATTTCGGACCGTTTCCGTTCGAGTTCGGGAGACGTCGTTGCGGATGTTTTGAACTTTTCTGGATCCCGTAAGAATGCCGGCGTAATAAATCCTTCCGCCTTGAGTTCGAACGGAAGAACGAAAATAGAAGATCCTTCTTTTTTCACTTCTTTGAGAATGATCGGAGCGGATTTTAAATCGAAGTCCACTTCTTCGGACGAAAGCGTTTTGATCTCCTCGCTTTTGTCCTTTTCCAAAAGTTCGAGAGCTTTCTGTTTTGCGGTCTGCAATCCGCTCACGCCTTTGGAGATATGGGAGACGATATCCTGAATTTCCTTACCTTCCTTGTCCGAAAAAAGATCCCGTCTCATTCGTAAAAGACGAACCGTCAAATCGATTAGGAATAAGAACGCGAACAATCCCGATAAAAATAAAAATCCCAGTCCTTCGTTGCCCGGTTTCAGAATCAGAACTCCTTTGACGAACGAGAACGAATTTTCCGGTGCAGCGTAGTAGTATCCTATAAACGGAAACTTACCGATCGTTAAACGAGTGACTTCATTTTGAGAACGGCCCAGATCCGATATAAGAATGGAAGCGATCTGATCCCCGTTGATTCCTTGGTATTGTTTTCCAGGCTCGATATATCCGCCGAACTTCAGATCGGGAACTAGGATAGAATCCGTTCCTCCGAAAGAGATTCGAAGACGATCCTCTCGGATCTCCGCGAGAATCATCCGCTTCTCGGTAGGATCGGGAATACAAAGAACCAAAGAGGACTTTAAAAAAAACAGACGACTCGCGCCTTCCTTTAAGGTTTCGGAAAGTAATTTCCCTTCCGAGTCCCTGCGCCCCGTCAATTCGGATTCGGAAACGGATTTTATCCCCGAAACCGAAGGGAATTCGAGTTGGATCTTATCCTGGTCCGAAAAAGATTTCGTGTTTCGAATTCCCGTTTCCAACCGACCGAGCTCTTCGTTGAAGTTTACAAAAACTGAATGTATTCTGGATTTAAAATAAACCCCTTCCGGGAAATACGGAACGAACAGATAATAAAAAAAGGAAAGTACGGAAACGGTCAGTAAAGCGATCCTAAGTTTCAGGCCGATCATAGTTTCTCAGTTCTCCCGTTTCAAAAGAAGTAATATCTTCAGGAACACGTCCCTCAACCTGAGAATTTTTTCCCTACGATCGAATTCCTGTTCCACCAAAATTGAATGTACTAAACTGGAGGAAAGTATTCCCAATCCGCACATGGCCGTTAGAAAAAAGAAGAATAAAAAAATCTGAATACTCTGTTTCGTTCTGGATCCTTTATCGTACGAAAGATAAATCGTATTGGTTCCGATTTTGTTCTTCTCCCAAAGGGCTCGATCCTTCCATTCCTTTGCGGGTTTGTTGAACTCCGCGAGGATCTCCTCGAGATTTTCCGGATACGCCAACGAACGAAGATCGTTGGAAGCGATCAGAGTATCGTTCCCCGTTCTACCGGATTCGAAAATCCAGTACACCTGTTTATCGCGGATATTAAACGGAAGAGAAATCTGTTTTCCGAGAGCGAACCCTTTCATCCAAAGAAACCATTCGCCGTTGCGAGTCCGATACAAAGGGATTCCGGACCGATCGAAGTTGAAATCGGACGGAGCAACTTTTAGATCGCCCAATCTCAAATCTCCGTTAAACACCTCTTTGGTTTCTTCGTTCGCGTACACAAGTCGATACGAGGAGTCGTAAATTTTCAGGGATTTCAATTCCAGATTCTTCAAAAGAGTTTCTCCCAGTTCTTTCGCGTTTCGATCGGGAGGGAAATTGCGAATCGAGGATTCTATCTTTGAAGCGGCTTCGAACAACGGAGCCTTTCTGGATTGATTCCAGACGTTTAAGAAATTCTCCCGTTTCAAATAACCTTCGTTTCCGGCCGGATTCAAAGGAAATACCGCGGCGGACTCTTTCCATTCGTCGTGAAAAAAAGAGATGGAAACCGGAATCAGCCCGATTAGAATGAGCGTCAGAGCCGAGACGATTTTTATGTAAAAGTTGGACGTCACTGTTTTTAGTATCGGCCCTTTTGGTCCAACCGGAAAGAAGAAAACCTGCTATAAATTTATGATCTTTTACATGTTCATCGACGGAATCGGCTTCGGGCCCGACGATCCGACCACAAATCCGTTTTCCAAATACGCGAAATCGTTTTTTCTGCCTCTGGCCGGCAAACCGATTCCCGCAAACTCTCCGGAAATTCTGAAGAATACGGTTTTTCTGAAGACCGACGCTTCCTTGGGAATCAAAGGTCTTCCGCAAAGCGCGACGGGACAAACCTCCCTTTGGACGGGGATTAACGCGTGTAAGGTGTTGCAACGTCATTTGAGCGGATTTCCGACCTTCACGCTCAAAAAAATCATCAGCAAATATTCGATTCTGCGGATTTTAAACGAACGCGGATTTAAGGCGGATTTATTAAACTGTTACTCGCCTGCGTTTGCGGAACACGTCAAAAAGAATCCCCGTCATATTTCGGCCTCGACCCTGATTCAAATGGCGAGCGACAAACCCTTGAAAGGAATGGAAGAACTTCGTCAGGGCAAGGGTTTGTATATGGACATCACCCACGAATTTCTGAAAGAATTTTCCAGCGAACATTTGGACGAATCGGACGAACTTTTAAAAATCCGAGATCCGTATGAAACGGGCAAATCCATCATCCGAAACTGTAAGGCTGACGATTATACACTTTGTATCTATGAGTTTTTTCTAACGGACAAAGTCGGTCATAAGATGAATTGGGAAGCTGCTCAGAAATACATTGGAGAATTGGAATCTTTTATCACGGGCGTTTTGGAAGAATTGGATCCAAACGAAGACCAGTTGATCGTCACTTCGGATCATGGAAATTTAGAGGACCTAAGCGTCGATGTTCATACGATTAATCCCGTTCCCACGATTCTTTACGGAAAGTTCACTCCGATTTTTGAGAAGAAGGTTCGGGCGATCGTGGATATTCCGCATGTGATCTACGATATTCTCGGAATCGACATAGAACTCAAGGACGAAGAATTCATCAAAACGGAAACCGTCTAAACTTATCCCGAAATCGTAAAATCCATCCATCGAATCGATCGACCCGACTTCCTCGGAATTCCAATCTTTACTCTCGAAACACATATCACCTTTGATTTCAAAATCAAACTAAGGGTGCAAAAATTCAAGACGTGCTAGCATTCATTTGACATTTCTTTTTTCGAATCGATGCTGATTTTATGAAAACCCAAAGCGGATTTCCCTTTTTTATCTGCTACTTGTTGTTTACCGTCGCCTTACTACAAAACTGCGCGACGTTATGGGGAATCACTCATTCAACGCGTGCCGCCTATCATTGTCCGGCCTCCTATGATACTACGATCGCTCCAAGCGAACGGTTTAGTCCTATGTTCGTAGGTGTTAAACTGCATTTTAATCCGAGGGGAAATGTAGGAATTCTTACTTTTATAGATCTTCCGTTAAGTCTTGCTCTCGATACGTTGTTATTGCCGATTACGCTGCCGGTTACGGTTTTGTATTATTGGATGGATATCGACGGAAAACGGGAGGAATTACGTAAGAGGGGAAGCTGCCGATAATACCAGCAACTCTCTCTAATTCCGCAACGTATTTCAAAAAAAGATAGAATCCCTTGGAAGTGAGTTTCGGGAGTTTATCAAGGCGGAATCATAATTTAAAATACAACAGTTTATAACAAAATTTGAAAAAACTTCTACGTCCTTTATAATTTTGCGAATTATGAAAGTAAACGTGACAGCCATTATCTGGATTTTTTTAAGTTTCTTCTTTTTTCAAAGCTGTGCGACAACGTGGGGCTTATTCAACTCTTCACGAACAACATACTATTGCCCAAAGTCTTATGATACAAGCATAGCGCCGAGTGAACGTTTTAGTCCAATGTATGTCGGTGTAAAGATTATTTTTGATTCGATTTGGAATAGGAAGTACAGCGAAATTCTATTAGTAGATCTTCCGTTAAGTTTTGCCTTAGATACGTTGTTATTGCCGATTACGGTTTTGTATTACTGGATGGATATCGACGGATCTATTGATAAACGTAGAGAACGACTTTGGAATGAATATAGACTTTCAACTACAAGTCAAGGTTGCCAGAAGCCGTTTTAGCTCCTATCCTACTGATATCAAACCAAAATATTTAGTAGAACTTACAACGTACAAATAAGACAACAGTAAATTTTTGGTTTGAGGCTAGTATTCTACTTCATTCGCATCGAAGAAAAAGATTAGAATTTAAGAATATTTTCAGTCGAACCTTTCCTGCTCCAAATCCTCTTTGCTCTTCGTCTTATCCGATTCCTTGTAGTGAAGATTGTCCTCGACTTGATCGAGAGATTCCTTTTTCCAAGCGCTCGCTTTCCGCCCGACGGGAGAATCCGGATATTTGTCGGTGGCTTCCTGAAAAAGTGCGGCGGCCTTTTCGTATTTCCCGTTTCTGAAATAAATCGTTCCTTTACGGAAAAGAGCCGTCTGATCCAGGGAACCGTCCTGGTTTTCGAGAACTTTATTCAAATATTGTAATGCAGCATCCGACTTACCGACCGCCTCGTAACTTTCCGCGGTATAATACAAGGCCTGCTCTTCCGCCTTGGGACTGACTCCCATTTCGAGCGCCTTTTTAAACGTGTCTATCGCTCCGTAATATTGTTTACGAACGTAGAGTTGTCTCGCCTTTTCCAGGATTCCGCTTCTGAATTCGGAACTCACCTTTTCCTTTTCCGGATCGAAGTAGAATCCGGCCTGCGCGTAATCGTCGTAGACGTCGTATGCGGACCAGTCCTTTCCCATTCTTCGTAAGGATTTACTCCAACGCACGCGCGCCTTTACGTTTTCCGGATCCTCTTGTAAGGCGAGAACGTAATTCTTGCGGGAAAGATCGTAATTCCCTTTTTTCATATAATAGTCCGCGATGGCAGATAACGCGTTGGAACGTAATTTGGAATCGGCGGAAATACGAAGAACTTCCTCGAGATGTCCCTTACCTTCCTCGTCTCGATTGAGTTGTAAAAGCAGATTCCCCATTGAATACGCAACCTTGGAACGTTCGTCGCGCGCAAGCCCTTCCTTTTGGTTGAGTTCGCGATAAATTCCGAGGGCGAGAAGGCTGTCCTGATTTCTTTCCAAAGCCCGTCCCATATCGTATTTTACGCGAAACGAATGTTCTTCCGGAATTTCCCGAGCGGAAAGTTCGGAGAAAATATCCACCGCTTTTTCGGAGGCTTTTGCGTTGGTTTGTTTGAGGTATTCTTCTCCTTCCTTGATTCGTTCGAGTATATTCCTTCTTTTGGAATCCTCGTCCTGAACCGTGGTCTGATAAACGCCGGTCAACAAACCTGCGCAAATGAATAAGAATCCAGTGATTAATATGATGGAGCGATTCATGGATTTCCTCCGGAGATCCGAGACAGACAACGCTTCGACCAGAATTCTGAGCGTTCCGCGTTGTAAAATTTACTATCTTTGCTGATCAAATGTTTTAGAGCTTCCTTATAATTCCTTCTTCTGTAGTGCGATAGTCCAGTGAAAAATTTCGCCTTTCCCCGCACCGCGGCCGAATTTCCGTTTCCCGTAAAAGGTTTCAAATCGTGGATCGCTCCTTCGTAGTCTCTTTTCCAATAAGTCTTTTTTAATATACGATCAAGTTCGTCGTCGTTGCCGGAAAATTCCTCTTCGTCCTTCCGATTTTGTTCGTCTTTAGTCTCGTCCTTATTCGTGTCCTTATTTTCCTGGACATCCGGTTTTTCCTTTTCGACTTCAACTCCGTTGGAATCGGGGTCTCCGTTGTTTTCGGGTGTTCCTTCGTTTCCTTCTCCGTTCGGACTCGGGTTGATCGTTAGAAAAGATTCGTTCTCTACGAGATTGAATTCCTCCCGTTCTCCACGTTTTACCGTAACTCCGAAAAACATCCGCGTTCCGGCCTTCTTAAGACGGATTTGTGCGGAAGTATCGGGATGTTTAACTTCGCCTAACTTGCGTATGTTGCCGCTCAGAAAAGTCGCGGTTCCCCCGCTCAAAGGTTTCAAGGACTGATAGATCGTATAAGCGGTGTTTTCGTCCGCTTTATCGGGGGCTTTCCAGGAAAGTTTCAACGTTGTATCTTCCGTTTCGGCTACGATATCCTTTACGTGCATTTCATCGTAGGAATATTCCGATTTTTGCATATCTTCGGAAGAAGAACCGTTGTTTTTGTTCGGAGTTCCGATATAAAAAAATCTGACGAAAGATTGTCCGTTGACGAGGGGAAGAATCTCTTTCGCTCCCGAACGAACGCTTACGCCGTAATAGAACGTTTGCGACTTACTCAGGTCTTGGTCCAAAAACGTCGATTCGGGATGACTGAGTTCGGTCAACTTCTCTGCTTTACGCATCAAAGACAAAGAGGACATAGGTTCCGATGAACGATAAACAGTATAAACGGTAGCGTTGGAGATGGCCTTATCGTAGGGACTCCAATTCAACCTAAGGAACTTACCTTCTTTTTTTACGGTGAGGTCCGTGACACGAGCGTCTTCCGGAAGTTCGGGCGTTTTGTTTTCTGTCGCGGTAGTTCCCGGCGTCAGGGCTTGTTCGATCACGACGGGAATCGTGGTGAAGTTTCTTCCGGGAACGAGTTTGATCGTATTTTTTTTCACGTGATGCGCCAACACGACCGCGTAATAATAAGTTCCGGGTTTAAGATTGTAATCGAAAATTTGTGTCACACCGCCGGCGATCCCGCTCGGATATTTTCCGAGAGAATCCGCCACCATACATTTTTCCGGAGTATCTATCATGCTCGAAGAACGTGCCACGATGATCTCGCCGGTTTCTCTGGGCGCGTCCCAGGAAATTCGAATGGAGTTCTCGTCCTTTTTAAGGATCTCCGCTTGAATCGTATTCGCGATGCTATAGTATTCGGGTTGAGAATTGTTAAGCGAAGTGTCTTGCGCTCCTGGAAACGAGACCAACACCAAAAACAGAAATGACGGCGATATCCGGGCGAAAATTCTCATAGAAGGAACGTCTTGCTAATTATATCGACCTCCGTTTCCTTCGAATTTAACCCAGATTTACGTTCGAACAACATTTTAAAAGAAACTTCACATCGGAGATTTGAGTTTGACTTTTGTAGGGCGACCGATTAGACATAATCCGGGAACAGCAGCTTCATGAGTGATTTGGATTATTATGAAAATCCGGAATATCAGAATTTTCTGATATCCAGCAAACGCAGGGAACTTACACCGCCGGAAGTCGTGTTCAAACACTTCCAATTTAAGGAAACCAATCACTTGGTGGATTTCGGAATGGGCTTGGGATTTTTCACCTTAGAACTGAAAAAGCAGCTACCGAAGGACGCTTGGATCTGGGGCGGGGAATGTCAGCAGGATCTTCTCGACGAGGTTCTTCATTGGAAAAATCGAGAGGAAGTCTCCCACTTTACGCCCTTCTTTATCGAAAAATCCGATCACCCTTTGTTGCCCGAATGGATTCCGAGCCCGGACGCGGTTTTTGCGTCTTTGGTTTTGTCCACGTTTCCGGATCCTGGTTTGGCCATGGACGGTTTGATCCGCTCGATGAAACGAGGTGGAAAACTCGTGATCCTCGATTGGGTGAAAAACGAATATTCGATCGGACCTAAAATCAACGACAAAATCTCTTTGGATAAGATGAAATTTTTAGCGGAACTGTATCACTTGGAAATCGTAAAAAACGTAAGAATCTCCGAACACGTCTACGGCTTGGAAGTGATCGCGGGCAAGGACTTCGAGTACGGTTTTTACGATCTCAAAGAAGAGGAAGATACGACGGACGAATTCATACGTTCGTAAAAACATGAAGTCGCTTAACAAAACGGAAGAAGTCGGGTCGCCCCGACCTTTATTTCGGAATTATTTTAATTGAAGAAGTGTGTTAGAACCACCCCCCAAATACGTATCCGGATATTTCCCGTCCCATTTTTTAATCCGTTCCATTTCCACCATCATCGGGGTGATCTGTTGGGATTTTAAACGTAATGTCTCCGCTTCGGCTCTCGCGTTCACGATCTGCTGTTCCGCTTCTATCTTAACCCTTTCCAATTCGTTTTTTGCACGGAGAGCGTCCTGTTCCGCTTTTTGTTTTAGCTCTATCGATTCCGAAAACGTTTTAGAAAATTCGAAATCCTTCATGGAAACTTCGTCCACAAGAATATAAAACTTACCGAGTTTGGTATGTAACGATTCGTGAATTTTCATCGAAACGTTTTCCCTTTTTGTGACAAGGTCGGAAGCCGTAAACTGAGCGGTTACGTGTTTCATCGTTTCAAGAATCGCTGGAACGATGATCGTCTCCTCGTAATCCATTCCAATTTCTTGATATAGCTTGTTGACCTGATTCGGAGAAAGATGATACGTCAAAGTAATCATCGTATGAATCTCCTGCAAATCGCTGGAAGGGGCGGTGGAATTAGCCTCCACTTTTTGGATTCTTACGTCGATTCTTTTGACGGATTGGACCAGCGGAGTGATGAAGTTGATTCCTTCCCCAAGAATTCGATCGGAAACGGAACCGAGATTCGTAACGACGCCTCTGTGACCCGTACCTATACAAACGAAAGGATTGAGTATAAAGACCAAAACCAATCCGATTCCCTTAATCCAATGTTTCCTAAAAAACTGCATAACTTGTTCCATAAACGCCTCTTTTATTTTCGAAGAATACGAATATAAAAGTCTTTCGAGAACGGAGACAAGTTTTTTTAAGACGATGCTAAAAATTCTTTCGGGAATTAAACTAAGAGCGAAAAGATCGATTCAACTTCCAAGTCAAACCCTCGATGATAAATTCCTCCGCCGATTCGGCGATCTCCCGAAATTTTTTGAAAGTCTTATAATTAGAAATTCCTAATGTATTAAACGTCTTCCTATGGTCTAGGATAACCGTCACACAGGCTGCAAACGAAATCGTTCTCCATAAAATTCTAAAAAGAAATTTAGATAAAAAAGTCCGCATTCTAATTCTGAAAAAATCTCCGTGGAATTTAAGATGTTTTTCCTCATCCTTAACGATTTCCAAAAGGGCTCGTTTCACGAAACCTTCCGGAATCTTATCCGCGAGCCTGCGATAAAAACAAATACCGACGACCTCCGCGGCCAACAAAACCATGAGTTTAAGGCGAATGCCTAACAACCTTCTTCCGAAATGAAAGAGACGTTCCGTCCAATTCGAGCTGAGAAGATCTCCTTTCAGGGCGCGAACGCATTCCCCCAAAATCCTCGCGTGCCTTCCTTCTTCCTTAACGAAAAGTTTTAACGCTTCTTTGTAAAAACCGTCGATACCGAAAAGAACCGCCTTATCGATTTCTTTCGCGATCCTTCCTTCGCCGGATTCGCCTAACTGAAACACTGCGAGAGAATAGGCGATCGATCTCATCTCGTTGGGATTTAATTTCAGATTTTCGGAAGTTATCGGCGGTAACGGACGATTTTCGTTTTTACGAAAATGTAATCTCCAAGAGTTCCATCGTATTCCGGTCTTACGTTTTAAAAGCGATGTTTTTAATTTTTTTCGAATCGTTTCCTTACCTACAAGGTTCATCGCGAAAGTCATCAACACTATCTTAAGATCGATCCATAAACTTCTTCGTTTCACGTACGATCTGTCGAAACATAGGGAAACCCTCGCTCCCATACCCGCGTAAATTTGCGATAAACCGGTGATTCCCGGCAGCACGTCCCATCTAAACTCGTAGAAGGTTCCGTTCCAACCGAGACGGTCCAAATCGAATTGTGTCAAAGGACGAGGTCCCACCGCGCTCATATCTCCGGTAAGAATATTAAAAATCTGAGGGAGTTCGTCGATTCCGGTTAAACGAAGCAGACGTCCGAGTTTAGTAACGACTCCGTCCTTCATCGTTCTAAATTTTAGAATTTTAAACTTTCGTTTTGCGATTCCGATTCTTTCCTGCAAAAAGAAAACGGGACGTCCGTCCACGATCAGTATCGTCAGACATATTCCGACCAATAAAGGAGCGAATAACGCGAGCGCGGCGAGCGCCGAAAAGAATTCCATAGTTCGTTTCATATTAGGAATTCTAATCGATCCTAAAAAAGGATTCGCCCCTTCGAGTGCGTATAAGAAAGCACTCAAGTGCTTGACACACCCGCCGGAAAAACCGTATCATCTGACCGTCGAATATGAATCCTAATCCTTTACGGCTTCTCATCGTGGAAGACAACGAAAAACTCAGAAAAGCGTTCGTCTCCGGTTTAACACAATCGGGTCGGGTTATGGTATTATACGATTGTGCAAGCGGAGAAGAGGCCCTCTCTTTTTCTCTTGAAAACGAATTCGACGTAATTCTAACTGATGTCCGATTAGCAGGAACGTTAAACGGAATAGAAACCTTGATCGCTTTGCGGAAGGAATTTCCGCGAAAACCCGCCGTCATTTATTCCATCCAGGACACGGACGAATACTTCCGATCTTTCCGCAAATCCGGAATATTAAGTCATTATTCCTATGTGAGAAAATCGAACTACCTTCTACCGCATATGGTTATTCCTTTGATAGAACTCGCATACGACGGTAAAAGTTTTATCGATCCCGAAATAGAATCGAGAATCGTCGAAGTCAAGGACCGCGACGAAAATTCTCCCATGGCCATCCTTGAGCCGAACGAACAAGTGGTGGCCAAAATGTTAGCGTCCGGAATGAACAACGAACAAATCGCCGCACGTTTGGGATTTAAGGACAAACGAACCATAAGCAGGATCAACGGACAAATTTATGCAGCCTGGGAATTGAACGAATCGACTTCCGACGAAAAAGTTGCTAGAACGAGAGCGGCGTTGATCGTAAAAGAGAACCGCTTTTTACAATGGGAAGAGGACGGTAGAGCGTACTATCGGAACGGTTCGGGGGAATGGATTCTTTGGGATACGACTTTTGAATCTTACGCCTGAAATTCTAATCTGTTCCCTATTCCTGTTTCTTTCTTCCGTATTATTATGGTTAGGCGCTACGACCGCAGTCAATCTGGAAAGAAGGGACGGATCCGCGACGTTTGCGATTTCGATATTAGGAGTTTCCTCCTTATTGTTCGGATTTCTTGCTTGGATCGGCCGGATCGGACTATTCGCAATCTCGGCATTACCCGCCTTATATTTTTTTCCAGGAATTTTTTGTCTGATTCTTATACCGTTCGGATGGTTTTTTATCATCGTTTGGTTTTTGGGGAAGTTGAGGAAATGGAATGTTTACCGTTTTTTTTTCGCGCTTCTGCTTTTTTCCCAGTTTTTCGCGTTTGTTTTTTTACCCGTATGGTCTTCCAAATTTAATATTAATATTTCATTATTTACTTTTTGGTATTCGATTCCTTTTTCTTTCCGCATATCCTATTTGATATACATAGGATTTTGTATATTTATTCCGGTGGTCTCGCTTTACTACTATGAAACTCCGAGCAAAATTCTCTTGGACACGGCGAGAATCCGCGCGGTTCCTTATCTTAAGACGGTCTCCCTTTCACTTTCGGGAGTACTCGTTCTAGTCTCGCTGTTGTTCTTGGGTGGAGAAACCAAACTCATCCCCGATCCCGTTCAACAATCGGCAAGGAACCCCGTGTTATTTTACGGTATTCTGATCGGAATCCAATCGCTGATCCTGTTCGCGGTCCTAGTTTTAGGTCACGCTCTCATCTCCTACGAAATTTTTACCGGCAGGATTCTGCCCAAAATCAGCCTGAGAAAGGAATGGAGAAACGCCGTTTTAGGTTTTTTCACGTTATGCGTCATTTATGTTCTCTCGGCCTCATTTCGGATTCCGATTGCGACAGTCGAAATTTTTATAGCCATTTCGTATTCTACGATCCTGACAAAGACGTTCGTCCTCTATAAAAACAAACGTCTCCGAATGGAAAGGAATGCGGTGCTGAGTTCCATTTTAATTTCGGAGGATAATTCGGAAAACTACGTCGATATAGAGGATCGCTTTCGGAGATCTTTCGACCTTCTCTGTTCCGATATATTAGAAACTTCTAAAGCTCTGTTCGTCAACGAAAGTAAAATTCCGTTCGTTACGGATTTATATCTTAGATTCCCGGCGGGAAACGGATCCTTCGAAACCGTAAGGAAATACTTCGGCAGAGAGGCGGACCGAAACGAAATCTTATATCTGGACGAAAGCGATTCCTCCGAGTATGTGCTCTGTCTTCGAATCGAACACGAACATTCGGGAATCGGTCTTTTTTTTCTCGGTAAAAAAATCGACGGCGGTCTTTATGCGGAGGAAGAAATCGAAATAGCGAGATCGGCCGCTTCTTGGATTTTGCATTCTTTGTTCTTGGAGAGTAATTCTCTGACGTTGAGTTCCTTACAAAGAAAACATATGGAAGAACAGAGAATTCTCGACTATAAAACCAGACAAATGTTACACGATGAAATTCTTCCTGAAATTCATTCTTCCATACTGACCCTTTCGCAAAACGAAAACGAACCGGCATTTAAGGATCAAATTCGAATATTGACCGATCTCCACAAGAAGGTATCATCGTTTGTGCGAGAACTTCCGGATACGGGTCTTGAGATAGGAAGGCTCGGATTGATCGAGACTCTAAAACGAAGAGTTGACGCCGAGTTCGATCCGAAACGTTTTGATTGGAATTTCGATCCGAAGTTGAATCTTAAATTTCCGATTTCAAGTCCGGAAACGCTCGAAATTCTATTTTATGCGTGTAGGGAAACGATACGAAACGCTGCGAAACATTCCGGAAAAAACGAAACCAACAAGATTATGATCTCCTTTTTCGAAAACGATAAAAGGGGAATTTTGATTCGCGTCAAAAACACGATCGAAACCGATAAAAGCCAATCTCCTTCCGTCGCGTCCACGGAACAGGGATTAAAAATACATAGCGCTTTGTTGAAGATTTTCGGCGGCTATCTTACATTAGAGTTTCTGAATGCGAATGAAGCGCTTACGGAAATTTTTCTTCCCGAGCAAAACTAAAAGGATAAAAATCATGAATCCGCTTTCGGTTTTCTTTAAACCGCTTAGAAGGACTTCGACAAAAATAGGAGCGTCCAAAAATAGAACCGATCGCAAACCAACTTTTAAACGCAGGACCAATCCTACAACCCGATTGACGAGCGTCCGAATTTCGGATAATTTTTCGAGGGATCGAGAATCAATCATTCGATCAACGAAAGGTCATCCGGGTGACCCGGTTTTATCGGCCTGGAAACGAATTTTTTTCGTACACATCTACCGCCGCTCGAGTTGATCGTTATGAAATTTCGAACCGCTACCGAAAAGTGATTTCGACCGCTACAAGTATTTTAATGAAAAAAACAGACTCAAAGGTTAAGGTACGAGACGAAAGTAATCGAAAAAATTTATATACCTTCTCGAACATGCTTCCGGATTTTTTGGAAATTCTTTTCGTATTAAAAACGTTCTTTCTTATCTATAAACTCGGCCTTCGAAAGTTCCTTCCTTGTCGCCGCCTTCCCGATATTCCAAAAGCTGGACGTTCAAAAATTGTCCGACCTGGAGAGATTTCAATTCGGCTTCGCCCAATTTGACTTTGAGATAATTGTCGGTTACGGCCAGCCCGCCTTGTTCCAAGATCGCTTCCCGAACTTTACCGGTTTCCGCGATCGCATATCCTCGGTGCAATTCTCTGGATAACGCATTGAGTGCGTAAACCCTTTCTTTTTTCGTTTCCTTACTTACCGAATCCTGGAACGTTTCGGCTAACGTGTTCCTTCTTACCGAAAACGGAAACGCGTGAATTTTAGCAAATCCGAGATCGCGAACCGTCTTTACGCTTTCTTGAAACATTTCTTCGGTTTCTCCGGGAAAACCCACGATCACATCCGTTCCCAAAAACAGACCCGGAACCTTTTCCTTTGCGATTTCCACTCGTTTACGGAAGGTTTCCGGTGTATATGTGCGTTTCATTTTTTTTAGTATTTCGGCGCTTCCGCTCTGAAGAGGAATGTGCAGGAACGGGGTAAAACGGGGATGATTCATCAAATCCGCGAGCTCGTTTCCAACATCAGGAGGCTCGATGGAAGATATTCGAATTCTTGAATATTCTAAAATACTCAATATGTCGCCCAATATTTTAGTAAAGGCTTTTTTATTTTCTCCGTCGCGAAACCAACCTAGATTGACGCCGGTCAGGACGATTTCTCCGACGCCGTTATCCTGCAAAAAGCGGACCTGATCCAAAACGTCTTGATACTTACGACTGACTCCCAAACCGCGCGCCTGAGGAATCTTACAATACGAACATTTACGGTTACATCCGTCCTGAATTTTCAAATAAGCGCGCGTATGTCCGTTGGGTAAAACATCCGAATAAGAAAAACGATCGTAGATTTTTTCCGTAAGTTCGCGTTCTTCGATCAGTCCTTTCTTTTCCAGAATCATCGCCGGAAGTTTGGATTTTTCCGTATTTCCGACCACACCCGCGATTCCCGGAATCGCTTCGATGGATTCACGATCGGTTTCCGCGTAACATCCAGTGACCCAGATTTGGGAACCGGGAAATTTCTTGATCGCGTTGCGGATCGTGTTTCGATTTTTCGAATCTGCTTTGTTCGTTACGGTGCAGGTATTGATGATAACTACTTCCGGATGTTCCTCGGCTTCCGCGGAGCGATATCCATATTTTGTGAGAGAAGCAAACAACCCGTCGGACTCGAAAAAATTAAGCCGACATCCGAGCGTGTTGAATAATACCGTTTGTTCAACTATTGGAGAGAGCATTGAGTTTGGCTTCGATTCTTTTTAAGTTATCTTTGAAGTGGGAATTTTCAGGTTCTAGTTTAAGCGCGGATTCGATCTGTTCCTTTGCGGAATTGAGATAGTTTTTAGCGTTCGCGATTCTTCCCTTTTTATTTTCCTGGTTGGAGGCTTTTTCGTAAACGAGTGCGAGGTTGTTTAGGACGTTTGCGTTGTTCGGAACGAGAGAATTGGCCCATTTCAAACTTACTTCCGCTTTTTCGATGCTTCCGAGATAGTAATAAATCTGTCCTTCCAACACGAGAGGACGGTAGTCGTTCGAATCTTCCGCCTTCAACTTTTCAGTGATGCTAAGCGCGTCCCTTGCCTTTCCGTTGTAGAGAAGCGCGGTTCCGAACAATAGGCGAACGTCTTTGTTCCGCGGATTGAGTTCGTACGAACGCGCAATGATTTCCAAACCGTCGTCCTCTCTTCCGTTGTTCAAAAGATAACGTGCAAAATCAAGACTTACGGCCGGATCCCCGGGTTTTAACGACAAGGCCTCCGACCAATGCGTTCCGGCGGATTTGGTTCTTCCTAAAGCGTAATGACAATGGCCCGCCAAGTAATGCGATTCGTAGGAGCGACCACCCTTTTCGTGCAGGGTCCGTATGATTTCCAAAGACTTTTCGTAGTTCCGACCTTCGAATTCCTTCAAGGCGAGGGAATATTCCTGATTGGATTGTGCGGCCAAAGGGGCCAAGAGGGACAAATATAAACCTGCGATAAGTAGAAACACAAACTTTGAAAATCGATTTTGCATAATACGCTCTTTAAAATTCATTAGGCTGTCATGCTCATGGACTTTGCGTTGATGCAGTCGATGAGAGAATGAAACGGTTCCACCGGATCGATATAAACGATGATACTCGGATACCTTTGCATCAGAAAGTGTTCGATCTGTTCTTCGGAAATGATCGCTTGTTCTTCCATTTCGAGAACCGGCAATCCGTCGGAATTCCGGTAAATGGAATATTCTTCCTGACCTAAAAAATCGGTCAGAAGCATGTATCCGGAGCCGTAGTAAACCCCGCCTTGAAAGTAATACTTGTAAAATACCCGTACCTCGGGAAGAAATAAATCGGGATGAAAAACGCAGAGAGAAATTTTCTCGATCCCTGCAATGGTTCTGATTTTTCTCAGGTGAAACCAGATCTTCCGAATGAGAAGATAGGAAATCAGAATCAATACAGGGATGAGGATGGGCATCCTTAGACTAGGGCGATTTCTTCCGACCTTTCAGGATTACCGGAAGAATTGTCGTCTCCTCCAGCTTTCGGGTCGGCCGGTTTATAGTCCGTCCAAGGATTTTCCACGAACTCCATTTTACCTTCTTTGAAATCGATTTCGATCTTGGTCGGCTCCTTGTAGGCCCCTTTGAGGGTTTGCACCGCCATATGGTCTTCGAGTTCCCTTTGGAAAACCCTACGTAACGGTCTTGCACCGAACTTCTCGTCGTAACCGATATCCATGATATGGTCTTTCGCCGCCTGAGTGATGGAAACGTGGATGGCCTTTTCACGGAAGCGTTTGTTCGTGTCGATCACCATGATATCGATGATCGACATGATGTTTTCTTTCGTGAGAGATCCGAAGTAGATCACTTCGTCCACACGGTTCAGGAATTCAGGGTTGAAGTATTTTTTCAACTGATCGCGAGTCTGATCGGACTTGTATTTCAAAGCCTCGTCCTTACGATCCTCGAATCCCAGTCTTCCACCGGATTGAATTTCTTTCGCTCCGATATTGGAAGTCATGATGATGATCGTATCGCGGAAGTTTACTTTCCGGCCTTTCGTATCGGTCAAGTTTCCTTCTTCCATAATCTGAAGGAGAATATTGAAAATGTCGTGGTGCGCCTTTTCAATCTCATCCAAAAGAATGATAGAATACGGTCTTTTTCTGACGAACTCGGTCAATTGACCTCCGTCATCGTAACCTACGTAACCAGGAGGAGCTCCGATCAAACGGCTGACCGCGTGCGGTTCCATGTATTCGGACATATCCACACGAAGCATCGCGTCGTCGTTTCCGAAGAGGAAGTTTGCAAGAGCTTTTGCGAGCTCGGTCTTACCGACTCCCGTCGGTCCCAAGAAGATGAAAGATCCGGTAGGACGTCTTTCGCTCTTGAATCCGGTTCTCGCACGACGAACCGCTTTCGCGATTTTTTCGATCGCTTCTCCCTGACCGACGACGCGTTTTTTCAGTTCGTCTTCCAGCCTGAGAAGTTTGTCGGATTCGGATTCTTCCATTTTTTCCAAAGGAATTCCGGTCCATAATGAGATTACGGAAAGAATATCGTCTTCCTCGATGTTGACCGCGAAGTCTTCCATCTTCTCTTGCCAAGAACGGATCTTTTCTTCCATAGCCTGTTTTTTCCGGTTCACTTCGTCGCGAACTCCGGCGGCCTTTTCGTATTCTTGGGCGCGGACCAATTCTTCTTTTTTGGTCGCAAGAGATTTGATTTCCTCTTCGAGATCCTTGATCGTTTGAGGACGCGCGCAGTTCGCCAAACGCGCCTTCGCACCGGCCTCGTCGATGATATCGATCGCCTTATCCGGTAGATAACGATCGTTGATATATCTGTGAGAAAGTTTTACGGATTGTTCCAAAGCCTTGTCGGAGTATCTCACTTTGTGGTGAGCTTCGTACGCTTTTTTCAAACCTTGGAGAATCTGAATCGCGTCGTCTACGGAAGGTTCCGCCACTTTCACGACTTGGAATCTTCTTTCCAACGCGGAATCTTTTTCGATATACTTGCGGTATTCGGCGCTTGTGGTCGCTCCGATACACTGGAGTTCGCCCCTTGCAAGAGCGGGCTTAAGAATGTTCGCCGCATCGACGGCTCCTTCCGCGGCTCCGGCTCCGATCAACGTATGAAGCTCGTCGATAAAGATGATGATGTTCGTGGAGGAAGTGATTTCCTTCATGATCTTTTTCAGACGCTCTTCGAATTCTCCTCGATATTTAGTTCCCGCGATCAAGGACGCGAGATCCAAGGAAAGAACTCTCTTTTCGAACAACAGATCGGGAACGCTCTTCTCTACGATCGCAAGAGCGAGTCCTTCCACGATCGCGGTTTTACCGACTCCGGATTCTCCTACGAGAACGGGATTGTTCTTCGTCTTTCTGGAAAGAATTTGAATGACTCTTTGGATTTCGATCGCCCTTCCCACAACCGGATCCAATTTTTTATCTCTGGCGAGCTGCGTAAGATCGCGCGCGAATTCGTCCAGGATCGGAGTTTTGGTTTTTTCCTGCCGAGGTTGATTTCCCTGAGGACCGGATTGACTCGATGAACTTACCCCGACGGAACTGGTAGGAGGTGCGCCGAGCAAACGTAAAATTTCACTCTTTATAACATTATAATTTACGCTAAAAGAATAGAGCGCTCCGCCGGCGATGTTGTTGTTATCTCGAAGTAACGCGAGCAGAATGTGTTCCGTTCCGACGTAATTGTGTTTGAGGCGTTTCGCTTCCTCTTTCGAAAGCTCTATGATTTTTTGATATCGATCCTGACCGCCGGCCACGTCCATCAGAAGGGCGCCGGACGCTTCACGCGTTCTTCTTTCCACTTCTTTGCGAAGTTCGTTTAGGTTAATGTTGAGGTTGTTCAGGATTTTGATAGCGACCGAATCTTCTTCTTTCAGAAGACCGAGCAGGATGTGTTCCGGCCCGATATAATCGCTACCAAGACGCTTCGCCTCATCCTGAGCAATCTCGTTGATGACTCTTTTGGCTCTTTTAGTAAATTCCAGCATATCAGCGCCTTTGTGTTTTATTTGTAATGATTAGACTGAATTCGCTTCCAAATTCCCACCCGTAGGAGCCGGATCGGTACTTTAATTTAAGTATCGGAACGTTTTCAAAAAAGAAGCGGAAGTTAGCGGTAATTCCGGGCTAAAACCCCGACTTCACCTGTAAGGCTAAATAATAAACTAAATTTAAAAAGGAATTTTTTTGAGAAACGGCAAAATTTTTCAGATAAAAAACGACGAATTCGGATGAATTTTCAAGGTAGAATTCCAAAAAACCGGGAATTTTAAAGGAAGCGTTTTTTCGATTTTTCCAGATCCGCATCGATAACTTAAGACTGATTTTCGTCCCCAAACCGGCATTTGTAGGGCAGGAAGTGACATAATGCAGATTTGGATCAAAATCGAAAAATTCCGGATTTTCGAACTTTTTGATCGGAGGCGCCTCGATTTTGGAGAACAATTCCTCCAAAGAATCGGTAATGATTTCCCAGCGGAGATGATCCTCATCCCCGGTGAACAAATTTCCTTCCCCCCACGGAATTCGAGTCGGCCAGTTTGGTCCTTCGAGAAGCGCTGTGGGAACTCCTATTCCGTCGATCAGAAATGACTTGAGGACCGTGGTCGGAACTCCGGACGCAGTGGGATAGATTCTGCCGGCCAAATTTCTACCGATCCGAAATCGATAACTAAACGGAGGTTTGAGTTTTTCCAATTCCTTCCATTTTTCGGATTCGGAGAGGAACTCGAATCGGGACAAACGTTCCGCATCCTGCTTGTGCACGTATTGCGAGGAGAAAGCGAAACTTTGTTCTCTTACGTTCGCGGAATACTCTTTTCGGAATAGTTTCAGACAATGGATACAACCGATTTTACCCCGTTCGTTCCAGGTCTTTCGATCGGTTCCGCAGTATAAACAGGTTTCCGAAGTCATCGTCAGTGCATTGCCGTTCTAAAAGGTCGGAACTACGTATCAACCGATACAATTTTAAACGATGTTAGAGTTCCCACACAAGCGGGATTTCACGCGAACGTTTTGTCGGACCAAATATTAAAACGAAATTCCTTACTTTAGGAAATCGGCTGTAGTTTTCCGCCGGCCATTTGGTTTCGTTTATGCGCGAGCGAGGCCAACTCCATGTCATGCGTGACGATCACCATAGAAAAACGGAGCTCCTTTTGCAGTTCCAAAATGAGAGCCATTAGATTTCTGGAATTTTCACGATCCAAATTTCCGGTAGGTTCATCGGCAAGGACCAATTTTTTTCCCGCGACGAGAGCCCTCGCTACGCCCACACGCGCACTTTCCCCTCCGGATAACTGAGAAGGGAAGTTGTCGTGACGATCCTTGAGACCGACACGATCCAACATTTCGACGGACATCTGCTTCGCCTTACCGGGATGAACTCCGTTGATGAGTAAAGGAATACTGACGTTTTCCAAAGCCGTGAAATCCGGAAGCAAAAGGTGATGTTGAAATATGAACGAAACCTTTTCCGCTCTGAACTTCTCCTTTCCGGTTTCGGAGATATTTTCCAAAGGAACCCCGCACACGTTCACGGTTCCCGTATCGAAGGAATCCATTGAGCCGAGAATATTCAATAAAGTTGATTTACCGATTCCCGATTTACCTTCCACGGAAACGATCTCCCCTTCCTCCACGGTCAAATCGAGGTGATCCAGAATCTTAAATTCCTTATCCAGAATATGATAATTTTTTACGAGATTGTTTACTTGTATGAGACTCACGTTAGTCGTTCCTTATCGTATCGACGGGATTTAGGCCCGCAGCCCATCGCGCGGGAAAATATCCGGCGATTCCGGAAAGAATGGTGGCCGCCGTGGTAACCATAAAGATGAACGAAATATCTATATCCACCGGAATGTGATCGAAATAATATACGTCCTTGGGAACCAGTTCCACGTTGGTCCACTCCGAACGGTAAAAATAAAATCCCACCATATTGATCATTTCGGATAACGCGTTGACGATCGTCTCTAAGTTGCTCGCGATAAAAATCCCGGAAACTCCGCCGACCAAGGACGCCAGAATTCCGACCACCATGGCGTTTAGTGTAAAGATGAGTAGGATTCCCGAAGAAGGAAGTCCCAACGCCTTCAATACGCCGATCGATTTCCGTTTAGCGCGGACGAGACTGTAAACGCTCGCGACCATTCCCAAAGCGGCGAGAATGATAAATAAGAAAACTATAATAGAGATGATCGTCTTTTCCAGTTTTAACGCGGTGAAAAAATTCTCCTGTTCTTCCGCGATCGTTCTAACTCCGAAGGAGGCTGGATAACCGATCATAGTTTCGAATTCCGGATCCCGGAATTCCTTGAGGATCTCGCGTTTACAATTTTGAAGATCGTCCAGGGATTTAACTTTGATGGCGATCTGATTGACGGAATCCTTTAAGCTAAAGAACCGCTGTGCGACGGGCAATGAAAGAAAAACGTAATGTGTATCGTAGTTATAATAACCGGTCTTAAAAAAACCCACGGTTCGAAACGTTTTGATCGAAACGTCCACTCCCTTTCCCAAGGAAAATCTACCACCCGGAACGGCCATCGTCAAATTGGCCCCCAGATCGAAACCGTAAAGCCCGGCCATCTCCTTTCCGATCAGAACCTGATTTTCGGAATTGTATCGAACGATCTCTTCCCGATTGTGATGAACGATTCGTGGAAAGTTGGGAAGTTTGTTTCCGATCAAGTCTTGGATGTCTTCCACTGGAAGAGCTCTAACCATAATAGGTATGAAAGAGTTGCTGTTCTGAATCAAACCGTGACTCGTGATACTTCCGCCGACCGAAACGATCCTCTCGTTCAAGTATTGATTTCTACGAAGCCATTCGATTACCTTATTATAGTTTCGTATTTCACCTGAATCGAAATTATTTTCGATCGTGATATGAGGCCCGCCTTGCCACAACGATTCCTTCACCTGTCTTTGAAAACCGTTGAAGATGGACAAGACTACGATCAGCAACGAAACTCCGACCGCCATAACGATAAACGAAAGTCTGGACTTTAAAGAAAGGAGACCTGCAACCCGGGACCCCCGAATGTATCGGGAAGTTACCAGAAATATCAAAGAACCCCGGAACAAATTTGACTTCATCAAAAAACTCTTAAAATTGGAAGGGAAAATCTTCCTTAGTTTGACAATTCTCCGAATCCAAAGCAGAATGTCAAAAATAAAGAAGAAAGTTTCGCATACGGAGCCTTCTTAAGTTAAAAATAACATGAGCTCCAATCAAGTCTGTTCGTTTCAGTTCGTATCCAGCGATTCCGTCTCTTCCATTTACATTCTCTTTACGGGAGTCATCGATCTTCAGCAGACCAAGATCGATCGATTGGAATTGATCGCCGTCGGACAACCGGAGAACATTTCCCCCATTCGATTGTCGATATCGACTTACAAGGATGTGGTGAACCTTTGTCAGAAGCTGAAATACGAAGGTAAACAATTAAAAAACCTCACGAATAAATTGACCGAGCTGTTTCAAAGTAACGGAAAGTCCGACGACTTTATGGAACAGATCATGCACTACATGAAAAACAAGGATAAGGAAAAAATTTCTTATCTACTCAATCAAGTCATCAACCAAGCCGCGGGAAATTCCAAACCAGACATTCAAATTCATTACGCGATTCTGGACCGCGACCGTTTGGAAGAGGAAAGTCAAAGTTTCGCCGCACCCACTTCGAACTCGACCGCCTCTGAAGAATCGAATTCCCGTTTCGACGACGAGGATCTTCCTTCCTTGGAATCTTCTTCCGAGTCGTATCGTTCCGCCGAACCGGTGGACAACTTTATTCCCGCCGGTGCAAAAGTTATCCCGATGAAATACGTCCTTTCGCCCGTTTCCGGTGTTCAAATCAACGCACTCAAGCCGGGTGACAAGATTATGATTCAATTGTTGAAAGCGGATGCTTCTTCCCAAAGTATCATCGAGTCGATGAAACTGGAAACTCCCGAAGGACAGGTCCGTTCCGTTCCGGGAACGGTCGTCACTTCTAAAAACAACGGAGTGGAAAACGAAACCCTGATTCAAATCGGTGCGGACGTATTCGGAAAAATTTACGAAGAGGAAAACTCCATCAAGGTCAAACCGTACACCGGAGAAAAACCGATCCAAACTTCCACCGCGGGAAAAGCTCCCGTAAAAAATCAGTCTTCGGAAGATTCAGGGCTTTTGATCACGATATTGATCGCCTTCGGAATTTTGGGAATCGCGATGACCGCCATTTTCGTATTTCTACTGTGATTTAAAATTATGAAGATCTTAATTTCAAAAATTCTCCCGTTTCTCATCCTCGTTTTCTGCGTTTTAAACATCTCCGTCGAACCGATCTTTTACGACCCGAGGGACGCGGACGCGTTAGACGCCTTGTTGGAAGGTTCGGGAAGAGAACTAGAGCCGCAATGGGGTATCGAAAGAGGATTGATTTCCAAAATCCGCTTAACCACCAAAGTTTTGGAAGAGTTGAACGAAAAATCCATTCCTGCGGACGCCCAACTGGAAGCCACGGTGGATCGGACGAACAGAATCCTTCTCGGGCAAAAGAGCATGTTATTTATTTACGGATTTCTAATATTCTTATCCGTAACAGCGTTTTTCAGCATTTACTACAGGGCTTGGTTTTACGTGTTTTTAAACCGAAGTCTTTATGCGATTTCGATTCTTCCGGTTTTGATGTCACTGCAACATCCTTTGCGGAGCGTTCCTCAAACTCCGGTAATCGGGTCGATCGTATCGATTTTCCTGTTCGGTTTAACGGGCATTCTAATCTATATGTTTTTTGCGATTCCGGGCGTTTACGGAAGAACGGCGGAAAGATTTTCCGTATTAAAAAATGCGCAAGACGGGGAAGAAGGCGAATTTCAATCCTCCGCTTCCTCCTCGAAAATATCCTGGCTTCCGATTTTATTTCACTTCGCGGCGATCATGATAGCGGGAATTCTGCTCGGAAACCTGGTCTACATCCCCGTCTTTCTCCTTCAAAAACACTATTCCTTCGAATTCGGAATCCTTCTTTTGGTGATGATCGTGTTTCTCATGTTCTTTTACATCAGGAATTATTTCAGAATGGGCAAAAGCGAAGAGTTGACTCCCGCAGGCAACATTACGCTTTCCTTAAGTTATCTTCAGTTTAGAATCATACGCAACGTTATCTTCATAGGTTTTTCCGTTTTCGGCGTGATTCTTTTCGTAGTCTTGTTGTTTACGATCCTTTCCATGAATACTTGGGTGTTGGATTTCACCGCCGCAAAAGGAATCTGATCGGACACATTTCCGATACGATATGTTGAAAAAGTTTCCGGACCGATTTCTATAAAACGAGGATAACCGATGAGGAACAAAACGTTCATTCTGATTCTTGCGTTTTTTTTTCTCTTCCGATGTTCGATTCAGAAAAGAAAAGACGAAACTTTGTCGAAATCTTACCGAACCGTTCCGATGACGGAAATATTCCGAAAAACCGCCGATTATGAAAAATTAAGCGGATCGGGAATCGGGATCTATTTCGAATTCTACAAACTGAACTTGGACGTACCGGAAACTTTTTCGGAGATATCCGACTTGGATAAAACGTTTTTGAATTCCGGTTTTGCGAAAATAAAATCGCTGCCCGGTTTTTACACGGAACAATTCACACACGAAATCGAATTCAGAAAAGACCCCGAAAAACTCAAAATTTTCGTATCTAAAGACCTACTTCCCCTTTTAAAAAACAGAGCGGGGAAAAAGGACGTTCCGGTGAATACTATATTCGCGTTTTATAATACGTCCGACAAAACGAACTATCTCCTCTTGGACGGAATCGAGGACCAATTCAGCGAAGAATCCTTCAAATATCATTCGTACGACTTTTATATGAGAAAGGGAATCGAAAATAATAAAATCGGAAACTACGTCGAGGCGATCAAAAGTTTCGACAAGGTAGTGGAAGCGGTACCCGATGCGGAATTCGCGTATTACAATCGGGGAAATTCGTACAACTTCCTGCAAAATTTCGATAAAGCGATCGAAAGTTATACGAAGGCGATCGAGATCGATCGAAAATTCCATCTTGCTTACATGAATCGCGCCTTAGTGCGCAAAAATTTGGGACAATACGAACAGGCTTTGACCGATATCGAAAAGACCGTGGAACTTTCCCCCGCCTTTCACGACGGATATTACAACAAAGGCCTGATCCTTCATTTCCTCAAACGATACGAGGAAAGCAACGCAAACTTTAAAAAGGCTTATTCGCTTAACAAATCGAATCACGACTCTTTGATCATGATAGCCGTCTCAGCACAAAACAAAAACGATAATAAGGAAGCGATCGAATATTCGAACAGATACATATCGATTTATCCTAAGAGCGGGGCCGCTTTTTATATCCGCGGATTTTCTCACATTGCCGAAGGTGATAAGTCCAGAGGTTGCGCCGATCTGGCAAAAGCGAAGAACTTAGGATACAACGAGGCCGAGGTTTGTCGTTAAAGGGATTTTACGTTTTTGGAATACGAAAAAAACGGAGCAAATCCAAAACCTTCAAGAAATAGGAATCGAAACGGATTCTTTCCCAAGTTCCAGTTGCCGTCCTTATCGTATAAACCGTTAAACCGCCGGCTGTCCGAAATATACGTTCAAAACGACGATCAAGATTATGTGAAGGCCGGCGCAGACGGAATATAGGTTCGGATTTAAAAATTCACGATAGGCGCGAAACAAACCGAGGTGCACGATACAAAACGCGGAAAATAAAATCCAAAGATTGGAAACGGTCAAGGAAAAATAAATTCCCACGTAAACCGTAATCGCGAAAAAAATCCATACCGAGAACTTCACAAAATCACCGTTTGACGATGATCTTCTTGGATTGGCAGACGGTCTCGGCCCCTTTTTTAATTTCGCAGTTGTGGGTTCCGTCCGGCAAATAAGTCGTTCGTGAAATTAAACCCCCGTTGTCGTCGTAAACCTCGATGGCTTCCGTTTTATGAGTCGGATAATAATAAAACCAAGATCGGATCTTACGGCCCATCTTATAATAACCGGTGTATTCCAGTTCACCGTCCGGAAAATATTTCTGCCATAGGTCGTTTCGATATCCTTCCGAATATTTCCCCTTCAACTCGACCTGACCGTTCTGATAAAAACGTTCGTACGGTCCGTCTTCGTTGCCTTCGTCTCCGCTCATCATCACTTCCGGTTTACGCGGACCGTTTCCGTAATTTTGACGGATATAAACCTTACCGTCGTCGAATCTCCAGACCCAGGTTCCTCTACGAACCGAATTGTCCAATTTTCCTTCCGCCAAAACCCGTCCGTCATACTTGGAAAAAATTCTGCAAAGACCGTGATCCAGGCCGAGCTCGTTGATCGTACAATCCTGATAGATATTTCCGTTGTCGTAATAAATTCTCCGGCGACCCGTCTCGGTCAGGACGTAGGAATTGAAATTTTTATCGAATTTCGCCCCTTCCGGAATATTGGCAGGTCTCGGCTCCTTTACACAACCGATCGAAAAAAGAAGAACCAAAAAAAAACAAAACGCGCGGCATACACACGCGACTTCCTTTCGGAGAATTGAACTTGGAGCGCTTTTGAAATACATTACTATTTTGGAATATAAGAATTATCGGATATTAATCGATCGTGAACTTTTTAGTCACGAGAAGTTCGCCGTCTTCGTCCCGGATTTCCACCTCGTAAGCGCCCTGCTGATCGAAAAAAGTGTCGTCGTAATAGGTCTGGAATTTTTCGAAAGTCTTGCGGAAGTCCTTTTCCTGTACGGAAAATTCCTCTTTTCCGCCGTCAGTCCGATAAATGGTGAGTCGTACCTTCTTGGGAGTGGACCAACCCTTTTTATAATAGATAAAGAAATCCTGTCCGTGAGAAAAATGATATTCCTTTTGGGAACTCATACCCGAAACCTTTTCCGGAGTCATCTTATCTATGTCCATATAGATTTCGTGTTTGGCGGGCCAGAAAAACCAAATCGCGAGCGCGATCAAAACGGCTCCGGCGATCTTCAAAAGTCGAGAGGACCCTTCTCTCTCCGGGGTTTCCGGTCTGGTATAATCTTCCAATCTCATGACACTGCTTATCCTGCGGAGGTGGTTCTTTTTGGGCAAATGTTTTTCCTCTTCCCTTTCGAAAGAGGAAAAATTCCCGGTGGAAGTCGATGTCGCTGGATTCGAGTCGATGGAATCCGAGTTTTTTCTAAACCCGAACTCCTCGTTTTTCAAAGGAGAATCCGGGATCGAATCGTTCTTTCCGGATGACTCCGGAGAAGTTTTTCCCATCGAAATCCGATCCTGTTCTTGGGAAACGATCGAGGATTCGTTTTCGGAATCCGTTTCTTTCAAGGTTGTGAAAACCTCGTCCGTCGATTCGGAAGAAGTCGAAGAAGTCGGGGATTCGTTTGCAGATTCACCGCCCAGGGTTTTTCTGACGTGGGCGCCGGCCGCCCGTTTGAGAAGATCCTTTTTAGCCAAGGGCCAAAACCTCCTCCACAAAACCTTGATACGATTTGGCCGCCTTGCCCTTGGGTTGATATTCGTATAACGTCTGTTTGAGCATGTGCGCTTCTTCCACACTTACAGAAGGAGGAATTCGTGAAGAAAATAATTTCAAGTAAGGTTCGATCATCGGTTCCAAAGTCTGCGAAAGAGTGGTCCTCGGATTGAACATCGTCAACAGCGCGCCTAAAACCTTTAAGGAAGGATTAAAACGTTTTACGGTATTCTTATGCGCTTCCAAGATCGCTTCGATTCCGTCCAAAGAAAATTTGGAAACCTGTAAAGGAACGAGCAACCCCGTGGAAGCGACGAACGCGTTGAGTGTGATCATGGAAAGGCTCGGAGGACAATCGATCACGACGTAATCGAATTCGTCTTTGATCGTATCCAACGAATCTCTCAAATGAAAAAAACCGTCCATCTTTCCGGACAACATCACGTCCACTTCCGCAAGAGAAGGATGGGAAGCGCCGATCTTCAAACCGGAAAGCCGGCTCGAATACAAAACCTCGTTCGGATTTCCGCCGTCCCTAAAAATACGATACACGCTTTTGTCCCGTCCCGAATCCGGATCGGAATTCGTAAATCCGCCTTCCGGAAAAACCGAAGTCGCGTTTCCCTGCGCGTCCAGATCCAAAAGAATGACACGTTCTCCCTTCCGCGCCAACCCGAAGGCAAGATGAACCGCGGTGGTCGTTTTTCCCACCCCGCCTTTTTGGTTCGCTATGCAGAGGATCTGTTTCATAAAAAATCCGTTGCCCGTAAATTCCGCTTTCCCGAGACTACATTTAGAGATCGTTATCCGCGGATTAGGGATAAAATCCCCGATCGGTTCGGGATGACAATCCGGAAAAGGAGACTCAGTTGGCAGAATTTGAAACGATCATCGGATTGGAAGTACACGCGCAGCTCAACACGGAATCGAAAATATTCTCTACCAGCGCGACCAAGTTCGGAGCGGCTCCCAACTCTCAAACCAATCCGGTTTGTTTAGGACTTCCCGGAGCGCTTCCCGTGCTCAACGAACTGGCTTTGGAAAAGGCGATCATGGCGGGACTTGCGTTCGGTTGTAACATCACGCTTTTGACCAAATTCGACAGAAAAAATTATTTCTATCCGGATCTTCCCAAAGGATATCAAATCTCCCAGTTCGACAAACCGATCTGCACCGGAGGAGGAGTTACCTTTACGATCAAAGGCGAAGACTCGCCGCGTTTCGTTCGACTCACTCGAATCCATATGGAAGAGGATGCGGGCAAATTGATCCATTCGGCGGACCCGAACGTTCCTCAATCGTATGTCGATTTAAACCGGGCGGGAACTCCCTTGATCGAGATCGTCTCGGAGCCGGATATGCGATCCTCGGACGAAGCGTATTATTATCTCAATTCGCTCAAAGCCGTCCTGAAATACATCCGCGTTTCCGATTGCAATATGGAAGAAGGTTCTCTTCGTTGCGACGCGAACGTATCGATCCGCCCCAAAGGTTCGGATAAATTCGGGACCAGAGTGGAAATCAAAAACCTCAACTCGTTCAAAGCCGTTAAAGCGGCGATCGACTACGAGGTGGAATGGCAAACCGAAATGGCTCTCGAAGGAAAAACGTTTCAACAACAGACAAAACTTTGGGATTCGGTCGCCAACAAAACCGTTACGATGCGAACCAAGGAAATGAGCCACGACTACCGCTACTTTCCCGACCCCGATCTTCCCGTGATCGTACTGAAACAAGAAACCGTAGACGAAATCCGGACAAAACTTCCGGAGCTTCCCAACGAAAGAAAAAACCGTTTCGTGGAAAAACTCGGACTTCCAAAATACGACGCGGAAGTTTTGACCTCCGAACGCGAAATCGCGGATTATTTCGAGGACGCTCTGAAAGTCTCCGGCGACGCCAAAAAAACCTCCAACTGGGTGAAGGACGAAGTACTCGGAATCGTAAACAAAGAGAGCATTACGATTTCCGAATTTTCCGTTTCCGCACAAAGGTTGGGCGGACTCGTAAAACTGATCGCAGACGGAAAAATTTCGGGTAAAATCGCAAAGACCGTGTTCGAAGAACTTCTCGCTAGCGACAAGGACGCGGAAACGATCGTAACCGAAAAAAATCTGATCGTAGTTCGGGACGACAAAGAAATCGAAAGAATCGTGGACGAAGCCATCGCCAACAACGAAGACGCGGTGACCAAATACAAAAGCGGAAAGGATCGCGCGTTAGGCGCCATCGTCGGCTACGTAATGAAGGTTTCCAAAGGGAAAGCGGATCCGGAACTCGTAAACCAGATGTTATTGGACAAACTCGGTCCGTTGCCGCCGAAAAGCTGAATGAAAAACGATATCGATTTCCGAGAACCAAAAACTTGGAAATAAATTTTATCCTTTTCTAAACCGAAATCGTTTCCGTTTCGATGCGCTTTCGGAGCGATCCCGGAAATACGAATTCTTTCTTGGCACGGGAAACCGCATTCGAAAGGACGAGAAATCGGACGAAACCAAATGGAAAAAAATAAAACCGTTTCGGATTCGTAAATTCGATCGAATCAACGGGTCGGATCGTTTGGCCGCGGGTTTTTTCATCAAAATCCGCGCTTCCCTTTTCCGAAGAAGTTAAAAAAATTCTCCTATAAATCCGTACTCCGAATTTGGTCTAAGGATAGGATTTTCGAATATTAGACTCTTGACGTCGTGTTCGCCGAAATTCTATTATGTCCCTTGCAATGCAGGATTTCGCCCATTTACATCTGCACACGAACTACTCCATGCTCGACGGAGCGATCCGTATCAAGGAGTTGATGCAGCATGTCAAAGAACTCGGAATGACTTCGGTTGCGATGACAGATCACGGCAATATGTTCGGCGCCGTAGAATTCTACAACGAGGCGATGAAACAGGGGATCAAACCCATCATCGGTAGCGAATTCTACGTTTCTCCAAACCGCAAACAAGAAACGGAGATGGTCAAAATCGCGGACGGAAACGCGTATCATCTCATACTACTCGCGAAAAACGAGGAAGGTTATCGAAACCTCATCCGCCTATCGAGTAAATCCTATACCGAGGGTTTTTATAAAAAGGCGAGGATCGACTACGATTTGCTCGATAGACACAGCGACGGTCTCGTTTGTTTGACGGCGTGTTTAGCGGGAGAAGTGAATCGAAAAATTCTCGAAGGTAAGATAGACGATTCGTTTCAACTCGCCGGTAAGTTGAACGAAATTTTCCGTAAAGAGGATTTCTACATGGAAATCCAGAACCACGGAATCCCGGAACAAATGACCGTCGCAAAACAAATCTACGATTTCGGAAAAAAGACCGGAATTCCGATCGTAGTCACGAACGATTCGCACTTCTTAAAAAAGGACGATCAGGAAGCCCAGGATATTCTGCTCCGAATCGGAATGCAAAAAAGGATCTCCGATCCGATGGAATTCGGATTTAACGGAGAATTTTACGTGAAAAGCGGAGAGGAAATGGCGCGGTTGTTTCCGGAACTTCCCGAGGCTTGCAAAAATACATTAGAAATCAGTAATAAAGTAAACTTGAAACTTCAATTCGGAAATTATCTACTGCCCGAATTCGAAGTCCCCGAAGGTTACGACGCCGATTCCTATCTCGAAAAATTGATCTGGGAAGGAATCTCCCGTAAGTATCCCACCCTTTCTCCCGAAATCAAGGACCGCGTCGTATTCGAACTCAATACGATCAAAAATATGAAATTCGCCGGTTACTTTTTGATCGTTCAGGATTACATCAATTACGCAAAAAGAAACGGAATTCCCGTCGGCCCCGGAAGAGGATCCGCCGCCGGTTCCATCGTGGCCTATGCGCTCGGAATCACAAACGTGGAACCGTTACAACACAATCTCCTTTTCGAACGATTCCTCAACCCGGACCGAAAGGACATGCCCGATATCGATACGGACTTCTGCGTGGAACGCCGTGAAGAAGTGATCAATTATATCCGCAGAAGATACGGAGAAGAACGTGTCGGTCAGATCATCACGTTCAACTCACTGGCCGCCAAAGCGGCGTTAAAGGATGTGGCGCGAGTCCTCAATCTTCCGTTCGGAGAAGCGAACGAAATGACAAAGGCGTTTCCGAACAAACTCGGAATGTCCATCGCGGAAGCGTTACAAACCTCTTCCGAGTTGAAAAATTTCTCCGAAAAAGACGAAATCAACCATAAGATTTTCGCGATCGCACAAAGATTGGAAGGAAACTATCGTCAGCCCGGAAGACACGCCGCCGGAGTGGTGATATCGCCGTATCCTCTGGAGGAAGTCGTTCCTCTATCCACGGTCGCTGAAAAAGAAAAGCCCGGTTTTCGTTCCATCGTAACTCAATACGATAAAAATAATCTGGAAAGTATCGGCTTGATCAAGATGGATATCCTCGGTTTGAAAAACCTAACCACCTTAGATCACGCGATCAAACTCATCGAAAGAAGGCGGGGAATCCGGATCGATCTCGACTCTATCTCTTACGACGACGCAAACACGTATGCGCTTCTTCGCAAGGCCAACACGTTAGGCATCTTTCAGCTGGAATCCACGGGGATCACCGACCTGGTCGCCAAAAGTCAGGTCAGCAACTTCGACGAAATCGTTGCCTTGATCGCATTATATCGTCCCGGTCCCATGGGAGAAGGGATGTTGGACGAATACTTGGATCGTAAATCGGGCAAAAAACAAGTCACGTATCCGGTCGCTTCCTGCGAACCGATCCTAAAGGAAACGTTCGGTGTTCCCGTTTATCAGGAACAAGTGATGAGCATATCCCGCGTGGTCGGGGGGTTTTCCGTAGGCGATTCGGACATGTTGCGTAAAGCGATGGCTAAGAAAAAAGCCGACATGATGGAAAAACTCAAAATCCAATTCGTAGAAGGCGCCGTCAAACTAGGCCATCAGGAAAAAATCGCAAAGGATCTATTCGAACAGTTGGAGCGGTTCGGGGGTTACGGATTCAACAAATCGCATTCCGTCGCTTATGCGATTATCACGTATCAGACCGCGTTCCTAAAAGCCAATTATACGATCGAATATTTAACGGCCTTGCTTGCCTCCGATCACGGCAAAACGACCGACATCGTAAAATACATCAACAACGCTCGGGAAATGGGGATACGAATTCTCAATCCGGACGTTTCTGAATCGCAGACCTCGTTCAGCGTAATCGACGACACCACAATTCGATTCGGTCTTTCCGCGATGAAAGGTGTTGGAGAGGCCGCGGCCGACAGTATCATCCAAGCAAGAAACAAAGCGGGCGGTTTTAAAACGATCCAAGACTTCGCTTTAAACATAGATACGAGACTGATCAACAAAAAAGTTTTCGAAGCCTTGATCCAGGCCGGGGCCTTGGATTCCTTCGGTTATACTCGCAAATGTCTTTTCGAATCCGTCGATTCCATCCTTTCCTTTGCGCAAAAAGAACAAGAGCGCGCCAACGAAGGACAGTTCTCCTTGTTCGGCGGCGCGGAGAGCGCGTATTCCCTCAACCTTCCGAAAGACGCGCACGAATGGGAAATCGACGAAAAACTCAAACGTGAAAAATCCGTCGCGGGTCTTTATCTTTCCGGACATCCGTTGGACAAATACGAAAAACAACTCAAAAGTCTAAGAACGATTCCGATCGAAACCTTCGACAACCTCAAATCGGGAAGTAAGGTGGAAGTTGCGGGAGTCATTTCCTCGAAAAACATCAAACTGAGTAAACGGAACGAGGAATTCGCCAACTTCAAACTCGAGGATAGAACCGGCGAGATCGAATGTGTCGCTTTCGCCAAAACGTATCAGAAATATAAGGATTTTATCAAGGAAGACCAAGCCATCTTCATCAAAGGGGATTTGGATAAAATCGAAGTCGGCGACGCCGAGTTACGCGGGCAGATCAAAGTGAACAGCATCGAAATTCTCGACGAGACAACGATCGAAGATAAACTGGAGAAGTCGCTGCATCTTCGATTGGAGGAAAGACATACGGAGGATCCGGAGTTGATTCCGAAATTGTATTCGCTTCTCGCTTGTTACAAAGGAGAATCCTCGGTTTACTTCCACATCGTCGAGGACCAGGAGGAAAAGCGCGTCATACGCGCGCACGACGCATATTCGATCCAACCGATTCCGGAGTTATTCCATCGTTTGGCCGATATTTTAGGCGATAAATCGGTGTATTATTCCGTAGGCGAACAGCTCAAAGTGTTCAACAAAGCGGCGGCCGGTCAACAACGCTGATCAAAGGCGAGTAACGTAGAAAGCGAAACTTCTTTCGTTTCGATTTCCCCTAAAATCCCAAGCGACGACCTTAATCGTATTTTCTCCGGATTTAAGATTGAGATTACCTACCAGATATTGGTCCTTATAGTACAAATCCGCAAAGGCAAGTCCGTTCGGATTTTTCCATTCCGAGGAAGAATATTGAAGAGCGCTGAAATCCGCGGAACGAAGCGCTTCTCCGTTCAGGAAATATTGCACTTTCGTAATACCTCTTCTCTGGGATTTTTTTTCTCCCGCGTCCACGATGGAAACCGTGAACGGAAATTCCTTCGAAAGATTGATATTATCCCCGTCGTTTATGTTCGTAAACTTGCCGTTTACGTGGACCAAAAGACTGGAAATTTCAGGAACGGCGCTGTCGGAAATCGGAGTAAGAAATTTCATCGGATCTAGGATTTCCAAACCGTATTTGCGAAGAACGACGAAGTGCAAGTGCGCCCCGCTGGAATGACCGGAATTTCCGGTAACGCCGATCTTTTCTCCTGAAGAAATCCGATCGGAGCGGAGGAGCTTCGAAATCCGACCTTCTTTCAAATGATAATACGCCGTAAAATTCCCGGAGCCGTGATCGAGCCAAACCGAATTTCCGGTTCCGAGTTCGTCTTCAAACGGATGATCTTCCACATAACGGCTGTACAATACCTTCGCATCGGCCATCGCGAGAACCGGTTCGTTTGCCGAAGAAATATCCATTCCGTTGTGAAAATGATCCCCCCGCGATTCCCCGAAAGTGGACGTGATTTTGTTTTCCAGTTGGTCGGTTTTGACGGGAACGAGATAATTTATTACTTTATTATTTTCCGCTTCCATGCTCAGATGGAACGCGGTCCAGATTACGGCAAAGAGGAATCTTTTCATTCGGACCTAAACCTAGTGCAAGTAACTCATACGAAATGAATTTGTCAAAAGATAAAACGCTGGATCTTGTTTCTCGTTGCGGGGACGGAGAGGAAGAAGCGCTCAAACAGTTCTTCGAATTGTACTCCGAGGATATATACAATTTTCCGATGAAAATCTTCCATCTAAGCGAAGACGACGCGGGAGATTTTTTTATCTACGCGTTCGAGCGACTGAAAACGGGATCCCGGTTCGGAAGTTTTAAGGGGAAATCCAGCTTTAGAACCTGGTTTTATTCCGTGCTCCGGAACATGTTGATCGATTGGCAGAGAACGAAACGTGAACTGAAAGTAACCAACCTCGGCAAAATCAGCAAGGAAGGAAAGGAATACGCGACGATCGAAGACGAACCGGACACGAGACCGGGGATGCAGGAAGAAGCCGGAGAACTTTCCGAACGATTCAACCAAGCCTTGGAGGAAATCGGGGTCGATAAGCGGGTTATATTCAAACTTTCGTATATTTATTATCTCAATCTAAACGAAGACGAAATTCAGTATCTCCTCGAAAAAACCGGTTTAACACCGGACGCACTCAAAGACAAAATTCTGCATTTGCGTTCCGAGCTTTCCAATCGGGAAGAAGAGAATATCCGGATGGAGGATAAAATTACGTCCCTTTATCTGAATATTCTCGATCTCAAGGAAAAACAGCAGAATACGGCGAAAATCGCGCCCATCCTTCCTATGGAAGTGGACAAAACCTCCCATGCGCTGAAAAAGAAATACGAACAAAGAAAAAAACTCCTCGAAAAGAAAAAGAAGGGGCACTTTCTCGCCAGAACCCCCTACCGAGAAGTGGCGGATCTCATCGGGATTTCGGAAGGAAACGTGAGCGTCACACTTTTGCGATTAATTGAAAAAATTCAGAAAAAACTAGATTTTAGTGATTTGGATTTTTAAAATTTTCCGTCTTTTTATGCTATTGGAGAACCACAATGGATTCGGGATCTGAAATGAATCAACAAAACGAACTTCTGCTCTCTCTTTTGAACGGAACGGAAGTCACTGCAGAAACAGAGAAACATCTGCAGAATCAACTCATCCAAATGGAGGAAGCGATCCAAGCCGGAATCAGTTCCGCAACGCTTTCTTACTTAAATCAAGTCGCGCCGAACGGAAAATTCTCTGAACTTCAGGAAGATATCGATCTGCAAAAGACGGATCTCAAAGGATATCTGACAAAGGATTTTCCCGAATATCTCAAACGTTATGTCTCCCTTGAACTTGCGAGAAAAACTCCGAATAAGGAGTCCATCGTCGTAAAACTCGGTAAATCCGGAGCTCGTATTTTTGAAAGTCTGTTGGAGTCTTTAGAAATCAATACAAGAGTGGACTACGCTCCTTCGATGCGTTCCGCTTTGACCAAAGATCCTTCGGAGTTCGTGGTTTTCGAGGAAAAGGTTTTGGATAATTCCAAATTTACCTATCAACTCGTTCAGGAAACTCCGGAAACCGCGTTTTTGAGCGTAAAAATCGAATCTCCGGACGCAAATTCCTTTCAAAGGGTAAATCTTTACAAAGACACTCGTTTCATTCTTTCCAATCAGTTTAATAACGAAGGGATCGCGAACTTTTCCGGGCTGAGGGAAGGAAAATATACGGTGGAATTCCAGGGAAAAGAGAATTCTAAGTCTCTGGATCTTTTCATTTTGCTGGAAGCATAAAAGAAATCGATTTCGTTTCCTAAATCTAAAAACCCGGGCTGCGACCGAAAGATTTGCAGTTCGGGTTTTTATCGTTTTCCCAAAAAAAGAATTTCTGAAAAAAACACTCTGCTGTTATAATTTGATCCTGGACCAAATATGCTGAACCTGATTATCGACAGAGTAGGAACCGTAAACGTCTTTAACATCTTAGATACTTCGGGCAGCGGATCCGAATCGCACCTGCAGTCCACCATCGACGAAGATCTGATCTTAGAATACATCAAAGAAATAGAAAACCTCGTTCGAGTTTCCAATGCGGTCAATTCCAAAGGAATGAGTCATAAAACCTTGGAAACCGAAATTCTGCACGAATTGAAAATCCTAGGTGAGACGTTTTACGATCAATTTTTCCCGGCTTCTATTCAGGAAAAACTGAGACTGACCACGGAAAAATACCTTCATTTGAATATGGACCCGAAACTGGGGGTGATTCCGTGGGAACTCCTGCACGACGGAACCTGCTTTTTATCCGATAAATTTTTCATCGGAAAAACGGTTCGGGGAGAATCCAGTCAGAGTTCCTACAAAGAAAAGGAAAAATTACGAATGCTCATCATCGCAGATCCGACGGAGGATTTGGAATGGGCGCAAAAAGAAGGGGAACAACTCTTCAAAGTTCTCAGTGAAAAAGTGCCTTCTTCCCGTCTCGAGATCGAATTTATCGGCGGCAAACAGGTAACCAAACTCAAACTTCTTTCCCTCATCAAAGGCAAGAATATCATTCATTATTCAGGACATTTGTTTTTTTCGGACGACCCTCTCGAAAACGGTTGGCTGATCTCCGAAGGAAAAATCCTCAAAGCGAGGGAAATCAAAAATTCCGGATTTAATACCGATCTTGTTTTCTCCAATTCTTGTCAGTCGAATTCCAATGCGGTTCGGGTTCTCAATTCCGATCTGATGAATAATTTCGCCGGCGCGTTTCTCATGTCCGGAATCAAAAGTTTCATCGGAACCAATTGGGAAATCATCGATAATCAGAACACGATCGATTTTACGATCCAATTTTATACGTATCTTTTCAGCGATAAAAGTATAGGAGAATCCTTGTTTCTCGCAAAGGAATACGCGCGAAGATCCTTCGACACGAACGATCTTACCTGGACGAATTATTCCCTGCATGGAATTCCGAATCAACAAGTGATGACGGATCCGACCAAGGGAAAACCGATCCAAAAAATCATCAACCCGTCACTCATTTATAAGTTTTACCCTTCTTCCATTGCGGCATCCTACTACGGGTTTACGCAAAAACAAAAAGAGGAAACGGAATCCTCCTTCGAACTCATCCAATCCTTGATACAGTCCTTCGAAGAGTTCTCGAAAATCGTCGGCGGAATCGTATTCAGCGATCATCAACATCATTCTTTGGGAAAATACATTCCGAATAATCCGGACGATGCCGTTGAAATCAAAAAATGGTGGGAGTTGATCTATCAATGTCTTGCGGACTTTAGAAAATTGGAAATTAGTCCCCTGATCAGCAATATTCAGGAAGTACTTCAGGTGAACAAGGACACGATCTACAAAATGATCCAGTGGATCGATTTTTACAGACAAGGACAAATTCTAAAGGATTCGGCTGACGGTTATCTGATTTCGTTTCAGTATTATTACGAAAATCTACTTATGGAGTTGGAGGAATTGGAAAATACCAGTATATTTCTCGTTTCAACGAACTCCAACAATCATATCTTTTTCCGAGGTTTAAAACCCGAAACTTCCCTCGTAGTCGCTCCGGTCGTAAAACAGGATTATATAGGGGAACAAATCGAGAAGTTCCGTGGAAGAGTGATCGTTTTCAACGAGAATCGGATGACCATCATACCGATGATATGCAGCGTAATCGAAAACCCGGAAACCAGGGAATTGGAACTCAGTTTTCCCGGATTTAAAACCGAAAAAAAATCCATTCAAAATTTATAATATTCCGTGAGCTTTTGCCAACCCGATAGGGGCGATTTTTCCTGCGGTTCCTGTTGTGGAATCTTCAATCTTGATATTTCTCCGGACGAAATCCGTTCTTTGATCCAGGAACGTACGAAAGAATTCGTATCCTCGGTGGATTTTAAAAAACCATGGACCATGGCCGAATACCGGAAAACACGCGAGAAAAAAGAGGAGGGTCTCGTTCGGAAGGACGAACACACGTACAATTGCCCTTTTTTAGGATTCTTCGGAAAGAAGATCGGGTGTATGATTCATCCGGTATTTAGCGGAGATCCGCTAAGCCAAAATTATTCTTTTTACGGCGCGTCGATATGTCAGGGATACGAATGCAGAAATATGGAACGAAAAAATTCCAAACTCTGGGAAAAACTTTTGAGCGGAATGGATTTAGATTCGTTCACTTATTCCGCGATCGCGTCGGATTACAAGACCTTGGATCTAATTGAGAGAGCGCTTTTCCGATCAGATCAAGACGCGGAATCCTTTTTCGAAGCGCACCAGGATCTTTTAAAAGAACTTCTCAAGAGAAAGATAAATCAAAACGTTTCTATGATGAATACTTCTTTCGAAATTCCTATGGAAGAAGAAACCGAATCGGCAAAGGAACTTCTTTTTCGAAGATTGAGGTTGGATCCGAATTCAGCGCTCTTCGCTCGGATTGAAAATTTGGGTTAAAAGGGGATCGGGAGAAACGGAAACGCAAAATCCTTCCTGCATTCGAATACAGGAAGGAAAACGTTTTAGTTTTTGGTGGTAGAGTCCGCTTTGGATTTTGAGGAACCGTTTAGGTTCGACTTTGCGGAGGATACGCCTTGGCCGACCTTTGCTTTGACTTCCTCTACCTTCGAGTTTACTTGACCTGCAACACCTTCGACGGAATGAAGAGCGTCCTCGATGTATTTTCTGAGATTATTGGCAACCTCGGATTGATCTTGAGCTCCTTTCGATGCAAGTTCTTTAAATTCTTTTTCAACTTTCAGAAGAATGCCGTCCGCTTGTTCCCGGAGTGATTTCGCCGCTCCGATCGCAAAGTTTAGCGCTTCTTTGATTTCTTTTTCCATAGTTTTTTCCTCTGTCTTCTACACTGAGAATATGTCAATTTTATGCAGCGCACAATAACCTGTCAAGTTAGAATTTGGATAAGGAAATGGAGACTTTCTCTCGCAATCCTTTCCAATCGAACGACAAGTTTAAAATTTTTGGACACTGTGGCCTACATCCTTGCGAAAGGAAATTATCCTGAGCATTTTAGAGACATAATTTTTTGCTCGAAGTTATGTAATGATTGGATAAAGAATTGGACAAAAGTCGGAGAATCTCCCTTTTCGCAAACGGGGTATCGTTTGTAGGAATTCCTACAACTCGCAAAGATTGGTTTTTGCTTGTCCAAAGGCGAAATCCGTGATAGGAAAAAATCCACCGAGACTTTCTCCCACTCACCCGCCTCCTCCACCCAATCAGGGTGGGGCCGCCGTGATTTATCACAGGGGATGTCGGAACAAACGGGTCGCCGTTGAACCTTCGTCAATGAAGAAACTGGTTTTTCGAGAATTCAAAAAAGGAAAGGTAAGAAAACATCACGGGAGCCGTCAATTTTTCCGGCCCCCGTTTTTTTGATCCAATCTCTAAACTTAGATCTTAGGACCAAACGCGGTAAAATCGAAATCTTTCGAACCTTCCGCATATTGTTTGAAATTATTGATGAACATTCCGCCCAATTTCTTAGCCGTTTCATCATACGCGGCTTTATCCGCCCAGGCTTCTCTCGGATCCAAAATCGAACTATCGACTCCGTCGATCGTCTTAGGATAAGAAACTTGGAATATCGGATGAGTCACAAACTCAGCCTTCTCTATGTTCCCGTTCAAAATCTCGTCGATGATTTTGCGAGTAGAAGGAAGATTCATCCTCTTTCCTACTCCGTAAGATCCGCCGACCAAACCGGTGTTCATGAGATACGCTCTTACGTTGTGCTTTTTCATTTTCTCACCGAGCAATTTTGCGTATTTGGTCGGATGAAGGGTCATAAACGCCGCTCCGAAACACGCCGAAAAAGTTGCAGTCGGCTCCTTGATTCCCCGTTCCGTTCCGGCAACCTTGGCGGTATAACCGGAAAGAAAGTGATACATCGCTTGTTCGATGCTCAGCTTGGAAACGGGCGGTAGAACTCCGAACGCATCATACGTTAAGAATATAATGGTTTTCGGATGTCCGCCCTTGGAGGGAGTTTGAATGTTATTGATGTGGAAGATCGGATACGATACGCGAGTGTTTTCGGTCTTAGCGGCGGAAGAATAATCCACAACTTTTGTCTGAGGATCGTAAACCACGTTCTCCAGAAGAGCGTCCTTACGAATCGCTTCGTAAATATCCGGCTCTGTTTTAGGATCAAGGTTAATCACCTTCGCATAACAACCGCCCTCGATATTGAAAATCCCATTGTCGTCCCAACCGTGCTCGTCGTCTCCGATCAGCTTGCGATTCGGATCCGTAGAAAGAGTGGTTTTACCGGTTCCGGAAAGCCCGAAGAAAAGAGCAGTGTCCCCGTCCTTTCCAACATTCGCGGAACAGTGCATGCTCAGAATTCCCTGTAACGGGAGTTTGTAGTTCATTACGGAGAAGATTCCCTTTTTCATTTCTCCGCCGTATTCGGTTCCGCCGATGATACAAATCTTCTTCGCGAGATGAAAGATCACGAAAACTTCGGAATTCATCCCGTGTTGTTTGAAGTTTTCGTTTTTGATTCCGCAAGCGTTGATGATTGTAAACTCCGGATCTAATCCGGCCAATTCCTCTTTGCTCGGGCGAAGGAACATGTTGGTGCAAAAGTGATGTTGCCAAGCCTTTTCGGAAACGACACGAAGGCTCACTCTTGTTTCCGGGTTCGCGCCTGCGTAACCGTCGAAAACGTAGAGTTTTTTATGACTCAGATAATTAACACATTTCTTATAAAGTTCGTCGAAGATCGATTCTGAAACTTTGAAGTTGATGTGACTCCACCAGATATTTCCGTTAGAGGAAGGTTCGTCCACGAAATACTTATCTTTCGGGGATCTACCGGTAAAAATCCCGGTATCCACCATCATCGTCCCGTTGCTGGAAAGAACGGTTTCTCCGTTTTTTTGTTCATGTTCGAAAATTTCATCATAGGAAAGGTTATGGAAAATTTCAGAAGGTTCGATTCCGAGTTCCTTCAAGCCTTTTACCTGAGTCTGGGCTGGCATTTGATTGCTCCTTTGGAATTGTATTTCAATTATTTTACGATAAAGCTGAAAGTCAATCGATTCAGGAGGAATGCTGTTGACGATTTCCCTTATCGGAAGACCCATTCTGATTGGCTTTTGTGAAAATCATTTTTCCAGCCGCCGTTTGTATGATGGAAGTTACTGTCACTTTGACCTCTTTTCCTACAAGGTGTCCGCCGTTTTCGATCACAACCATCGTGCCGTCTTCCAAATAACCGATTCCCTGATTTTCGTCCTTACCCTCTTTGATCACCTGGATTCCGAGTTCCTCTCCGGGAAGAACGACCGGTTTGAGCGCGTTCGCGAGAGTGTTGAGATTGAGAACCTTTACACCCTGCAATTCCGCAACCTTGTTCAGATTGAAGTCGTTGGTGACGATTTTTCCGCCGGTATCTCTGGCGAGTTTGATCAACTTCGCATCCACTTCCCGCGTATCCGAATAATCCTTGTAAGTGATTTTTACTTCGATGGAGCCTTTGCGTTGAAGTTTATTCAACATCTCAAGCCCTCTTCTTCCGCGGGCACGTTTGATCGGATCGGAAGAATCGCTGATGAGCTGAATTTCTCTCAAAACGAAATTCGGGAGAATGAGCGGTCCGTCCAAGAAATGTGTATCAGCAATATCTAATATTCTTCCGTCGATGACGACGGACGTATCCAGAATTTTGTCTCTTACTTCTTCCTTTTCGATTCCGACGCCGAAACCGCCGTTTCCGCCTCCACCACCTCCGAAAATTCCGAGACCGGGTTCTTTAGCGAAAGAGATTCCGGAGAGGATTCCGAAAAGCGCAAAGAGGAAATAAATGGCCGCGTTCAGTTCGTCGAAGTGAATCACATTTCCTACGAACCAAGCGATTCCGAGTCCGAGCAGCGCGCCCAAACCGGCGCAAAAAAGAACGTCCGCTTTGAGTTTTGGAAAAAGGTTGGATTCTCCGTAAAGAAGAATGAGGGATATTACCAAAACGACTCCGGATATAGAACCGGCCAACAATAGATCTCCGGATTGTTTGTGCGTAACCGCGAATGTGATTCCGGAAAGGAATAGAGACGTGAGTACTTTATAGAGATGAAGCATAACTCAAATCCTTGTTTGTATTTGAGTTTTTGCGGAATTATTCTTCTTCGTCTGCCTTTCTTTCCCCGGGAGAAAGGGTGCTCGCAAGCACGTCGGAAACTAGGTTTCCCGCTTCTTCCTGGGTGACACCTTTGCTCAAAGCAACTTCCATTTTCACAAGATTATAAGCGCTTTCGTAGAGCTTCCTTTCCATAATGGAAAGTTCTTTTCCGTTCGCCCTACGAAATAGGTTTCTACAGACTTCTCCGACCTCATATATCGATCCGGATTTGATCTTGTTGAGGTTATTTTGGTAGCGGATCTTCCAGTCTTCTTCCGTATCGACCTCGTCCTTTTTCAGGAGAGCGATGACTTTCTTGATCTCTTTTTTATCGATGATTGGGCGGATTCGAACCTGTTCTGCTTTGTCTACAGGTATCATGACCTTCATCTTACTACCCTGGATTTCTAGAACGTAGCAATCCTTCTTTTTACCAAGGATATTCTTTTTGGAGATTTCTAGAATCTCTCCGACTCCATGGATGGGATAGACTACGTAGTCGCCTACCTTGTGTTCGATTTCGGAATTTTTCTTTTTGGCAGCCAAGTAAGTATGATAACTTCCGTTAAAACTCTGCCTAAGAATATAGCATAAATTTGACGAAAGTCAACCAAATAATCCAAAAACGGTAGTTAAAGTTGGAGGGATCGAATTTTCGCGGAATGAAAGGCCGGGTCGTTCAAGGGTTGAACCTTTTCCAAGGCCTCTTTCGCTTCTTCTTCCGAATAAAAATATCCCAGAAACAATTCCCCTTTGGAGGAACGGAAAATTCTCCCTCGAAACTCGCTGCGGGCCATCAACAATCGTTTTCCCAATTCAACGGCTTTCAAAGAATCCGAGGTTCCGATTACGACGAGATAGTTCGTTTCTCCGGTTTGAGGAGGATACAAAATCTTAGAATCCGGTGCGGTCCCGTTTTCCCGATTTTTGGGTTGAGTCAAAACTTCCGGATTTTTGAGCGATTCTGTGGAATCCGATTCCGACGAAGAAAATAAGGAACGAAGTCCCCCGTTCGAATTTCGATTTCCATGGGAAGGAACGTTCCGAAACGTCTGCAATTCGTTTTGGGCGAAGGTTTCCTCTTTTTGATCCAATTTTAGCCCGACCACAAGTCCGGCCGTGAAGAGCGAAATGGAACCGAGTAATAAAACGAAAACGGAACGGGTCGAGGAAAAAATCTGGATCGGAGATCCGGATTTTTTGCTGTGTTGGACGGTTTGGATCGTTCGATCGAAATCGGACGACTCGCGAACCGGGGTTCGAATCGAACTCTGTTTGAGTCTTCTGGAATAATCGATATTCTGCATTTAGGAATCCTAAATTCTATTTCTAAAATCGGACTAAATGCCCGAATTCCGTCGAAAAAAATTGAAACTGCCAAGAAAGAATCGAAATCATTCCGGTTTGTGAACCGCGTACTACCAAAAAATCAGAGAAAACCGGGCCGATCGACAGTATAACCCGGCCATTTCCCAAACTCCGAATCGGTCGTGCAGAAGTTTCAAGTTTCCCAAATACGGATTTCCGTTTTCCCCGATTCCCATTCGGAATTCCATCGAGCCAGTAATTGGCGTAAAAAAGTAGAACGAACGAAGATAATAAAAACGTAAACGGGTATTTGCAAACGAAAACGATCCCAACGAGGAGAACCGGAAACCGGTCGTACCGCGTCGTTTCTCCAGCATTTCTCCAGCGCACCCGTAGAAATCCGGGCGAATCGAAGAAACGCGCATAACGTGCTTCGCGTTTTTCCGTTCGGTTTCGAAAACTCCAGCGTCTCTTCCTGAGTGATCGTCCGCTCTGGAAGACTCAACGCCGGGAGCCGAGTGGAGCCAAAAAAATACCGAACCGGATCCGAACAACGAAAACGACAAAAGAAAAAAACCGATCCGATCGGAAAGAAATTTTGTAACGCTGAAATCCGGCTCTCCCTAACCTTTGGAATCGGGAACGAACAAACCCTGGAAGTAAAGATAGGCTACGGTAAAATGAAAACCCCGGAGAGCAAAAACGAAATCGGATATCGAATACAAAATCGCAAGCAGCGAGGGAATTTTTCCCGCAAATACCGGGCTTCAAGCACCCGACGAATTTGATCACTTTATACCCAGTACCGACGAGCCGGATTTTTTGCGCAGAATCCTTGGTCGGGAGAATAGGATTCTCCCTCTTTCGGAAAGGGGATGGACTTTGTTCGTATAAAACGAAGATCGTGAATTTTAAATATTAAAAAAATAAAAAGTGATACGATCCTCTCCTGGCATGAATGGAGGTCGAGAAAACGAAACGTCTCGAAAATCGCTGCA
>NZ_RQFA01000026.1:0-70000 GCF_004770155.1 Leptospira gomenensis | reverse complement strand
AAGCGTCCTTATTTTTCTCAATCTTCTCTACGGTCCTTTGGTGAGAGCGACCGGATCCGGCCTTGCCTGTCCGGATTGGCCGTTTTGTTTCGGAAAAATTTTTCCGACCTTCGACTTTCAGATTTTTATGGAAGTTTCTCATCGTTATTATTCCGGTTTTCTCGGTTTGATTCTGCTCGGAGTGACGATTTGGACGTTCGCGGACAAAACACTTCGAAAAGAGTTCGGAATCTATCTCGTTCTTGCGGTTTTACTTTTAATCTCTCAAATCAACTTAGGAAGACTGACCGTCACACTGAAATTGGACCCTACTTCGGTCAATCTTCACCTTTTGAACGCGATCGCCTTTTTTCTGGTGATACTTACGGTTTCCATCGACGCGAGAAACAAATTCGGGAAAAATCCCGGTTTCGTCACGGGATCGTCCATATTCAGAAGCGATAATATTCCATTTTTCTTATTGATTGCCGCCGTCGTCGTCCAGATCGTTTTGGGAGGAAGGGTAAGCTCCCATTACGCGGGACTTGCGTGCCCGGATTTTCCGACGTGTTGGGGACAATGGATCCCGGATCATCCGCTGGAGATCGTCCAAATCCAGGTGATTCACCGTTTCGGAGCCTACGCGGTCGCGTTACTTCTGGCTTTTACGCTTTCGTATTCGATCCTAAAACAGTTTCCACTTTTGACCAGAAGGTTCCTTAGAATATCCATGTATATCCTCGGGATTCAAATCATTTTAGGAATTCTGAATGTATTTTACGGACTTCCCAAGTTGATCACCGCTCTCCACACCGGTTTCGCGGTTTTACTTTTGACGTTCGCCTATCTTTCCCTGATCATCAGGGCGATGTTTTTGACGTCCGAAACGGAAGGGAAAAAGGGGAATTAACCCGGAACTACGTATGATGGCTACTTCGACTTTTTTTTCGGATTGGAATCAGATGATCAAACCGAGGGTTACCACTCTCGTTTTGGCGACCATCATTCCCGGGTTATATCTCGCGAGCGGATCGCCTCCTTCGGGATTTTTGATCACAGTGACTTTGTTCGGAACTTTTTTGATGTCTTCCGCCTCGTTCATCTTCAATCAGGTAATCGAAAAGGATCGGGACGCCAAGATGAAGCGGACCGCAAATCGTCCCGTCCCCGCGGGAAGAATCGGAGTTCTGCAAGCCACGTTAGTCGGCTTTGTTATGACGGCGGCTTCCTTTTATCTTTTGACCGTCTACGTGAATCTCCTAACCGCCTTATGCGCGTTCGCCGCCCTGATCTCCTACGTTTTTCTTTATACGATCCTTCTCAAACCCAGAACACATCAGAACATCGTAATCGGAGGAGTCGCCGGTTGTGTGGGACCGTTGATCGGTTACGCGGCGATCGGCAACTCTCTTCCCGTCCAGGCCTGGATTCTGTTTATGATGATTTTCCTCTGGACTCCGGCGCACTTTTGGGCTCTGGCTATTTTTTTAAAGGATGATTATTCGGACGCGGCGTTTCCCATGCTTCCCGTCGTCAAAGGAAATCAAGAAACCGCGAAATCGATCTTTCTTTATACGATTCTGTATTCCGCAAGTTGTATCGGTTTTTATTTTTTCGAATCCACGATGGGGATTTTATATCTCGTTTCCTCGATTTCGGTTTGTTTGTGGATGGGAGCGCTTGCGTTTCGACTTCTAAAAAACCCGGAACGGAAATCCGCGAGAAGTTTCTTTTTCTTTTCGATCTTTCATCTGTTTTTGATCAATATTTTGATTCTCATCGATCACGGACTTTGACTAAAACAGGGAAAGAATCCTCCACAAGTCTTTCCAACATCGCGGACCGAAGAGGCGTTTTCGGCGAGAATCTTATTTTAATATGTTCGCCTAACAGGCGTCAGACGCCAAACTCCAAAACAGCCGAAGAGCCTCCTTCCAAAAGGATTCGAAAATCACCTTTGATCTGTTTCGTCAGAATTTGAACGAGGGTAAAACCAGCTGTCTTCGGTCGCCGCCAAATTTCGGAATCGGGAATCCCCGTTCCGTCGTCTTCGACGATCAGTCTAAACTTATTCTCGTCCTTTCGAAATCGAATCCGAACGTTTCCTTCGCCGAAAGGAAAGGCGTGTGAGAGCGCATTCGATAACAATTCGCTGAAAATCATCGCGCAAGGGAGAGCGTTCTCGATCCTTAAAAAAATTCTTTCTGTCGAAGTTTCGATCCGGATCGAACTTTTTCCGGATTTAACGGAAAGGTTTTTTACGATGCCTTCGATCACTTCCGAGAAATCGATATCGAAATAATTTTCCGATTTATAAAGATAATTATGCACTTCGGAAATCGCCAGAATCCGATTCTGAAAATCCGAAAGGACGCTCTGAAAGTCGGCTTTTCCGCTGTCGCTATGTATTTCCACCAAACCAGATAGAACTTGAAGATTGTTCCGCACGCGATGGTGGATCTCCTGGATCAATTCGTTCTTTTCACGGACGGAACCGTAAAGGGTTTTTACCGCGAGGATCGAAATCACCGTAAACATGGCGAATAATCCGATCCGATCCGCCGTATAAACGGTACCGTGATCCTTTTTTAAAATGAATTCGTCCGTCATAATCAGGGCAAAACTATAGATCGTGATGAGGATCGTTTTTCTTACATCCGTAAAATATAAGAATATCATAATAAATATGACTAGTACTAAATTTTTATTTCCTACGTCGGATCCGATATTCGGAATTCCCCAAAACCAACCGAAAGTTACGGACGCGATCGTAGCCGCCAAAACGACGTTTAACGCCGTCTCGTAATTTTTCCGTAAAAGAAAAAAAAGGGAAATTGCGGACGCGACCGCCATGATCGAAAATCCGATACGAACATATCGTCCGGTAAAAACCCAAAGAAAAAAATTGGAAGAAGTTCCCAAAAGAACCGAAGCTACGTTGAACACAAAAAGATGCAACACCCTACTGCGGGTCAAATAATCCCGATCTTTGTAGATCCTTCGAATATACGCGGAAAATTCCTTCATACCTTTTCTCCGGAAGAAATCCGATTTCGATCGTTACGTAGATTTACGGCTCTTACGATCCGGAAACGTTTCCTTTTCAATATCGGGATTGTCTCGAAGATTAAAAAACGGAACTATTCTACACGAAGAATTCGTTTTGGAAATATTTTTACCGATTTTAGGGAGATCAATATGAAAAAACTTTTTTACTAAATTAGATCGGGAGGATCCGCGTTTGAAAAGTCCCTTCTCTTTTTCAGCGATTCCCGATTTCTGAATTCGGAAGGCGAACAACCGTAATATTCCTGAAAAAGTTTATGAAAGGAGGATTTCGAATTAAAACCGGAAGCGTAAAGAACGGAAAGTATCGATCGCTCCGGCTCTCCAAGCAAAAGATCGGCGGCTTCTTCCAATCGGAATCGCGTTACGTATTCCCGAAAACTTTTTCCGAGACGAACGTTTAGAATTTCGGAAAGTTGATGTGTTTGAACGTCGAGTTCGGCGGCCAGTTTTCCGAGCGTTAAATTCTCGTCCAAATACAATCGTTTGACCGTCATCAATTCGTCCAAGCGAATTAAAACCGTATTCAGATCCAAACCTGAAATTCTACTTTCCTTATACCGAGCCTCCCTCGAATCCTTTACGAACGAACGCGTGAGATCGGGATTTGCCACGCTCATCAAAAATATAGAACATATCAGAATCGTCAGGCAAGCGGAAGCCGTCGGAAATAAAGGCATATAAAAAATCTGGGCGGCGGCGAACAACGATAATACGAAAACCGTTCCGGCAAACAAAAATAAAAAAGGTAAAAAGGAAACGGGCCGTTTTTCGGAGGAATTCTTTCTCCATCGCCAAACCTTTCGGAATAAACCGATCGGATAGATTAAATTGGAAATCGTCCCTAAAACCAACAACGTAAGAATCACAGTATGAAACGGATCCAGCGGAGTTTCGTGCGCGAGAAAAGCGGCTTTCCTTTCTCCGTTGCGAAGATAAAAGGGAAGCATAACGATCGCCGATCCTAAAGCGGGAAAAAAATGAAAGGCACGTAGGATCGAACTTCCTCCGCTCAGCGTTTCGAAATAAAGATAGGTGAGAGGTCCGATCAAAAAAACGGCCGGAATGTGTAGATTAAAAAACCATAATGCGCTCGAAAGTTGATCGGATAATTCCAGATAAAGGTGCAACTGAACGATTCCCGCAGTAAAAAATAATACTCCGGAAAGATTTTCGACGCGCACCAGATATTTTCTTTCCGTCTCGAAATCGGAATCCTCCGCGTACGAAGAGTCGGATTCCCGATTCTTACGGGAATTCAAAAAACCGGAGATCGCCAAAAGAAACAAAAGCCCGGCTCCGAACGCGATAAAGGTATTCATAAAATGATTTCAACCGATCGTTCAACTCTGTCGATATTTTTTCCTAAAAAACGGTCCGTCCGTATCCGGACGGACGACTCGATTAAAAATAGGAGTTATACTCGAACTATGAATGTTAACAGCTTCGATACCCGGTTTATCTTCTCAAAATATAAAAAAACAATAATATATTTCGTCTGCGCGATTTCGATTTGGAATTGCGGAACGGATCCGGAAATAAAACAAAAACCCGCGCTGATAAAACCCGAATCCGGTTTGGAACGGTACAAACCGCGGTTCGGCAGAAAACGCCCGGTTATCGCCGTTATAGGGGAGACGAAATACACGGAACTTTCGGACTTTATCGTACCTTTCGGGGTTCTAAAACGGGCGAAAATTGCCGACATACACGCGTTAGCCGATAAGAGGGGCACGATGAATATGTTTCCCGCCCTCAAGTTCGAGATCGGAAACGACTTCACCGATTTCGACTTAAAGTTTCCGGAAGGAGCCGATTACGTGATCGTCCCTGCGGTGCATAATTCGGAAAACCGGATCCTGATCGATTGGATTCGGGACCAGTCCAGAAAAGGAGCGACCGTAATCGGAATCTGCGACGGTGTCTGGCTGGTTTCGAACGCCGGATTGTTAAACGACAAACGGGCGACGGGACATTGGTATTCCTTCGAAAAATTGAGGGAAAAGTTTCCTTCCACACAATGGATACGAAACAAAAGATACGTTGCCGATCGAAATGTGATCACGACTACGGGAGTTACCGCTTCCATTCCGATTTCCTTAGCCTTGGTCGAATCGATTGCTGGAAAGCAAAGAGCGTCTAACGTTGCACGCGACTTCGGAGTGACGGATTGGAGTGACGAACATTGCAGTTCGGAATTCGCATTCGAAACGAAACACTACTTCGCGGCCGCAAAGAATCTGCTTTTCTTTTGGAACCGAGAAGACGTCGGAATTCCCGTTTTCCAAGGAATGGACGAGGTATCGCTCGCTTTGGCCGCGGATGCTTACGCACGAACCTTTAGGACGAACGTGTTTTCTATTTCGAATTCCTCCGGATCGATTCGAACGAAATCCGAACTTCTCCTAATACCGGATCTTCAAAACGAGCCGAACCGATTCTTAGATCGTTCGATAACGATGGAAAAAGCCGAAACGGCGGTAAACGTGTTGAAAAAAACTCTCACACACATAGAACTTTTATACGGGAATTCGACTTCTTCTTTCGTATCCTTGCAGATAGAATATCCCAAAGAATAAAATCGTACGGCAAAATTATGCGGCGCGGTGAAGGAAATTTATCCGAACGCCGCTCGCGCCGGAATTAGAGTTCGTTTAGGAATTCCCGCAAACAGGGTAACATATATTTTTCGTTTTCCTCTTCGGAAACCGGACCAACCACACCTCTGCTTTGATAACACCAATCCGTCTGATTACTTTTAGAACAGCCGTTATCCATAACGTAACTCATATTCGTAATTTTGAATGTATTTTCGGTAGACCGGGAAACCGTAAAACTACAAGCGAGATACACATCGAAATAAAATTCCCTTGCGCTATAATATTTCATCCTAAACCGGTTTTCGGAAATTTCGTCAACGAACAAGTTCAAACCGAAACGCTCCTTTTTGATAGAAATCCAATCTCTCAGCGTTCTATTTTTTTCCATCGACACTTCCTTAGGGTAATTCCTTTTTTCCATCGGTAAAAGGGAAGAACAGAAAAGATTGGTCACGATACAAGTGATCACCAAAGATAGAAAGGCCGATTCCATCCTACGATCGTTTCGTTTTTCGTTTTGCGCGGAAATACGGTTAGAAGACAATTCCGCCACCTCCGTGCCCTCCCCCTCCATGACCTCCGGATCCTCCGCCGCTTCCGCCTCCACCACCGCCATTTCCTCCGCCTCGACTTCCGGAACCCGAACCGGTACTTCTCGTCCCCGTACGATTGTTTCCTCCGGAGGAATTACGAACCTTACAATTATCCTTACAGTTGTCGCAAATCTGATAGCAGATAAAAGGGACGGCCGATGATTGATTGGCTGTTCCGTTGTTTACGGCGACCAATAAACAAGTGGAAAATTGAATATCGCAGTTTTTCTCGCAGCCGGAAGTATCGACTTCGCAGGATTGCAGAAATAGGAACAACAAAAAAGGAAACAGTCTTATTAAACGGTTCATCGTTTCGGACCTGCGCCGTATTCGGAAAGAATATCCTGCACTTTTTTATAATCTTCTAATGTGGTTTCCGTCCACGCCGTGTGCCCCTGAACTGTTGACGCGTTGACGTCAGCGCCCGAACGGATCAGCAGTTTTACGATTTGAGGATAACGATTAAAGGCAGCCATCATCAAAGCGGTATGTCCGTCGCGGGTTCTCGCGTTGACGTCAGCGCCTTTTCGTATTAAAAATTCCGCGATCAAATACTCGCCCTCCCTCGCGGCGACCATCAACGGAGTATAATTTCTAAAAAATGGATCGCGCTGATCGACCCCCTTTCCGGATCGAAGCGAATTTTCGAGCCCTTCCAAATCCCCGCGATAGACGAAATCGGTCGGACTGGGACCGGTATTCGCGGAATAAATTTTTTCCTGAGGAAGGATACAAGCCTGCGTCGATAGACTCAAGATCGCACCGACGAGAAAATATCCTATGTTTCGACTCGTTTTCGTCCGTTTAAAAAATTCCGAAAGTTTCATGACTTTCCACCTCGATGTGATAAACGATACCCGTAATATTCGGGGATACAATAGGAGGAGACAGTAACTACGGTAATTCCCCAAAGGGTTTCGTTGTGTTTAGTGGTTTTTACCTAAGGAACGTTTCGGATCCGTTATCATACTTGACTCGGAAAAGGGAGAGTTCTTAGTTTTACTTGTGCCGTTCTATAAGCGGCTTTTAAAAATGAAATTCTGGTTTCCTCAAGAAAAACGGTTCTACTTTTTTTCGCTTTATATCTTTTTGATCCTTCTCTGGATAATAGAAGAAATCCTTACGTTCGCGTTCGACATTCATTGGATCGAAAGGTCCCAGGCATACTTTACCACCATTGAGACCGCGTTCGGACTTCTATCGATTATCGGAATTTTTTTTCTGTTTCAGGAAATCAGAAACACACAGGAAGACATCGAATCGGCCAAAGTGGTGATCGAAGGGTTGAAAAATAAGAATCAACTCCTTACGCATACGGACCAATCCTTTTGGGAATCGTTCCAAAAACAACTCGCAGGTTGGGGACTTTCGGATAAGGAAAAAGAGATCGCCGTCCTACTTTTGCGCGGAATGTCAAATCACCAAATCGCTGCTATACGAGGAAAAAGTCTGAAGACGATCGAAAATCAGACTTTCTCCATCTATCAAAAATCTGGAACCACTGGTAAATTGGAATTCATCGCTTATTTTATTTCTCCGCTTCTACCTGAAGAGGATTAAATTTTCTCTCAGATATCAGGTAACTTGGATACGAAACCGAATTTTTCATCGCCGAATTTCCTCAAAAACGGAAACCTAAAACAAAGAAAGATTTGGGAGGAAATAAAAAGACATTCGATCTTCGATTCGATTTCTAAATACGGTCCTGTTTTTGCGGGAACCGTTCCTCTTGAAATAGACATTGATGAAAGCGACGTGGACATTCTTTGCAGTTATAAGGATTCGGAAGAATTCAAACTCGAACTCGGAACTTCGTTTTCCCGATTTTACGATTTCGAAATCGAAGAAAAAAATTTCCAAAATTTGGCGACGATCATCACACGTTTTCGTATCGAGAATTTTAAGTACGAAATTTTCGCGCAGCCGATTCCCGTCGAATCACAGATGGGATTCGTTCATATGATCGTGGAACACAGGATTCTTACGTTCGCCGTTCCGGAATTCGGGGAGAAAATAAAGGATCTAAAACTCCGAGGCCGGACAACCGAACAGGCGTTTTGCGATCTTTTGCGAATCGACGAGGATCCGTACGAATATTTATTCGAACTTCGGACTTGGTCCGATCCGGAAATAAAAAATCTGATCCTCCAAAAGGGATTTTGAAGAATTTCGAATTATAATTTTTTTCCTACGCAGCGCGGATTCCGCAGTCCGCATCAAAAGGAAGAGCTTGACAACGTTTTTTTTTTTGCGATCTTAGAGGCCCCGACGTTATTTAAATCACTCTTAAGGTTTACGGAATATGTTTAGAATTCGCACGTTTGTCTTTTCTATCCTTACACTCGTCCTAAGTTTTTCGTTGAGCGCGGAAAAAAACGCTCCGATCAATTTCGACGCCGAGTTATACGCGCAGATCGTCCGCCAAAGTTCGTATCAGTATACTGCAATTTTAAAATCCAGAAAAGTTTTGAAGGACTACAACGGCTGGAGAAAACCGATCGATTCCGCCTTTCGGAAATTGGCAGACTCGTCCGGAAATCCTTCGTTCCCGATCGTATACAATCTCGTGCAGGATAACTCGTTTAACGCGTTCGCTATGGCTGGAGGACAATTTTGTATCAACTCCGGAACTCTCGATATACTCGATCAGGTAATTTCCCGTTCGGAATCTGACGCAAAAGAAAAGATGGATTTTTACCGAGAAAGATACGTAGCGGGAGTTTTATCTCACGAATTGTCGCATTATTACAACAGACATACGTTCAACTCCGTTAAAAAATTCTATCAATTGAAGGAGAATCCTACGGGGGAAGCCGTATTAGATAATCTTAAATTTTCGCAAGAACAGGAAGTGGATGCGGACCAGACCGGATTTCAACTGCTCAATAAGGCCGGATACGGCGGAGACTACATGATTCGTACCTTGGAGCTCATGAGCGATATCGAAAACCAATACAAAGAATACATCGCCAACAAAAAGCTGGACAAAATCAGTCCGGAATCGATGACCTCCGTCTATTTCGCGAGTCACCCTTCGCCTAACGACCGTTTGTCTAGATTCGGCGGAGATAAACAGGAGTTGTATTCCCTTCTCGCCACTATGGAAAAGACGTACGACGACGTTCAATTCGGTAAAAATTTGGATCAGGCGAAATCCAACCTCGAACGCGCCTTATCCAAATTTCCGGGGAACACACATCTGGAAAAGGCGTACGCCGTATGCCTTCATAAAATCTGGATGGCCACAGCGAGTAACGAGGACTTGAAGTTAAAACCGGTTCTGGATATGCCTTCCTTCCGAGATTCGATGGTGTTTCCGGACGGGATTCGCAAAAGAGCCGTTATGCGAGCGACTCCGGGAAATTCCGCCGCGTATCAAAAAGCTAAGGAGGCGTATCAAAAAGTTATCCTGAAAACGGAGGATCCTTACTTCGTTTCGAACTACGCGATTCTACTTTCGTACTCGACCGAAGAAAACGATATGAACGTCGCCAAGTCTTTGGCGGGCAACGCTGTGCGCGCCGAAAATTCCATTCCTTTGGCGAACAATCTCGGCGTGGTCTTTTATTGGACCGACGATCAGGAAAGGGCGCTGGAAATTTTTCGCTCCGTAGGAAAGATGGTGGACGGAAAAATCCAGAACCTCGGATCACAATCGAAAACCAACCCGGACGTTCAGGCGTATCTCCAAGGAATCGGAACTTCGATCCGTCAAAAAACCCAACTGGATCCGGATTACGTTTACGAGAATTTTACGCCCATCCTAAACTACGTTCTTTTGGAATCTTATAAGGAAAAAACTCCGAAGACGAAACAACTCGCCTCGTATTATATAGATAATTACGATTCTTCTTCCGGTTGGGCAAAACACTTGGCGCAGTTGCACGGTATCACGTTGCCCGATCCTTCCCAAAACGCGAAACAAAACCTGTTTAAAGTGGGTGGTGTCGGTCCGGGAGATAAGCTGGAAGACCTTTTGAAACTATGGGGAAAACCCGACCGCATTCAGGTGGATAAGTCCTCGGGCAGCGAATTTTACATCTATAACAAAAAGGAAACATCCTTCCTTCTGAGCATAGGCTCCGTACTTCAGGTGAATATGTACGGCGACGGAAGTCCGGGAATAGACAAAGGTGTTTCGATCGGTTCGGATCGGAATTCGGCGGAAAGGGTTTTCGGAAAAAGATTTCAGAAAAACGGAGCTTACCTCGGATATACTCAAAACGGAAATACCTTCGTTAAATACAGAAAGAACAGGGTCGATCAGATCATTCTTCAGTGATTGAATCCTTTTAAGCAGAGATTTCGGATAACGTTTCGAGCCGCTACGGGGGCGGCTCGTGAATTCCGATCGATGACACGAATATCATATCGAAACTCCGATTGAAATAAATACGGACAACTCGGCCGACGAATTTCGTTTCGCCTCCTGCGAGTCCGGGTCGTCCGAAATTTCTTTGAGCTGAGCCGAATCGGGAATCTGATTGTAAAAAAGTGGAAGTTCTCTCTGAATACGAGGGGAATTGTTTAGATAGAATAATCCGTAAACGGCGCAATTGATAAAAATTCCCGAGGATAAAACCAAACGTTCTCCCGTTCCGATAGATACGTAATTTCGACGGTTATAAATCGAATACGACCACATTTTACCGGAGATATCCCACTCTCCTCGACTCAGATTCGCTTGATATTCCTGCTTTCGATCTTTTTGACGATAGATTTCCTGACCGAACCCGAGAGTAAAATAGTGATGGTAATTAAACGGAAACCAATCGAACGCAAGTCCGATTTGATCTTGAGAAAAATCCCTGTTTTCAAGAGAATACGATATCTGATAGGAAAATGCTTTCGATCGATCGAGATCGAAATGATTTACGCTCGACTTTCGAAAATAAAGAAAAGAAAGAGATAAAGTTCGATCGAAATTATAACCGACTTGAAACCAAGAAAACTCGTATCCTTTTACTTCGGAGAAAAATCCTCCGATAAAAATTCTTTTCGATTCCCTTAAATCTCCCTGCGGATCCTCTTCCGTCTCACTTTCCATTGACTTTACATTTTCCTTCGACTCTAAAGATAAAAATGGAAAGTAGACTATAAAAAATAGGACAAACGTAAAAAAATAAACTGATTTCATAAAGATATTGGGATCGTGAAACGAACAAATCCCGTTTCCCGAACCTATCGACCGATCATACTTATATTACTTGCCGGTTGTCCGCTTTTTGTCTTATTTCTTTAGAAAGTTTTTTTAGTTTCGCCTCGATAAGGCGCACTTCATCGGAAGATGAAGATTTTTTAAAAAAATCAAGAAGAACGACTTCTTTGCAACGGGTATTACAACAGTCTTCGATTGGCAAAAGAAAATTCGTTGAAAACGATCGTATTCCCGAATATCGGCACGGGGATTTCTCGTTTTCCGAAAGAACGCGTCGCAAAAATCGCGATCGAGAGCGTTCGAGAATTTTTCTCCAATGAGGATACGATTTTCTCAATCTCTCAATCTCTGGAAGACGGCCACTCGATCGAAACGGTTTTCTTCGTTTGTTTCGATTCCGAGAACTTCGAGATCTACAAAAAGTTTCCTTTATTTTCGTTCGATCAATGATTTTGATCCCACCTCGTTCGTTACCGGAGGATTGGAATTCGATACGGTCTTTTTTAAAGGCGGCTTTCCTTTCCGTAAAACCCGATCCAACGTAGAATGTGGGAACTCATACTTTTTTACAACGCGTGAGCGATCGACGAAATTCAACGCATCGGTTCTTTACGGATCTCGATGCGGATAAAGTGATTGGCTTTTTGAATCCGGTCAACGGCATCATTACGATTCGATAACTTGACCGGAGCCGAGCGCACTCTCCACAAACCCGCAAACGAGCCCGCGTTTTTAAATTTAATGCAACGCAGAGGCACACCCCGTAAAAAATTCTATTTTTTTATGAAAGCCGTTTTCTATCGTTTTAAAAGGCGCTTTCATCATTTTAAGCAAATTTAAACAGAACATTCGTTCTGTCTTAGAACAATTCCTTCCCCGTTTTGCGTGAAAAAAACCTTTCCTCCCCGCCCGGCTGTTTTAAACAGGTCCTATTCCATTGAAAATCCAAGAATTGGTATAGTTTCATGAGAGAGATAAAAACAGTCACAGTTTTAGGCGCGAACGGTACTATGGGTGCAGGTTCTGCGGCAATCGTTGCCTCGTTCGGTAAGGCAAAAGTCCATATGCTTGCAAGGGACATAAACAAAGCGAAAGAAGGGATTGAGAAAGCGATCGGTTCGGTTAAGACAGATACGATTCGTCCAAGATTGATTCCCGGTTCGTACGACGCGGATTTGGAAAAAGCCGTTGCGGAATCGGATTGGGTTTTTGAACTCGTTGCGGAAAGTTACGAAGTCAAAGAACCGATCAACAAAAGAATCGCGAGCTCCAGAAGACCCGGAACCATCGTTTCCACTGTATCTTCCGGTCTTTCCATCGAAAGACTTTCCAAAGCCTTCGACGAAGACGGACAAAAGCATTATTTCGGAACTCACTTCTTCAATCCTCCTTACAAAATGATTCTTTGCGAACTCGTTTCCCACAAAGGATCGGATAAGAAAGTTCTCAAACAACTCGGCGAATATCTGGATAAGGTTCTTGGCCGCGCGGTCGTTTATACGAACGATACTCCCGCGTTTGCCGGAAACAGAATCGGATTTCAGCTTATCAACGAAGTCGCCCAATTCGCGGAAAAATATTCCGATAAGGGCGGGATCGCTCTGATGGACGCGATCATGAGCGGTTACACAGGAAGAGCAATGGCTCCTCTGGACACTGCGGACTTCGTAGGACTCGACGTTCACAAAGCGATCGTGGACAACCTCTACGAGATGACTCAGGACGCGGCTCATTCTACTTTTAAAATGCCGGGTTACTTCCAAAAACTAATCGATAAAGGCGACCTCGGAAGAAAAGCGGGCGGCGGTCTTTACAAGATGTCCAAAACTCCGGACGGCAAGAAAGAAAAGTTAGTCTATAATATAGGCGCCGATTTGTACGAACCTCTTCCCAAATTCGACATTGATTTTATTCGTCAGGCGAACCGAAGAATTTCCGAAGCGGACTACATAGGCGCAATGAACGTCGTAAAAGAAGCGAAAGGTCTGGAAGCCGATCTCGCGAGATACTTCATCGCAAGATACGTTAGTTACTCTCTCTCGATCGTCGGCGAAGTCGTAGACACCAAAGAAATGGCGGATCTCGCGATGGGAACGGGATTCAACTGGGCTCCCGCGTCTGCGTTCGTCGATTTCTTAGGCGGACCTAAGGACGCGATCCAACTGATCGAAAAAGCAAAACTTCCGGTTCCTGAAGTATTAGCAAAAGCGAAACCGGGAAAACCGTTTTACGAGCTGAAGGAAAAACTTGACGCTCGTTCACTTTTCAAAGGATAATTTAGGGGAGAAGGTATCACCATGAGCGATAAAATTTACGTCCTCGGCGGGGAACAAACCGATTTTCAAAGAAACTGGACCAAAGAAGGAAAGACCTTCATGTCCTTAATGCGCGAAGCCGTTCAAGACGGACTTGCGGCTGTCGGAATTACTCCCGATGAAATCAAAAAACTGAACAAACAAAATAGAATCGGAATTTTCGTAGGAAACTTCGACGCGGAACAATATGCGACGCAAGGTCACTTGGGCGCATTCTTAACCGAAGTCGATCCTGCGTTCTACGGAATTCCGGGCGGACGTTTTGAAGCCGCTTGTGCTTCCGGATCGATCGCACTCGATGCGGCCGCTACAAAAATCCGCGCAAAAGACTACGACGTTGCCATCGTTCTCGGAATCGAGATCATGAAAACGGTCAGTTCTTCCGTAGGCGGTGACTTTTTAGGAACAGCCGCTTATTACGAAAAAGAAGCGAAAGGAGTTCAATTTCCTTTCCCGAAACTTTTCGGAAAACTCGCGGACGTAATTCTGGAAAGATACAAACTTCCGGAACAAAGATTCATGGGCGCGTTAGCCGAAATCTCAAGAATCAACTACGACAACGCAAAGAGAAACCCGAAAGCGCAAACACGTTCTTGGTTCATGAACAAAGAACACGCGAACGCTCGCGGCGGAGAATACAATATGGCCGTGGGTGGAAGACTTTGTATCACCGATTGTTCTCAAGTAACCGACGGTGCGGCGATGGTGGTTCTCGCGAATAAATCTTACACCGAAGAATACGCTAAAAAAAGAGGAAAGAAGATCACTTCCATCCCAAGACTGAAAGGTTGGGGACACAGAGTGGCTCCGATTACTTTCGACGCGAAGGTTGCCGAATCTAAAGGAGACAAATACATTCTCCCTTGGACCAGACAAACCGTAAAAGACGCTTACGACAGAGCGGAACTCGGAGTGAAAGACATCGACGTTTTCGAAACTCACGACTGTTTCACTTCTTCCGAGTATGCGGCGATTTCCGCTTTCGGAATCACTCAACCCGGTAAAGAACACGAAGCGATCGAAGACGGCGTAATCGACATCAACGGTAAAAAACCGATCAACCCGTCCGGCGGACTGATCGGAGTCGGTCACCCGGTCGGAGCTTCCGGAGTTAGAATGATGCTCGACCTCTACAAACAAGTTACCGGCACTGCAGGCAACTACCAAGTAGAAGGCGCTAAGAACGGATTGATGCTGAACATCGGCGGATCCGCGACGACGAACGTTGTATTCATCGTAGGAAAATAAGAATGAGTTTAAGAACTGCGAAAGATTGGAATCAATTTCTTTTAAGGCTGTTTATCGCCTTCGGTTTTTGGGAAGTAATTTCCATTCCGCTTCGCAGTTTGTTCTTTTCGCGTTTTTACTACGACCCTGCCTATAAAGGTTTTTTCCAATCCGTTGGAATGATCTTATGGGTGGGGCCGATCGCCGCCGACCTCATTCAGGTTTTCTTTTTGGGAATTATCATTCGTCTTGCGAAAGATTCTCTTCCGACCGGAATCGTCGGCGGGTTGATCGTTGCGATTTGTTTTTCCCTCGCGGCTTATGTCGGTCCAGCAATTTCCATCCTGAATTTCATCAACGTACTTCCGACCACGATCGTATGGCTTTGGGTGTTTTCTCAGTTTTTACTCGCCTTCTTGGCTTCTTTGATCCTGACATACACGACCGACGAAGAATTTTAACCGGAGAATTTTTCTCTCGTTAGAGACTTAGAAAGATAACCTTTCTCGATTCAAGCCTTCAAATAATTCATAATAGAATGTGAATTTCAAGTTATCAATTTGGGCGGCTCCCGCCAACCGACTTACAAAAGTAAGCCGGAACGAATCAGGCGGGATCGGGCTCTCAGCTTTGGTCAAGTTATTGAAAATTCAATCACTTCGATCGCTTTTTCTAAAAACCAATAACTTGACCCCGCGTCGATCCCTGCCGCAGGGACCGGTCGGGAACGCAAGGGATTAACTTCTTTCGTATCGATTTAAACCAAGATCGAAAAATGCCAGAATTATCACGAATTCCATTGAGTGTTATCGATCGATCGGAAAAGTGTTCTTTGTTTTTAAGACCCATCGGAGTTCACATTATAATCCGAATCCTTTCCTGCAAGTTTTCTAAGGATTCTCTGACTTAACTTGAAAGCTAGTTCAGTATTTTTCTCCGGATGTTTTGAAAATATCCGGAGAAAAATTTATGAAAATCAATATAAAATTTGTTTTAAGCTCTTTGTTTCTTTGTGCCTTCTTGTCCTTTTGTTCCATGAAAGAAGAGGATAAAATGAGCTCCAACCTTCTTCTACTTTTATTGTTACCGGATCGTGCTGAAAACTACGATCGTGACGTTCAAATCATAACGCATACGATCGTGTCTTCTCCCTCGGTTTCCTATGACGTGAATTATTCGGATGAAGATTTGAATTATTATAAAGACCTCGTAACAGCGGAAATTGCAAGGTATCCAAGAGGATATTTTATCAAAGCCCGGGCGGAAAGAATTGTATTTACTAGAAATCTTTATATTGACTCTATCGGTTATAGAGGTGGCTTATCAAGGCCCGAAGAAAATATTATATTTTTGGACGTTTCGGACGGATTAAAATCTAGGTCCATTTTCAATCCTGCTGCTCCTTGGACTTATTATAGTGAAGAAAGGTTATCACAGATAATACACCATGAGCTTACGCACAGTATGGATGCTACTATGAGATTCTGGTCGAGTCCAGAATGGGAATCTCTAAACCCGCCTTCCTTTCAATATGGAAGTTACCAATTTTCAATAGATAATTACAATTCTCGTCCGTTATCGTCCCAAAGCCCCCTCACTCCATTCTGGAATCCTATTGACGGTTTTGTGAGCGAATACGCCACGTATAATTATGCTGAAGATCGAGCGGATGTCGGAGCTGTATTTCAAGGACGTCAATTTTCCTATTTGAATGAAATTTGCGCTACTGACCCTATCGTGGCCGCGAAAGTGCGTTTGACGATCGATGAAATGAATCGCTTTTGGCCTTTTCCCGGTGCGGAAAATACCCAATGGAAACGTAGATTCTCCGAGGTACAATGCAATTGACAGGATTTGTTTAAGAACGAAACACATTGGAATTCATCCGATGCTTTCATTTCTTTAGAATCCGAATTTTAATTCCGTAGATCGTAAGACCACGTTATTCATTCCTGCCTGTATTTTTCAGTGGATTCATTTTTCGGAGCAACTACATTGTGTCTGAAAATCCTCGACCTCATAACGAATTCGGGTGCCAAGACGGCACTCGAATTCAATTCAGGAAGGCAGCCAATGAATCGGATTATTAGATACTCCTTACTCGGCTTCGTTTTCGTAGCCGCGTTTCTTTATACCTTTTATTCCATCGCATCCAAACCGAAAGAAATATTAGAATTTTATGATCCGTATCATCAAGGACGTTCAACTGCCGAAGGTAAAAAATTCATGGTAGCTACCGGACATCCTTTGGCGACGAAAACCGCTCTTGAAATGCTGAAACGAGGAGGCAACGCAGCTGACGCGGGCATAGCCGCCTTATTGGTGTTAAACGTCGTTCAAGGAGAAGAGGCTTCGTTTCCCGGAGTCGCCCCTTTGCTTTATTATGACTCGAAATCGAATCGCGTCGAAAGTTATATCGGAGCCGGAAAAGCGCCTTCCAAAGCTACGATAGAATATTTCAGATCGAGAGGACACGAATATATACCCGCTTTGAAATATTCATCGCAACTCGTTCCCGCTTCTCCGGACGTAATCGTGGCACTTCTGAAAAAATACGGAACGATGAGTTTTGAACAGGTAAGCGCTCCAGCGATCGAAATAGCCGAGCAAGGTTTCCCGGTTCACAGAATCTTAATGAGGAACCTCAATATGAATATTTTCAAAAGAATCGGATTCTACCTCCTGCTGCCTTACAACGCCGAAGTCTATCTGGAAAATCGATGGTGGAAACCGCTGTATCATAAGGAAATATTCAGACGCCCGCGACTTGCGAAAACGTTACGCGAACTTGTGGACGTCGAATTTAAATCGAAACAGAACGGAGCCGATCGAAATCGCGCTTTGGACTTCGTCCGTAATTATTTTTACGAAGGCCCCATCGCTCAAAAAATCGTAAAGGCTCATGAACAGAACGACGGAACGATCACACAAAAGGATCTGACGGAATATTCGGGAGCTTGGGAACGACCTCTTCAAGGCAGATTCGGATCGTATACGATTTTTTCCAATCAAACTTGGAATCAAGGCGCGGTCGTGCCGATCGTTCTTCAAATTTTAGAAGGAATCGATTTGAAATCGATGAAACACAATTCTCCGCTATACGTCCACACCGTGATACAAGCGATCGAACTTGCGATGGCGGATCGAGAAAAATTCTTCGGAGACCCCGCCTTTGTGAACGTTCCGAGCGAAGGTCTTCTCAGCAAGGAATACGCTAGCGAGCGAAGAAAACTATTACAACCGACCGCATTCGGCAAAACACCTTCACACGGAAATCCCTTCGCTTATCAAAAGAAGAGTGTTTTAAACTCGCTCGAATTTCAAAAACAGCGGAAAGATTCTCTCCCGAGTCAAAATCATTCTCCTGTCGATCAAAATCGATTTTCAACCGGGACCTCCTCCGATTCTAATCCCAACACTTCGCTATTAGGTCGGGTGATCGCAAAATTGATTTTTTTTCAATCGTCTCTTACATTCCATTCTTCCTTAAATGACCAACAACTTTCCCTTTGGGAAAAAACGGGAAAAGTGGGACGTGACACCACCTATCTCAGCATCATCGACGCTCAGGGAAATTCCCTCTCTTTGACTCCGAGCGATTTTCCACAATCTCCGATGATCGATGGTGACATTACGCTCGGAATTCGCATGACCCAATTCCGTCTTGATCCGAATCATCCGTCCGCTCTACTTCCCGGTAAACGACCTACGATTACGCCTAACGCGTCTATGGTTTTTAAAAACGGAAAATTCCTGATGAGTCTCGGAACGCCGGGAGGCGATATGCAAACCCAAGCTACCATACAAGTTTTTTTGAATATGTTTGTCTTCGGAATGGATCCGCAGACAGCGGTGGAAAAACCGAGGTTTCGGTCCTTAAACTGGACCGATTCCTTCTCGCCTCATAATTATTATCCCGGCCGCATAGAACTGGAAAAGGATATCTTCGAACTTCACGGAAAAACTCTGGAAAAGTTAGGATACGAAGTCGTAGGCCGGGGCGTTTGGGAATACGACTTCGGGGCCCCTTGTGTTTCCCTCAAAAATCCGATGACCGGAAAATTATACGGAGGAGCCGATCCTCGAAAAGAATCTTGGGCGGAAGGAAAATAAATGATCCGCTTCTTTCACCTCGGAGCAGTTCGAATGCGAAAATCGGGGCTTAATTTTATAAATAGCCTTGTTTTATCGGTAACGATACGTTTTAAATCCGGAAATAATTTATAGCCTAACAGAAGTAGGCAGGAACAAGGTCGATTTCCGGAAATAAGAACGTTCTTAGTATAAAATCACCTACAATAACTTTCCTGAATTCCGGAACCGCAGTAGTCTTCCTTAAAGTAACTCGTAAAACGGTTTTTAATCGCCTCCGAATCGTATCGATTCATTCCAACGTCGTAAAGATCCGATAAGACGTTTATCGGAATTACCGTAGAAAATTTATCCTCTTTGACAAGGAAAACGACATCGGGTTCTTCTTCTTTGACGATTTCCTTCGGGGGAAGAACCGAAACCGCAAAATTTCCGAGATAAGAGACGCCTTCCGGCACCGAAGTGATGTTTAAGAGATCAGGATTTAGTACTTTATAAATTCTTAATTTTTGAATCGGAGTGGAGTATGTCGCCGAGTTGTTTAAATAAGTCGTATATTCGAAACCGACTTCCTCCAATTGATACGTAAAGCCCGGTTCGATTCCTCCGAAGACGTAATACGGTGTAAGAACGTCTAACGTCTTTTTCTTGTCCGTTAGACCGGTAAAAACGCTGTAAAAGAAATCGGTATTTTTCCCTTTATAAGGGGCTTTTTGTTTAAGGTCGTAAATCTGGCGATGGCCGCAATCCTCGTTGAACGCTGCGTTTTCCGTTTTTTTACAGAGAATTCTGAATTTGAAATACTGCGCCTTTAACTTATAAACGACAGTTTTATCCCCTCCCATAGGAACACGTTTGAACGGGTCGAATAAAAACAGGGAAAACGCGGACAAGCCTTGCTTTTGACCGTCTTTCTGATCGGGAACGATCATCATCGTGGTTCTGCAGGAGAAAAACAAAAAGCCGGAAACCAACACGGTAAACGAAAAGTTTCTGATCATAGAACGAACTCCCTTACTTGGAATATAAGAATCGGCGAGCGCGGAATTTTCCCGTTATTCTATCGCCTAACACTAATTTGACGTCAACCTTCCGGAGTTTGTTTTTGGAATTCCCGAAGGTCTTTTTCCAAAACGGCTCTTATATCGGGAGGAACCGGTATCGTACATTTACGAACGTGATCGAAGGTAACTTGAACCGTTTTCGCGATGGCAAACAATTCGCCCGTGTTACTTTCCACGATTTTGGATCGGAAATCCCAGGAGCTATTGCCTATACGGATCACCGAGGTTTGCACTTCCACGGTATGTCGGATCTCGATCGACTTTTTAAGGTCGATTTCGATTCTCGCAAGAATAAACGGAACTTCGAAAACGTCCTTCACACCGAATCTGCGACGACAGTAATCCACTCTTCCGATCTCCAAATAAGCGACGAACACCGAATTGCTGACGTGAGCGAAAGGATCCATGTCCGTCCACCTGGTTTGAATCGGGGTGGAAATCATATTAGAATTGTTTTAAGAATCTAAGATTACCGGATTGAAAATAACGAATATCATGAATTCCGTAACGCATCATCACGAGTCGGTCCAAACCGAGTCCGAAAGCGAAACCGGTCCATTCTTTCGGATCCAAACCCGCATGCGACAACACGTTAGGATGAATCAATCCGCAAGGAAGAAGTTCCAACCATCCGGATTGTTTACAAACGGGGCAACCTTTGCCTTCACAGACGAGACAGTTGATATCCAATTCAAAGCCCGGCTCGACGAACGGAAAATAACCCGGTCTCAATCTGGTTTTGATTTCCTTTTCGAAAATCCTGGAAAGCAGAACCTGCATCGTGTCGATCAGATTCGCGGCGGATATATCCTTACCTACGACCATTCCTTCGATTTGATAAAAAGTATGTTCGTGAGAGGCGTCCACTTCCTCGTAACGGAATACTCGCCCAGGCGCGATGATCCGAAACGGAGGTTTCAATTTTCTTAATGTTCTCACTTGAATGGCGGAAGTATGGGTACGAAGAAGATTTCCGTTTTCCAGATAAAACGTGTCCTGCATTTCCCGTGCGGGGTGATCTTCCGTAAAATTAAGGGCGCCGAAGTTGTTCGTGTCGGTTTCGATTTCCGGACCGTCCATCACGCTAAAACCCATGGACGAGAATATATCCTCGATCTCGTATTGAATCTGCGTAATCGGATGTAAGGTCCCGTCGGAAGGATCGCGTAGAGGTCGAAGCGCGTCGAAAAACTCGGACGCGGCCTGTGTTTCAAAAAGTTTTTTCTTTAAATCGGACTTGGTTTCGATCACGAACGCTTCCAGTTTTTTGGAAAGTTCGTTCGCCTTTTGACCAACCGTCTTTTTTTCCTCGATGGAAAGGGAGGCAACGTTTTTTAAAACCGCGGTCAACTTTCCTTTTTTACCGATGAAGTCGTTCTTATTTTTATCTAAGTCCTCTTCGGATACGGAGGACGCGATTTTAAGAACCGCTTCTTCGTAGATGGAATCCAATTCCTGCGATAAGTTCATACGTGTTTACGCGCCAATTCGACGAGATCGGGATAAATTCCACCGAAAGCCCCGTTGGACATGGCTAAGATCAGGATTTTCTGTCCCGCGAATTGGGGAATCATTTTCTCTAATTTCGCAAACAACTCCTGCGGATCCTTCGCGTAGACGGGTAGGGTTTTGGAATTTTTCAGAAGTTTCTGAACCAATTTTTTGACGTCCAGACGTACGTCTTTCGGAACCTTCTTGAGGTTGTAGATTTCCGTGAGAATGGTCAGATCCGATCCCAAGAAGGAATAGGAATATTCCTTTTGAAATACGTTCCGATGCGAGGTTGCGCTTCTCGGTTCGAACAAGGAAATGATTTTATAACCGTGAAATCTTTTTTTGACGGAATGAATCGTCTCGTGAACAGCGACCGGATGGTGAGCGAAATCCTCCATGACGACGGCCTTCTCGGATTGAAAAAGAATATCCTGTCTTCGTTTAACTCCCGGAAAGGAATCGATCGCTTTTGCGATCCCTTGTTTATAACCGTTCGGATTTTTTTCGCGCAGAATTTCCGAACAAACTCGAATCGCAACTTCCAAGTTTCGATAATTATGATCTCCGAATATTACCGGATTAAGTTTTACGTTCTCCCAAACGAGCTCGTTTTTTTTCCAACCGAGAGAGGATTCCTTTCTGTTCCATTCGAAACCCTCCGTGTCCGTAAACTTTACGTGTTGAACGAGTTTTTTCAACGAACCGGAACCGCTCCAATAAAAGATTTTACCGTTGCCGGGAACAAGATTGATCAAACGCAGAAACATCGTTTCTATCGCGGCGATATCCGGAAAAATATCCGCGTGATCATAATCCAGAGCGTTTAACACCGCATAGGTGGGACGATAATGGAGGAACTTGGAGGACTTATCGAAAAAAGCCGTGTCGTATTCGTCGCCTTCGATCACGAAATAAGGACCGTTTCCCAATTCAAAACCTGGAAAACCGTCCTTACGAATTCCGCCGACGAACAATCCCGGCTGTATTCCGTTTTCTTTTAGAATATGATGAATTAAGAATGTGGTCGTGGTTTTACCGTGAGTTCCGGCAACGACGATCACTTTTTTTCCTTTAAGAAAAAATTCGCTGATAGCGGCGGGCATAGAAAGATATTCCGTTCCGGAATTGAGCATTTCCTCCACTTCCGGGTTCCCCCTGGAAATCGCGTTTCCAACCACGATCAAATCCTGGCCCTTTACGTTTTCGGCTTTGAACCCCTCATAATAAGGAATTCCCCATTCCTTCAACTTATCCGACATCGGAGGATAAACCCCCGCGTCGGAACCGGAAACTTCGTGCCCGCTTTTTTTGAGCATATAGGCCAGATTGCCCATGGCAATCCCGCCGATGCCGATGAGATAGATCTTCAATTTAGGACGGTCCTGATTAGATTGTAGAATACGGTAAGAAATAAAATTCCGGTTAGAAGATACGCGGACCCGGATAAAAAGAATATTAGAATTTCCTTATCATCCCAATTTAAAATCCGCTTCAGACTTCGTACGGACAAAACACAGGAAAGAAAAAACGAAATTGCGATAAAAACCGCCTGAAACGGAGAAGGTAAAATCCAGAATAAGGAGGATGCGCTAAACGGCAAAAAGGACAAAAGCAGAATGTTCGCGGGTGGAGGCGTTTCTCCTTTGGTCCGATCGGCCTTTTTTTGAAAAACCCGAAACACGTCCAACTGAACTACGACGAACAAAACCACCGGATAAATCGCGAAGGAAAAAACGACTCCCGAAAAAATCGTCCATTCACCGTCGTCGAAACGTACAAAAGAAAGAACGGACAAAATCAGATTGGAAACGAGCTTTGCCGCCGGTGCGATCAACCAAAGAAGAAAATGTGTTTTGACGATTTCGCCGTATCCGAATCCGTCCGTTTTTTGATAAAGCTCGAAGGCCGACTCTGGAGATTGAAACACCCGTTGAAGAAGACCCGTACGTATTTGCGAAAAATCCTGTTCTTTGTCCGTGATCATTTTTTAGGAATCGCGGATTGATGATTCTTCAGGATTTGTTCCGGAGAAACCGGCGCCTTTTTCGCCTCCGCTTTATCCAAGTTCGCTACGTTTTCTTTTAACCGCAAGAAACTATCTTCGCGAATATAAAAAGGAGGTTCGGAAAATTTTCCGTTAACGATCCGAATCACGGGACGATAATCCACTGAGTGGATATTGGTCTTCGGATAATAACGCAGAACGATCCAATCTCCGTTGGAAATGCGAATCTTTAAGGATGCCTCTGCGGGAACCGAAGTGAGTTTTTTCGCGACCGCGAATCCGGCGCCGCTCGGATCATCGGGATACACGTCTACCTTCTGACCGATGATCTGACTGTTCCATGCGTCGCCGAGATGATTTTCCAACGCGATGATCTTTCCGGAAAGTCTTCTCCAAAAATTCTTTTTGATCGATTGTTCCTTGAACGGATGATTGTCGAGTCGAAGAGTTTTTCCCTCTTCCTCCCAGACCGTTTCCAAAATGGATTCATCCTTTAATACGACCAATTGTTTCTGACGAAATTCTCCGATCCCTCTGGTAAGACGATCCAGAATATGATTGGGAACGATGAAAATCTCCTCCCCTTCCCGTAGAATTCTGGTCGCGTCCGAAGATTTTTTTTTACCGATCCATATTCGTTTCAAAGTTCGTCCGGACGATTTCAAAATCAATACGGGAGAATCATCACCTAACATGAGCGAGGTGGTCAATTCTCCGGGCGCGATCCGCTCCAGCCCTTTCACCTTTAGAACGGAAAGTTCGCGGAACAGATTGTCCACGTTATGCCCACCTTCAAAGGAAATCGTTTCTCCCGTTTCCGAATCCACGGATCCCACCGAGGAAAAATTCCCCGATTCGCTGATTTCCTTTTCCTTTTTGAAAATGATCGGCCAACGGAAAAAAGACGCGGAATCCTCCGCATTCCAGGAAGATTTAGGAGGAACATATTCGATCTCGTCGATGTCCAGATCCCAAACGGAAATCTCGGTTTGATTTTCCTTCTTTTCGTCGAGAAGAAAAAAACTTATCGCGAGCAGCAACAAAGCAAGAACGAAAAGGATTCCTCTTTTCAAGATTCTTCTCCTTCCCGTCTTCGTTTACGAATCAAAACGAACGAGGATACGACCGCGATCAATCCGGGAAAAACGAACATTCCCAAAATCCAAACCGTACGTTTTTGAGTGTCGGTCAAGGATACGGTGTTCACCTCTTCCTTTTTCGGTTGAATCGAAGTTAAGGAAACGTCCTGATACATCCAGGTGACGGAAGAAGTCGCGAGTTCGTAATTGGCTCCGTAGGAAATAAATTGGTCCGTGATCCAGGATGTACCGGAAAACACCAAAACCCTTCCTTCCCCTTTCGACTCGGACGTCGTTTCGTTTTTCGGCGATTCCGGAGTTTGAGTTCCTAAACCGGGCAAAGGCGAGGAACCGACTCCCGGGGTTTCGGCCTTTTCGGAATCGGTCGCGTTAGACGAAATCGGGTTCTTCGCTACGCTCCGCAGAATCATCCCCAAAATCACGTTGCGCTTTTCCTCGCCCGGATCCTGTTTTCCATTATTATTTTTATCTAATATAGATTCCCCACCCGATTCCACCAAAGGAAACGGATCGAGCGTTTTCCCGGCGGGCGTCAAACCGGCGGTCGCGGTAAAATATCCTCCGAACGGAAACATGGAACCCATCTCTTTGCGGGTCAGAGTCTCCTCGATCGGATGTTTTCGGAAAGACTTTGCGATCACGACCCCGGGTTGGCTCGGAATTTGGGAAAGAGGTCCTTTCGATAATTCGTAACCGGCCCTTTCCAAAAGCCAGGAGAAATTCTCCGAACCCTTCGGATCGATCGTGATAAAAACTTTTCCCTTTTTTCGTTCGATATAATCGATCACCGAAGCCTGCGCTTCTTTGGAAAAGGCGACCGTAGGTCCGACGATCACAAGAACGTCCGCGTCTTCCGGAATTCTTCCGGGCCAACCTTCCGCAATTCCAAGCCCTTTCACTTTGAAATTCAGAAAACCGAGCGCGTTGCTCAAAGTCCCCACTCTTTCATTGGGAAGATTTTGGAAGATAGGAGAAAAACGTTCTCCGTTGGATTGGGTGAAATAAACCTTCTTCTCTTCCGTCGTAATATTGACTACGGCCTGTACGAGTTTGCGTTCGAAATCTTCCAGGTCGGTTTTTTCCTTGATAGAAAGCCTCTGCTCCGCGAATTGTTTTCCGTCTTCGGAAAGATTTTTTTTCACCCGAATCAGAACGATTCCGTTCGAGACCTGACCGAACTCTGCGAGTTCGTCCAGCTCCACGTCCGCGTTGATGAAACGTACCTTATACTGCGCGCCCAATGATTTGAGTTGATCCAGATAAATTTCCAAATCGGGTCGGATTCTTCGGAGCGAAAACGAATTGGCCTTATCGCTCGCGGTTGAATTTTCCAGAGGACGCGGGTAAAAGGCGATCACCTCCACTTCTTTCGTGACGTTTTTTAGAATTTTGACCGCGGTCTGACTGAAGGAATATTGCCCCTTCGAGCTGAGATCGAAATTCCTGTTCCGGATTACGGAAACGTAATTTACCACCACGAGAACGACGAATACGATCGCCAAGTTGAGGATGAAATAACGGACCAGGGCTTGTTTAGAAGTTTTTAATACGCTTTGGGCGCCGGCGGAATCCTTTCCCAATTCCTTCAACAACGTTAGAATGAGAAATCCGAGCACGGTCAAAACCAATAGGACCAAAAGAATTTCCCGAAGACGTTCGTTTAACGAATGTGAACCGCTCGTTTTGAGGGCGACATCCTCCAGATAAACCCGAAGATGATAAATCCCGAACGCTAAGAGACCCAGCCCGGCCGATAAATAAGAATTCCATTCTTCTTTAATATTCTTTTTTCGAAAATAACGATAGCCCGGCTCCAGGATAAGAATTCCAAGAACGAAGCCGAACCATACCCACTTCGTTCCGGGAGCCAAGATGCTGTCCCTTACGGGAAAATAAAGAAACAACGCCGTTAGGGAAATCCAAGGGAAAATTCTGAATAAAACGGATTCTTTCATCCTCTCCATCTCCTGGATTCCAAAACTTTCACAGTGAGATAAAGAAAGAATAAAGAACCGCTCAAGAAAAATACGATACCGTTCAAGGGAAGAACTCCTTTACAAAATCCGATAAAGTGCGAAAAAATATGAAGGTGATACAAGACCTTTCTCGTAACCGAATCGAAAAGATACGAAAAGTAACCCGAAACCCAGAGAGTCAGAACGATCACGATCGAAATCAAAAGGGATATCATCTGATTTTTACCGAGACTACTTCCGAACAATCCTACCGAAAACGAAAATAAACCCAAAAGAAAAACCCCGATCGTTCCCGATACGACGATGTAAAGCGGAGCCTTCCAAAAGGAATAAAGGAAAATCGGAAACAAACCGTTCACGAAAACCGAAATCAAAAAACAAATCAAGGCTCCGAACGCGAACTTCCCGGCAACGATTTCCAGATCCGTGACCGGCGCGGTAAAAAGAAACTCCAGCGTTCCCCGGTTTCTTTCCTCGGTGATACTTCCCATCGCAAGAATCAACATGGCGATGATGATCGTTGACATAAAGGAAAGAAACGTGATTACGGTCGTATCTACGTAATTCGTGCCGGAGTTAAAATTCAAAATAAGGACGAACAACGAATTGAGAAACGCAGTTCCTCCGAAAACCAGAGGAGCCATAAAGGTTCCGAAGAACACCTTAACTTCCTTAAAAAAAATCCATTTGATATTTTGGAACATAAATTCCTCAGACCTGATTCATAAAAATCTGTTCTAACGTAACTTCCTGTTTACGGACGTATTCCAATCGCGGAACGGAAGAGGCGGAAGCGAAAAGACGATCCTTAAATTCGCGTTCCGTGGATGTGGAGACCAAAAACGTGATTCCCCGAGAGTCCTCTCCTATGGATTGGATCTTTTCAGCGGAAGCGCCGGGAAGCGATGACAGATAACGTTTCCCGGAATCGGCGTCGGTTCCGGATAACGTGACTTCCAATCCGGAAACTTTTTCCATCTCCTCTTCGAGCTGTTTACGGTCCCTCTGATACACCATTCGACCCTTGTGAAGAAAGAGAAACCTGTTACAGGTTTTATAAACTTCGGGAAGAATATGGCTCGAAAGAAGAATGGTATGTCCTTCCTTAAGGGAATGAATCAGATTTCGAATTTCGACGATCTGCTTCGGATCCAAACCGGAAACGGGTTCGTCCAGAATGATGATCCTCGGATTTCCCAAAAGCGCCTGAGCAATTCCCACTCGTTTGCGATATCCCAGAGAAAGCGTTTCGATATCGCTCTTACGAACTTCCGTAAGAAACGTTCTTTCGCAGACTCTTGCGATTTCGGTTTCGATCACATCGGGAGAAACCTGTTTGATTCTAGCGGCGAAGCGCAGATAATCTTCCACGGAAAGTTCCGGATACAAGGGCGGGGTTTCGGGAAGATATCCGATTTTCTTTTTCACTTCGAGAGGGTTTTCGAAAGTGTTGGTTCCGTCTATCTCGCAGACTCCGTCCGACGCGATGAGATATCCGGTAAGAATTCGGATCGTCGTGGTTTTACCCGCACCGTTTAAACCGAGAAGTCCGACGATCTCTCCTTCTCCCAATTCGAAATTCAAACGGTCTATGGCTAATTTTTTGCCGTAAAACTTAGATAGGTTTTTGACTTTGATCATCTTTATTAAATTGTAAGGCGGTCTTGACCGCGTTATCTGGTAAAGAATACAAAAAATTTACAAGATAGGGTCAACCTCTTTTCTCGAGTCGGAGAAGACCTCGGGCGCTCGTCGTACGCCAAAGAAACCGATCGCTCTAAAACCGGGGTCGGACCGAAATCTGTTCCGCAAGAAACATAGAAATTTAAAATCCGGGAATCAAAGTTCCGATACGGCTACGAAACGCGTCCGATCCTTTTTAAAGCGAAGCGAACGATTTCTAAAAATCTCTTCGCGGATCTTCGTAATCGGGATACTGCGGAGGGAATGTTCGCGGAAGCTCATTTTTACTTGCTTAAACAAATAAATGGCTTGCAAAAATTTTGCGACCGAAATAGACATTCATTGCTTGTTTAGACAATGAATGGGGAATTTTTACGAAAACCTTGGACCAATTTTTGCAGACTCGCGCTCGGTTCCGTTTTTCTTCTTTTTGAAATCAATGATATCGGTTATCGGCGTTCGGAACTTTTTCAGGAATACATCCGGACATACTTCGAACGGAGTCGAGTTTTTTAGAGTGATTCTTTTTCCGGCGCAAACCGATTTAGAATAAATGAATATACTTCCGGCGATCCGGAATATTCCCCCGATAACGCACGAACAATTATTTTCCTCCCGGAACGGTTTGTTCGCCGAGATCGATTCGGATCAAGAATTCCCTGTGCGAAGCGGAAACGTCGAGATCGATTCGTAACCGGCTGCGATCGCGATTTCCAAAATCTGATTCGAGGAGATTTTAAGTTCGCAAGCCGCCCTCATACGCTCTTAATCCTCGAATACATTATTGAATTCTAATAGGATTGAAACTCCCGAACCTTCGTTTTTTTCTGAAATAATTCTTACGAACCTTTTCCAAACCGGGTGGCATAAATCCCAATTCGAATTCGGGGCGATCGTTTTCGCTTTTTTCTAAGGAGCAAAAAAATAGCGCCCGATATCGGACGCTACAAAGTTAGGATGTGCCTTTACGATAGATACGGATCAGAAATAAATGCGGGAAATCGATCGATCGTTTTCCCGACCACAAAACGAATGTTTTGAAGCGACCGCTTTTTTGTTAAACGAAGCGGCCGAAACTCCGTTTTAATTTTGGGAAGATCCGTAGATCTGTTCGATCTCTTTGGAGTATTTTTCGGTTATCAAAAATCGTTTTAACGATAGTTTTGCGGTCAACTCCTCCCCTTTTTCCCAGGGTTTGCTCAAAAGACTGAAACCGCCGATCCGTTCGAACGATTTGAATCCGTTTTGATCGCTGATCATCCGGGAAATTTCGGTCCGAATGAGGGTTTTTACTTCAGAATTTTTGCATATACTTTCGAGGTCGTTTCCGAATTGTTTCAGATTTTCCAAACTAGGAACCACGAGAACTCCCGCGAATTTTTTATCCTGCCCGACCACCATACAAGATTCGATCAAAGGCGATTCCTGAAGTTTGGCTTCGATGGGGACCGGTTCCAAATTTTCCCCGTTGGAAAGTACGATCGTTTCCTTGATCCTTCCGACGATCTTAAGATACGAATCCGGAGTGATCAAAGCGAGATCCCCCGTTTTGAACCATCCGTCCTGAAACACTCGCTCCGTAGCTTCCGGATTTTTATAATAACCTTTCATAACTTGAGGACCTCTGACCAATAGTTCCCCTTTTTTTCCGAAACCGTCCCCGCCGGGATAAATATCTTTTCCGGTGACGACGTCCAAAATCCGGATTCTGGTTTCGGGAAATATCTTTCCAACCGTACCGACGATCAGATTCTGAGGGGTTCGCATAGCAAGGATCGGACTCGTCTCCGTCAAACCGTAACCTTCCAGAACGGGAATTCCTATCGCGTTAAAAAGTTCGTCCACGTGAAGGGGCAAAGCTCCTCCTCCGGAAACGCTCGCCTTGAGTTTTCCTCCGGTCGCCTGTCTCACCTTTCTAAGTACGATAAGATCCAAAAAAGAAGCCGGCAGGAATACGATGAGAAACATTAAAAAAGAATAAAGTCGTTTAACGAAAACGAACGGTAAAAACTCCCGTTTCATTATCAGTTTACGTTTTTTTAATACGGATAAATGGTGATATCGTAATCGATTCGTCTTCAATGCCGCCGAAAACAACAATCTAGCAAAACCCTTCATACCCTGAAGTTTGGCCTGAATACCTTGAAAGATACTTTCCCACAACCTCGGAGCGGAGGCCATAAACGTAGGTTTTACGATTTGAAGATCCTCCTTTAAGGAGCGGATATTCGTGTAATACGTTTTACAACCGAAAGTAAACGAAACGATTTCGAAAATTCGTTCGAAGATATGCCAAACGGGAAGGATGGAAAGGATCTTATCCTCTTTGTTCAATCCGAGCGGAATATTTCGAATCTGAGAAAGGATGTTCGAATGAGTGAGCATAACACCCTTAGGATTTCCGGTTGTTCCGGACGTATAAATCAATGTGAGAAGATCGTCGGGTCGGATCCTATCGGCTCTGGAAAGAACCTCTTCCTTGGAAAGTTTTTTTCCTTCCTCGAGAATGTTCCAAAAAGAAAAAGCCTTTCCTTCGCGGAAAAGATCCTGATTCGCGTCCATCAGAATAACGTGCTCCAAACCGGAAAGCCTATCGCGAATCGCATTCAATTTTTTGAATACGTTTGCGTTTTCCACGAATACGATCCTACAATCCGCGTGGGAAAGAATATATTCCAGATCCTGCACGGTAGCGTCGCTTCCTCTCGGGACGTCCGCGGCGCCGGAAAATAAAACCGCTAGATCCGTCAAAATCCACTCTAAACGGTTATCCGCGATGATCGCCACGTTTTCCTGAGGTTTTAATCCGCACTTGTGAACGAGAAATGAAGCGAGGGACAATGCGTCTTCGTACAATTCTCCGTAAGTCGGTCCCTCGAACACACCTTGGGAATTTTTCGTCAAAAACGATTTTTCGTCCTTGTAGGCGCCGACCGAATGACGAAACAACTGAGCCAGATTTCGAAAATTATCTAAGTTTGTTTTGGACATGCCCTCACGATACTTCGTTTTTCAAAAAGGATCGACGGGATTCATGATTCCCTACCCTTTTTTTTGAGATATTGTGTGGGTGTAAGTCCCGTTTCTTTTCGGAAGGATTCGTTAAACGAACTCTTACTGTTAAAACCGCAGCGCATCGCTACGTGAATGATTTTAAGATCCGGATCCTTTTCCAAAAGACGGATCGCTTCTCGGATCCTATAATTGTTCAGAAACCGATTGAAGTTGATCCCGTAGGAATCGTTGATCACTTGGGAAAGTTGATCGGGCCGGAGCGAAAGTTTCGAAGAAAGGGATTTTAAGGAAAGATCTTCGTCCAGATAAATCTTATCCGTTTCAAACAATTCGTGAATTCGGTTTAACGTGGAGGCGGTTCGGTCTGACGAAATTCGATTTTGTTTTCTACGGATTTCGCGGATTCCCCTCCGGAGAAGTTCCAAAAAGTCCGGATATCTCGCCAGCACGACGAAGATCGAAACCACACCCGTCGAAAAAAATAAGGCGCCGATTTTTTTCAGAAAATTCCATTCCTCCCAAAAAAAACCCGCAAACGTTACGAGTTTGGAGAACGCGAAAAATCCCAACACGAGATAAAACACGAAGAGACTTTTTTCTTTTCCTGCCGAAAAAAGAATCCGAACGTTGAAGAGAAATCGAAACGAAAAGACGATATAAATCGCCGGAACGAAATAGCTGATAGTTAAGAAAAACAGAATATAGTTTTTCATAAACGGATCGATTGCTCCCGAATTTCCCCGGAACAATTGATATTTGGTTTCGGACGGAATCGCAACGACGGGCAAAAACGCAGCGAATAAAACGAGAACGAACGCGACGTGCCACCACTGATTTTTTTCCCATAGATAATCGGTCTTGAAAACGGATTTTATAAAAAGATAAAACAGCGGACCGGTCGAAATCGCAAACGGTACGTGCAGAAAAATCAACCACGGAAAAAGAATCAACTTTCCCGATGTGAAAAGATGAAGTTCCGTCAACCAAACGGAAATACAAAAAAACAAAAAGGAACCGATCGTCACCGTCGGATTTCTTTTCCGACTAACGGCAAAGATTATTCCGACAAGAAACGCACAAAACGAACTCGCATATCCGTACACTTCGATCCACATCGTTTTAGCCGTTTCGCAAAGCTAGATTCGTTCCTGATTCTGCCAATATCAATTTGAATCCGATTCGTTCCGTCCGATTCGAAACTCGAATTCGCTTTATAAAAAACGTTAAATTCACTTAAATTCAGGCGATTTTCCGATGAAAAAACGGATGAACGAAGCGGGTAACGTCGATTTCGAGAATCGAACACGCAAAAAAGAATTGCGAAAGGGCCCCCGAAACGGGATCCATCCTTAAACACCTAAGGAAAAAAAGTTCATGGCAATCGCAAACTTTCTGAACCAAGTCAAAGCGGGCGGAGGAAAACTCTTTCTGCAATTCGGAGGACAAGGATCTCCTTTTTTAAAGGAACTCTCCAAACTTTACGAATCCGAACCTTCTCTGAAAGAATTTTTCGAAGTTTCCTTTAAAGCGATCAGCGAAGAGGTTCCGAAACTCGACACGAAAATTTTATACGGCGGATACGATTTCGAAAGCTGGGTAAAAAATCCAGACTCCGCTCCCGATGAAAATTATCTCTGCAGCGCACCGGTTTCCATCGTGGGAATTTTTCTGACTCAAATAGCGAACTACATCGCGTTTACGAACAAAGGATTTCCCGTTTCGGAATTGATCTCCAACTCGATAGGAGTAACCGGTCACAGCCAAGGCGTGATCTCTTCCGCATTGATCGCACTCGGAAAAGAAGGAGCGGATTTTTACGCGGCGTACGTTAAATTCTTAAAGTTCGTTCTTTATATCGGCTACAGAGCCCAAGAATTGGTCGGGCCTTACAATCCTTCCGAAGCGCTGATCAAAGCGAACGAAGAAGTGGGAGACAAACAACCCGCGCCTATGGTGGCCGTGATCGGTTATTCGCAAAAGGAATTGGAAGACCGCGTAAAACAAACGAACGATGCGCTTGGTTTAAGCGGCGACAAAGCGATTTACGTAAGTTTGTTTAACACTCCGGATTCAAACATCGTATCCGGAAGCCCAGAGTCCTTATTGGAACTTCGTAAAAAGTTTAAAGCCGAAATGGATGAAAGAAAAGTGAAGTTCGTTTATCTCAGAACGACCGCTCCGTTCCATTCTCCTCACATGAGTGAAACGGAAAAGATTGTCCCGTCTGATATGGAAAGGATCGGTTTCGCTTTCAAAGGAAGCGATCTGAAAACCCCCGTTTATTCCATCTTCGACGGCAGAAACATGCAATCGGACGACGGAATCGGACTTCCTTTGTTCAAGGAAATGTTGATCAAAACCCTCTACTGGGACAAGGCAGTAAAGGCGTTTGCAAGCACGCCTAACGTTACCGGAATCGATTTCGGACCGAGCGTGGTAAGTCAAAAACTCACGCAGGCAAATATGGGTTCCTCCGAAAACAAAATCTACGCGGTTTCCAGCCCTAAGGATATCAAGGTTCTTTTGGCCTGAAAAACCTCGGACCTCCGATTCTAAAATGGATTTACCCGTTCCGGAAAATTCTTCCGGAATGGGCTTTGGTTCGTTTCTCCTTTAATCGACCGGTCGAAGAAATCCCAAAACTCACCAAAGCAGGTTTCACGACCGGTCTTTACTGCGAATACCATCTTTGGCTCAACACGTACGAACCTCGCCCCGACTTCGATCCTTTCGAATACCAATACATTTCTCCCAAACAAAAATCCCTGCTTCGGGAACTTTCCCATTCGCTTTTTCCCGAATCGAAAAACGCGCGTTATAACGAATCGGAAACCAGGAGAATTTTAAAATCCGGCTTAGGTGTGCGGTCGGCTTGTCTGGAAACGGATAAATTTTCGATGAAGACGGAATACGTTCTTCCCGATCGTCAAGTCGAAAACGCGTTCGAATTAGTCGTCCTCAAAGCCTCTAGTTCATTCAAAAAACAGCATATTACAGAAGTTGCATTTCAAAAATTCGTCGCCGAAGAATGCGGATTCCCGATTTCTAAGTGCACCTTACTTTTCGTGAATTCCAAATATCCGTATCGGGAAGAAATAGAACCGGAATTCTTTTTCGTCAAAAAGGACATCACTTCCGAAGTGGCCGCGAGATACGGAGAAACAAAAGAAAGGGCGTTTTCCTTATACGATCTCCTTTCCAGAAAGAATCTTCCGCCCCGCTCCGTTAGCCGAAATTGCGCCCATCCTAGAAACTGCGTTTATCCGGAAATCTGCCTAACACCCGAGGTTCCGGGCGACATCTTCACACTTCGCGAAGGGAAAGAAGAATCCGGGAGATTTTATAAAGAGGGAATTTTTCATCTCAAGGATATCCGAAATCCCGAAGGTCTTACCTCGCGACAAAAGATTCAGATCGAAACCGCGAAAACCGGAATACCTTACGTAAACCATAAGGTTTTCGTGGAATTCCTAAAGAGGATAAAGTTCCCGATTCATTTTCTGGATTTCGAATCGATCAATCCTCCTATTCCCGTTTATCCCGATTCGAATCCGTTTCAACACGTTCCTTTTCTTTTTTCTCTGCACGTATTACGGCAAGATCTTACCGAAGAGCCGGAAAGTTTCCATTACATAGACGACGGGACTACTGATCCAAGAAAAGGAATATTAGAAAAACTGCAACAATGGATTTCCCCCGGAGGAACCGTTCTGTGTTACAACGATAAATTCGAAAAAAGATGTCTGGAGGAATCGGCCGCCGTTTTTCCGGAATTTAAACCGTGGTTAAAATCGATCGAAAACGACTTCGTCGATTTGGCTAAACCATTTTGGGAATACGAATACTATCATCCCGACCAAAAGGGAAGCACTTCCCTAAAGACCATTTTGCCTGTCATCACCGGAAAATCGTATCGTGATTTGAATATCAAATCGGGGCAAACCGCCAACGCCGAATTTCTGCGTCTAAAAACCGAAACCGTTTCCGAGGAGGAAAAAAGGAAAATAGAAAATAGCCTGATCGAATACTGTAAATTGGACACGTACGCGATGGTGCTCATATTGAGAAAAATCCGCGAGTGGATCGAAACGGTCTAAGTTAGGAAACTCCGATAAAAACCGCCCGAAAAACCCTCTATGGAACCTCTTCAAATCGACGCAGAAATTTCCCAAAGAACATTCTCTTTATCGAATATTCAAGAAATAAAAATTAATCTTTCATTGATCAACGTAAGTTCGGAGGAAATCGGAATTTATCCGAACGTAGCTCCTTTTACCGGAACGACAGGTTGGGGAGGTCCGAGTTTCGGCATCGAAATGACTCCCGCTTCGTTTTGGGAATTGAGGGGCTACTACGGTCCTCCCGGACAACCGCCCAACCGGACTTTTTACGAAAAAAATATGATTTTACTTTCGCCCGACGAATCCTATCGTAAAACGTTTACGGCTTGTTGGATTCCACGCTCCGCAATCGCGCCGACCGCCGTTTCCCCAAACAACTTGGATCCGGAAGGGATGGACTCGGTCGATCCGGCTCTCTTTCGAAGAGCTTCGTTTTTGATTTTGGGAAAAGGGTCCGAACAGGTTTTACAAGAGATGGATTCTCGAGAGGATTTTTTGAGACCGAATCCTTTGCTCGTTTTTCCGAAGTCCGGAGAATACGAATTATCGGCGTCTTATCTTCAGTTTCAGTGGGTGGAGTTCCGACCAAAACGAACCTTCTCCTGCAAATCTCGGTCCATATCCGTTCGAGTGGAATAAAAATAGACGCGGAGAAAAGCCGTGCTTTCCTCGTCGGATCCTTTGAACTTTCCGACGCTTCTTCGATTCGTTTTCCGTTCGTTTTCGGTTTTTTTCCAACTCGTTCCAACTCGACTTTGATTCACCTTCCATTCGTTTTCCAAGTCGTCCTCGATTCGTTTTTATGTCGGAATTCCGACTACGATCTTCTCCTAAAAAAAGATCGACTAAGAAGCCGCTTCCGCTTGCACGAACAAGGATCGTCTCGGGAAAAGAAGGAAAATCCGGTTGTCCACAGACATGGATCGAATTTCAGTGTTCCCAGAATGGCGCAAAATAAACCCGTTAAAAAAATCGTTCTCGCATACTCGGGAGGATTGGACACTTCCGTAATTCTCACCTGGTTGAAGGAAACCTACGGCTGCGAAGTGATCGCGTTTACGGCCGACATCGGTCAAAAAGAGGAACTTTCCGGTCTGGAAGAAAAGGGAATCAAAACCGGAGCCTCAAAAGTTTATATCCAAGATCTGCGACTGGAATTCGCCCGCGATTTTATATTTCCCGCCATTCAAGGAAACGCGATTTATGAAATGCGTTATCTCCTCGGAACTTCTCTCGCACGCCCTTTGATCGCAAAAGCCATGGTCGAAGTCGCGGAAAAAGAAGGTGCGGACGCATTCGCACACGGCGCCACCGGAAAAGGAAACGACCAAGTCCGGTTCGAGTTGGGTGTGAAGTCTCTCGCTCCTTCAAAAACGATCATCGCTCCCTGGAGAATTTGGGACTTCGGAGGAAGATCGGATCTGATAGAATACGCCAAGTCCAAAGGAATTCCGGTTCCAGTAACGGCGGAAAAACCGTATTCGATGGATCGCAATTTGATGCACATATCTTACGAAGGTGGAATATTAGAAGATCCTTATAAAGAGCCCGATGAAAAAATGTTTCTTCTCACCGCTTCTCCGGAAAAGGCGCCCGACGCACCTGAATATCTGGAACTGGATTTTGAAGAAGGGAACTGTGTCGCGGTCAACGGCAAAAAAATGAATCCCCTCGACGTGATGGAAACCCTGAACACGATCGCGGGAAAACACGGAGTGGGACGTGTGGATATCGTGGAAAACCGTCTCGTGGGAATCAAATCCAGAGGCGTCTACGAAACTCCGGGAGGAACCGTACTTTTCGCCGCTCACCGCGATTTGGAATCGATCACGATCGACCGAGACACGCAACATCATAAGGATAAATTATCCATAGAATTCGCAGAGCTGATCTACAACGGTCACTGGTTCTCCTCAAGGATGAAAGCCGTGAGAGCTTTCATAACCGAAACCCAAAGATACGTGACCGGAACCGTTAAAGTGAAACTTTATAAAGGAACTTGTAGCGTAGTGGGAAGAAAGTCGTCCGTTTCGTTATATAATCCGGAAATGGCGACGTTCGAAAAAGAGGAACTGTACAACCAAAAGGATGCGGAAGGATTCATCAATATCTACGGACTTCCCGCACAGGAAACGGCTAGGCTTCGCAAAAAATGAAACACTTAGCGATTTATCCGGGCTCCTTCGATCCTTTGACGAACGGTCATCTGGATATTCTCCAGCGATCCTTATCCCTTTTCGACAAGGTGATCATAGCGATCGCGGTCAATTCCAACAAGACCACTTTGTTTTCGATCGAGGAAAGACTCGGGTTCATCCGTGAAGTGACCAAAGGTATGAAGGGTTTGGAAATCGACACATTTCAGGGACTTACCGTCGATTATTGTGCGAAAGTCGGAGCCACGAGTATCATTCGGGGATTACGGGCGGTCACCGATTTCGATTATGAATATGCAATTTCTCTAATGAATAAAAAACTCGCCCCGGATGTTGAAACGATTTTTCTGATGTCTTCGAACGAATATTCGTTTATCTCTTCCACGATCGTTAAGGAAGTGGCTAGACACGGAAGAGACGTGAGCAATCAGGTGCCGGAAATCGTCAGCAAAGCATTACTTAAAAAACTCTCTCAATAAGGAAAAACAATGTCCACAAGAACGTTTATCATGATCAAACCCGACGGAGTTAAGAACAAACACGTCGGAGAAATTCTCGCCAGAATCGAAAAAGAAGGATTCAAAATCCTCGGTCTCAAATACCTGAAACTTTCCCTCGAAGACGCGAAACAATTCTATAAAGTGCACTCGGCTCGTCCGTTTTACAACGACCTTTGCGGATATATGTCTTCCGGACCGATCGTAGCGGCCGCTTTAGAAAGAGACAATGCCGTTCTTCATTGGAGAGACGTGATCGGTGCCACCGATCCTAAGGAAGCGAAAGCCGGAACGATCCGAGCGCTTTATGCGGAAAGTAAGGAAGCCAACGCGGTTCACGGATCGGACTCAGACGACAACGCGGCTCTTGAAATCTCCTTTTTCTTCAAAGGAAACGAATTGTTCTAAAATTCTTCCGGAGGCTCGGACGTTCTTTCTTCGTCCAGCCTCCTCTCTTTTCCAGCCGTTTTCGATCCGCAAACTCCTCGACCCAGCTAATCCGCGACGGAAAAAAGATCCATTTCGGTTTAAAATATTACAAAAATTAGAAGTTTTTCGGTTGTACTTTTGGAAAGAAATTATTTATTCTTTTCGAAATTCGTCATGGAACGGTTGTTTCAACCGACAATTCTAATATGAACGCAAGCACAAAAACGCAGATCCAAAAACACAACGAAATCATGAAACAATACAGAGCCAACGATCCGTTCGGAGATCCGAATCACGGAACTCCGGATTGGATGGACGACGTTATGGAGCTCATCTATTCCCGCGAGGAATTTCTTGCGGATTCAGAGTCGGATTTCGAAATCGAATAGATCCGCTTCTTCTTTGTTCCTTTCGATTTTTCGTCCTTCCACGTCTAAAAGCCCCGGATAACCAAGATTGTCTTAACCGAAATCATTCGGTTTCCTTTCACATTTTCTCCGTTCGAAGCCGATCTTATCCCGTAAGGGAATTGACCTCGCCCTCCGTTCCCGCTCTATTAGAAGTATTAGGAGAATAGAATGTCCGAAAAAACCAAAATTGCGATCGCACACGGAGACGGAATCGGTCCGGAAATTATGGAAGCCACTCTTAAGATTCTCGATGCCGCCGGAGCCAAGATCGAACCGATCGAAATTCAAATCGGCGAAAAGGTGTATCAGGAAGGTCATACTTCCGGAATCAAACCGGAGGCCTGGGACATTCTCCGCCAAACGAAAGTTTTTCTCAAGGCACCCATCACCACTCCTCAAGGAGGAGGTTATAAAAGTTTAAACGTCACGGTCCGCACCACCTTGGGATTGTTTGCAAACGTTAGACCCTGTTTTTCTCTTTATCCTTATGTGGAAACCAAACATCCCGTTTTGGACATCGTCATCATCCGCGAAAACGAAGAGGATCTTTATACCGGAATCGAACACCAACAAACCAACGATACGGTCCAATGTCTGAAGTTGATCTCGAGACCGGGATCGGAAAAAATCATCCGTTATGCGTTCGAATACGCAAGGGCGTATGGTCGCAAAAAAGTGACTGCTATGGTAAAGGACAATATCATGAAACAAACGGACGGTTTGTTCCACGATATATTTAAACAGGTGGCAAAAGAATATCCGGAGTTGGAATCCAATTCGCAGATCATCGACATAGGAGCCGCAAACCTCGCGGATCGTCCGCAAAACTTCGACGTCGTTGTAACTTTGAATTTGTACGGAGACATCATTTCCGACATAGTAGCGCAAATCGCCGGTTCGGTGGGAATGGCCGGATCCTCCAATATCGGAGAAGTCGTTTCTATGTTCGAAGCGATACACGGTTCGGCACCGGACATCGCCGGAAAAAACGTCGCCAATCCTTCCGGACTTCTCAATGCCGCAGTGATGATGTTGGTTCATATAGGACAACCGGATATCGCGGCAAAAATCAACAACGCTTGGCTTTTGACGATCGAGGAAGGAATTCATACCGGAGATATTTTTAAACCGGGCGTAAGCAGGATCAAAGTGGGGACCAAGGAGTTTGCGGAAGCCGTCGTAGGAAATTTGGGACATCTTCCCGAAAAATTCAAACCCGTATCCTTCGGAAAAGCAAAGAAAATTACAATTCCCGAATATAAGAGAAACATACAAAAGAAAGAGCTGGTGGGCGTGGACGTATTTTTGGATTGGCCCGGAACAAAACCCGACGAACTAGGAAACCGACTCCGAGCTTTGGCCGGAGATCTCACCTTAAAAATCATCACGAACCGCGGTGTGAAGGTTTTTCCGGAAGGACAGCCCGAAACTTTTTTGACCGATCATTGGAGATGCAGATTCGTACATAAGGAAGCTCTAATACATCATGAAAATCCTACCTACTATCCTATCGATCGAAGACAAATCGCCGAACTCCTTCTCCGTCTCGACGAAGCCGGATTCGATGCCGTAAAAACGGAAAACCTTTATTACTTCGACGGAAAACGTTCCTTTTCCTTGGGACAGGGAGAATAAGTTGAATCTTACCGGCAAAACCGTATGTATAACCGGCATCGGCGGCTTTATCGGTAGAAGATCGGCTCAAATCGCCAAGGAACGCGGAATGAACGTCCGCGGAATCGAGATGAATGTAGCGAAGGCGGAAGAGTTGAAACGAGAAGGTTTTACCGTGATCGTCGGAAACACTTCCGATCCGGAAATCCTAAAGGAAGCCGTAAAAGGGGCCGACTTCATTCTACATACGGCGGCCGTAGTTCGTGAAGGAGGTTCGCTCGAAGAATTCAGAAAAGTGAATGTATTCGCTTCCGTAGAGTTGGCAAAAATCGCGAAAGAGTCCGGAGCGAGGGGAATGATTCATTTATCTTCCGTAATGGTCTACGGATTTTCGTATCCGAATTACGTGGACGAACAAGGGCCGTTTCGCGGAGAAGGAAACCCGTATTGTATTACGAAAATTGAAGGTGAATCGGAACTCGTTCGTTTGAACGATCCTGATCGATTCGGAATTTTGATCGTTCGCCCCGGAGACGTTTACGGACCGGGTTCGATACCTTGGGTCGTACGCCCCGTTCAATTGATGAAGAAAAAACTTTTTTCCTTACCGGACGGAGGCAAAGGAACGATCAATCTCACCTATGTGGACAATCTCGTGGCAGGAACGTTACTCGCGTTGGAAAAAGAGGCTTGGGGTCAATCGTTCAACATAACCGACGATCACCCGATGACCTGGAAGGAATATTTCTTCCGTCTCGCGGACGCCGCAGAAATTTCAAGGCCGCCCTCTCTGCCCGCTTGGCTGTTGAAAACTTTTGTCGTTTTGATGGAATACGGGTTCGGAGTTTTCGGAAAACGACCGCCGGCTACCAGGGAAGGGGTAAATTTTCTCCTAAGACAAAATCCAGTTTCGATCGAAAAGGCCAAATCGGTGTTAGGTTATAAACCCGTCGTCGATACGGAAAAGGCGCTGCAATTCACATTCGACTGGGTTAAAACTCAGGTCAAATCGTTGTAGAGTTTTTGAATATGATCCTGTGTGAGAGGTTTGGAAAGATAACCTTTCACCTCGGGAAACGAATTCGCCTTTACGATGTCTCGCTCATCGACGGAAGAGCTGACCATAAAAATTTTGACGTTTTTAGCGAGATCTCCCCGGATTTTTTTGAATTCGTCCAAGAACTGCCAACCGTCCATAAACGGCATATTGATATCGAGTAGAATCGCGTCCGGAAGTTCGTCCTTGTCTCCGCTCAAACTTTGCAACTGCTGCAGGGCGATTTCGCCGTCCTGGAAGTCCCTCAGTTTTTTGGTTCTTCCGTCCTTCTCCAGAAATCGCTTTGCGATCATAATATAGATGGAATCATCATCGATCAGCCAGAAATTCATATCAACGTTGTTCGAAATCATTGTATTTATCGAAATTAACGATGAAGGTCGTTCCTTTGCCGGGGGTACTTTCCACCGTGATTTCTCCTCCCAAGGATTCGATCTGATTCTTCGTCATAAATAAACCGATACCTTGCCCTTCTTTTTCACGATGAAACGTCTTATTCATTTTAAATATCTGATGGCCGTATTTTTTAAGGTCAATCCCTAACCCGTTGTCTCGGACCGCTAAAAAGATTTTTTTCTCTTCCACGAATGAGACGAAGGATATCAAGGTTTGTTTACTCGGATCCGAGTATTTTAAGGCGTTGCTAAGAAGATTGAGTAGGATACTCTCCAAATAAACTTTAGGATAAAGAATCTCGGGCGCCGCCGAAAAATCGTATCGGATATCGGCGCCCACTTCCTTGATTTGAGCCGATAAAAGATTTTGCACTTTAAAAAAGGCGTCCTGAAACGAGACGGTCTGCGCGTCTATATTCAGGTTTCTTCTGATTTTAATCACTTCCACGATATCGTTCAAAGTGGTCATAAGATCCTTAGCGCTGATTTCGAGGGATTCGAGCAGCTCCTCTTTATCCGCACCGTCTTTTTCGCGGAGCATTCCCGCAAGAGTGAAAATATTTCCGATCGGGGCCCTTAGGTTATGCGATACGATCTGATTGAATTCCTCCAGCTGCGCGTTTCTTTCCGCGAGTCGATTGCTCAAATTCTGAAGCGCTTCGTTTTTTTCCATGAGGGCGGAAAGCATATTCTTGCGGTCGGTTATATCCTGAATTTGCGAAATGAAAAATAGAGGTTTTTTATTGGCGTCCCTAACCATACAAACGATAAGAAGAATCCAAATCGTATTTCCGTTTTTATGGAAATATCTTTTTTCCATTCTATAAGTATCGCGTTTACCCTCCAATAGCTCCCGCACCAATCCCAGATCCTCTTCGAGGTCGTCCGGATGTGTTATATCCTGAAACGTCAATTTTAGAATTTCATCCCGTGTATAACCTATAATCTCCGTTAGGTGAGGATTGACTTCCAGCCATTTGCCTTCCAAGGAAACGATCGCCATCCCTACTCCGGAATAAAAAAAAGCGTTGTAGAACTTTTCTTCGGAAAGACGGACTTCGTCCAAAGCGCGTCTCTGCTCCGATTCGTCCACGATCGTCGTCAAACCCTTGTATTCCCTGGAAGAAGTTAATATTCCTATCACGGTTTCGTTTTCGTCGAGAATCGGCTGGGCGATCGTCTGAAGCCAAACGTATCTCCCGTCCTTTTTCAGGAATTGATATTCGACCAAGTCGATTCCTTTACCTTGTTTTACGGGTTCGTGCGAAGTTTTAGAAATCCTATCCCGATCCAAAGGATTAAAAAAATCGTACGGCGTTTTGCCGATCAATTCCTCGGGAAGATATCCGAGCATAGGAGTGACGGAAGGACTGACGTAAATATAGTTTCCGCCCGGTTCATGGTAACAGATCAGTTCTGAACTTCTTTCTACGAGGAATTTGTAAAAAGTCTCCGACGTGGGATTGATTTTATTCAAAAGAAAACCGCCCGTATAAGTCTTAGAATCAAGATTCTTTCATAAAAAGACAATCATTCACGCTGAAAACGTTTCGATGCACTTTTTTTTCGAGCAGAAGAAAGGTATTCCGAAATCGAATCGCTGAAACCCGCAATTCCGCGACGGACCCCGAAAAACGGAAAAATTCGGAATTGGAATCCACAAAGAAGTGCGTACGTTCAAGGGAGGAAATCGAAAAATGAGAAATTAGAATATTAGAAAAAACGATTATACGTCGGGCAAAAAAATACCCGGCAAAAACGGATTATTCTCCGTCGTTGCCGATGGCTTCGACCGGACAGATTTCCATGGCTTTTTTAGCCGCGATTTCCTCTTCGGGATTCGAAGGTTGTTTATGAAAATAAACCTTTGATTCGTCGTCCGTATATTTGAGAAGCATCGGAGCTTCTTCCAAACAATCGTTGCAAGGCACACAAGTGTTATCGATATAATATTTTCCGGAAACGTTCTGTTTGACTTTATCGTTTTTGTCGGCCATGCGTTACAAAGTTAATCGAACGATTGTTTCGTCAATCCCGTTTTCAGAATTGACACCGATTCCGAGATAGGAATACTCACGGAACGATGAACGTGTTTTCAGAAAAATTCTCAAGAAGAAAACTGCTCGGTTTCGGGCTCGGCGGTCTGTTCAGCCTTTGTATCGGAGTGTTCTTCATCAAAAATTCAAAACGCTCCTCGATTCCCAAAACGTTGTTCTTCTCTACTTCCGAAGCGGAATTTTTGCAGGCGTATTCGGAGACGATCCTGCCGCAGGAAATCGGTTTTCCGGACATAGAAAAAGCGGAAGTTATACGGAGACTTGATGAGGAATTTTTTTTCGTGGATTCCGGCATCACCGACGACTTCAAAAATCTAATACTGATCCTCGAATACCTTCCGCTGATCACTGGTTATTGGAGTCGTTTTTCAAGATTAAACGAAGAGGATCGGAAACGTTTCCTGATGTCGAAGGAATCGACCGACTCGGATACGATTCGAGCTGCATTAGCAAATCTTAAAATGCCCGTCTTATTGATGTATTACGGGCACGAATCGACCTTTAAAGCCATATCATACGAAGGACCTTTCGGAAACCCTCCTGAAAAACTGAGCGAATCTAGAATCTATTACAAAAAAATCTTGGGGGAATCATGAGCGGCCGCGTTTACGAATGGAAAAATCTGGGAGAATCGAGAACAGTTCGGGCGGACGCGGTGATAGTGGGCACGGGATGCGGAGGTGCAACTCTCGCATACGAACTTTCCAAAAACGGAAAGAAGGTGGTCCTTATCGAAGAGGGAGGTTATTATCACACGGGCACATTCGATAACCGTGAATTGAATATGGCCGGTAAAGTTTCCGCGGAAAGAAACATGGCCACGGACGGAAGCGGCACGATCAACTTAGTCTACGGTAAAAACGTGGGCGGCGCCTCCGTTCATTATTGGGCGGATAGTTATAGAACTCCGGACGATCGACTCGAGTTATGGAGAAACGAATACGGAATCCACGCACACGGACCGGAGGATCTTAAACCGTATTGGAAAGAGTTGGATGAAACGTTGAACGTTCATCCGGCAAAAGAAGAATATCATAATAAAATGAATTACCTCGTACGGAAAGCGACTCAATCCCTCGGATGGGAAGGAAATCCGGTTCCGCAAGCGAGAAAAAACTGTCAGAAGTCCGGGCATTGTATGCAGGGATGTATGTTCGGGGCAAAACAAAGCCAGCTGGTAACTCATATCCCCCGGGCGATGGCGTTGGGTGCTGATATTTATGCGGATTGCAAAGCCGTAAAACTTTCTATGAAAGGGGACAAAGTGGAATTTTTGGAGGCGGTAATGATCGATCGTCCTTCCGGAAAAATATCCGAAATCGTTTTGAAATTCGAAGCTCCCGTCTTTGTGATCGCGGCCGGAGGATTCGGAAGCTCCACGTTTCTGCTTAAAAACGGATTCAAAAAGAAACTTCCCGCATTGGGAGAGTTTCTTGCGATCAACCCGTCCCCTTTCGTCCACGCCTTCTATAAAGAGCCGATCCTACAATGGAGGAATATTCCTTCCGCGTTCGGAGTGGAGGAATTTCGATTGGCTCGGTTTCAGGAAGGACGTTACGTCGAAGGCGGATATTTGATCATGGCCAATCAGCTTCAACCGGGAAGTTTAGCGGCGTTGATTCCCGGATTCGGAACCGAACACAGAGAGATGATGAAACGTTTGCCGCATTTCGGAGGAACGATCGGTTGGATCGACGACGTGCCTTCCGAACTAGGAAATATCTCGGTGAATTCCTCCGGAAAAAGAACCGTAACGTATAACTTCGGTAAGGTGACCAAGGCCGTACTTCGGGATTGTATACGAAAACAGGTTCAACTGAACTTTAAGGCTGGAGCGGAGTGGGTGCTTCTTCCCGATATGAAAAAAACGAGGATCGATTCCGAAAAGGAAACCGACAAGGTCGATTCCTTGGAACTATCGCCGGCTTCCATGATGATGGCGGCTCCTCATCCCGCAGGCGGATGCAGAATGGGAACGGACCCTTCCCGTAGTGTAGTGGACTGGAAACACAGGGTGCACGGAATCAAAAACTTATACGTCTCGGATTCGAGCGTTTTCCCGACCGGTGTTTCCGTTGATCCTAGTTATACGATTATGGCTTTCAGTAAACGCGCTTCTTCCCTCCTCTTAGAGGATTGGCCGAAATCGTAAACGCCTTCGATCAGGAAGATAACTCCGCTTTTTCGGATCTTTAACCCGAGGAAGAATAATTTCTTGCATCGAAAAGGGTTCGGTTTATTATTTTGCTCCGTCCCGGTGCAATCAAAATGGAATCGAACCCTTTTCGAATGAAATGGAAATTTTTATTTTTGATTCTTTATATCCTCGAAGGAACTTTTTTTTCGGAAAGGGAAATCTCCGCAAAGGAGGATCTGAATCAAATTTTCGAAACGATCAAACAGAACTCCCGCAATTCCATTTCCAAATTCAAAGGAATCGATTATAGGAGGGATTTGATCGTAACCGAAACCAATTCCGAAACCGGTCAAAAAATTTCCGTATCTCAGATTTCTACGCGTAGAGTGGAATATTACTATGAAAGGCCCGTGATCGTAGCGCTGAGTTACGTAAAAAACGGACAGGCGTTGTCTCCGAAGGAATACGAACCGGAAAGGGCCTCGCCTACGTATCCGATTTTCGACGATCAATCGCAGGATCACTATTCGTACCGAATTTCAGGACCGGTGACGATCCGGGATAAGTTCTGTTATGAAATCGAAGTGTCTCCGCTCCAATCCTCGCCGAGACACTTCAAAGGAAAGATTTATTACGAAAAGAATTCTCTTAAACCCTATTACCTCGAAGGCACGGTCGCAAAACGCGGATTTGGCGTTAAAAATCTTTATTTCCGAATGTTTTTGGAATTAACCAAAGAAAACGTTCCGTACGTAAAGTCCGGCGAAATATTCATCAAGTCCTACGTGCCCTTGCTAAGCCCGGAAAAGGAAACAAAGATCGAACTTCAAACCTTGGATGCGGTTCCGATCCGTAAATAAATCCGAATGCTCCTTGACCGCGCAAGCGGAAAGGATTAAGGTTTTTTAAACTATGGAATCTTTCGCAAAACCGTTTTTGATCCTCGGCGTTCTATTTTTTTTGCTCGGAATTTTTTTTCTTTATGGAAATAAATTTCCTTTCTTAAACGAACTCGGAAAATTACCGGGGGACATACGGATAGAAAAAGAAAACTTCCGATTCTATTTTCCGGTCACGACGTCCGTTCTTGTCAGCGTTTTGTTATCAGCAATTTTTTACGTCGTTCAAAAATTCAAAAGCGGTTCGCCATGAAACCGGATTTCAGTTCGAGGTTTTCCTTTCAGGAAGGAGAAAACGAATTCGCCGCCGTTTTATCCGACTTTGATCGTAACGGCGTCAAATACTTCGATCTCACCGCTTCCAATCCGACGGAAATGGGATTTCAATATCCTAGGGAAGCGATTTCCCATGCGTTTCAATCCGCGGATTGTATCGCGTATCGGCCGGATCCTCGTGGAGTTTTGGAAGCGAGAAAAACGGTCTGCGACTACTACGCGTCCAAAGGATATACCATCGATCCGGAGGATCTTTTTTTAGTTTCCTCTTCTTCGGAAGCGTATTCCTATCTATTCAAATTGTTCTGCGATCCGGGAGATTCGATCCTAATTCCCGCACCGGGATATCCCTTGTTCGAATTCCTATCCGCGATGGAAAATTTAAACCCTATCCATTACCGCACTAAAAAAGAAAACGGATGGAAGTTGAGGCCGGAGGATTTGGAACCGCAGGACCTTTCTCGAAGTAAAATTCTGCTGGTTGTCAGTCCGAACAATCCGACGGGATCGATCCTGACCAAGGAGGATTTCGCATCGATACGAAATACATTAATAAAACATAATATTCCTATGGTCATCGACGAGGTCTTTTCCGATTACGTTTACGGGGACGAAAAACACAGTACGATTCTTGATGAAAAAACTCCCGTAATAACCGTAAACGGTCTCTCCAAAAGTCTGGGTTTACCGGGTATGAAACTGTCTTGGATTCTGATAAGCGGACCGAAAGAATGGAAAAAAAAAGCGGCCGAATATCTGGAGCTGATATCGGATACTTATTTATCGGCCAATGCCCCCGTTCAAAACGTACTTCCGGAACTTTTTCGCTGGAGAAATATGATACAATCGCAGATAGTAAAACGAATCGGCAGAAATCTCGCGTATCTTCGGTCCGTTCTTGCGGGCGCGAACGTTGCCGGAAAAATTGGATCTAAAATTCCGCAAGCGGGCTGGTACTGCGTTTTGGAAAGCGCCCTTTTTTTTCCCGAGGAACAATTCGCCCTGGAACTTCTAAAAAAAAGCAGGATCTACGTCCATCCGGGAGAAATGTTCGGATTTCAGGAGGAGGAATCGTCAGGAAAAATCGTTCTCGGTCTTTTGGCGGACCCGGAGGATTTCGTCTCGGGGATCGATGGAATTTTAAATTTTTTGAATATTCAAAATTAGATAAATCAAATATTTTGAAATCCATAGCTTAGTCGCATTGGAATTCCATCTGATTTCCGTTTAAATACCCCAATCTTTCGGTTTTTTCAACCCCAAACGCACAAAATCGCGCAAGAAACCCCTGTATCGACCCACCGTTTCGATTTTGTTAAACGAAGCCGGATTAAAAATACCGCGCTTACGGAAAAGTTTGGTCGGATCCTCCTTGATATCCGACCAAGTTCCTATCTCCAAAGTGATCGGAAGAAATTTGGAACCGGAAATCGCGGGATACAAACCTTGGTATGTCCGATATTGATCGTAGAACCTATCCCAAAGATCTCCATGGGTCGTATATGTTTCGCTTTGAGGTCCGTATTGAAAATGAATATGGCCGCAATGATCCTTAAGATGATCCGCGATTTTTTGATACAAAGGAGTATCGGGACAGGGAGTTTTCGTAAAAGCGTAAGGCCACCATACGTTGTCGATCGTTCCGAAACCGGAATGCAGATCCAAAACCGGCATCACCGCGTTTTCCGTTTGAAAAAAACAATCCTGCATCAATCGAAACAACGCTCTGGACTCCGGCTCCAATCCGTTTCCCCTAAAATAAGGAAGACGATTGGAAATTTTTTGACCTCCGAAAAACGGAAGCGCTCGAACAGCTTCAACTCCGGAGTTCCTCATCAAATCCACTCCGCCGGGATTGGATCTCTGTTTTAAAACCACGCCGCCAGGATTAACGACGGGTAACACTACGATTCCCAATTTTCCTTTTTGTAATTCGGGCAAAAACCCGGTTGAATCGGGATGCAGAACGTATTCCAAGAAATCGAGAAGAACCAAAATACCGATCGTTTCCAATCCGTGAACACCGGCTACGATCCCGACTGGATGTTCTTTTAGACCTTTTTCCGTACCGATACGAAGTGCATGAATCGGAAACCGGAATCCTTCCTTTGTTTTTCGGGAGAATCCGATCTGATTCAAACTCGTCAACTTACCTCCGAGTTTGAGAATCTTGAAAAGTTTTTTGTCGTATCGATTGAGACGTTTGAGACCGCGAAGCATGATCTGACCGAAGTTAACGTTTCGACTGAATGTTCTGAAGAACGGCACAGTCGGCGGACATAACGATCACTCCTGTGCGGATTTTTTCACAAGACTCCATGATTACGGATTTAAAACAACCTCGCACGATTTGTTTGATCTTTTCAGGATCCTCGTTTGCAAGAAGATATGCGTTCGATTTGCGGAATTTATCCGCACAATAAGCCGGATTTAAACGTTCCCGAACGAGCTCGTTCGTCGATTCCTTAAGATCCGCTTTTTGATTTTCGGCGCACTCTGCCAATTTTTGACAATAAGACGAAACCAGTTCCGACGATTCCTCTCTCCATTTTTCATCGATAAGGCCGTTCGGGATGGATTGTTTTTTGCAAACGATTGAACAAAACAATAATACTCCTATCGAAACGATTTTTAAGATTCTACGTGAATTTTTTCCGTTCATAAATTTCCCGATCAATGTTGCGATTTTTTGCGGATAAAAATTTCGACCCGTTCTCCGGAAGCCTTGCCTTCCGGAGTTAATGGTGAATTCTCCGGCGCCTTGTACGAGCTCGAAGCCTCGATCGAAATCCTTTCCTTTGGTATATTATAATTTTTTGATAAAGAATCGGCTATCAGCTCGGCCCGATAAGCGTTGTATTCCCAGGCGTTGCGAAATCCCTTTTGAGCGGCCTCGTTTCCGTACGGAATCTGGACTCTAAGGGAAATGTCCACGTCCATGGCGCCGGACATCTCGGAGATTTTTTGAAAGGCGAAGTTCATGTCCTCGTCGGGACGGAACTGTCCTTCTCCCAACGAAGTTCCGAACAACACGATTTTAATCTCCTCGGTTTCCTGGATTCCGATGTTTAGTTTGGCCTTTTCCTTCAGGCGTTTTAAAGCGTAACTAACGCGCTCCCAAAAACGGTATAATTGGGTCCTCGGCTGAAGAAGCGGATCCTCTTCGATCGCGATATTGTTCCCCTGGAAAAAGGATTCACCCAAACCGAACCCTCCGCGGATTACGTCGGCAACCTGTTTTAGTTTGTTTTGATCCACTTGCGAAATCGAATACATGATGATGAACAAACCCAAAAGTAGAGTGATCATATCTGCGTACGTAAGAAGCCAGCGCTCCCGGTTTTCGTGGGATTCGTCCCTACGTCGGCTCCTTTCCAGAAGTTGTCTACGAAGACGACTCACGCTTCCTTCCTATGATCACCTAACAGTGTTTCGATGAAGTCCGTTTCCCGTTTCCTAACTTCCTCGTAAAAAGAATCGAATATGTCCGACGAAACAGGCAAAGTCGCATTATACGCCTCTTCAACGCTTTGAAACAAAGCCGAAACCCCGAGCACCGAGGCCATAAAACGCGCCGGCTTTATGAGATAGGCGCTGATAGGCTTGTGTGCGAGTTCATAAAATACTTTAAGATTCCTTAATACGATTTCGAGCTGCCTGCTTCTTTCCTTGTAATGACCCATACGGGCGTATTGGAGGTCGTATTCTTCGCGGGTAAGACGTTTTCCGTCCCAACCGGAATCCACCAATTGTTTCGCGAGGATCGTATCCAGTTCTTCCGTAAGGTTGTTGAGTTCGATGAGATATTCGATGTTTTCGCGCGAACTTTCCTTCATCATACCCTTGACTTTCTGATACGTATCCATCGCAAGTTGGAGCCAGACTTCCCTTCCTTCCAGATTGTATATCTTTTCGAAGAAATATTCCACCATCGGAATCGTTTCCTCTAAATGGAAATAACTCGCGTAAAAAACGCGGAAGCGTTCCACTTGCGCGCGTACGACTTCGGCCCTTGCGGCTTTCAATTTTTTTCCTGCGAGATCGGTCATTCTTTTCTGGAAACCAGCTCCAATTTATAAGCGGAAAATCCTTGTTGATCGCTCTGTTTTTGAACCGAACCGGATTGGCTCGGAAGATTGATCACCTGTGTCCCCATCCGCGTCGAGGAACGGAACAATACGTTCGGAGTTCCGTCCTTATCCGGAGTTAAGGAAAAACGAATTCCGTATTTATGATTTCTGCCCCAACCTTCTTTCGTGATTTCGACTAACGGAACGGACGAATTGACGTATTTTCCCGCGGAAGAAAAAACACTGGATCCCGGAGAATAAAACCTCTGCCCTTCCTTGGAAGTATCGAGGATCACTTTTCCACCGTCCGGAAAAGAAAGGGAAAGATACGTCGTTCCCGCGTACGAACCCCTATTTTTAAACCAGACGACGACTTCACCCGGAATTCCCTTTTTCCATTCCTGCGGGGCTTCCAACGAAAGCAAAGAAGGAACGGCCACCCTCGGAATATCGGGAACCATTTCCCATCCGTTGAAGATGAAATTCTGCGCATAACTACGATTTGATGGAAAGATGGTGATGTTCTTTTCGGTCTTATTGTATTCGAAATCGATCCGTTTGCTTTTAGCCAAAAACTCGTGGTCCTTCAACGATAAAAGTCCGTCTAAAATTTTACGACCTTTTCGAATCGCATACGGAACAGAAAAAAGTCCGAGCGGAGGTTCTTCGCTTAACACTTCCAAAAACAAAGTGTTAAAACCGTCTCCGGGAAGTTCTTCCATTAGAATTCTCTTAACTATGTAACCCGCTTCTTTGGATCGGGACGTTTCGGATTCACCCGGAAGCCACGACGATTTGGAAGGATCGTAGTGAAGCGGACCGATGTTCAAAAGAGAAAAGGAAAGTTTGCCGTCTAAAATCCATTCCCCGTCCTTTTTTTGAAACGTTCCCAAAACCTCCTCGGTTCCGTTGCGGACCAAAACAAAGGATTCCAATTCGGGATCTTCGTCCAAATTGCCGACTTTTTTCAGGATCACGTCCGGATTTTTGCGCTCTTCCGCGGAAAATAATAATTCGACAATCTTAGAATCGGAAGGCGTTTTGGAAGCGCATCCCGCCGCGATTCCTGAAAAAATAATGAGAAGAAAGATTTTTCTAAAACTGAAAGAGAATGGATTCATGTTCGGTAACAGAATCCGGGAGGGAAAACGGACTGTCTATGATTTTCCAGCGATCGAATCGAGGTCTAAGACCTCTTTTAAGATGCGGGAATTGACTCTGCCCGTATACTCGTCCTCGTAATTTTCCAACGCCGTTACGAATTCCCGGGAAAATCCTGCCTCGATCCTCGTATCGGGAAAGTAGTGATATCCCTTTGCGCGACGAGGAGTGAACGGAAACTCGATCAAAGAACGATAATGATCCCATTCGCCGACGTCCTCGGGCATTCGTTTTCGGATATAATCGTAACCTCTGCGAACGTGTTTGATCTCGTCTTCGTAAACCTTCCGCATGATCGCCGCTTTTTCCGAATCACCGAAACGTTCGAAAGCAAGGGTATAAATTTTGGAGAAGTCCAGATTGGCCCCTTCGAACGAGATCGCCATCACCGCATAAAATTTTTCCAGCGTGGACATCCTAGGAAGTTGTTTCCAAAAGATATAATTCAACGGTCGATCTCCCAGTTCCATTCCCCCTTTTTTCATCTCGGAAAGATATAGCCGCAAATGTGTCTGCTCTTCGAGAAGCGTTCGATACAAACCGAAACGTACGGAGCTCGGGGCGTCCTGGAATTTCAGGATCGCATACGCGAACAATTCGATCGCCATCAACTCGTGATTGGCGAAATGATGTAGAGTGACGTAACGATTGTCCTCGATAAAAAGCTGCTCCAAACGGGGGATTTTACTTTTACGATCGCTGATTTGGATCCGCTTATCACGCACCGGAGCGACGGGTAAATTAGAATATTCGGAAATTGTAATGTCTATGGGAGGATCGGCGGGTGAAAAAAGTTTATCTTCGAGAGAGGGACCGAAAAGCACCCGCTCGGCGAATTCGTTCAAGGTCATAGTTTTATGCGGGATGTTTGGAAGCGTCGAAACCGAGTTCTATGATCGAACCTTTGATGTTTTTTTCGTCCGGGTTCGTGGAAATTTTCCCTTCCCCGCAATGATACATGATCCGGAAGGAATCCATCAGGGATTGGATGATCTGCAGACCTTTTCCCGTGTTTCTGTGAGAAACTTTCGAACCTCTACACGGAAGGATCTCGCATTTTTTTTCCTGATATTTTTGGATATAGGAAATATAATCTTTGAGATTGGAAGGTTTCGTATCCGCGGGGATCGCTTCCAATTTTTCCGCCTTCAGACCGGAACCGTAATCCATGATCCACAAGGTGAATTTATGATCGCGGATGAGCCAACGGCAGATGATGGTTTCGCCGGAACTCACTTTGACGTTCGCCGAAATCGAGTTGGTCAGCGCCTCATCGGCGGCCAGTTCGATTTGGGAAATATCCTTTGCGGAAAAACGATTTTCCGCGAGGGAATTCCGTAAAGCGGAACGTAGTTCTTTGATACTGGTCAGGTCGGTGGGCAGGAACATGACGTACGATCCACCGTGATGTTTCACCAGCATTGATTCGTCCGAATCTCTCATTTGTATCTCGGCACCCGCTTCCCAGAGTAACAGCCTAAAGTGGGTGATTTGAGCAAAATATACCGCTTTTTTTCAGGAGGACAACGAAATTCCTACTTCGGCCGCGGTTTTTTCGATTCTCTGGAGGAGTTTTTCCTTCCCCAAAAGCGGAAAAAGAATCGGTAACTCCAGCCCAGCCGACTTTCCGGTGGTTGCTGCCCGGATCGGCATATAGAGAGTTTTTCCCTTTTGTCCGGAAATTTCCCCGACTTTGGACATAAGGTTCTTATAATCCTCATCGGTTTTCGGGGCTTCTTTCTTCAGCATTCCGTAGAATTCTCCGACCACTTTTGGACCGTCGCCTTCCTTCAGGAACCCGGCGGCCTCCTCGGATTGAATTCTCAAATCCGTGACGAAAAATTCCGCAATGTAGTCCGGAGCCTGCGTCAGGTTGTCCAGATACACTCTAACAGATTCGACGATCGAGGTCAGCGTCGTGTTACTCGGATTTTTTACTTCTTCCGGAATGTCCTTTCGGTCCCTAATAAAAGGGAATAGCGCTTCTAATACTTTGGATATATTCAAATCCCGAATCGTTCGATTGGACAACCAATTCAGTTTGGATTTAGGATTCATGGCTTCCGCGATTTGTGCAAGATCGGAAAAGTTCGTAACGACTTCTTCATCCCCGCCTTTCGGTTTTTTGAACACGTCGAAGGTGGAAGGGGATTTGGAACAACGATGTACGTCGAAAATCGTTTCCAGTTCGCCGCTTGTCAGAAATTCCCTTCCGTCCGGAGATGTCCAACCGAGAAGCGCCATATAATTGCGGAACGTTTCGGGCAGATATCCCAAATCGCGAAAGGCCAAAATCGAAGTGGCCCCGGCGCGTTTGGAAAGTTTTTTACCGTCCATTCCCACGATCTCGGAAGCGTGTGCAAATTCGGGAACCTCGTACCCGAGCGCTTCGTACAAAAGAATCTGCCTCGGAGTGTTGGAAAGATGTCCCACTCCTCGGATGACGTGACTGATTTTCATCAACGCGTCGTCTACCACCACCGCGTAGTTATACGAGGGAAATCCGTCCGACTTAACGATGATAAAATCGCCGATCAATTTGGTTTCGAATTTCACTTTTCCCTGAATGATGTCGTCGATGATCAAAGTTTTGGAGGGAGTTTTAAATCGGATCGAATACGGAATTCCCGCTTTGAGTTTTGCGTCCACTTCTTCGTCGGACATGTTCGCGTGTAAGCCGTCGTAAACGTAGGGAACTCCCATCGCTTCCGCTTGTTTTTTTTTGGCTTCCAATTCCTCTTGCGTGCAGAAACAACGGTAGGCTTTTTTTTCCTTTAGAAGTTTGTCGGTGTATTCCTTATAAATTCCGAGACGTTCGCTTTGAATATACGGTCCGTGATCGCCGCCCACGCCGGGTCCTTCGTCCCACTGAATTCCCAACCATTGCAAAGATTCTAATATGATTTTGAACGAATCTTCCGTGGAACGGTTTTGATCCGTGTCTTCGATCCGAAGGATGAATTTTCCGCCCTGCGACCTAGCGTATAAATAATTGAACAAAGCCGTTCTTGCTCCACCTACGTGTAAAAACCCGGTGGGGGACGGTGCAAATCTTGTACGAACTTCTTTGGTTTGGTTCATTGGAATCAATTCTTCTCGTTGGAAATTCTTATGATAGGATAATTTTTGAAATCTACCGTTGCGGTAAATGGTTTATTTGCGATCAAATCGTAAAAGGAAACGGATTTTTTAAGCCCTTTCTTTTTAGAGGAAATCAATTCGGTTTCGTCCGGATAATCCAAACAATAATAATCCGCGGTCGTATCCGATTTCCGTAACGGAAGAACCGGAGCGCTTCCGGTTAAAAACTTCGACGCAGGATATTCCATCGATTCATAATCGTAGTCCCGCGCGGAACGGGAATCTCCCTTTGCGTTGACGAACTCGGTCTGCATGACCTTGACGATGATTCCGCGCAAACCGTGTTTCCAACGAAGAGTTCCGATTCCCGGTACGAATCTGATTTCCTCGACTTCTCGCAAAGCTCCTTCCTCGTCGAGTGCGAAAACTTTTTTCAGAGATTGAATCGACTCGGTTTTCGGGATCGGTTCCCGGATTTCCGGTAAGTTTCCGTTTTCGGAAATCTCCAAACGTTTCAAAACGAACTTCGGTTCGAATTCGATCTTGTGTTTTTCCTGAGTATCTCTTCGGAAATTTCCTTTCCATTCCGAAACGAAGACGAGATTCTTTTCGGTTCTTCCGCTGGTTTCCGAAAGTTCGAGGTATTTTAGAATTCCTTGAACCATTTCCTCCTTACCGGATCGATTCTTTAAGAAAACGTAACGCGCTTGAAAACTGGAGGGTTCGTATCCGGAAGAAAGGAACGGCTTGGCTGCGAAAAAAATCTGATTCGTATAGGTTTCGGAAACGGGAGAAGAACGTTCGAACCAAACCTCGCGAATGCCGCCGCAACGTATTAGAAAGACTGAAACCGCCAAAATCAGCGGATTACGGACGAAATACAAAAATCGGATCGAGATCGGTATTCTTAAGCGGGAATGATCGTGCATCGAATTGTAAATCGGGTTTTTTCGAAAAACCTGCAAGGAAAAACCCGAAAATTAAACTTTCTTTACAAAAACAGGGGGTCCGATAAGCAAATGCGCGAAAGCGGATTGTTCAAATGTCTGCTTGTAAAACACTGTTCCAAATTCCTGTCAACTTTTTACATTTGACAGGAAAGTGTTCTAGAATTTCGTTGGCCAAAACCGTATGAAGAATTCCAATCCACCAAAATCGAAGGAAGCGTTTCCGAAACGTCCTTTTGAAGATCAAGTCAATGACGATCAGAGAAAATATTCGCGCTATGTCTGCGATTCAAGGGCGATTCCCCACGAAATCGACGGATTAAAACCGGTTCAGAGAAGAATTCTCTGGGCGATGTGGAATTCGGACGCGAGAAACCGTTACACAAAAACCGTAAAAGTGGCCGGCCTCGCGATGGGATATCATCCGCACGGAGATCGATCCATCCAAGACGCACTTTCCCAAATGGCGCAGGACTTTACGTTCGCGAATAATATTCCTCTGGTTTCCGGAGAAGGGACGTTCGGCGACGTGTTGGATCCGAGCGCGATCGCCTCTCCGCGTTATACGGAAGTAAAACTCTCCGACTTCGTGAAGGATTTGGGATTTTTCGAAAGTCTTCCCGACATCGACTACGTCAAAAACTACGACGAAACCGAAGACGAACCGATTCACTTCGTGGGAAAAGTTCCCATCGTCTTACTCAACAATATCCAGGGAATCGCGACCGGATTCCGTTGTTTTATTCCGGGTCATAGACTTGCGGACATCGTCAAATCACAGATCAATTATTTAAAAACGAAAAAGCCTCTTCCGCTTAAACCTTGGTACAAGAACTTCAACGGCGAAGTCAAACTGGCCGAGTCCGAAGCGGGGAACATCACGATGGCGACCACGTTCGCGTTCAAATGGGAAGGCGAAACGTTGTATCTTACGGATTCTCCGATGAACTGGAATCGGGAAAAGGTGGTTTCCCTTCTCGACGATATTCTCGAAAAAAAAGATTCCTGGCTCAAAGACTATGTGGATTATTCCAGTCAAACGTTCCGGATCGAACTTCAATACAAAAAAGGGGAAAAACCTTCCGAAAAGGAAATCATGGCCCTCTTCAACAAGGAGGACGTCCAAACCCTTGCGACGAACGTGATCACATACGACGGTAAGTTGAAGAATTTCAAACCCGAAGAGATCATCAAACGTTTCTGCGATTTTCGTAAAACACACTTGATCCGGAGATTCAAACGTCTTTCCGGTCTGGAAGAGGAAAAGATCGAAAGGAATTCCGAACTGATACGATTCATCAAGGAAAAATGGAACGAAAAAGTGATCGGAATCAAATCCAAAAAGGACTTCGAGGACAAACTCAAAGCCTCAAAATTCAAATACTTCGAATGGTTATCCACGATTCCCGTCTATAGAATGACGATCGATGAAGTGAGAAAATGCGAAGAGGCGATCGTGGAAGCGAAAACGACTCTTGCGAGATACCAAGGATTGGTCAAAGAAGACAAAAAATTGACCGAATTCATGATGACGGAGTTGGACGAACTTCAAAATAAATGGGATAAAGTATGAGCGCAGACAAAACGAAAGGAAAAGAAAAAACGTCCCAGGAAAGAAATTTTAAAAAATTATCCAACGTAGAACACGTTCGGATGAGAACCGGAATGTGGCTCGGTCAGAATTCCGCGTCCACATTCGAACAACATTTTTTCCGTAAAAACAACGAAGGAAAATACGAAATCGTCCACGAGGAATTGGAGGACGTTCCGGCGAAATTGAAATGTCTCGACGAGGCTTGTATGAACGCCGTGGACGAATACCGCAAAAATCAAAAGGACAAAACGATTCCCGAAAAAGACAAGATGTCCAAACTGATCATCCAACTTTCTTCGGATCGCAAAAGTATTACGATCTCGGATAACGGACGGGGAATTCCCGCCGCGAACGCGGAAGGAGTTTATCTCCATCTGATGTACGGGGAGAATTTCGACGATCACGTAAAACAGGATCACGTCGCCGGTCAGAACGGGGTCGGTATATCTCTCGTTCGTATGGTCTCCAATTATTTTAAGGTGAAAACGGTGAACAACGGAACTTCGTTCAAGAAATTATTCACCGTTCACGACGACGTAAAAAAACAGATCCGCTCCTATAAACTTTCCAAAGAGGACACCGAAAAGGTTTTTCTCTATTTCGACGAACACGGAAAATTCACCGATTGTAATCTTTTAACGAAGGACCAGATCGAAAAACTCGGACCTTTATTAAAAAAGACGAATATGCAGGAACTGATCGAAAAGGCCTCCAAGGAAGACCACGGAACTTCGGTGGAATTCGAACTGAATCCGAAATACTTCAACGGGCTCGACACGTCGTTTAACGTCGAATTGATGAAGCAGTATCTTCAGGATATCGCGATGACGAACCCAGGACTAGAAGTGCAATTCGTCTTCAAAGGGAAAAAGGAAAAGTATAAATTCAAAAAGGGTCTGGACGAGATCTTTTCCCATTCTGACCTCGTATATTACAAGATGGATTATCTCGCCCCAGGTTCGGCTTCACAGCTGCATCTCGAAACATATCTTGTAATCGGCCAGAATAAAAATCTCACCTGGGTCAATTCCATCTTCGCTCCGCAGGGAGGATCCGCCATCGAATACCTCGAAAATCGGATTTGTGACGAGGTCCGCAAAAAAAGCCAGATCACCGCGTTGGAAAAGAAACTCAAAACGAGTTCCACGAGAAACGACGTGAGAAACTGTTTTCATATGTATGTGAACGCGAGACTTTTGAACCCGCGTTTTAAATCGCAGGATAAATCCTATCTGATCAACGACCTCAATGAAGAGATTCGGAACGCCGTGGACAAACATCTGGACAAGTTCATCAAAAAGACGGGGCTCCTCGAAGAGATCAAACTGCAGATGGAAAAACGAACCCAGCTCAAAGCGTTTGAAGACGCGCAAAAGGGTTTAAAAAAGGCAAGCCGCATGAACATTCCGAAACTCATGCCTCCTACCGGAAAACCGGGTGATCCGGGAAGAGTTCTCTTCGTCGCGGAAGGGGATTCCGCAATCGCGGGTTTGCGTCCTGCGAGAAATCCTAAACTTCACGGATTATTTCCGCTACGCGGCAAGCCGTTGAACTGCAAAGGTATGAGTATCGCGAAAGCGATCGCAAACGAAGAATTAAAAAACATCGTTGCGATTTTGGGACTTCCTCTCGATCAAAAGGTTAAGTCCATCGACGAACTGAATTACGAAAAGATCAGCATCATCACGGACGCGGACTTCGACGGTTACGCGATCCGCTCCCTAATGCTTTCGTTCTTTTATGAATATTGGCCGGAACTTTTCGAATTAGGTTTTATTCATATATCCAGCGCTCCTCTTTACGAAGTCGATGTCAAATTCGGAGACAAGAAGAAAGAGACGGTTTTTTGTATAGACGATAAGGATTATGACGAGTTGATCAAACGCGTGGAAAAAAGCGGCGGAGAAATCACTCGCAAGAAACGGAACAAAGGACTCGGTGAAACGGGAAAAGAAGCGATGAAGTTTGCGGTCGAGGAATGTATGACCAAGATCACGATCGGAAACAAGAAAGACGCTTCCAAGGTTCAGAATCTTTGGTTTCATAAGGACTTTGCGGAACAAAGAAGGGACGCCATTTCCGAATACGCGATGAGCGTGATCGAAGACTGATTCGGTCCGTTTTCTTAAAGTCGGCGCGCGGATTGTTATTACGGTCGTTTTGATATTAAACGTAATCGTAATATTCCTTTTTATCAGAGGTAACTCAGACTCTTAGGAACAAGAAACTCCGAAGACATTTCCGGTTCCTAAAAATCTAGATACAAAATTTGGATTTCCGGAAATACACGTTAGACGTTTTCGCAAAGTTTCGACCATACAGCAAAAGAGAAACGGCCATCCCGGAACGGGAATTGCAGAGGCAACCATAGACTGTAAGAATTTTCGAATCAACGTTGTGGCAAAATGCGATTCCGATGAAACAGAAAATCTTTTGACGGTCCACTACGGAAAAAAACGAATCGAATTATACAGACACGCAGGATCCGATGCTTTCGGTGACGGTTATTTAAATTTTTTAGGCGTCGGTGACTTAGGTATTTATTATAGTATCAGTAACGGTACAATTACAGCGTAACGCAAACTTAACGATTGTTTCAATTGGAGATCCGGACAAACAGGTATTCTTGATTCCGATTCTGAATTTTGTAAATGAAGTTAAACATCGACTCTAAAAACGGTCATTCACCGTTCGACTAGAAAATCAAACGGCCGATCGTTTTTGAAAATGGAAAATCATAGTAAACCGCGTCTCAAAACTTGACTAGAAATCCGCCTTACTCACTCGATATTTTTAATTGAACTCGGGAGTTCCTACATTTCAAGCAGCAAGGTTTAGGAATTAATGAAAAGGATTTCGCAAAGGATATTTTTCGTAAAAGTGGGAGTTCCTACGTTTTACAAGAGAATCTAGATTTCATAGGACATCCTACATCTTCAGCGATTAAACTCTATATGTCCGCCTAATCCTATCCTAGATGCTCAAAGTGGATCTCCTACATTTTGAATTTTCTGAATAAACCCTATTTTTTTTAAAAAACTTACGACCTATTTTATAAAAGCTAAACAAAAGTTATTTTTTTTATCATTCCTACGATGAACGATAAAGAATGATCGAAACGTTACACCGAATATCATAAATTCGGTGTAAGGCGAATCTAAGCTCATCTCGTTTCCTAAATAATCCTAATTCGGTCCAATAAAATCAATCGGAATCGATCTTATCTAAGAAATCTTCCCGTTATAAACTGAAGTCATATTCATAAAAGCAAATGTTATATTAATTCCCTAAATTCAGAGGAGAAGCCGGTTTTCCATTTGCAACGTATCCTCGGACCCGACTTGTGAATTCGCACAAAGCCGTTATTGTTGCGGATTTGAACAGCTTCCCGCGGAAAACCTCAACCGTAAATATTCTAAACTAAACCATTGAGAATCCTTATGATCCGAAAAATTATTATCTTATCTTTAATCTTCTCATATTTGAACTGTTCGACTACGTCCATGCTGATCGAATCCGTCAAAAAGAAAAAAGACTATCGTCCCTATGAGGGAACCATGATAGATATATTCTTAATTGCCTTAGGACCTTTCGGGGTATTTTACGGAAAAAATACAACCCTTCCCTTTATCTCAGGAGTGATCGATCTTCCTTTCTCTTTCGTATTGGATACGATTCTGTTACCGGGCACGATTCCATATTATATTTATGTAAAGTCCGGGAAACCTTGGTCCGAAGAATGGTACCATCAAAAACACGGCGTAAGTCTAAAATCTTTCCGAGACCGTAACCCTTCTTACGATACTTTGAAGTTAATCGTTGCCGAAAACGATTTCGGAGCTCTCCAAGAATTCATTAAATCAAACGATGTGGTCGCTCTTGAAAAAAAAATCAGGGTTTTACAAGAAGACAATCTGCTTCCTTATGAACACCGAGATCAGGGGCCTTATTACCCCGAAATCGGAATCATGGATTACATGGCCGCCTTTTTCTCAAAAGGAGAACCTTATAATTATCGGAAAAGATCCAATCCTATTAGTTTAAGCGACCGGCTTGAATTCGCGTACTTACTTTATGAAGAATTTCGAAAGGATCCAATATTAGAAAAAAGATATTATGATACGGTTTGGAAAAGCTGCTTTTCTTCGGGAACGCTCATTGAAAATCGAAAAGTATTGAAAAAAATGCTTCAAGAATTTTCCGAAAAAAAGGAAATCTCCGATTTGTTTATATCGATGGCACGAGAGTATTCGGAACAAAGATACAAACACTACGAAGATCCTTTCGATGATCCTTACTACTTTTTCGATAAGGGTAAAATTCAAAAAATTTCCGAACATTGGTACAATCGAATCGAATTGTTAGAGGATCTGGACACATATCTAAAAAATAATCCGAAATTACAAAAAGAATGGCGACGCACTGCATGGAGCTCTGCCATTTCCTCCGGAGTGATCGCTTACAACCCCGTTTTGCTCGACAAGGCATTTCGTGAATTTCCGAAAGAAGCTGCAAGATCGGTATTAAACATTTTTCTGACAGCAGACAAGGCTAAAAACAACCAATCGATAAATATCATTACACGAAATCTCGTAAATGCGGAGAAATTCCGTTTAGGGGAGTTGCACGAAAGTAAAATCGAAAATATATTAAGATATCCTAATTTATTAGAGAAATTGTTACAAAACGGCTGGGATCCTAATTCGATCTTTAAACGTGCAGAACGGAAGTTCAGCGAAAAAATAGGGGGACCGGAATTCAAAGTTCAGGATGAAACTTCCCTATTGATGCTTTCCGCAAGAAACGCTTCGATTCCTATTGCAACGGTTCAAATTCTACTAAAATACGGAGCAAAACCAGATTTAAAAGTCAAAGAGTTTGATCATAAAAAAAACGAATATCTTTTAGTTTCTCCGGAAGAGGACATTAGGCAAAAACTAGAGAGAGGTTATTCCTACGACCTAATAGATTTTCCCAAAGACGGGCCGTTACAAACGTTTTACAGAAAATACCCGATTTATTCCGTTCTTAAATCCTTCGCGGAAGACCTAAACGTTTCGGCATTTAAAAAAACATTAAGCGACATCGATTTAATTCCTATGGAAAAGGAAATTCACCGTCTTCAAAAAGAATATATCGTACCTACGGAGATTCCCAGAGTAAATAGAAACGGCTCGGACAAAACGAGTATTTCAGGGGAAGTGTCTTCTTCCGCAAAAGTATATTTCAAATATAAAGAACCGCAAGAGTGTTATCCCGGGGGAAAATACTCCGAGGCGATCGAAATTCAAAGGATATTCTATAAGGCGATCGAAACCGATAAAGATTTGAAACATTCGTTTTTAGACCAATTAGGAAAAAAAGGAAGTTATTGGGAGGATCCGATTTTTTCCGAACAATTTTCGAAACTTTTATTAAACGACAAAATAAATTGGTCGGGATTCGAATTAGAGAGTTTGGTGCAACATACGGAAGCGTTGGAATTCCTGATGAGCCACGATTCAAACATGGAAACCGAATTAAAGCACAAACTAGCGGCCGTCTCATTGTTCTGTCAAAATTCAAAATCGGCGAATAGCGTCTTGAAATACTTTGTACAACAAGACTACCGGGATTTCCCAAAAGAATATATTAACTTTCTATTGTACGATTCTAAGATCTTAGAATTATTTTTAAAAAACGGTATGAACCCGAATGCAACCGGTAAAAGAACGTACTTTGTTCCATCCGGTTGCCCCCTGCTTTTGACCGCTTTGGTATCGCCCAATTCCTGGGATGGAAGGGAGAAGTTGATTCAAATGCTTTTAAAATACGGTGCGAATCCAAATCTCCCTACGATAACGATCTTGCACGAAAAGAAAAAAAACGTGTCGGTCTATCCTCTACAAGTCGTCGTAGGTACGGATCGAATTGCGAATCGGCTCCGGAAAATTTTAAAAACCGCCGGAGCGGACGAAACTCTGTTGCCGATCGATTTCGAAAAAACGGACTTCCCAGGATTCGGATGTCAGTAAACATAAACTGGGTTTTCCAAACCGAAATCCCGTACGAATATCGTCCGGAATACATTCATCGCTGCGATCTGAAATCGAAACGATGAACTCAGTCCTAAAGAAGAATACAATCGTCCATCTGAACGTTGACCAACTTTCTTTTCACGACACCTTTCACCTTGATCGTTTGTCCCTTCTTGAGTTTCGCGATGTTCTCAGCCTGATCTTTTACGAAAGTACATTGAACTCCGTCTAAATACGAGCCGCCGATCTCGACATACATCTGATCCAAAATATCCTTTCCGACGCTACGAACCCTTCCGGTAACCTCTCCTACTTTTCCTTTATACTTGGCGTCTGCGGCCACTTCGTTCGCGTGATATTCGCTGTACAATTCGTTTGCGGAAAGACTGAAAGAAGTTTCCGCAGAATTCGTAGAATCACTGTCGGAGTCACCGGTGCCGACCGCAAAAACTCCAAAGACCAAAAACACTACGAGCGTAAACGAATGCTTCCATCCAATTTCGATTTTATTCATATATTTCTCCTGATAAAAAAAATTGCACAAAAAAGAAGAATCAATACGTCATCCAGATCGAATGTGCCCGGAATCCATCCTAAGAATTGAAAAAATTCCGATCCGAGGGCTATCGTCGGAATGATCCAGATATAAATATAACGCCAATTCGACTTGGAATCCGCCCAGATCGAATCGATCAGAATCATAGAAGATAACATCCAAAGAGCGAAAGGAAGATTATAAATCATCCAATCCGGCATCGGTAGATACCGAAACGTTTCCCTGAAAATCAGAATCCAAGAAGATAATCTCAGAACATCGAGCCAGTGAAACATCAAAAGGGAAGTCGGTCGAAAAAGGAGATAGATCGCAAATCCGATCAACAGAAATAGGAACGATATCGCAACTCCGATCCGCCGAGAAAGATAAATTCTATTCATAAAACGGAAAGTCCCATCGCGCGCACTGCATTGTTTGAATCGAAACACGCACACGTCAATCGATTTAACATATTAGATAATTAATTTTTACTTTATAAATTAATGATATATTATCAACGGAATGAGATATAAAAAAGATCTCAAACAAAAAACAAAAGAATCAATGAAAAAAATTATCCACATTATAATATAATCTAATAAGTGTTTTTTATATGATTAACATTATAAATATATTAAGTGATTCATTGGAATCAATGATTTAAATAGCTAGAAACCATCCGTTATCTAAAATACGCGGAAATATAGAAATTGTTTGACTGTTTATCTTTGATCGTTTCCCTACAAACATGATCCGAAAAATCATCGTCTCCCTATTGATCGTTTTTAATTTAAACTGTTTGACGCTTTCGTATATGAAACTAGCTAATAGTGATCGAGAAGACGAGGCGTACTTTCCATACACAGGAACGTTAGGCAACATTACGATCATTTTGTTTGGACCGCTTTTACTCACGGTACCTTTACCGGGCAAACTAACAGGGCAAGATGACTCGAGTTTTTTTGCGTTCTGGCTTTATCGTTTTATCGATCTACCTCTCTGTTTCATTGCGGACACCGTTTTGTTACCGATAACCCTTCCTAATTTTATTTACGTAAAGTCCGGAAGACCTTGGTCCAGCAGTTGGTATCATAGGAAGTACGAAAAAGGGGTGACTTCCTTTCGAGAGCAGAATCCCCCTTATATCGCCTTAAAGTCCATCATCGCGAATAACGACTTAAACGCCTTACGGCGGTTTTTAGATTTATACGACGTCACAGTTCTTGAAAGAAAGATCAGAGAGTTACAGGAAAAAGATTTACTTCCTTACGAACATTCGGGGACCTACAATTTTTTTTCGAATCAGATTGGAATCATTGATCATATCGCTTCTGTGGCTTCCGCTCCCACATATGTTAGAAGGATTACCATTCATCCGAGAGATCGACTTGAAATCATATATACCCTATATGAAGAATTTCGAAAAGATCCTGAATTAGAAAAAAGATACTATGATACGGTTTGGAAGATTTACTTTTCCTCCGGGGAATTGATTGAAAATCCTACGATATTCAAAAAGGTCGTTCGGAAATTTATCGATAGAAAAGAAATCTCTCAGCTAATTGAATCGACCGCTAATAAATATTATAGGAAGGAATCCGATCGACCCAAGGAAACATATTTCAATCCCGATTCAAAAACGATTCCTCGGCAAATTTCGGAAAGTTGGAAGGAAAAGATCGATCTTTTGACGGAAATCGACGATATTCTTCAAAAGAAACCGGCCTTGTTGAAAGAGTGGAGATCAATCGCCTGGAACTTCGCGATTTCCTCAGGATTGATCGCACATCGCCCAGCAATATTAGAAAAAGCATATAGAGAGTTTCCTAAGGAAAGCGCAAACGCGGACCTTATCTTGTTTCTCGAAGCGAACAAGGGAAAAAACCAACGTTCCATAGATATCATTGCGGAAAATATTAAAGACCCAAGTGCGTTTCCTTTAGATCGAATCGAAGAAAAAACGGTCAGATATATATTAATGTATCCTAATGTTTTAGAAAAGCTCATTCAAGTAGGATGGCCGACGAATCAAATTTTGAAATGGAAAAAAGAGAAATTTAACGGAAGAAAAACATACGTTGTAATCGAGGAAAAAACTCTTCTCGTTCTTTCAATCGAAGATGACCTCATCCCGGAAGAAACGATTCGTATTTTGTTGAAACACGGTGCCGATCCAAAGTTAGGAGTAAAGAGCGGTCTGCAGGGAAAACATTTTATACTCTATCCGATGTCGAACAGCTATCCATACGGAAATTCGATTCTAAAAGAGTCGAAACAAAAACTCATAGAGGAATGGAATCGATAATTTTCACATTTATGAACATAAATAGAATTCAAATATTTGCATATATAATTTTGTTTTGTTGCGACTGTACCGGCGGATCCAAAAAATTGGACCCGAAAACCTATTCGGTGGAGGGATTGAAAAAACAAAAATTACAGTCTGATAAAATTCCGGAACAACGAACACAACTAGAAGTTTCGAATACGGCCATCATCAATGATAGGTTCGAATTTTTAGGTATTTCTGCGGATGAGTCGGTCTTTAAAGACGTAGAATCTAAATTCGGAAATCGATATATTCGAAATCATTTTAATTACAAAGAAATAGAAATAGCCTACGAAACCCTCGGACTCATTTTCGTTTTCGACAGCTACGGTGAAACGATCCGAAAAATAATTATAAAACCTCCTTTTCAAGCGGTTACTTCCAGAGGAATCACTTTGGGTAAAAGTACGATCCAAGAAGCTCTGGATGTGTATGAAAAAACGATGTATAGACCGGGGGAATGGACGGAACGGAAGTTAGAAGAAAAACCGCATTTGTGTTTAGAATACGGTTACCCCCGCTATTTCCCACCTCGTAGCATTTCGTTTTGTGCGGAAAAGAATCCTTCTCTTCCCAGAAAATCGGTGGATAAGACTTTTTATTTACACCAGAAAATTCAAAGGATATTCATTCATTAAAAAAAATGAACGGAGTGAAGGTAGAAAGGATAATCTCCGTTTCCGAGCGCGGAAGCCGGAAGCACTTAAAGAATTCTTAATAAATTCGCCGCATTTCGTGATCTTCATTTACGAAAAAAAAGATACGATTTCGTTTTTCAACTTTGCTTGTATCGATCTTGCGTTTTCAAGGAAACGAGTTTGTTCTAAAATTCGGTTCATGAATACTTGTAAGTTTAACTTTGAATCCCTCGTTTGATCATATCGAGAAGTTTTCGAATTTCCGCTTCATCGTCTATCGCATCGGGCTTCGTCAAAACGAATCTATATAAAAGATACGAAATGTTGATGCTATAAGACGCTTTCACGAAAGACTCGGGATCGAGATCCGGCCGCAATTCGCCTTTCTCTTGAAAATAACGAATCGCTTCGATTGCTGGTTCGAAAAGATTTTCTCTCCAGATAGGACCGAAAAAATCCATAAAATCGGAATCATGCAATATCGCCGAAGATAAAATCCGGATTTTATGACGATTCTGCTTTGCCATCTCGATGCGATTCCTCATTAAAGAAAGATACCATTGATCAAAGGAAACGTTCCGGGTTTCCAAAAATTTTCTGAGCTCGGGCATCTGCGAAGCGAAAGCTGCTTCATAAACGATACCTGATAAAATTCTAATATAAAGATCCTTTTTTGCCGGAAAGTATTTGAAAAGAGTTCGCTCCGTTACTTTAGCTTGTCTCGAAATTTCCGCCGTTGTCGTTCCTTCATAACCGCGTTCCCCGAAAAGTTTTTCTGCGGAGGTGAGAATGTCTCTCTCCTTCGGAGTGGACGGTTGTGCGTATTTTCCGTATTCGGAAAGAAGTTTCTTCCGATTGAGTTTCATAAAAATTCCTAAGTTCGATTTTTTAGAATCCTTTCCAAAGAAAAGAAGTATTTTAGGAGGAGAGATTCTTCTTTTCGCAATACTTTTCGAAAGAATTTTACCGAGCTTGCTACCCGTTCTATTGTACGAAACCCATCTAAGTTTGAAGAAATCCGACGTATTCTTAGAATAAATGCTCTTTGAGCCGAATATCGTTTTTTTACGGATTAATTCCCCACTTTTCTCGCCAAACCGTGCGGGCATATCGCGAAAATTCGATTTCGATTTTTTAACATTCCCTGAAAAGTTATTGTATAGTATTTGCTATACTAAATTTTATGTAAATATAGTAAATACTATACTTAGGAGAATTTATGAAAAAGGTGGATATCTCGTTAAAGCCGATTCTTCCGGTTAATTGGCTAAAAAAGGAAATATCGAGCGCGGCCTCCGGAACTGAAATACTTTCCGACGGGAGGGTTAAATTCTGGATTAGACATGCGCCCGTAAAAGGAGTAACGCCGAAAATGTTAGTTTGGTGGTTCTCCCACTTGGAAGGAAAGATAGAATATGAGGGAGGTCTTTACGAAAAATATCACGTATGGCATCCGGAAGATCACGTACATGCAAGTTACGAAACGAGATTGCCGGATGGTTCGGTCGGACCGGGCGCTTCGATCCGTCTCGTAGAATATCTTGGTAGAAATGAAAAATACATCGTCAACATCGTTACCGAAATAGAAAAGTTAGACGAAACCGGATACATTCATAATCCTAAACTCGAAGGAAAATTTAAAGTAGCGAGAATGGAATATACGTTTGCAACTTCCGGAAACGATACGATCTACGAGAATTGTCTGATTATCGGTTGGAAAGGATGGACTTGGAAATTACTTCGTCCTTTGTTTTTAAAATTCGTTTTTCCGAAGGAGCGAGGAGTTGCCTGGATCAAACACAACGTCGAGGAAGTCGGTCAATTCGAACGTTTTTTACCTGAACTATGGAGAAAAGAAAGCGGAGTTGAAATGCGTGAAGACTCTCTTAATTTACGATAAAACCGGAATTGTCTCCGAGGAAAATAATGAATTTGAATATGTTCAATTGCTTCCGAACGTATTCGAATTCTTTCTTCCCTCCCGATCCAACTCTTGAGAATTGTATTTCGGAGAAAAGTTCGTGTCGCCTTTGTGCACAAACGTCTCGCCATATGGAAGGTAGTGCATCAGAGACAACGTATTCCCCTCGTCGTCTAACACGTGTGAAACGGAATCCACTTGATCGGTGAGAAAATAAGCAAGCGCTCCCGCCTCGTTCAACGCTGCAATACGAACACCGTTCAAGTAGACGTTGTTCACGCTTGTGAGTACG
>NZ_RQFA01000014.1 GCF_004770155.1 Leptospira gomenensis | reverse complement strand
AAGAGATGGTGAATATGATCGTCGCACAGAGGGCCTATGAATCCAATTCGAAAGCCATTCAAACTTCGGACAACATGTTATCGACCGCCATATCTCTTAAGAGATAAGAATTTTATAAATTTCTTATGAACTTAATTCGCCTAACTGTACTGCTAACGGTCGCAGTCTCCTTTCTCTGGGGGAGAGGTTCATCGGGAATTTACCTTAAAGGTAAGGCGATCGTGGAGACCGAGGAAGTTTATCTTTCCTCCGTGGCGCGTATTCCGGAAGGATACGAGGATCGTATTCTGCTCAAGAATCCGAAAAAGCCGACGTACGTAGGCGCGAGAGAAATCGCCGAAGTATATCGGGACCTCGACCCTATCGTTACAGGGAAAGAAACTTTGGTGCTTCCGCTCAATCATACCTTGGATCCTTCGGAAATTACGAGTTCCCTTTCCGAGGAAATTTCCAAAAGGCATCCTCAAGAGAAATTTCGCCTAACGTATATCTCGGGAGAAACGAAGGTTCCCCGCGAAGGCGTGGAATTGCGCTGGGCAAATTTGGCGTCGCGTCTCCATCCCGGTCAGTTGATGGCTTCTTTGGAGATATATTTTCAAAATCAGAAAATACATACTCTGCGAATCCGCTTTCAGGTTGAACAGAAAATCCTCGTTCAAAAGGCCTCCCGTATTCTGGAAAAGGGAAGCAAAATCTCGGAAAACGATTTCAGGGAAGAGGAGATTCTCAGCCCCGAAGAGATTTTGGATTCACCCGGAAAAGAACTGATAGGTTCCACTTTACTCAAGGAAATGCGCGAAGGAGAGGTTTTCCGAAAAAAACACGTACGTAAGATCCAGGACGTACAAAGAGGAGGTGAAATCCTGATGATCTATCACAAAGGAAGTCTCGTCCTCAAAACCAAGGTGAAAGCGCTCAGTTCCGGAAATATCGGCGACGAGGTCCAAGTAACGAATCATTCCCGGGAAGGACAAATGCGTGCAAAGGTCGTCGATAAAAACACGGTGGTTACCGAATGAGACTAATCGATTTCGTTATCTATAATATTCGAAAGTTCTTAAGGATGAATGCACGTTTTTATTTTTCCGTATTCTTGACCGTTGCCTTCAACACACAGGAATTTTCTCTAAAGGCTCAGGACGGCTCCCTCTGGACAGAAAAAAACCCCTATTCCGTGCGACAAAATATAAAAGTAGGCTCGGCGATTTACGTAAAAATTCGCAACGGTTTGCAGGCGGAATTCGAGTTGGAGTCCAACGCCGACGAAACCCTCACTCTTAAGTCGATGCCCGATAAAAAAATCGTGCCGGACATGCCTTCGTATAACAGCGATCGTACGATTACGCGTAAAAATAAGGGAAAGATAAAATCCGCCGGTAAAATAAGGGGGAATCTTACGGCTTTGGTAACGGGAGTCGATCCGAACACCGGTTTGTTGATCATACAAGGAAATAAAAGCAGCCTTATCAACGGGGAGGAGAATAGCCTAACCCTAATCGGAAACGTCGCCCACGAATTCGTGGAAAAGGATTTTTCCTTGGACGCGGATAAGATCGCCAATCTGCGCGTCACCTACAACGGAAAAATCAATCCTAAGGAAGTCGTTCCTCCTATCGCGCTAAAAACTGTGACGAATCCCGACGGATCGGTGACGATAAAGGCCGAACTCTCCGAAGAGGAAAAACAAAGGTTGATACTGGGTCAGCTCAATCGACTTTTGGGAGAATCACAATGAAATTAAAATATTCCATATTTTATATATTCTATTTTTTGACTCTAACTCGGAATTTCGCCGCGGAATTGAGACTCAAGGACGTGGCACGCATCGAAGGGATTCGAGAAAATCAAATCACCGGGTACGGAATCGTGGTCGGTCTTCCCGGAACGGGAGACGGCAAAACTCCGTTTACTTCCGAAAGTATGAAAAACTATCTAAAAAATCTGGGAGTGGATGCGAATCTAAAACCGGATCAAACCAGAAACATCGCCTCGGTTTTGATCACCGCGACTATTCCGACCTACGCGCGTAAGGGGGACAAACTCAACGTAACCGTTTCTTCGATAGGAGACGCCAAGTCTTTGGAAGGAGGTGTACTTTTGCAGTCGCCTTTGAAAACGGCGGGAGATAAAACCTTTGCGGTCGCTTCCGGTGTGATTTCTTTCGGAGGTAGACAGGAGCAGGAACGGGGAAGCGGAGGACGTGGAAATAAAAAGACCGTGGGAATAGTTCACGGAGGCGCGATCGTCGAACAGGAGTTGGATCAGAATTTTTATTCTTCCGAACGCGTTCAGATCCAATTGGAAGGTCAGGACTTCACCACTTTGAACGCGGTTGTATCGCAGATCAGATCTATCCTTCCGGGTAAACACGGAATCGCTCCCGAGTCGGTGATTCCCGTTTCTCCGACCGAGATCAATATCGTTCTCGGAAAAACGTTCGAGAATAAATCGGACGCATTATTGAATTTGTTAAGCGACATTGAGAACCTGACCGTCGAAACCCAGACAAGACCCAAGGTCGTCATCAATGAAAGGACCGGGGTCATCGTGATGGGAGGAAACATCACGATCGAAGAAGTGGCCGTATCCCGTTCCGGTTTAAATCTTTCCGTGACCGACAAAAACAGAAAAAGGAGTTGGTTGGGCAAGGATCAGGAGCCGACGAAAAGTTCCTTCGTAATAGAAGAAGCGACGAGCGTCGGCGACGTCGTGGAGGCGTTGAATAAAGTAGGGGCGTCCACGAAAGATATCATCGCTATTTTGGAAGCTCTTAAAAAATCCGGCGCGTTACACGCCGAGTTGGAGATACAATGAGAATCGATTCCATCCAGGATTATACCAATAAACTGAACCTGACCGACAAACCGGAGGTTAGAAGTCTTCTCAATGTGGAAAAGGAAAGTAAGGCCAATCGGGCGGCGTCTTTTCCCGAAACGTTGCGTCAGGAATTCAACGAAAAACTTTCAGGTAAGATCAGCTCTTCGGAAATCCGTCTTCCGCATAACATTAAAGAAGAAATACAAACCGATCCGTATCGTAAGAAATTATATTCTGCATCGGTGGAATTCGAATCGCTTTTCGTAAAGATGATGTTGTCCGAAATGAAAAAGACGGTACAAAAATCAGGCCTCATCGACGGCGGACACGCTGAGGAAATTTTCGAAGACATGTTATACGACGAATACTCGAAAAATTTATCCTCCAATTCGTCGCTGGGTCTCGCGGAACAGATCTATCAATCCCTTTCCTCCAACCTGGCTCCTGTTTCCAAAAATCGGAAAACGGATCAAAAAGCCTAATCTTTGTTAGGCGATTAGATCGGAGAATTTGATCGTATCGAGGTCGTGTTGAAGTTTTTCTTCCGTTCTTTCGACTTTGATCCGGACCGCCTCCGCAAACAACTTCAAACCCTCGTCTCCGGTCAATAACGGCTCAGGGATTTTCCTGTATACGTCCCCGAGACTGAGATCGCCGGGCGCAACGATCGGAACGAAAGAATTTTTTCCGGTTTCGGATAACAATTCCAACTCGCATAACTTCTTGGTCAAAATCGGAATTTCCTCCTCCTTTAAAAGCGAAACGCGTGCGAGTTCATACGAGGAGGAAGGAATCTTTTTCTCTTTTTGAATCCGATAGGCCGTTTTTAGAACAGCGATCAACTTTCTGAATTCGTTGCTCGGAGAAGAATGGATTTCGTCCAAAGAGTGGAGCGGAGCCAGGTAACGCTCCCGATACTGTAGGGATGCGGTGATCTCCGCTCCGAATAATACTATTAAGGAAAGTGAATATACGCCCAAAAGGAAAATCGGGACGGCGGCTAACGCCTTGTAGATGATCATAGTCGTTTCACTGAAGGAGGAAAGATAGACCTGAAACGCCCACAGAAATACGAGAAAAATCACGCCGGTTACTACGGCTCCTACCGCGGACGCTTTTAGAGGAACCTTCGTGTTCGGGATCAGGGAATACAAACTCAGAAAAAAAAGCCAAATTCCCGAAAGCGGAAATAATATTCGTAAAAACGAATATACAGAAAATACGCTGTCACCTCCGGTGATCACGGTCGTTGCGAACTTCTGGTCCTTGGACTCTGTGACGCTGATGGTCTTGTAATCTCCGACGTTGAGCATCCTCAATTTTCCGTTCTCTTTTCTTTCCAGAAGAAGATTCGCCCATAATTTGCCGTTCAGCGGCGTGTAAAACGGATTCCAATGATCACCCTCGTCCGTCGAAATCAGTATATTTCCTATACTATCCATCAAAAAAAGTTCCATCGTATCCTCCGATGCCGCAAACGACCAGATGCGGATGAAGTTGTAACGTTTATGACTCAAATCGAGCCAGCTGTTACCGCCGTCGCGCGAACGGTAGAGAACGCCCCTTTCTCCGGCTAAAAACAGATCGCCGTTTTCGGAACGGTGAATGTCGTGAAATTCCAAATGAGTCAACCGATTCGGATAGAAACTGAATCCTCCGTCGTTACTCGTCCAGACGGTTCCCGATTGATCCGCGATGTATCCGTTGTGCGCGTCCGGAAAATAAACACGGGACGCGTTCATCTTCAATCTGTCCTTGAAGATAGGTTTAAATGAGATTCCTTCGGGTATATAATGAAGGACTTCACCGTTTTTGAATATTATAAAAATATTATTCGAATTTACTACTTCGATGTCTTTTAGTTCCGTTCCCTCCAGGGAAGTGAGATTCCAAACCGAGGACTCCACCGGTTTTACAAGTAGAATTCCTCTCGAGGAAATCGCGTAGATCAATTCTTCCCGGATTCTGATTTTGACGAAATCGGCGTTTTCGACGTCGGGTTTTTTGCAGAAATCGAGTCGTCCGCCGAGATTATCCAGACATTTCATATTCTCGAAGTCGATCTCGTCCTCTCGGATCGAATATTCCCTTTTGAGGGAAGCGTCCATTCTAAAAAGGGTTCCGTTTTCCCCCGCGACCCAGATTTTGCCCGAGCCGTCCCGTTCCATCGACAAATAGTGCGGTGGCCGGAAAAAATCTATGAGCTTCTGCGCGACACCTTCGCCGATGACGAACAACAAAGGGCCGATCGCGAGGACGAAAAAATAGAATACGAGTTTTTGAAAAAGCGATCTGCTGGATCGTATCTTCCAAATTCCGTTGAATGCGTTCTCCAAAGATCGTAATACCGCCGTAGCCGAAAATACGAGTATCACGAAACCGATCGCTCCGATTTGTGTCGCCGTATCGATGAGATCTCCGATGGTTTCCAGATACGTGTTTATATCCGCGTTGATGTTGCTTTGAAGTATGAACGTGTTGATCGTATCGAAGATCTCTTCCTTTCTGTTTTCCAATCCGGAAGTGATCGTAATGAGGGACAACGCGACGGTCAACATCGGAATGAGGGAAACGATCGTCGTATAAGAAATTCCGGAAGCCTGCATCAGACAATCGTCCTTTACGAAACGATATGCGGAACCGACGATGATTCGTACGAACAATACGAAAATTCTTAATATCCCTTTTTCGGGAATTTTATCCGAGTCGGTAAGCCAGCCCGGTTTTAGTAAATGCAACATCCTTATTCCGCCTTAAAGCTGTATACGACCATCGAAGAAGTCAAAGGTCTGTTTTTTTTTCTGAGTTTACTTTTCCAGTGATAGAACGCGATCCGGAACCATTTGCGGTATTCCGTCCAGGATCGAAAACTTCCTCTGGATTTGAGTAGTTTCGCCAAAAGAGGAAAGTCCACTCCGGGATACGTGATATGATCCGTAAAACCGGACCGATCAAGAATTTTTTTCAGATTGGATTCGGAATAATAATAAAAATGCCCGGGAAGATAATAGTGATACGACGCACCCGCTTTGATCGCCTGCCATCCTTCGAAGTTGGCAGTTTGAATCAGAAGTAGTCCGCCCGGTTTTAGAATTCGGTTTAGTTTTTGGAACACGAGTTTCGGTTCGGATAAATGTTCGATCACTTCTACGAGAGTGACTACGTCGAAGAAATTTTCGGGCAAGTCCGCGTCCAAAAATTCTCCGGTATAAATCCGCACGCCGCGTTCGGACGCGACCTTCGCCGAATACGCGGATATCTCGACCCCGGTCACGCGAAAACCGGCTTCCCGCGCGCAGTTAAGAAATCCCCCGAACGAACAACCCACGTCCAAAAATTCTCCTCGGGATTTAAACCGTTTTATGTTTTCGATTCTCGCCCGCCAAACGTAACGGTCGTAGGTTTCTGTGTTTCGTTCGTCTCTATAAGAGAAATCCGCCTCTCCGGTATAGTATTCCTCCGTATACAATTTGTCAGGGGAAGGTCGCGGGTATTGGGTTTGAAAGCCGCAGGAACTACATTCATAAATTGGAATATTATATCGATTGAATGTGGAGTGATACAGGAATTTCCAGCCCTTGGTTTCGCAGCAGGGACAGTCCTCGTTTAGAGTTTCGCCAGAAAGATCCAATGACAAATCCTTTCCTCCAATTTGCCGAGGGGAGTGCGTTCCGTGTATCCGAATTCGACGCGGGAGAAGCCGGACAACGTTTCCCGCAACTCTTCGAGGGAATAAAACCTCGAATAGGCGCCTTTGAGATCCGGTGTGCCGATTTCGGTTCCCTGCGCTCGAAGGTGAGTGTCGCCGACCGCGCGGACCGATCCGGCCAGATATCCTCCCTGTTTGAGGATTCTTCTTTTTTCATCTAACAAGGCTTTGGCGGAATCGGCCGTATTGTAGTGTAACACCCCCCAACTCACTACTACGTCGAAAAAACGATTCTCGAAAGGAAGGGGAGGTGCGCCGGTCACGACCGCGTTCACGTAGGGGTATTCTTGTCTTACGGTTTGTACCGAGTTTTCCGTGTAGTCGGCCGCGTGTACTTGATAACCGAATTCGTTTAACAAAACGCAATGTCTGCCGGATCCGGTTCCGAAATCGAGGGCGTTGGGACGTTGGGTTCGGTTCTGGTTTTCCGAAAGGATTTTGGACAACATGCGCACTAGATTTTCGTCCGGATAGGTCAACTTGGATCGGTTCCTGGTATAGTGGACGTTCCAAGCCTCCCGGGAGGATTCAGAGGGATTCAAATTCGCTTTCCAACCTTTTCAGAACGGATCGTTTCCATTCTTCGGGCGTTTGATCGTTTGCCGCCGGGCCGAGGATTCCGACGCTACGGACTCGCGCAGAGTTTCCTTCCGAGACGCGTAGAACTTCGCCGAGCTCTTTCCGTTTATTGTCGAATAAAAGTTTTTCCTTTCCGTCTGTTTGAAATTCCGCATAACGTGTCAGCTTGGATTTTCCGCGGGGCGGAGCCGAAAAGAAAATCCCTCCGAACTTTTTCGGCACGGAAACGTAATTTTTAAACGGAAGGACCGTGTCGCCTACGAGCAGTTTTACGAGGTTTTCGAAATAATCGGAACCGAAATATTCCGGGAGAAGATAGTCGGCTAAAAATTCCCCTCCCACTTCGGGTGCGGCCTCGATCAGATAAATTTCTCCTTGCGGGGTGATGCGGAATTCCGCGACGAAAGGACATTGATTCATACGAGCTGCCGCCGTAATCGCGCGACAATTAAGAAGGATTTCTCCGACGAGCTCTCGGTTTTGAAACGGCAATGTGTGTGCGGTTTCCAAATAGGGATCGTAAGAAGTCACGTCCTTGTGGGAGATCGAAGCTGGAAAAAAATTTCCGTTCTGCACGAGACCACATACCGTGATTTCGAAACCGGGCACGTATTCTTCGGCGATCCATTCCTCCCGTTCGGGGAGGGAAGTTTTTCGTCCGGTGTTTCCAGTTTTTACGCGGGCGTTTTTTTTTCGCGTCTTTAGGAAGAGTTCCCATTCTTCCTGTTCGTGAAACGTTCTGATTCCTTCCTTAGCGCTGCCGCCGGAGGGTTTGTATACGAAGGGAAACTGGTTTTTGGAAATTCCCGCCTTGGGATCGTATCCTTGCGGCACGAGAATTCCCGCATCCGAAGCGGCTTTTTTTAGCAGATTTTTATCGGAGCAGATTTCCACCGAGGCAAGAGGCGCATAACGCAGCTTCAGCTTATCGGCGATATACGAAGCGGTGTACGTCGCCTTTCCGTAGGAACGTGTTCCGATTCCGACTATCGTTCCCTGCATGGGAATTTCGGAAAGGATCTTTAGAATTTTACGATATTCGGTTACGGATTCCATGATACGCAGAGAGGCGAGCGCGAGTCCGGGGGCCTTGTCGTTTTGATCCACCGCGATCACGGAATATCCCAAACGGATCGCCGCTTTGATCAAGGGCACTTGGTTGATTCCGGCTCCTATGGAAATAAAATACCCCGTTTGTTTCATTTCCTGAATATGTCTTCCCATACCTGGAAGAAAGTCAAAGGATTTTTAGAACGGAATCGGACGGGATACGATCCAAGGTTCCAAAACTTTTTTTCCGGGAACATATCCTCCTCGGATTCCGCACTTTCCGATCGGGCTGGAAATTAATTTTTGATCGGGAATCCAAGTCGTGTTCGTAGTTTTCGTGTTCCTCTTATTTCTACGACGCGAGCGATACCCGTCTTCGTTCGGACGAAGCCGGGAGAAACCGATTTTTCGTGGATCTAAAAAAGAGAAACGCTCGCAGTCGGGTACGAAACGCACCGTTCGAAGTCCGTCTCGAAACGAAGGTCACGGTGTTTAGATGATTCTTTCGTAGAGGATGCGGACGCCTCCCGCCTTTTCTCCCGTGGGACGGAGGTTTTGGGAAAAAAGGACGAGTTTGTCGTTTCCGTCGAGTTCGATGTTCGTTCTCCAGCCCCAACTGGTTTCGGGGGTTTCGCCGCCGTAGTGACCGGTAAACGACCAATCCTTTGCGCTCGGAGTTCCTACCGAAAAAAGGATTCCCGTTCCCATTCCGAAACTTTCGATCCAGGCGGACTCGTATCTTTTTTTGTCGATATGATATCCGTAGATCGCGATTCCTTCGAGAGGTTCTCCTCCGTAACTTCCTTTGTATTCGTGCAGAAGAAATCTTCCCCCTAAGATCGTACGGATCGTTCCGTAGATCGGGGATTCGTCGGCGATTTTGTTCTCTTCGAACATCATCTGCGCGACTCCTTTCCAGTTTCCCACTAGGGTTTCGAATTCCTTATGAACTCCTTCCCGTTTGCTTTGTTCGAATTTTGCCGTACTCATAAAGCGAAAGTGGAACTGCAAGTCGGAGAAAAATCAAGAGAATTTACGATTCCTATCGGACTTCGAATTCCACGACGACCTTTGCTTGGATCTTTCTTTCTCCGACCGAGATCGGCGAGGATTCTTCCGGTCTTCCCTTCATTTGATAGACTACGAGGGGGTTTACGGAGGAGTCGGATTCCACGATCTTCACCGCGTTTACTTCCTTTTTTCCCAGAGTATTGGCTAGAACCAATGCCTTGTCCTTGGCGTCTTGGTAGGCCGCGGTCAACGCTTCCTTTTCCTGTTGTGCCGTGGAATCGGATTTGAATTCGATCCCGCTTACCTGGTTGACTCCCAACTTTTGGATTTCCAAAAGAAGATCCTTATAAAGTTTGAGGTTTCTGAGTTTCAATAGGATTCCGGAAGAGGCGAGATACGGTCTTTGTTTTCCTTCCTCGAGATACTGTCTTTGTAACGTGTAATCCGTCGTGTAAATGTCCTTGGGAGAAATTTTAAATTCCTTGGAGAGGGATTGGATCACGTTAGCCGCTCTTTGCAGATTTTTTTCCTGCGCGGTTTTGGCGCTCGGATCTTCCACTTCTATGGCGAAGGTCATTTGTACGTAATCGGTTTCTACGAGTGCGGTTCCGTTGCCGGAGACCGAGATCGTTTGTTTGGATTCGGAGGAAATTCCCAAAACGGGAAACAAGAGGAGTAGGGTTGCAATTTTTGTTCGGATCATGTTTCGGAATGTTTTCGGACTTCTGCTTCCCTGAAAACAAAAAAAGGCGGTCGAGGAAATTCTCCCCGCCGCCTTTGCGTTTGGAAACGCGAACGTTCGGATGATTTACATCATTCCGCCCATTCCTCCCATGCCGCCGCCCATTCCCGCCATCGGGTTTGGAGCGTCTTTTTCCGGTTTATCGGTGATCGTCACCTCTGTGGTAAGGATCATCGAACCGATCGAAGCCGCGTTTTGAAGCGCGGAACGAACCACTTTCGCCGGGTCCACGACTCCTGCAACGACGAGGTCTTCCCAAACCATGGTAAGGGCGTTGAAACCTTCGTTTCCTTTTTTACCTTTCGCGTGTTCCACGATCACGGATCCTTCCAGACCTGCGTTGTTCGTGATCATACGAATCGGTTCCTCCAAAGAACGGAAGATGATTTTCGCACCAGTAGCCTCGTCCCCTTCGAGTTTTAAGGAAGATACCGCTTCTTGCGCTTTCAGAAGTGTGAGTCCCCCACCGGGAACGATTCCTTCTTCCACTGCCGCGCGTGTCGCAGAAAGAGCGTCTTCCACACGGGCTTTTTTCTCTTTCATTTCGACTTCGGTAGCGGCTCCTACGTGAATCACCGCGACACCACCCGCGAGTTTCGCCAGTCTTTCCTGGAGTTTTTCGCGGTCGTATTCGGAAGTAGTGTCTTCGATCTGTTTTTTGATCTGACCGATTCTTCCTTGGATGTCCTTGGTTTGACCTTTGCCTTCGATGATCGTGGTGTTTTCTTTGTCCACGGTCACCTTGTTCGCGCGGCCTAACATTTGGAGAGTGGTATTTTCGAGTTTCATTCCGAGGTCTTCGGAGATCACTTGTCCTCCGGTAAGAATCGCGATGTCTTCGAGCATCGCCTTTCTTCTATCGCCGAAACCGGGCGCCTTAACTGCGACGCAGGAAATGGTTTTACGGAGAGTGTTGACAACGATAGTCGCGAGCGCTTCTCCTTCCACTTCTTCGGAAATGATGACGAGAGGTTTTCCCGCTTGCGCCACTTTTTCAAGAACGTGGATCAGGTCCTTCATCGAGGAGATTTTTTTGTCGTAGATAAGGATGAACGGATCGTTCAAAGTCGCCGTCATGGACTCGGGGTCGGTCACCATATACGGAGAAATATATCCTCTGTCGAACTGCATCCCTTCCACGACGTCTAACGTCGTTTCGATGGACTTCGCTTCTTCCACGGTGATGACTCCGTCCTTACCGACTTTGTCCATCGCGTCCGCGATCAGATTTCCGATCGTCGTATCGTTGTTCGCGGAGATCGTCGCCACGTTGGCGATGTCTTTTTTGTTTTCGATCTTAACGGCTCTTTTTTGGATGCTTTCCACCGCGGCGGCCACCGCTTTGTCGATTCCTCGTTTGAGGGACATCGGATTCGCTCCGGCGGTTACGTTTTTCAGACCTTCGTTGATGATGGATTGCGCGAGAATCGTAGCGGTTGTGGTTCCGTCTCCGGCGACGTCGTTGGTCTTCGTGGAAACTTCCTTTACCATCTGCGCTCCCATGTTTTCCAGGGAATCTTCCAGTTCGATTTCTTTCGCAACGGTGACGCCGTCTTTAGTGATGGTGGGCGCTCCGAATTTTTTATCGATGACTACGTTACGACCTTTCGGGCCGAGGGTCACCTTTACGGCGTTGGCGAGTTTGTTTACGCCTTCGAGGAGTTTGCGTCTCGCCGCTTCGTTGTATTCTATTTCTTTAGCCATGATACTCTCCTAAATTATTTTTTAACGACGGCGAGAATGTCGCTCTCACGGATGATGAGGTATTCTTTGCCTTCGGATTTGATTTCTGTACCGGAATATTTACCGTAAAGAACGGTATCGCCGGCTTTCACTTCGAGAGGAACGAGTTTCCCGTCTTCGTATCTGCCGCTTCCTACTTCCACAACCTTACCTTCTTGCGGTTTTTCTTTCGCGGTATCAGGAACGAAAATGCTACCGATCTTTTCCTCGGCTTCTTGTCTTGGTTCTACGAGGACTCTGTCACCCAGAGGTTTAATCGATGCCATAGACTAACTCCTTGCAAATAATGTGTTTTAGCACTTAAAACGGAAGAGTGCTTACTTCGTTTTCCCATTAAAAAAATCCGGTTCCCAACAATCAAGCACTTTCGTGGGTAGAGTGCTAAAAATTTATCAGAGTAAAATTCGAATTCGAGGGGAAAACCCTTGGATTGGAGGAATCAAGCGGAGGATTTTAGCGAAAAAAGAATCCGGCGATGAAACGGAGAAAAAATTCAAACGAGGATTTCGTGTCGATTTTTGTGGATCGAAATTTCGAGATCCGTAAAATCCCGGGTTGGGGCGAATTGATTTCCGTCTAAGAAACGACAAAATCTTCGTTCGGGAGTGGGAATGTTTTCCAAAGAAAACTTGGTCCGAGTACGGGACCTCAATCAAAAGCCGGTTCGGGAAGAGGGGGCTTTCGTCTTGTATTGGATGTCCACAGCCCGCCGGCTTGCCTGGAATCATTCTTTGGATTATGCAATCCATGTTTCGAAAAAATATCAGAAAGAACTTCTAATCTACGAACCTTTGAAGATGGATTATCCATGGAGTTCGCCTCGGTTGCATCGTTTTCTTTTGGAAGGGATGGAAGCGAATGCGAAAGACGCGGAGAAACTCGGGTTCGTCTATCGCGCGTTCGTCGAAACGCCGGACAATCCGATCCAGGAGGTTTTGGGAAAAATCGCGGCAAACGCCTCGCTCGTAGTCACGGACGATTATCCCTGTTATATCGTACCGGATCTGTTGAAAGGGATTTCGGCAAAACTGGAATGTAAACTCCTTGCGGTGGATTCCAATTCCATCCTACCGCTTTCGCAATACGGGGAATCCGTTTCCGCCGCGAGAATTTTGAGGCCGAGGATCCACAGGTTGTTTCCGCTTTCTTGGCCGAACGTATCCTCTTCCAAACCGGAAAAACCGTATTCTCCGAAAGGAGAATCCTGGCTCGCAAAAAATCCGGATTCTCCCTTGTATACGGTACGCTGGTATTTTCCGGGACCGGACACGATCGAAAGTATATGCAAAAAAACGAATTTTCTTTGTCCGGAGGTTCTTCCCGTTTCCGAAAAAAAAGGGGGAAGGTCGGAAGGTCTTAAACTTCTGAAACGGTTCGTGAAACATGGATTAGGCGGATATGCGGAGAAAAGAAGCAGACCGCAGAGACCGGAGGATTCGTATTCCTCCTTTTTGTCCCCGTATCTTCACTTCGGACACATTTCCCAGGAGGAAACCGTCTGCGCAGCGTTGGATTGGAATCTGGAGGGAGGTTGGAATCCGGGAGTGATCGTTCCGGAGAACAAAAATAAACGGGAAGGTTATTTTCATCCGGACGAAAACGTGAATTCCTTTTTGGACGAACTCGTCACTTGGAGGGACGTCGGTTTTCTTGCGTTTTGGAACGAACCGTCCTTTCGAAAGGATTTGAACTCGCTTCCCGATTGGGTCCGAAAGAATTTGGATTATCACAGAAACGACGTGCGTCCGTATCTTTATACGAAGGAACAATTGGAGAACGCAAAAACGCACGACCCGGTTTGGAACGCGGCTCAAAAAGAACTCGTCCTTTCGGGAAGTATGCAGAATTATCTGCGGATGCTCTGGGGAAAAAAAGTGATCGAATGGACGAGCGATTACGAAACCGCGTTCGAGATCCTCGAGGATTTTAACAACAAATACGCGTATGACGGAAGGGATCCGAATTCGTATACGGGGATTTTGTGGTGTTTCGGTTTGTTTGATCGGCCTTGGTTTCCGGAGAGGAACGTGTTCGGAAACATACGTTATATGTCATCGGATTCGACCGCGAAAAAATTCAAGTTGCAGGAGTATTTCGATTATATCCGCGAACTGGAAACCGGAGAGACAGGTTTGTTTTGAATCTTTGCTTGCATTTTGCGTCCGCGGCGGTTAGGATCGGAGAAAAAGAGGAGGAACGGTTTATGACATCGGAAACCGCACCTAAGACGTATACCACTTTCAAGGAATTCTGGCCTTTTTATCTGGGGGAACACGCGCATCCCGTAAATCGTGCCCTTCATTTTATCGGAACGTCGTTTGCAATCGGATGGATTTTGACTGCGATCGTAAATCTAAATCCGTTTTATATTTTAGCGGCCTTGTTTTCCGGTTATTTTTTCGCGTGGATCGGTCATTTTTTCGTCGAGAAAAATCGCCCGGCTACGTTTACGTATCCATTCAAATCCTTTCTCGGAGACTGGGTGATGTATTTTTATATTCTCACCGGACAAATCGGTAAGGAATTGGAAAAGATCGGAAAAAAATAAATGGATTCGGTGGGGGAAGTTTCCCCCTCGCTTCAGACGCGTTGCGTCTTTCGCTACCCCCTCTCCGGGAAAATTCTGTTCGATTCCCAGCCCGGACCCTATCTTCCGATTTTAGAGAACATAAAAAACGATTCCGTAAAAGTTCGATTTTTTTGTCCGGTTTTTGGTCGGAATTCCGACGATTCGTCCGTGAAATGCTGCGGCCCCACCCTGAATTGGGTGGAGGAGGAGAGGTGGTGGGAAAAAGTCGGAGGATTTTTTCCTATCACAAAATCGTATAAAATGCAAGCCCGAAAATGCCTTGTAGGAATTCCGCTCGATGATCTGATCTACGGTGGGGCCGCCTGCTTTTGCCGAGGTTGGATCTACTACTGCGTTCGCCGAGCAACACGCCTGCTAAGTTTGTGGAAGGAAGTTAGAGGTTTCGTCTAACGTAATAAAAGAAATTAGAGTCGTTTAGAGGTAGATTCGCCTTCTTTGAGACCCGTGAATTCCAGGAAACGAAGTCGATCCTCCTGACTCGCTCTTTGGTTTTCGAAAAAATACAGTGATTGCCAAAGTTGGGATTTCGCCGCCTGCGCATTGTTCGTCTTTTCCCAGGGAGGATAAATTCTAAATCCTCTTTTTCCTTCTTTTTCGTTCGAGATGATTCTTTTTTCCGTAAGAATTTTTTTGTTAAAGATGAAAAATCCGATCCGATCGGATTTTTTCGTTTCGACGATTACAAGGTCGATCGGATCATTTTTATGATACGGGATCGTATTTCCGTTTTTGTCCCTTTTCCAAAGCGTGACGAACATGCCCTTTTTTTTGGGGGTGATTTTTCCCGTTCGAAATACGATCCTTTTTTCTTTCACTTGAATATGAGCGGCATTGTACTCGACGCTTTCTTCTTCCACTCGATAATCATCGATTTGTAAAGCGTAATTTCTCCAAAAGAGAGAATTGAGCTCGCGTAAATTCGGAGGAACTGCGTTCGAAATCGATCGTTTTTTCTTCATTCAATCGTCATCCTGATCGTTCTTGTCGCTTTGGAAATCAGAATCTTCTCGTTCTGACGCGAACGGCTATTCTGTCTTCGAGTCGTAATTCCGACGATTCGTCCGTGAAATGCTGCGGCCCCACCCTGAATTGGGTGGAGGAGGAGAGGTGGTGGGAAAAAGTCGGAGGATTTTTTCCTATCACAAAATCGTATAAAATGCAAGCCCGAAACCGCGTGTAGGAATTCCGCGGTAGGATGTCTGCTTTTGTGGATGTAGGATCTCCTGCTTTTCGCAGGAGAGTCACTCGCTCTCGCTCCGCGGTAGGATGTCCGCTTTTGTGGATGTAGGATCTCCTGCTTTTCGCAGGAGAGTCATTCGCTTTCGCTCCGCGGTAGGATGTCCGCTTTTGTGGATGTAGGATCTCCTGCTTTTCGCAGGAGAGTCACTCGCTTTCGCTCCGCGGTAGGATGTCCGCTTTTGTGGATGTAGGATCTCCTGCTTTTCGCAGGAGAGTCAATCGCTTTCGCTCCGCGGTAGGATATCTGCTTTTGTGGATGTAGGATCTCCTGCTTTTCGCAGGAGAGTCACTCGCTCTCGCTCGGCGTCGGGATGTCCGCTTTTGTGGATGTAGGATCTCCTGCTTTTCGCAGGAGAGTCACTCGCTCTCGCTCCGCGGCTCGTGACAGTTTCGCTCCCTATGGGTCGCTCAACTCCACATGACCTCGTAAACTTGGAGCGGTTCTTCCTTACCTTTCACCTTGACGCGAGGCATTCTGTTGAGAGTGTATTTGCCGCCTAACAGCTCCATGGTGTCTTTAGAAATCAAAAACGATTTTTTTAAAACCTTACAAAGAGATTCGATCCGAGAAGCGGTATTCACGGCGTCTCCGATAACGGTATATTCCCGATGAAGTTCGTTGCCGATGTTTCCAGCGAAGACCTCTCCGGTATGAATTCCAATACCGATACTGATCGGAATTTTCCCCTCGGATTTTCTCTGAAAATTCCATTCGGAAAGACGTTTTTGCATGATAACACCGCAGCCTACCGCGTTTCTCGCGTCCACTTCCGCGGAAGGCGACGGATGAGGGGTTCCGAACGTCGCCATCACAGCGTCCCCGATGTATTTGTCCAAGGTCCCGTTGTTTTCAAAAACGCACTCCATCATAATATTACGGAATTCTGATAGAAGTTCGCTCAAATCCTTCGGATCCATATTTTCGGACATGGAGGTGAAATTTCGAATATCCAAAAAAAGAATACTCACAATCTGACGATTTCCGCTCTGCAGCGACTTCGGATTGTCCATCATCTCGTTCACTATTTTCGGGGAAAAATAACGGGAGAGTTCCGTCTTTTGTCCTTCGGCGATTCCGATTCTGCGGACCATCGAAACGGTTCTGTAAATTCCCATCGAAATCACCGCGGAAAAACAAAAAAACAAACCGGGTTTGCCGGTGACGATATCCTCCAACAAAACGGCCGGTCCGCTTACGTATTCTCCCCAATGGGACGCGAAGCTGAGGTTCCCGTATTGCAAGGCGATCCAAAAAATCGTAAAGTAGATCGTGTAGAAACTGAAAAGACCGATGTAAACAAAACGAATTCTGAATTGAAGCAGGGAATAGATGATGGGGAACAGAAAAAAAAGATTGATCGGATTTTTTAGGGTGAACCCCAGATCAACATTCGGAGTGGCAAAGGTATAATACAACAGTATCAGAAGAATCAAAACGTATTCGGCGAACAGAGTCAGATAATTAAAGAAGGAAATCACCGAAGTCGGGCAAGTCCGAATCACGACCGTGTGTGTCACCGTCAAAAGAACGTAAACGCTAAGAGCGATGAGATTCGTCGTTTTACTGCCGGCTTCTAAGTTGGCGATCACCTGAATCGCGAAAAAAAAAGAGATCAGATAACGGAAGTAGTTGGTGATTACGATTCCATGCCGCTCTTCCGCGTTCAGCACTTCTAAAACGGATTCGGGCATCGACTTACGATCCAGAATCCCAAGCGCATTTTTGATCGATTGAAATGGATTCACAAAGTTCAAGATAGAAATTTCCGGTTTCGAGATCAATCCATTCCGAAGAGAGTCGCCGCTTTTGAAAAAAAAATTCTTTCGTAAAATCAAGTGCGGACGAACCTTTCCGGAAAGTTTCGAAAGAGGGATGAGGGAAATGAGTCATAAAGCAGCTTTGATCGTCGGGGCGAGCGGTCTGATCGGAAGGTATTTGGTCGAAGAGGCTCTTGCTTCCGGAAATTATTCCGAGGTTTACGCGCTCGTTCGCAGAAAGGGCGTCGTCCCGGGTGCGAAAGAAATCGTTCGTGATTTCGAAACGTTGACCGGTTCCGATCTACCTTCCGGTATTACGGACGTTTTTTGTTCCCTAGGAACGACCATTTCTAAAGCGGGAAATCGGGAGAATTTCAAACGTGTGGATCACGATTTCGTTTTAAAAACGGCACAACTCGCCAAGGAAAAAGGCGCTTCTTCCTTTCTACTCGTGAGCGCACTCGGAGCCGATCCGAAGTCGTTCGTATTCTACAATCGAATCAAAGGTGAAACGGAGCGGGATCTGGAAACGATCGGATTTTCGTTCTTAGGAATTTTCCGACCTTCTTTGTTGGAAGGAGAACGTGAGGAATTCAGAGCCGGGGAAACCGCAGGCCATCTTTTGGCGAAGCTGATCAATCCGTTTCTACTCGGAGGAATCCGCAAATACAGATCCATTCACGGAAGAACCGTGGCCAAGGCCATGTTGCGGATCGCGGAAAAAAATCCATCCGGAGTGCGCGTCCTCGAATCGGACCGGATCGAATCCATAGGAGCGAACTAAAAAAAGAAACCGATAAGCGAAAGAGGAATTCTTCGGCTTATCGGCGCTTCGTTTTACGCTAACGCGGGAACTCCCCTTCGATTTTCTATTTCGATCGTGTTCGCCGCGAGGATCGATTTCGATTCCGCGTTGTATTCCCTGGCGAGACGTTCCCGTTTGTCCTTGGCGTCCGCCTTGAGTCGGGAAGCTCCGCGTTCCAAAAGTAGGCCGATTAAAACGCGTGCCGTGGATTGAACCACTTCAAAAGCGACTTCGTCCCGCAGCAAAGAATTTTCGATCGCGGAATACGATTCCACGATTTTCTCCAGTGATTCCTTGTTCTCCAAAAGCTGGGTCGAAGGCGCAAAACGGGACAACTCTTCGTCGAAATATTGACGGAGGTGCCCTTTGGCGGACATCCCGGATACGATTCCTCCGATCGCCGCTACCACCTGAAGTTGGGTGGTTCCTTCGTAGATGTTCGTGATTCGAACGTCCCTGTAAATCCGAGAGATGTCGTAGTCGTATGTGAAACCGGCGCCCCCGTGGATCTGCAAACCGTCGTAGGCGATCTTATTTGCAAGTTCCGTAATATAATATTTCGATAATGGAGTAAAGAGGTTTGCCAGCTTTTCCCATTTTTTCACGCCTTCGTCCTTTTTGATTTCCCGGTCGTCGATTCCTTCCTCTTTCATTCGTTCGGATTTCCAATGATACAAATCGATCGAACGAGACGCCTCGAACAAAACGGCGCGCATTCCGGCGATCTCACGGTCCATAGAGGACAACATCTTTTTTACCGCCGGGATGTTCTGGATGGTTTTGCCGAATTGTTCGCGTTCGGAAGCGTATTTTTTCGCTTCGGTATAAGCCGCAGTCGCGATTCCCATCGCCTGAGCCGCGATCGACAGACGGGCTCCGTTCATCATCGCCATGGAATAACGCACCAAACCGTATCCTTCTTCTCCGATCAGAATTCCGGGAGTGTTTTCGTAGACGACTTCGCAGGTCGGAGAGCAGTGTAATCCCATCTTTTTTTCGATTCCGGCGATGAATACGTCCTCGCTTTTCACCAGAAAAAAGGAAAGCCCTCTCGCTCCGCTCGTAGGAGTTCCCGTCCTCGCGAGGGTCAAAATCACCGCGGGAATCTCTCCGAAACCGCATCCGTGTGTGATGAATCGTTTAGCGCCTGTTAGACGCCAGACCCCGTTTTCGTCCTTTACCGCTTTCGTTTGCAGATTGGGAAGATCGGATCCGTAATTGGGTTCGGTAAGGGCCATGGCTCCGAAAAGTTCTCCTTTCGCCATTTTCGGAACGTATTCGTCGATCATCTCCTTGGATCCGAAACGTTCGATCGTTTCCGCGAGATTGAGACATCCCAGTGCGATCGCAAAGGAGCCGTCCGCGCGGGAGAAAAGTTCCATCATCATCGTTTGTACGGTCGCCGGAATTCCCAATCCTCCGTGTTTTCTTCCGATGCTGTATGGCAGAATTCCTGCTTCCTTGACCTGGTTGATTCCTCGTTTCATGGTTTCGGGAAACGTCACCGTTCCGGAGGAATACTTTAAACCTTCCAGATCCATATCCTTTGCGAGTGGTGCGATCTGTTTACCGGCGATATCACCTCCGGACTCTAAAATCGATTTATAATATTCTAATGCGTCTTCGTAGGAGCCCGGGGCCATGGACAATTCTTCGTGTCCGTTTTTCTGATATTCCTTATGATCCCGGAAATCTCCCTCAAATCCGTCTATGATTTCCTTCCAATCCACGATGGATCGGAAATTTTCCAAAAGATCCTGGTTGTCCAAAAAGTAATTGTTCTCGATCATTTCGTTGTCCTTTGTGAACGTTTGTTCGAATTATTTTCGTTTCTAGGTCAGAAAGAATCCGATTTTCCGCGTTGGAAACAGAAATTCTTTCCTATCGAACGTCGTTTGGAAATTTCCGTCCGATCGTTTCACTCCGAAACGGGGAAAAACGGCGATCCAAACCTAAGACGAGGATTCGATTTTAAGACGATCGTGCGGGTTTTTCCACCTAAAATTTCCGAACTTTCCGTATATTTTAATTTTAGAATGTAGTTTTCAGCGGCAAAAAGAGGGAAGCGAAACAGTAAGAGAGAAAGTTAAACAGTAAGAGGGAAGTTAAAACTTGGGCCGTTGCTTCGAAACCGATTTTCATTCTTCTTGTGAGAGCGTTTTCGAATTCGATCGCAGCGAGAACACAAAAAAAAGCCACCTTTCGGTGGCTTTTACCTAAATCAACTTTATAAGTCGCGTGTGCGAATTACTTAGTTGCGTCAGCTGCAGCTTTTTTCAAAGACTCTTCAGCTGCTACTGCTTGTTTTTGCAGTTCTTCAGGATTTGAGTGAATCAGTGGGCTCACACCTGGAATACCGGGTGGGAAGAGCAGACCAACAGATGCAACGAAAGATCCTTTCACTTCACCTGGTTTGTAGGTGGTGAAAGAGATTCTGTAAAGACCTCTCACTAAAAGTTTTTTAGTGTCGATGTTTTTCAGTTCGTCGAAAGATTTCGGAGGATTAGGGATGGTGATTCTTGTAAGAGAGTTGTACTTTGCGTGTCTCTCTTCTTTGTAAGTATCGTCCCCGTCATCGTCGTCGTCCAATTTTTGAACCGCTTTTCCTTTCGCAGCTTTTGCAATTTGGTCCGGCATAATAGCTGACATTCTTTCTACGCGGATCCAGGTATCAAACCAGCTTGGCATTGATTTTTCTTCTGGAGTCGCAGCTTTGAAAGCGTCACTTACTAAATCGTCATCGCCTGGTTCACCGATTTCGCCTGTTGGGGAAATCATACGAACTCCCATTTCAGCGATCACAGCAGGTACCCAAACGTAGAGGTAGTATGCTTTTTTGCTCCCATCGACTAAACCGTCCGGCGCTTGTCCTGGCTTGATGTAACCATAATAGTTGATTACTGTCCCGTAGGGAAGAAGCGTTTTCACGGTTTCATTTGTCCCTGGGATTGTGCTCTCGCTCAGAACGAAAGAGCTTTTAAGGCTTGGCAATCCACCGAAGGCACCACAAGCGGTAATGCTTGCAAAGAGTGCAACGGAGATAGCCAAAATCGAAAGTTTTTTCATAGACTCTCCTTGGTTAGGAAAATCACGGTATGAAGTCCGGAACTTTTTGTAAATCAATATTGGATAATTTTTTGCCTGAAAGCGAACAATTTCTATCAGTGCCTGAAGGATAGGAGGCCATTTACGAGTCGGGGCCTTAGTTCGAAAAAAAAATCGGGACGAACGGCGTTTCGAAATACGCACAAACGTTTGTGTGATCCGGTTTGGAAATTCGGTCGTCTTTACTTTTTTTGAAAAAACCGTTTGAGCCAATCTAAAAAGTCGAGAATCAATGCAAAAATTCTTCCAAAGATGGTTGTGTATGAATACCTCGCCAACAGCTCCTGAACACGCTCCTGTTCCTGGGCGGTAAACTCCAAACGGATATTGTTTTCCTCGGCTTCCATCTGAACTCTTTCTTTTTTATCGCGAATATCCACGATCCGTACGTCCACATACTCCCATCCGAGCATTCGTACACTTTCCAGTCTTCTTTCTCCGGAGATCAAGGTATTGTCCAGATCGATCAAGATTGGATGTAACAATCCCAACTTCTGAATGGATTCTTTCAAAGGACGAAGGTCCCCTAGATCCTTGCGGATCCGATTCTTTACTTTGATGTCCGAGACTCGAATTTTCATTGTTTCTCAAATTGCTCGGGGGGCCTTTGTGTTCAATTCAATTCTTTCTATGAAGGTTCAATTTGTTCCGGAATCCCAAAGGAACATAGTTTGGATCTTCTTGACACCCTACGAACGCGCGGGTTTTTGGGATCAGGGCGGGTTCGGCGTTGAAGCGGTCCGGTCACTCACATCCATCAGGAAGAACAGATGTCTTTAAAAGATTTTATTTTTACATCGGAGTCGGTAGGGGAAGGTCATCCCGACAAGGTTTGTGATCAGATTTCCGATGCGGTTCTCGACGCGTATCTCGAACAAGACCCGAAATCCAGAGTAGCCTGCGAAACTCTGGTAACCACCAATCTCGTCGTCATCGCCGGAGAAATTACAAGTAAGGGTAAAGTAGACGCGCAGGAAATCGCAAGAAACGTGATCCGCGACATCGGTTATAACGATATTACGATGGGGTTCGACGCTGATTTCGCTGTCGTTTCCGCTCACGTTCACGCGCAAAGCCCCGATATTTCTCAAGGAGTTACCGAAGGAGAAGGTCTCTTTAAGGAGCAAGGTGCGGGCGATCAAGGTCTGATGTTCGGCTTTGCCATCAATGAAACGCCGGAACTCATGCCGATGCCGATTTATTATTCCCACGAATTGGTAAAACACTTAGCCGAACTTAGACACGGCAACAAATTGAAATTCTTAAGACCGGACGCAAAGTCGCAGGTCACCGTGGAATACAAGGACGGAAAACCGGTTCGTATCGACACGGTCGTGATTTCCACTCAACATTCTCCCGATGTGACCCACAAACAGATCGAAGAATCTCTCATTGAAGAGTGCGTCAAAAAAGTGATTCCCGCCAACCTTCTCGTGAATACGAAATATTTTATTAACCCGACGGGTCAGTTCATCATCGGAGGACCGCACGGAGACGCCGGTCTCACCGGAAGAAAGATCATCGTCGATACGTACGGCGGTTACGGAAGACACGGAGGAGGCGCATTCTCCGGAAAAGATCCTTCCAAAGTGGATCGTTCCGCGGCGTATATGGGACGTTATATCGCGAAGAACGTAGTCGCTTCCGGTCTTGCGGACAAATGCGAAGTGCAGCTCGCGTACGCGATCGGGGTCGCGGAGCCGGTTTCGGTTCACGTGGATACGTTCGGCACGGGCAAGGTCAGCGAGGACGAATTGGTAAAACGCATCCGAGCCAACTTCAAACTGACCCCGAGAGGAATCATCGAATCTCTCAAACTTTTGGAAAAAGGAAGAAAATACAGAGAGACGGCTTCTTACGGTCACTTCGGTAGAAAAGGGTCCACCTTTACCTGGGAAGAAACCGACAAAGCCGCGGCGTTGAAGGGTTAAGATCCATGGGAGCGCCGAGCACAGCCACCGCGACCGAAAAAGCGACCCGGGACGGATACGGAGACGCATTGTTTGAACTGGGCGCTTCCCGTCCGGACGTAGTGGTTTTGGACGCGGATCTTTCCGGTTCCACCAAAACCAATAAGTTTGCAAAAAGTTATCCGGATCGTTTTTTCAACGTGGGAGTCGCCGAACAGAACTTAGTCGGTCATGCGGCGGGTTTGGCTCTTTCGGGTTTGGTTCCGTTTGCGTCTTCCTTTGCCATGTTTCTTTCGGGAAGGGCTTGGGAAGTCGTCCGAAACAGTGTCGTTTATCCGTTCTTAAACGTAAAACTCGTGGCGTCTCACGGTGGAATTACGGTAGGAGAAGACGGAGCTTCCCACCAGTGTATCGAAGACTTTGCGATCATGCGCGCCATTCCGGAAATGACGGTGATCTGTCCTTCGGATTACAACGAGTGCAAACAAGTCATTCATGCGATTGCGGATTATAAAGGTCCGGTCTATGTTCGAGTCGGTCGTCCGAACGTTCCCGTGATCGAAAGGGAAAACTATTCCTTTGCGATCGGAAAAGCGGAAGTGATGCGAGAGGGAAAAGACGTTCTCGTCATCGCAAACGGGGTGATCGTAAACGAGGCGATGAAGGCGGTGGAAGCGCTCTCCCGGGAAGGAATCGAAGCGACCCTTTTGAATATGGCTACGATCAAACCGATCGACAAGGAAACGATTTTAAAATACGCGAAACAATGCGGAGCCGTGGTCACTTGCGAAGAACACAACGTGATCGGCGGTCTCGGATCTGCGGTGAGCGAATTTTTATCCGAGGAATATCCGGTTCGGGTCCTGAAAGTGGGAATGAAAGACCAATTCGGAAAGTCCGGAACTTGGAAAGAACTTTTAGACTATTTCGGATTGCGTTCCGGGAATATCGTGGAAACCGCAAAAAAGGCGATTCAACTTAAAAAGTAAAAATCGGGCGGCTTGAACGAAACGGAGTTTCGTGGGTGCTTTTTCTTTTGTAAAGGAAAAGAAAGCGCGGGGTGGAGAGGTCTTCCTCTTCCGAACGAATTCCGTACGAAACCGTTTCGGATACGATGGGCGAGATGGCAAGCACACAAACTCCGGACCTGAACGAAATCACCGAAGATTCCACCAAATCCACGGGCGGACCGTGGAGGGTCGTCCTTTGGGACGACAACGAACATACCTACGAATACGTGATCGAAATGCTCGTGGAAATCTGTACGATGTCCGTGGAAAAGGCATTTTTACACGCGGTCCAAGTGGATCAGGAAAAACGAACCGTCGTTTTTTCGGGTGAATTCGAACACGCGGAACACGTGCAGGAACGGATTCTGACCTACGGAGCCGATCCTAGGATGTCCAACTCCAAAGGTTCTATGAGCGCTACTCTGGAACGTTAGTCGGTCTTTTGAACTTCTGTTTCGCCGGTTTTTGTGTGCACGTTCCGTTTTTTCTCATTCGATTCCGGGGTCAACTTTGCCGCAGCGCTAATTTTAGAATTTCATAAACTTCGAAACAATTGATAATTTTAGAATTTCATAAACTTCGAAACAATTGATAATTTTAGAATCTCATAAACTTCGAAACGATGGATAAATTTAGAGTCTCATAAACTTCGAAACGATTGGTAAATTTAGAATCTCATAAACTTCGAAACGATTGGTAAATTTAGAATCTCATAAACTTTGAAACGATGGATAAATTTAGAATTTCATAAACTTCGAAACGATGGGTAAATTTAGAATCTCATAAACTTCGAAACTTCGCTACCGATTCTTTTCAATAGGGATAACTGACGATTCGAAAGTTGAATGCGTCCACGATCCAAAGTCTTTCTTTTTCGTAAAACCCTCCCGCCGGAGCGCTTAGGGAATAGGGTCCGATTCCGTTCGGATTGGCGTATGTGGTATAAAAATTCGTTTGTCCGATGACCCGGTTTGCGGGTGTGTGGTTCGCGGTAGGAAACGTATCCCAAACCAGGATCCGATTGCCCGCAAGATCCACGACCGCAAATGAATCCTTAAGTAGAAACGGGAAATATGGAAACGTCAACGATCGCTCGTTTACGAACGATGGAAGCGAACCCAGACCGTTGTTCGGAATCGCGGTGTTCATGTCGGGTTGACCCAGCACGAGGTCCGCGGGCGAATGATTTACCGTCGGAATCCGATTCCAGATTTTGATTCGCACTCCTTCTCCGTCGGAAACGATCAACTTCCCCTGGTACAACAAAACTCCGTTTGCGTCGAGAAAATTGAATTCGTCCGGAGGTCCGGCGGCGCTGTTGTCCAAAAAGTCGAGTTTGCCTACGACCACGTCGGCGGAAGCCCCGTCGGTCGTAGGAAAGGTATTCCAAATCATCACGCGGGAAAATCGTGTGTCTACCACGGCTAACTTCGTTCCATCCGTATCCATGTCGATGGGAGAACCGGTGGAATCCGCCGTGGGAGAAAGAAGCGGAGTATTGGTAGTAAAATTAGGTTGGCCGAGCACCAAGGTAGGGGCGTCCGCCGGATGGGTCGGGGGATGATCCCAGACTAACACGCGTTCGTTGGATTGATCCGCTACCAGGAATTTTCCCCCGGCGATTTTGATTTTTCCGGGACGGTTGAACGTGAGAGGACCTACAGAACCTCCCGCGTTTGGTTGATCCGCGTTCAGATCGGGTTGTCCCAATACGAAATCCGGAACGACTCCGTTTTCCAGAGGAAGCCGGTTCCAAACCAAAATCCGATTTCTCAAATTATCCGAAACATAGAGACGTGTTCCATCCGAGGCCGCGGATACGGGATGAGAGGCGTCGATTCTTGAATTTCCGTTGTTGTCGAAATCCGTCGTGGATTTATTTTGTCCGAAGATCCGATCCGCCGGGACGAACTCGGTTCCCGTATACGAAAGCGAGTTTTTGTTCCAGAGGTTGATCCTTCTGTTACTTCCGTCCATGACATACAATCCCCCTCCGAAAAAAAATCCTCCGGAAGGACGGTTTAGACCGGAGGCTCCGATCGAAATCAAACCTCCGTTTGCGGAGCCGTCGGCCGCGGTGTTTTGTCCTACGATAAAATCGAAGTTCCCTCCTACGACGTCAGCGCCGCTCAGATCGGGAATCGTATTCAAACCGATCATACGATGGTTGTCGGAATCCGAAACGAGCAACCTTCCTTCACCCGCAAAAACGGAAGACGGAGAACTGAGCGTGTTCGCGCTCGGTGCTGAAATTCCTCCAGAAACAAAGTCTGTTTGTCCTAAGACGAATTTGGCGGGCGCTCCGTCGGTAAGCGCGGTACGATTCCAACCTAACACGCGATAGTTGATCGTGTCCGCGAGATACAAGGCTTCCTCCGTGACGAAAATATCCGAGAGACGGTTGCCGACCCGATTCTGCAAGGGAACCCCCGCGCTCGAATCGGTAAACGAAGACTTACCCAGGATTCCGACGGCCTCCGGAAAGTTGGACAAGACGGGAAGGGAATAGATGAGAATTCTTCCGTTTAAGGAATCTCCCACGTAAAGACGATCCCGAAAACAATCGATCCCTTCCGGTTGGTTCAAGGATTTCGATCCCAATCCTCCGTGATTTGCGGCGGAGGATTGGAAATCGGGTTGGCCGATCACGAAGGAGGCGCTCGGATAAACTCCGTAAACCGGTTCGTTCCAAACCAGAACTCGATGGAAGACTGGATCGGTTACGAAAATTTGTCCGCCGCAACTACAGGCGCTGTGTGCTCCACCGATGATCTTCGCTTCGGGAGGTCGAAGGTTGTTGAAAAAGGAAGTAGTATCCGGATCGGCAACACCTAAGACCGCGTCGGGAATCGCGTTTAAAACGGAAGACGGACCGTTCCAAATCCGCACACGACCGCTGGATTCCTCCGATAGTAAGACGCGTTCCCGTAAACCGGTAAGCGGGTGAAAGGATAAGTTCATCCTTGCGTTCGAGGTGCCGAAACGTGCGTTCCAATTCGTATATACGTCGTTTTGACCGATCGCGTTCGGATAAATACAACGATTTCCCAATAGTCCGAACGAGGAACCCAACGAACAAACAAGGATCTGTTGCCGGAACCATGCGTCTGAAAACGGAATTGCAGGATTATAAATCGACTGCGAACATCCCAGACAACAGAAAATCAATACGAGGGACACGACGGTTCGTACCATAGAAAGAAATTAATTCCTCGAAACGGAATCTGCAAGAAATTTCCGAACGAACGGAGTTCTTCGCATTAAAAAAGAAGATTAGAGTTTTTTTACGCTCTAGACCTTTCCGTTTTCGAAATCCTCGTAGTTGGGAGGAATCCCCCGATTCGACAAAAAAAGAAGGATCCGTTCCCCGAAGCCGAAGGAAAAAAGAAATTTCCTGGACCGGCGTAGGTCGTTCGGAATTTCGAGCCTCGTTCGGCGGAATCGGATTCCTCCTCGAAAGAATTTTTGGGTCGTTTGTGAACCGGAGATTCGCAAACGACGTCCACCCGTATCTACCTACGTTCGTTCCATTTTTACGACCAGTTTGGTCGCGGGTTCGAGCCATGCGTCCACGGCCTCCTCGAAGCTGCAGGTTTTAGTCACCACCTTTTCCGGTTGAATTTTCTTTTCGGAGATTTTTTTCAGAATTTCCGGAATGTGTTCGCGGGAATCCACCCTTCCGATTTTTAGAACCGCCCCCGTATTATATAATTCTAAATAAGGAATTTCTAATTTATTGGTCCAGAATATGGAAGGAGTTCCGTAGATTCCTTCCGTGGAAATCGACCTAAAGGAAAAATCCATCCCCTCTTTGGTGCCGTGGCAATCCGCCACGATCGGAAATTTTTTTTCCCAGGATTTAGGTAGAACGGAATAGGGGACGGCGTGAGCGCCCATCGATTCTGCGATGCCTAAACGCTCCTGGTTGTCGTCCAGATACAAAACTTCCGAGGCCCCCATTCCGACTGCCAACGAAGCGGTATACAAACCGATGCTGCTCGCGAATCCTCCCAAAACCATCACGGGCGAATTCGGTTTTTTTTCGAGCCATTGTCCTACGAGTTTCCAGGATTCGACTATGTTGTCGCTGATCGCGGCGAGTGCGATCGGATCCGCGTCGGAAGGCATCGGAATTAACATCTGTTTGGCGAAAGGGACAAAAATTTTTTCGGATAATGCGCCGCCGAATTCCTTCGCGGAGGATCCCATTCCGTAGTGACTCGCAAACGGAACGGAAGTGCAGGCTTTGGAATGACCGCTCGAACAGTCCGGACACAGTCCGCAGGAAATCTGGAAGGGAATGATCACCTTGGTTCCCTTGGGGAATACTCCGGAGATTTCCGGGCTGGTTTCCTCGATTTCCGCGACGAATTCGTGACCGATGGGAATTCCGGATCGAAAGAGGGTTTGTCCTTGTACGATCGGAAGATCCAGATCACAACGGGAGACCGCGATGGGGCGAACGATCGCCTGGTTGTTTCCGGTGATTTCCGGTTCAGGTACGTTCTCCCATTCCAGTGTATGCTTTTTTTTGAATACGATTCGTTTCATCGTTTTGTCCTAAGTTTTTTTTACGTTTCATAATAATAGCAGATCGGATGAAAATATTATAGTATTAGAATGTATTAAAAAACGGAATCCATTCACTTTCCCCGAAATACTGCGGTCCGTTTTTCGAGGAAGGAATTCAATCCTTCTTCTGCGTCTTCGGAATCCATTAGGTTTAGGAGTTTTTCGAAAAGGGTTCGTGCGGCGGCGGTTTCGCCCAATACGACCGATTCCCAAGAAGAGCGTAACGTTGCGTAAACGCCGAGAGGAGCTTGTGCGGCGATCGATTCGGCAAGTTGGACGCCTCTCCGTATTAGCCGATCCTTTTCGACCACTTCCTGTACGAGACCGATTCGATACGCTTCTTCCGCGTCGAAGGGTTCTCCGGTAAGGATATATCTCATCGCGTTTCCCCAGCCGCACTGGGCCGGCCAACGTATGGTTCCTCCTCCGAACGGAAAAATTCCCCGTTGTACTTCCACTTGAGCGAATACGGTAAGTTTTGCGGCGATACGGACGTCGCTCGCCAATAGAAGTTCGATTCCCAGAGTGAGACACATTCCGTGAACCGCGGTCACGATCGGTTTGGTGCGGAAGCGATCGGGCGTCGTTCCCCAAGGGTTTACGCTTTCCGAAGGAAGGGGAAAGCGTCTTTCTTTTTTTAGAAAATCCGCTACGTTCTTTAGATCCAGACCGAGGGTGAAGTGTTTGCCGTTTGCGTATACGAGTCCGACGCGTAGTTCCGGATCGTTTTCCAAAAGATCGTATGCGGCGCTCAGGGCATACAACATATCCACGTTAAACGCGTTTCTTTCCTCAGGACGGTTGAAAACGATATGTAAAATCGCACCCTTTTTTTCGGTAAGAATCGGATCGGACATCGTATTTCCTTTGTAGACTATTTGGTCTATCTCCGTTTAATTCCGTATGAACCGGATAGTCTATTCTTTTTTTCTGTTTTTCTTGAACTTTTTTCGACGTACGGGATTCTGATCTTACGATGAGTAGAAATCTCGAAAAACAAAACAATCCCTATGATCGACTGATGACCTCCGCTTTGGATCTGTTTTATCACAGGGGTTATGCGGGAACGTCCACCAATCAACTGATCGAGGATTCGGGAACGCATAAGGCCAGCTTTTACCGTTACTTTCAGTCCAAGGAGGAAATCGCCTTGGAATATCTCAAGTTGCAGGGGGAGAATTTCGAGAACAACCTTCGTAGAATGATGGAACGTTCCGATTCCTGGAAACAGTTTCTTCATACATGGAATCTTCTTCTTTTGAAGCAGGTGAAAAGCGGAAAGTTTCTGGGTTGTCCGATTGCGCGTTTTTTAAACAGCGTGGAAGAACACAACGAGGATTTCGAATTGGTAGCGGATCGGATTCTGCAAGGTTGGACCCAGGCTCTGGTTTCTTACTTCGAATCCGAACGACAAAAGGGGAATTTGGATCCTTCCGTAAATTGTAACGCGGCGGCGAGACGGATTCTAAAACTCTTCCAAGGAAGTGCGCAGTTGTTTCGTATTACCGGAAAACAGGACTACTTTCAGGAATTGGAATCCGAAATGATCGAAGCGTTGTATTTGCGTTGAATCTTTGAAAAGAGGAAACGACTCGAATCAAACATTCGATGAATGCTCGTTTCGACGCGAAATAATCTTGGAAGTTAAGGCCAGCCTCCCGAGTGTAAACTTCCGATTCGAAGTGAAGTGAAGTGAAGTGAAAAGTCGGGGGAACGTTTCGAAGAGATTCACGTTTACGCTTCGAAACGAAGGAATTACGAAAGTCAGGAGAACGTTTCGAGACGAGCGTTCCGTTCCGAACGCCCGTCCTTCGACGAAAAAAAGGATTATCCTTTTTTCTTGACCAGGATCTTTCTTTCGATTTCGAAAATCTTTTCGGCGAGTTTTTCCTTACCGTGTTTTTTCTTGTCGTTCTCCTTTAGAAAAAGATCCTCTCCGAATTTTTCGAACGCTTCGTTGGCCTTGATGTTTTTGAGTCCGATGAGTTGTAGATGTACGGCCCCCGCTGGAATTCCGAAATCGTTTCCTCTGTCCTCGACCGAAAGAACGCGTGTGATTGCGGTCACCGTATCCCCGCTGAAGGAAGGTTGTGTGTGATATCCTTCGGTGAAACCCAGATCCCAGATCATATTTTCGGTGATGTCACGGGAAGCCATTCCGCATAACCACGCAAAGACGAGCCCTCCGTAAACGACCGGTTCTCCGCCCATCGGGCCGGAAATTCCCGCGGAATACAGTTTATCGTAATGGAGCGGATGTGTGTTTCCCACTCTGTATGTCCAAGGAAAATGTTCGTCCGTGATCGTTCTTCCGTTTTGGTGGATGTAAATTTGTCCAGGTTTGAAGTTTTCGAAATACGTATCGGACCATGTCGAGGATTTGAATTCGGTCGGAAACTTGAGGGAAGGAAGTTCGATGACGGGGGAATCGGTTTCGGGAAAAAACGCGTCCTTGATCACCGGCTTCGGATTCCCTTTCGGTTTTCCGTTGGATGAATAGATCATGATCTTTCTTTCATACTGAAGGACCAATTCCTTTTTCTGATTTAAACAAATCGTACGAACGCTGACGATCCCCGGTTTGTCCGGTCCTTTGTCGTCCACTTTGAGAATTTTTGTCTTAGCGGAGAGTGTGTCTCCGGGATACACGGGTTTTAAAAATTGAACGTTGTAATAACCTAGATTGGCGAGCGCTTTTTCGGAATCGTTCTGAACTCCCAAAGAAAGTGCGATGTTGAAAACCTGAAGGGAAGAAACCAACACGTCTTGGAATCCGTGCGCTTGCGCATATGCGGAAGAGAGAAACAGAGGATTGGCGTCCATAAACGTGGTCGCGAATTCCTGAGCGAAGGCGCGGTCGATCGTGATCTCGCGGGGATGTTCGAATATTTCCCCTTCGGTGAATTCCTCCAGATATCTTCCGTATATATTACGTTTTACTTGATCTTTAGAAACGGGGGTTCCCGGTGCGAGTTCCGCAAACGGTTTGTTTGGAATTTTGGTCATGAAGTGGCCTCTGATTCTTTCGTTTTTTCCAGTCTTTTGTCCGCAACCTTTCGGAAAAGTTTATTTTCCCGAATAATATCCGTCGAGATCGTCGCGGGTTCCGTAACGAAGTTCGTATTCGGAGTGGGTTCTTTTTTCGAGTTCCGGATTTCCATCTGTTTCCGCGAACATGTGATTCCAGGTATTGACGTAAAGGACGGGACGTTTGCCCTCCCGTTTCAATCGTTCGGTTCCGAGTACGGCGTCGTAGTGTTCCACGGGATCGCTCGAAAATTTTTGCGTTCCGGAATATACGTTTTTGAGATGAACCTTGGAAAGATTTCCGGAAGAGGAAATCTGCAGTCGTAGGGTTTCTATGTCCTTGTTTCTTCCGTATCTGAATTTTCTATAAATCCGATACAAAAAATCCTTCCAGGGACTCGGATGTCTTTCGTCCGAAAAGATTATACTGAGTTCGATTCTTCGTTCCCGATCGATATCCCGGGAGGAACAATACGCCGCTTCGATTCCGTTTCCGTCCCGGATATCGGAGACGGGTTGGACGAACACGGGGAGTTCCTCCCGAGAACATTCGGAGGCGCCTTCGAATACGGGGAGTTCGTTTTTGGAAACGGAACAGGAAAGAATCGCCGCGTAAAACGGTATTAATACGAGGAAGAAATTTCGATCGAACATGGAACGTTTTTAATCGGCGGAGGCTTTCGGTCAATCCGAATCGTTTCCCGGGTTTCGCTTCCCAAAAAAAGGATGAAGTTTCGTCCGGTCGAGGAAGATTGACCTTGTTATGCTTCCAGAATTTAAAACCGAAAACCCAGAACAGACCAAAGAGCTCGTCCTTCAAAAAATCAAAACGATCCGAGAACGACTTCCGGAGCTTCTTTCCCAAAAGGAAAAAACCTACGAATCGGTGATCCGTCCTTTGAACGATCTCGTTCAGGAAATGCAGATCGAATTCACGGTGTTGTCGCATTTAAACAGCGTTAAAAATTCCAAGGAAATCCAGGCTTTGTATTCGGATACGCTTCCCGAGATCACCGCTTTTTATTCCGATCTCGGCCAAAACGAGGAACTAAATTTAGTATATCAAGAAATTCTTAAGAACGAATCCGAGACGCTCGATACTCCCCGTAAAAAAGTCCTCACCGATTCCATCCTACAATTCAAATTGAGCGGGATAGGTCTTCCCGCCGATACGAAAAAACGGATTCAGGAGATACAGATAGAACTTTCGGATCTGGACAACCGGTTTTCTCAGAATCTTCTGGACGCGGTCAACGCCTACGAACTGATTCTGGATCGGCCGGAGGACGTGGAGGGAATTCCGGAAGCCGACCTAAACGCCGCAAAAACTCCGGACGGAAAGTTCCGGTTTACTCTTCAGGCTCCTAGTTACATCGCTTATATGACCTACGGTCCCAATCGATCTATTCGAGAAACGTTATATAAGGCTTATGTAACAAAGGCTCCGCAAAACGGAAAACTCATCGAAAAAATCCTTTCGCTCCGGAACGAGTTGGCCCGTCTTTTGGGATATCCCAACTTCGTGGAACTTTCTCTGGCCAATAAGGTGGCCGATTCGGGAAAAACGGTTCTTTCCTTTTTGCGGGATCTCGCCACACGGGCGAAACCGATCGCCGAACGCGAGTTCGCCGATCTTGCGGCTTTCGCCAAAACGTTTTCCCTGGATTCCCTCGAAGCCTACGACACTGCGTTCGTTAGCGAGAAATTGCGTAAATCTCGTTTCGATTTTGACGAAGAGGAAACCCGTCCGTATTTCGAAAAGGAATCCGTGGTTCGTGGAACATTCAAATTCTTGCAACAACTTCTGGGTTTGGAATTCCGTCAAACGACGGCCAAGGTCTGGGAGGAGAAGGTACAGGTTTTCGATCTTTATAAAAACGGAATCCTTCTTTCGCGTTTGTATCTGGATCTGGAGGCGAGAAAGGACAAACAAGGCGGGGCATGGATGCACAATTGGTTCGGTAGAAACCGTGTGAACGGTGCGGAGATTCTCCCCACGGCGTTCGTGGTCTGTAACTTTCCGGTTTCCACCGAAAATTCTCCTTCGCTTTTGAAACACGGGGACGTGGTCACTTTTTTTCACGAAATGGGTCACGCGCTTCATCATCTTTGTACGAAAATCGAGGAACCTCCCGTCAGCGGCATCAACGGCGTGGAGTGGGACGCTGTGGAATTCCCTTCCCAGTTTCTCGAGAACTTCGCGACGGAGGCGGGCGTTCTGAAAATTTTCGGTAAACACCACAAAACGGGAGAGACGATTCCGGATTCGATGATCGACAAACTCAAGGAAACCAAAAACTTTCTTTCCGCGATGGGAATCGTTCGTCAGTTGGAATTTTCCCTCTTCGACATTCTCATCCACGAGAACGCGTTTTCGGAAGAAGAGGTGCATTCCATTCTGCAGAACGTGCGCAGAGAAGTTGCGGTCGTTCTTCCTCCCGAATACAACCGGTTTCAGAACGGATTCTCCCATATCTTTTCCGGCGGTTATGCGGCCGGGTATTACAGTTACAAATGGGCGGAAGTGATGAGCGCCGACGCGTTTTTCGCGTTTGTGGAACGAGGAATTTTCGACGCGGATCTGAGCGCCGCGTATTTTCGGGAGATTTTAGAAAACGGGGGGAGTGAAAACGCGATGGTTCTTTTTAAACGGTTTTTGGGAAGGGAACCGCAGGTCAATTCTCTCTTGAAACTTTACGGTCTAAAATCCGCCGCCTAACGACGATAAAGTTTACGCATCAGGAAAGGCTTTTGCGGAAACTTTGGAGGAGGGATTCCTTACCTGCCAAAAGCACTTCCACCTGATCCTGATCGATATTGTAGACCACGTTGCTTTTGAGCGCGTCTTTGAATTCGTTTTGTGTGATCGTCTTTTGATCGTAACTTTCCTTGAGAAAGTTGTACCAGCCGGCCAGAAGAACTTTGAGATGGGGGAGTTCCCGGATCGGGATCGAAATTACTTTTTCCGGTTCCATAAAGACCAGAGCAGGCTATTTCCCTTCCCGAGAGAGTCAAATCAATTTTGAACGGGGACTTGTAGAAAATCCCCGGGGAATTCGTTTCTAGAGTTTTTGTTTGGATCTCGCGATGATCTTGAGCAAGGTTTCCTTTTCTTTTTCGACGGATAACGGCCCTTCCTTCGTTTTCATAAATTCTACGTATTCCTTCCAACCGCTTAGATGTCGAATGGGATGGTCCTCCGCGTATATCGGACGCAGTTCCTCGTCCATTACGGTGAGATGTGCGAACGCCGCGCAGTCCGCGAGGGTGAAACGATCCCCCGCGATGTAAGGAGAAAATCGGGCCGTTCTTTGGAGGGCCCGCATTCCTTTGACGAGGATGGGTAGGATTTCCTCCTTCAACGCCGAGGAAACTTCCTTACCGCGGGAAGACAAAAGATAAATTCTTCGGGCGGGAACGTCCAGATAGGTTTCGATGATCGTGGTGATTTCCCGAACGCGGGCGGCTTCCCAAGGATCGTCCGGAATGAGTTTCGGCTCCTGAGGAAAGACCGTGTCGATAAATTCCAAAATGGCTCCGGACTCGAACAGGAATTTTCCCTCCCATTCCAACACGGGAATTTTTCCCATCGGACTGATTTTTAGGAATTCCTCTTCTTGCGACGGTGCGGAACGTATCTGTTTGAATTCCAATTTTTTTTCCAGAAGTCCCAGTTTTACCTTGTTTACGTAATTGCTGATGCTTGTTCCGTGAAGTTTGAGCATGATCCGGAAACCTTCTTTAGAACCGTCTCCGTTTGGAAGAATTTTTTGTGTTTCGAAAAAATCTTTCTTTTCCGTTCCCCAAGATCCAGACTTGGATTTTTATAAAAAGAGGATACGGTGCAAATGACTAAAACGGCAATCATCACGGGCGGGACCGTGGGAATCGGTTACGAGTTGAGTAAGTTGATCGCGGCGGACGGATACGATCTGATCCTCGTCGCGAGAAACGAAAAAAACCTGAAGTCGGTGAAACGGGAAATCGAGTCTTCGTATCGGGTGAAGGTGGAAACCCTTTCCGCCGATCTTTCGGACCCAAAAGCCCCCAAGAAAATTTTCGACTTCGCCAAGAAATCCAAGGCGATCGTGGAGATCCTGGTAAACAACGCGGGTTTCGGAACCAGCGGGCGATTCGATCGTATGGATCTCGCCAAGGAATTGGATATGATCCAGGTCAACGTGACCGCGCTCGCGGAATTGACGCACCGATTTTTACAGGGGATGGTGGAGCGCAAGCGCGGTAAAATTTTGAACGTGGCTTCCACTTCTTCGTTTCAACCGGGACCGAACATGGCCAACTACTACGCGGGAAAAGCGTATGTTCTTTCGTTTTCGGAAGCCGTGTACGAGGACGTAAAAGACGACGGCGTGACCGTGACAGTTCTTTGTCCCGGCCCTACCAAAACGGAATTTTTCGAACGTGCCGAAATCACGAAATCCAAACTTCTCAACAATCCTTTGGCGCCGATGATGAGCGCGGATTCCGTCGCCAAAATCGGATACGATGCTTTGAAAAAAGGGAAACCGGTCGTGATCGCGGGGGTATTCAACTGGTTGTTGGCGCAGAGCGTTCGGTTTACTCCCCGACTCGTAGTCCGTAAGATCGCGAAATTCATCAATCAAAACGGGTAAACTATGCGGACTTCGATCATCGATTTAGCGGTTCCTTTTTTTATCGTTCTCGTCGCGGTCGAATCCGTTTTCTCCGCGATCGGAAAACGAAAAGTCTATCGTTGGAACGACACGGTCGCCGATCTGAGTACGGGGGTTCTTTTTTCGCTCACGGGAGTGGCTGTGACCGCGGCCTCGCTTTGGGTATATGAGAATTTTAGAATTTACTGTTCTTTGCAGACCTTGTTCGGCGTTCCCGAAATCCCTCTGGGAAATCCTTTCCGGTTCGAGGAAGGGTTGTTTCGTTTCGACCCCGCGTCGTTTGCGGGTTGGAGTTTCGTTTTTCTCGCGGTCGATTTCGTTTATTATTGGTTTCACCGCGCAACGCACGAGGTCAATTTTCTCTGGGCCTGTCACGTTACGCACCATTCCAGCGAAGAATTCAACCTCTCCGTCGCTCTGCGTCAGTCCAGTTTTCAAAGGGTGTTCGAATACGCGTTCAATCTTACGATCGCTTTTTGCGGAGTTCCTTGGGAGGCGTTTTTATTCGCTCACGGAATCCTGAAAATCTACCAATTTTGGGTGCATACTCGGTTGATCGGCAAGTTGGGATTTTTGGAGGAGATTTTGGTGACCCCCGCCCATCATAGGGTTCATCACGGAAGGGATCCGAAATACATCGATAAAAACCACGGAGGAATTTTGATTTTCTGGGATCGAATGTTCGGTTCGTTTGCGAGGGAGGAAGAAGAGCCCGTTTACGGTTTGACCAAACCGGTGACCACCTTCGATCCGATTTTCACCAATCTGCACGTCTATCGAGAAATGTGGGAGTTGTTCGGTAGAATTCCGAATTGGAAGGATAAGTTCCTGCTTTTGATCAAACCTCCTGGATGGAGGCCTGCGGTTTTGGGAGCTTCGGTCGTACCTTCTCCGATCGATCGAACCTCCTATCGAAAATACGATCCGATCGTTTCTAAAAAAAGAAAAATCTTCGGTGTTGCGGAATTTATCGTTTGGACGGTCTTGTCCCTCGTTTCGATCCGGCTTTTCAAATCGGGAAACTTAGCGCTGTGGAAGTTGATTCCGTTGTCGCTTACGGTCGCTTTCGGGTTTTGGCATACGGCCAAACGTTTCGACGGAAGTGAAATCGAAACGAATAGGATCCGGATTTTTTTCGCGTTTGCGGCCGCGGTTTTGTGGATTCTGTGGAAGTTTTAATCCGGTCGTTTTTCCTATCCATCCGCAAGAACGAAAAAAAAAGGAAACACTTTCGTGGTTTCCGGTTCTTTCTTTTTTTATCCGTTCTTTTCGGGGTGTTTTTTCCCATTTCCGCGATCGATCTGATTCGTCTTACCGATTCTTCCGTAGGGTCGGAGGATTTTTTCGAATACTATCTGGACGAGTCCGGAAAAGCGGAGTTCGCCGAGATTAGGTCCTTGGCAGAAGCGGGAAAATTCACTTCTGCGAATATTCGTTCTTTAGGATATACGAATGCATCCGTATGGGTCCGTTTTCGGACGTTGAACTCCTCGGAAAAGCAGATTCGGTGGATCCTGGAACACCCGTTTCCCAACGCCGATTCGGTGGAATTCTACGACGTAAAAAAAGGAGAAACGGCTTTTTACAGAGCGGGGGATTCTCTGCCGTTTCGGATAAGACCGGTCCAGTATAGAAATCCGGCGTTTCCTTCCGTTCTTCTTCCTCGCGGGGAGAAGTTCGTATATCTGAAGATCCGTTCGAGTTCGGTGATTCATCTTTCCTTTCGACAATATACCGCGATCGGTTTTTACAAGAAGGTGCTCTACGAACAGTTGTTGTTCGGCCTTTTTTTCGGTTCGATGTTAATTTTAGCGTTTTATAATTTTCTTTTGTTTGTTTCCACTCGGGATCGGAATTATCTTTTTTTCGCCGCGTATATCGTAGCGTTGTCCTTTTTTCAATTCGTTTTGGAAGGTTTCGGTTTTCAGGTTCTTTGGCCAGAAACCTCGGTGGAATGGACGAGCCGTAGTCCCTGGATTTTTCTGTGGATTTCACTCGCGTTGATGTATCTTTTCGCCGGTTCCTACCTCGATCCCGGAAATAGTCGGGGTGTTCTTTCAAACCGTTGGTTCCGGTATTCCGGAATTCTTTTGTGGTGTTACGTTCCTCTTTCGTTTCTGATTCCAGTGAAAACTGGAATTCTTTTGGGATTTTTGTGTTCGTTTCCGGGTGCGCTTTTAGCCTTCGGAGGAGGGATTCGTAACGTTTTTCGAAACCAGGGAAGTAGTCTTTATTTTCTCTCCGCCTGGGCAGTGTTAGGCGGAGGAGCCTTTTTGTATCTGTTCTTCCCCGTGGGCGGACTGCAGGACTACGGTCTTACGTTTTGGGTCGTCGAAGCCGCTTCGCTTTTACACGTCGTTCTCATGGGTTTGGGTTTGGCGGATCGGGTCAAGGTACTTGCTGGCGTTTTTTCGGAGAAGATCCGGGAGTTGGAGGCGTTGCGATTGACCGCGGAACAATCCGAAAAACGGTTCCGGAATCTTTTCGAGGAATCGGAGGAATTTTTATTCACCCTGGGTATGGACGGAAATATCCGGAGCGCCAATAAGTCCGTGGGTCGTCTTTTGGGTTTTACACCGGAGGAGGTCATCGGTTGGAATTTTCTGGATCTGGTTTTCGTTCCCAGCGGAGAGGATATCTACGATTCCGTGTCGGAGGTAGGGCTTTCTTCCGGTCTCGCACAAGGAGCCTATTCCAAAATCCTGGCAAAGGAGAAGATCGAGGATCTTTTGCGTACGGGGAAAAGTTCCGAGTTCACGGTCGAATTCAGACAAAAATTCGTTCTCGAACCGAGGCAGATACGAGTTCGTCTCCAACTTTTGGATTCGGGTGATACGAAAGGTATATTAGGAAAGGCTTATGAATTAAACGAGGACGTTCTGGCCAAGTTCATCGTCAGCGAATCGATGCACTTTACTCTGAACAATTATCTCAGAAACGCGGATCTGTTGAGCCGCCTTTTGACGGTGAATCTTTCCTCCTTCGTCGGAACCGAGGTGGTGATCGCGATTCGGACCTGTATCCGTGAAATCATAATCAACTCCATCGAACACGGAAATCTCGCGATCAGCTTCGACGAAAAAACGGAAGCCTTGAACGAGGGTAGATATCTCGAATTCATCCAAAAAAGACAAATGGAGCCGTTTTACAACCTTCGTACGGTAAAGGTTTCGTATTCGTTGAACGCGAGACGGATCGGATTTCTGATTTCGGACGAAGGTGAAGGTTTCGATTATAAGAAAATTCTAAACTTAGACATTCAAAAATTGAACGAAACGAGCCTGACCCACGGTCGAGGGATCGTGATGACGAGACGGGTTTTCGATATCATCAAGTTCAACGAGAAAGGAAACAAGGTTTTGCTCATCAAATATCTCAAAAAACCGCTCCGATACAAACGCGAAAAAACCCCGTTCGACGTATGAGGTTTGAGACCAAAACAGGGAGAGGCGGGGTGGATCCGGAAGAAATCTAAACTCGGGCAAAGGTCCTGAATTCAGACGATTGCCCAAACGCGAAAATCAGGATCCGGAACCTGAGAGAAATTATATTCTAAAAAAAGAATATTCTAAAAATTAAATCTAGAATTTCTGGGCGACTCCGAAAAACAATACCGTTGTCAAGGCTTGGAATTCCAACTTTCGGGAAAATTGATTGGTCAAAAGGATCGCGGCTTGGTTGTTCGATTCCGTGAGCGGCGTGACCCTTCCGTCCTCTCTCAGATAAAAACTCGCCGTTTCGCCGTTAAACGATCCGGTCAGAGAAGGGATATTGATCCAGGAAAGGGCCAGGCCGAGTTGTAAACTCGTCGAATCCGTGATCTTTCTCGAAGTACTTCCTTCCAGTCGAAATTCGATTCCCGTTCCGGTGAGGGAACCTTCCTGTGGATAGTATTCCCTTCCCGAAGTCGCGAATCCTTTCGTATCCCAGTAGACCTGGGACATTCCCAATCCCAATCCGGCTTCGAAGGACCAACGTTTGTACGCCCAGTCGTGCCAATACATCAGTAAAAAATACGGATTGGACAAACGGAAATTCAATTCGGTATAAAACGGTTCGGTGGATATCTGTCGAATGCCGAAGCGCTTCCATTCCCGATAACCTCCGATAAATCCGACCCTACTTTCGGAAGCGATCTTTCTTCTGAGGAAGAGTTCTCCCTGCGCGAGCGTGTCGGGCGGATTCAATTTGGTTTTGGTGGCCACTCTCGGATCGTATGTGTCGGTAAACCCTCTCAAATAGGAGTTGAGTCGATCTTCTCCTTTGTAACCGATTCCCGCGCGAAGACCCAACTCCCAAGAAAGGGATTCTTCGGAGTCGAGTTCGATCTGCGGTTTGACGGAATGTCCTTTGGTTTTCGGATACGAGGTTTGAGCGTGTAGGGAAGGGCTTTTCGAAAGCCAAGGAAGAAACAAATTTAAAAAAACGAGGACACGGGTTAGAATCGCGAAAATTTTGCTGGTAGTCCGCATTCTTACAGGATTTCTAGCAAGGACTTCCAAAAAAAGCGGATTTTCGTTTCTACCGGGTGGGATCATGTTTCAGTTTCAATTTTTTCAGGTTTTCGATTGGGATTTACTCAAACCCTTCTTTTACTTTTTGGGTTTTATCGGAGTTTATCTGACCTTCCGTCTTAGATTCCCGCAAGTGCGTTTTCTTTTCCTCGCTGTGAAAATTTTCTCGGGCAATATGGATTACAAAGGTTCCCGGGGAAGGGTGGTTCACTCGCAGGCTTTTTTTTCAGGCACTGCTTCTTCTTTGGTTCCGGGCGCCGTGATCGGTTCCGCATTGGCTCTGATGATCGGAGGTCCGGGTGTTTTGATCTGGATCTGGATCTCTTCGTTTTTTATCATGCCGCTTCGATTCGTTTCCTCTACGTTGGCGGTCCGCTTCCGGACCAAAACGGAATCGGGAAGATATCTTTCCGGTCCCATGTATTTTATCGAAAAGGCGCTCAAGGCGAGATGGCTCGCGGTGAGTTTTGCGATCGCCGGTTTGTTTACGGTGCTCGTGATGGGCGGTGCGGTTCCGATGTTGTACGTAACGCATATCTCCAAAAAGGCCTTCGACATCTCGGGAATGACGGTTCCTTTTTTACTCTCGGTGATTCTCGTCTTTATCGTGTTAGGCGGAGTTAGAAGGGTGGGAAAGGTTTCCTCCTATCTCGCGCCGATCGGAATCCTACTTTTCTTTTTCGGTTATTTTTTTCTCTTCCAAGGATCCTTGATGGGATTCCGAGAGTTTCTTTGGTTGTCGTTGCAGGATGCGTTTCAGCCGGTGACCGCTCTGGCCGGAGGAAGTTTTGTCTTGGCGAGAACCTTTAGCGCCGCTTCGGGAATCTTTTTCGTTTCCACGGAAACGGGAATCGGAAAAAGCGCGGGTATTTCCGGAGTCGTACGGACCGACTTTCCCGCAAAACAGGGTTTGGTCAGTATGCTCGCGACCTTTTTCGAGGGTTTCGTAATTTCGACGATGGTGATCTACGCTCTTTCTTCGTACGGGGCGTTTCAGATGCAGGAGCAATTTCTGTTTTTGGAATCCCTGTTTCAAGGGAAAACCGGTCCGGTTCATTTGGCTTTTTTCGGATCGTTTGTTTTATTCGGAATCGTTTCTATTTCCGGCTGGTTTTATACCGGAGAACAGAACGCATTTTACGTACTCGGTGAACGTTTCGCCAACTTTTTCAGAATGTCCTTTTTGGCGACGATCCTTGTCTCGGCCTATCTTTATACGAAAGCCGGAGAAACGATTCTTTTTGAAGCCTTCGGCTTGGGATATTCCCTTTCGATCGTGACGGCGGTTCCGGTTCTGATTTCTCTCGTACTTTTGGAAAAAATCGCTAGGGCGGAATTGAAACGTTTTCTCACGGAAAGCGGAGCCAGATACGAAGTCTTGAAGGATTTTTATCTTTTGATTCTTTCTCTCGTTCCGAAAAACCTGCTTTCCCGTTTGTTCGGGCTTTTGGCTTCTTCGAGACTTCCCCGTTTTTTATTGATTCCGATTCTTAAGGCGTTTGCGAGAGCGTATAAGATCAATCTCGACGAGGCGGAATTGGAGATCCAGGAATACAATTCCTTGAACGCCTTTTTTACGCGCGCCTTGAAAGCCGAGGCGAGAATCATCGATTCGGCCGACAACGAAATGGTCTCGCCCGTGGACGCGCGGATCACCGGCTACGGAGACATCAACCAAAGGATCATTCTTCAGGCGAAAGGTGTGGACTACAATCTCAAGGAGCTTCTGGGCGGAGGCGCTTCCAAATATCTGGACGATTTCACCAACGGTAAATACATCACGTTTTATCTTTCCCCCCAGGACTACCACAGGATTCATTCTCCCGCATACGGTAGAATATTAGGATATTATTATGAACCTGGTAAGTTGTTTCCCGTCAACGAATTGGCGGTTTTCGGAATCCGAGGACTTTTCCCGAAAAACGAACGGCTGATCACGTATCTTCAGACCGAGTACGGAAAAGTTGCGGTGATCAAGGTAGGGGCTTCCAACGTGGGAAGGATTCGTGTCACGTATGACAATAAGATCGTGACCAATTCTCTGATTCGAGCCGCAAGGACCGTGGAATATAAGGACGTTTCGATCATGATCGACAAGGGTGCGGAGTTGGGAAGATTCGAAATGGGTTCTACGGTGATTCTTTTGATGGAAAAAAATACGTTCGAATTCGATTCCTTGCCGGTGAACGAAAAGGTCACCTATGGTAGCACCATCGGTCGGTTCTTGGATAAAAAATGCAATTTGCCGAAGTGAATTTTTTATCCAAGAAAACCGTGGGAACTCATACCGCCCGAAAGTTTGGTTGTGCAAGGGATGCGGGAACTCCTGCCTTTATCGATTTTTCGAAAAATTTCCGCTCCCGAGTAACACACGGACAAGCAAAAAAATGGCACAGTTGAGTTTACGCGCGACCACCCCCGATCAAATCGATTTCGATAAAACCTCGCTCACGATCGTTTGGAAAGATGGAGCGACCTCAGTCTTCGAACTTTTGGATCTAAGAAAACGTTGCCCCTGTGTGGTTTGTAAGGGAGGGCACGGAGGAAAAGTGGGAACTACCACAGGATCCATCCAATCGATTCAACTCTACGGGGTCAATCGGGTGGGAAGATATGCGATTCACCCCGTGTGGAGCGACAATCATCAGACGGGAATTTATTCCTTTGATTCCTTGCGCATGTTGGCCGATGGACTGGGCGGGGATTTGACGATCTAAAACGTAGTCTCCGTTGGAAAAAAGGTTGTTTTCACCTGAAAATCGGGTGGAATCCAAAGGGGAACAAAAAAAGGAGTGACAAAAACCCTTTTCTTATGTCCCATTAACCAAAATTCCCGGGAGAGTTCCCAAAATGGGTGAAGGTTCCCTTTCACAGGAAGAGATTGACGCATTATTAGCCGGTGCAAGCGATTCGTTCGATCCGGGTGCGGTCGCGTCTGCGGCCGCGCAGAAAGAAGTTCCAGGAATGTCTCCTGTGGACCGGGACATGCTATCGGATCTTTTGTCTTCTTGTTTTCAAGTGGCCGGGAATACGTTAGGCGCCGTTCTTTCGCGTTCTTCCGCATTTTTAAATCCCAACGTCGAGACGAAATCCCGGAAGGATATCGAATCGGAACTCAAATCCGGATCCTTCCTTTTGTATTCCACCTTATCCGGAAGCATCAACGGCAGGGCGGTGCTTGCCATGTCCGCAGAAAATGCCGTCAAAATCGCAAACTCGATGATGGGCGGTTTCGATTCGGGAGATTTGGATGAGGCGCAAATGCAAACTCTCCGGGATTCATTGACCCCGGTGATGGGAGCTTTGATCTCTCAGATCAGCACCAAAACGGGCGGAGGCGTAAACGGATCTCCTTCCGAAACCAGAAACGTAACTTCACCGGCGGCGCTCGTATTGCCGGACGGAGAAACGATCGTACGCGTGTTTTTCAATCTTACGATCGAAAGTATTCCTTCCTTTCGTGTTCAGTTTTTATTATCGATGCCCACGGCAGCCGATCTGTTGAATCTCTATCGTCGTTCCGGAAGCGGCGGAGGGGAAATGGGCGGAATGGGAATGGGGGGCATGGGCGGAATGGGAATGTCCGCGGGCTCCTTATCCGTCAAGTCGGTTGCGTTTCCGAATCTGGGAACCGCAAGCGGAGCTTCCAGCACACCGAACCTCAATCTTTTGATGGATGTTCAGATGAGCGTCACCGTGGAGCTGGGAAGAACCAAGATGTATATTAAGGACATACTCGGTTTGGGTGAAGGTTCGATCATCGAGCTGGATAAACTCGCCGGTGAGCCGGTGGATTTACTTGTGAACGGAAAACTCATCGCCAAGGGAGAGGTCGTGGTCATCGACGAAAACTTCGGTGTCCGCGTAACGGATATCGTCAGTCCTACCGATAGGATCAAGCCGGAGGCTAAGTGAAATCCGCGGCTTATTCCCGGACGTTCCGAGCCGGGATCCTACATTCGATTATTCTACTATTCTTATTTTTCTTTTTTGCGCTTTCCTCCGACGCTCAATCCGAACGCGAGTTGATGGACGAAGCCCTCAAAAAAGAATTGGGTCAAACTCCTTCTTCGGATCGTGATGACAAAAAAAAATCGGGTTCCGCCGCGGAAGTTTCCAAGGAAAAAAAAACCTCCTCGGGGACTCCCTCTAACGATTCTGCGGAAACTAACGGGCAGAAATCGGATTCCGGACAAACTATCGCGCCCGAGAGCAATCCCGTAGAGGAACGGTATCGCCCAAAAGACGAGGGCCCGGGAATCGCAGGAACTTTGTTTCGTGTGGTTTTTATATTAGGCCTTCTTTGTGTAGGACTTTATTATATTCTAAAGTATGTGGCGAAAAATAGGGAAGGTCGCCTTCCCGTTCGCGGAGAAATGAACGTTCTTTCCAGCCTGATTCTCGGTCCCAATAAACAACTGCAGATCGTGGAGGTTTCGGGTCAATTGTTGGTGTTGGGAGTCGCCGATCACGGGATCAATCTGATCACCGAAATTTCGGATCCGGAAGTGAAACATCGGATTCTCCAAAAAAAGGAAACGTATCAACCGCCAGAAGGCGGCTTTTTAGTGACGGTGTTGGAACAGATCAAGGATTTGAATTCTCGAATTTCCGGAACTCAGGAAGGCCCTCCGGATTCGAAAGAAGCGGGCGGGGCGGCTCGGGAAGAAAAGCGTAAGCAAGCTCGAAAAAAGTTGGAAGAACTCAAAGAAAAGACGAGCTCGCTGGAAAGCGGGCTTTTCGATTTGAGATAGGATTTTGAAAAATAGGATTTAGGAAGTCGTTGTTCCGTGAGAATGAGACATAAAAAACTTATTAAGAACATAATATGGATGCTTCTGCTGGTTGCGGGATTGTCTCTGAGTTCCTCATTCTTTACGCTGGAGGCTCAATCGGCCGGAACTCGAATTCCGATTCCGAATTTGAACATCAACGTAAACGAGGCCAAAGGCCCGAGGGAAACCAGTCTTTCTTTGATGGTACTTTTTTTAGTCACCATCCTTTCCCTGGCTCCGGCGATCGTAATGTCCCTGACCTCATTTACCAAAATCGTGATCGTTTTGGATTTCGTGAGAAGGGCTCTTTCCATTCAGAACCTTCCTCCGAATCAGGTGATGATGGGTCTTGCGTTGTTTATGACATTCTTTATCATGGCTCCGACTTTGAACACCGTCAACGAACGCGCGTTAGGTCCATATCTGGAAGGAAAGATAGACACCAATACTTTTTTCGAAAAGGGAATGATACCCATTCGCGAATTTATGATGCGTCAAATCGGGACCTCCGGCGCCAAGGACGTAGCGTTGTTTTTGAAAATCGGAAAAGTGGAGAACGTGGAATCCTTCGACGACGTTCCTTCTTACGTTTTGATTCCGGCGTTTATGTTAAGCGAGATCAAAAAGGCGTTTTGGATCGGGATCATAATCTTTATTCCGTTCATAGTAATCGATCTAGTGGTCGCGTCGGCCCTTCTTTCCATGGGTTTGATGATGCTTCCTCCCGTTATGGTCAGCCTTCCGTTCAAATTGATTTTATTCGTCCTCGTTGACGGTTGGAATCTGATCGTCTACGAACTCGTCAGGAGTTATAAATGACGGAATTGGATGCGATGTCTCTTATCCGGGACGCGTTGTATGTCACGCTTAAAATCTCTTCCCCTATCCTCGCGACCGCGCTGGTGGTAGGGCTTATCATAGGAATTCTACAGACTACAACTTCCATCCAGGAGCCCACGATCGCTTTCGTTCCTAAGTTGGTCGCCATTTTCATCGTGATCGTGATTTTTTCATCCTGGATGATCCAGACTATGACGGATTATACGCGCGACCTATTTTTGATGATAGAGAAATTTTAGAATATTATGGAATACTTTATCAATCATTTTCAAGTATTTCTTCTCATTCTTTCGAGACTGATGGGGCTTTTGTCGGTGGCGCCGATTTTTTCCTATCCGTCGATCAGCGTTCCGCAGAAGATGATTTTTTCTTTTTTAGTTTCCGTGATTCTTTTCCCGGTGACCGCCGGTTTCCTTCCGCCTATTCCCGGAGATATGGGGCATTACGGTTTGGTAGTGATTGCGGAGGCGCTCATCGGAATGCTGATGGGTTTTTTAATCAGCTTGATCTTTGCTTCCTTTCAGATGGCAGGAGAATTTTTTAACGTTCAGTTGGGATTCGGATACGCGGAAGTTTTGGATCCGGTCACTCAGACGAGTTTGCCTGTGATCAGTACGTTGAAGAATCTTTTGGGAATGTTACTCTTTCTGACGTTAGGCGCGTATCGCGTGATGTTCGAAAGTATCGCTTATTCCTTCGAAAAAATCCAGGTTTTGACGTTCGTTCCGGAAATTCAAAACGGAATTTATAAGGCCTTGGAAGACGCGGTCGGCGCTATGTTTTTGGTCGCGTTTAAATTGTCTCTTCCTGTGCTTGGAATCATTTTGCTCGTGACCGTATCGGAAGCGTTGATGGGAAAGGCGGCCCCGCAGTTGAACATCCTTCAGTTGTCCTTTCCGATCAAGGTGACGATCGGTCTTGTGGTGATGATTTTTATCACCCCGTATTTGGTTTCGCAGATGGGAGTGGCATTCGATTTGTCATTTGATAAGTTGAATTTGATGCTCCAGGAGTGGCCGAAATGAATTTCGTCTGGGAAACGGCCTATTCATCGATCCGGGAATTTCTCTCCAAGAAGAGACATTCCGTGAGAACGGAAAACGTCGTCGTAACTCCGACTCCCGCCGTATTTTCGAGCGCGCCCCGCCCCGATCTTGGGTGGAGGGGTGTGGTGGCGGGTAAACTCCGGAAATTTTTCGCTATCACAAAAGGCGACTTTCTGCAATTCGAATTCCTTTTTTTTTCCGAGGTAGTAATTCCGACAAACGCGCGTTCTACGGACCCTTTCGTAGGAAGTACGACCGCGCCAACCGCTTTTTTGTTGGACACGGCGGAAGAGTTTCGAATCGATCTCCAACTTTTTGCGGCGGAAGACGAGGGCCGGACAGAACCCGGATCCGAACGCAGAAGAAGAGAAGAGCGCGAAAAAGGTAATGTTCCCAAATCCCCCGAACTTCCCGCCGCAGTCGTCCTTTTGGCGGGAGTCGCACTCGTTTACCTCATGGGAGAATATTTTTTCATGAGGGCGTTTTACATACTTCGCAAATACATACACGGGGTCGGACTTCGAAACGATATCAGTTCCGAATCCGTAACCGAACTTTTGAAAAATGCATCGACCGATCTGTTCACGCTTCTTTGGCCGCTTTTGGGAATCACTTTGGTGGGAGCCGTTCTCGGAAACGTGGCTCAGGTAGGATTCATCTTTGCACCGAGAGCACTCAGTTTCAATTTCAGTAGAATCCGACCCAACTTTAAAAAGGTATTACCGACACGTCAGACGCTCTTTAACTTAGGAAAGTCCCTCTCCAAAGTGGCCCTGATCGCTTGGGTTTCGTACATCGTTATCAGTAAGGATTTTTTTCCCATCCTTCTTTCCGGTGAAATGGGTCTGGAACAGGCGGTCGCGCTCGTTATGAGCACTTCGTTTAAGATATTTCTCGTCGTGGGAATCATCCTTCTTGCGATCAGCATAGTCGATTATCTCTATCAAAGATACGAATATGAAGAATCCTTAAAGATGACTCCTTCCGAAGCGAAGAGAGAGGCCAAAGAATCCGACGGGGACCGTTCTTTGCAGGCGAGAAGAAGACAACTCGCCCGGGATATGATGAATAAACGTAAGATGCTCGCCAAGGTTCCGGAAGCCGACGTGGTCATCACCAACCCGACACATTTCGCGGTTGCACTGGAATACAAACCCGGAATCCACAAAGCGCCCGTGGTAGTCGCCAAGGGAGTGGACGATTTCGCGTTGTTGATCATCCGTATCGCGCGCGAAAACGGAGTTCCCACCGTGGAAGATCGACTTCAGGCCCGAGGCCTTTACGAGGAAGTGGAACTCGGAGCGGAAGTGCCTCAACAATTTTACCGTGCGATCGCGGCGATTCTTTCGCGTCTGGAATCTTTTCGGAGGGCCGTGTAAGGGGAAGTTATGGAAAAAAAATGGTGGAATCAATCCGACATCATTCTCGGAATCGGGGCCGTCGCCATCGTGGCGATGTTGGTAATTCCGCTTCCCGGATTCATATTAGATATTTTGATTATTCTCAGTTTGGCGATCGGACTCCTCGTACTTTTGACGTCGCTTTCCGTCCGTGAACCGGCCGATTTTTCGATCTTTCCCAGTTTGTTATTGATCACGACCCTGTATCGTCTGGCGCTCAACGTGTCTACTACACGACAGATCCTTTCCAAAGGACCCGCGATGAACAGTAGTATCATCGACGCATTCGGATCCTTTATCATCGGAAGCGAGTCCGGCCTTTCAAAATACGTGGTGGGATTTATCATCTTCATCATTTTGGTTCTCGTTCAGGTGTTAGTGATCACCAAAGGTGCCACCCGGATTTCGGAAGTGGCAGCACGTTTTACCTTGGACGCGTTACCCGGTAAGCAGATGGCCATCGACATGGAACTTTCCTCCGGTAACATCAATGAAGAGGAAGCCAAAAAAAGAAGAAAAAAAATCGAAGCCGAAGTCGATTTCTACGGTTCCATGGACGGTGCGAGTAAATTCGTCCAAGGAGACGTGCGAGCCGGCCTCATCATCACCGCCATTAACCTGTTAGGCGGTGTAATCATAGGCGCTTCGATCCGCGGAGAATCCTTCACCCAGGCGATCGAAACCTACGGCAAATTTACGATCGGGGACGGATTGGTGTCCCAAATCCCCGCTCTTCTGACCACGGTCGCAACCGGTATCATCGTCACCCGATCGGGTTCCGAATCGGATCTCGCGACACAATTCAAAAGTCAACTATTCAGCAATTCCAAAGTTCTTTACGTGGTTTCCGGAAGTTTGGGTTTCGCTTCCCTGATTCCGGGACTTCCGTTTATTCCCCTTCTGTTGTTGGCGGCGGGTGTGGGTTATCTCGGTTATTCGTTGGAACAGACGGTCAAGGAACAGCTCGAATCCATCGAAAAGAAGGAAAAGGAATCGGGTCAGGACAGAAAACCCAAGGACTTTTACGAGGAACTCAGAACCGATCCGATCGAAATCGAAGTGGGATATCATCTCATTCCGTTAGTCGATGCTTCGCAAGGCGGGGCGCTGCTGGATCAGATCAGCAACCTAAGAAAAAAATTCGCCCAAGACAACGGAGTGGTCATTCCTCCCGTACGAATATTAGACAATCTTGATTTAAATCCGGATACGTACTCGATCAAGATCAACGGCACCGAGGTGGGAACTTCCGTAGTCAAACCGGATAAGTTGATGGCACTCAATACCAGCCCCGGAACCGCGGAGCCGATTCAAGGAGAGGATTTTCTGGAACCGTCCTTCGGACAAAAGGCCAAGTGGATCGGCACGGAGGACAAGGCGGAAGCCGAAGCGAAAGGTTATACGGTCGTGGACGCTTCCACGGTCGTGGTCACTCATCTTAAGGAACTTCTCGCCACACACGCATCCACGTTACTCGGAAGGGAAGAGGTTAAAAAACTTCTGGATCATTATAAGGCGAGTTATCCGACTCTCGTGGGAGAACTGGATGCGGACAAACCGGGAAATCTCGGAATCATTCAACAAGTTCTTCAGAATCTTCTCCGAGAAGGTTTGGGAATCCGCAACCTCGTTCCGATTTTGGAATCGATCGCCAATAATTTGAGCAAATATCAAAACCCGTACATTCTCACGGAGCTCGTACGGCAGTCGATCTCGCGCACGGTCGTCCGGGATTATCTTTCCATGGACGGTAAACTCCGCGTCATCACTCTCGAAAGTAGAATCCTGGACCGACTCAACAAGTCGATCGCGCAGGATAGGATCGAAAACAGGGACGTCCTTTCGCTTTCTCCCGATTTTTACAGAAGGTTGATCGACGGCGTCGCGGAACTTTACCGCAATTTCCGGACCGAAGGAAAATTTCCTATCTTCGTTGTGAACAGGGAAGTGAGACTTCCGTTCTCATACCTTCTCGCAAAGGAATTTCCTCCGCGTAACTTCGGCGTTTTGGCCTACGAAGAGATCCATTCCTCGGTGGATTCGGTGATCGAAGCGGAGCTGAAACTTCCGCAGACACAAGCGGCCGCCGCGGCGGGAGTGGGCGACGAAATATGAAATTATTTGAATATTCTTTCTTTTTAATGTGGAAAGGGCAAGGAGCCGATTATGGAATTCGCTAAAATTCGCGGTAAAAGTTATCAGGACTGTCTGATGGAAATGAAGATGAAATACGGTCCGGAAGCGACCGTGATTTCTCAAACCGTCGTGACCGAGGGCGGGGTCATGGGAACCGGTCTTCTTGCTAAAAAGATGATCGAAATCCAGATAGGAATTCCCGAAAAACAGGCTTCCCGCGAAAAGATAGAACGTAAACTCCAGGACTTAAAGGACCTTCTCAAACAGAAATCCTATGCGGCGCCCGAGCGTAAAAAGACTCTGCAGACGATCAAACCTCTTTCCCGCACTTTGGAAGAAAAGGAAAATCCGGTTTCACCGTCCGAAGAAGATATCTGGGAAATTCAGGAAGTAACTACCGAACCGGAACGCGTCGGGCTTTCGTTTGAGAAAGAACTTTTTGACAAAACGCAACGCGCGCAAAAAGATCCGGCCGCCCGCGCGAGAAAGGATTCTCCCTTAACCAGACTCGGCGAACGATTTCTCCGGGAAGGAATGAGCCCTTCTTACGTCGAGGAACTCCTTTCCAAAATCGAAGAAAGACTTTCTCCGATCGACCAAGGAAGAAATCATACGGTCGGAGAACGTGCGATCGAAGTTCTCAAAGAACGGGTGAGCGTGGACCCCGATCTTTTTCGCGGAACGGGTAAACATCAGAGAAAGGTGGTTTTTCTCGTGGGTCCGACGGGCTCCGGAAAGACGACGAGCGTAGCCAAACTTGCGGCGAAGTATTTCCTACATATGGGAAGATCCGTTTCGCTTTATACGACCGACAACTATAGAATCGCGGCTATCGAACAGCTCAAACGTTACGCCGATACGATGGGAATGCCGTTTTATCCGGTTAAAGACATAAAAAAATTCAAGGAAACCTTGGCCCGTGACGGATCGGAATTGATCCTGATCGATACGGCCGGTTACAGCCATCGTAATCTAGAGCAGCTTGAAAAGATGAATGCGTATCTTTCCTGTTTCGGAGAAAAGGACTCGGTGGAAAATCTTCTTGTCCTTTCCGCCACTTCCTCCTACCATCATACCAATACGGTATTAAAAGCCTATGAGTCTCTGAATTACCGGAGAATCCTTTTGACCAAATTGGACGAAGCGGATTTTTTAGGTGGTTTTCTGGAACTGGCCGATACATACTCTAAGAGTTTCACATACTACAGCGTGGGGCAGGAGGTTCCTTTCGATATCCTTCCCGCGGAAAAAAATCTTTTGGCGGAGTGTGTGGTAATTCCCGAGAAAATTGCAGAACTCAGAGGAGAAGTGTTCACCGTTGCCGGTGCCTGATCCGCAGAGCTTCGAAGAGGTAAAGAATGGACCAGGCGACTCATTTACGTAAACTCACCGAGGGAAATACGAGTCTTAAAGTTCTGTCATCCAGAAAGCCGACGACCAAGATCATAGCGATCGCGTCCGGAAAGGGAGGAGTGGGCAAAAGTACCATCTCCGTAAACCTCGCCATATCCATGGCCCGGGCCGGTCAGAAAGTTCTCGTTTTCGACGGAGACTTGGGTCTCGCGAACGTAAACGTTATCTTAGGGATCATTCCCAAATACAACCTCTACCACGTCGTAAAAGGTCACAAAAGCCTCAAAGACATCATCATACAAACTCCCGAGGGAGTGGACATCATCGCGGGAGCGTCCGGATATTCGCAACTTGCAAACCTAAACGATACACAAAGAAATTCCCTCATCAAGGGATTCGCCGATTTGGACAACTACGACATTATGATCATCGACACCGGAGCGGGAATCAGCTCGAACGTGATCGGTCTCACACTTCCCGCGGACGACGTAATCGTGATCACGACTCCCGAACCGACGGCTATCACCGATTCCTACGGATTGATCAAGGCGATCGTTTCGCAGAGTCGGGACAAAAATCTGAAAATGGTCGTCAACCGGGTTCGAAGCGCGATCGAAGGAAAAAAAGTCGCCGATCGTGTCATCGATATCAGCGGTCAGTTTCTGGAAGTGAAGGTGGACAATCTAGGATTTATCTTTCAGGACGAAGAGGTGGAAAAGAGCATTCGGGAACAAAAACCCTACATCATCAATTCCCCCAAAAGTAAGGCGGCCGCCTGTCTCAATCGGATTACGTATTCGCTTTTGAATCAAGAGATGGAACCGCTCGAAGACTCGGGCATCAGCGGATTTTTTAAGAAGTTCTTCAACTTTATGGACGTCCGCGAAAAGGAACTCGAGAAGGGCGACGAAGAATAAACCTTGAATCTCCAGATTTCGTTCCTAGTAGTTTTTTCTTCCGTCGCTCTCGTCGTTAGCACGGTCTGCGGTTTTTTAACCGGAAATCAGTGGAGTCATATTCTTTTGGTCTCCGTTTTGTCCACGCTCGCGTTTGCCGTTCTCGGTTTCGGAATTCACGCTTTTTTGGAGACCAAGGTTCCCGAGTTTTTGGATTTTATTTCCAATTTAGGGGGAGAATTCGTCGGGTCTTCGTCGGGGGACGGCGCGTTGGCGGGAGCGGGGATGAGAGATTATTCGCAACAACCTTCCGATACGTACGAATCTTCCTCCACGGGGGACGGACCTTCTTCTTCCGAAGTCTTTGCTTCCGCGACTCCGAAACGTCAGAAAAGCGGGAATTTCGGGGATCATATCATGGTGGAAAATATCGCGATCAAAAACGAGCCGAAACTTATGGCCGAGGCCATCCGTACGATGCTCGCCAAAGACGACATGGGAGAAAAGTAGGAAATTTTTTTCCAAACTCGCTCTTCCGCGACCGGGAAAGCCAATGAGACAAAAAACTGCTTGATTTCCCCGTTTTTGCCCCAAAAAATGCTATTGCAATTTTCTGAGAAGCTCGACACTTTAGAATGAAGGTCAAGGTTTTTCCAGATCCGAGCTTATGTCCAAAAAGTATGAGAAATATAACCAGCAGGATGAGACGGAACTTTGGAAATCCTATCGGGATAACAAAGACCAAGACATCCGTTCGTATCTCGTAGAAAAATATTCCCCCTTAGTCAAACACGTGGCCGGAAGAATCGCGATCGGAATGCCGCAGAACGTGGAATTCGACGATTTGGTTTCGTACGGTGTGTTCGGATTGTTGGACGCGATCGAAAAATTCGATCCGGATCGACTCATCAAGTTCAAAACCTACGCGATGACTCGGATCCGGGGAAGTATTTTCGACGAACTTCGTTCCATCGACTGGATTCCCCGATCGATCCGCCAAAAGGCGAAACAACTGGAGCAGATCATCGGTATGTTGGAGAACAAAGAAGGCCAACAGGTGGACGACGAGGCGATCGCGAAAGAACTCGGGATTTCCATGGAAGAATACAATTCCCTGCTCACCAAAATCAGCGGCACTTCCCTCGTTTCCCTAAACGACATCTGGTTTCTCGGAGACGAAAACGACGAAGTTTCCTTTATGGAAACGCTCGAATCTCCGATGAACATGAATCCGGATACGATCATCGAAAAGGAAGAGATCAAAAACGTGATTGTGGAAGCGATCAAAACCCTTCCCGAAAAGGAAAAGAAAGTCATCGTATTATATTATTATGAAGATCTAACGTTAAAGGAAATCGGAGAAGTTTTGGAAGTAACCGAATCCAGAATTTCCCAACTTCATACGCGTGCGGTTTCGAGACTCAGAAGCAAACTGGGAAAAGTTAAATCCGTTATCTCCCGCAAATAATCCTACCGATTAGGAAAACGAAATGGGCTCCCTCAAACCGTTTTTAGAAGACCAAGTCCGGGAACTGGATCGGATCCAAAAGGAACAGGTAGAAGTATTCGGTGATACGCTCGAAAATTCGCTACGTCTTGCCGCCAAACATCTCAAAAAACAGGTTCACGAACTAGACTACGTCGTTCTCAAACGCGGAAAGAAAAAACTCTTCGGGCATGAACCCTGGCATATCCGCGTAAGCATCCTTCCCGAAGATAACTTTCTGGACGAACTCACCGAACTGGATCAGAAGTTGACCGGAGGATCGGGAAAACTCGTCTCTAAAGATCTCAAAGAATTCATCCAAGCCAAGGACAAGGACGGACGGGTCTTGGTTCAGATTTTCCGAAACGGAACCTATCTTACCGTCTTTCCACCGTTAGGCGAAGGGCGCGCGGTGCAGTTCGACGAGGTTTCCAAAAAACTTTCCCTAAGAGGGGTTGCCGTAGAGGACGAGAAACTGATCCGTAAAATCGCAAAGGATCAAAAGGGAGAACCGGTTCTTATCTCGGAACAAAAACCGAGACAGGGAATGGAAGCCAAGATGATCCTCGACATCACCCCGGATAAGATGAAGGCTAAGGTGACCGTTCTTCCGCCGAGACCGGGCGGGAGAGACTTGGACGTCAAAGACGTGATCAATCATCTCAAAAACGCTGGAGTCAAATACGGCTTTAAAGAGGAAGAGATCCAGAAAAAACTGGAAGATGAATTTTTCAACCAACCCTTTCTCGCCGCGGAAGGGGATTTTCCGATCAACGGCAAAAACGCGCAGATCATCTATCACGTTCGAACGAGCAAAAACGTTTCCTTCAAAGAAGACGAAAGCGGCCGTGTGGACTTTAAGGATCTCGACCTGATCGAAAACGTGGTCGTAGGTCAACTTCTCGCCGAAAAAGTTCCCGCAGAAAAAGGGAAATACGGACGTACTCTTTTCAACGAACTTCTTCCCGCAAAGGACGGGATCGACACCGATCTCAAACAAGGAAAGGGAACCATCCTATCGGAAGACAGAAGTAAACTCACCGCCGAGGTCAATGGGCAGGTTCTCTACGCGACCGGAAGACTTTCGGTGGAAACCGTTTACCGAGTCAACGGAGACGTGGGTATCAAAACGGGGAACGTGACCTTTCTCGGTTCGATCGTAATTACGGGTAACGTGGAAGACAACTATTCCGTCAAGGCCGCGGGTAACATTGAAATCTACGGCACCGTACAAAAGGCGCGTGTGGAAGCCGACGGAGACATCATCATTCGTCAGGGAATTTCGGGAAGGGAAGAAGCGCATATCGAATCGACGGGCGGGAACGTGATCGCGAAATTCATCCAGAGCGCTACCGTGATTACAGAACGCGACGTTCTCGTTCAGGAAGGGATTCTCCATTCCTTCGTTAGCGCCGGCGGCAAAGTGCTTTGTAACGGAAAGCGAGGACAGATCGTGGGGGGAACCGTGCGCGCTTCCGAATTGATCGGAGCCAGAACGATCGGTTCTCCGGCAAACCCGGCTACGGAGCTCGTTGTGGGAATCGATCCGAAGGTTTTAAAACAGATCGCCGACTACGAGTCGAAAATGCACGAAAGTCAGTCCAAACACGAACAGGTATTCAAAAGTTTAAAAACGCTTCAAGCCCGGAAAGAATCCGATCCTGCTTCGTTTACGGAAGACCATCAAAATCAAATGGTCAAAATGCAGAAGGCGGTGGACAAACTCGATTCTCGGATCAAGGAATTCGAAACCGAAATCGAAAACCTGAAGAACTACATGGAGGAAAAGTCCTCCCATGGAAAGATCAGCGTCGAAAAGGTTCTCTACGGCGGGGTCACGATGCGGATCCGCAACTCCGATTTCAAAACCAGAAACGAAATCAAAACCAAAACATTCCTGGAAGAAAACGGAATGATCCGGCAAGTTCCATATGAGGATCCGGAACCCGAGAAAAAAGACTGGAGAAAAAAACGAAATCGTGGTAATTAAACCGTAGGATGAGGTTGAACGACACTCTCTTCGGTTACGGTCAGGCTCCGGACATGATCCGGAAACAGCAGGTGGAACATCCATTCACCATGCCGCATCTGATTTCGGAAACCGCCAGAGTCGTCAAAGAATACAACGACACTCGGAAATACGCCGTCGAACTTTACACCGACGTCTTTTCCCTTTCTCCCGAATCTAGAGAACGGATGGCCTCCGCCCGAAACGAAAAGATAGACAGAATCCGGGATCAGCTCAAAACCTACAAACCCGCTTCGGGAGAACTTCCCCGAGAAGCTGAATTGGTGACGTATTCCCCGCAGGGTAGAAAGTCCGCGAGCGATTTGTCCCACAGAGGTAGGTTCGAAATTTTCGCATAATCCATTTTCCGAAGGGAATGTTGTTGGAGACGGAACCGAGGAAAACGAATGGAACTATTTGCAGTGTTTGCTATCAACGCAGTGGTGTCGGTCGTACTTTATTATACGATCACTTCCAAAGTAACCGAAAGAATTCGGACTCATATGCTTAAAAAAATCAACGAAGAAATCAGGGATTTCGTGGACGAGTTGGAAACGGAATCGTTACGACAGGTCGATCTGATCGGTTCGAGGATTCTTACATTCAAAGAAATGACTCTCAAAGCGGAGGAGTTGGTTCGCAGGATCGAACAGGCGGCCGGTGGAGAAGTTGTTTCCAATCTCAAGGCGGGAATGACGAACTCCGAGTCGCAGATTCTTTCCCGGAAAAATTCGGCTCTGCAGAATCCGCAGGAAAAATACGAAACCGCGGCGCAAGGCTCCGGTTCTAAAATTCCCGGCTCGATCCAACAAGGCATAGGACATATCTACAAAGAGAATTTGGAATTGAACCAGGAAGATGAGGACGAACGAGACGTTTTTATTTCCGGAAACGGAGATCCGGTCCCTGTTTCAAAAAATAAATCCTCCTCGAAACAGGGAAAAACTTCCGTTTTCTCTTCCGAGGAACGGATACAATCTTCCTTCGCATCGGATCCCGGAAAATTCGTGGGAACTCCCGCTCCCAATCGAGTGGCAAAACAAAATTCTCGGGGAACGAACCCGATCCCGACGACCTCGGGCTCCACGTCCAACCTCGTTTTGGAAACGATCGGCAAAGGGGTGAGAAAATTTTTCGGTATCCAGGAAATCAAAACGATTGCGGAAGAAACCGACAAAAACGATTATTTTCCAGGCACAAGAAATTCAACCTTGGATATCTCCTTGGACGAGGATCCGTTCGCTCCCGAAGAGAATGAAAATTCCGCAGCAACGGGGGCTTCCCGTTTTACCGACAATCGTTCGGCAAAGGAAGCTAATTTCGGGAGAATTCTGAACGACACGTTGACCGGATACGAACCGCAACGATCCGACTCCGCGAAAATCTCCGCGGAATCCGTTTTGCTCGAAATCGCCGAAGACGCTTCGAAAATCGAGAAAGTTGTTTTCCTTTTGAAACGAAAGTATTCTCATGAGGAAATTTCAGAAGTTTTGGATCTTGCCCTCGGCGAAGTGGATATCATAGAAAGATTCAGGTTGGACAGAAATAGGAGGTTCTGATGTCCCAGTTTAGCGTATTGAACGTAGGATTCGGGAATATCGTTCTAGTATCGAAAGTGGTCAGCATCATTCATTCGGATTCGGCTTCCGCAAAACGGATCCGGAACGAAGCCAAAAGCAACAACAGTTTGATCGACGCGACTCAAGGAAAAAAAACCCGTTCGATCATTGTGACGGACAGCAATCATTTGATTCTCTCCAATCTCCGGGTGGAATCCTTAACGAGAAGAATCGAAGCGAGCGATAATTCCATCGCGACCGACGAGGAAGACGTAGACTGAATTTTCCCAAGTTGTTCGTGCTTTCTTCCGTCGCCGGCGGAGGAAAATCGACCCTAATCCAAAAGCTGCGGGAGAAACATCCGGAAATTCTTTTTTCGGTTTCCTGTACCACACGCTCGCCTCGTCCGGGGGACAAAGAGGGCATAACGTATCACTTTCTCTCCAAAGAGGAATTCGAAAAAGGGATTTCAGAATCTGCGTTTTTGGAATGGGCTTTGGTTCACGATCAATATTACGGAACCCCGGCCAAGTTCGTGGAGGATGCGTTCTCGGTGGGTTCTTCCGTGATTATGGACATTGACGTCCAGGGAGCAGGGATCGTCCGGAGTAAACTTCCCGGTAAAGTCGTGACGATTTTTATTCTTCCCCCGAACGATGCGGAATGGGAACGGCGTCTTCGGGGAAGGGGAACCGATTCCGAGGAAAACATCGTGAAACGGATCAAAAACGGGAAGCTCGAATTGGAGCGTCAGAACGAATTCGATCATAAGATCGTGAACGACGATCTCGATACGGCGCTCGAAACGTTGGAAAAAATTATTTTCTCGAATTTGAAGGAAAGTCAGGAAACGAATTTTCGGAATGATTCGAGATAAAGGATTTCGAATCGATGTTTCCGTTTTACGATGGATTCGAAATCTCGGTTCTCTTGGATTCCGAGTTTTTTTGACCGGCCCTGTTTGCGGTAGGACCGTGGGAGTTCCTACGAAACACGGATTCGGATTGCGCTTGTTTGGCAGCGGGGTTTCTGTTATAGGGGAATTTCCGGATTTGTTCCACCACCCGCCCCTCCACCCAAAACAGGGTGGGGCGCCTTGTTTGCGGTAGGATCGTGGGAGTTCCTACGAAACACGGATTGAAGTTTCTAAGAATCGATCGGAAATTGACGATCGAAAATGATACGATAGAGCAAAGAAAAGAATGAATCTAACATTGCAGCCCGTGTATAAAATCCACAAGTTAAAACTCTTAGAAGGAAAGGCGGAGCTTGGTCGTTATTTGAATCTGAAACTTCCCGAATCTTGGCCCACCTTTCCGGAAGCGTTTCAAATCTCGCAACAGGACTCTAACTCCGACGATGGTATAGAAACCGCGGATATTTTTGGGGGATATTTTTTTATAGATTTCGAAACAAAAACCCTGGTCGGAAACGGAGGTTTTACCGGGCCACCCGACGCGGGAAATTCCGTGGAAATCGGTTATGAGATTGCAACCGAGTTTTGGAATCGAGGATACGCGACTCTCGCGGCCGAACGTTTGATCGCATTGGCGTTCGGAGAGGCGAATGTCTTTCAGGTGAAGGCCACTACTTTGGCGGAAGAAAACGCATCGAATCGAGTTTTAAAAAAATGCGGAATGACGTTCTTATCCGAAGAGCCGAACGACGAATTTGGAAAAGTATGGGTTTTCGGAATCAATAGACAACAGTTCGAAAAACGGAACGATTAGAAGCCAGGTCCCCGCGCGGCAACTAAATAAATAGCGCACGAAAATTTCCTTGAACGATCGCGAAACAAGATCCTCGCTCGGTTTCCGTTACGAAAAACGGATTCGCTCTATCTACAATCCGGAGTATCCACCAAAATAAACGGCATATTGGTCGGAACTCCGTTGGCTTTCAATTCGCGATCCTTGAGATAGAATCCGCAGACGGAAACATAACTTCCCACGTGCACATTGGAAATCAGGGACGCCGAGTCGGAATCCAATGCGACCGGTTTTCCGGAAAAATAAACAACGAATCGAATCGAATTTCCTTTGTATAAGATTTCAGAAACGGTTCCCGCGATTTGAATCGTTTTCCCTACGGCGGCCGAAGGGTTGGAGACGAGTTCGTAGCCGCTTACTTTCGGGGGAGGTCCCGCGGACTTTTTTTTAGCGGTCGCTTCGGATGAAATCGAAAGAACTGCCAAGAATAAGATAAACGTTTTCGTATATTTTAAATTCATAATTCACTGTTCCTATGTTTCTAAGGATTGGCTTCCACCGCGTCGTCGGGGATGTCCGGAGTTTTGATCCCGCCGGAACGGCTCAACCATTTGTTGGTGATCATCGCCCTTCGGTCCGCCGGAAAAAGGGTTAACAAATACGTGGTGATCGTAGGTCTTCCGTCATCCTCGGCGTCTTTGTCCATTTGGATAAAAACGTCGATGATATCTCCGTCCGGCCAGTTGACGAGCATTCCGACTGCGGAATCCGGAGGCATGTTTCCTACCTTATCTGCGAGAACTTTTACGAGTTTCTGGCGACTGTTTTTTTCGGCTTCCGAAGATTTCATCTCCTTTTCTTTGGTGATGAGACCTTTACGCATCTCTTCGAGTTTTTCCATTTCGGCCTCGAGTCTGCTTTTTTCCGTCAACAATTCGACCTTACGTTTTTCGAGTTCGTCCAATTCCTCGGCGAAACGTTCCTGAGCTTTTGCGAATTCCAACTTCTGCAATTCCGTAGGCGATTCGCTGTCTTGGTTTACGAGAGCCGGTTCCTTTCTGAGAAAGGGAAAAATGTCCGAAGCGTTGATGATTTGAAAGTAATCAAAAACGAAGAAGCCTATGGCCAAAAGGAATAGAATTAAAAGAACGAGGTAAATCGCCCTTGCTTTGTCGCTTAATGATGCCATGTTAAACCTTTAGGTCGATCCGATTCCTGCCGATTTTATTCTCCAGCTTTTCGGCCTTTTCTTGAAAATCGGCGATTTTGCTCCGGAGGGTGAGCATGGAATCCGTTTCACCGGAAGAATTCGAAACGGATTCTCCCAAAAGTTTCCGGAATATGGATTCACTTTTTGAATCGTTCGTAGAGTTTTTTGAGTTCGGAGGTTCCGGAGTCGTCGTTCGGGTTTTCAGCGCTCGATCCCGTATCGTATGTAAAGATTCGCGGAGGCGGTTGAGAGAGAGAGGATTCATCGGATTGTCTCCTTTGGATGGAATTCAATTGGTTGTAGTGTTCTTCGAGTTCGAACTTCTCTTTTTTGAAATATAACTTTCTGTATTCTTTATATTGATTTTCTTTCAGAATCTCCAGAATTTTGCGATCCTTTTGCGCCGAGATCAACTCCGCACGTTTGGCGTCGAGTTCCGGTTTACGGTTTTCTATATCCTGCTCCAGAGTTTCGTTTTTCGTGATTAAGGATCGGATATAACCCTGGTGCAACTGATAATCTCGCAATGATGCGCCGTGGAGCGAATACGATTCTCCCGTGAGTATCTCGATCCGTTTTTCGTTTTCCATAATGGAATTGCGGATCTGATTGATTTCGCCCGCCACGAGGGAAAAGGTTTTGAGCTTTTCATCCTCCGTTTTTTTGCGAAGATTTAAAACGGGTTCTAGATTGAATCGAAACCGTTTCAAAGATTAAAATTCCTCTTCTTCCTGTTCTTCTTCCAGAACTTCTTTTAAACCTTTTTCCGCTTGGGAAAACGAGCTTCGCTCTTGGATTTTTTGTTTTAGGTAACGGTCGATTTGCTCCTTCTTTCGGATGGCCAAATCTACGCGCGCGTCCGAACCGGAGACGTACGCGTTGAGACGGATCAATTCTTCCGCGGAGTTGTAGGCGCTGATGAGTTCGCGGATCATTCCCGCTCTGAGGTTTTGGTCTTCGGAGGCGATTCGGGCCATCACCCGGGAAAGAGAAGCGGGGACGTCGATGGCGGGGTAGTGATTGCGCTCCGCAAGTTTTCTGTTTAAGATGATGTGTCCGTCTATGTAACCTCGAACCGCGTCCGCGATCGGGTCTTCCATTTCGTCGGCTTCCGTAAGAACGGTGTAAAAACCGGTGATCGTTCCTCCGGTTTTCGAAGTTCCGGAACGTTCTACGAGTTTGGCGAGTTTGGAAAATACGGAGGAGCTGAATCCTCTTGTGATCGGGGGTTCGTGATTGGACGCGGAAATTTCCCGATTGGCCTGCGCGAATCGAGTCAGGGAATCCATCATTAAGTTTACGTGTTTGCCTTGGTCTCGAAAATATTCCGCGATCGATGTGGCGAGAAGGGCACAGTTGACTTGTTCCATTTTTGGAGAATCCGAAGTCGCCGCGAGAACGATGGATTTTTGAAGTCCTTCTTTGCCGAGGTCGAGTTCTATGAATTCGTTGACTTCGCGACCCCGTTCTCCCACGAGTGCGATCACGTTTACGTCCGCGTCGGTGTATCGGGCGATCATACCGAGAAGGCTGGATTTACCGACGCCTGAGCCGGAGAAAATTCCCACGCGCTGGCCTCGTCCAATGGTAAGAATTCCGTCGATTGCGCGTACGCCGGTGGTAAGAACGTCGCGAATGATCGGGCGATCCAGCGGGTTGGGGACTTCGTTGTCGGGGCCGCGTTCTTCCTTGGTGATGATATGACCTTTTTTGTCGATCGGTCTTCCTACCCCGTTCAAAACTCTCCCTAAAAGTTCTTTGCCAACGGGAATGGAAAGTTTTCTTCCCGAGGAAAATACGAACGCTTCGGGGTAGATTCCTTCCACCGGGCCGAGGGGCATCAGCGTATAGACGTGGCCTTCGAAGCCTACGATTTCACACTGAAGGTATCCCTCTTTTCCGCTTTTTTGGACATCCATAAGTTCGCCTATTTTGGAATCGGGGGGGCCTTCAGAATAGATGACGTTGCCTGAAACACGAATGACTTTGCCGGATTTCCGGATCGTTTCGGTGCGATCCATGATCAGGAAGTATTTGGACATCACGTCCACTTTCTCGTGGAATTTCTTTTCGATCATAGAAGGCTCGGAATTATCCCTTTGTATCGCGGGGTTTGCGAGGAAGTCAAGTATCTATGGGAAAATAAAAGAATTATGTCTCTAAAAGAAAAAAGGCAAGGTGGAACCGAAGAGTCGGTTGGATAGTCGCCGTGGGAGATGGGCGAGGGATTGGTTCGATCCGTTCTTCGTTGTGTGGGAGCTCCCACGCGAATGGAGGCAATGGATCGCGCTTGCCAAACGGAGGAATTCGTGATAGGGAAAAGTCCGTCGATTTTTTCCCGCCAACCCACCTCCACCACCCAACCAGGGCGGGGCGCCTTCTTGTTTACGGCAGGGGCGTCGGAATTCCTGCGCAAGTTCTCTGGAAAAAGAAAAGATCTCCCGGAATCCCCGGGAGATCGATAAGAAGGGAGAAGAATGTCTCGTTTTGAAAAGGAGCTCCGACAGCACGCCGAACGTTCGGGATACTCGTGGGAACTCCTGCCTTTTTCAGATCGGCTCCGCATTCCGGATCGCTTCCTCGATTTCCTTGAGCTGCGTGGAAATCCTTGCGTCGATGGCGCCCACATCGGTTTCGATGATAACACCGCCCCGATCCACCCGGGAGTCCTCGTAGATATTGACCTTCCGAAGGGATTCCATAAGTTTGATGAGTTCGTCCTTGTGGGCCGTCGTGAGTTCGAGATCCGCAAAGTTGACTCGGATGTCCACGCGGTCCCGATCCTTGATTCTTTTTAACGCTTCTCTAATATTGTTGAGAACGATTTCCTTTCTTTCGATGATTTCATCCTTGATCACTTTGCGGGAAATGATGAGGATCATTTCCACCATCTGTTTCTCGGAAGCCTGGATGATTTCTTCGCGAATGTCGATCGCCTTACCAACGATCGTTCCCAGGCGGTCGATAAGACGCCGAACCTCTCCTTGTCCTTTTTTGAAACCGACTTCCCGACCGGCGTCGTATCCTTTGAGGTAGGCTTCGTGTTCGATCTCGGCGACCTTCATCTCCGCCTCTTTGATCATCCTCTCGACTTCCATTTTGGCGCGATCCAGGATCTGTTCCGCTTTTGCCTTGCCCGTATCCTCTTCGAGTTTAACTTTTTCCTTGGAATCTTGGATCATCTGAAAGGCGCGTTTGCGACCTTCCTCTTCGATCTCTTCCGCCTTTCTTCTCGCGTCTTCCAGAAGTTTTCGAACTTGTTCTTCGTTTTCTTCCCGATAACGACTGAGTTCCGCTTCGATTTCCTCGATGGAAGGGCCTTGGTATTGTTCGATGATATTTCCTTCCTGGTCTACCTCGAACTCCTCCGCGTCCTCGTCTCTGTGGAATTTTTTGTATTTATCTGGAATCGCTAATTCGACCTGATCCTTGATGTCGGCGATTTGAATCGGTTTAAAGACGAGTTTTGCCATGGACTACGTGGCCCTCCAAAATTTGATACTTCCTTCCTCGATCTCGTCCCGAAGCCTTTCAAGAACTCCGTTTTGAGCGATTTCCATTTCGGCCAGACTGATCGGACCCATCGAATCCGATTCCAAACGAACCGAAGCGCACAGGGCCGGATCCAATTTTTCGAGAATTCGAATTTGAATCTCCGTTTCGGTTCCCTTTAACGCGCAGGCCAGGACGATCGGATGAAAGGCGGAAAAGAACCGATTGAGAGGTTCTCGTTCCAAGAACAAAAGGTCTTCCATCCGAAAGAAGTGTTCCATAATATTTTCGGCAAAATGAGGGCGCTTCTCGCGGATCCGATCGAAGATTTTTTGCGAATCTCCGGGTTGGAGGCGTCCCAACAGATCGGCCGCCTTTTTGCCTTTGGGGTTCCGGATCGGGAGGCTTTTTTCCTCCAGTGCGATCGCTTCCAGTTTGAATTTGAGAAAACGTTCGAGACGGTTTTTTTCGTATTCGCTGGAAAGATCCAGATCGTGGATCTGTATGAGAATCTCTTCCTTTCTCGCTTCCGGGAAGTCGTTTAACACCGCCGCCGCCGCGTCCGGATTTCCGAAACAAAGCACCAGGGCGATCATCGCCGCGTTTTCTCCGGAGACAATTCTGGAAATTTCTTCGGAAGTTTTCGACTTAAGTTCCTGAAGGAGATCCCGTTCTTCTTTTTCCTCCCGGAGAAGCGCTTCGAGTTCCAGAATCAGATTCAGGCTTTCGGGATCTATGTTCGCTTCTTTTTGGATTTTGCCGAGAGAGTTTAAGAACGAGGAAAGAACCTCTCTTTCCTCGTTCGAATCCGGCTTTCCCGTTTTGTGGAAGGTTTCGAGAAGTTTTCCCGTAGCTTCCGGGCCGAGATGCCGGTAAACTTCGGGAGGAAGATGTTCTCCGAGGATACGGAGTAGGCTTCCCGCCCGATTCTGTCTGGAAGACAGGTTGTTCATCAACCGGCTTCCTCTTCAGAGAGCCATGTGCGTAAGAGCTGGGCGACTTCCTCCGGTTTTTCCCGGGCGAGGTTGATCGCGTTTTCGAGAAGTTCTCTTCTGTATTTTTCGTCGAGGGAGAGTTCTACCTCCGCACCGCCTTCGTCCATGACTCGAAGGGCCGCTTCTCTCATCATCTGTTGTTGCGCGGCGAGTTCTTCTTCTCTGAGTCTTCTTCTTCTTGCGATTTCTTTTTTGACCGCTCTGTAAACCAGGATGCTGATGATCAAAAGAAGGATGATTACCAAGGATGCGATGATCATCTGTCGGATCGCTTTTTGTTTGCGAAGTTCCTCGTCTTCCGCGGCGAATTGTGCCGAACGATCCTTCGGAACCGTGATGACCGAAATTTGATCTCCTCTTGCTTTGTCGATTCCTACGGCGGCTTCGAGGTTTTTACGAATTTGTCTGAGCTCGTCTTCCGAAACGGGAACGTATTTGCGATCGTAACCGGTTCCGTCCTCTTTTTCTTTTTTCTCCCAGACTCCGTCTATGACGACCGAAAGATTGATCTTTTCGATTTTCCAAGGTTGTTTTTGGACTTCGGAAACTCTTCTGTTGAATTCGAAGTTGTTGATGTTTTCGGATTTGCTGTATTCCGATTTTTGATAGTCGGTGTCCTTGTAACCGGGAGGAATGTTCGGTTCCGTGCCCGCGGGTCCGTCGGGGGTAAAACCTCTTCCTTTGAAGTCTTCCTTGGTTTCTTTCGAGGAAACTTTTAGGGAATAACCGTCCACGAGTTTTAATTCGGAGTAGGGAGTGTTCGGGTTGTCGGGAATTGCGACCACGGGAGAAACGGAGTTGTCCTTGTAGGATTCCTTGTCCCAGTTTAAGTTATATTCAAAACGTGTAATGTCCACTCTTTCTTCGCCGCCGAGCAGCCAACGAAGCGTGTTTCTCATATCGATCAAACGTTGGATTCTTTGTTCTTCTCCGATCCGCAATTTCTCCTGAACGATTCTTAGTTCCAATCTTTCCTTTTCGAGATCCTCTTCGAAATCGCTTACGATTTTACCGTCCGCGTCCGCCACGCTGACGTTTTCGGGTTTTAACTTGGGGACCGCTCTGGAGACGAGATTGACGATCCCTTTGACTTCTTTTCGGGAAAGGGAATCCACGCCCGGGATGTAGTGGAGGATAACGGAAGCCTTAACCGGAGAAGCGTTCGAAGTGAAAAGTTCGTCTTCGGGAAAGGCGATGTTCACGTAAGCCTTGTCCACCGAACGAAGGGTCATCAGGGATTGTTCGATGGCGCCTTTGAGGGCCCTGTATTTTTTGATGTCCTTGTCGAACTGGGTTTCGGTGAACTTGTCCACGTTGAAAAGTTCCCAGCCTTGGACGCCCGCGGGGATTAGGTTTTCCTGCGCGAGTTTGGTGACGATCTCCTGTCTTTGTTCCGGATCGACCGTGATGACGCTCGTGTCGGAGGATCCGTATTGATAGCCGAGGGAGTCCAGTTTTTTCGTCACTTCCGCGAAATCCTTGCTCGTTAAATCCTTAAAAAGAACGACTCGGTTTTTTTGTAACGAAATCGTTGAAAGGATTCCGATTGCAACGATGACGGTTAACGCGACTCCGCCTAAGATCAGTTTTTTGGTCGTGTCCAGAGTCGTGAAAAACTCCCGGACGTTGTTCAATAATTTTTGTAGCTGCTCAGGCATGGCGGATCTCCGACGAATTTACGATACGGGACATAATCAAATATCGGAAAGAAAGTACAATCCCTTTTCGAATTTTTTTAGAAAAATTTCCCGGGTACACAAATGTTAAGCGTAGTGGAGCGGGAGTATTCGTCATTTTGAATGTGTTTACGAAGGATATTCGTACTGAATTTTTGTGTAGTGGGGCGGCGGCGGGAACGAAAGGATTTAGCCAGAAAAAGCCATGAATCGTATCGCCTCGGTCGATCGTTTCGGGGCGAATTTTTCTCCGCGTGCGCGAAGAAAAACCGCGCTCTCCGCTTCAGTCAAGAAATTGCATTTTATTTTTAGAATATTCGACTCATTGAATATCAATTTCTTGACTCCGCATCGATCGCTTTCGCGGGAAACATCGGAGCCAAACCATCTGAAACGGAAACGTATGTGGGGGTTTTGTCTGATTCCGAAATTTCGAAACTGTAGGAATTCCTGCGGTTTCTCGGATAATCGAAGATTTAAAAGAACGTGGGAACTACCGCGATTAAGAGCGCAGCAACGTGGGAACTACCTTAACAAAAGAAAACTCCCGAAGCCCCTTCGGTTCTCAATCCGCACCGGATCGTTTGAAAAAGAACTGAAGCATTTTGCGTACCTGCGCGGGTGCAACCCCGTTTCCGAAAAATTCCCCGTCCACCCAAATCTCGAAGTGAAGGTGTGTGTTGTCCGGAATTCCTTTCGCTTCTTCGACGAGTCCCGAGTTGCCGACTGTGCCAAGGACTTCCCCCCGTTTGATCCTATCTCCTAGTTTCAGATTTTTTCGTATCGAGGAAAGGTGGTTGAAACTAGTCATAACCCCGTTTTCGTGGTCGATCCAGATTTGTCTTCCTCCGAAATCCTTTTCCACGTAGGTTACGGTACCTTTTTGAGATTGGGAGGTATGAAATTCGTAATCGGCTAACGTCATCGCAACGTAGGACTGATCGGAGCGGACTACGATCCCGTCGGCGGGGGCCACAACTTCGTCCTGAAAGTTAAGTCCGCGGATTTGACCGTTAGTATCACGTTTTTTGTATATATCAATTCCTTTATGGACTCCGTTTCTATAAGCGCGCGGTGCGTTGGGGAGTTGGTTGTCGTGGGAGGGAATTAATCCGCCGGGAACGGGAAACGAGTAGCCGCGGAGTTTCGGATCGATGCCGTTTAAAAGTCGATCGTTGAGAAAAAGTTTAAGGTCGCTGATTACGATTCCTTTTTCAGTGGTTTCCGGAAAATGTATCCGTATCACGGATGCGTCCAGGTTTTCCAGTCTGTGGAGGTTATTCAGTTCCACATTCTGATTCGTGAATATAGTTCTCCATTCGTCCCGGATCAGAACTTGGATCTGGTATTTTTTTACCGCTCTTTCTCCTCGGAACAAAGGGACGGTCAATCCGATTCCGTTGATGAGGCGTTTCGAGCCGAAGTCAACGATGACCCATTCTTCGCCGGATCGATTGGAGGAATACCAATGGGTCGTCGGATCGGAATCGAACAGGTTGAACCCGCCGTATTCCCCGGAAAACGCGGAGGAGACGGAGTAGCTGAAGGGGGCCGTGGTCCATCTTCCGAAGTCCAAAAAATCGACTTCCGATCCGAAGTTTCCGTAATTGGGTGCCGCGGTTAGGGCAAAACCCGAAACTACGAAAGGGACGAAAAGGCTGACGAGGTTAAATCGTATTTTCATTGTTAGGCGGCGGATCCTTTCAAACCCGGAACGGTTTTCCGGGTATTGCCTCCAACAAAGCGGCTTTTTTCGTTTCCCAGGAATCCAAAAATCGCGAATCCTTCTGTGTGAGGTCCGGACGTAAGGCGATCGCGTTTCCTTGTGCGTCCGCATACAACGCTCTTCTTCCGAAAAAACGTCCGTTTGTCTCTTCGGGCCAGGGTTTTTTTCGTCCATCGCCTAACATTCGCCAGGCGGTAAGAACGTTTTCGCACAGTGATTTTAATCCTTCCGGATCGGCCGAAATCCCGTGATCCGGACCGTCCAATTTGTGATCCAACGTGAAGTGTTTTTCGATCATACAGGCGCCTAACGCGACTGCGGCCGCCGCCGCGGCCGAGCCTGCCGTGTGATCCGAAAATCCTACCGGAAGTTTATAAAGATTTTTGAATGTCTCGATCGTACGTAAATTGGTTTTTTCGGGCGGCGTCGGATAAAGGGACACGCAGTGTAAAAGACAAAGTTTATCCGTTCCTTCCTGACTCAAAAAGGATACGGCGCGTTCCACCTCGAAAAAATCGGCGGCTCCGGTGGAAAGGATCACCGGAAGTCCGGATTTCGCGGTTTCCATCAGCAGCGTACGGTTCGTCACGTCGCCGCTCGCAATTTTGACGGCCGGCACTTTCAAATCCAGGAGTAAACGGAGTGAACTTACGCAGAGAGGCGTGGAAAAAAATGCGAGTCCTTCGTCGAAAGCGGTCTGCTGGAACCTGCGGTGCATCGTTTCGGATAGTTCATATTTTTTGAATATATCTACGAGGATCTTCGCTTCCGGATTGGAGACGTCGATGAATTCCTCGGTCTTATACGACTGGAACTTAACGGCGTGCGCTCCGGCTTTTTTGGCGGCGGCGATCGTACGTTTGCCGATCTCTTCGTCGTTATTGTGGTTGAGTCCGATTTCTGCGACGACAACGGGAGTGTGTTCGGGACCTACGGAAATTTCGCGAGTCAGGGAGAATTCTTTTAGAAAGTTCATGGTTTTATTTCTTAGTTTCGGAAGGGTAGATTTTGTTTCGATTCATTAGTTCGTAGCTTAGATTCCAGAAGGATTTTGCTTTGGAATGATACGTTTCGCATAACGCAGGATCTTCTTTACATTCCTCGGTTTCCCCGATTCTCGGTCGTATCGAAAAGGAGGACTTGCGAATCTTATCGGTAAAACTATAAAAGATCCAGTTGTTTTCGATCCAGCCGAAAAGGTTTCCGAACGCGAAATAAGCTCCTCCTCCTGCGAGCGACGGATCGAGCAAATCCCTTCCCATCGCGGAAAAACGAACCTTCTTTCCCAAAATTCCCAAAACGGTCGGAAGCACGTCGAGTTGGGACGAAATTCTGTAGTCCAATTTGGGACGAATTCTTCCCGGGGCATAGATCAAAAACGGTACGTTTCTGTCTTCGTAATAATCCAAGTTTCTATGATGGGAATGGTCTCCCACAAAAATAAAAACGGTATCGCGAAAATACGACGCGTTTTTCGCTTTTTCCATAAAGTTTCGGATCGAGTCGTCCGCGTATCGATAGACGTTGAAGTATTCGTTTTCCTCCAATTCCAGAGGAAAAACCGGTTTCGCGGAGGACGGAAGTTTATAGGGATAGTGGGTCGTCAACGTCAACGTCGTTATTAGGACGGGGGATTTTTGGTGCATTAGAATTTCATGTAATTCGTTTAACAAATCTCCGTCGTAATATCCCCACGGCCCGGATTCATATCGGTTGAGAGAGTCGAAATATCCCTTGTCCAGAATACGATCGAATCCCCAGTGTTCGAATAGGAAGTTCATGTTGTCGAACCCCGCGTCTCCTCCGTGTAGAAAAACGGTTTGATAACCGAGGGATTTGAGCAAGGTTCCCAAACCCCCGAAACGACTCAGAATACGAGGCGTACGGACCACGGTTAATCCCGGTCCGTCGGGGATTCCGGTTAACGTGGAAATTAGTCCGTTCGTAGTTCTCCCTCCGGACGCAAAAAAGGAAGGAAAATAAACTCCTTGGGGAATCAGACTTTCGAAATACGGAGCGACCGTTTTTCCGTCGGGGCGTCCGGTTCCTTCCGAATATGCGTATTTACCCGTCCAACTTTCCAGAAGAATCAAAACCACGTTCGGTGTGGAAGTGACGGATTTCTCTTTCGTTTCCCGCAGGATCGGATATTCTTCCGATACGAACTCGGCTCCGGAATATCCGATCTCCTTACGGACGACTCGCACGGATTCCTCGTACGACATACGTAAGTTCGAGGGAATTGACTGATATCCTATATCCATGACGGATGTGAAAATTCCGTTGAGGGCAAGTTGGTTGACGAGATAGTTTCGGGAAGTCATCGCATCGCTTGGGCGGAGCGGCCTGGATTGTAATCCTCCGCGGACTCCTACGAATAGTATTGGGAGGAGAATCAATCCGGAGACGGTTTCGCGTATTCTCTCGGAGCGTTTATACGAATACAATGAGTTTTGAATATATAAAAAAATGCACGTAGGAAACAGGGTCAATACGAATACGGAAGACGCAGCTGCGACGAAGGGATTCCCGGAAAGGAAGGAGCGAAGGATTACCAAAAAATCCGGACCCAAAAACACGAAACCTTCGTAACCTAGGTGTTTATTCGTTTCTCCGAAATAGAGTATGTCCGCGATCGAATGCCCGAATGCCCAGAAAAAGACTGGAATCGGTCCCAGTTCCCAGAGATACGAATACGGTTTCCAACGATTGAGCGGATGCGCGGAAGAAAGAAACACAAAGGGGGCCAAGAGCATACAACAAACGGAAAGATCGAAACGGAGACCGACCAGAAAGGAAACTAGGATTTCCGAAATCGGGGCGGATTCGAGTTTCGATGAAAAAGTGAAAAAAAATCCGATCCTATAGATCGTGAATAATATCATAAACGCGAACGTATAACCGAAAAGGATTCTGAGGTTGTCCGGAATCCGAATCCGCATCGTTTACAAAAACAGGTTCCAAGTTTTGAATACGATCCAAGAGACGGAATATGCTAAAATCGTCATATATCCGAAAAGAAACATCGGCCAGAACACGGAGTTGGTCTCTTTTTTTACCACCGCCAAAGTGGACATACACTGACAGGCGAACGCAAAAAACAAAAGAAGGCTTACGGAATTCCGCAATCCCCAGACCGGTTCCCCTCGTTCGTTTACGTCCTTTCGAAGGGCCTCTTTGAGATCCTCCTCCGATTCTTCCCCGCCGACTCCGTAAATGATGGATAGGGTGGATACCATCACCTCTCTTGCCGCGAAGGAAGTGATGATTCCTATTCCCATCTTCCAATCAAAACCGATCGGCTCCAGTACTGGCTCCATAAATTTCCCCATCGATCCGGCGTATGACTGACGGATTTGTATTTTTTTCAAATCCGTTTCAGTCGCGTCCGGGAAACGGGACGAATCGATCCTCGGATAATTCGCGAGAAACCAAAGTAATACGGATATAAACAGGATCAACTGGCCGGCAGTGGCCAAAAACGCTTTCAATTTTTTGAATACGTTTATTCCGAGGCTTTTCAGAGAAGGCGTGTTATAGGGGGGAAGTTCCATCAGAAAATACGATGGTTCGGAACGAAAGAAGGTCTTTTTGAAAACGAGAGCCGCGATCATAGAGGCGAACATTCCCGAAAGGAAAAGTCCGAAAAGTGTAAGGGCTTGGATCCTAAAAATTCCGCCCACGTATCCTGCGGGGAACACGGCTCCGATCACCAAAATATAAACGGGATAACGAGCGGAACAAGTGATCAAAGGCGATACGAGAATGGTAGTGATACGATCGGCTTTGTTTTCGATCGTCCTCGTTCCCATGATCGCCGGAACCGCACACGCCGCGGAAGAAAGCAGAGGAATAAACGATTTTCCGGATAAACCGAACCTTCCCATAAATCGATCCATTACGAACGAAGCCCTGGCGATATATCCGGTTTCTTCTAAGATCCCGATAAAAAAGAACAACAAACTGATCTGCGGTATGAATACGAGAACTGCCCCCACACCGCCTATGATTCCTTCCTGAAGGAGGGAACGCAAAGGCCCTTCCTCCAAAAAACTCCCCGCAATTTCGCCTAACGTTTGCACTCCGGATTCGATCCAATCCATAGGAATTTCCGACCAGGTGAAAAGGGTCTGGAACATCAAGGCCATAATTCCCAAAAACGAAACCAATCCCCAAAAGGGATGCAGAAGTATTACGTCCGCTTTGGAAAGTAGGCCGCCTTTCGCGGAGGAAGGGGTTCCGGAGAGCGCCGAACTTAATATTTTTTTAATATATATGGACTTTTGGGTGAGTTCTTCGACGTAGGTGAACGGTATATTAGAGGAATTGAATCTTTTTTCCACCAAGTCGCGGAATTCCGGATTTAGGATTTCCAAACCAGGGAGTCCTTTTTGTAGAGTTTCCCCGGACAATTGTTTGAGGGAATTGAGCAGGACGAATTTTATAGATTCTTCGTCTTCCGTTCGGATCGAAGCCAGAATTTCGTTCAGAAACGTTTCCCGCCGTTTATCCCAACGGAAGGATTTGACGGGAAGACGAAAGGCTCCCGGAGAACCGAGCAACTCCCTGAATTCGGCCGCACCCTCTCCGTTTTTGGGATTTACGAATTGGAATACGATTCCGAATTCCCGGGAAAGGAAATCCAGGTCGAGGCGCATTCCTTTTTTTTCGAGCACGTCCTTCATCGTTACCGCGACCAATACGGGAAGGTTCAGTTCCAAAATTTGAAGAAGAAATTGCAGACTACGTTCGGCAATAGACGCGTCCATTACGAATAGGATCCGGTCCCCGGCTTTATGACGAACGAGAACCCCGCTCGTGACTTGTTTGTCTTCCGAGTTTCCTCCGAGGCTGTAAGCCCCGGGAAGATCCAGAATCCGAACCGATGTTCCTTTGGTTTGTAGGATTCCTTCCGCTTTTTCCACGGTGACTCCGTGGTAGTTTCCGGTTTTTTGTCTAAGCCCTGTTAGGCGGTTGAACAAGGTGGTTTTGCCGCAGTTCGGATTTCCCACCATCAAAATTCTTTCCGTTAGGGCACCGGAAGCCACGTTATGCGCCATCGAGAGTTTCCCCTATACGTATCAATTCGGCCTCTCTTTCTCGAAGCGCTATTTCCACCTCGCCCGCGCGTACCACGATTTTTTTTTGGGATTCGTATTTTTCCAGGATGTGGATCCTCGTTCCCGGTAGAAGGCCGACGTCGAGGATATTGCGGAAAAGTTCCTCGTGGCCGGGACGGGATTCCAAAGAAAGGATCGACGCGGTTTCCCCTTTTTTTAATTCGTTTAACGTTCGGGTCATCGGAGGAATTTTTCCCGATCCCGTATGAGATCGATATCGGGGGCCATTGCGCGAACGTATCTGTCGAAATAAAGGATCTGTTTGATCAACAACCCGAACTCTTTGGGAATTTTCAAACCGTTGCGGGAAGAAATTTCCCTGAATTCGAAAAGGAGCGCGTTCAATTTTTTATCGTCCAGGGATTCCAAATCCCCTCTTTGGACCTTCATCACCATTTCGGTCATACGCGAAAACACGGTTTCTAAGTCTTTGGAAAGTTTTTTTTCGTCCACACCTTTCGCGGTGGAATCCATCTGGATCAGTCCTTTGGCGATTTTTTCGGTTCGATTTAGACTCAATCCCTCCAAAAAAATCATCAGACCTTCCCAGACTCTCGGAGAAATTCGGCCTACGATTCCGAAATCTATGAAACCTACGGTTCCATCGCGAAGGATCATTAAATTTCCTGCATGTACATCCGCGTGAAAGAAACCGTTCCGGGCGAGCGTGGAAAACCAGACTTCCAGCGCCTCCGTGAGGGTTTTTTGCGGATCGGAGGAATATCTTCGGATCGAAGTTTCGTCCGTGATAGGCGCGCCGTAGAACCGTTCCATCGTGAGGATTTTTTTCGTGGAGAATTCGCGATAAACTTTCGGGACACGCGCACGGGTTTCTCCCATGGCGAGGAGTTCTAGTTCGAACTCCACGATGTTGTCCGCTTCCTTATGAAAATCAATTTCTTCTAATATTGAAGTCTGGAACTGTTCCACCATGTCCGAAATTCCGGCTTTGTTTAATCCGGGTGCGAAACGTTCGAAAAGTACGGAGGTAAAGTAGATTAGGTTTAAATCGGCGGATAACGTGGATTCGATATCGGGTCTTTGCACTTTGATCACCACGTCCAACCCGTCCTTGGTCACGGCGCCGTGCACCTGAGCGATCGAAGCCGACGCGATCGGAACCGGTTCCACGGAATAAAAATGATCGGAAAGTTTTCCTCCCAATTCCCTTTGTATGATTTTTTCCACGACGGAAAAAGAAAGAGGACGAACGGAATCCAAACACTTCTGCATCTCGGTTACGAATTCTTCCGGAAACAGGGAAGGGGCCGAAGCGATGAATTGACCTAACTTGATGTAGGTGGCGCCCAGTTCTTCAAAGGCTTCTCTGAGTCGGATAGCGATGGTTTCCGAGGAATCTCCTCCCAGAGCGAGGTCCTTGAGAAGCAACAGGGTCTTTGTGGAGAATACGAGACCGCTGTTTAAAATTCGGGAGGCGCCTCCAAATCCCATTTTCAGGGAGTCAAAAAATCCTGCCATAATCACAAAGGTTTGCAAGTTCCTCTCAAAAGACAACAGAGAAAGAAGGAGGAAAAAACGATCGAATTCCTTCTCCGTTTACGGGTCGAAAGCGCTTTTTTGTTTACGAACCAGGTTAAATTCTGATTATGGCTACATAAAATACACCTTCTCGGCGTATACTTTCTATGAGTGGCGATTCGGTATTACTTCAGGAACTCGATAAACTAGAACTCAACGACCTGAAGAAAGTCGCCACCCTCTGGAATCTCAGCAAACTTCCTTACAAAGAAAAAAATAAAAACGTTTCGTATCTCTACGAAATCTTTCAGGACGAATTTTATCTCAAGGGCGTTCTGGAGAAACTCACACAACTTCAGGTCACCATCTACACGAGCATCCTGAAGAATAAGAACGTGCTGACCCTCGGTGAAATTTCGAGGAAGGTCAACATTCCTCCGATCAACGTGGAGATGGAACTCAATCTTCTTAGGAAGTATCAGCTCGTTTATCAGAGAAAAAACAGGGAACGTCTTACTAACAATTTAGATAAATATCATGCGTTCGAAGAGATCGCCGATCTCGTTCCTTTGGATCAAAATCTCAAAGGAGAGAAATACAAAATCTCTTTGGAAAAGTATCTCGATCGTAAAAAGACGACCGAGATCGCGGACGAGTGGAAGGCGGCAGTAAAAGCTCCGAAACAACTCGATTCGGTAAAAAAGTTTTATCAGATCGCCGCTTCCGAGGAAGGAATCGATCTCAATCTACAGTCCCTCGGCGACTTGGAGCGGGATACTTTGGTTCGCATTTATCTCAGCGGAGGAGTTTCCGAAGCGGAGGATATCCGCAGTTACGTGGTAACCAGCCGAGGCAAATACGAACAGATCGTTCCTACTTTGATCGCGAAGGGTTTGGTTCTCGATGTTTGTTTCGTCGATGAAAAGTTTGTGAGAGTTTTCGCCATTCCGGATGAGATCCTGAAATACGTGCAGACTCATCCGATTCTTCCCTCCGTAAAAAAGGGAACCAAACAAAGGACGGAAAAACTCGCATCCAACGATTTGGATTTTTTTCTCAATACCAAAAAGCTGATTTCCTATATCAGTAGAAAAGGTTTGGTTCTCGCCAAGTCCGGAAAGGTAAAACAAGCCGATCACAAACGGACCGAACAGGAACTTCTCAATCCGGACATCGGAATTTTTCCCGAAAAAAGTCAGATCTATCAGATGGAGCTGATTCTGCCGGTTTTGAAACTTCTCAATCTGGTGGACATCAAAGGGGAAAACATCGTTCTCAAAGGGGACGTGAACGGTTTTATCGAAAAGGACATTTTCGAAATTATGAAACTGGTCGTTCACGAAGTCAACGAGGCGAGGATGAAACGGGTGATTCCCGCGGAAGTGTTCACCGCGACCGAGATGCCGTTTTACGATAAACTCATTTTGGACAAATGCGTCAGTCTGATCATCAAGGCGAAACGGATTCATCTTTCTGTGATCTTCTCGAACATAATCCGAGAACATATGATTCTTTCTCCCGGATTTCGGACGAAAAACTTCCAATCCGATCTCGCGGAACTCCGTAAAGAAATCATGAGCGGTATCTTTTATCTTCACCTTTTCGGACTTTTGGAAGTGGAATATCCGAACCGGTTTTTGACGCTTTCCCGATTGGGAGAATATTTTTTCCAAACGGGAGAACTCTCCCACAAAACGGAAAAGGGCGGGATTACGATCAATCCGGATTTTACGATCATCGCGTTTCCGGATCGAGTTTCCATACACGGTTTGCATCTTCTCAAGGCCTTCACCGAACTCAAGGACTATGATCGGGTTTATACCTTCGTGTTGACCAAGGAAGCGTTTCAACTCGGAATTCTTCTCGGTTATAAACCTTCCGAGTTCATCGATTTTTTGAAATCCTCCAGCAAGGCGGATTTGGCGCAAAACCTTCTCTTTCTATTGGAGGATTGGGGAGGAAATCTTCCCGTCGTGGACATCACGGAAGATTGTGTTTTGGTGCGCACGAAAGATCAGAATACGATGGAACTTTTGCTCGGTCAGATCAAGGGTAAAAAAATCGTCCTGGATGAAATCGCTCCTACCGCCGTTCTTGTGGATAAAAACCGGGTACAGGACGTCATTACGGTTTCTGAAAAACTCAATCTCATCGTAAATCTTACGAGATAGGACATCCGTTTTTTCTCGGTCGTACTCCTTACTTTGCGCGTCTTTTCGGGGCGGCGCAGTGAAAATACTCGCTCTTGATTGCGTCCTTTCGGACTTGCGTGTTTTGAAAATTCGCTCGTTTGAGGGTTTGCGTTAGCGCGAATGGAATTTTGCGGGGAGCGGTTTACGAACCGATCATTCTTCCACTTTGATTTTGGTCTTAAATTCCCACTTACGATACGGCGCTATGGCTTGTAGTCTTTCGTCCGTGACGAAAAAAAGCGCGTCCCCGTATTTTACAAGACCACCTTTGTAGTGGGCGTATTTGGTTTTGTGGTCGATCAATCCGATTTCCCGGACCTTGCTCCAGTCGTCGCAGGTTTTGAGAGTGGGGACTTTTCTAAGATGTAACTCCTTGATTTTGTTGTCTTTTACGGAGTCTCTAAGTATCTTTTCCCATTCCATAAAGTGCAAGCTAAAAGGACGGGTTGAAAAATCAAGGGTTTTCCGCCGTCTTGAATCCTTAGAAGCGGAACTATAATTTAAAAAATTCCACTTCTCGTTTTAGCTCTTCGGCAAGTCCGGCCAATCCTATCGAACTGGAGCTGAGTTCCTCCGAAGAAGCCGCCGAAGATTGATTGAGCTCGTTGATGGTCGTGATCGTTCGAGATATCTCCTCGATCGCGAGCTTTTGCTCGCGAACGGCCACTTGGATCACGTCCGATCTTCCCTTCACTTCCCGGGCGGTGAGATTCATCTGATCGTTTTTGGAAAGTTGATCCTCCATAAACTGATTCACCGTTTTCATACGTTTGTTGATCTCCGAAATTCCTGTGATGATTCCGGAAATGATGCTTACCGTGTTCGTGATGTTCTGGATTCCGTGTCCGATCTCGGTTTCGTTGCTCTGAATGATTTCCTCGATGTCCTTGATACTTCGTGTGGTTTTGTCGGCGAGTTTGGAAATTTCGTCCGCTACCACGGCGAATCCCTTTCCCGCAGCGCCCGCCCGAGCCGCTTCGATGGCGGCGTTCAATGCGAGCAGGTGAATCTGTTCCGAAATCGTATTGATGATTTCCATGACGCCGGTAATGTCCTCGGAACTTTTGCTGATCTTATTGATGGAATGGTTGGTCAGTTCGAGCGAACTTCCTCCTTGTTTCGCGTCTTCCGTGATTTTTTCCACTTCCTCCATCGTCTTTTCCAGATTGGCCGAAGTTTCATGGATGGATTCGGAGAATTTCTCCATATCAAGCGCGAGTCGATCGAGAAGACCTACCTGTTCTCTGGTTTGTGTTTCGACCCCGTCCATTCCCGCGGAGATCTCCTCGATGGACGCTGATATTTCCTCCGAAGAGGCCGCCTGATTCTGTGCGTTGTCCGAGATAAAGTTGAGAGCACCCGACATTTCGTCCGAGGAAGAAGCGAGGTTGGAAGAGGCGTCCACGATTTTTCCCAGAACCGTTTTCACCTTTTTGTTAAACGAATTGATGGAAATCGCCATTTCTCCGATCTCGTCCATCGAAAGTACTTTGAGGGTTTTGGTGAGATTCCCTTCGGCCATCGCTTCCACGACGTCCTTACTTTCCTCGAGAGGGTGTAGTCTTTTTTTGAGGATGATATAGATCAAAAACGCGACGAACAACAGTCCTATGACGGAAATAGACGCCATCGCGTAGACCGATACGATCGCGTTTTCGGTGATCTCTTCGTTTTCGATCGAAGCGAACGTGATGAAGTTGTATTTCTGATTCTTTCGAAGCAGCATATATTTGTATTTGCCGTCGAACAGATATCGCACGGGAACGTTGTCCTGGTAGTTTTTCACCTGTTCGTAAAACGGAAAGTCCTTCAGTCGTTTCAGATTGAGCGCAGGATTTACGTGATTGATGACGACCTCCGAATGATTGAGAAGTCCCGGATATCCCGATTTCCCGATCTGAATCGCACCGATCAGTTTGCTCGTAAGATCCGCGATCCGAAGTCCGTACGCAAGATATAAGGAAGGGTTTCCCGGAATCGCTTCGAGAGCGAGTACGGTAGGAGTTCCACTGACCGGAGACGCGATCGGTTCGCTCAAAAAAATCCTACTTTTGGAAACGGCTTCGTCCACTTTGTTTAGAGAAGGAAGTTGAAACTCCGAAAGTCGGGACGCTCCATTGGGTGCCAGGGTTCCGGTTCCTACGACCACCTTCCAGGTAAAACCGTCGGTTTGTAGGACCGAGATCGATTCGTATTTCGGAGAACGTCCGAGTAGATTCGCCAAAACCCGGGCGATGTCCGCGTTTCTCGAAGAAGAAAGCAGGGAAAGGAAGGATTCGTCCGAACGAAGGCGGTCCGCGTCGCCTTGCACTTCCTCAAAAATCGTCTCGGTTAGAATGTGAAGCGTTTCGTTTACGTTCACCATCTGGTTGAAGTAGGCGTTCCGGATTGCGGTATAATTGAGTTTGAATACCAGACTGGAAACTCCGATCGCCAAAACGATCACTATAAAAAAGAAAGTGAACGTCAGAGATCGAGTCAGTCTGACTTTGACGAAACTGGAAGTATCGATATTGCTGAAGGCTCCGGATTGGATCAGTCGAGACGATAACTGCTCGGTGATCAAAAACGTATAAACTCCCAGAGAAAAAGACAAAAGCAACAAGATGGCGAATAGATTGTAATAATCCGCCTTATCCAAAGCCGCGAAATTCCCCAAAGTAACGATGATGATAAAACCGGTCACAAAGATTCTGCCGGAAACGTCCAGGGCTTGGAACAGGGGAAGACGTAGTATGGACCTTTGGGCGCGGATCGCAGTTTCGCGATCGATCACTCCGGTTTCCACGGTGGTACGATATTTTTGGATGGGCGACAAACGTCTGCGATCGGAAAAAAAAGTATACAAAAGCGTGAATACAGAAGAACCCAAAGTCAGATAGACCGCGATTCGTACCTGTTCGGCGTCCAACTCCAAAAAGGTAAAATAGAACACGACGGAAGTCATGATGGCGACGACGTAACTTACGACTTCGGTCAATACAATGAATTGTGCGGTAAATTTCCGGATCGACTGAGTGATTTCATCCATACGAAGGTTTGCCCGATTCCCTTCCGGTCGCGGCTTAGGCGAGACGGTTTTTGTTTCTTACCGGTTAATTTCCCGATTCGTTTATTCCAGCACAAGGAGAAACTAACGTCCTATGAAAAATCCGAAGCGATTTCCGTTTTTACAAAGTTACCGTTGACGCGCCGGTTCGGATCCGGAGGAGACCAAGGTTTCGATTCCAGGCCCGACCCGTTCTAAAACGTTCTCCCCGAAAGATCCACGATGATCGGGCGATCTTCGGCCGAGGACGCTTCCACCGAAACGTTTCGGAAAACACAGAGTCGTTTCGTTTTTAGGAACGAACGTTATTCGCCTTTGATGGCTTCCAGTTTGTGTTTGATCTCTTCGTTGAGAGGTTGTTTTTTTTGGAAGTCTTCGAGAAGTCGAATCGCTTCGGCGGGTTTGTCGGATTCGACGTAAAGATCCGAAAGTTCCACGACCGGTCTCGGATCCATCGGAAATTTCTTGTGAAGATCGACGTAGATCTCCTCCGCCTTGTCCCGTTTGCCGATCAGCTTTAAGGAAGAGGCTTTTCCTAAAAGCGCAAAGTAATCCTCTCCTTCCGCTAAGATCCGATTGAAACATTCCAGAGCTTTGTCGAATTCACCCATACCGCGCAGACTATCCGCATATCGATTGATGATGAGTTTGTTGTCCGGATCGAACTCCAAAATCCGCTCCCAGTACTGATTGGCTTTGTGAAAGTCCTTTTTGCCTCGGTAACTTTCCGCAAGACCATACAACGCGAAAAAATTCTTCCGATCTAGTTCCGCCGCACGGTGATAGTATTGGATGGCTTCGTCGTAGTCTTTGATCTTGCGGTAAGAGTTTCCGATTTCGGTGAGGATTTTTATGTTGTCCGGTTGGATCAGAAGCAGTTTTTCCCACCAATGGATGGCGTCCTTGTATTTCTGACAGGCGAAGTAAAGATGTCCCAGGCCTACGATGACATACTGGTCCTTCGGATTGATCTGAAGAGCCTGCATATAATAAATTTCAGATTCTTTAAAGTTCTTCAGTTTTCTGTGTGCGTCCGCGACACGACTGAGAATGGAAGCGTCCGTGATCGTGATATGTCTGTATTCCTCGGCTACTTCGATCACGCGGGAAAGAAGATTCATCTCGCGATAACAATTCATCAAACCCATCAATGAGAATTTATTGGAAGGATCTTCCTGTATACATTTATGATAATATTCGATCGCGTTTTTAAAGTCCTTCTTTTTGAAAAAAAGATCCCCCATTCCCACGAGGCCGTAGGTGTTATGCGGGTCCTTTTCCAAGAGTTCCCTGAGTTTGGCTTCCGCTTTGGGAAATTGATGAGAATCTAAAAGTTTGTAGGCTTCCTTCGCGAGGCTTTTGATCATCGCGAATTGTTTGTCCTCTTCTTCTTTTTCAATGTTAGGATTTTCCATTTGATTCTCTCTTTTTAAAGTTTCTCTCTTTCCAATTTAGAATTCGTATTATTATTTTTCGGAGAGACTTTGATTGAATATTTTTTTGAGGCTTAAATATTCTGTAAAGAAAATAAGAACAGATTACAACGAACTCAAGTAAAAAGTGCTTTGTTCCCGGGAATAACCCTTTTTCTCTATCGGATTTCGGAAAAAAATTTCCGTTTCAACTTTTTTCGAAAAACTTTCTTTCCGCATTTTTGACTTCCCGAAGAAATCGAAATTACGATTCGTTTTCCGCTTTCTTTTCTTTGTGAAAACCATCGAACCACGATTCTTTGCGCGGTAATTTGACCGGTTCGGTTTCTCTTCTAAAACGGCTTCTTTGCCGGTTCGAATCCCTAAGTCTTCGACTTTCGTTCCTCTTGACAGTAGCCTTTCCGGTATCTTTATGGACGTAAGGGGAGGGATCATGTCCAAAGACTCAGGAAGAATTACCGGTGCCAGATTGATGGTGGAACTTCTGGAAGAATACGGGGTGGATATCGTTTTCGGATATCCCGGCGGGGCGATTCTTCCCTTTTACGACGAAATCTATAAAAGTAAAAAAATCAAACATATCCTGGTAAGACACGAACAAGGCGCCGTTCATATGGCGGAAGGTTACGCGAGAGCCACCGGCAAACTCGGCGTGTGCATCGCAACGTCCGGTCCCGGAGCCACCAATCTCGTCACCGGTCTTACCGACGCCAAAATGGATTCGATTCCCGTTTTGGCGATCACGGGTCAGGTGGCCACCAATACGATCGGGACCGACGCGTTTCAAGAGGCGGACATTTTCGGAATTACCATTCCGATCACAAAATACAACGCCCTTATGAAATCCGCGGACGATATCGCGCGTCATTTCGAGGAAGCCACCTTGATTGCGTTAGGCGGAAGACCGGGGCCCGTCCTTCTCGATTTTCCAAAGGATGTACAGACCGAACTGACTAACGTGCGTAAGGCGTCGCGGCTCAAAATCGCACAACATCACTACAAAAAACCGGAAGTGAGGGGAAATGTGGAGAGTTTCGCGGAAGCTCTGAACTCTTCTAAAAAACCTCTTTTGTATGTGGGAGGAGGCGCGATCAATGCGGGCGCGCATAAGGAAATATTCGACCTCGCGATGGCGGCCGGAGCTCCGGTGACTACGACCCTGATGGGAATCGGAGCCTTCCCGGGGACTCATCCCCTGAGCGTCGGAATGCTCGGTATGCACGGAACAGCAGCCGCCAACAAAGCCGTATTAGAATGTGATTATATACTCAATCTGGGCGCCCGTTTCGACGATCGGGTGGCAAAGATCGGAGAGTTCGCGGAGAAAGCGGTGCGCGCGCACATAGACATCGACGTAGCAGAGTTCAATAAACGAATTCAAGTGGATCATCTTCTGCACGGAGATCTCAAAGACGCGATCGCGGCGATTCTCCCGTTCGTGAAAAAAAAGGACAGGACTACTTGGACGAATTATCTACAGGGTTTGAAAAAAGATCATCCTCTGGAGTTCGACAATTCCGGTTCCACGATCAAACCGCAGGATTTTCTGGATCGATTGTATAAAAAGACCCAAGGAAAGGCCGTAGTTTCCACAGACGTGGGACAACATCAGATGTGGGCGGCTCAGTATTATCTGTTCGACGAGCCGAACAACTGGTTGACGTCGGGAGGATTGGGAACGATGGGATACGGACTTCCCGCAGCGATAGGAGCCAAGTTCGGAAGACCGGATAAAACGGTGATCTGCGTTTCCGGAGACGGATCCATTCAGATGAATATTCAAGAACTTGCAACTATCGCCGCCAACAAATTGGGCGTCAAAGTTCTGGTGTTCAATAATAACTTTTTGGGAATGGTCCGACAGTGGCAGGAACTTTTTTACGAGGAAAGATTTTCCCAATCGGAGTGGAACTACAATCCGGACTTCGTTAAACTCGCAGAGGCGTATTCGATTCCCGCTATGAAAATTTCGGATAAGTCCGAGATAGACAAAGCGATCGAATTTTTCACCAAAGACGACAAAGCCGCGTTTTTGGAAGTGATGATTCCGGCGGAAGAGAAAGTTTTTCCTATGATCCCGGCGGGAAAATCGCAAAAGGATATGATCGAATTTAAGGATCTCGCCGGACTGAAAAAATCATGAAACACATTCTGAAAATTCTGGTAAACAACCATCCCGGAGTGATGAGCCACGTCTCCGGATTATTCACTCGCAGAAGTTATAATATAGATTCCATCGCGGTGGGCGTCACCGTAAACCCGGAAGTGTCTAGTATGGTAATCGTTGTCAAAGGCGACGAATCCATCGTGGACCAAGTAAAACGTCAGCTTTTAAAACTACCGGACGTACTGGAAGTGGAGGATCTTGCCTACCACGATTGTGTGAGTAGAGAGCTCGTACTTTTGGTCGTGAAATTGACGGAAGACACGCGTACTGAAATCCTTTCCGTTTGCGAAGTGTTCGAAGCGAAAATCGCGGATCTAACCCATTCTTCGCTTACCATCGAATACTCCGGAAATTCCAGAAAGGTGAACGCGATCGTCGAGATCATGTCCAAATACGGAATCGAAGAGATCGTTCGGACGGGGCAGATCGCACTTCGTTACAGAAGTATCACCGCGTAATTTTGCGTTTTGATACTCGTCTCCGGAGGAGTCTTGAGCGAGCGCATGCTCGGCAATTTTTGCGATCGATCGAAAACGGATAAAATCTCTTCAACAATCCCGTCGAAGACTTTCCTTAACCGGCTAACAAAGGGGAGGCGTTTTTCCACGGTTTCTTTTTGCTCGAATCGAAAAGAATACAAAAGGAATTGCAGAAACACAGTATTTTGCCGTCCGACTTTCGGATCAATTTCTGGTAAATCCTATACCGTGGACCGGAAAGAGGTTCGAATTCGGTGTGAATGAGCATCGATTCCGGATAACGGATTTCGTCTTGGTATTCCGGTTCGGACCAAAGGATCATCGGCTCCACTGATTCGGAATCGGACGTTTTGAGTTCGGAATCGAAAACTCGTAGCGCTTGTATCCTTCCTTCGTGCAGAAATTTCTGGAAGTTATCGTTCTTGAGAACCCCGTCCGAATCGTATTGATTTCTTAAGACGGAAATTTCGGTCGTGTGAATTCGTGTTTTATTCATCGTTTGAATCGTCTTTTGTTCCCCAAGGTTTGATCGACGTCGTTTTCTGAAAGTCCGGATCGGAAACGGAACGGAAGCGTTGGAAAACCGTATTGTTTGGCATTGAAACGTTTTTTTGTCCCGTTCGTATCTTACGAATTATGGATATCGTATATATTAAAAATTGTATACAATTATTTTTGAATGTTTTTTGAGGAGGAGTGGCCTTTGCATCGTCTTGCGGGCTCCGTTTTGCTCCTGAAAAAAGAAAAAGAGAAGTTTTTCCCGGCATCGGGAATCTTCTTGTTATAAGGCGGAGAATTTTAGAATTTCGGAATCTAAAAACAAGACCGCTTCCGGTTTCCAGAGAAAAATTCCGTTCTTGTATTGGAAGTTGCGCTCACCCGAATGTGTTTCGAGATATTCTTCTAACGCCGGGTATCTTTCGGGAATCAGTTCGTAAAACGAGCGTAAGTCGATCGGTCGAAACAGACGGAACACGGACAACAGTAATTCCTCGTATAAATCCGGTTTTAGGTATTCCCGAGAAAAATCGCGTCGTTTATAGGTTTCCACGTTTCTTGGGTTGGAGTATCTTCCCTTTGGAAGATATCCGTGGGCGCCGGGACCGATTCCCAGATAATGTTCCAAAGTCCAATATTTGAGGTTGTGCACCGAGCCGTATCCGGGTTTCGAATAGTTGCTGACCTCGTATTGTTTCATTTCATACGGTTTTAAAAGATCGGGGAGTAATTTTAGAATTTCCTCCTGGATCTCCTCTTCCGGAGCCGGAGAAATCTTATCTATTACCTTTCTTGAATATTCCGTTCCTTTTTCGACGGTCAAGGCGTATAAGCTGACGTGTTTGCCTCCGTACGACAAAACACGAAGTATGTCTTCGAGAATTTCGTCCAAGGTTTGTCCAGGAATTCCGTATATCAGATCCGCGGAGAAGTTATCGATCCTCGATCGTTTTACCGTTTCGAGTACGGTCGTATAACGATCCGGATCGTAGTGTCTTCCCAAAAAACGGAGTTTTTCCGGTTGAAAGGTCTGGATTCCCACCGAGATACGATTGATTCCCGCTTGAGAGATCGCTTCCAAAAACGAAGGAGTTACGTCTTCCGGATTACATTCCATCGTGATTTCGGACGTTTTCGAAAAAGAGAATGATTCCTTCAAAAAAAGGATCAGATCCGCGATTCGTTCCGGTTCCGCTCGGGACGGGGTCCCACCTCCGAAAAAAATCGTATCGTATTCCATTTTTTGAATGGATGGATCGTCCTGGATCCTGTGCAGAATTTCGTTTTTATAACGTTCGAAAAGTCCGCGTTCGTCGGGGATCGGATTTTTGCCGTTTCCCAACGAAAAGAAATCGCAATATTCGCATTTTTGAATGCAGTAGGGATAGTGTACGTAAATTCCCGGAACTCCGGTTTTGGCCACCGGATTTTCCGAGAACGAGGACATCAGTTTTTCGAAGCCGGTTTCGGTTCCTGCGTTTTCAGGATCAGATCCACAACTGGAATCGGAGACGTCCGTTCCAAAACGGAATAGAGCAACGCCCGTTTGGATTCCAGGGTCGGGGAAAAAGAGAAGAGAATTTTCAAGTTGGAAAGAGTATTCAATTTTAAGAATGGAGTTCCGTAGTGAAGCGCGACCACTTCGAGCTTGGGATATCGTTTGGCGAGCCCCGCGGCCAAGTCCAGTTCCAATTGGCTGAACGTCGTCACCACGATCCGTTTGTAACGTTCGTCCTTGGTCAAACCCGGGATTTTACCGGCGTTCACGTTCGTTACGTTTTTTTCGTTCAACAGGGTTTCGAATTCCTTTCCGCGAAGCGCAAAGATCGTGTCCTCAGGTTTTACCGCGTTCGGGCGGAACGATTCCGGAAACGATACGATGGAGGCACGCGATATTTCCGCGTTCAACTCCGGTGAAAAAATTTCCAAGAAGGTTTTATCCCGTTCCGCGATCTGATCCTGAAAGAAGGAAAGTTCCTTTTGTTCCATGGCGGATAACGCGGCGGGGTTGGAAGGTTTTTTGGAGAACTCGTAAACGATACCGTGTTTGAGCTTGAGGAGGATCTGTCTGTAGGCCGCTTCCTTTAGGAGATCCCGTTCTCCCTTTTGGAACGTCCCTTTTTTGTATGCGGAAAGGATCTGATTCTTCATATCCCGCGTAGTTTTTCCCCAACTCGTCATCAGAAGTATATCAGCTCCCGCTAATATAGCCAAAACTCCCGGATCGTTGTCCTTATAATGAACGTCGATTGCGTCCATTTCCATAGCATCCGTGATGATCACTCCTTGGAAGCCCAGTTTTTCCCGCAGAATTCCCGTTAGAATTTTGGAGGACAAAGTAGCGGGAAAGTTCGGATCCAATTTGGGATAGACGATATGCGCGCTCATCACCACTTCCGCGCCTTGTTTGATCGATTCCCGAAAGGGAATGAGTTCCATCGTTTCCAATGCGTCCAGATCCTTATCGATCTTAGGAAGTCCGAGGTGACTGTCCACGTTGGTGTCCCCGTGTCCGGGAAAGTGTTTGATCGTAGGAATCGCTCCTCCGAGTCTTGCGCCTTTTTCGTAACCGATTCCGATTTTCGTTACGAGTTCGGGACTACTTCCTAAGGAACGAGTGTTGATGACCGGATTGTCGGGATTGTTGTTGATGTCCAAGTCGGGAGCGAAAACGAAGTTGAGTCCTAATTTGCGGAGTTGATACGAGGTGACGAATCCCACCTTATAAGCGAGGTCCGCGTTTTTGGTTTGTCCGAGCGCCATCGCTCCCGGAAACTGAGTGACCCCGTCTTTGACGCGTAGGACCCGACCGCCTTCCTGATCGACAGAAATCAAAAGAGGAAGTTTGGAAGCCTCCATACTTTTCTTTTGCAATTCCATATTGAGTTTTAGGATTTCCTGTTTGGTTCCTAAATTCATGCCGAAGAGGATGATTCCTCCCGGAAGAATTTCCTGAATTTCCTTTTCCGCGGTTTGATCCAACGTTTTACCGGGAATCGCGACGTGGATCACCTGACCGGTCAATTCTTCGGGAGTCATTTTATCCACGATGGACTTGGCTTGGGATTCGAGATATCCGTCCCATCCGTCCGCTTGCAGTTCCTGTTGATAGGAGGACACGTAGTAGAACACGGTTAAGAAACCGAGAAGAAGGAGGAACGCGAATAAAAAACGGCGGATCATAGTTTGACAGAATAGGAAAACCTTGAATTCTGTAAAAACAAATTCCGGGGAAGGTTTTCAATATCTTATGTATCGAAATGCAGTTTTGTTCTTTCTTTCGATTTGTGTTTTTAGCGTTGCGAGTTTCGGACAAGGAGGTGCGTCTCCGGTTCGAATTCTTTTTTTCGGAGACAGTTTGACGGCGGGTCTGGGTTTGGATTCACCCGAAGATGCGTTTCCCGGACTTTTGGAAAAAAAATTATCCAAACAGGGATGGACGGTGAAATCCGTCAACGCGGGTATGAGCGGGGATACGAGTTCGGGAGGTCTGGCTCGATTGGATTGGGCCTTGTCCGGAGGGTTCGACGTTTTCGTTTTGGAACTCGGCGCCAACGATTCGATGCGGGGAATTTCTCCCGAACAAACCGAACGCAACCTGAAGGAGATTCTTTCCCGGGTCAGAAAAAAAAATCCGCAAGCAAAGATCCTTCTCCTCGGCATGAGAACCTTTCCGAACTTAGGAAAGGAATATCGAAAGAAATTCGAAAGTATTTTTCCGAAAATCGCCAAAGAAGAAAACCTTCCCTTGGTTCCGTTTTTTTTGGACGGAGTGGCCGGCGTAAAAAGTCTCAATCAGAAAGATGGAATTCATCCGACGGCGGAGGGTCATACCATTTTAGCGAACCATCTTCTTCCCTTTTTCCAAAAATTGTTACGGAAGAGATGATTCTCTAAAAAGTGAGTTTACACCGGACTTTTCCCGAAAATCATGGATCTACCTGAATAATCGCGGGAATAGCTCAGTGGTAGAGCACCTCCTTGCCAAGGAGGGGGTCGCGGGTTCGAATCCCGTTTCCCGCTTTTTCTTTTAAATTCTCCTCCGGGCCTATTCAAATCATGGATTACAAACTTAAGAAGAATTCGAACGCCACCGTAGATATTAAACTTACCTTCGAGGCTACCGACCTAGAAAAAGCCTTCGAAAAAACCTATTCCGAAAAACAAAAAGACGTAAAACTTCCGGGTTTCAGACAGGGAAAGGCTCCGCTCAATCTTGTAAAACGTCATCTGGGAGATTCGATCGCGAGTGATGCGATCAACACATTGATCGTGGACGGTATGACTTCGATCATCACAAAATTGGAATATCCTATGATCCGTTTTCCGAAGTTCGAAATTCAGGAATATCAGCCTGAAAAAACTTTGGTCGCCACCGCGGTGTACGAAACCAATCCGGAAATCACCTTAGGAAAGTATAAAAAACTCAAAATCAAACTTCCCGAAGTCGCGGTGACGGAAGCGGATGTGCAGGAAGAAATCGAAACGATCCGCAAACAACTCGCCAGAAAACAACTCAAAGAAGAAGGACAAACGGCGGCGGCAGGGGATATCATCGATATGGAATATACCGTTCGCGAAAAAGGGCAGGAGCCGAAAAACGCGAGCAACACTTCCAACGACTATCATTTGGGTCATGAAAGTAATTTAAAGGGTTTTGATGAGAATTTGTATGGAATGAAAACCGGGGAAACGCGCGAATTCACACATACGTTTCCGGACGACTACCCGCAAAACGAAGTGGCGGGTAAGTCTTTCGAGTATTCCGTAACCGTAAAATCCTTGTATGGCAATATTCTTCCGCAAGCGGACGATGATTTGGCCTCCGAATTTGACGGTTCCGAGTCTTTGGCGGCTTTGAAGGATAAAATCCGTAAAAACTTAAAAGAACGTTTTGAAGAAGGCGTCAAAAACAAAAAGATGGAAGACATCTACAAGGAAATCATAGAGGATTCGAAATACGTTCTGCCGGAATCCTATGTGAAAGAAGAATCCGAGCACGTTTTCCACAATATGATTCATGAATTCCGTCTTCCGCACATGACCTTGGAAAGATATGCGGAAATGATCCAAAAGGATCTGAAAGAAGTTCAGGATTCTTTCCGAAATTTAGCCGAAACCCGTCTGAAACACTTTTTTACGCGCCAAAAGATCGCCCAAACCGAAACGATCACCTATTCCGATTCGGATTTTGATGCCGATTTGGAAAAACTTGCATCCAGTTACCAAATTTCCCTGTCCGATCTTAAAAAAGAGCTGGAAAAGGGAAAACTCATGGATAATTATCGAGAGAATTTTTTTGCGAAAAAAGTGGACGATGCCCTCTTTGATCTTGTAGAAAAAAAATACACTGACAAACTGAGCATTGGCCAGGTAAAAGAGTATCTGAACCAAAAGGAAGAGCAGAAAGCATGAGTGTAATCCCGTATGTGATCGAGCAAACCAGCAGAGGGGAAAGGTCGTATGATATTTTTTCCCGACTTTTAAAAGATAGAATCATCTTTCTTGGGAACGCAATCAACGACGATTACGCGAACGTCATCACGGCTCAGTTGTTATTTTTGGAAGCCGAAAATCCAGAAAGAGACATTTATCTGTATCTCAATTCTCCGGGCGGTTATGTGTCCTCCGGATTGGCCATCTACGATACGATGCAATACATCAAACCGGACGTTCGTACACTTTGTCTCGGACAGGCTTCCTCGATGGCGGCTTTGTTGTTGGCGGGTGGTGCGGCCGGAAAACGCTCGGCTCTTCCCAATTCCAGAATCATGATGCATCAACCCATGGGTGGTGCGACCGGCCAGGCCAGTGATATCGAGATCCAGGCACGGGAAGTTTTGAAGCTCAAAGAAATTTTAAATTCGATTTATCATAAACATACCGGAAAGAGTGTAGAGCAAATTCAAAAAGATACCGAAAGGAATTTTTATATGACTGCGGAAGAAGCCAAAAATTACGGAATCATCGACAACGTAATTCAGATCGACCGCACGGAAAAGGCCGCTGCTGCGGCTCAATAAAGGAGTTTCTCTTGGCTAAAAAAACACAAGGAACCAACGGTAAACAAAAACTATTCTGTTCGTTTTGCGGAAAAGAACAGGACGCGGTCAAACGTTTAGTTGCGGGTCCGGGTGTTTATATCTGTGACGAATGTATTTCCCTTTGTAATGAAATCATCGCCGAGGATCACGATCATACTCAGGAAAAGACAGACGTTTTCGGGGAAGTTCCCAATCCGGCGGAAATCAAAAATATTTTAGACCAATACGTGATCGGACAAGATCACGCAAAAAAGGCACTTTCCGTAGCAGTTTACAATCACTACAAACGGATCAATCTGAAAGAAAAAAAGTCCGAGGTGGAAATCGAAAAGTCGAACATTCTTTTGATCGGACCGACCGGAAGCGGTAAAACACTCTTAGCTCAAACCCTCGCGAGAATCATCAAGGTTCCCTTTGCGATCGTGGACGCGACCGCTCTTACGGAAGCGGGATATGTCGGCGAGGATGTGGAAAATATCATTCTCAAACTGATCCAAAACGCGGACAACGATATCAAGCGGGCCGAAATCGGAATCATTTATATCGACGAGGTGGATAAGATCGCCCGCAAATCGGACAGCGCTTCCATTACCCGGGACGTAAGTGGGGAAGGAGTGCAACAGGCTCTCCTTAAAATCATAGAAGGAACCGTAGCGAATGTTCCTCCGCAAGGCGGACGAAAACATCCTCACCAGGAATACCTCCAGGTGGATACGAAAAATATCCTATTTATCCTCGGTGGTGCGTTCGTGGATCTTCCGAACATCATCAAGTCCAGAACGGGTGTAAAAACGATCGGTTTCGGTTCCGAAGAACAAAGGAAACAAGCCGACAGCAAGGACGCCCTCATGGGGCAGGTGATCCCGGAAGATCTGATCAAGTTCGGATTGATCCCTGAGTTTATCGGTAGATTACCGATCGTCGCCACTCTGCAGGAGTTGGACGTAGAGATGCTAAAGGAAATATTCAGAGAACCGAAAAACTCGGTTCTCAAACAATACACTCGTTTGTTGGAATTGGAAAACGTCAAACTTACTTTCCGGGAGGACGCGATCGATCGCATTGCGGAACTTGCCATCAAACGGGAGTCCGGAGCAAGAGGATTGAGAGCCATCGTGGAGAATATCATGTTGGATCTTATGTTCGATATTCCTTCCCGTAAGGACATAGAGGAAGTCGTGATCACGGGAGAAGTAATCTCGGATCGTGCCGCTCCTACCTTGATTCTCAAAAAAGAATCCAAGATCGCATAACGTTTCAAACGATCGGATCGGGGTTTGGCACAGTAGATTTTTTCTTTCGTCTGAAAGAGAGGGAAGTCGTTCCGTTTTGCTGCTTGGGCCTCGGTTCTCGCTTATCCTCGGTTATCCCAGTTTTTTTTCATACACCCAGAATTCTCGACCGTTTTTATTCCAGTCTCGCATCGGGTTTCGAATGTATCCGCATTTTTCATACAAGGCGTGGGCCGCTTTCATCGCCGGTTGTGTGGAAAGAACCGCACCGCTCAAACCGGATTTTTTCGCCTCCGTTTCGAAGTCGCGACAAAGACGATCTGCGATCCCGTTTTTCCGGTAGATGGGCAAGGTGGCGAGCAGCTGCATTTCCGCTTCGTGAGAGTTTGCGATTTGTCGATACGGATTGTGAGCGTTTCCGAGAACAATCATTCCCGCTACTACTTCGGTTTTCGTAATTCCTAAAAGAATCGTTCCCCGTTTTTTTACTTCTCCGATCGAAAATATCCGCTCCGCAATTTCCGGGGAAGTGAATCCAGCGTCCACATAACTCTGCTGCAGCAATTTCTCGATGCTCCGGTCGAAATCGGTTTGTTCGAGGGGATAGGATTTGATTTCGAATTCCATAGAAACCTTTTGCGAGTCGCTTACGATTTTTTAGGAAGCGAATCCCTCTCTACTCCGGCATTTTTATACGAGACGTCAAGTTTGAATGAAACCCGGCGGGCGAGAGTTTTCTAAAAACCGTAATTCGATTTCGTTTTTTGTTCCGAACTTCCGTTCAAAAGAAAGGCGACCGTTCCCGATGAGAACGATCGCCCTTCGAATTAAATCGAATTAAATTAAATCGAAGAGATTACTTTTTCTTTTTCTTGTCTTCGGTTTTGGTAGAAGACTGAAGTTTTCCCTGCAGTTCGATTTTTTTCTTTTCCGCCCAGGGAATCGCGACGCTCAACTGTTCTGCAAGAGAAAGAAGATTGTCGTTGATATCCAAGAGTTCGTCTACGATTACAAAATAGGAAACGCTGGACTTGAGTTTGCTGTCCCCTTTTTTGATACGTTTCATCTGACTTTTGTAGATGTTTTGTTTGATCTTTTCGAGGTTTTTGGTTTTCTTTTCCGATCTCGCTTTTTCGAGTAGATCGGGAAACTTATCCGAATCCGCCAAAAGTTCCATGAGATTGGTAGCCGATTTTCGCAGTTCCTTCACTTCCTCTTTTTCGTCTTTGGAAACTTCCTGAAAGGAGCTGATTCCGTTGGAAGCGGTCCGCAGAATATTCCAGATACTTTCCGTGATTCGATCGAGATGATTGATGGAATCGGTGACTGGATGGATTGCGGAAAGATCCTCTTCGTCCAGATGTTTGTTGGCGATCGATAAAAAACTGGAAAGGGAATTCTCCCTCATCTTTTTTAAATCTTTCAGAAGTTTTTGTGTCTGTCTGAAGTTTTTCTTTTTTCCGTTCACATAACCCGCGCAGGCGTTGTTGAGCGCCTTTCTTGCGACGCTCAAACTGGCGAGCATGGAAGAGATCGTTCTTGTGAGAGCGCGTTCCGGATGTTTTTTGAGTGTGATCAGTTTTTCCAGATTGGCGTCGTAGGTTTCCTGACGTTTTTTGTGGATTCTACCGAAAAGATAGATCAATAAACCCGCGACCAAAACCAGAACGATCACCGAAGAAAAGCCGAACAGATACAGGATCGATCCGATGATCCCCGCCGTTGTGGAAGCGATGATGGCGGTAAAAAACCAACCTCCTACCACGGTCAAAACCCCGCTGACTCGGTTTACGGAATTCTCCTTGTTCCAAGCTCCGTCGGTGAGAGACGTTCCCATGGCGACCATAAAGGTTACGAACGTGGTCGATAGAGGAAGTTTGTACAGTGTTCCGATCAAAATCAAGGCGCTGGAAATCTGTATGTTTACGGAAGCTCGCAAAAGATCGAAGGCTTCGGTTTCGTGGACTTTTACCACTTCGAAGATATTCCTTTGTTCGAATCGTTTTCCGATGAAGTGACGGACTCTCGCGGGGAGAATCGCCTTGATCGGAGTGTAAATTCCGAGCGCGATCTGGACGAAAACGCGGGCGACCAGACTTGTATTAAAACTTTCTAATGTTTCTCCCTGGGAACCGAGTGTGACTTCGGTTTGGGTGACCGTGGCCGCTTTTTTGGAGAACCAAAGAGGAAACAACATCACGCAGGCCGCTCCCAATAGGATGAAATTCGGAGTTTGTACGTTTCCTGCGAGGCCGGTCGCCAGAGCGTTGGGATCTCCTCCCTGTTGGATGAGGGTCCATGTAGCGAAACTAGCCAAAGGAACACCGATGAAATTCACCAAGTCGTTGCTCGCAAAGGCCATAGCGAGCGAACCGGTTCCCACCAAAACTAAGAATTTTAGAATATTCCATTCTAATAATACTAGAATCTGGAAAACGACGGAAAATACGGCGAAACTGACGAGCAGTATGTTGGTGAAGTTTTCGTTGATGTATTTTACCGTTTCGGATGGAATGAACGAGGATCCTTTCATCGCCGACAAAAGAGTGAAAAATACCACCGTGGTTAGGGAAAGTCCGCCGAAAAGTCCTCCGAAATATTTCATCGAGTTTTTGAGGTGGAAAGAAAAGATAAAACGGAATACGAATTGAAGGATCATTCCGGAAAGGAAGGCGACGATGACACTCGTCACGATTCCGAAAATGATCTTCAAGGCGCTTTCGGAGTTGATGATCTGAAACGCGCCGTTGAGGGTTCCGGTTTTTAAAAATGCGATCGCAAGTGCGGCGCCCAAAAGTTCGAATACCAGGGACACCGTCGTGGAAGTGGGCAGCCCTAAGGTATTGTAGAGATCCAAAAGAACGATGTCGGTCAACATCACCGCCAAAAACAGGAACATCAAATCCTGGAGCGCAAATCCTTCCGGATGAAAGATACCTTTCCGGGCGACTTCCATCATTCCGCTCGAGGAAAGCGCTCCGAAGATGATCCCGATTCCGGCAACGACTAAAATGATCCGTTTGGAAGAGGCTTTCGAACCGACCGCGGAATTGGTAAAATTGACCGCGTCGTTGGAAACGCCGACCAAAAGGTCGCCGACTCCGAGAATGGCCATAAGGATAACGATGATTAGGAAAAAGTCCATGAAACGCTTCCGATTGTTTTTTTGTAGAATCTACGATTTTCGCTTAGAAATCCGTAAAACAGTTGATTGAGTGTTTTCTATAGGGGAAGTCGGACAACTGAAATTTTACCGACGGCCCATCCGTGTTTATTACTTTTCCGTTACAAAATTCAACCGGTTAATCCTCCAGATCCCAAAAAAAATCCTTGTTGGTCAGCTCTTCTTCCGGGGTGGGGATTTCCGTAACGGAGTAGAAATTTCGGGTTCCGGCGGAATCTAAAATCAGTTGAACCTGTTCTTTGAGTTCCCAGGTTTCCTTTTCCCAATAATCGGTGCCCGCAAATTGGGGAAAGGCTTTCGGGAAAGACGGGTCGGTTCGAAAGCGGCTGGAAATCCAGGCGGAGTAGTGCACAAAACGCATCGCCCGGAGAATTTCGATGAGCCGAAACCAGCCCTCGTCGAAGTCCCTGAATTCCCGATACCCTTCGAGAATTTTGTTCCGTTCCTCGAAGGAATCCTGCCCCTTAGAAAGTAACATCCAAAAATCCTGGACTGCGGGGCCGCTCAAACTGTCGTCGAAATCCACGAAAAACCAACCCTCGTTTCCGAAGAGAAGATTCCCTTTGTGACAATCTCCGTGGATTCTGTGGAACGGAACCGATTCGATCGCTTGGTGATATAGATCCAAGATTCGTTTTACGATGTCTTGGTATTCGTTTCTGCATCCGGGAGGAATCCATTCTCCCGCGAGCAAGGTTTTCAGGGGTTCGTTTCCGTACGTCTCCGAATTCAGAGTGATTCTGTGTTTCATCGGTTGGGCGGCCCCCACATTGTGAATTCTCGCGAGCAATCTTCCCAAAATCCGAAGTTGTTCCGCGTTCAGTTCGTCGGGAGAACGTCCGCCCACCCGAGGCCAAAACGAATAATACATTTCGTTTTGAAACGAGGCCACCGTGTTTCCGTCGGGAAAACGCAGAGGCGCGCAAACCGGAATTTCTTCCGTACGTAAATCTTCTAAAAAACGGTGTTCTTCCAGAATTTGTTCCCGGGTCCAACGTCCCGGACGGTAAAATTTGGTTATGATATGGGAACCGTCTTCCAAACGAAGATCGAAAACACGATTTTCCAAACTATTGAGTGCCATACAATGTCCGGACGGTTCGTAACCGGCGGCTTCGGCCAGGGTAAGAATTTCTCCGGGATGGAGTGAAAAAAAATCGGCCATTCCCTTCCAGGATTCGTTCGTTTCGTTTTCCTCCAAGACAAAAACGCTCCATTCCATCGTGCACGTTTAGAATTTGGTTTTCAATAGAATCGGATTTTACAAATTGATTCCGTAAGAAGGAAAAATCATGAAAATATCAGTAGGTAATTTGCCCCAGGAACTGACCGAAGAGGAATTGAAAAAGATTTTTTCGGAATTCGGGACCGTTCAAGAAGCGCATATTAAAAAAGATAAAACGACCGGTCGTTCCTTGTCCTATGGATCCGTGGATATGGAAGATTCGGCGGGAGCCAAAGCCATCGCGGCTTTGCACAAAAAAGAAATACAAGGCAAACAGATCGCCGTCGTGGATTCGGAAGAGCTCAAAAAAGAATTCGAGAAAAAACAATCCCTGAAAGGGGGAGCGGCCGGTTCCGGAAAAATTCACGGAAACCAATCGAAAACCGGAGGATTTTCCGGGGCCGGGGTCAGAAGGACCGGAGGAAGAGGAAAATGAAACGAGTCTATTTTTGTTTGGCGGCTGTCATTCTTTGGGCGAACGTTCCCGCGTCGGCCGACGGGGATCTGATTCTCAAGGATATCCGTGTCGGAACCGGGAAAGAGGCCTTTTCCGGTTCCAATGTGACCGTTCACTACGTGGGAACTCTCACAAACGGGAAGAAATTCGACAGTTCTCGGGATCGTAGAACCCCGTTTACGTTCAATTTGGGCGCGGGCGAAGTGATCAAAGGTTGGGATCGAGGGGTTCGAGGAATGAAGGAAGGTGGAATCCGCAAACTCACCATTCCCCCCGAATTGGGATATGGATCCCGGGGAGCGGGAGCCTCGATTCCTCCGAATTCCACGCTCATTTTTGAAGTGGAATTACTAAAAGTGTACTGAAGATTCTACTTTTTGAAACAGAATTTACCGTATTCTGACGTTAGATTCTAAACGGAATCCGGTTCTAATCTATCAGTGAGGAAGCGTTCTTACGATAGCTTACACCGGATGTCTTATAACTTTTTCGAACTTTCTCCCGTTCCAGGCTGTATCTTAGATCCGTCCTTCCGTATCAAACGGGCAAATTCCTCGTTTTGCAAGTCCTTCGGTTTTTCGAAAGAGGGATTGGAAGTCGGAACTACGTACTGGGGAGAAGTTTTCGAATTTTCGGGCGCAGCTCCCGATTTTTCGGATCCTTCGCTTTGGCCCGAACCGGCTGTCGCCGATCCGCCTTCCTACACGATATCCGTCCGCAAAAGCGGTTTTTCCTCTCGAGAATATTCCGTTTTCTTTGCATTCGATTTCGAAAATATGCAAATTCTTGCATATTTAGAGTCCGGTAGAATTTCCGAATTTTCGAAAGTTTCCCGATCGGCTCGAACGATGCGTTCCTACGAAAACGGAAACGATCCGGAAAAACCGGCCGACTCCTGGGTTCAAAAACAAAAATTGGAGGCCATCGGAACTCTTTCCGCGGGAGTGGCACACGAAATCAACAATCCGTTGATGGGAGTGATCAACTACGCGGAACTGGTCTTTAACGGAATCGAATCGGGAAATCCGCTCCGCAAATACGCGGGAATCATCCTGCAGGAAAGCAATCGTATCTCCGAAATCGTAAAAGATATGCTCACGTTCACGCGCTTGGAAAAGGAAGAGGCGAGGTTGCACGATTTGACCGCGATTTTCTGTTCCACTTTCGGGCTTTTGAAAAACGGATTCCGCAAATCGGGAATCGAAGTCGTCGTTCCTCCTTTGGACGTTCCCGTGTATGCGGTTTGTTCCGCGGGAAGGCTCCGACAAGTGTATCTCAATCTTCTCACGAACGCCAAAGATGCGCTGGATCTTCAGACCGATCCTACGAAACCGAAACTTCTTACCTTGGAATGGATCCCTCTGAAAAAAAAAGGCAGGCCCTTTCTACGAACCGTCGTAGAAGACACGGGAATCGGAATCCCCGAGGAAAACCGTCATAAACTTTTCGATCCGTTTTATACCACGAAGGAAATCGGTAAGGGAACGGGTTTGGGACTTACCGTTTCCTACAATCTCGTTTTGGAAATGGGAGGCGAACTTTCGTTTCAATCCGAAAACGGAACGACCCGGTTTTACGTCGATCTTCCGGAATCCTTCTGAAAGATCCTTGACTTCGGGAAGGTTTATCTTATTCTAATAGACTCTTCTCGATAACGTATATGACCGTTCCTGCGCGATCCAAATCAGAATTGTACGACCCGGAGGAACGGTATTCGATCTTATTCCAGTCCGCGATCGATGCGATCGTTTCCTTGGATCGGAATTTTAGAGTGTTTCTCATCAATCCCGCGGCGGAACGTATGTCCGGTTATCTCGCCTCCGAAATCATCGGAAAAACCATCGAACATCAGTTTCCTCTTCGTATTAGAAATCGGTTTTATAGAATCCTGAAAAACGTCGCCAAACTGCCGGATAAAAAAAGACAAAAACCCTTCGGCCCAATTCGTCTGATTCGCAAGGACAAATCCGTGCTTGTTTCCGAGGTTTCGATCTCCGTAACCGGACCGGAAGGGGACTTTCAATACCACGTCATCATCCGAGATATATCAGAAAAACATAGAATTCTAATGGAATTGAAACGGGCCAATCAAACTCTCAAACGTATGGACCGTGAAAAGGAAGAGCTGCTGGAAAAACTCGAAGAGAAGGTAAGACAGAGGTCCAGACTTCTCGCGAACTACTACAAGGCGATGAAAGAGGAATTGAGTCTCGCCAAACGTCTTCAATCGGAGATCCTTTCCGTAATGCCTTCCGTTTCCGGGATTGAGATCCATTCCGCTTATCTTCCGATGATGGAGGTGGGGGGAGATCTCTACGATTTTTTCGAAATTCGTCCCGGTGTTTTGCGGGTGTTCGTTGCGGACGCGACCGGACACGGGATCCAAGCGGCGTTGTTGACGATGACGATCAAGGGAATTTTGGAATCCTTAAAAAAGAAGGAAGTCGATCCGGGCGAACTACTGACGGAATTCAACTACGAATACTGCCGTAATTTCGGAAACATAGGGATGTTTTTTTCCTGTTTTCTCGCCGATATAGACACGGTTCAAAGGAGGATCGTGTATTCCTCCGGGGGACATCCTCCTCAATTTTTTCTTTCCAAGGACTTGGTGATGGGTTTGGATCGGACAGGTTCCCTATTGGGATTGGATTCGAAAAACCGATACGGGATCTTTTCGTTGACGTATCAGTACGGGGATAGGTTGTTTCTTCTTACGGACGGCATTTATGAGGAATTTAATTCCGAAAAACAACAGTTCGGCGAATTGTCCGTGCAGAGAATCCTGGCGGAAAAATTCGATGAGCCTATGGAGGAAACCATCCCCGCGATTCTACAAGCTCTCATGGATCATCTCGGAGGACAAAAAATTCAAGACGATATAACCGCACTTTTGATATCCTTAAATTCCCCCGATTGATCCGATGTCGCTTATCATTTTATCGATTTCATTTTTCCTCTTTTCGCTCTATCTATTCCTGGAAAAACGGCGTAGATCCGCGGATATCGATTCGGTTCCGATTCGAATTCACGTCAACGGAACTAGAGGCAAATCCTCGGTCACACGACTGATCCATTCCGTACTTGTCGAGGCAGGATGGAACGTATACGCGAAAACCACCGGTTCCTCTCCGAGGTTGTTATTTCCCGATCGAAGCGAGATTAAAATTGACAGAAACCGGATTTCGATTTCGGAACAGGGAAAATTTCTACGTTATGCGGCCGAACGTAAGGCGGATGCGATCGTTTTGGAATGTATGGCCGTGCAAGAAGAGTATCAAAGAAAATCGGAAACTTTCCTCGTTCGTGCCACCCATACCGTGATCACCAATCTTCGTACCGATCACTCGGAATGGGGGGATCCGACTCAATGGACCGAACTTGCTTTCGCCGAAACGGTCCCGACCGGCGGAACGCTCGTTCTGGGAAATTCTTTTGAGAATTCGATTTTGCTTAAAACCGCTCAAGTAAAACGATCGACCGTTTTTTTTCCGGACTCGGATGACAAGGGAAAATCCGAACGTTTCCGGGAAATTCTGAGCCGACTGTCCTATCGGGAACATTCGGAAAATCTCGAGATTGCGGACGAAATATGCAAAAAATTGAATATTCCGGAATCTACGATCCGTGACGGAATGTCGAAAACACGTCCGGATCCGGGCGCGTTGAAAATCGTCGATTCGGAATCAAACGGAGAAAAAATCGGTTTTATCTTTGCGTTTGCGGCGAACGACGTAGATTCCTGGGAAAAAATCTACCGTTCCGCGATGAACGAACGGAGGTGCGAACGTGTTGTCGTCGTTTTTAATTCCCGAAGGGAAAGGCCATTTAGAACTTTAGAATTTTCTAAATTACTTTCACGATTGAAGGAGGTGGAAACGATCCATTACTTCGGACCGTGGATGAGAGCGTTTTTGAGAGTTTACCGGGGGACCGCCCTCGTTGTCGATCGAAACAAAAAGAGGGAAACTTCCGGGTATTACGATCCGTCGGTCGAAAGTCCTGAAAAAACGAAAACGGTTTCGAACTCGATCTGGATCGGAGCGGGAAATTTTCGGGGAAGCGGACGTGTTTGGATGGAAACGTTATGCGATCGTTTGCGGGAAAAATCGGCATGGAAATCCTGACGCTTTCTATTGGACTCGGAATTCTTATCGGTTTCGTTTTCGAGGAAAAAACGGGAATCCACGCGGGAGGTTGGATCGTACCGGGATATTTCGCGCTCGAACTGTCCGATCCCTGGTTTCTTTTGATCGTTACGCTCTCTTCATTTTCCACCTACGGAATTTATAAGATCGCCGAACCCCATTTTCTGTCCTTCGGAAATAGGAAGATCGCGTTCGTTCTGATCGTTTCCATTCTGATTTCATATTTGTTAAGCGAAGTTCTGAACCAACACAACGCGGGAAAACGCGTCGGAACGTCCGGTTTTGGACATCTGGTTCCGGGGCTGATCGCGTTGTCGATGGAAAAACAGGGGATCTTGCGGACGGTATCTGGAGTCACGGTCTGCGTTTGTATTCTCCGGATGGTTTTGATCCTCCTTTTAGGAGGGACGTTTTAGTTGCAGGAAGTCTTCCGAAGATATAAAAATCCGTTTTGGATTTCGGCCATTACGTTAGTCGCCTTGTCTTTATACGGAATAGTATCCTATTTTCCGGAAGAGGAATTTCAGGACGCTTATGAAATTCGAAAAAGTGCGAGTGAACGGGCCTACGCCGCGTTCGAACGGATAAAAACGTTACGATCGGAGAAAAACATCCCGATCGATCCAGTGATTGATCCATATAACAGCGGTTTGGTGGGGGTAGAAATTTCGTCCGTTACTAGTTCCGCGGGAAAACTCTCCGCTAAACTTGTGTCGTTGCATCCTGATTTTGCGGCTTGGTTCGTACAGCGGTTTCGGGAAGCGGGGTTAAAACCGGGGGATACGATTTCCGCAGGAATAACCGGCTCTTTTCCTGCGTTGAACGTCGCTTTTTTTGCGGCGGCCGATGCGATGGGATTAAAAACCATCGTGATCGGAAGCGTTTCTTCCTCGCAATTCGGCGCCAATCTTCCCGGGCTTTTGTGGCCGGATATGGAAGGCGACCTAATAAAAAACGGATTCATCGAAAACCGAACCTCCTTTTTCAGCGTCGGAGGAATCGACGACCGGGGAATCGGAATCGATAAGGAAGGTGCGGATTTAATCCGGGACTCGATCTCTAAAAACGGATATCGATTTCTTTCCTCGGATTCGTTCGAACAATCATTACTTAAAAGAATGAGAATATATGAAACTTCGAATATATTGCTTTACGTGAACATCGGAGGAGGCACAGTTTCTGCGGGAACGGGATTGGGGAAGGGAAGAATCCCACGCGGAATCGTATTTTCTTCGGACGAAAATATCTCGTCCCCCGATTCCGTAATGAAACGGTTTTTGGAAAAAAAAATCCCGATTTTACACGTGATCGGAATCGAGTCCTTGGCTTCTGAGGCGGGAATGAAATACGAAATCGGAACGGTGGCGATACCGGGTTCTTCGAATCTTCTCATCAGACGAAAACCGTCCCGTAGTTTGGCCGCGTTCGCGTTGGCTGTTTTGATTCTTTTTCTTTGGATTTTCTCGGGTCGCATTTCCAACGGAAGCGAACAAACACAAAACCCGTCCGTTCGGCTTTAGGCGAAAAAATACATTCGATTCGGACGTCGGTTTAGCAGATTCGAATCGATTCATCGATTGATACGAAAGTTTTATCTCCTTGCTTAAATCCGATTTTATATCTATCTATCTTTCTTTCTTTTTGAAAAACCAAACGATCGTTTCGTCCCGTTTTAGGTCCGGTAGTAGAACGGTTTCATAGTGGTTTTTATCCGGAAGAGTTAGGAAAACGGGTCGATTTAGTTCCTTTTCGAAAATGGACAAGGCGGAATCGGGCAATAACTCGTCCCCTTTTTTGAAGTTCGATTTTCCCGCTCGTATGATCAGTACGGGTGAAGTTATCGAACGATATGGAAGAATTTTATTTTTTTTGAATATTCTAAAACTTGAAATCGGATTTTTTATAAAACGTAGTGGGATGTCCTCCGCTTTCATTTCGCCGCCCATGTTGACGAGTTCGGATCGTATCACCCGGAGCGGAATGTTGCAGCGGTAGACTTTTTCGCCGTTTTGGTCCGTGGTTTCCTCGAGTTCGTAACGCAAAAACGCCTCCACGTCTTCGTTCCAAGAGCCTAAAATAGGAGAATTTTTCGCCAGCTGAAGATATTCTTCCGGTGAGGAAAAGTTTCTTCCGAGACGTTCGAGGGAGGTCCGAATCATTCGCAGGTTAGAAAGTTTTCGAAAAACGGAAATTTTTCCTCCTCCGTCAACGAGACAGAGTTTTTCGGTTCGTTCCGGATAAAGTTTTGCGAACGTGAGCGATATCCAACATCCCAAAGAATGGGCGAGGAGATTGACTTTCGAAAGATTCAGATGATCGATGATTTTTAGTATGTCCTCGGCGTGTACTTCGTGCGAGTAATCCGTTTCGGGTTTCGAGGAATTTCCTCTTCCTCTGAGATCGTAAGCGATGACCGTCAGACCTTGTCGCATTAAATTTCTTGCTAACGGCGCAAAGTTCATAAGATTTCCGGTTAATCCGTGGATGCACAGAATCGGAGGCGGAGAACCTTTCCCAACCGGTAAAGGTCCGTAGACTTCTGCGGATATCGTCAAACCGTCTTCGATCGGAACGTGTAACGATTTTGTAATATTCTTCGTGACGGATTCGGGAACGGCTTTGTTCATTCTTCCGATATTTTCGCTTCGAATCTTTCCAGCAAGCCTCTTAATTCCGTTTCGATTCCGAAACGAAAGCAAGAATGGATAAAAGGGATCTTTTTCCCAATTTGACGGCTTGGTATTCACCGTCCTCCGATTTTCGGATCGAATACGGTAGTTAGGACACGCCAAATCCGAAAAAGCGGGTAGTTAACTTTTATCCTTGCGGATCGAGCTCTACGATCGATGCGAGTTTTCCGTTTCGAGCGCCTTTCGGTTTTTTTAGGAAAATTTCCGGGGAACTCTCTTTTGTGGAATCGTACTCACGTTACGTATATTTTATATTCAAGAAACATAAAGCATGTATATTCCTTGGAATAAGCCTACCAAGGCGCCCAAGACGGATCCGATGAGGATGAGCACGTATTCGTCTTCTTGAAAGGCCGAACGGAGTATCGGCTCGAACTCCTCCGGCGGAAGGTCCTTCATCCGCTTGAACATATTGTTTTCGATCGACATGGCTCTCCCCATATACGTTTCGAGTTTATAGGAGCTATCGGCTAAAGAATCGGAAATCCGTGCGATTACCTGTTTTTTGGCGGTTTCAAATTCGGAGTTTTCGCGTCCGTTTTCCGAATCCAATTTTCCTTCGAGATGAAGGCGTTCGACCTCCGCTTCGATTTCGGCTTGTATCGTTTCCACGAGAGAACGGGCTGCGCGTTTGTATAAAATCTCCTCGAGAACGTTTCTCGCCGTCAAAACCTGAGTAGCGAATACGTTCGAATATTTTTTGGAAACGTCCTCTTGTCGTTTTAGAAACAACCCCCGGTAACGCAGCGGTCCGATTTTTTTCTCGTATAAAGGACGAAAGATCATGGTGAGTGCGACCCAGTTCGTGACGTAACCGACGATAACTCCTTGAACGGGCAAGGTCCACCAATGCGGAAAAAATTTCCAGGCGAGAGCTTGCAGAATTCCCATCGCTCCTCCCAAATACCATCCGCAGTGTTCGATGAATTTGAATTCTTTGGAACCGACTTCCTGAAAAATATCCACGATCCGTTTTACGTTCGGTCCGGTTAACTTGCGTAATACGAGCGATTTGAAGTTGAAAACGCTCGATACGTTGGACTTCACTTGTATCATAATATTCTTAACCGTATGTTCGCTTTTTTTGCGGACTTCTTCGATGATTTTCGCTTCCGTTTCCGTTTCCAGTTTGGAACGCAATGCCGGATCGATATGATGTATGATTTCCGAGGTCGCCTCCGGAACGAGTCCGTTTAATACGGGTTGGAATTCCGCTTCGAGTTGATCCGGGTCCACCTTGGAAAAAAAATCCTCCACCTTGATCAAACGCTCGGTCATGATATTTACGGATTTGAGGGCGAGTTTTTGCGACTTTCTGGGTACAATTCCTTGCCATCCCAAGTAGGGAGGAATTCCGACGAATTCCAACGGATAAAAGGTCATTTTGAGGGCGATCACGTTGGTGAACCAACCTACAAAACCGTATGTGATCGGCATCAGTAAGATCCCGAATAGTTCTTTGTGGGCGGTAAAAAGTTCCATCTTATTTCCTGTAGCGTTCGTTATAATTTTCGGTTCTTGCACTTTGGCTCTTCCGATTCGGTACCGCAAATCTTTTTTTCTAACAATTCGAATAAAAAAACGAAACTAGAATGCGTTTTTTTCGATTTCGAATGGATTTCACTTTGGTTCCGAGTTTGACTGGTCTTCGAAATTTATCATTTGGTTTGCAGAATTATAAATTTCACAAACTGAAGAGGCGTCTTATTTCGCGGATTTCTTCCCGGCGGATGCCTTCTCAACGTGGAAACCGGGTGCGAAAACCTCCTCCAACGAACGTTCGGATAGAAATCCTGTTTCCAACGGGACCGTCTTTGAAATTTATTTGCGGTCCGCATAAGCGTTCGTGAAGGAGAGAATCCTACGAGCGAGATGTTTTCTTAAGACCTTCGAGAATTTTTCGATCCGTTACTTTTGCAACGGGTTCGGTGATGGAAGTTTTCGAGTTTCGGTTGCAGCTTGTGAGTTCGAGTTGGATCGTTCGTTTTCGAGTTTTCCGGTTCTTCGAGAGGGAATTGTATGAATTCGAAGGATGCGAAACTTACATACTTGCGATCGGATACGTGGAACATCTCCTCCGATTCCGCTTTGGAAGCCGAAATTTCTTAGGAAATATTTGATAGAATTTGGACCGGACTCGTTCAAAGCGGACGACTTCTTTCGATCGACGCGGAAGTTTCCGAAAGACGCGTCGAAAATTTTTCTATGTCTTTTTTTTCGTAATCGAAGACGGAAACGATCGTCATTCGTAATGATAAATTCAAAAAATGGAATATAGTCTTCGTCTTTTTAGTTCGAAGTGGATTCTAGTTCCATCGACGGGGATTTGATCCGGAAGGTAGATACGATTTCCGGGAAACACAACTGGATCCGAACAAGCTCCTGCATTTCTTAGAACGTTTGATACGACTAAGTCTTTCGTTTTGTTTCGTGCGTTCCATACGGCTGGGTTTCGCAACGCTTTTCGAAACAACAGGATCCGTTTTCCTTTTTTCGAAACTGGGCGGTTGTGGACTGCAGATGTGGAATCGTTCGATCCGAGCCGACGCAAATACGGGATCGTTTGTTCGAAATTCGGAATTCCAGAAATTCGAAAATATGGAAATACGAAAACGGTTTCGTTCGTAGGAAAACAAAAAAACGAGCGGGTTGGTTTCGTTGGGAGCGGATCGAATTCCTATCTTGTTTTGGCACACTTCTTTTTTGCCTCGGCAAAAGGAAGCTCCTTTCGGATTGTCTTTTCCGAGAGGGCAAGTCCGACTTTTTACAGGCGATCGATTGCGGAACCTGCTTGCATTATTTAAACTGGGATTTACACTCGCATTTCGGGAAAACTTATGCAACATACGAAAGAAGAAATTTTAAAGCAGATTTATCTCTTTTCCAATTTTACCGAAGACGAGTTGGCCTCGATCGCGGAAAAAACAGAATACAAAGTATACGAACAAGGGGATGCGATCTTCCACGAGGGAAACGAAGCGAAGGCTTTTTTCGTCGTGATTTACGGAACCTTAAAGGTTCTTACTGCCACTGAAAAAGGGGACGACGTTAACGTAACTACGATCGCCACGGGGGATCATTTCGGTGAGTTGCCCTTTTTGGATCCGGGAAAACGGTCCGCGTCCGTCGAGGCGATGGAACGTTCCGAGCTGCTCAGGATTCCTTACGACCATTTGAAATCGGTATTCGACAGGGATTCCAAAGCGGCGTTAAAGTTTTATCAAGAAATTTCCCATTTTCTCGCCAAACGTCTCCGTATGTTGACGCACGATTTGACGTATGCGAGAGAATTAAGAAAACGATATACGATTTGATCCGAAGTCCCTCGCCCGGGACCGACGCTTTTTCGCTCCCAGTTTACGTAAGGAGACCTAGAATGAAATTCGAGCTTTCTTCCTTCCGATCACGGCCTTCCTTCGGGAAGGTTTTTCTTTTTACCGCCTCCGTCGTATTTTTTTTCTCTTCCTGCACGAACACGCTCATTCAATCCGGTCTTGCTTGGGAACACTATCGCTCCGATTTGGAAACGAAAACCGTCGTAGCGGACGGCTATCGATGGAAGTATTTGGAAGGGGGAAAGGGGGAGACCATCCTTTTGATCCACGGCTTCGGAGGGGATAAGGATAATTGGACTCGTTTTGTGAGAACGCTGACCGATTCGTATCACGTGATCTCGCCCGATCTTCCCGGTTTCGGAGAAAACGACCGTAAGCCCGAAGACGAGTATTCCGTTTCCGCACAGGTGCTTCGTCTGCACGGGTTCGCTTCCGTTCTGGGTTTGAAACGTTTTCATCTGATCGGGAATTCCATGGGAGGTTTTATCGCGGGAATGTATTCGATCCTTTATCCGGATCAGGTCGTTACGCTCGCGTTAGTCGATACCGCCGGGGTGAATTCCCCGATTCCGAGTGAGTTGTCCGGTTATCTGTCCCGGGGAAAAAATCCGCTCGTCGTGGAAAACGAAAAAGATTTCGAGTTTCTGATGAATTTTATCTTCGTTAAACCTCCGTATATTCCGTTTTTCTTAAAGACTTATTTTTCCGAACGGGCGATCCGAAGTAGGGAATTTAACGAAAAAATCTATCGGGAAATTCGGACCGAGTTCGGATCCTTACAGGAAAAGATGAGCTCGATCCGCGCCAGGACGTTGATCCTTTGGGGGGACTCGGATCGTGTAATTCATGTTAGTTCCTCGGAAGTTTTACATAAGGGAATTTCCGGTTCGGTGCGGGTAATACTCAAGGATTGCGGTCATAGCCCTCAGTTGGAACGCCCCAAAGAATCAGCGGAAGTCTACAGGAATTTTTTAACGGGAAACCTCCGCCGATTCGAACTATGAAGTGAACAAATGTGTGATCGTCGATTCTATGTCGGCGATTTGGACCGGTTTGGAGATATACGCGTCCATTCCGGCTTCGATACATCTTTCCCGGTCTCCTTCCATCGCGTTAGCCGTCATCGCGACGATCACCGGTCTTCGTATCCTATCGTTTTTCCGGATCCGTTGAGTCGTTTCGAAGCCGTCCATTTCCGGCATTTGTATATCCATAAAAATGAGATCGTATTCCCTTTTTTCAAGATGGGAAAGGGCTTCTACCCCGTTCAACGCGGTCTCCGCGGAATATCCTAGTTTGGTCAAAAGTCGGAGCGCTATCTTCTGATTGATGACGTTGTCCTCGACGAGTAGTATCCTCAACGGAATGTCCTCCGACAACTTTTGTTTCCCGTTTTCGGATCGATTTTCTCCGATCGTCTGGACGGGAAACGCCTTTTCGAAGTTTTTCGCCAGTTCGTCCAAAAGGATCGGTTTAAACATCATAAAAATCTTAAATCCCGGCCGATTAAAAAGTCCTTCCGTCGCGGTATAGTAGGAATTTCTAAATTCACTTTCCATAAACAAGATCACCGTTAGACGGAGATTCGGATTGGAGTTTTTGAGTTCGTCCAGGATTTCGGGTAACGTCTTGTCGGGGAGATCCAGATCCGTGAGAAAAATTCCGATTCTTTCCTCTTCGGAAACGATCCGTACCACGTCCGCTCCCGAACGCGCGATCCGTACGGAAAAACCGCTCCGTTCGCAGAATTTTTTGATTTGTTCCCGCAGTGATACGTCCCGTACGGAAATGAGCGCGAGACGCGCCAGATTTTTGGAATGTAATTCCTGGATTCCCGCGGGAACCTTGTAATCCAATTTTTCGGTCAGGATCGAAAGGGAAAATTCGGAACCGCGTCCGACTTGGCTTTTGACGATGATTTCTCCTTTCATCAATTCAGCCAATTTTTTACTGATGGTCAGACCCAATCCGGAACCGCCGTATTTCCTCGTCGTAGACGAGTCCAACTGATTGAACGCCTTAAACAATAATTCCAGTTTTTCTTCCGGTATTCCGATTCCGGTATCCTGAACGCGAAAGATGAGACGGAGTTTGTCGTTGGGAAATTTTTCCGCTTCCACGTTTAAGGAGATTCTACCTTTTTCCGTAAACTTGATCGAGTTCCCGAGAAGGTTCATCAAGATCTGCCTCAAACGAAACGGATCGGCGACGATCCAGTTCGGGACCGTGGAAGAAAGTTTGAATTCTATCTGAAGTCCTTTTTCTTCCGCCATCGAACGGAATAGTCCCACGACGTCCTGCGATAAGGCGGATGCGGAAACGGGTTGCGGTTCCAATTTGAGCTGGCCGGATTCGATCCTGGAAAGATCCAGGATATCGTTTAGAAGTATGAGAAGATTTTGTCCGCTGGATTTGATGATGTCCACGTATTCCTTCTGTTCCAAACTCAGAGAAGTTCCCTCCAAAAGGCTTACCGTCCCGATCACTCCGTTGAGAGGAGTTCGAATCTCGTGGCTCATCATCGCGAGAAAATCCGTCTTGGCCTTGGACGCGGCCTCCGCGATCTCCTTGGCACGCTTTAGAGAATCCTCATATTCCTTTCGCTCGGTGAACTCGTGCCAGACCGCGAGGAAAACAGTTCTTCTGCGGAGGGTCATCGGTGTAAGCGTTATTTCGGCGGGGAACAATTCCCCGTTCATCCGTTTGTACATTCGTTCGAAGGTATAAGATCCTTTTTTTACGGCCCGTTCTTCGGTCTCTCGAACGTTTTCCTGAACCGGGCTTCCGTCCGGTTTCAGTCCGGACGAAAAAGAAGCGGGATGTTTTCCCAAAAGAAGGTTCTTGTCCCTGCAACGAAGCATATTCAACGCGGCGGGATTACATTCGAAAATTCCGTTTTCGTCGTAGAGTACGTGGGGTTCACTCGAATGTTCGAAAAGGATCCTGAATTTTTCCTCGGCGAGTTTTTTTTCCGTGATGTCCACGGATACGGCGCTCACTCCGGTGATTCGTCCTTTCGGGTCCGCGATCGGGTAGAAGGAGGTTTCGGAAAATACGGTTTCTCCTTCTTTTTCTCCCGGTCTGGTTCCGTTTACGCTGAAACGTTCCCCCGATAAGGCGCGGTCGTAAAAGGATTTCCAATTCCGTATGTTTTCCTCGGAAACGTTTTCCGGAAAGATGGATCTTCCGGGCTCCAACGTAGGTCCGTAGTATTTTTTCATCACGGTCTCGAATCTGGAATTGTATATTATAAGTTTGTAATCTTTGTCCACGGACCAGATGAGCGCCTCAGAATTTTCGATGATCGCGTTCAGATTGGCCTCGTGTTCCGCCAGGGATTTTTCGGCTTGTATCTTTTCGGTTACGTCCTTGAGCTGAACGAGAAGGATTCGATTCCGAGACGAGGAAAGGATCCGGAACGAAAGATTGGCCCAAAATTTCTTTCCTCGAAGGGTTTGTAACTCCGCTTCCCGAGATACGTTTTCCGTTTCGGTGAACTTCCGTTTGAGGGTTCGATACGATTCCTCGAAGGAAAGGTCTGCGAATAAGGAAGGAAAGGTTCTGCTACGAATCGATTCGGCGGATTCCACCTCGAAGGAACGCATCGCGGTGGCATTGTGGTCCAGGACAACGTCCGATTCCGGATCTAAAAGAAGAATCGCGTTCGCGGACTTTTGAAAAAGCATCGTCCTCAATTCCGGATCTTCCGAAAAAAGGCTCGGGGTTTCCGATTCGGGATTCGTCGATTCTACCGAAAAAAGAAGCAACGTTTGGCGATTCCGAGAAGGAACCGATCGAAGACGCAGCCGAACTACGTCCCCGTTTTTTTTTGTATACGGTATCGTTTCGATCCGTTCGGATACGGACGCTTTTTTCCAAAAGGAATTCCAACGTTTCGGAGTTTCCCAATTCCATTCCGCAGGTGATAGGTTTGCTTCCAGGTGGGAGGAAAGTTCGTCCATGATTCCGGTGAAATTCCAATTCACTCCGGTTCCGGATTCATCCAGAAGAAGATAATTAAAATCCGATTGTATACGGTTCATTCGTTTCACTTTACATCGCTAAGACGACTGTTTAGAATTTACCGGATTCAATCTTCGAACAAGCAAAATAAAATGGAATCATAATCTTTTGATAAAACGATACGGGCGATAGGAACTCGTTTGATTGACTTTCCGCCGAAAACCTCTACTATGCCTGTAACATCGCTTTACCATGGAATCCAATACGGTCACAGACGAACGATATCAAATGCTTTTCGAACTTTCCCGGGACGGACTCGCGATCCATTCGGGAGGGAAAATTCTTTCGGCCAACAAGGCGCTCGTACGAATGCTCGGTTACGAATCCGCGGAGGAATTGATCGGAAAGCCGGTGCTTCAATTCGTTCATCCGAGGTCGCAGGGAGTCGTTCGAGAAAGGATCCACAAGATGAACCGCGAAGGTTCCACGGTCGGTTTGATCGAGGAGGAATTCGTCCGCAAAGACGGCTCCACTCTTTTTGTGGAGGTTTTGGCGACCCCGTTTTCGGAAAACGGAACACCCTATGTTCAAGTGATCGTCCGAGACGTGAATTCGCGCAAACGCGTGGAACTGGAGCTCGAGCGGCTCCGTTCCAAATTGCAGATCACAAGGGACAGACTTCTCGGCGTGATCGAAGGGACCAAGGACGCGATTTGTGCGGTGGATATCCATTTTAGAATCATCGCTTTCAACTCTTCGTACGAACTGATCTTCTGGAAACTATACGGTAAAAAAATCGAGGAAGGCAACGTTCTTCCGGAACTGATCTCCGATCCGATCGAAAGAGCGGTCGTGATCGAAAATTGGAGCAGGGCCCTTCGCGGAGAAGTTTATACCACCGAACGCACGTTACGCGGTCTTGTTCAAGAAGTGGCCGTTTTGGAATTGAGCCACAGTTCGATCCGGGATTCCACCCACAATCTCATCGGAGCGACACAAATCATCCGGGATATCACCGAACGCAAGTTAGACGAGGAAAAACTCAGAAAGACCCTGGAAGAAAAGGAAGTGATGCTCAAGGAGATCCATCATAGGGTCAAAAATAATCTGCAGATCGTCGCGAGTCTGCTCGGTCTTCAGGCGGATCATTCCGAAAACGAAAGGATATCGCAGATTCTTAAGGAATGCGAACGTCGGATCCAATCGATGGCGTTGATCCATAAGGAACTCTATCAGTCCGATAATATTACGAAAATCGATTTTTACGATTATCTAAACACTCTTCTCGTCAGTCTTCTGCATTCCTTCGGTAGGGAAAAGAGGGTGAAGTTCGGGGTTTCTTCGAAGCCGAATTTCGTATCCATTGAAACGGCTATCCCCTTGGGTTTGATCGTGAACGAACTCGTTACAAATTCCCTGAAATACGCTTTCCCCGACGAAAGAATCGGAACCGTTTCCGTAAAACTTCGTTCCGGCGCGGAAGGTTCCGTGTTGGAGGTTTCGGACGACGGGGTCGGAATGCCGCGAGGTTTCGAATTCTCCCAATCGGAATCCTTAGGGCTCAAACTCGTGGAAATTCTTTCCAGGCAGCTACGCGGAAAATGTGTTCTGGTTCCGAACGAGAACGAGGTCGGCACCAGGATTCAGATTCAATTTTAAGTTTAAAAACACTTGTCCAACTTCGCTTCGAAACCGAACCTGCATCTGTCTTATGAATCTCATATCCGTCGATAAAATCTCCAAAGAGATTGGGGATAAGGTCCTCTTTCAACGAATCAGTTTCGGTATCAACGAAGGCGAAAAGATCGGAATTCTTGGAATCAACGGTTCCGGAAAGTCAAGCCTTCTGAAACTTCTCGCGGGTAAGGATGTTCCCGACGAAGGCCAAATCTTAAGAAATAAAATTCTGCAGACCAGCGTTCTTCCTCAAGCGCCGGTTTTCGATCCCGATCACACGATTTTAGAACATATATTTTCCAGCCCCAGCCCGCTTTTGGAAACGGTTCGTTCTTACGAGGACGTTTGTGAACGTCTGCATTCCGGCGGTCCGGAAGTCGAAGCCGAATACGGAAGAATCATGCAGGAAATGGACCGGCTCGGTGCCTGGGAACTCGAGTCGTGGTTCCGTTCTTTGTTGAAGGAATTGAACCTCTCGGATCTTTCCTTAAAAATGGGAACCCTTTCCGGCGGAATGTTGAAGAAGGTCGCGCTCGTACAGACCCTCATGGAAGAATCCAATCTGTTGATTTTGGACGAACCCACCAACCATCTCGACGTGGATACGATCCTATGGCTGCAGGATTTTTTGATAGAAACGAAGAAGTCGGTTTTGTTGGTCACTCACGATCGTTATTTTTTGGAGGAAGTGACCGATCGGATTTTGGAATTGGAAAACGGAAACCTGTTTTCGTTTCCCGGGAACTTCGCTTATTATTTGGAGAAAAAAGCGGAAGCGGAAACCATCAAAGAGAAAACCGAACATAAGGAAAAACGCTTTTTAAAAAAGGAATTGGAATGGCTTCGTAGACAGCCGAAAGCGCGGGGCACGAAACAAAAGGGACGGACGGACCGCGCCCTCGAAGTGTTGAATCGAAAAAAATCCGGCAAAGAGATCGTTTTGGACTTTTCGGTTTCCGGAAGACGTTTGGGAAAAAAGGTTCTGGAATTGAAAAATCTTTCCAAAAGTTACACTTCTCCTTTGATCTCCAACTTCTCCTATACGTTCAAAAACGGGGAACGGATCGGGATCGTAGGTCCCAACGGCGCGGGTAAATCCACTCTACTCAATTTGATCGTCGGAAGGGAAACCCCGGATTCGGGGGACGTTAGCGTTGGGATGAACACCTCTTTCGGTTACTTCGATCAGACTTCCCGAGATCTTCCGGAAGATATGAGAGTTATTGAATATATCAAAAAGGAATGCGGAGTTTCGGTACGCATGAGCGACGGTTCCGTGATGAGCGCCGCGGATATGCTCGAACTTTTCCTTTTCGACGGACGTCTACAGGCCAGTCCCGTTCGGAATCTCTCCGGAGGGGAAAGAAGAAGATTGTATCTCGTCTCGGTTCTCATGTCTAACCCGAACTTTCTGATCCTCGACGAGCCTACCAACGACTTGGACATCAAAACGTTGTCCGTTTTGGAGGAGTTTCTTTCCGAATACGGAGGTTGTATCCTCGCGGTTTCCCACGATCGTTATTTTATGGATAGGACCGTGGATTATCTTTTCGTTTTCGGAGGAGGGGGGGAGGTAGAAAAATTCCCCGGAAACTATTCAGAATATTTGGAATATAAGAATTATCTAAATAAGCAAAAGGACAAAAAGGAAATCTCGACCGAAACCAAATCGGAGGAACGGGAAAAGAACAGACCCTCCAAAAAAGGACTCAACTTTCAGCAGAAAAAGGAGTTGGAGGTTCTCGAATCGGAGATCGAATCCTTGGAACGGGAGGAAAAAACGCTCACGGACCGTTTACAATCCGGAACGGGAACCCCGGACGATCTCGTAAACGCGGGGAATCGCCTTTCCGAAATCCACTCCATTCTGCCCGCAAAGCTGGAACGTTGGGAGGAATTGCAGAATTTGATTTGAGCCGGTCGTTCCCGGTTTCAGAGACAAACGCCGTTGTATTCGAAGGCTCCGATCGAATATCCGAACGAACCCGCCGGAACCGGAGCAGGTGCCACGTTAGGCGTCCTTATCGTTCCGAACAAATCGTTCTGATACAACACGTTGATCGCGGGATACGCCGGATCGATTCCTCCGAACACGGATCTACAATTCGTGTTCGTACCCAAAAAGTAGAACGTGAACGGATTGGTCGGCGGTAAAAAAACAACCGGATGGCTGAAGTTTTGTACGTTGACCGGCGCGAGATCCAAAAGACAAAGCCCGTTTCGTAAAGGCCCCGGATTTCCGGCGCATAACGTCGAATTAAAGAGCGGTGTTTTGGCCAATATAGTACACTGAAATAAATTGTTTCCTTTTACTTCCAGATTCACACTCGGTGCCGGAGTGAAATTCATACAGACCTTGTTTCCGGTAGCGCCGGGATTGGTAAATACCTGATTGTTCGCTATTTTTGCCGCGGACGCGGATCCGAGCTGCTGGATTCCGAAAGAATCGTTCGTTCCAACTCCTCCGAATATCGTGTTGTGCAAAAAGAAAAGGTTCGTAGAGGAACTGTTGAGGGTTAAAATTCCAGAGGTTCGAAACGCGGTCACTCCGGTGGAGCCGATCTGTTGATACGAGTTGACCACGTTATTCGAAACCGCAAGGGTTTGCGCCCCCGCAAGATTTCGGATCAGGATTCCGATCGAATGATCGGCGGCGCTCGTACCCGAATGGGAGTTGCCGTTGACCCAGTTGGAGTAGATCGCCCCTTCGGATGCGTCCGCCAGAATTCCCGCGGATACGCTGTTTCCGCTTCCCGCCAAAACGTAGTTATACGCAATCAAAAGATTGGGTCCGGAATTGTATGCCGCGATGCCGGATCGAACGGTCCCCGCCGAATACGGAGCCGAGGACGACGTACCTTCGATTCCGTTGTTTGCGACGACGGCTTGGAAGGCGGCGGTCGTATTCAAATTATTGAATACGATTCCAGTCGCCCACGCGTTGTTCGGATTTGGCCGGACCGTGATCTGATTGATGAGAATATTGGCGGTCAACGTCGCCAAAGGTGCTCCCACGTAAATCGGCGCACATGTGGTCGGTTCCGTTGCGCCGCAATTTCCGGGAGGGGACAGATCCTGGACGGTCGTTTTGAACGAGTTGGAATTTCTTTGCGAAAAATCGTTGCTGAACGCTCCGAGGAGATTGACCCCATCCCTGAGTTCTATCCTTTGTGTTGCGTTATCCGAAACCGTGTATGTACCGCCGGCCACTAATACGAAACAAGGAACTGCCGCACACTGATTGATCGCGTAACGGATCGAAGAACACGGTGTCGCCAGGTCGCAGGTTCCCGCCGGAGCACCGGTCGTGGTCACGTATTTTACTTCGTTGGCCACGGTATAGGTGAACACGAGAGGATTTCCGTTGTTGAATTGTTTGCCCGTATTCGGATCGAAACAACCTGTGATCCGTACGTATCGATTTAATCCCGCCGCCCAAGCCCCTCCCGAGGAGATCCGCACTTTGTCGATGGCCGTAAAACCCAAGTTAGACGCCGGATGTGAGAATTTCAGGTTTCCCGTAGGTACGTCGGTTCCTTCCAAATTACAACCGGCGACTTCCTTGGAGAAGGTGAGATCGATATTGTCCGCGGGTTTGAGAACGGTCTGGTCCACAGGAGTGGATACGATCACGCTCAAACAGTTTACGTTCACTGCGATCCCCGGGGAAACCATCGTACCCGAGGAGGAGGCGACGGTTTCGAATTGGCAGGTATGATTTTCCGGACTTCCCAAAATCTGAAGCGAATAAGCGGATTGATCCGGGATCTGCGCGGAGAAAGAATACGTTCCGTCCGATGTAACGTCGAGAACGTCCGTATTTCCGCTGCGTATCTGTAAACGTCCCGAGGAGGAGGAAGCGATTCCGAAGACGTTTACGGAAAGGGGATACGTTTTGGTCGCGCAGACGACTTCCACATAGGAAAAGAATGGAGTGAGGATTCCCGACGGATTGGTTATCGAACAGATTTTTTCCGGAGACGCGATCGGTTGATTTAGGATGGAAACGTCGTAAAAGGAATATCTTTGGATCGGATCGCGGAAGCTGAAATTTCCGTTCGAGGTTATATTCAAAGTTTGCGAATTTTGGTCCTGTAAAACGAGAAGACCTCCGCTCATTCCCGATACGTTTACGTTTAACGGAAGAGGAGTCAGAGATATGGAAAAAAAATTCGAAAAGATATACGTATCCAAAAGGCCTTCCCCGGAGGGTTTGGCGATACAACTCTGGAACGTTAAAAGAAAAATCGCGGAAAAAAAGATCCGGGAGATTTTTCCGTTGGTAGGGAGGATCGTTTTCACGGACAAATCCTATTCTATCGAAAGGATTCCAAACTTAAAAGAAAAATTTCAACCCGAACTCGATCGAACTCGGAAAAATAATTTCTTGACCTGACCGGGGACCGACTCGTAGGTCCGAGGTTCCCGTTTTCAAATAAGGAACTACCTTCGGTTCGTCGGCGGACAAGGACGTTTTAGAACTGGAAGGTCCAACGAATGCCGCATCTGACACATTCAATAGATAAAGAAACGCTAAAATTCCCAAGGACAGATTGAATTGATTGTATTCCGCGGTGGCGTGCGAGTAGTTCGATTCCACCTGCAAATAGTTGTATGTGGCAAACGGAAGAAACGCCGGGTTGTCCAATAAAAGAAGGGCGCGATTGAGGTTTTTACTATCGTCTAACGCGCCTAAGCTGGAGTTGTATTCCGAGTATTGTTGAGAGGAATACGCGATCGCACCCGCGATCAAAATAGGAAAGATCCAGGATTTGTAGGTTTTTTCCTGCGTATTTTGTCCCCAACCGGGTAACACGGAAGATTGAAGCGCCGGTTTCCAATGCATGAACGAGCCGGAATCCCGGTTTTCCTTTTCCGCTTGTTTTACGATTTCGGCGAGTTGTGTTTCGGATTCCGCAAGAACGAGAAACCCTTTTTTCGCGGTTTTTTTGTTTCGGGGATTTTCGAGAGAGAGAGTATAACTTCCGTTTTTAAGATCCAGGCCTTCCGTTTTGATGCGGATTTCTTTGGCGCTGACGAATTCGTATTCCGGTTTGATCGTTTCTCCCGACGGCAGAAGTAGGGTGACGTTCATCGCTTCGGTGAAGTTGTCGCCTTTTACTACCAAGTGAGATCCCAGTTTTTCCCGGAGAAGACGCAGGTTCGAATCGGGTTCGACCACCGGGGCGCGGGAAAGTACCACTTCGAAACTGATCCAATCCGAAAACACGGAAACCCTTCCGAATTTATTCAAAACTCCGATCCTATGTTCGTAGACGCCCGGAGAAAGGTTCACTTCGTATTTGGTGTTTTTGGTTTTTTCCCTGGTAATCCTTCCGTGAGAATCCTTGATTTCCACCATATAACCGCCCGCTTCGGGAACGGATTTCCATTCCAGATATTGATTTTCCTCTTCCGCGTTTAAAGAAACGAAGACGGTTAGGAAACAGCAGAACAGGAAAATTCGATAGGCTCTATTCCACATAAATTTCCTTAGGCGATAAAATTTCCGGCGGTCGTATCGTCTTATTCAACTTGATTTCGAAATTGCGGGAAACGGGAATCGTATATTTCACCGCCCCGTTTTTATCCTTGTAACGCGCGGTGATTCTCCACTGGAATTTGCCTTCGTCCAAGATCGAAAAATCCTTAAACGAAAAGGAATCCGTTTTGAGTTCTCGTTTGAGGAGGGTTTTGGCTCCTCCTTTTTCCCTCAACTCCAAAAGTTCGAAGGTGATCGTGTCGTTTTCACCTTCGACTTCCCAACGGAAATCGATACTTTCCCGATTGGAGATATCGATCGATTCCTCGGGAGCGGGGCTGCTTTGGCTGAGGAAAGGAGCGTTGTCCGAAGTCTGGAAGGATTGAATCTGACTCGTCAAAACGTTCTCACCTTGGCTTCCCAACAGAGAAACCCTCCAGTAGTATTGTCCTACGACGGGAAGCGAAATCGTTCCCATGGATGCCCGGAATGTTTCACGGATCACGTTTCCCGTGAATTCGGAATTCTGCGCTACCTCCAATCGATATATACCGGAAGGTTCCGGTCTTTGCCAGCGAAACGTCAATTTACGATTGGAAGGATGTCCCAACTGCTGATTGGAAGCGGGAAACAATAGATCCAAATTTTCCAGAGCGAGCAACTTGAATTGACGCGAAGCGGAAGAAAACACTTCACCCTCTTTGGATTGTGTTTTCACCCTCCAATAATACGCGCCTGCGTTTTGCAGAGGAGGGGAAACCGAAGAGGTGGAGCTCGTCTTTTTGGAGACGATCGGATTTTTAAAATCCGAATCCTGTGCGATTTCCAAAACGTATTCCTTGAATTCGGAAGATCCCGACCATACGAACAATCCTCCTTCCTTGGAGAATTTGCGGAGCGAAATCTCTTCCTGTTCCGCGGGACGTTTGAGAACGGGAGGTTCCGGTTTTTCCAATCTGCGTACCGAAAACGAAACCGGTTCGGACACGGAAGCCTTAAGATCGTTTAGGGAAAATTTAGGAGTCACTCGGACGAAAAAGGTTCCTTCCTTGGTTTTATCCCAACGATATAAGGATCCCTGCGTTTCCTGCGTAAGCACAAGATCCGAAAAGGATTTGTCTTTCGCGATTTCCACCGTATATCCTTTGGCGAAATCCACGATGGTCCATTGTACGGTTACGCTCGGTTGGACGGAAGTGAATTTGAATTCCTCCGATTTGGAGGGAGTAAAAACGGAAGGTTTCAAATTTCCTAATATAGTTAGGGAGCGTGTTTCGCTGTATTCCGGTTTTTGAGTGGCGGGATTGATCGCCGTAACCCTCCAAAAATAGGTTCCTTTTTCGAGGGATTTGTTCGCCGCAGTCGAATTGGATTTGGTGCGAATCACCTTTTTCGAAAAACTAGGATGCGCCGAAATTTCCAGGACGTAGTCACGGACGGATTCCACCTTGTTCCAGACGAAGGAAACTGGCACGGAAGAGGTTTCGCTTTGGAAAAATTTTCTTTCCGGTGGAGAGGACAATCCTATGGATAAGGAACGGATTTCTGACTTTCCGTTTTTGAGTTCGATGGCCTGGTTGTTGGTCACGCTCGATTCCTGATCTCCGGAAACGACCTTGGCGCTTCCCTTGGAGACCTCCAAATTGAGGGCTTGGTCCTCCGATTTGGAAAGTTTCAAGTCTCCTTGACTGACGGCGACCGTAGCTCCTCCGCTTTTGATCTTTAGCTCGGTTCCGCTTTCCTTGTTGGCGGAAACGGATCCGTATGCGAAGTCGATGGACAGGTTTTTGTCGGAGAAGTCCAAAAAGATCATACTTTTCTGATCGAGTTTGATTTCGGTTCCGTCGTTCAGAACGAGTACCGCTTCGGAACCGTCGTCCGTACGTACCGTGTCCCGATTCATTACGGGCATCGAGGTTTCCATGTCCTCCCAGACCACTTCGGAATCTAATTTTCTCTGGGCCTTTTTGTTCTTAAAACGGAGTTCTCCGATGACCGGATTGGTTCCCGTCTTTCTTCCGGAAAACAGATGAAAGTATAATAATATACTAAATAGAATTCCCAGACCGGCGAGTACGGTGACTACGTATTTTCCCTCAGTCAAGTATCTCATACTTAACTTCTTCCCCCGGCTCGGACGACTTGTCCGCCTTATTCTTCGGAGGTTCCCATTCGATTCCGATCCTCGTCCGGAGTTCGGCGACGGTTTGTGGACAATTCGGATCGTCTTTTCTGCCCAAAACCGCGTAGATCACCTGCGGTTCTTCCTTTCCTTTCACTTTGATCGATTGCATTTTTTCCACGTGGAAAAATTCGGAAACGTGGTCGTACATATCCTGCGTTATGAGAATGTCCGTGCCGAACGGTTTATTCAACGCTTCCACACGGGAAGCGAGGTTTACCGCATCTCCGATGACCGTGTATTCCAGTCGTTCCTCGGAACCGATCTGACCCGCGATGACTGGACCGTAGTTCAAACCGCATCCGATTTTGATGATGGGCTTTTTGTCTCCGCCCCTACCTTGGTTGAAACGAAGCAACGCTTCCCGCATCATCAAGGCTCCGGTCACCGCGTTTTCCGCGTCTTGGTTGGAGGTCTTTGCTGCGCCCCAAGTCGCCATGATCGCGTCGCCTATGAATTTATCCACGATACCGTGCGTGTCGTTCACACAACGCACCATTTCCGTCATGTATTCGTTTAGGAACTCGACCACTTCCTCCGGTTGGAGTTTTTCGGAAATGGAAGTGAAACTACGGATATCGGAAAAGAAGATCGCACACATTTTTCTTTCTCCGCCGAGTGTGAGTTCCTGTTTTAAAACCATCTCGGCGATTTCCTTGTTTACGAATCTTCCGAGTGCGTCCTTGACCTTTTCCCGTTCTTCGAGACCCTTGCCCATGTCCACGAAGTAGTCCGTGAGAAGTCCGACTTCGTCTTTCGTGGTGGATTTGATTCCGATCTTAAAATTACCGCGGGCGATTTCCGTGGTCGCATGCAAAAGACTTAATATAGGTTTCGTGATGGTGCGCGCAAAGAAAAACACGATGATCAGAGCGAGACAGAGGGCGATTCCCATGATCAGAATGTTTGTCTTTTGGATCCGATACACCGCTTCGAAAGCCTTGTCTTCCGGAACGATGGAAATTACGGCGCCTCCTCCGAAACCGAGTTTCTGAAACGAACCGAACCAGGCCTTGCCTTCCTTGTCCTTGTATTCGATCTGTTTGGTGTTTTCCGAACTGTTGATCATGGATTCCACGATCGGAAGAGTCAAAAAATTGGTATTGGACTGGAGCAGTTTCGGATCGGAATGTGCGATGAGGTCCCCTTCGCCGTTCACCAAAAACACTTCGGAAATGTCCTGTTTTTGAAACGCGCTCAGAAATTTTTCCAAACGAAGCACGAGCACCAAAACCTTGGCGTCGGGGCTCGAAGAGGAAGGGATCGAGAGCGCGAAGATCGGTTCCTTGAACTCAGCGCTGAGGTTTTCGAACTTCCCGCCCGTGGCGATCGACTTCTGGATCATGTTGGGACGGGAAAGAATGAGGTCGGTGATTTCCTTGGGTTGCGATTTGATTTCGCTGAAATACGGATCGTTGAAGAATTCGTTGAGAACAACAACTCCTCCGTTTCCGTTTTGGATCATTCCCGCGTAGATGAAGTCCGGATCGTTTTGAAAAAAGATATCTGCGAAAGCGATTCCCGCCCGGCCTTGGTTGAGAGCCCCGGCGATCTGTTTACCGTTGGAAAGGATATCGTTGATATCGGTTTTGATCTTTAAACCGAGTATATTCACTAAATTTAAATTGTTTTGGAGCACCCGGATTTCGGAATCACCGCGAAACGCGGAGGAGGCGAAGAAGATGATCGTCGATACGGTTACCGTCATCAAAAGGGAGATCACCGCCATCAATTTGATCTGAAGGGGAAGTTTGGTTTTTGCGACCGAAGTGGATTTCGTAGAAGAAGGATCGTTTTCCGAGTCGGCTGGTTTTCTCGTTTCCTGTTTCGGTTTCGCGGGAGCAGAAACGGAAGTCTGCGTTTTGTCGGGAGAAGAGGCGACCGGAACGGATTCGGATTCTACGGGAGCAATCGATTGGATGGAGTCGTTGGAGGACGGATTTACGGAAACGGAAGCGTTTTCCGTAGAAGCCGGTAGTTTGTTTTCCGGGCTCGGGTTTGTCGTAGAAACAATCGGCTCCGAGGATTTCGTTTCCGGCGAAGAAACGGAAGAAGCCGGGGAAACGGAAATTTCTTTCGGCTTTTCGTGATCTTCCAAATGGTCGATTTCCACCGCGTCGATCGCGGAGGAACGAAACGAAAGCGGGGAATCCTTTGTTTGCGAATCGATCGGAACCGCGTTGATCTTGGTAAGACTGTCAAACCCCGGTTCGTATTGGATTTTGTATTTTTGAACCGGTCGTTTGCCTTCCCGGATCAGTTGTGTAGAAACCGAAAACTCGCCTCCCGTGGATTCGTTTTCCGGAAAACCTTCCCCTTTCCTGGAAAGAAATTTCCGGAAAATCGAAGGATCGGTTTCGGGAACGGAATAGCCGAAACGGGAAATCCGATCCGAAAGTTCCCGTTCCTCCAAATGTGGATCGGAGGAAAGAAGTAATTTCCCGAGGATCGAAGGAAATCTGGATTCTACGTTGGGTTCCACCAGAAAAAGAAGATTTCCCCGTTTTAAAAATCTCTGAATTTTCTGGTAGGCGGAATAGATGGAGTCGTTGGTTTCCGGACCTGAAGGAATTACGATGGAAAGTATGGAAACCAAAGGATTAACGGCGTCTAACGTATCCCGCTCGAATCCGGGGGTTCCGGCGATGACGCACACGGTGCCGATGTCTTTTTTATTGATTTCGTCCAATAGAATCGAGACGTCGGTTTTACCGTTTTTATGCGCTTCCGAAATAAAAATCAGAGCTCCGGAAGCTCCGAACGGAAGATAACGAGGATTGGTTTCTAACATGTAAGATTGCTCTATGATCCAAGAAAAAAGAATTTGATTTTAGGAATATTCTAATTTGAACCGGATCTCTCCCTATTATAAATATAAGTTTCGAATTCCTCGATTTTGTTCGATTTTCTTAGGAAATCGCTTTCTGCTATTATATACTTTCGGAAAGTGGAATCGAATTCTTAAAATAGAGGAAAAACCTGCTATGGCAACTGCGGTATTTAAGACAAATTTCGGAAATTTTTCGGTCTATCTTGACGAGGAGAAGGCTCCTATTACGGCGGGGAATTTTATCAAACTCGCTAAAGACGGTTTTTACAACGGTCTGACCTTTCATAGGGTGATCAAAAATTTTATGATTCAAGGAGGTTGTCCGATCGGAAACGGGACCGGCGGGCCCGGATACAAGATCCAAGACGAGTTTCACAAAGACCTACGAAACGAAAAATATACCTTGTCGATGGCGAACGCAGGACCGAATACGGGCGGATCCCAATTTTTCATCAACGTTCGCGATAATTTTTATTTGGACAATCGACACGCAGTGTTCGGAAAAGTGACGGAAGGAACGGAGATCGTGGAGAAAATTGCAGAAACCGAAACCGGATTTCAAGACAAACCGGTACAAACCGTTACCATCGAAACGATCGTCGTTTCCGAATAGATTTTTTTCTTTTGAGCCGTTTTCGGGATCCCGGTTTACAAAGCGGCTCAAAATTGTTTCCTTTCTCGAGGAAACCTGTTTCTTTCTTTCTATTTCTTCCAAAAGTTTCTCTTTCTATAAAGTTCTTCCGATACAACCGCTCCGCTGCTTCCTTACATTTGTCTTTTTCAAAATCGAGAGTAGGAAACTATAAATCGGAGTCTTTTCTTTCCAAAACCGGGTGGGGACCAATCCGGTAAAATTCTAACCCTTTCGGATTACGGAATCGATTCCGTAAAATCGAATTCATATAAAAGAATATTCTAAAATTTATAGGTTGTAAAAAACCAGGATTGACAATTCGGCCGGAATCGTTACTTTTTTACGTCAGAATTTACATTCTTCTAATGATTTCGTTTTATAATATGCTTATAAGGAATTTTCGTTCGTGATTCGGGAGGAGTATCGGATTTTGTCCCATTTGGAGGCGCCGATCGCGTTGTTGGACGGGGACGGATATCTGCGTTTTTGTAATTCCTCTTTCCTGATTCGGTTCGGACAAACACAAGATGCGGTTTTCGGCAAAAAACTGGAGGAACTTTTACTTCCGGGTTCCGTCTTTTCCTGGAACGAATTCAAAAAAAATAAATTAGAAAAATATAAAGTAACCGGTGTACCGGATTCTTTCGGTTCCCTTAAAGCCGTTTCCGGAAGGTTGATTCTTTTAGAGGACGGACAAGAGGTCCTTTTGGAACTCGAGAGGGAAACGGATCCGGAAAAAACGAAACGGATTGCCGCGGTCATATCGCGTTTGTATCACGATTTGCAGGAGCCGATCCGCAATCTTTCTTCCTTTTTAAAGCTGTTGTCCGACCGTTATTCCTCTTCGATGGAACCGAAGGCCGCGGAATTTCTCGGTATTTCCCTACAAAGCGCCGAACGTCTCTGGATGCGTATTTCCGGACTGTTGCGTTTTTTGCGTCTCGAAAAAAGAACGGACGTCTTTCGTAGGGTTTCTTTGGAGAACGTGTGGAAGGAAACCGTACGGCAGACGAGAGAAAAACTCGAGCAGAACGGGTTTGTAGTTTTGGTCGAAGGCAAACTTCCCGAGGTGAACGGGGATTTCGATCTTCTCGAGGAATTGTTTCTGCAACTGGTCCACAATTCGATTCGTTTTAGAAAAACTTCGACCGGATCGGAACTGAAACTCGTTTGCGAAGAACAGGGTTCGTTTCATAAAATTTCCGTGAGGGACAACGGCATCGGCGCCGATCTGAAAGGAAACCGTTCCGTTATCATATTCAAAAAATATCATGAATTGGAAGGGGACGATCGTCCCGGTACGGGGCTGTTCTTCTGCGAAAGCATCGTGGATCTTCACGGAGGAAGATTGGAAATCGATTCCGAGCCCGACGAGGGATTTACGGTCGGACTTTTTTTTCCTAAAATTTCAGGAACGGTTAGAACTTCGAGTGATAGTGAGTGATTGGCATGTTTAAAGATTCCTTCTCCGTCCTTTTGATCGAGGACTCCAACGCCGACTTCCGTTTGATACAGGAATTTCTGGGTGAATCGCATAGTCCCACGTTCCGCATCAGCAGAAGCGATAATTTTTACAACGGACTTCTGTTACTTTCCGCGGACAGACCGGATCTCGTCCTGTTGGATCTTTCTCTGCCCGATTGTGCGGGTTTGGAAGCGCTGACGGAGATCAAAAGTCGGTTTCCCCAAATTCCGGTGATCATCTGCAGCGGCGCCGAGGATAAGGAGATCACGGTGAACGCGCTTCAGATCGGAGCGCAGGATTACGTCTTTAAAGGAAAGTTCGATTCCTTTTCGCTGAGTCGTTCCCTTATGTTCGCGTACGAACGCAATCGTCTCGCTCTTGAATTGGAAAAACGGAACGTATTCGAACAGGAAAGCGAGGAACGATACAGATTGTTTTTCCAATACAATCCACATCCTGCGTTTTTGTTCGATCACTCCGACTTGAATATTTTGGAAGTCAATCAGGCGGTTCTTGAAAAATACGGATTTTCGGAATCGGAACTTCTCGGAAAAAACATACTCAATCTTTTTCATCCGGAGGACAGGAACTCCGCAGAGGAGGAGATCCGTTCCTTCGCGTTCGGAGTGAATAAAACTTCTTCGAGCCGTCATGAGAAAAAAGACGGTTCGATTCTTCTGACGGAAAACACGGTATATAAGTTCCGATTCCGCAATCAGACCCTCGGTTTGGCGGTGGTGACCGACGTTACGGAAGCCGTCCGTAACCGCGAATCGATTTTGGCTTCCTTACTTGAAAAGGACACTCTCATTCAGGAAATTCATCATCGGGTTAAGAACAATATGCAGATCATGGTTTCGCTTTTGAATCTGCAAGCGGATAACGCGATGACTCGGGAACTTACCTCGAAGGAACTTTACGGTTTGCTAAAAGATACGGAAAGCAGGGTTTTTTCTATGGCTCTCGTACACAACGAACTCTATAAGTCACGGGATCTTTCCCACGTCGAGTTCGGAAGTTATCTGAATATGCTTTTGCAGAATCTCTGGAACTTATACGGAGTCGGCGAGAACGTAAAACACGAAATTCAAGCGGAGGTTTTGCAACTAGACATGAATACGGCGATTCCTCTGGGGCTGATCGCGTGCGAACTCGTGACCAATGCCGTAAAACACGCGTTCGGTGAATCGGGAGGCGGTAGGATTTCGATCCGGGTTTTTCGTAAGGAAGACGGGATCCGCGTCGTTATCGAAGACGACGGCAAGGGAATTCAGGAGGATTGGTTGGCACAACATCCCGACACGCTGGGGCTTCAGCTCGTAAAGATTTTGAGTAAACAGATCGGAGGGGATTTCGAATTGGAAAATCTCCGTCCGGGAACCAAGTTTACGATTCGGTTCCCGGAACAGGAGAAAGAGACAGGAAGTTCGAGTTAGATCTTAAATCTTTTTACCGCAACCTTTCATGGAGGGATCGTAGGGATTTCGTATTTTGTCCCCCGACGCGATCCATTTCTTCTTTACCATCGGGCAGTAGAAGACGTGAATTCCGGTAGATTCATCTTTTTGAATATACTCCTTCAGCGATTCTGCCAATTCGGAATAGGCGTTTAGACGATCCGTTTCGTTTTTAGCGATCGTTAGTTTTTGCGCCGCCTGAAATGCGGGAAGGAGGGTTTTATCCCTTGTTACTTCCTGTTGTAAGGAGGCTACCAAAGGTTCCGCGTCCACTTTCGTTCCCTCGAAAAAGGAAAGATGGATCCGGTCCAGAGCCTTCAATACGTCCGGTCTCGTCGGCAGTATGGATTTCGCTTCCGCAAAGCCGGTCCAAAGGATCAAAGTCAAACCCGCAAAAATCAGATTCCGTCTCATACGTTTACGCCACCTTTTTTAGTTCTGCGATACATTCCTTGCAACCGTCCGCGCAGTTTTTGCAGATTTCGTGATGGGATTCGTGTACCCTACATTCCTTTTCACAGGCTTCGCAGGCTTTGATACAAAGTGCCGCCAGTTCCTTGGTGAACGGAGAATTGGACGCTCCCAGACTCACGAAGGCCTTACAAAGCGCGAGCGTATCCTTTACCGTTTTCAGACAATCCGCGAGCATCGTATCCCCGGAAGCGAGCGTTTCTTCGCAATGAGCGAGACAGATTTCGGCGCTGACGATACATTTCGCCGCGGCCTCCAAAACCTTTCTGTCCGCTTTCTTTCCTGCGGAAAGGGCGTTGTTCGATCCGCTTTTTTTCGCGGTTTCGTGGTTTTTGTGACCGGATTCCTTCGCCAAAAGGTTTCCCGCGGAAGCGAGCGCGAACGCGGCCGCCGATTTTGCAAGTAGTTCTTTTCTAGTTAACATAATAAATTCCTTAATTATAATATTCGACGATTTTAAAGTAGCGCGGGATGCGCGTTTCTCTCAGATCAGTAGTCGAATACTGGATAAAAACAGGAGGGATGGGTGTTGAAAAAGGCGGTCCGTAGGCGGGGATTCTCCGAGGTCGATCCGGTCCGAAAAAGGAAACGTGACGGAAAAGACGTCCGCGATTCTTCCCAAGATCCAATGGGGTCTCGGTTTTAATTCCGGGTTTTGCAACTGGACGGATTCTCCGGAGAATACTAAGTCGCATCCGGTGCAACCTGAGTCGGTCTCGGAGGAGGTTTGCGTAGAATGACAAGGGGGAAGCGGTTCCTCTGAGTTTGCGTAAGAGATCGATCGGGAAACGGCGGGACAGGATTCTCCGGAGAGCATAACCGTGAAACAAAACAGGGCCGTGCCGAGACCGAAAATTCCCAAAAGAGCCGATACGCTTTTTCTCTGCCGGTTCATTCTTCCTCTTAGACTTTTCGGCGGAAGGGATCGGGCAAGAAGTTTTTAAAAAATTCGTTTGCTTTCCTTCCTGTTTCAAGAGAGGTTTGTATCCTTTTCAGACTCGACAACGGATTATACGAGGAACGATCATCGATGAATTCCATTTTAATTTTGGACGACGCGCAGGAGAATTGTTTGTTGATGCAGGGTATTTTGCGTAAGTCCGGATATAAGGAAACGTTCGTCAGTCAATCTCCGGAGGAAGTGATTTCCTGGTTGAGTTTAAAATCTCCGGAACCTCCAGAGAAAGAAATTTCCCTGATTCTGTTGGATATTCTTCTTCCGGGAATCACGGGGATCGACATCCTCAAGTTGATCCGGGAAAAAGAGGAACTCAAGGACATTCCCGTGATCATGATCACCGCGCTTAAGGAATCCAACGTTTTGCAGGAAGCCTTCGACGCCGGCGCGATCGACTACGTGGTCAAACCCTTCGATTCGACCGAACTTCTGGCTCGAGTCCGCTCCGCGCTTCGGCTTAACGAAGAGATGAACAGAAGGAAGGAACGAGAAAAGGAATTGGAAAAACTCACCGATCAGCTGCAGGAAGTGAACGCCTATCTGCTCGCGATCGCGAGAACGGACGGTTTGACCGGACTTTACAACCGTAGATATTTCGACGAGGTTTTGGCGACTGAATGGAAACGTTGCTGGAGAACCGGGAACAGCGTCGCCTTATTGATGTTAGATATCGATCATTTCAAACTCTACAACGACACATACGGTCATCAAGCCGGAGATCAGTGTCTAAAACGGGTGGCCACCTCCATTCGTGAATGCGCGCGCAGGGCGGGAGATATAGCCGCGAGATACGGTGGGGAGGAATTCGCGGTGATTCTTCCGGAAACGAGCGAATCCAACGCGGTGATCGTCAGCAGAAATATTTTGGATAAGGTGGAAAAGCTGGCCATTCCCCATTCCGCCTCCAAAACGGATTCGATCGTAACGGTTAGTATAGGAATGGCTACGCTCAGTCCTAATCCGGAAAATTCCATTTCCGAATTGATAGAACGCGCGGATAAGGCGTTGTATCTCGCCAAAGAAGAAGGAAGGAATTGTCTTCGGTTTTATCCGCAAGGCGATTGAGATTTTTATCCTTCTCCGGGAGTAATCCATAAAAATTGAATGTCGTTTACGTTGGTTCCGGTGGGACCCGTGAACAAAAGCGAATCGGATATTTCTAAAGCGGAGTAGGATTCGTGTTTGCGGAGTAATTCTTCCGGATCCGCGGAACTCCCGATTTTGTCCCAGGTTTCTCCGTCCACATACGCTCCCGCCGCGTCGGTCGGGCCGTCGGTTCCGTCCGTGGCCAAGGACAAAAGAAAAATCCCCGTTTCTCCTCGAATCCGTTTGGCGAAGGCGAGGGCCAATTCCTGATTTCTTCCTCCCTTTCCTTTGCCGTCGTGTGTTACGATCGTTTCTCCTCCGCAAAGAAATAACGAAGGCTTTTTTGCGTTTCGGGAATATTCCAAAGCGATCGATCCTAAAAACGAGCCGGCTTCCTTGGCTTCGCAGTTTAAGGAAGAAGTCAACACGGATACGGTAAGATTTTTTGATTTCCAGTCTTTGACGACGGCGTCTAACGCTAGGGAAAGATTTCCGATACAATGGATCGTGTTCCTTTCGGAGATCGGCGCGGCTTCCGTTTCGGAAAAAATCCGTTCGGATCCTTGGTCGGTATTTTCCGACGAGTTTTTTTCCGCTTTCGGATCCGCTCCGGATTCGGATCTTCCGCGAATCGATATTAAACTTTCGATTTTAGGGTCGGCGATTAAATTATATTTTTTGAATATTCTATAGATGGAATCCCGATCCGGTTTTGCGGGAGTCATCGGACCCGATGCCACCTTGGAAAGGTCGTCTCCCAATACGTCCGAGAGGACCAAGGTGACCGAATTTGCGGGAAGGATTTTTTCGAGCAGTCCTCCTCCTTTGATCTTAGAAAGTAGGATCCGTACGGAATTGATTTCGGAAATGTCCGCGCCGCATTCCAACAAAGTCCGATTCCAGCGGACCAGATCTTCCAGTTCCAATCCGTCTTCGGGAATTTCCAAAAGGGAAGAACCTCCTCCGGACAACAATACCAAAACGAGATCCTCCGATTTCAGATCGGAACAGAATTCCTCCGTCCTTTTTCCGGCGAGCAGACTTCGTTCGTCCGGGATCGGATGTCCCGCTTCTACGTTCTCCCAACCTCGCGGCAAAGGTCCGCAGTGTCCGTACTTCGTTACGATCAGAGCGCGTTCGATCCGTTCTCCTAATATTTCGGATGCGGAGATCGCCATCGAGTACGCCGCTTTTCCGATCGATAGAAGTCGGATATTCCCGATGAGATCGTGTTCGCGTAAAAATTTTCGGACCAATTCACCGGGGGAAGAAGCGCATAACGCGACCGATGCGGCGTAATACAAAACGGATTCGGGAGAATCGAGATCGGGCTGTGGAACGTTCCGCGGTTCGAGTCGGGGCATGAGGCGATCTAAAAACGACTCGGACAAAAAAGAAGCGTTTTCTATTTTGTCGATCCAGGTTCTTACGTTTCATTTCGACTTTGACAATTTATTCCGAATTCGAAAAGTGGGAAGCCGCCGGGATCGCTCGCGTTTTTCCAAGGAAACGTCTCCGTTTCGGGAGCGGAATCGGTATTCAAGGGGAAATTTCATGTCCGAAATCAAAACGAATTCCATCAAAAACGGAGAAAGAGAACATCGATATCTGAGTTGCGGCAAGGGAAACAGGCTGATCTTTTTCTTTCACGGTTTTCCTGACGACGCGGGTTCCATGAAATCTCTGATGGAACTTTTCGCCGAAAAAGGATTTCACTGTTTTGCTCCGTATATGCGCGGCTATTCTCCGGGATCGAGCGTTCCGTTTTCGACCACGGTGAGCATCGCGGAATTGGCCGGGGATTCGAAATTCGTCGTGGATTCCCTGAAACAAAAATACGACGCCGAAACGACCACGGTAGTTGGACACGATTGGGGAGCGATCGCCTCTTACGCGTTCGCCAATTTGGCTCCGGGAAGTCTTGATACGTTAGTCGCCTTGTCCGTACCTCCCTTGCCCACATATCTAAAAAATCTAATGTTGTATCCTTCGCAGATCGTTCGTAGCTGGTATATACTTTTCTTTCAGTTGAGGAGCGGAATTCCGGAATCTGCGCTTTTACGAAACGACCTTTTGCGTAGGTTGTGGGAGGACTGGAGCCCGGATTGGAAAATCCCGGAGGATCGGTTTAGGGAAGTTTCCGAAAATCTTAAGATCACGGAACATCTGGCGACCGCACTCGGATATTACAGAGGACTTTTGACCCCCGGAAACTTGGCTCTTTGGAATTCGAGTAGGGAACTCGTCTTCAAAAAAATCTCGGTTCCTTCCCTGGTTTTGGCCGGAGAAACCGACCAGTGTATCTCTCCCGCCGTTTACAAAGGACTCGAATCCGAATTTTATTCCAGAGTTTCGTTTAAGGTCGTTCCTAAAGCGGGGCATTTTCTTCCGTTGGAAGCGCCCGAATTCGTGGCCGGAGAAATATTAGAATTTTTGAAAATAAAGGAAAGATAATATATCAAAAAGCCGCGTTTTTGATCCCAAAAACGCGGTAGAGTGTGTTCGTAAGCTGAGTAAAAGGAAATTTCAACCTTCTGCTTCGGTCGCGGACCAGCTCGGCGAGGCTTCCGGTTTTATAGCGGCCGTCGCGTTTCGTTTATCCGCCAAGGATTCGAAATAATCCTCGTAATACGGAAAATTGGTTCCCATGATCCGATCCCAAAAATTGAAATAGAGGCTGTAGTTTCCGTGGAATTTTTGGTGATGTAGGTTGTGATGTGTGGAAGTGTTCACCCATTTGAGAATCGGATGACGCACCCAGGACTTGGGTAAAAATTCGTAGCCGAGATGCCACCAAATGTTCATCACCATAGCGTAGACCGTGTGTAATAAAAGGACGTGAAAGTGGATCGGAACGACCAACACGAAAAACACGATGTAGACGCCCTCCAAAATGGCCTCAAAAAAATGAAAGTGATACGCTGCGATCGGAGACGGGTTTACGGATTGATGATGGACCGAATGTACGCGCGAATAAACTTTCTTATGATGCATCCAACGATGCGCCCAATAGAACCAGGTTTCGTGCCAGACTGTGATCAACAAAAAGGAGAGGATCATATACGGAATTCCACCGTGGGAGGAGTAGTCCCCGAAATAGACGTTGTTGGGAATCAGTCCCATCTTCCCGGAAACTATGTTGGTGGTCGCGATGATCGTGAATACGAATAGAGTTACCGCGGATTGTTTGAATTCGTTTTTAACCTTTTCGATTTTCGGATATATCGATTGGATCCGAAAACGGTGAAACGTTTCCTTTTTCCAAACGTAAAAAAATAAAAAAGCAAGACCCGCGATCGGGTAATACCGCACGATATTCATCGTAAATTGAAAGAGTCCGATTTTTTGGACGCAGTCTAGAACTAACTCGCATTGAATTGGATTCATATCACTCCTTTCGAATACGATTCGAGTGTATCCTATTTACGGCTTCGATCGTCCGAATGGTTCGAAACGGTCGTAAAAAAAAGTCCGGACTTATCAATCAGGTCTTGGATCGTGTTTTTTTTCTGAACTCCGTAGGACTCAAACCCGCTTCTTTGCGGAAGGAATCGTTAAAGGAGGATTTGGATTGAAAACCGACTTCGTAGGCTATGGATAACACCGTCGTTTCCGGGGAATGAAGGAGAAGTCGTTTCGCTTCACGAATTCGATATCCGTTGACCAATTGAAAAAAATTCTTTTTGAGATGAAGGTTGAGATATTCGGAAAGTTGGTGCGGGGAAATTCCCAATTCCTCCGAAAGTCGAGCCAGCCCCAAATTCTCCTCTTTGTAAATTTTTTTCTCTTCGAAAAGGTTATTTAGCTTATTCTCCAAACGATCGAGATCCACCGATTTGAGCTGGGTGTTTTTGTATTTTTTTTCCTCTTCTACGATTCGTTTGACCGCGCTGAAAATTTCGGGATGGCTTTGACGAATCACATACAAAGCGCAGAGTAAAACAGCGATCAACGCGGAAGAAAGTTCCAACCGGCTCAAACTGATCTGCTGGATACTTCCGGACAGACCTAAAAAAGAAGAAGCGCCCGTTACGAACAAAATCGAAAGGATCATACGCAATTCCGGTTTGTCCCGGATCGTAGTCCAACGGACCCGATGGACGAGATTCCAGAGAATGTGCGCGAGATAGAGGAGAAGGGTGAGGGACATTCCCGCGATTCCTAGTCGCAGATCCCAGGGAAAATTTCCCTGTTGTGCCGTATCCAAACAGCGCAACTTTTCCTCCGCGGAGGAAAGATAAAACGGACCGAGTAACAATAAAATTCCGCAAAAAGGAATCCAGTCATACCATCGGATGAACGGAATCGAGTCTTCCTCTTCCCAAAGAAAGGAAATGTATGAGCGTAACAAAGGACCGAACAAAATCGCTACGGGAAGATGGATGATATAAACGTGGGGAAAACGACGGATTTCCTGGGAAAGAAGCAGATACGCGTGCCCCTGGAACAGAAAAACTCCCAGGAATAGAAACAAAAGGGTTCTGTTTCTTCGATTTTGAAACGCCAACGGAACTTCCCCCAAAACGAACAACAAGGAAAGAGCGCTTGAAAATCCGATGAATCCGGTCAGAAAGGAATGAAGAGAAACGTTTTCCATACGTGTCTTGGGAATCGACTGTAAAACGGGCCCCTTTTTTCGAAACGCAAAATCTTTCTCCGGTTTGATCCCAAAGCTCCCGGTCGTCGGAAAGCGGCAAAATCGAGAAAAAGGCGCTAATATTGAAAAAAGGAACGAATTCGAATGTTTTTTGATCCAAGAGGCAAACCGACAAGTAACAAAACGAACAGAATTTGTTTTGTTGTTGCATTGCACTACGTCGAATTAGAAGATACCTATGGGACAAAATACTGTTCTTTTCTCCTTACTGGGGAGGCGCGAAATGCTCGAAAAAATGATCGAAGATTGGAAAGATTCTGTTAAGGAATCCGTAAAATCGGTACGCGTACCTTTAGAAGTTCATAGTAAGACCGGAAATTACTCCGCCGAAATCGGAGGCTGGGAAGGGACTTCGATGAGTTTGAATCTGGAACGGTTCAATTCCGATTCGGTCGGGGAAGCCGCCACTTTGGAAATTAAAATTCCGTTTTGGAAGGAACCGATTCTGCTTCACGGAACGATCACCGAAAAAAAGATCGTCCGTTCCAAATCACAAGAAAGAATTACGGACAACGTTCTTTTGTTCGAATCGGATGCGATCACTCTGATCAAAAAATTCCTACCGAAACTTCCGCTCGATCTCAAGGATTGGAAACTTCCCGAATTTCCGAAAAAAGCCGGATAACGAAACGGACGAAAATCATTCTGTACCAAGGGACGCAACACAAAGCGTCCCTTTTTGTTTTTCAAACATGCTTGTTGCATTTGCGAATTTTTGATTCGTAGTAACTCCTACGAAGTAATTCCTACAAAGTAACTCCTACGAAGTAATTCCTACAAAGTAACTCCTACGAAGTAATTCCTACAAAGTAACTCCTACGAAGTAATTCCTACAAAGTAACTCCTACGAAGTAATTCCTACAAAGTAACTCCTACGAAGTAATTCCTACAAAGTAACTCCTACGAAGTAATTCCTACAAAGTAACTCCTACGAAGGAACTCCTACGAGTCGAATTTTTTCTTTGATAATTCTCAAGTTCGATTTCCGTTTCCGCTTTGGATTCCCATTTGACATTCTTCATTTTTTCCTCCATTCTATGAGCGAGAAGTTGTCCTCAAGTTTCCTTTCGATTTCTTTTCTGACGAACCTGCTTCCTGAATCTATCTTCTCGATTCGAAATCGTTTCCGAGAAAGGCGACTTTAGGAGAAGAGAGGACTTCGGTCGGTGCGCGAGATTTAATTCAGGAGAATTGTATGAAACGATTGTTTGTATTCGGGTTTTTCTTTTTTTTCGTTGGGGGAATTTCCGCCCAAGGAAATGGGAGAGGAACTCCTTCTTGGAATCAAAAAGGAAAACCCTGTTTTGCAGATCGGGAAAAATTCTGCAAAGACGTGGATCGAAGCAGAGGAGCGATGAGAGATTGTCTTTTGAAGAATGAAGCACAACTTTCTCCGGAATGTAAGACACATTTGGATCGAACGAAGGACCGCCCGGGTCGTCGTAGATAATTCGTATCTTTCTAAATTCTTCCGATCGGAACGTTTCGTTCGTTTCCTACGAAACTCCGGTTCCTGGTTTTCTTTCGTTCGGTTCCGAGCCATTCGCCGTTTCTGCGTTTCGGCTCCCGGGGAATTAGAGTTTTAGTTCCAAAAGAAGAGGAGCGTGATCGGAAAAGGGTTTGTCGCGATAGATGGAATGGGCCTTTACGTTTTTACGAAGCGCTTCGGTTACGAAGAAGTAATCGATTCTCCAACCCTTGTTTTTGGCGCGCGCGCCCGCACGAAAGGTCCACCAGGAATATTCCTGTTTTTCAGGATGTAGATAACGGAACGTATCCACCCATCCTTTTTCCAAAAATCCGCTCAGCCATTCCCGCTCTTCGGGTAGAAATCCGCTACTTTTGGCGTTGCCCTTCGGATCGTGGATGTCCTGCGGAGTGTGCGCTATGTTTACGTCCCCGCATACGATTAGGTTGGGATGTTTTTTTCTCCTTTTTTCGGATTCCTTCAAAAACAAATCCAGAAATTTCATCTTCGCCGCTTGCCGTACGTCCCCCGTGGTTCCCGAGGGAAAGTATAAATTCCAAAGTGCAAAGTCCGGGTATTCCAGAAAGATACTTCTCCCTTCCCGATCGAACAAGGGATCGCCGATTCCCAATGTGGTCCTCTGAGGCGGTTTTTTATAAAGGATCGCCACTCCGCTGTACCCTTTTTTTTCGGCGCTGTGAAAGACCGCGGTGTAACCCGATTCTTCCCAAAACGGAGAAACCTGATCCATCGTCGCCTTGGTTTCCTGAAAGCATACGAAGTCGGGTTCGTTTTCGCGTATGTATTCCGCCAAACCTTTTTCCAAGGAAGACCGGATTCCGTTACAATTTAAGGAAATCAGTTTCATGTCTGTGGTAGATTGTTTCGATTTCCGAAGGAAGCAATTGTTTTTTTCCCGTAAATTTCAGATGCAGGAAGAGTTCTTTCTTAAATTCTGGTTTTTGATGACGATCCGTATTTTAAAAGTCGATCTCAAGGATCGGGACGTTCTCGATCCCGTTCTCCAACGAGCCAGAGAGGATTTAAGTTCTACATCGAGTCTGGTTCGTCCGATCATCGAGGACGTGGAAAAAAAAGGGGATTCCGCTTTGCGGGAATACACTCGCAGGTTCGACGGGGAAACTCCCGATTCGTTCGTGGTGGATTTGAAAGACCTGCGTCCTAAAATCGATTCCGATCTCGAAGCCGCGCTGCGGAAAGCGGCGGACAATATCCGAACGTTTCATCAAATTCAAATTCCCGAAGATCGGGAAATTCTTATCCACGGTAACCGTCTGGGGATTCGCCACACTCCCGTCGAATCGGTTTCCGTTTACGCTCCGGGCGGCAAGGCGTTGTATCCTTCCACGATTTTGATGGGTGTGATTCCTGCGCGTTTGGCGGGAGTCGAAAACGTTCAAATCGTCACTCCTCCGCAAAAAGGAGGTTTGCCCGACGGTCTTATCGCGGCGGCACAAATCGCCGGAGCGGATCGGATCATTCTCGCAGGAGGCGCACAAGGTATCGCTGCGGTTTCTTACGGAACCGAAACGATTCCCGCTTCCGAATTCGTGATCGGCCCCGGAAATAAATTCGTGACCGCGGCCAAGGTGTATCTCAGCGGTTTGGGTGTGATCGGAATCGACAGCCCGGCCGGTCCGAGCGAAGTTCTCGTGATCGCTGACGATTCCGCAAATCCGGTTTGGGTCGCGGCGGATCTGCTTTCCCAGGCGGAACACGGCGAGGACTCCGTGGCCATTCTTTGTACCGATTCCTTTTCCTTTGCGGAGTCGGTCGCGGCCGAAGTGGAAAAGGCACTTTCGGAACGGCCCAAACGAGGCGAGATGAAACGAAAATCGATCGAGGATCACGGAAGAATATTCGTATTTCCTAATTTAGAAGATTGTTTTACGTTTTCGAACCGTTTCGCCCCCGAACACCTGGAAATTCAGACCAAAAACTTTCGCGAGGATCTGAAAAAAATCCGACACGCCGGCTCGGTGTTTTTGGGGAATTATTCGCCGGTGGCCATGGGGGATTATATCAGCGGAACCAATCATATACTTCCCACCGCGGGAGCCGCCCGGATTTATTCCTCGCTCGGGGTAGGAACGTTTTTAAAACGTATAACTTGGCAGGAGGTTTCGCAAAATTCCCTTTCCGAATTGTATCCTCACGTGAAGGCCCTTTCCGAGTTCGAAGGTTTGGACGAAGAACACGGCACTTCCGTAAAAATTAGAACGTAAGAATATTCAAACTTTATGATTATTTGTAGAACACCCGAAGAAACGAATTCCCGGATCCGAAACTGGAAGTCCGAAGGTAAACGGATCGGATTTGTTCCGACGATGGGATTTCTGCACGAAGGACACGCGGATCTTTTTCGACGTTCCGTCTCGGAGTCGGATAAAACGGTCGTTTCGATTTTCGTCAATCCCGCCCAGTTCAACGATCCGGAAGACTACGCCAAATATCCGGTCGATACGGAATCGGATCTGGAAGTATGTCGTTCGAAGGAAGTGGATCTTGTGTTTTTGCCCGATCGCGAAACGATGTATCCGGGCGGGATTCCGGAAGTAGTATTACAAATTCCTCATCTTATGCGGAATCTGTGCGCGACCTCGCGTCCGGGGCACTTCGAGGGAGTGTTGCTCGTTATTTCCAGGCTTTTTCATTTCGTCGAGCCCGACCTCGCCTTTTTCGGAAAGAAGGATTATCAACAATATCTTTTGATTCGGGAATTTTGTAAGTCGCTCGGATTTCCGGTGGAAGTGATCGGCTGCGAGACCGTACGTTCTCCGGAAGGTTTGGCGCTCAGTTCCAGGAACGCGCGTTTGAGCGAGTCCGAAAAGGAGGAAGCGCTTTTGATTTCCAGGGCGCTTCGTCTGGGAGAATCGCAGATCCGTTCCGGCAATCGGGATCCGATCCTGGTGCGTGAAATCATGAAGGACGTTCTGGATTCCTCTTCGAAACTCCGTCTGGATTATTTAGAAGTTTTGAATGCGGATACTTTGGAAGCTCCCGAGTCCTTGAGCGGAAACCTTCTGCTCGCGGTGGCCGCGTTTTTGGGTTCGGTCCGTTTGATCGACAACCTTACGATGAGAGTTTCCGAATGAAAGAGTTGATCCGCGTTTTGGGCGACGAACTATTTTCGTCTCTGCAACGATCGCGCGGAACCAAAACGACTTCGCGTTCGGAAACTTCCACCAAAACGAAGATCGATCCGTCTTTGACCGCGGAGATTTATTCCGTCGTACCGGGAAGTCATGCCGTTTTAGCCTCCTCTTTCTTCCAAAAATGGAACGGGCCGGTCCTTGTGATTTCGGAGAACAATACCGCCGCAGAGTTTTTGTATCGAGAGGCGCTCAGTTTTCTCCCGGGCGCCGATCTGGTTTTTTTTCCGGGGCAGGAAGTTTTACCCTACGAATACATGCGTTATCCCGCAGAAATGAAACGCGAACGAATCAAGGCGATCGCAAGGATTTTAAGCGGAGAACCCGCCTTGATCTTTACGAGCGTTTCCGGTTTTTTAAAAACGCTTCCTCCCGCAAAAACCCTGCAAGGTACAGGGATCGTTCTGGAAAAGGGAACGGAAATCGATCTCGAATCCCTACTCATTCGTTTGATCGATCTGGGATACAAACGTACGGACGTATGCGAGACCTTCGGAGAGTTCAGCTTAAAAGGTGGAATTTTGGACGTATATTCCTCCAATTCACCCGAGCCGATCCGAATCGATCTTTTCGGAGAGGAGATCGAATCCATCCGCACCTTCGATTCGGACACACAACGATCGATCCAGGATCTGGAAAACGCACTTATACTTCCCGCGGACGAATACGTTCTTTCGGACGAACAAAAAAAAGAATATCAGAATATTCTAAAGTCTGCGGATTCCGGTCTTCATCTTCCCGAAATTCCCGATTTTAACTACGGGGTTTATTACGAGGAGCTGATCCCTCTTGTGCGGGAAAACGCAGGGATTCTTTCCTACTTTCCGAAACCTCCGACACTTCTGTTTCCTTCTCCCAACGCGGTCCGGGAACGTTTGGTCCACCTGGAGAGGGAATACGCTTCCTTGTATGAAAAACGGTCCCGGGAAATCCTTTGTGCTCCTCCGGAGAAGCTGCTTTCGTTCGGATCGGAATATTCGGCGGTTTCGGATCTCGCAGGAATTTCGTTTTTCGGTCTACCGCCCCGAAACGGAAACGATCCGGTTTCCTCGCTCAAAGAGGCGCCAGGGTTTAAGGGAAAAATCCGAGAGGTCCGTGAAAAAATCGCGGAACTGCGCGCGGAGGGAGGTTGGAAGATCGTATTGACCTCCTCCTTCGAAGCGCAGACCAAACGTCTGCAGAGCCTTTTCGAAAAGGAAGGCATCGTTTTGTTAAACGAAGAAGCCGCCGAACCTCAGCCGTTTCGCATAACGGATCAGAAAAAGGACGCGTTTTTAGTACTTTCCGAACTCAGAAACGGCTTCATACACGAAGACGAAAAAATCCTCGTTCTTTCCGAAAACGACATCTTCGGAAGGGAATACAAACGGAAAACCCGTTTTAAAAAACAGAACAGCAAAGCGCTCCAGAGTTTTATCGATCTCAAGGAAGGGGATTACGTGGTGCATATACACCACGGGGTCGGTAAGTTTCTCAAGATAGAGCGTACCAATGCGGGGGGGAAAGAGCGGGACTTTCTGAAATTGGAATATGCGGGAGGCGATTCGCTTTTCGTTCCTTTGGATCAGATCTCTTTGGTTCAGAGATACATAGGCGGCACCGAATCTCCTCGTCTCGATAGTTTAGGAAAAAGCACCTGGAAAAAGACGAAGGACCGGGTTCAAAAAGCGGTGGAGGCTCTTGCCGAGGATCTCGTGCAGATGTATTCCAATCGTATGAAACTACAAGGATACGCTTTTCCTCCGGATACAGTGTATCAAGAGGAATTCGAAGCCGAATTCGAGTTCGAGGAAACACCGGACCAGATCGAGGCCATCGAAGCGGTAAAACGGGATCTGGAATCCCCGCGTCCCATGGACCGACTCGTATGCGGGGACGTAGGTTACGGAAAAACCGAAGTAGCCATCCGCGCGGCGTTTAAAGTGGCGATGGCAGGTCGTCAGATCATGATGCTCGCGCCTACGACGATTTTAGCATTACAACATTATAATACGTTTAAAAGCCGTTTCGAAAATTATCCGCTCCGCGTTGAGTTGGTTTCCCGTTTTAAAACCGCGGCCGAAACCAGAAAGATACTCGAGGATTTTTCCTTCGGTAAAATAGATATGGTGGTGGGAACTCACGCGATTCTTTCCTCCAAACTCAAACCGAAAAATCTGGGCCTTCTCGTCATCGACGAGGAACAGAGGTTCGGCGTGAACCACAAGGAGGCGATCAAAAAGTTCAAGAACCTCGTGGACGTGCTTACGTTAACCGCCACGCCGATTCCCAGAACACTTCACATGGCGCTCACTGGAATCCGGGAGCTTTCCATCATCGCCACTCCGCCTAAGAACCGTCAGTCGGTGGAAACCTACGTTTTGGAGGAGGATGAGGACTTGATCGCGGACGCGATCCGTAACGAAATCAAACGAGACGGTCAGGTTTTTTATCTTTATAACCGAGTCGAAACGATCGAACAGGAAACCAAGTATCTCGGAGATATAGTGCCCGAGGCGTCGATCGGCGTCTTACACGGCCAGATGACCGAGGATGAAATCGAGGAAACTCTCCTCGATTTTTACAACCGCAAATACGATATTCTCGTCACAACGACGATCATCGAATCCGGAATCGATATGCCCAATGTCAATACTCTGTTCGTAAAACGCGCCGATCTTTTCGGTCTTTCGCAACTCTATCAGATTCGGGGAAGGGTGGGTAGAAGCGATCGTAAGGCGTTCGCCTATCTGCTTCTTCCCAAGGACAGAGTCGTTACGGAACAAGCTGAAAAACGTCTGAACACGATCTACGAATATCAGGAATTAGGTTCGGGGTTTAAGGTTGCGATGCGGGATTTGGAGATACGGGGCGCTGGAAATCTGCTCGGTAAGGAACAATCCGGAGATATCATGGAAGTCGGATTCGATCTGTATGTGCGTATGCTCGAAGACGCGATTTCCAGGATCAAAGGTGAAGAAGTCGCCGTGGAGGTGAGAACTTCCGTAACGCTGAATACGAACTTCTTTATTCCGGAAACATACATTCCAGATACGAGACAAAAGATAGAATTTTACAAAAAGTTCGAAGGCGCTCGGGATCTCGAAGAGATCGAGGAGGTTCTTACGGAGATGAGAGATCGTTTCGGCGAACCTCCCGCAGACGCGAAGACGTTCGTTCTTCTGGAAAAAATCAGAACCCTCGCATCCAATTTAGGTTTCGAATCCGTCGCCGCGATGAAGGACGAAATCAAATTGAAGTCAGGCTCTTATTTCCGAGGAGACAACGAAAAAATCATTCATCTTATTTCCGCTAGGCTCGGTCTTACGATCAATCCGAGGGAACCGAACGTGCTTATTTTTCAAACAGGAAAAAAATCGGAAAAGGAAACGTTGGACACTCTCATCTTCCTTCTTTCCGAAATGCTTCCTTCCAAAAAAGTATAGACGACCAAACGCCGAATCCTATCCTATGCACCAGGAACCTTAAGTCCGATGAAAAAAAACAGTATTCTCATTTTTGTAACACTCATCGCCGCGTTTTTGGCGGGTTGCGGAGACAACTCCGAAGTCATCGAAACACTCGACGGCAATAAAATCACAGTGAATAGTTTTGAAGATACTTATAACGTGGCGATCGACGCCATGAGTCGGGTTCAGAATATCGAAAAGGAAAATCTTCTCGAATTCATCTCGAAGGACATCGCGGAAGTTCCGGAACAGATGAGAGCTCTCAACTATCAGTTTCAAAAAAAGAATTTTTACGACCAATACAGAGATATGATGATCACTACGATCGCGGCGGAAAAAGACGGATTCACCAAACGCGACGATATCAAAAAAATTCTGAAGTTTCAGGAAATGCAGATCGTTTCCCAACTCTACGTGATGCATCTCGTGGAAAGTAAGATCAAAATTTCGGAAGAAGAGGCGATGGAGGAATGTCAGAAACTCCGTTCCAAAGAACCGCAGATCGGTTCTCTTCCGATCGACCGTTGTATTCTTTTCGCAAGGGCGAAGTTGAAAAAGGACAAGTCTCAGGAAATTCTTCCGAAGGTTTTGGAAAGAATCAAAGAACAGGTTTCCATTAAACACAACGACAAGTTCGATCTGGACGCATTCTTAAAGAAAAAATCCGGAACGTCTTCTTCCGATACCAAAGAAGCTCCGGCTTCTCCCGAAGCTCCTAAAACGGAAGCCCCAAAAACTCCCGGACAGTAACTTCCTTGAACCATTACCTGAACGCCTTTCTGAGAAGTATCATTGAGGCGATCACCGAATTTCTTCCGGTGTCCTCGACGGGGCACCTGTTTCTGTTCAGTTCGTTTTTTCCGTTTTCCGGAGAGAATTTCGGAATCGAGTTCGACGATCTTTTTGATATTTTCATCCAAAGCGGCGCGATTCTTTCCGTATTATTTTTGTATCGTGAAACCTTTCGTTCCCATCTAGTCTCCTCGTATCGATATTTGGTCGGACAGCAGAAGGAATCGGTCGGATTTCATTTCGTTCTCAAAATCGGGATCGGAGCTTTGCCGATTTTGGCGGCGGGTTTTCTCGCGAAACGTTTTCTGGACACGATCAAAGCCAGACCGGACCTTTTGGATATTTTGGCGGGAGCTTGGATTTTCGGGGGAGTTTTGATTCTTCTCGCAGAACGTTTTTTTCGAAAGAAAGGAGGCGCGGCTCCTCGAGAGCCGATCGCTTTTTCGGACGCGGTTTGGATCGGAATCTTTCAGTGTGTCGCTTTGATTCCGGGCGTTTCCCGATCCGCGGCGACGATCATCACCGCGCGGTTTTTGGGAAAGGACGCAAAGAGTAGCGCGGAGTTTTCCTTTTTTCTTGCGGTTCCCGTTTTGTTGGCCGCCGGATTCTACAAACTTTATAAATACAGATCCATTTTGAACGGAGATACAATTCCGGTTTTGTTGTTCGGTTTTTTGATTTCTTTTCTTCTTTGTATTTTGGTCATACGCTGGTTTTTGAAATACGTGCAGAGGCATTCCTTTTCCATATTCGGAATTTATAGAATCTTATTGGGGGTCGGGGTTCTCGTTTTCACTAAATTTATTAGATGAAAATCCAATTCGCGGGAATAATCTGACACCGGTACCGGAATGTATCTCCGTTTAATTCTGATTTTAGCCTTTTTGTTTTTCGGGTTTCCCGCGTTCGCGCAAACAGAGGAACAGATGCTTCGTATGATTACGGGCGGAGCCGCGGATCAGAGCTTGTCTTCTTCCCCGGGAGAGGATAAAAAACTCGCTTTGTTGCGCGCCAAAAATCGTCTTTTGGGAAAATCCATCGACACTCTTCCGGATCGGGAAGTGGACGATCTTTTACAATCCTTAGGTCTTTCCCGGGACGGTTCCCTTTTTAGTAGAAGAAAACGTCTCCGCGCCGCCTTGGAAGATCAGGTCCCGGTTTCCGAAAATCCTCTCGCTCAGTTGCCGCAACAAAAAAAGGCATTGCCGATCTCCATTGAAAACGCTTCGGAAGGGGAACTTCTGCAGGTGGATAAGAATAAATCGGGTGTTCTCGTTTTGCGGGGAAGGGTTCGTTTGAAACTTCGTTCGGGTTCGATCGAAGCGGAGACGATCACCGTGGACAGCGAACGGCAGGAAATCTACGCGGAAGGCGGCATCGTCTATAAGGACGGGCGAGCGGTCGTGGAGGGGGATAAATTCATCTACGATTTTCGTTTGGAAAAAGGGGTTGTGTACAAAACCAAAGGTACGTTTGCCCCCGCACACTTTATCGGCGAAAAACTCAAAAAATTGGACGACAAACGTTATGCGCTCGAGATGGGTTACTTTACGATCTGCAACGCCGAAAAACCGCATTATTCCTTTAAGGTAAACAAACTCTACATATACGAAGATAAGACCGTAATGGCAACTAACGTGCGTTATCAGGTCGGTGGTACTACTGTTTTGTGGCTTCCTTTTTTGTACAACAGCAATTTAGGTAACGGATGGATCACACAAGCGGGTAAGAACAATACGCAAGGTCTGTTTATGCAGAACTCGTATCAGTGGTCCGTCATGCCTACGTATTCTTTCGCGCCGATGGGATATAAATTTCGCGCTGATTTTTACGAAAAAACGGGTCAAGCCTTCTCTCTCGAGATGTGGAAACAAAGCCCCGCTTTGAATTATCTGATCGATATCGGATACGCCAACCACAGGAACTACGAGATTTCCGCTGCTTACGAGGATAGGTTTAAAAGTTTCGGCATCGGAACCACGGCCGTGTCCAACCAAGTCGATAAGGGACCTCTGTTTTCTTCGGATCCGAACAGTCCGTATCGTAATATCGGAACCGACACGGAACCTTGGTGGAAGGGTAGGATTCTTTTGAATTCCAAAACGAACAACACCGAGAAAGACGTTACCCGAAATATCAGCTTTCAATACGAAAATTATACGAACCGTCTTTACGAATACGAGTACGGAAACCGATACGAACCCGCTAACACTCTTCAATCCTTATACACCGCGAGGAACGTACGTCTGGGTTTCATCCGAAACACTTTGGAATGGAAATTCGATTATACGGAAAATCGAGGAGACTTATCCATCAACGTAGGGATGAAACGGAATCTCCTGTATTATATCCTTTCTCCCGCGGGCAAGTCCGGCTATTTTCCCATCGTGGACGTTTTACCTACGACCACCATACGTAATTCCTCCGAAGTGGGAAGGCTTCCGTATTTTAATTCGGCCGTTTATTGGGACGTGTTTTTGACGAATACGATTTTGCGTTATTACGGGGTTCCTACCCGCGAGAATCTGGCGGTTCCCACGCTCGACGGAAATTATCAGGATCCGTACGGAAACTACAAGGACAACGTTTTGAGAACCCAGTATTTCACCCAGGGGGAATCGGGTCTGCGTACCGCTCTGAATCTTGGAAGTTATATTACGGTGACGCCTAACGTGTATTTTGGGGCTAAAAAACAATCCGCTACGAGTAGGAATACCGCGGCAGTTACCGGAGTTACGGACAGTTCGTTCACTTCGTTGGAACGTTTGTTGGCGAGGGAATCCTACGAATATCTCCGCACATCCTCCAATCTTAGGATCGGAGTTCCTTTGTTGTTTTTTAACGCGACTTACCGGAAGTTGGAAGCGTACAAACCCGAATTGCAGGATCCGGTTCTCGCCAAAACGAGACAACACGAGTTGGAAGTTTCCTTGGAAAGTTACGCGTTGGAGAATTTCGAAATTTCCATTCGTACGATCCGAGACCTTCGCACGTTTTCTCCGGAATACAAACCGCAACCGACCGACTCGGAGCGTTGGTATTTTACCGTGGCTCGTTTTTCCGGTTATTTCGATTTTTTGGACGGCTTCCGTCCGAAACGCGCCTCTTTGCTCGAAAAGAAACGCAGCTTTTATTCGGGACTTTTTTTGAACAACGATTACGTTCATCATACTCCCAAAGCGAAACCGTTGTCCAACAGCTTGACCATGTCCTACAAGATGGGAGGATTTACCCTTCCTTTCGTACGTTTGATCCGGGAATTGGAGCTCGGAGGAACCTGGTATCACGTGTATAACAGCCCCATTTTGGACGGATATCGTATATTCGTAAAAGCGAATATAGATTTTACGAGACATCTAGGCATAGAGGCGGAGTTGGATTCCAGGGTGAGTCAACCGTGGAGATATACCAATCAGGTCGGGAACACATACGACTCCTACTATTTCGGAAACGATCCTACGATGACGGCGTCCACGATCAATCTGGAACGAACGACCTTACAAAGGGATTTGATAGACGGGACGGGAGTAAACGGAAACGGTGCGAGACAAAACACTGCGCTAAACATAAATCGTTTTATGGGAACGATCAAATACAATCTTCATACCGCCAACTTTAGACTCGGTTACAGTATGGATCTGCGTGCGGTTCCCGGCGGACGAACGGACGGGTTAGTTTCCTTTTACGATCAGTCGATTTTCTTTTCCATTTCGATCACGGACTTCAGCCTGGGACAACAGGATTCCTCCGAGTTGACGAGGGTCCGTTTGTTTCGTTTCCGAAAACGACCGTTTCAAGCCGGGGACAGGGCCGAAATCAATTCGGAGAATCCTTGATATGTTGAAAGAAAGAAGTCAAACGTTCAAACTCGTATTTACGTTTTTGGATTTCGCAAACGCGCTGTTAGGTTGTATTCTCGCGTTTTCGTTCCGCTTTTATCTTTTGGACGACACCGGTTTGGACAGACGATACGTGGACGTTCAGAGTTACGTATTTCTTTTCGTTTTGTTGTCCTTTTTTCAGGTGATCGTTTTTATCGCGATCGATCTTTATCATCCGAGGCGCGGACTTTCCTTTATCGACGAATTTCTGACGATCGCGGGCGGGGTTTTTATCAACCTGATCCTGGTCCTTGCGATCCTGTTTTTTTTCCGCGGGGATTTGGGAAGTGAACGTTTTTCCCGTTCTGTGATTTTGGCTTTTGCGTTCATCAATACTTTCACGACGAGTCTTCTTCATTTTTCCGCAAGGATCATCCTTAGGATTCTCCGTAAAAAAGGTTATAACCTAAGGAGCGTGCTTGTGGTCGGCGTTGCGGAAACTTCGAAACGATTCAACGACGCCGTCATCAAACACGGAATTTACGGTTATAAGATTTTGGGATTCGTCCAAAGCGGTGCAACGAAACCGGTGCGTAAGGACATGAAGGTTTTAGGCAAAATCGCGAAGATAGGAAAAATTTTAGAGACCGAACGTCCCGATCTGGTCGTTTATACTTTGGAGCCTTCGGAAGGGGATCACCTCAAGGAAGTATTGGACGCCTGCGATCACGAAGGTATTGATCTCAAAATCGTTCCGGGTTTTCAGGAATTCATCAAAGCCCGCGGACGTGTCGAGGAAATGGAAGGTCTTCCCGTGATTTCGATCCGTAACATTCCGATTCGATTAGGATATAATAAATTTATAAAGCGTAGTTTCGATCTTTTTTTCTCGATCCTATTCATTCTGCTTTTTTCCCCCTTTTATCTTTTGATGGCCTTGCTCGTAAAACTTACTTCCTCGGGACCGGTGTTTTATTATCAGGAACGTGTCGGTTTGGATCATAAAAAATTCAAGATGATCAAATTTAGAACGATGGTGGTTCAGACCAGAAATCAATCGGAGACGACTTGGACCGTTCAAAACGATCCTCGGGTGACCGCGGTAGGACGGATTTTACGGAAACTTTCCCTGGATGAAACTCCCCAGTTTTTCAACGTGCTCTTCGGGGATATGTCCGTCGTTGGGCCGAGGCCCGAACGTCCGCATTTCGTTGAGAAGTTTAAGAACGATCACAAACACTATATGCGTAGACACGCGGTGAAGGCGGGAATCACCGGACTCGCCCAAGTGAAAGGCCTGCGCGGAGACACTTCGATCGAGGATCGAATCGCGGCCGATATCTATTATATCGAAAACTGGTCCTTATGGCTGGATATAAAGATTATTCTACTGACTCCGTTTAAAGGAATCATGGACAAAAATGCCTACTAAAACAGTCTGACAGCAAGGGAGAGAATCATGAACCTGAACGAAGATTCTTTGCAGAAAATAGCGGAGCTCGCACGTCTGAAAATCCGCCCCGAGGAAAAGGAATCCGCCCTGAACGACTTCAATAAGATTCTCGAATACGTCGATCAGGTCAAAACATTGGACGTCAGTTCGATCGGAGAAGATGAAATTTATCTGAACCACCAGAACGCGATCCGTCCGGATCTCATGGGAAAACATCTTTCCCGAGAAGAAATCGAAACCTTCGCACCTTCCTTTCAAAACGGATATTTCGTCGTCCCTAAGGTGATCGAAACATGAACGAAATATTAAAAAAATCTTATGTTGATCTCAAAAAATCGCTGAACTCCGGCGAAATCTCCGCCGTCGCTCTCGCACAAGCCTGTATCGATCGAATCAAAGAGGTGGACGGTTCCGTAAAGGCGTTCTTGTCCTTGGACGAAAACACGATCCTAAAGGCGGCGACTGAAAGCGACGAAAGAAGAAAATCGGGAAAGGTTTTGTCGGAATTCGACGGAATGCCCGTGGCCATCAAGGACAATATCTGTATCCGCGGTTCGGTGACTTCCTGCGCTTCTAGAATATTAGAAAATTATAAATCTCCGTTTCATGCGACCGTGGTGGAACGGCTTTTAGAGAAGGGATTCGTCTTATTTCCGAGAACGAATATGGACGAATTTGCGATGGGTTCCTCCACCGAAAATTCCGCGTTCCAGGTTACGAAAAATCCGTTCGATCTCGAAAGAATTCCCGGAGGTTCCAGCGGAGGTTCCGCGGCGGCCGTCGCAGCTTCGATGGTTCCGTTGGCGCTCGGTTCGGATACGGGCGGTTCCATTCGTCAGCCCGCGTCCCTTTGCGGAATTTACGGATTAAAACCGACGTACGGAACCGTTTCGAGATACGGTCTTGTCGCGTATGCTTCCAGTTTGGATCAGATCGGTCCGTTTTCGAAGGATGTGCAGGGTTGTATCGATTTGTTTTCCGTGATTTCCGGTAAAGACGAACGCGATTCCACTTCGGTCCATCGTTCCGCGTTTTCTCCTTCGCAGGTTTCTTCTTCCGATTGGAAAGGAATCAAAGTCGGAGTGATCCGAATGACTCCGGAAATTCAAACCGATGTCGCCAAAGCATACGAAAAAACGTTGGATTTGTTGAAGGCGAAGGGAGCGACTTTGGTCGAATTGGACTTCTCCAAATTCGGATACGCAATCCCGATCTATTATATCATCGCAACGGCGGAATGTTCCTCCAACCTATCGCGCTTTGACGGAATCCGTTTCGGAGCCAGAAAGGACAAAACCGGAAAACTCGAGGATCTGTTTGTGGATTCGAGAACGGAAGGTTTCGGTCCGGAAGTGAAACGTAGAATTTTACTGGGGACTTTTTCCTTGTCGGCAGGTTACTACGACGCCTATTACGGAACCGCGCAAAAGGCCAGGGTATTGATTCGGAACGAATATGAAACGTTCTTCTCGAAGGTCGATTTGATTTTGCAACCGACCTCTCCCACGACCGCGTTTCGGGTCGGAGAAAAAACGAAGGATCCGATTCAGATGTACAAAGCGGATATTTGGACTACGAGCGTAAATCTCGCGGGGCTCCCGGCGATCAGCGTTCCGATGGGAACCGATTCCGCCGGTTTGCCGATCGGATTGCAGATTACCGCTCCTTCCTTCGAAGAGGGAAAACTATTCGGATTCGCACAAGAACTTTCTAAATTAGAAAGTTTGAATATTCAACTTCCGGAATCTATCGGATGAGCAATCTTACCGCGAGAGTCATTCCCTGCCTGGACATCAAAGATGGAAGGGTGGTCAAGGGGGTGAATTTCGTAAATCTCGTGGACGCCGGGGACCCGGTCGAATCCGCGGCGATCTATGAGGAAAATCTCGCGGACGAACTTTGTTTTTTAGACATCACCGCTTCTTCGGATCGCAGGGAGATTTTGCTTCATCTTGTGGAACGTATCGCCGAAAAAATCTTCATTCCTTTTACGGTCGGGGGTGGAATTCGTACGGTTGCAGACGTAAAATCCGTTTTGGAAAAAGGTGCGGATAAGGTTTCGATCAACACGGCGGCTTTTCAAAATCCCGAGTTGCTTTTGCAGTCTTCCGAAATTTACGGATCGCAGTGTATCGTTTGTGCGATCGATGTCAAATTCCACAAGGAAAGGGATCGTTACGAAATTTTTTTACACGGCGGAAGGACGGAAACCGGTCGGGAAGCCTTGGATTGGGCGCAGGAGGCTGCGGCGAAAGGTGCGGGCGAAATTCTTTTGACTTCGATGGATCGCGACGGAACGAGGAACGGATTTGATATTGCTCTTCTCAAAAATTTTTCCTCGGCTTTGCAGATTCCGATCATCGCGTCAGGTGGTGCCGGGAATCCGGAACATATGGTGGAAGCGATTCTCCGGGGAAAAGCGGATGCGGTTTTAGCTGCGTCGATTTTTCATTTCGGGGAATATTCGATTCGGGAAACGAAACGGGCCATGCAAGAAATGGGAATTTCAGTCCGTTTGGATTGAGTTGTGTGGTAGTTCCCGCACGGTTTGTAGTCAGAAGTTTTTTTTGTGCGCTCGTGGTTGTGTGGTAGTTCCCGCACGGTTTGTAGTCAGAAGTTTTTTCGTGTGAGCGTGGTTGTGTGGTAGTTCCCGCACGGTTTGTAGTCAGAAGTTTTCTTGTGCGCTCGTTGTTGTGCGGTAGTTCCCGCACAAAATCGCAGGTTCCAGAAGATGAGGATCCATGGAATAGGAGGAGCAAACGCGGCCGAAACAAAACGAACCGTGCTACGGATATAAAAACGAAAAACCGAAACCAATCCAACGAACCGAATCGCCACGAAATCCGAGATCCCAGTCGATCATGGTCACGAAAAAAAAGTAAAAAAGAAGACGAATCGAAGTTACAAAAAACGCAGCGATCACCCATCCGAAGAAAAAGAAATTTCCCCGTTTCGAAGAAAGAAAGTTCTCGATTTCATTTTTGAAGGAGAAAAAAAACGCCGAAACAAGCAAAAGATAAAAAGTAAAATCGACGAAAAAGTAAATTAGAATTATAGAATGTTCTAAAGAACTGACGACGTTGTCGTAAATATACGGAAACGGAAAGCCGTAGATCCTATTGTTCAAAATCCAACCGCCGTCCTCAGGGTGCAGATAAACGACTTCGAATTCTCCGCGAATACAAAAAAACGAAAGAAGAGCGGAAGAGAAAAGCAGGATGAAAAACCGAATCCCTCCCTTCAAAAATGAGGAGTTAAACATACTACGGATTCCCCAAAGACGAAGGGTTTTAGGCTATAGTCCGTCGATCCATGTGATCACTTCGTTGAAGTAATTGTTGCGGGACGTATTGTTGACGTGACTACGGAATGAAAGTTGGGCGTGATCCAAGTCCTTCACAACCTGTCTTGCTCCCGGAAGTTTAGAGGACATTTTCCCGCTCGTTGAAGATACGATTCCGTCGCTTTTGTTCGTGAAACTCGGATTTCCGTTGGAAAGAAAACTGCAACCGATCACGTAGATCGCCTCCGAACCTGGATGACCCGAACATACGCTCATTTCACCGAAAAAAACGGACACCCTGTCGTCTTTGGAAGATTCCGCAAGAAGCCGTTCGAGATAGGGATTAAAGGCACCATCGATGAATTCCGCCGGAATCGGAACTTGATAAGACGTTCCGAGCGCATTCGTATAAGCTAGGTCCTTTCCTCCTTCGGTGCCGGTCATAAATGCGATCAGATCGCCGAGGGTTCCGAAGTTTCCCTGATAACCGGTGGATGCAAACGGAGATCCGAGATACGGCGTTCCCAGGCTGACGACGAAATCGATCACCTCATACGTGTTATTCGAATGATACAAAGCGGAACGGGAAACGAGTCCGCCCATGGAATGCGCTAAAAGAATCACCTTGTCCTCCGGAGAAAAAACCGAGTTTAACTTATCGATCAATCTTCTTCCGTTGTTCTCCACATAATCGGAGGTTCTATACGTAAACGTATAGAGTTCGTAATTCGTCTGTACTTGGAAAAGATCCTGCGAATACATCTCCAAAACATCGTCCCAGGTCCCTCTCAAATTGGAGACCTTCGTAAACTTATCCGTCGGCGGATCCACGTTTTTTTCCTTAAAATCCCATCCGTGTATCAGGACTAGTTTCGGTTTATTTTCCTTGAGTTCCACGGAAGCGACCGCGAATTGGTCCGCGTTGAACTGGGATTTTAACAATACAAAGGGAACGGGGACGAATTTGTAAAGTTCGTGATTGGTTTCCGACCAAAAGGCAAAGGTCAATCCGGAGAGAAACTCTTCCACGATACTTTTTTCCTTTTTAAGATTTAGTCTTTCGCGGACCTTATCCAACGAAAGATTACAGGAAAAGAAAAACAAAAACAAAAGAATCAATACGGGTCTGTTTACGGTCTTCATCGTTTCCTATTCGGCAGTAAAAAACAAAAAATGCAAGAAGATTAATTACAGGTAGGGAAAGGAAAATTCGAAAATCGGAATATAAAAAAAGGATATTTCTCTAAGCCCGTCCATATCCGAAAGAAGAACGTTAGCTGCGATTGACGATACGATCCAGTACTACTCCCGTTGCGACGGTAACGTTGAGAGAGGACAAATTCCCGTGCATCGGAATCCGAAGTATAAAATCCGATTTTTCCAAAAGGATTCGTTTGACTCCTTCTCCTTCATTACCCATGAGTACGGCGAGTTCGTTCGGCGAGGGAAGTTTAGACCAATCCTCGGTTCCTCGATCGCTTGTGGATACGATCCAGTAACCGTTTTCTTTTAATAATTCCAAAGTATTGGCGAGATTTTTTACGGTGAAAATCTTCAAAAAAGATAACGCGCCCGACGATACCTTTTCCACCACGGGGGTGATTCCGGCGGATTCGCGTTCGGGGAGAATTACGTTCTTGAAACCGAAACATTCCGCGGTCCTGAGTATATTTCCCAAATTTCCGGGATCTTGGATCCGATCCAAAATCAAAAAAGATCCCGGCTTTCCGGAAAGATATTCCTCTAGATTTTTCTTATCCACGACGTTACGCGAAGAGGGGGTTTTGAGTGCGACGAGACCCTGGTGATTTCTTCCCGGTACGAGAGAATCCAGTTTTGCAACGGTTACCTTGTGGACTTTGACGAAGGAGGGAAGTCGGTTTAATATTTTTTCGACGATTTCGGATCCAGGATTTTCCTTTACGTATAATTCGGCGAACGGAAACGCATGTTCCTTACCTTGAAACGCTTCGGTCAATTCGATCAAAGTGCGTTTGCCGAAGATGTATTCCTGTCTGGCTATTTTCGCCTCCAACGGATTCCGTCCTTCGTGTCTTCGATGAGAATACCTTGTGCAGATAGAAGATCGCGAATTTCATCCGACCGGGCGAAGTTTCTGTTTTTCCGCGCATCCTGTCTTTCCGCGATCAAGGATTCGATTTCGGAATCAATTAAATTTTTTGAATATTCGAAATTCAAAATTCCGAATATTCTATCGTAAAACGAGAATAGATGTATGAACTCTGTCCTTTGTGACGAATCGGAAGCTCCCGCCTCCAGAAAGGAATTCGCCGCTTTGACGGATTCGAATACGGTCGCCAAGGCTTTGGCCACGTTGAGGTCGTCCGCCAATGCTTCTTCGAATTCCTTTTTCCAGGTAAGAACGGAAGCGTCTTGAAATAAAAACTCCGGATCCGGTTTTAGCGTCGGAGACGCTTCCAATAGACGATCCAGGCAATTCTGTAGTTTACGGATATTCGAAGAGGCTTCTCCGATTCGATCCGTGGAAAAATTGAGTTTGGTCCTATAGTGCGAAGAAAGAAGTAGAAAACGGACCGCTTTCGGATCCAATCCTTGTCCGATAAGGTCGCGTAACGTATAAAAATTTCCTTTGCTTTTGGACATCTTTTGTCCGTCCACAAGTAGATGTTCCGAATGAAGCCAAATTCCTACGAAGGTTTCTTCGGGAAAAGCGCCTTCCGATTGTGCGATTTCGTTTTCGTGATGGGGAAACAGAAGATCCACTCCTCCGGTATGAATGTCCACTCCGGCTTTGTACACCTTGCGTATCATCGCGGAACATTCCAAGTGCCAACCGGGCCGCCCGGTTCCGAGAGAGGTTTCCCAAGACGTTTCGCCTTCCAACTTGGGAGCTTTCCAAAGTACGAAATCACGCACGTCTTCCTTTTCGTATTCGTCCGTGTCGTAACGGGTTCCCGTTTGCATTCCGGATACGTCTATCTTACTGAGTTTTCCGTAGTCGCGAAATTTCTGGATCGAAAAATAAAGACTATCGTCCTTTTCGTAGACGAATCCCTTCTCTTTGAGTTTGTGAACGATATCGACCATTTCCTCTATGGAATCGGTCGCTCTCGGATAGTGTTCCAGAGTTTCGGCGGATAGGGTTTTTAAATCCTCGAAAAACGCGGCGGTCCAAGGAGAGGTGAACTCCTGAACGCTTTTTTTGCTCGCGATCGAATCGCGGATGATCTTGTCGTCTATGTCCGTGATGTTCATCGTCATATCGACTCCGTAACCGAGCAGTTTTAGGGAGCGACGCAGTAAGTCCACGAAAAGGAAAGCTCTTAGATTTCCGATATGGGCGTAGTTATAAACGGTCGGTCCGCAGGAATAAACGGTAACGTGTTTAGGATCGGCGGGGGAAAATTTCTCCTTCTTTCCCGTAAGTGAATTGTGGAAGTGGACTTCGATCATTCAGGAAAAAAGATTTCCCTCACGAATTCTAAATTAGCCGCGTTTTGTTTGTCGCCTTTGATTCCCGCCTCATTGCCTTCCGTTGGATATACCTGCATTCGTTTGTCGCAGTTGAGGTGATTGAACAACGCGAACACGGATTTAGGATGGGAGACCTTGTCGTCGAGTCCCACTGAAACCAGGGCGGGAATCTTGATCTTCTTGGAGAAGTTTATACTATCATAATATGCTAAACTTTTTTTCATCGCGGTTTTTTTGTTTTTTGAAGCGTTTAACTGTTCCGCTATTTCCTTGGTCCAACTTTTCCCGAGTTTGAGTTGGATTTCGTCGATATTACAGAAGTTCGGGGTTTCGAGAATGAGACCTTTGATCCGATTGGTGAACGCCGCTCCGAAAAGAGCAAGAGATGCCCCCATCGATTTCCCGGAAAGTATGATCCTTTCCCCGTCGATACCGTCGGTCAGTCGGAGGAATTCGATCGCTCGGATGACGTCGAGATACAAACCTTTCATATAAAAGGAATCCTTTCCATCGAGACCCTTGGAAAAATATCCGGGAGTCCAGTCCGGATCCATCACTTCTCCTTCTTTGAGTTGGGGGCGAACGAGTTGGGAACCGTGTCCTCTGAGATCGATGATGAGTTGCGCGACACCGAGTTCGGTGAGTCCTTTGATGATTGCGGGTCTTTCCTTGCAATAGTCGTGAAAGTGAACCAGGACCGGGAGATCTCCCCGTTTTCGGGGAATGACCAGTGTGCCGTTCAGGGTCGCATTCTGCCAGGACTGAAAGGAAATGTCGTAGATGGTTTCCTTGATAATCGATCCCTTGAGAAGGGCCTTGGATTGTTTTTTGATCGGGAAATTTTTTAGATCCCGGATCGCCTCGGACCAAAATTCATCCAGGTCGTTCGGAAGGTTGAGTTCCGGATAGGTTTGAAAGCATTCGTCAAAACTGATCGCCATCAGGAAACATCGTTTTCACCGTACCGGTGGTGTAAAGTGTTCTTTTGCCGAATAGAGCGTCTGCAAAAGAAGTACGGAGATCGTCATCGGACCGACGCCTCCGGGAACCGGCGTATAATAGGAGGACCGATCCTTGGCTTTGGAAATTTCTATATCGCCCACGTTCCCGGGATTGTATCCTGCGTCGAGAAGCACCGCTCCGGGGGCGATCCAATCGGCTTGTATGAATTCCGGTTTTCCCACTGCACCGACCACGATGTCCGCTTTGCGAACGATTTCCGGAAGATTCCGTGTTTTGGAGTGACAGAGAGTGACGGTCGCGTTCATTTCCGTAAGGAGCATCGCCATCGGTTTTCCCAAAATCGGAGAACGCCCGACTACGACCGCATTTTTTCCCGCCGGGTCGATTCCGTATTCCTTTAAGAGGAGAACCATTCCGTAGGGAGTACAAGGAAGGTATGTTTCCACTCCCATGGAAAGTTTTCCGAAAGACAGGGTCGTCACTCCGTCCACGTCCTTACGAAGCGCGATACGATCAAAGGCCGCCCGTTCGTCGATTTGAGGTGGAGAAGGATGTTGTAATAGAATTCCGTCCGTGTTCGGATCCGCGTTGAGTTTGTCTATGACTGCGAGAAGTTGTTCGGTGCTGGTTTCTTCCGGAAGACGGATCATCTCCGAACCCATTCCCACGGAATGACAGGCTTTGATCTTCATCGAAACGTAGGTTTCGGAAGCGGGGTTGTTTCCCACCAAGATCGTTGCGAGTTTCGGAATCCGGAGGTTCTTCGATTTCCGTTCTTCGATTTCCGTTCGGATCGTTTCTCTGATTTTTTCGGAGAGTTTTTTTCCATCTAACAAAACCGGATTCATACTTCTCAGGATTTATGGGCGCTCTTCTCTGTCAGGTAAAAAATATCCTTTCCGATCCGACCGAAACGATAAAATGGGTCCATGTCCGAAACACCAGTGGTCAGCATTCATGAAGTAGAGAAACACGTGGATCAAAACGTAACGATCCAAGGTTGGGTTCACGGAATCCGAGGAAGTAACGCAAGACAGTTCGTCTCGCTTCGCACCGGGGGAAGGATCCTGCAGGTTCTCGCCGAAAAGGAGATTTTAGGCGAAGAAGTTTTTCAAACCGTAAAACATCTCCGTCAGGAAACCTCCGTCGCGGTTACGGGCAAACTCGTACGAAACGAAAAATCTCCGATCGGATTCGAACTCGTTTTGGAATCGATTCGGGTCGTGGGTGAATCCGAGAATTATCCGATCACTCCGAAGGAACACGGGATCGACTTTTTAATTTCGCAAAGACATCTTTGGCTCCGGTCTTCGAAACAACTCGCGATTTTACGCGTGCGCGATCATCTCTCCTTCGCCATTCGCAAATACTTTCATGAAAGAAATTTCCTTCTGATCGATACTCCTATTTTGACAGGTTCCGTGGGTGAAAGCGCGGGGACGCTTTTTTCCACGCCGTATTTCGATTTGGGAAACGCGTATCTCGCGCAAACGGGACAGTTGTATTTGGAAACGGCGATCTTTGCACACACGAAGGTATTCTGTTACGGGCCCACGTTTCGTGCGGAAAAAAGCAAAACCAGAAGACATCTTACCGAGTTTTGGATGGTGGAAGCGGAAGTGGCGTTTTCCGGTCACAAGGAAAATTTGGAACTTCAGGAAGATTTCGTAAAAACGGTGATTCGGGAAACGGTTCAACGTTCATTGCAGGATCTGAAAGTTCTGGAACGCGATCCGACTCCTTTGCTCGCCTATCTCGATAAAAAATTTCCGGTGATCGATTATTCCGAAGCACTCGAAATTCTTCAGAAGAAAGGTGAGGATATCGTATGGGGAGACGATATCAATTCCGAACGGGAACAGATGCTGACGACGGAATACGGAGGTCCGATTTTTATCCAGAAATATCCGAGAGAAGCAAAGGCGTTTTATATGAAGGTGAACCCGGAAAATCCGAAAACCGTTTTGAATGCGGATTTGATCGCTCCGGACGGTGTGGGAGAGATCATCGGAGGGTCGGAAAGGGAGGAAAATTACGAAACCATCGTGGAACGTCTTCGGGAGGAAAAACTTCCTGTGGAGTCCTATGATTGGTATTTGGATCTGCGAAAATACGGATCTGTGCCCCATTCCGGATTCGGCCTCGGTTCGGAGCGTCTGATCGCTTGGATCTGCGGATTGGCGCACGTTCGAGAATGTATTCCGTTTCCTAGGATGATGGAACGATTGTATCCCTGATTTTTTTTTCGGAAGAAAATCGGCTCTCTTTCCGATACAAAAAGGAGAGGTATCCTATGGGTCAGAGTTTAGCAGTATCCAACCAAACTTCCGTGGAGGAAACCGCTTGGGAATTATTCGAGACGGGTTCTTACGAAGGTGTGATAGGGATCGCAAAAAAAAATCCGAATCACGTGTTCTTGAATCATTTAAGCGGAATTGCAGAATTCGAATCCGGTTCCGAAAGGGGAATCAATTATTTTCTGAAAGGTTCTTCGGTGCTGACCCCGCTCGTGGAAGCCTACCTTTTGAAAGAGGCAGGTAAATTTCGCGAATCCGCGAAGAAGTTTCGAGAATATTTCCGTGCTTCCTCTGTCCCTGTCGCGTATTCCATTTTGAGAACCGCTATTTTGGTAAGCGAAGACGCGGTAGATTTTAAGACCGTGTTGGATTTGCTGGCGATCTACAAGGCTCGTTTTGCGAACGATTATTTTTGTAAGACGGAATTTTTTTCCAACTATCATCTTAGAAATTATAAGGAAGCCATTCAGGTTTTCGGTGAGAACGCGAAACGTCTTTCCGAAGAGCGGGATGTGATGGGTGCGCTCGGATTGGCGCTCGTGCACCTCGGAAAATTCGACGAGGCAAAATCGATTCTCGAAAAAATCCCGGGTTACGAGGAACTTCCTACCTTCGAAGAAAAGAAAAAGGAATTTTCTGAAAAGATCGCAAGTATTCCCAAGATGGAGGCGAAGAGAAAAAATCTTTCCGTTTCCGAGCTGATCGATTTGGGATTCGCGTATCTTTTTTCGGAAAATTTCAAAAAAGCCGAGGAAGTCTTTGGAGAGCTGATCGCCGCTCAGGCTTAAAAAAATCGGACCTAGTTTTCGCGTTTTTTCTTGGAGGGAAGTTTGTTCCGTCGGGAACGGGTGTGGTTGTAACATTTATCGTGAAAGCGTGCGATGTGTGTGAGTTCCCACGAAAGTTTTACCGTCCAAGCGCGGCCACATCAAAACTGCAAACTGCTTCTCGCAATCATATTCCGAACCTAATCCCCAAAGGCGTCTCTTTATAAATTGACCAGCGCCATCAGGTCGCCATTTTTTGCTTTATTTTCAATGTTCGTATGGATTCGTTTTTTTGCTGATAAAAAATCGATTTGGACTTTTTTTTCGATTTCAAAACGAAAAGGATCGCGGAGATAGATGTTCCCCAATCAACGAATTGAAATTTTTTACCGCCTCGTTTTTGTTTCGTAAGCTGCTTTACGATGAGGCTGCGGGAAAAACAAAATAATAGTTCTCTTTGTGCATGCGGGCGGCCGGCCTGTAAGATATTTTATTCTTCCGATTTTTAAATTTACATTAGTATTTTATTATGTTATGAATAATTTAAATGATATGTAGATTTATGTATCTCCGAAATTAAAAATGAAAATTGAAAGGTCTCGAAAAAGGGAACATGCTGATACGGATCAATTTTTAGGCTTTGCTAAAAAATGAGAACTAAAAAAGGAAAACTTCCTGCGTTCTTACGTGCGTCGAATTCGCGGAAAATACTCTATTCCTTAACGATAAAGGAGCTGCGATCCTTAATCTGTCCTGGCCGGAGCCCTCTCATAAAAGATCGTCCGTCCTCTATCGCAGATATTAGCTAAGGAAAAGAATTTCGAAAATTCGAAAAGCCTGGAGGCCTAAAAAAACTGTTTCGATCATAAGTTGCGTTTTGTGGATTCAAACAATAAATTTTTGTCATTGTATTGTTTGAGCCGCGAAAGCGTTCCGGATGCCGATTGTGCCGTGTAGAGAAACGTTTGTATGTCATCGGAATTCGACTGTTCCAAAGGATCGGATTGTAGATCGTTTTCTTTTTCGGAAATCCCGAAATCTCTCCGACTTATTTCGGTATCATCGCAGATAAATTTTATTCCCGATCTTCATGCGAAAATCATGCGATTCGATTATTCTAATCATCACGCAAACAAACAAGCTCTTTTATTGTCTACGTAAAATGCGGCCCATGTCGAAAGGCCTCGTTATCTTGGAGCGCGATCGAACACGGCTCGTATTTTTTATTGATCCGGTTACGTGCGTAATCGATGTTTTCACAAATCACTTTTTGATTTTATATGTGGAGTATAGGTTTCTTCGGCTCTGTAGGGTTTCCTTTTGCGGTGAATTTTACGCTCGAAATTCTCGATTCGTTCTGATTCGTAAAAAAAGTGAAGTATCTTTTTTTAACGTGCGGCTTCGATTCTTCGTTTCAAAATCCTTAATATAGAATTCTGGATGTCTCTCATCAAAAAATCCCCCCAAAGTGACGCGTAAAAATTAAAACGCGTTGATAAACGATATTTGCTTCTGAGGTGAAGGATGATTTTTGTTTTCTTCTTGTTATTGAGAATTTCATGATGTTCTAATTCGTATTCACCCTGCAGAGCGTCGAAAAAAGCGCCGCCAGGGACTACGTGCGGATCGAGCGTAGTAATCGGAGTCAGATTCGGATCGGCTTTGATCTCGAATCGCAACTTTCGATTTCGATTCCATTCTGTGATTGTCTCGTAAAAAATCAGCCCTCTTTCGAATCTCGCTTCGCGCACGCCGCCTAAACCTTCGTAAGAGAGAGTGGCTTCCAGCGGCCTCGGAAATCCCATACGATAAAAAAATCCTTCTTCCGTTTTTTCAAGTTCTGGAATACGAATGATATTCTTCCAAATCGTTTCGGGAGTGGATTCGATCGAAATTTTAGTTTCCACGGAGCGGATTTCGTTCGGCAGTTCCCAGTATGATTCAAAGTAACCGGATACGAGAGGCAGAGAAAGAAGTGCGAACCCTGCGAGCAGATTCATTCTGCCTCCGGGAAAAACGTAAAACCAAATTCCGATCGCTATTCCACCTAAGCTCGATAAGGCGAGGTAGATCGGAAGTCCCATGATAAGACAAATCATACCTTCGAAATTCACAACTAGGGCGAAAAACATCGCGAGAACCGTCGGAATCCAAGGAAAAAATATTTGAAAGAAGATAGAGCGACGTGTTTCCTTTTCCGCCCCGTACACCGCAAGGATTCCGATCACGAACGGAAGCACGAATACCCCTCCGTAAGCCATCGTCATTCCTAATGATTTCAAGGACTCGATCCGTAGGATCCATTGAATTCCTAAGGAATACAATGCGGGAATAACTGCAGGAAGGAAAATCGATCGTAACTTCATCGATAAAAAGGAGCATATTCGGCCCTAATGGCAAGGAAAAAGCATCTCGAATTTAATCTGAGTTCCACCGATTGTTTCGTGAAAAATAGGTCTAAGCTCGGATTCGTACGCGTTTCTACGAACTTCGTATAAATGCGTCGTGAATCTGCGTTGCAGTGTCGCTCGAGGGCGTTTCTACGAACTTCGTATAAATGCGTCGTGAATCTTGCGTTGCAGTGTCGCTCGAGGGCGTTTCTACGAACTTCGTATAAATGCGCTCCGAGTTTTCGCGGGGAGCCACGGTTATATAATACAGGCAAGGAGGATTTCGTATTTGTTGTAGTAATTCCAACGTTTATCCTCGACGGATTTGTCTTGCGGAAACCAATAGCGGAATCGGGGAAGATTTTCAAACGATGAATGCCCGTTTTTTTACGTATCTTTTCTTAGGTTCGATTTTTCTTTGTGTTTACGAAGGACTTGTCCTTTTCTTGCATAGCCGTTCCGATTCGGTAGAAGTTCGTCTTCGACCTTCGGAGTTTCGTAGAAATTCCATCCTCTGGCCCTTGGATTGTGAATACGGAGCTCGATCCTCCGGATCAAACGAAAAATCCGAACTTCCTTCCGAGGTCTGCGCAGACGCCGTCGAAACGATAAGAAAAAAAATTCCAAACGATTGCGATTTCACCTCGATCGAAAAGGATAAAAACGGCTTTGTCGATCTGCACCGATACGCGGATTTTTTAAATGAAACACCGCTCCGATTTTTTTCTTTAGGGAACGGAATATTTCTCGGAGAACTGCTTTGCCAACGAAGCGCATATAATCAAAATAGAATATACTTTATTTACGATGAACGTTTCATCCCGGCGACTACGAAATTATTGACGTTTACGGCATACGAGTTTCGACTCGCGAAGGACGGTTCGATTCAAAGAACGCCTTTCGAAAGCGTGAACTGGATCCGATTTTACGATCCAGAGCACAAGGAGTTCATCGCTTTTTTAAAGGGGAGGGGAATGGGTGATTGCGGTCGTTACTTCCGTTATCGCTTAACGAACCAAAACGAACCTATCCTTTCCGAAATGCGGGCAAAGCTGGAATGCGACGGAAGAAATCCTTATTCATCCGAGGAAATTCCTCTATTATGGCAAAAATACGAAGAACCGTTCGATCCTTTATTCGCGTTTAAAACGAAAATCCGAAAGTTGATGGAAAAAAAGTTTCCACAATCGTGTCTCTTCCTATCTCGGAAAGTCTCCGAAACGGATCTCACTTATCCTTTAGAATGATCACTTTACAATTCTTTAATGCAAGTTTGGTTTTAGGAGACGCGAGAAGTTTTCTCGCGTCCTCAGCGGCCACGACCGGATTCACCGGATAATGACCTGTGACGCCTAACGCGGTCACGAAATACGGTTTGGTTCCTGCGGTCGGAGAACGGAAAGCCTCTTCCGGTGTTTTCATATAAGTCACATACCCGTTTTTGACGGCGTTTTCTTTGGGAATGAAAAAAGGGGAATATATGCTGTTCCCTTCTTCCGAAAGGATTTCGGGAAACAAAGCCGCTTCCAACTTCAGATGTCTCGCGTCCACGATCAAAGAAGTGAATTCCGCGGCGATCGTTGGGGCCGGGTATTCGGGAAACGGTTCCGTATCGTAGGGCAGAAAGACGTAGTTTAAAATTCCCCGTTTCCCTTTGAACTGAATCGTGCCTTTGGCGATGGAACGATTTTCGACGAAGCTGACCGAAGTCAGAACGGGTTCGATCTCGTAGATCTGATTGAAAATCTCCCGAAACATCGAATCTTCTTTGATCTTCTCGCGAAGCGTAAAATCGGAATCGAGTTTGAGCGTATCAATTTTACGGAAAAGAAATTTTTTCAATTCTTCTTCCGCGTATAAGGCCGCTTTTTTCCGCGCCTCCGTTAGATTTCTCGCGGTGTTTTCCGCTCCCCAATCCGGATCCTGGACCGAGTAGGTAAGTTTCGGTAGTTTGAATTCGAGCGTTTTTTGAATTTCGCCTTTTTTCCAGTGGATGATCGTATCCGTAAAATCCCTGGTTTCAAACGGAAAATACGAACGGGTCGTAAATAAACAGATTAGCATCGAAACGAGGAGTCGCAGTTTAGAATTCATAAGTCCGCACGGAAATAAATAATCTCTACTTATTTATTTCGGCAGATCCGCGAATTCCCTTCTTAAATCTTCCCGGTTCTGGACAAGTTTTGCGGGTGGAAGGGATTTCAAAAGATCCTTTCCGTAGTTTTTCGTAAACATCCTCGGATCCAAAATCGAAACGATTCCTGTATCCGTTCCCGATCGGATCAGCCTTCCGAATCCCTGTTTCAAAACGGTACACGCATACGGAAGTTGCAGTTCGGAAAACGGATTACCTCCGGATTCCTTGAGTTTTTCGCTTTTCGTTTCCAACACTGGATCGTTCGGAACTTGAAACGGAAGTTTGGCGATTACGACCGATCGGAGTTTATCTCCGCGGATATCGATTCCCTGCCAAAACGTGGAAACACCGAAAAGCACGCTGTTCGGCGTTTCCAAATACATCTGTTTGGCGCCGTCCGCTCCTAATTCGGATTGGGAAAAAAGAGGCAATTCCGTATGAGGTCGGATCGCTTCGTAAACCGCCTTTAAGGATTTGAAAGAAGTGAATAATACGAACGTATTTCCCTGCGTCAACTCGATCAGCCAAAGAATCTGTTTCGCGAGGTCCGCGTGGTATCCGTCCGGATCCGCGACCGGGTCCCTGATTTCTTTCGGCACATACAAAAGCGCGTTTTTCTGATACAGAAAAGGCGAAACAACGGTGAGATTTCCCGAAGGAATATCGCCGATCTTTTTTTTGAAATACTTAAAGTCGTTTCCCGAAGTGGACAACGTCGCCGAGGTGAACACGATCGACTGCATCTTGGGGGCGAATAGATCCCGAATGATCGCGTCGGGGCTCATAGGCTCCATGCAGATTTTATAATATATTTCCTTGGAATTCTGATCGGGAGGCTCTATCCAGTAGACGAGGTTGGGGTCCTCCAAACGGCGGAAAGACTCTAACCCGACGGCGATCTCCTCCAATCGACCGACTAACATCTCTAAGGTGAGGGACGTTTCCCGTTCGCTCACGTCCTCGCTGTCCTTGGTCAATCTGGCCAGATGTTTTTGCAGGATATCCACGATCCGGACCAAAATCTCCGCGAAAGCTCCTTTGTCCAAACGCAGAGGTTTTTTGATCCGCTGCGGACTGTAAAAGTTCAATGGAACTTCCCCGGAAAGCGCGTTAAAAAACGCGGTCAGAGATTCCCCCGCCTTCGCGGTGAGTTCCTTGAGTTCGCTCGAAGAGATCGTTCCGGCGATTCCGGTGTTTTTATTGGGAAGCCAGATCTGCTGAAGCAGTTTTTGAATTTCCTGGGAACGTATTTCCTGTCGAAACGAAGAACCGATGATATCCGGAAAGTTATGCGCTTCGTCCAGAATCACTCGACTGAATTCGGGGAGGATATTGAAGTCGCTTGCGATATGCGCCGCGAGCAGATGATGATTGACGATCAGGATGTGACTTCGTTTCCATTTTTCCCGCTCCAAAAAATAATACGAATGGGAAAAGTTGGGACAATTCCTCCCGAGACAATTGTCGGCCTCGCGTGTGATCTTATTCCAAAAATCATAGGACGCGGTTCCCGGAAATTCCTGTTTTCGTCCCGACTCCGTTGTTTTGATCCATCGGTTGAAGGAATCGATATGCGGAATCATCTCCGGTCCGAAGGTTCCTTCCCGCAATACGTGATTCATCTTACGTTTGCAAACGTAATTGGAGGCGCCCATCGCCACTTCGGCGCGCAGTTCCGTCCCCAAAAGTTTGGAAACCATGGGAATGTCTTTTAACAAAAGCTGTTGTTGCAAAGATTTGGTTTCGGTGGAAACGATTACCGGTTCCTCTCGTTCGATCGAAACCAAAGCCGCGGGAATGAGATACGCGAGGGATTTTCCCACTCCTGTTCCGGCTTCCGCGATGAGATGTTTTCCTTGGAACAGGGATTCTTCTATCCTTTGGGAAAGTTGTATCTGACCCGTTCTGGGTTCGAAGTCGTCCCAGAGTGAGGAAAGTTTTTCGAAATAGGGCTGCGAACGGCTCAATGGTTTCTAGTTTTAAAAAGTTTGAATATGCAAAAAATGGAAAGCGCAGTCACTAAAAACAGGGAAAGAAACATGATCGAAGTTCCCTGCCAATTCAGACCTTCCGTTTGCGCCAAGACGATCATTGTGTTTGTCCTCTTTTTTCCTTATATACCAACGCGTAGTGTACGAGAAGGACGATCAGACTAAACACGACCAAAATTCCGAAAAACACGGACTTGGCTACCAAGGCCTGCTGCTTTGCGACTTCCACCATTTCCGAAGTAAAATTTTGTCCTTTTGCGATTCCCTGGGCGATCATCGTATCCGCGTTCATCCGGTCAAAATGACCGGGTAGGTTTTGGAAAAGAAACGCCACGAAAATCACGAGCAAAAACGCCGGTGTTACGTATTGTATCACGAACCAGAAAAACTTCGGAAGTTCGAGATGGGATCCTTCGTTTCCGTCTTCGAGCCCTTTTTTTGCTCCGACTTTCCAGCCGAAGAGAATGATCTGAATGCTCGCCAAAATAAAGATTAAAATCGTGCCGATCCAGAAATCCGCGAGTTCCAACGCTTGGAAGTTTTCGTTGAAATACAAGATAGGAAAACAAAGACCGGCCGTGAATAAAAAAAGGACGAAAACGGAAGTACGTCTGCGGATCCCGAAGGATTCCTCCAAAAAGATGATTCCTGGTTGTAACATCGTGACCGAAGAAGTGAGCGCCGCGAGGAATAATACGAAAAACCAGATGGCACCGAAAAACTCTCCGCCCGGCATGAGAGAGAAGACGGAAGGAAGCGCGATAAAACCCATTCCGAACATACCGAACTGAGTGATCGAACCGCCTAAGAACAGATAGGCGACCGGGATCGTCACCATTCCCCCGATGGCGACCTCGATGAATTCGTTCAACGATGCGGCGGACAAGGAGGAAAGAACCACGTCGTTGTCTCGTTTTAAATAACTCGAAAAAACGAGTGCGATTCCGAAACCGGCGGAAAGAGTGAAAAAAATCTGACCGGCGGCGGCGATCCAAACCTCCGATTTCAAAAGCGCGGACCAATCCGGGTTCCACATCCTACCTAGTCCCAGATCAATGTCGTCTAACGTAAGGACTCGCACTAATATTACCGCGGAACAGACGAGCATCAGGGGAACCGCGATTTTGGCGAAGGTTTCGATACCTTTGGAAATTCCGCGATAAACGAGCGCAAAATTTAATACGAAACAGGTTAGGGTCGCGTAAAAAATTTTCCCCGAAATCGCGTCTCCGTTGGCGCGCGCTCCCGTGATATCCAAATAATAATTTCCGGCGGCTTGTATGATTTCAGACTGCGGAACGTTTCCGTTCGCGTTGAATCGGATTTGTCCCGTTAAAAATTCGAAGGAATAGGCTAGACACCAAGCCTCAATAAAAACGTAATATACGTAGATGAGAATGGGAACCGTGACTCCGATGGCTCCGACGATCCGAAGGGGAAAGCCGGAAAGAAAACTTTTGAACAAAAAGGGAGCGCTGTGACCGGTGCGGCCTCCCATTCTCCCCATAATCCATTCTGTGATACAGACGGGAATTCCGACCAAAATGAAACTGATGATATAGGGAACCATAAAGGCACCGCCGCCGTTTGCGACCGCTTGTCCCGGAAATCGGATAAAGTTGCCGAGCCCGATGGCTCCGCTGGCAACGGTGAGAATCAATCCGGTCCTGGATTTCCAGCTTTCTTTGGGGGGTTCCTGGCTCATACGTACACTTCTTGCAAAACGTACGCCAATCTTCTCGTTGTCAAAAGAAAAGCAAAAGGGCTTTCAAAAAATGGGACATAAATAGGGGAAAGGCAAACGGAAGCTCGAAAGAAGCGTTCTTTTGTGTCGGGAAAGGCGAAAACACGGTCGAGAAAGACTTCCTCTTTTGCCGGGAGGCCCTCTTTCGTTTGATAAATGTCAATATGGCAGAAAAAATGATTTTTTCTAAATGAGGTTCCGTCTAAAAGGAAACGAAAGAACCAAGTGGAACGGAGAACGATCGATGAAACTGGAAAAATTGACGACGAAGTTGAACGAAGCGCTTCGGGACGCACAAACCCTGGCGGAGAATTTAAAAAATCCCGAAATCGGGGAAGAGCATATTCTCCGGGAAGTTTTGGCGCAGACCGACGGACTGGCGCCGCTCCTTCTTTCTAAACTCGGTTTGTCACCGGGTGCGTTTTTGAGGGCCACGGAAGAATCGATCCAAAAACTTCCGAAACTAGAGGGTTCCAACGCCGATCTAGGATTTTCCCGTTCGGCCGTATCGCTTCTGAAATCCTCGGACGAAATCCGTAAGGATCTCAAGGACGAATACCTTTCCACGGATCATATCCTTTTGGGATCGGTAAAAAACGGGAACGGTTCTTTAAAGGAACGTTTTGCCCGTCTTGGATTAGAATATTCTAAATTACTAAAAACTGTTTTGGAAAATCGAAAAGGAAAAACCATTATGGACGACTCACCGGAAAGTAAAACGGACGCATTGGGCAAGTATGCGAAAAATCTGAACGAACTCGCCAAACAGGGAAAACTCGATCCTGTCATCGGAAGAGACGAGGAGATCCGCAGAACGATCCAAGTCCTTTCCAGAAGGACAAAAAACAATCCGGTTCTCATAGGAGAACCCGGCGTCGGTAAAACCGCGATCGTGGAAGGCCTCGCCAATAAAATCGTTCAAGGAGAGGTTCCCGAAGGAATCAAAGACAAAACCTTATATACGCTCGATCTCGGTTCCATGATCGCAGGCGCCAAATATAGGGGGGAATTCGAGGATCGTTTGAAAGCACTTCTCGACGAGGTCAAAACCTCCGACGGGGAAGTGATCCTTTTTATCGACGAAATTCATACACTCGTGGGAGCGGGCGCTACGGAAGGCGCGTTAGACGCTTCGAACATGCTCAAACCGATGTTGGCGCGGGGAGAGTTGCGTTGTATCGGTGCCACCACTCTCAAAGAATATCAGAAATACATCGAAAAGGACGCGGCCCTGGAAAGGAGATTCCAGCCCGTTTTGGTAAAAGAACCTTCGGTGGAGGAAACGGTGACGATCCTTCGCGGTTTGAAGGGAAGATACGAACTGCACCACGGAATCCGAATCCAAGACGCGGCGTTGATCGCGGCGGCCACTCTTTCGAACCGTTATATCACGGATCGTTTTCTGCCGGATAAGGCGGTGGATCTGATCGACGAAGCCTCTTCCAAGATGAGGATCGAAATCGATTCCATGCCGGAGGAATTGGATCGGGCGAGTAAACGGATTCAATCGTTGCGGATCGAACGCGAGGCGTTAAAAAAGGAGCAGGACACCGCATCCAAAGAACGCCTCAAAAACCTGGAAAAGGAACTGGCGGAACAGGAAAACGATTTCCAGGCTCTCAAAGCCAAATGGGATCTGGAGAAAGAAAAAATTTCCAAATTAAAACAGATCCAGGAAGAGATCGAAAAATACAAGAATCTCGAAGCGGAGGCGGAACGAAGAGGGGAGATCAATCGGGTAGCCGAAATCCGTTACGGAAAACTCGTGGATCTTCAAAAGGAGCTCGCGGCGGCAAACGAGGAGCTCAAACAACAATCGGCGACCTCCCGTTTGTTGAAGGAAGAAGTTTCCGAAGAGGATATCGCCAATATCGTATCCCGTTGGACCGGAATTCCAGTTTCCAAAATGTTACAAGGAGAAAAGGCAAAACTTCTTTTGATGGAGGACGCGCTTAAGAAAAAAGTAATCGGACAGGATCACGCGGTTCGTTTGGTTTCAGAGGCGGTACAACGATCCAGGGCCGGAATTTCCGATCACAATCGTCCCATCGGTACCTTCCTATTTTTAGGACCTACCGGTGTGGGGAAAACCGAAACCGCTAAGGCGCTCGCCGAATTCCTGTTCGACGATCCGAACGCGATGCACCGGATCGATATGAGTGAATATATGGAAGCCCATTCGGTCGCGCGGTTGATCGGAGCCCCTCCCGGTTACGTGGGTTACGACGAAGGAGGGCAACTCACGGAAGCGGTACGCAGAAGACCGTATTCTTTGATCCTTTTCGACGAGGTGGAAAAGGCCAACCCGGACGTGTTCAATATCTTTCTTCAGATTTTGGACGAGGGGAGATTGACCGATGGAAAGGGGCGTAACGTGGATTTTAAAAACACGGTGATCATCCTAACCTCGAACCTAGGTTCGGAGATCTTGGGATCCTCCGAATATTCCGCGGAAGAAAAGGAACGGTTGGTGGAACAACGATTGAAAAAACAGTTCAAGCCGGAGTTTCTGAATCGTATCGACGAAACGATTCTGTTTCATCCGATTACGAACGCGGTCATTCATAGAATCGCCGAGATTCAGCTGGATCTGTTGGTGCAAAAGGCCAAAGAAAGCGGCTTAAACGTGGCCTACACCGATGCGCTGAAGGACTACGTGGCCAGGGCTGGTTTTGACCCCGAATACGGGGCCAGACCTCTCAAACGTCTGATCCAAAGGGAAGTAGGAAACGCGCTGAGTAAGTTCATTCTTCAGGGAGAATTCTCCGAAGGCCGAAACGTAAAGGTCGATTATAAGGACGGAAGAATTCAAATTCTTTAATATAGTTTTCCGGGGCGGGGACGGGACGCCCCGGAATCATTTTTGTAATACCATATTCCTGAGTTCTTTCGGCGAAAATCCAGTGAAACGGATACAGGCTCTATGAAACGGAGAATATGAATTGAACCCGCATTCCAAACCGATGTCGATCAGGTTTCGGTTGGTTTCCTCGAGGATCAGACGTTTGGCTTCCTCGATCCGATTCTGATTGATGAAATCCGTGAAACTCATATTCTTATACTGGTTCAGATATAACGAGGCCTGATGAACGGAAACGCCTAGATAAGCCGCAAGATCGGGAAGTCTCAATTCCTCGTCCAGGTATCTTTTTTCCTCCAGAAAAAATTTCAGACGTTCCTCGATTCGATTCAGATCGCTTTCTTTGAGCAGATTCTTGTTTTCGGAGACGTCCAGTTTTTTGCGCGGGGTTTTGGGTTGTGTAAGTTGGGCCGAAACGTTTTCCTGATGACGGTTGATTTTATAGGTTAGGGAAAGAGAACGAATCGTTTTTTTATCCGTGATCATCGGATAATAAATTTCCAAAAGATGGAAATACACGAGCAGTAATCCAGGTATAAAATTGGAAACCTGTCTGAAACGGATGTCTCCGCGTAAAATTCCGATCAGATCCAAAAGTACCGAGAGGCACATAAAAAAGGAAATCAAAGCGAGGTTGAAATAAACTCGGGGAAGTTTTCGTGTTCGGATCGAACTGGTGATTTCCACCAGAGTGTAACTAGTAATCAAAGCGCAGATTGCGTTCCCCGCGACGTTCATTGCGGTCTCGTTTCTAAAAAACAAACTCAGAAAAAATAAGGCGCCGAACGTTCCCGTAAGACACAAACCGATTTCTTTACTCTTTACTTCGTTTAAGCCGATGGATCGACGCATCAGATAACGTACGATGGCGCAGGAGAAAATCACCAAACCGAAGTAGAGTAAGGAGAGGTTGTATTCGGATCCCATTTCCATACCGGGTTCGGGTAAGGAGCCGCTTGCCTCGAAACCCAAGGCCAAAAAGAGACCGATCGCAAGAAACGTTATTCCGTAGATGAGATTGACCCGATTTTTTTTATACCGAACCAACCGCAGAACCCCAATGGAAAATCCCAAATAGGCTCCGATCAGTTGGAGATGTTGAACGATGCTTTCGAACGTAAATGTCATATTTTCACCTAAAACCCGAATCGCCTTTTTGATTTACGCATTTCGTCAAAAGCCAAAAACGAACCGGGTCCGAACAAAGTAATTATCAAAGATCTTCGGGGAATTCGCTTTTCTTCGAAGCCCAGCGGGGAAGTCCCGCACGGACGTAGGTGCAAAATCATCCCGGATCGATCCGTTTCAGAAAACGAATCGAAAAGAAAAAATTTTTCCCTCCGAAGATATGCCAAAAACCTAACCCTTTTGATCTTTGATTCTAAGCAACTTCTAGAAAGCGGAGTTTCTTTGGCAATGAACTTGATATAAGCTAGGAACACTTATTTATAAAAGAGTCCGTGGATTATAGTTTTAATTCGATAACTTTTTGACGTTATGTGTAATTATAAATCAATATCTGCCAATTTGAATGAAGAAATAATAAATTTCCTTTATCCAACGGGAATTCGTCAGATAGAAAAGATTGGTGAAAAAAAACTCTTTCTACCGCAACTGTGGAAGATGTGGTAATGATTCTGTGAAACGATTGCAAAAGTGTGCTCTTTTTTTCGTGTAAGATTTCATTTGGAAGCGAAGGATCGTTAACAATTGATTCTTCTGAATTTGCTGATTTTTTTCCTCCAATTATAAAGCAACAAGAAGCGTTTAAAAATCGGGTGTATTCTTTTGTGAAAACGGAGGTTTTCCATGAAAGAAAAAGAGATACAAAGCCCGCTTTTCACTCGAAAAAAAATCCTGGGAAATGGATTCCTCTGGTGCACAATATTCCTTTTTTCTTGTTTGGGATCGGAGAAAGAGCCCGGTTTTAAGTTCTTCTTTTTTCCGACTTCGTTACAAAATTTCACCAATTCCCCGGTTTCTCCCCCAACCGTAACTCCCAATCAAGCGAATCTTTCCGTCGGGGGAGGAAAAAGTTTGTACAATGGAGTGTATTATGCGTCCCGCGTAGCGGACGGAGGTTTTGGATTGAATGTGGGAGTTTCCTTAGCAAACGTGAGCGAAGGATCGATCCTAAAGATTTGTATGAATGAAACCGGCTGTGTGAATCAGTCCCTTCTCTTTAACGGAAGCATCGGCCCGGGGATCGGCAATTTGGATCTCAACCTTAAGATTCCGGACGAATATCCCGTGGTTCCCGGCGGGAATACCTTGAATTTCGCCGTAGTCAAGGATTCTCAAATCGTAGTACAACGATCTGTTTCAACGATCTACGATGTAAACGGCCCGACCCTGACGTTTTCCGCTTCCGGCGGATCTTACTCTTCCGCACAAACCCTTTCGATTACCTGCACGGATTCCGTTTCCGGATGTCAGAACGTGATTTATACTGCGGACGGTCAAAACCCGTCCTTGGCGCTCGGGAACGATTTTGATCCTCTTCAGATTTCCTTAGGCTCCGTATTTCCCTCTTCTTTGAACATTCCTGTCGGAACAACGACCATTAAAGTTTCCGGTTCCGACCGAGCCGGGAATATCACCGGACCTCTTACGGCGACCTACGTAATCACTACGCCGCCTTCCGGAGGAGGGGGTTCGACACCGCCCACAATTTCCCTAGACTCAGTGGATAATTCCATCACCAACGGAACCAATCAAAGTGTACTTCACTGGGATTCCGACACGATCGGAACCTATTCGGTGGTTCCCAGTGGAACGGATTGCACGAACATTCCTCCCGGGGACGTCCTCGTTTCCGGAACGTTGAGCACACCCGGTTCCGTCGATACTACGGTGCCTTATTCGAGTTTATCCGGAGGCAGCAATTCTTTAACGTTATGTTTTGCCGATGCCTCCGGTCAAACCGATTCCGTTGATTTCACTTTGGTCAATGATACGACGGCTCCTACTTTGGTTTCCTCTTCTCCCGCGAATTCGGCGGTGGATGTGGACGTTTTCAATCGTAACCTCATCCTTACGTTCAATGAAAACATGCAACCGGATACGAGTGTGGAAGTACACGCGTTCTTGACCTACGGAGTCGGAGGAGGCGCGACGACGACCGAATTGATTCTTCCTACGAGTTTGAGCGCTACTTGGATTTCGGAAACAGTTCTTGCGTTGGATTTGGATACGATTCTTCCGGAATTTACCGCGATTAAAATACGAATTCTCGCTTCCGATCTCAAGGACGTTGCAGGGAATACGATTGCGGGAGACGCAGCCGGTTTCGTGAACGTAGTTTATACTACGGGAGGGATGGTGGCTCTACGCAATATCATCGATTCCAATCAACCAGGTTGTTTCGACGCGAGCGGGAACGGGGTCGCATGCACCGGTTCGGGACAAGACGCGGCGTTTACGGCCACTCCGAACGCGCAGGTGATCGGAGTTCCCACGTTCTTGAGCGGATTTACCTCCGATCCAGTGACGATCGATTCCACCAGCGGACTGACTTGGAGAACCTGCGTGCAAGGGATGGAATGGACCGGCGCAACCTGCGGAGGAACTCCGACGGAAGTGAACTGGACGCAGGCGCTTGCGAGTTGCAGCGCTTTGAACGAAAGAAATTCGAAACAGGGTTATGCTGGAATCAAAAACTGGAGATTGACCACGATGGACGACCTTCATTCCTTGATTACGTTTCCGGACGCGAATTCCGGTTATATCTTTTATCCAACGGCGAGTTTTCCGGGATTCCCGAGTAACGGTGCCGGTAATCAGAGATTTTGGAGCGCCACGACCTATCGACAGAACAATACGGTCGCGTTCGTGATCCGGAATTTCGGTGCGAGAGTGTTTACGTATAACAAAAACAATTCGAACGACGGATACGGTTATTTCGCGCTCTGTGTAAGTGGAAATCCGTAATATATAAGGGGAATTTTATGAAGACAAAGATTTTATCGATCATCGTATTTTCTATCTGCGGTATTTTCGATCTACAGGCATATACGGGTCCGTTTTCGGATCCGGGAAACGGAACGATTTTGGACCAAAAAAGCGGTTTGGTTTGGCAAAAGTGCGCATCCGGACAAGGAACCGCCGGGGATTCGTATACGGCGTGTGGAACAGGAACCGCAACGACGTATACCTGGGCCGACGCATTAGCGTATTGTAATGGTCTAAACTTGAACGGAATTACCGGTTGGCGGTTGCCTTCCGTGAAGGAGTTAGTTTCTCTGGCGGATTACTCCAGAGCCGCGGCTCCTGCGATCGATACGACCTTTTTCCCGGCGACGACGGGAAGCTACTGGACTTCTACGAATCACCCATCCGGCTCCTACAGGAATCACGCGTATTTCATCGCGTTTAACGCGGGTACCTACGATACGGTGGTCAAGACCACGGCGTATCGCGTTCGTTGTGTGCGTTGACGAGCGTTCGCGTAGATTTTCGATCGGGGAAAAGCGGGAGGGATGGAGGAAGATGGGATTCCGTTTTTTCGATTTAGCATTTGCCCGCGGTTGTGCCGGAATTCGCCAAGAAATTTTCGGAGTTCCGAGGAAACGAGCGCGATCTTTCGGAATAATAAAAAAGGGAAGCTACGCTTCCCTTTTTTATTAGGAATTTAATGTTTTTCTAATATTCAACTTTTTGAAGGAATAGTTCTTCTTTTTTCATTTTGAGAGCTTTGGAAGCCATGTTTTTAAAATCTTCAGGCGGTTCCAAAAGGCCGAGTTCCACCTTAGAAAGGAAGGGCGTGGATACTTTCAGTTTTTTCGCCATATCGTATTGTTTAATGCCCAATTCCCTGCGTTTCGCCCAGAGTTTATTGGTGAGACCTTCCGTAAATTCGGGATATACGTCCTCTACGGGCATCTCGTTAAACAGTTTATCAAGAGTGGTTTTCAAATATTTTGCACAGGATTGTTTGAATTTTTCCGTGGGATCCTGGCTTCCAGTTTCGATTTTGGACAGATAACTGGGAGAAACTCCTAGCGCTCTTGCCATATCGTATTGTTTAATACCCCGCTTTTTACGAAGCATATAGATGTGGTTTTTCATTCAATTCCCCTCTAGTCCACCAAGCTATTTTTATCGGACAAGAATTCAAGAAAAAATTTCCAACGTGCTCTTCTTGGAAATTCAATGATTTTCTTAAATAAGCCAAAAGGATTATGAGAACTATGTAAAATGCTGGTATTCTAAATTAGAAAAAAATCGTTCGGCAACGGCCGGGATCATTTCCGAATAGTTTTGAAAGTATATTAGTTTTTTCGAATTTACTAAAGCTGGTCCGGAGACAAGGTGTTTCGCTCTTTTTTTGAAAATTCGTCCGTGCAGTATTGCAGAGGAGGGCGGTCTTGAGGATCGATCCAAACCTTCGATCCCCGAGACAAACTTGGAGGATCGAAGGATACGAGAAGTGGAAAACGGCCCGATCTTTTTAGATTTGTCCCGCTTTCAAACTTTCAGAAGCGATTTTGAATTCGTTTTCCGATTTTAGTTTGGAAAGGTAATCTTGGAAGAGGGATTGTTTTTTCGACTCAGTCAGTTCGTGTTTGATTCTGTCTTTGACTTTTCCGAAATCCTCCGGAACTCTTTCATTCGGATTGGTCGCAGATGGTTTCGCGTATGCGTAGAGTTTCCCCGCTTCGTAGGTGTCCCGTATTTCCTTTTCGGTTACTTGAATGTTGGAATCCGTGGAACGATTTCGAATCAACATAAACAAAACCGATCTTCCCAAAATCGGTAGAGTTTTCTGGAATTCTTTCGTTTCTTTCAAAGACTGCACGTTTTTGGAATTGGAAGAAATTCGGATCGGTAGATAAATCTGCGTATAAAAGGAGATCTGGTCGTTTTTCTCCTCTTCCGGAGTGGATTTGCGTTTTTGCAGAATCGGAGCGATCTTGTTAAACTCGGTCAATAAATCTTGGAAGAGAAATTTAGCTCCCGTTTTGTCTTCCAACAAAACCGTCTCCGGTTTTAATGATTTTACGAACTCAGGAGTCAAATCCACGATTTTAAGTCCGCTTTGTTCCTTTAAAGAATCCATTTCCCGTTTCCAGGCTTCTTTTAAAAAACGATTCCCGTAGTGCTCCGCGGTTTGGTTCGCTCTTTCTTTCACCGCAAGTTCCGAATAAAACTTCGCCGCGTTTTTTTCGTCTTCGGTTACACCTTCTTTGGAAACGGACTTGAGCGCCAGGTTTTTCATTTTTTCCAATTCGTTTTGGAAAAACTTATCGATCTTTTTCGGATATATCTTTTCGATCCGCTCCACACGAAGGATATAATAATTTCCTTGTGCTTCCTTTTGGAGAAACGTTCCTTTTTTTTCGGCGGCTTCCTTCAACAGGGAAGTAAAGGGATCGTCTCCGCAATTGATACAATGCGGTTCTAATCTTCCTCCCACCGATCTTCTTTGGATTTCGTCGGTGTTTTTGGAGATAAATTCCGCGACTTCCGATTCGGACTTCAAGGTTTGAATTCCTTGCAACAAGGACGCCGTTTTCGCCGCTGCGTCCGGGCCCGCTTTGATAAAAAGAATTCTGCCGAACGCAAATTCCAACATTCCCGATTTCATGACGTTTTCGGAAAATTGTTTTCTGTAATCGTTAAAGAGGATCTGCGGTTCCACAAAACTCATGATCCGCGCGTATTCGTCCTTTGTTACGACGTTCGAGCTGCCGTTCTGCGCTTCGGCGATTTTCTGAATGCCGAGTTCCTCCACGATTTTGGCTTGTGTGGCGACCGACGCGTTATTCGAATCGGGTTCCACTCCGCGGAGTTTGTAATACGCTCTTAATTCTTCCCGAGTTACTGTTCCCGATTTGAAAGATGCTAAGACGTCTGAATCCCTGCTGCAGTTCATCGCAAACAATACGAGCAGAGAAGAGAGTACGGTGAGAGATAGGTTCTTTTTTTTCATGAAATTGTTTCTTGAAGTTTAGTATTTGTGAATCGTTTTTCGGGTCGTCTGAGGTTTTGGATCCGGGATTTCCACGGAGATTTCCCGAGTTAGGTTTTTTTCGCGGGAACTGTAGAGATTTTTCATTTCGGCAGGGGAGGTTCCCGTTTTTTTGGAAAGCCCCGGTTTTCCGGCTTCTTCCTGGATCCTCAAGGAAAGAATTTCTTTCTTAGCCGATTCCAAGTTCTCCATTTCTTTGGCGATGGAGTCCTTTAGAATTTCGGAATAATCCCGGTCTGCGGAAATTCTTTCCCGAATTTTTCCCAGTTCGAGTATGTCTCGGTCCACTTCTTCAATCTTTCGTAAAAGATGGGCTACCTTTACCTTCATACTCAGATCCCAGCGTTGATATTTTTCGATTCGGGGTCGGCTTGCAAGAATGAAAATAAAAGAAAATACGAAAAATTCAGGATCCCCTGAGACGGGCGAACGAGAAACACGGAAAAAAGGATCGATACGAACAGAATCGTCGTAGTTTTCGAGTTTCCGTTTCGAAACCACAAAAAGCCCAGAAGTGCCGTGAGAATTCCGGTCTTACACAGATATAGAAAGCCGAGTTCCTTCCAAAATCCAGGTTCGTTTTGATACCAGATCCGAAAGAGGAGAATACAGAAGAAAAGTAATAGGACCGATGGACGAAGTGATCGCCCGTTTCCCGTTTCGAAGTTTCTTTCCTGTTTTTCATCGGATCCGGGAAACGGAAATTTCGGGGAGGGTGCGGATCGAAGGTATAAAATTCCGGAACAATGTACGCAGATCAAATCCAATAAATCCCCGGCGTTGGATCCGTCGAATCCTGATACGACGAGAAGAAACAGTGTCAGCGCGGTCGGAAATACGGGAGGTTCCATTCCGTTTGTCGTTTGTTTTTTTCCCCGGAAAAGGATCAAGGAAATCGCCACTACTACGGCTCCCGGAGAAAAAAAGGAATACGATCTTAAAATTAAAAATACGCAGGAAAGAAGTAGAAAAACCATTTGTCGTAAAGTAGAAACACGTATAGATTGACTTTCCGGGCGCTTATGATTCTGAACGAGATCATCATTTCTTCCGAGAAAATCGACAACGTTCAGGTTATGAAACTTCAGGGTTCCATCAACTCCTTTACGGAGAAAAAATTCAGGGATCAACTTTCCGCTTCGATTCGGTCCGGTCCGGTCATTTTGGATCTGGAGGAAGTGAGTCTGATTTCTTCCCGGGGAATTCAATCCCTCAAAGAGATGAATCAGCTGAGTTTTACGTCCAGAAATAAATTGGTTCTCATTCATCCGACCGATTCCGTGAAAAATGCGATTAAGATGGCAGCGCTCAACGGCCTTTTTCTGATTGCACCGGACGAAGAATCGGCTTTGAAAATGACTATGAAAAACAGGTAGGACTATTCGTGGTTAATTCGGTTCGATTCAACTATGCGCGTAAACTTTGGCATCTTTTGGGACTGATCGTTCCCGTTTGTTATTATATGGATGTTTTTCGCGGCGCGTTCGGTTTGGCGAACGCGACGCGCGCCGTAGTTTCCGCATCCCTTTTGGTTTGTCTTGCGATCATTCTTGTGATCGAATTTTTACGATTCCGTTTTGCCCCGTTTCAGAATTTCTTTTTGTCTGTGGCCGGGATATTGCTCAAGGAAGAGGAAAAAACTCGTTTGAACGGAACGCTTCCTTATTTTTTATCCTGTGCGTTCGTCGTGTTTTTGTTCCCTCCGGAAATTTCGATTCTTTCGATGCTTTTTCTTGTGATCGGAGATCCGACCGCCGCTTGGGTGGGAACGTTTTACGGAAAGCGTAGGTTTTCAAACGGCAAGTCAGTGGAAGGGATTTTCGCGTTTTTATTTTCCTGTGCGCTCGTAGGTTTTGTATTCATGTATTTTTCTGACACATACGGAAAACAGAATTTTTTGAAAGCGGACGGTTTTGTATTTTATAATAATCTAATATTGTTGGTTCCTGCGATTTTCGTTTCTGCGTTGACGGAGTTGTATTGCGGCACGTATTGGAACGGTTTGATCGACGATAATCTTTTGATCCCTGCGGTTGCGGCCCTGACAATGGGATTTACCGCTTGGCTCGTTTTGGGTGTGGAACCTTCCACCATCTTTTTGAATCCCGCAGATTTGTTTTTGAAACTCTAAGTTTTCGTTTGGATCCCGGTAGATACGACTTGCGTTGCGCCATTATTCCGGCACAGCACAGGCTCGGTTGAAACTCAACTTAGGACAGGGGCAGCCCGAGGCGGAGGTCTGAAAGCGCTTTAAAGCCAGTCGCCCCCTTTTACGAAAGAAGCCGTGTGTTGGAGAGCCGTTCTTAGTCAGATAACACGGGAGAGTTCGGACTTCGTTGAATTCATAGTAAGGAACAGAGGGGCAGGCTGCTCAAACTTCATCCTCGCTTTCTTGTTTAGTTCAAGGCGGAGAATCCTGATTGAAAGCTGTACGTATCTTCGATTCGTTTATTCTCGTTTATGTTGTTTGTACGGGACGCGTTTTTAAGAGGGAGTTTGTGAATCTATTTCTTCTCTGTATTTATTTTTTCTAATTTGGATTTTCCGCTTCTTGGTAGAGTTTTACTTCTCCTTCCCGCTTCCTTCCCGCTATCCACCGTCTCCGGGAAGTGTGCGTGATCGGCACAAACGTTTTGTTGCGGAGCGTGCCGTTGGAGTGCGGCTTTTCAGATTCGTTTTTTTTACGAACCATTGGAGTGTGCGGGAGTTGGGATGGATTCTTGCGAAATCGTTATTTTTTAATAATCGAACCAATGAGGCGGATTATAGACGTAAAAGATGTTTTCTGGTTCGCATCGTAAGTATCGAGTGATTCGGTTATCGGATAGGTTGAGGTCGAGAATGTAACTGTAGTTCTTGTGAAACGTTGGGCCTCCTACATTCATCATTTCCACGATAGAATCTCCGACTCCGATTTCCTCCAACCACAACAAATAATTGAACAAAAAACAACGAGATACTCCATGGGCTTGCGCTAAGACCCCCAACAAGGCCCAACTACCGGTACCCAGACGAACATTGATCCTTTCCATATTCTCCGGACCGACACTCGGTTGATACATGATCTTTCCCGCTTTTTTCCCTAAACGAGCCGTCGAGGTGATATGTTTCGCATATGTTCGCAAAAGTTGAGGAATGAGTTTCGGCAAACTTTTTCTCCGGTCCTCGGGGTAGAGCAGCAGCGTTCGTTTGGGAACGAGGAGGGTTACGACCTCGGTTCTATCTTCCTGCAATGCGGAATCTATTTTATGATCTGCGTTTAAAAGTAATACGCCCATACCCCCACGGTTCCTCGGGAATTCAAATGAACACGCTTCCGAGCTACAAAATCGGAGCCGGGAAAAAAAAAGAGCGATTACTTTTCGGGAGGAAGGACGGTGAAACTCAGGTTGATTTTGGTTTTTTCCTCGCCTTCGAACAAGGACGAGTTAAATCGAAATTCTACTTCCGCCGGAAACAAGGTATTCGTGTAAGGAAATGAAGAAAGGCGGTTTTCCTTCCTCAATTTGTCCTTAATCATGGAGCCCAAATATTGAAACGATCCGACCCAATCCTCCCCCATTTCAAAACCCTCCATTCTTTCCACGGAACCGGCAAGCGATACGGTCGCATAATACGAATCCTGGATCGCTTTCGCCTCGGACGGAGTCAACTTTCGGTTGAATCGAACAATAAACCCCGGTGTTTCCCTCGCATGAAAATAAAGAAAATTGGAGAATTTCTCCCAAGTATCCGGTTTGCGGTTGTGAGGAATTTCGACCTTGTAGTGTCGATTTTTTTCAACGGGCTCCAAACATTCTCCGGCGCGGTTAAAATGGTCGCACAGCGTTAAGGAAGTGATTTCCAGTTTTGACGGAGAACATCCGAACGAATAAATCGACGAAAAATATACGAAAAAAAGAATATTAATTTTTATTAATGTTTTGGACATAAGATTCCCTGAGGCTCGTGAAAAAATAAACCGCTTCCGGAGTTTTAAAAAAAGGAGGCGCCGTTTCCTTAAAATTCATTTTTTGTTTTTGATAATTATAGACCGTTTCCGCATAAACGCCGTTAAAGAGATAAATACGATGAAAGTCGTCCCGGACCGAGGCGATCACTACGGAGTGATTACAAAGATAACCGGGAAAAATCCGCACACCGGGATCTTTTTCCCAAGCCGAATTTTGGATTCCCAGGCACTCTTTTTGAATCGAAGGAAGTTCTTCCCTATGGATCCTGCGTTTGAAGGAAAGAATTTTCGTATGCCTTCCCGGAAATTGATTCCAAAGATCTGCATCCGAATCCTTCCAAGAAGGCATCGGATTACTTTCATACAGGGTCGCCGAAAATTTCTTTTCCGTTTTGGTTTTGATCCAATAAAACGTCTCCGCTTCCTCGTAAGCGACCACGATAAAAAAGGAAGCGCCGGGAGGTCGAACGAGTTTTTCCCGGGAGGGAGATTGTTTTTTCGCTGAATTCATGGGATCAAAATCAGCTTCCAAGGTTCAGCTTCGAATCGAAATAATCCAGAATAATTTTATTCAACCAACGACCGTCCGGAATTTCCGGGCTAGGATCGGTAAGAAATCCCACGTGCCCTCCTTTGGGACTGAGAATCGTCCTGATATGGGGTAGTTTCTCCCACGGAATTTTTTCCCAATCGAAAGGCGGTACGACCGGATCGTCTTCGGAATGGATCACGATTCCCGGGTGTCGTATTTCGGGAATAAAACGGATGCTAGAACATTTCTCGTAGAATTCCGCGGCGTCTTTGTATCCGAAAAAAGGCGCAGTAACAAGATCGTCGAATTCGAAGAACGTTTTTGTACGGAACGCGTTTCGCTCCAGATCGGGCGGGAGTTGGATGATTTTATCTTTGATTTTTCTGCGGAATTCGGCCACGAAACGATCTCGATAGAATCTTCCTTCCGGGGAATCGATGAATCGACAACCCTTCAAAAGATCCAAAGGCGGATTCACCGAAGAGAACGTTTCCACCTTGTGATTTCTTCTTTCTCCCAGATATTTTAGAATCAGACTCGCGGAAAGGGAGAAGCCGGAAAGCGCGATCCTGTGGGAAAGTTTTTCCCAAATGAAATCGATCGTATCCTGAACGTCCTTCGTCTGACCGATGTTATACGTTCCTCTGGAAAATCCCTGACCTTTACCGCAGTTTCTCAAGTTGACACGGACGCATCCGTAACCCCGCAAAAGCGCCTTCTCCGCAAAACTGACCAAGTACGAACTTTCCGAGCTACCTTCCATACCGTGAATCATCACGAGATACACCCCGTTCCAAGGCGGAGCTCCTCCGCGCGAATACTGGGAAAGAGGGGGATTGTGTTCGAGCCACAGAAAATCCCCCGAACCGTCCGTCACCGGAAGGAGGATATCCTCGACGTAAAAGTCGCTTCTCAAACGGTTGGGCGGCGGAAAAAAAGTGCTATAAACGGTTTGAAGATGTCGGCCTTTGAGAAAACGTTTCGGACGGAACGGTTGTGGATTCATTAAAGGCGCCTAACGTGAATATTAAAGTTCCTGAATGAATTCTTCCCAGTCGGCGAGCTGTTCTTTGTTGGAATGCTGACTTTTTTTGAGGAATTTATACATCCTCTTTACGAAGTCCGTTCCTTTGGAAACGATCCCCGCGTCTTCGGGAAACATATCGGAAAGATAGAAGTTTACGAATTCGTCCAGTTCGAAGGAACCTATGTCCTTGATCGAAACGGCTTCGTTCGGATCCTCTTCCCCTTCGGAAAATAACAGGGAAGAGAATTCCAGAAATAAATTTTTGAGATTTTGATCCTCGTCTCCGTTTCTTCCTTTTTGGGGAGATGCAAGAAATTCGTTCAAAAAGGTTTCTAAGGAAACGGACTGAGACAAGACGTTCTCCGATCAGTTGAATTCGATCTTGGTCGCGAGTTTGTCCACGATTCCGTATTTGATCGCTTCTTCCGCGTCCATGTAGTAGTCGCGGTCCGTGTCTTCTTCGAGTTTGGAAACGGGATGTCCGCAAGCGTCCGCAAGAATCTGATTCAACTTTGCCTTTGTTTTGAGAATTTCTTCCGCGTGGATTTTCAAATCGGTCGCGGGTGCTACGATCTGACCGCCGATACTCGGTTGGTGAATCATCACTTTTCCGTTCGGCCAAATGGAACGTTCTCCCTTTTTTCCCGCGGCGAGAAGAACCGAACCCATGGACGCGGCCATTCCCATACAAACCGTATGCACCGGAGAAGAAATCATTTTGATCGTATCGAATACGGTCATTCCCGAAGTGACGACACCGCCGGGGCTATTGATAAAAAACGTGATGGGTTTTCCCGGATCTTTCATTTCCAGGTAGAGGAGTTTTCCGACGAGATCTTTGGAGGATTCGTCTGTGACCGGACCCCAGAGAAAAATCTTTCTGTGGTCGAGGAAATTTTTGGAGATTTTACTTCCTGTGAGTTCTTCGAATACTTCCGCGATTTTTTCTGTTTCTGGCATCCCTGAACCTTTCCTTTAGTTGTTGGTAAAGTCCAGTTTCTTCTTCCTCATTTTTATGAAAACTCCAATACAAGTAAAACCGGCGAAGATTGCGTAGAAAATACGAATAAAATGGATGGGTGGAACCGGAAATTGTTTTCCGGGACGGAATGCGTTGAGCCGGGAAGCCAAAATCGGTTTGAGTTCGTTCGTGGATTCGGTTTCTCTAAATTTGATGATATGCGCGTTTTCACTCAAGAGATAAAAACGACGCGCTTCCCGTTCCAAGGCGATCTCGTCGTTCTTGAGAATTTTTTGTTTTTCTTCCAGCTGTCGGTTCTCATACGCCAAACGTTCCACGTCCAATTGCAATGCGGCTAAGGATTCTTCGAGTTGGGAACGAACTACGATTCCGGATTCTCCCAAAACGACGAAGTAAAACAATCCCGCTAAGAAGCAGGAAAGCCAAAAGACTTTGATGGGTACTGGATTCATTCGTTTTTCCCGCTCCTTTTTTATGCCGTTTTTCCAAAAACGTTCTTCCGTTTTTGAATCGGATCAAACGATTTCAAATCAAACCGTTTCTTTCGGATCCGGATTTCCTTTTGAAAAACCGGATCTTTTTTCAAGCGTATCCTTCTTTTTGAGAAGAATTCGCCCTTTTGTCTTTTACAAAACTTCGTTCGTATTTACGCGAAAACGAAATTCGGCAAAGAACGAACAAATCGTTCCGCGGATAACGTTTTAGAGGTTGTAAAACGTATCCCTGCCTTTGTAAACCGCGGATTTTCCGAGTTCTTCTTCGATACGGAGAAGCTCGTTGTATTTCGCGATTCGATCCGTTCTGGAAAGCGAACCCGTTTTGATCTGACCCGCGTTCGTCGCGACCGCGATGTGAGAGATCGTAACGTCTTCGGTTTCTCCACTTCGATGGCTCACGACGTTTGTGTACTTCGCTTTTTTCGCCATTTCTATGGAAGCGAGAGTTTCCGAAAGCGAACCGATCTGATTTACTTTGATCAGAATCGAATTTCCCACACCGGAAGCGATTCCTTGGGAGAGTTTCTCGATATTGGTCACAAAAAGATCGTCTCCTACCAGCTGAACTTTCTTACCGATCTTATCGGAAAGAAGTTTCCAACCTTCCCAGTCGTTTTCATCCAACCCGTCTTCGATGGTGATGATCGGATACTTGGAAACCAAGTTCGCATAATAATCCACGAGTTCGGCGCTGGAGAATTCCTTATTATTTTCGGCACCGAGCACGTATTTCTTTTTGCTTTTGTCGTAAAACTCGGAAGAAGCGGCGTCGAGCCCCAATAAAACGTCTTTTTCGGGTTTGTATCCGGCTTTTTCGATCGCCTGGAGAATGACTTCGATCGCTTCCACGTTGCTGGTTAGGTCCGGGGCAAATCCGCCTTCGTCGCCGACGGCGGTGTTTAAATTCTTACTTTTAAGAACCGCTTTCAAAGAATGGAATACTTCCGCTCCCATGCGGAGTCCTTCCCGGAAACTTTTCGCTCCCACGGGAAGAATCATAAATTCCTGAAAGTCCACGTTGTTGTCCGCGTGCGCCCCGCCGTTGATGATGTTCATCATCGGAACCGGAAGTTCACGGGCAAAGTTCCCGCCGATATAACGGTACAGCGGAAGTTTGGAATGGGCCGCTGCCGCTCTGGCAACCGCGAGGGAAGTTCCGAGAATCGCGTTGGCTCCGAGTTTTCCCTTGTTCTTTGTTCCGTCCGCGTCGAGCATGAGTTGGTCGATTCGATTTTGATCGAGTCCGTCTTCTCCCTTAAGTACTTCCTGAATTTTTATATTTACGTGTTCGACCGCTTTGAGAACACCTTTTCCCAGATAACGGTGTTTGTCCCCGTCTCTGAGTTCCACCGCTTCGTATTCGCCGGTCGATGCGCCGGAAGGAACCGCGGCTCTACCAAAAGAACCGTCTGCAAGAGTTACATCCACCTCAACGGTAGGATTTCCGCGGGAATCGATAATTTCCCGAGCGTGAATTTTCTGAATTTGAGAGTTATGAGACATTTTATTTCCTGAGATTCTATCTATGGTTTCCGTCTGAGGATCGCGGTTCGCGATTTCGATCGGAGTCAGGGTTATTAAACGGTCCATATCTCAGAAATCAAGCGGGAAACGAAAAAATGGATTGCTCGCGATTCTTGGATCGGTTTCCATTTTCTTTTCTTGGCGGATTTTTGAGTGATGTTTGTTGTGTTTGCTTCTCTTTGCTTTCGCGAAGAATTAAAATAAATCTCAATCTTGCTCCCTATGGGTCGCAAGATGGGGATTGCAAGATAAGGATCGTTCTCTTTTTCGACGTTGTTGGAAGCAACTTACAAATCTCAATCTTGCTCCCTATGGGTCGCAAGATGGGGATTGCAAGATGGGGATCGTTCTCTTTTTCGACGTTGTTGGAAGCAACTTACAAAACTCAATCTTGCTCCCTATGGGTCGCAAGATAGGTCGCAAGATGGGGATCGTTCTCTTTTCCAACGTTGTTGGAAGCAACTCACGACGCTCCGCTGTTCGTTGGCTATCTCACTCTCTAAGGATCGTTCTCTTTTCCAACTTTGTTGGAAGCAACTCACGACGCTCCGCTGTTCGTTGGCTATCTCACTCTCTAAGGATCGTTCTCTTTTTCGACGTTGTTGGAAGCAACTCACGACGCTCCGCTGTTCGTTGGCTATCTCACTCTCTAAGGATCGTTCGATATATGAAACTTTCGGAAAAACACGTTCTTGTATTTCATATTCTATTTTTTGCATTGAGTATTCTCGTATTGTTTTTGCCAGGAAGCGTTTCGAGCGGTTGGAGAATGTTCTCGCTCGTCTTCGTATACAACGGAGGGATTCTTTTGTTCGCCAGGATCTGGACGCACGAACGTTGGACGGATCTTTGGTTCTTTTTATTTCCTTTGAGTTGTTGTTTGGTTTTTCCGGATTGGTTTTTATCCCAGGTTCTCGGAGTCGTCGAATTTCCCGCGGACGGATTTCCGAAAATCGGAACGGTTTCGGGTTATATGGCGGGGCTTTGGGTGATTCCGTTGTTCGTATCGACGTTCGTTTCGGTACGATTTCGCAAACGTTTTTCCGATGCGCCGGCACTTCAAAGTTATTTGTTAGGCGGTTTGATCGCTTTCGTTTTCTTTTTAGTTTCGGAAGAAGTTTCGTATTTGATTCCGGTTTGGTTTGCGAAGAACGTTTGGATGTTCGATCACGTGGCCGTTTACGTTTTGGCGCCCGAGTTTATTCTCGCCGTCTTTGCCTGTTATGCGTACGAGGTTTGTGCGTATTCCTCCTTGTCGGAAAAAATTCTTTGGGCGTTTTTGACGATGTTCGTTTATTTAGGCGCTTTGGGATTTTTCTTTCTTCTGTTGGAAGGGAATAAAAAGATCGGCTCCTCATCGGTCTCGCCTATTTAGAATGTCGGAACAATTTCGCGACCTCGGAGGTTCGGAACGGAGAGTTTTATCCGAGTCCATTTTCGAGGTCCTGCATGCGTGGATGCGTGCGGGTGATTGAATTGGGTTCGCTCTGTTTTTGTAAAACACTTCCTCTCGGGAATCGATGTTTGGTCCGACAAAATATGCGGGAACTCACACGCTGCGTGGTGCATCGGGAATCGATGTTTGGTCCGACAAAATATGCGGGAACTCACACGCTGCGTGGTGCATCGGGAATCAATGTTTGGTCCGACAAAATATGCGGGAACTCACACGCTGCGTGGTGCATGTCAAACCTGTTGCCTGCCGACACCGGTGTGTATGAGTTCCCACACCCAAAGAACCACAGCGAAGTAGGATGGGGACGGAAAAACCTGCGAAACACGATTTCCCCATAAAATCGCGTAAGTATTTTGCTTTTCAGGGGAACCCTTCGTCGAAAATCATCGGATTGTACCCTCATGACTGATAAACAGAAATTCATCCGTAACTTTTCCATCATCGCGCATATCGACCACGGTAAGTCCACCTTGGCGGACCGACTTTTGGAGATCGGTCAAGTTACGAACGATCGAACCAAAAAGGATCAGATTTTGGATTCGATGGATATAGAACGCGAACGCGGAATTACCATCAAGGCCAACAACGCGACCTTCGATTATCTCGCCGACGACGGCAATACATACATCATGAATCTTTTGGATACTCCGGGGCACGTGGATTTTACGTACGAAGTTTCCCGTTCTCTCAAAGCATGCGAAGGCGTTCTTCTGATTGTAGACGCGAGCCAAGGTGTGGAAGCGCAGACTCTCGCGAACCTGTATCTTGCTATGGAACAAGATCTGGAAATTCTTCCGGTGATGAACAAGATCGATCTTCCCGCTGCGGACGTTGAAAAGACCAAGGTTCAAATCGAAGAGAGTTTGGGACTGGATTCGGAAAAGGCGGTTGCGATTTCCGCAAAAACCGGGCTTAACGTAAAAGCCGTTTTAGAAGCGATCACAAAAGAAATTCCCGCGCCGAAAGGAGATCCGAACGGACCCCTCAAAGCGTTGATCTACGATTCTTACTTTGATCCGTATATGGGAGTCGTGATTAAGATTCGCGTATTCGACGGAAAGATAAAAAAAGGGGATCGTTTTCTCATCATGAGTACGGGAAAAGATTTCACCGTAAACGAAGTGGGAATCAATCGAATCTCTTTAACTCCAACGGACGGTCTTGGCGCGGGCGAAGTAGGTTATCTCATCGCGGGAATCAAAAAAGTTTCCGACGCAAAGACAGGAGATACGATCACCTTATTTTCCAATCCTACGAAAGAATCGATTCCCGGTTATAAGGAAGCAAAGCCGATGGTTTTTTCCGGTCTTTATCCGATCAACGGGGAACAGTTCGACGAACTCGTGGACGCGATCGAAAAACTCAAGTTAAACGACGCGGCTCTCGTGTTTGAAAAGGAAAGTTCCGTCGCGCTCGGATTCGGCTTTCGCGTCGGTTATCTCGGACTTTTACACATGGAGATCGTGCAAGAACGATTGGAGCGGGAATTCAATCTCGATCTGATCACGACCGCGCCTTCGGTAAAATATATTATAAAAAGTAAGAATGGGGAAGTCGAAGAAATCGATAACCCGTCCCGTTTTCCCGATCCGATCACGATCGAATCCACGGAAGAGCCGTATGTGAAGGCGACCGTCATCACTCCGAACGAATACGTAGGAAATATCATGGCTCTCGCTATGGATAAACGGGGAATTCAGTTGGATACGGTCTATTTGACTCAGGACAAGGTCCAGCTCACCTACGAACTTCCTCTCGCAGAGCTTATTTTCGAATTTTATGATAAACTAAAGTCTTTTACGCGAGGTTATGCTTCGCTCGATTACGAACCTTCGGGTTATAAGGCTTCTCAGCTCGTCAAGATGGACATTCTCGTCAACGGGGAGCCCGTCGATGCTCTTTCTATGATCGTTCACAGAACGAAGGCGGAGCAAAGAGGAAGGGAAATCATCGAAAAACTGAAGGATTTGATACCGAGACATCAGTTTATGATTCCGATCCAAGCGGCCGTGGGCGGAAAAATCCTCGCCCGAGAAAGTATTTCCGCGCTCCGTAAGAACGTAACCGCAAAGTGTTACGGCGGGGACATCACTCGTAAGAAGAAACTCTTAGAGAAACAGAAAGAAGGGAAAAAACGGATGAAGCAGATCGGAAACGTGGAAATCCCGCAGGAAGCGTTCTTGGCGGTTTTGAAAACGGGGAACTGAGCGGATCCTTATTTATGTTCGAATTTGATATAAACTTTAATAGCCAAGATAAGATCTTACACTCCGTTCCTGTTTATAACGAAAATTGTATGTTGTCGAGCCGATCTTCTGCAAGGATTTGATTGTCGGGACGTTCGGTCTTCGAGATATTTTTCGTTTGATTTTGAAAGTTTTGGGGGAACTCATACGGAAATTCCTAGGAAGGACTGATTGTCGCAGTCGCATATCCGTTTGTGCGGAGTTCCCACGTCCCTTGCAGAAACGTTTCTCCGTTCTTTTTGTGATTTTTTCAAGAACTCTCGAATCTCCGTAGCAGTTCCCGCAGATTTTAGAAATGAATGATCCAAAGCAGTCGCTTTCCGGCCAAATTTTCAAACGCGTTCTGTCACAAATATCCGCATCGATCCGGATCGATACTTCTCCGATCGATGCGAATCCGTCCGGACTCCTATACGTTCTTCGAGACGATTTCCTTGCGTTCGGAATGGGAACAAAAGTGAGAAAGTTCCTAGGAATACACGCCTCTCTACGATCCCAAAGTATTCGATCGGTTTTGTTACAAGGAGAACTCCACAGCAACGCGTTAGCCGCGTTTGCGTTTCTATTCCGCAACTTCGGATATCGGGTCCGGTCGATCGGCTACACGCGCGATCCGAAACGGAATAGCGCCAATTCGATTTTGACGAAACGTCATTCTCATTCTTCGGAACAACTTTCTTCGCGAGCCGAATGGAAACAGAAAATTCTGAGGTTTTCCGAAGAAACATCCGTCGTAACGCTCGATTCTAAACGTTTTACGGATCACACGTTCGTCAAAGACGGAATTGTTAAGATCGGTCCGGTTTCCGCGCAAGAATTTCGCGATCCCGATTTTTCGGAATCCGTTCTCATTCCCGAATACGGATTGTGCCGCGCCGCTTTGGAAGGGATCGATTCCCTTTGGGAAAAAATTCAGATTTCTGAATTCGATCGTATCGTGATCGACGTGGGCTCGGGTTTGACGTATCTATCGGCGCTCCGGTTTTTTCAAAAACGAATTCCGATTTACGGCGTGGCCATCGGACTTCCGAAATCGAAACTATTGTCTTGGCTCGACGAGCAAAAGAAGAACCTAGGCTTGGAATCGTTACGAATTGCCGACGATCGAATTTTGGAGACGGAAGGGGGCTTTGGTTTCGGAGGTAATAAAATTCAAATTTTAGAATATTCTAAATCCTTTTACCGAAGAACGGGGATTCCCGTGGAGCCGATTTACTCGGCGAGAACGCTGGCTCTTACGGAAGCGCGAATTCAATCGGGGGAATGGAACGGCAGAACCCTTTATATACATCAAGGCGGTCTTTTGAATTTTTTAGAACCGCTTTCCTAAACGTTTAGCTAAGAACTTTCGGAATCGCAACCTGTTTGCGATCGTTCGGCGGATCGTTTCGGTTCCTTCGGGAATTCGGTTAAAGTTTTCATTACGTTCCGGAGACTTGTTCGTATCGGCTCATCTTTTTGGACTTCGGTCTTGAGAATATTCGAAATTCTTAAAAAAGGTTTCTTCGATCCGGGAGGCTTTTCAAAAGGGCATTGTCTATGGAAAAAAAATTCGGATTCCGAGAAACGCGGATTCATAAAACTGATTTCCCTTTTCGCAAAGCGGAAAACGTTAAAAAGGACAATCTAGGTTTGTGGTGAAAACGTATCACTGTTTCCTCTTTTTATATGCGGGAACTCCTCCTTTTTGCTGAAACGTATCCGTCGCGCATGGGTTTTCACCCGGTGAACGGACGTATTTCGTGGGAACTCATACGCTTTCTTAAAATTGGACAAAAGATCCCGTTCGGAGAGATTCGAAGTCGATTTCTAACTCGGAGCGCAAATAAAAAAGGCCGCCCTTTAAAGGGCGGCCTTGAAAGAACGGCTCGGTTCGAGGAAGTCAAATCGCGAATCCTGGAACCCGTCGTTTTGCGGTTTTTAAGAAAGAATAAAATCCCGGTTCATCGTCCGAATAAAATCTCTCTTGATCGATTTAGGGCAAACCGCTTCGCACTCGTATTGGTTTGTGCAGTTTCCGAAACCTTCTTTGTCCATCGCGTTGATCATCTTCTTCACGCGCTCTTTTTGTTCCACTTTTCCTTGCGGCAACAAGCCGAGGTGGGTGATCTTCGCGGAAACGAACAACATCGCGCTCGCATTCTTACAAGAAGCGACACAAGCCCCGCAACCGATACAAGTCGCCGCGTCCATCGCAACGTCCGCGTCCACTTTAGGAATCGGTAATGCGTTTGCGTCGGGAGCCCCGCCGGTGTTTACGCTGATAAAACCTCCGGATTGGATGATACGGTCAAACGCGCTTCTATCTACGACGAGATCCTTGATGACGGGAAACGCCTTCGCTCTCCAGGGTTCCACATAAACGGTATCACCGTCTTTGAAGGAGCGCATGTGAAGCTGGCAAGTCGTAACACCTTGGTGAGGGCCGTGCGCTTGTCCGTTGATCATCAGGTTGCAGGAACCGCAGATCCCCTCGCGACAATCGTGTTCGAACGCGATCGGATCTTCCCCCTTTGTGATGATCTCTTCGTTGACCACGTCGAGCATTTCCAAGAAGGACATGTTCGGAGAAATATCTTTCGCGTCGTAGTCTACGATCTTTCCCTTTTCTTCTCCGCTTTTTTGTCTCCAGACTTTGAGTTTCAGATCCATTATTTATAACTCCTTGTGGCGAGGTGAACGTTTTCGAACTCCAGTTTTTCCCTGTGTTCGGTTGGCTTTTTACCGACTCCGTTGAATTCCCAAGCGGTTGCGTGACAGAATTTATCGTCGTTCCGTTTCGCTTCCCCTTCTTCTTGGTATTCTTCGCGGAAGTGACCTCCGCAGGATTCTTCTCTGGTCAACGCGTCGAGGCAGAGAAGTTCTCCGAACTCGAGGAAGTCAGCGACTCTTCCCGCTTTTTCCAAAGACTGATTGAGTTCGGCTCCGCTTCCGGGGACGTTTACGTTTTGCCAGAATTCTTCACGGATCTTAGGGATTTCGGCTAACGCTTCTTTCAGACCTTTGTCGTTACGCGCCATTCCGCACTTGTCCCACATCAGTTTACCGAGTTGTCTATGGAAGGAATCCACGGTCCTTTTTCCGTTGATGGAAAGAAGTTTTTTCGTAGTTTCTTCCGCGTCGTTTAACGCTTTTTTGGCTTCGGGATGATCTTCGCTCGGACGGGAACCGAATCCCGCACCCGCGAGATAGTTTCCGATCGTATACGGAAGAATGAAGTATCCGTCCGCAAGTCCCTGCATCAGAGCCGATGCTCCGAGACGATTCGCTCCGTGATCGGAAAAGTTCGCTTCTCCGATTACGAACAGACCGGGTAGGTTGCTCATCAAGTTGTAATCGACCCAAAGACCGCCCATCGTGTAGTGAACTGCGGGATAAATTCTCATCGGTTGTTTGTACGGGTTTTCCCCGGTGATTTGTTCATACATCTGAAAGAGGTTTTCGTAACGGTCGCGGATCTTCGGTTCGCCGAGACGTCGGATGGAATCCGCAAAATCCAGATACACACCTTGACCGGATTCTCCCACGCCCAGTCCCGCGTCGCAGGCTTCTTTGGCAGCGCGGGATGCGATATCACGGGGAGAAAGGTTTCCGTAACTCGGATACTTTCTTTCTAAGTAATAATCTCTTTCCGATTCGGGGATGTCAGCAGGATTGCGCGTATCACCTTTCTTTTTCGGAACCCAGATTCTTCCGTCGTTTCGCAGGGACTCGGACATCAGAGTCAGTTTGGATTGATGATCTCCCGAAACAGGAATACAAGTCGGGTGAATTTGCGTATAACAAGGGTTAGCAAAGAACGCTCCTTTTTTGTGCGCCTTCCAAGTAGCGGTTACGTTACAACCTTTCGCGTTTGTGGAAAGGAAGAATACGTTTCCGTATCCGCCCGTTCCGAGCACGACCGCGTCCGCCATGTGGGTGGAAAGTTTTCCGGTTACGAGATCGCGAACCACGATTCCTTTTGCGTGACCGTCCACGACGATCAACTCGACCATCTCGGTTCTAGGATACATCTTCACAGCGCCGAGTCCGATCTGACGGGAAAGCGCCGAGTAGGCTCCCAACAAAAGCTGTTGTCCGGTTTGGCCTTTTGCGTAGAAGGTTCTGGACACTTGCGCTCCTCCGAAGGAACGGTTGGAAAGATGTCCGCCGTATTCTCTCGCAAAGGGAACACCTTGCGCCACACACTGGTCGATGATGTTCACCGAAACTTCCGCAAGACGATGCACGTTCGCTTCTCTTGCACGAAAGTCTCCGCCTTTTACGGTGTCGTAGAACAATCTGTGAACGGAGTCTCCGTCGTTTTGGTAGTTCTTCGCCGCGTTGATTCCCCCTTGCGCCGCGATACTGTGCGCACGACGAGGACTGTCTTGAAAGCAGAAGGTTTTTACGTTGTAACCGAGTTCTGCGAGAGTCGCGGATGCCGAAGCTCCCGCAAGACCGGAACCGACTACGATGATGTCGAATTTTCTTTTATTGGCCGGGTTTACCAGCTTGATATCGGCCTTATGATTGGACCATTTTTTCTCAATGGGGCCGTTTGGAATTTTAGAATCTAAACTCATGAAAGTTTCTCCAAAGAATTACGGATGAACGTATCCCAGCAAAATCGAAAGCGGGATGGAAGTATTGCCGATAAAAATGAACAAAGCAAAGAGGATCGCTCCCGCTTTGATCTTTCCGCTCAAGGAGGGAGTGCTCAAACCCAAGGTCTGAAACACGCTCGCGACGCCGTGGCTGATATGAGACGCGAGTAAGACCATCGCGAAGATATAAGAACTGGATACGATCGGATTTTGAAAACCCAAAATCACCATCGTAAATACGTCGTGTCTTCCTTTGGAATCGGTCATCGCGAAATGGTCGGGATTGGTGACGCCTAACGTGAAGTGCAGCAGGTGATATACGAGAAACGAAAAAATCAATAATCCCGTAAGAGCCATGGTTCTGGAGGCAAGCGTCGCCTGGACCGTGTTCGGTTTTGCGTAAGGAACGGGGCGGGCTTGTTTGTTTTCGACCGTGAGTTTTATCGCGTAGTAAACGTGTATGATAAAGCTGACGATGAGAATGATTCTGGCTACCCAGAGAAGGGGTAAAATATCTCTCAGTGCTTGGCCGTATGCGTTGATTCTTTCTTGTCCGAGGAAGATCTGAAGATTCCCCAGCATATGAGCAACCACAAAGCCGAAATAAACGAGTCCGGTCACTGCCACGAGAGTTTTTCTCCCGATGGAAGACCGGAGATATCCAGCCTTAAAATCCATTACATTTTCTCCTGTTTGTTTGGTGGAAAGAATTCATCGAAAAATTAGAATGTTCAAAAAGAAGGCTCCTTTGAGGAACCGTTGCTTTCTAAAAGTAAGCTAAAAAAACGAGCTAAGACGAAAAGCATTTTTATTTCGAACGGAAAAAATTGATCCCTGCGGAGAAAGTTATTAAGAACCTTTCTCAATTAGCTCCGAGTTTCGACGGGTTGTTTTTCGTTTCCTTTTGTGCGACGCGAAAGAAACTCGGTTCGAAACTCATCCGGAAAACTCCCCATGCATACAAACGATCCGTTTCTATCTCTCTACCAAAACTCTTCCTTACCGGGATCTTCTTCCGCGGAAGGGACCCGCTCCTTTTTACAACGTTCTTCCTTTTTGAAGGAAGGAGAAGCTGACCGGAATTCCGTGACTCGGGCGATCCAGTTTCGAAACAAAATACTTTCCAAAATCGCGTTCGGTTCCTATCGAATCGGTTTGGAAAATCCGGATCACCGCAAGGCTCTCCAACATTCTTTGAAAAACGGATTCAACGTAATCGACACTTCCTCCAATTACGGCAACGGAGAAAGTGAATCTCTGATCGGAGAGGTTCTGGGTGATTCCATCCGAAGTTCCGAACTGCTCCGAGAGAACGTGTTTCTCATCACGAAGGCCGGTTACATTCAGGGAAAAAATTTGGAAATCGTTTCTGATCTCGAAAAACAAGGGCGCGAATTCCCGGAAATCACGTATTATTCCGAAGGTTGTTATCACTGCATTCACCCGGATTTTTTGGAAGATCAACTCGAACGTTCCTTAAGACGTCTCGGTTTGGAAACCGTGGACGTGTTCCTTCTGCATAACCCCGAATATTTCCTGATGGATCGGGAGAAGCATAACGTTCCGAAAGAAAAAGCGACATTACAATATTATGAAAGAATTAAACACGCCTTCCGTTTTCTGGAATCCAAAAGAAAGGAAGGAAAAATCCTCCATTACGGAATCTCTTCGAACACGTTCCCGGAGGATCCGGAGGTTTATACGGCGACTTCTTTAACGCGCGTTTTACGGATTGCCGGGGAAGTTCGAAACGAACTCGGTCTGGAAGAATCTGGTTTCGCCGCGGTTCAGTTTCCCGGAAATCTTTTGGAACGCGGTTTTTTGGACAAAAAGTTCGAAGGAAAAAATCTGATCGAAATCGCCCGGGAAAACGGTCTTCTCGTTTTGATCAATCGTCCCTTGAACGCGATCGCTCCTTCCGGAAATATCCGCAGACTTTCCTACGACCCCGACGCGGATCCGGATTCGGTTTTGGATACGTTGCGTCTTCAGTTGAACGGAATCTACGATTGGGAACGGGGTTTTCTTTCGATCCTTCCCGCGGGTTCGTATAAATATTCGTTTCGGGACGTAACCGAACCGTATCTGGATCAGTTTCAAAATCAGGATCACCTCAATCAATTTCTGGAACGCACCGTCATTCCGATCGTCCAGCAGTTGATTTCTCAGGTAGAAACGATCGCCGGGATTCAAAAACGCAACGAATACATCGAGTCCCTAAACGGAGCGCTTTCCGTTTTGGAACGTTATGTGTCGTTTCGAACCGTACGCGATCGTAGGGAGCTCTATGAGAAATTGGTAAAGTTCGTTCCGCAATATTCCGGAAACAATCTTTCCAGTTCCGCGCTTCATTGGCTTTGTTCGGTGGTGGAAGATGGGATCGTTTTGTTGGGAATGAGGCGGGAGGAATACGTGGACGACGCGGCCGCTTCCTTTCTGATTTCGTTCGTCGCACCGGAGAAATTGAAGTCGGTGGAATTCCCTTGAAATTCGACCCGGAAATCGTGGCGCTTTTCGAAACGATCACCGCGACTTCGGATCCGGAGACGACGGTCGATTTCGCTTATCAAAACGCGGAACGGCTTTTTCGTTCCGGTAAATACTTCGAAGCGCACGAGGTTTTGGAATTCCAATGGAAGAAGGAATCCGGGGAAAGAAAAATATTCTTTCAAGCCCTCATTCAACTTTCGGTGGCGCTCCATAAGATTTTCGTAAAACCGAACGGTAGAGGCGCTAGAATGCAGGCCGAACGTTCCCGGGAAAAACTGAATTCGTTGTATCTTTCGGACGTTCTGAGTGAATTCGGTCGCGGGGAAACGGAAACTTTGTTGCGGGTTTTGGATCGTTTGCTCGAACTTTTCGAAGCGGATGAACCGGTTTCCGATAAACTTTCTGCTTTCTCGATTCCACGTATGCCCGAGGATTGGCGTCGATTATTCAAGGTGTCGGATAACGTATGAGCGAAATCGAAAACGGATTTTTTCAATCGGGCGGTTACGACCTTTCCTATAAGATCCATAAAAACGGAAAAAACCGCGCCCTTCTTTTATTTCACGGTTTTCAGGACGCTTCGGATACGTTTCTGTATCAGTTTCCGTTCTTATGCGAACACTTCGACGTCTTCCGTTTCGATTATCGAGGTCACGGGGATTCCGAGTGGCTTCGGGAAGGATCGTACAACTTTATCCAAACCCTGGCCGACGTAAAGACCTTCGTTTCCCGTTTTCTGCCGGATCGGTTTCATATTCTCGGTCATTCGATGGGAGGAGGGATCGGGGCTCGTTTTGCGGGAATTTACCCGGAAAAAATTTTGAGTCTGGTTTGTCTCGAGGGGTTCATGTCCCTTCCCTCACTCGAAAATGAAAGAAAACGTCTGAAGGTCTGGTTGGACACCTTGGAGAACAACGTGGTCGGCACCAAGGATAGAAAGAACAAAACGTTTCGGAATTTCGACGAAATCGTCTCCCGACTCAAACCCGTTTATCCACGACTGGCGGCCGGCAAAATCGAAGACTTGGCTCGTTATCTTACGAAAGAAACGGACTCTGGTTTTCAATGGAAGAACGATCCCCTTTACAAACGTGGTTTCCCGTTCGTATTTTCCCCGCATCTCTCGAGACATCTCTGGGAATGTATCGAATCTCCTACGATGATCGTCTACGGTAAGGAGACACATCTGATGCCCGAAAATCGGGACGAGATACTTTCGCATTTTAAATATCTTGAATATTTCGAAATCGAAAACGCGGGTCACAATATGCACCACGATCAACCGGAAAGTCTGGTGCGTTTGTTAAACGAATTCTACCGAAAACACGGTTTTATTTCCTAATCCCCGTTTCCGAGCGAATCGTTCGAATTTCTCGCACTTTATATTCGAACGGGCATCTTATAGATAAGAGGAAATATATTTTTACTCCGATAAAAAGTTATTGATAGAGAGACTTAGAGCCGGTTACTATCTCGTACGTAAAATAGAATGCGAAATAAAGCCGTCTCTTTCGGTTTTTCTTCGTTTCAATGTGCGTACGGAGATTTTTTTGAAGAAGATAGGACTCTTATTTGTTTTTCCGTTTTTGCTGATTCTGACGACACAATCCGTTTGGGGTGTGCAGACCATTCTTTTAAAAAACGGAACCTCTCTCAAAGGGGACGTGACCGGACAAAATGAAAAGGCCATCACCGTTCGAGCGGAAGACGGTTCGGTGAAAACGTTTTCCAAAAAGTCGATTTTGAAGGTGATTTATAAGGACGTCAACGAAGAGGAAGCCAAACGGATTCGTCAGGAAGAGGAACGCAAACTCCAAGAAGCAAAGACCACCGACGAACAAAAGAAAATCGAAGAGCAGGCGGTGGTTCCCGAACCGGTAAAAACCGGTGGAGCCAGGAGTCGCTGGGGTCTGGTTTGGAGATCCGCCGTTTTACCGGGTTGGGGGCATTGGAAGGCGGAACGGAAAAAGACTTCGATCGTCTACGGTTCCTTATTTTGGGGCGGCGTAGTTTTTACAGCAATGAGCGCGAATCAAATTCAGCAGAAAAAATCGGATTACGATCAATCGACGTTACTCGCGCAATTCGGAGGAAATTTGGTCTTCGGGGAATGGTATGTGAGTGAAAAACGCGCTGCTTATAAAAAGGCGATTCAAGATTATCAAACTGCGGCGACGGGAACCGTTTTGATTTATCTGATTCAACTCACACATTCTTATTTTACGGGTGTCGCTTGGGAGCAGGAAGAAACGGTTCTTTCTCCGCAAGGAGAAATTCTCAAAAGAGGTCTACAGTTGGATTCCTATCGGGAAGGAACGCAGACAAACTCCGCCGCTTCGTATTCTTCTTCGCCATTCGGCTGGAGAGCCGAAGCCAGATACAATTGGTTTTTTTAAGGAATCCGTAATGAAACGAATCATTTTCTTTTTTATCATTCTTCTTCTTTCGGGGAACTGTTACCGATTTCAGGAAAATTCCCTGGATCCGACGGCGCCGTTCAGTCTTTTGCGGAGTTTATTTACGGATGCGTCTTCTTTAAAGCCGGGATACCAGTTTTTCGGTTCCGCGGCGCAAAGATTTCGCGAAATCACTCCGGGGATCAGCATTACCTATATCACCCGCTACTTCGGTGCCGCGAATCCGGGGAATCGAATCGATATTATTTTTGCCTACGATACGAGTACGGACGTAATTCCGACAAACATTCCGGGCGGAGATGTTGGAGCAGTGGAATTGATCGGACTCGGCCCGCATTCGACCGGGTTTTATATGCTTTTTTCCGTGCAGAGCGGGATCGGTACGTATCGGTACTTTTACTGGACCGATGTCGTACTTCCTGTGGGAGGGGACAGTCTTACGTTTACGGAGGTTTTCCCCCAAGGACCCGGAAATAAGATCCATCAGTTCTATTTTGCGGGCAGCGTCCCGGGGCCTTCCTTTTTTTGGTGCGAAAGTACTCCTGCTTTCGGTCCGGCGGGATGTTTTACTACTTCCACCTTTCCTCCTCCCGCAACTTTGACGCCCGTAGGAACTTCTACGACTTGTACACAAGCCTTTCTGAATACCATCGGCGATCTCGTTTGTTACGAAAGTTTGGTGAGTGCTCCCTACAGCGTGCCGACCGCGATCTTTGACGGGACGGCGTTGTCGGGCACGCTATCGTTCGCAGGAACCCTTCCGATCGGTTATGCACAAGGACCTACGTTCGTTGCGGCGACCAATGCGATGTTCACGATTCCCTATTACTTCGGAGGGCTGGGAGTTTTTATCGATACGTCTTTGCTGACGGATTCTATACGGATCAATTATCTGACGAACGCGACGGCTGCTTCGTATGCGGGACCGATCGGAGGTTTTGACGGAAACGGAAGTATCGGAATTCCGAACGCTTTGACGAGTCCGGTTTTCAGCGACGTAAATTATCTCTGTTCCACCAGCGGTTGCGGGTTCGGCGAATTCATCGGGTTTCTTCATATGGACGGTCTCAATCCGGTGCCGTACGTAGTGCGAACCAACGACGGAGGAGCTACGTATTCTTTGGTGAGTTTTGCTACGTTGCCGTTTCCGACAAGCACTACGTTAGGCGATTGGAGCGCTCAGTATATGCAAATTTATGAAACCTTCGTAGCTTTCGACGCGGTTTCGGATCGGATCCATACGTTTTTAAGAAACGACGAATTGCCGACCACCTTGTCTCGGTATGTCAGTACCGATGCGGGAGCGACTTGGACTCTTTTGCAGGATATACCTCTTTCCCAATAAAAAAGATATGGATCGTTCCTCAAAAATGGGTTATAAATGGGAGAAGGATCCCGCATAAAAACGGAATCATAGAATTGGATACGACGGGAGCGTTCGATGAAAACGAAAGCTGTTTTATTATTGGTTCTGATCCAACTCCAGTGTTTTCGCTTTCAGGAAAATCTCTTCGATCCTAAGAATCCGTTCAGTCTTGTGATGTCCCTTTTGGGGAGCAACTTCATCGACGGCTATTCCGGCTTTTTATCCACCGGCGATCTGGCCGGATTCAACCAGGCGAATGCGAACACCTACGTCTCGTTCGCGAGAAGATCGTTCGGATCCTTGGGAGATTCGAGCAATCGAATCGATCTCATCATTGCGAACGAAACTTCCACGGAAATCATACCCACGAACGTTCCCATGATCGGAGAGCAATACGTACGATTGGTCGGATACGGATACGTACCTTCGAACACAACCCATGTCTATTCCTTCCTTTTCCAGGTGAATTTATACACGTTGGATAGCGCAACGGCCGAACACTATTTCTGGTCCGGTTCTTCTTTGCCTACTTCCGGAAGCAGTATGAATTTCATCAAAGTGGATCCTGTTTCTCCCGGAAACGCAATCCATAGTTACGCACCGCTCACCGCCGGGGGCGCGGTAGAAAACGCAGTCAGTTGTGAAGCTCCGGTCAACGGAGGATCGGTCGTTTGTTACGGAAGATCCGGAGATTTTTCCTCCCCGGTTTTGATCGGAGGGGTGATGAGCAGTCCTACCTCTTGTACAAAGTTCGCCCAAGTCGGTCCCGGAATTGCGTGGTGTTACGATGGAACGGGAGGAGGCGACATCACTTTTTTCGGATCCGACGGAACCGCCGCCGCGTTTACTCAGGCCACGGTGGATCTTACCACCGCGAATTTCGGAGCGCCTCCGTTCGATCAATATCCGAGTTTCCAGAACTTAGTCGTAAAACCGGATTTTGGAGAATCTTATTTTGTGGAAAACGCAACGGATACGGTACGAATCACGACGGGAATCGGAGATTTGACCTCTTTCGGTTCCTTAACGTTGGGAATCAACGGAAACCAGCAAACCCTTTCCGCTCCGGGAATTCTTCCTTCCGATTTTATCAATTCGGTTCGTTCGTTTCACTCCACTTCGGCTTCGTTCGTTTCTTTTATATCGAGTAGGGACTCCGTAGAACTACACGTTCCGTATCTCTTTCGATCGGTCGATCAAGGAGTGAACTGGACAGGGATCGATTTGACTTCGATGCCTCTTCCATCGGCGACGTTTACCGATCCCTTACTTCCGGTTTATACCTCCGTATTCGGAACGTTCGTCACCGATAGCGGCACGGAAAAACTTCACTTGTTTACGAATCCTTCGGATCATCTTTTGAAACGGTATGTTTCGATCGACGGAGGAATGACTTGGACGGAACAGGAAACCATTACTCCGTCTTCGAAATAAGTTCGCTTTCGTTCTTGCTCGTAAGATCGAGTCGTATGTTTTCCGCAAAACGATCCCGAAAGGATTTCCGATTCCGTTCGGAAACGTCCCAGTAAGAAAATTCTGTCTCTTTGAAAAAAAATACTTGTACTTTTGTCCGTACTTCTAGAACATCCTTTCAACAATTTTTAAGGAAGTTTCCATGCAAGAACAGGGTGCAAAGTTTAAGAGTCAGTTGGAAAGGTATATCAACTATCGGGGGATCGATATCGTTCTTCATCTCAAAGACGGCTCTCGCGTGGAACTGGATCGTAATCGAAAACTCGTCGGCGAACAAATCGTTTATTTCCCTTCGAAAAATCTTTCCAGCGCCGTAGAACTGGCGAACATAAGTCGTGCGGAATTTTTCGTAGCATAAAATCCGTTTCGAGATCCCCCGCCGTATTCTTAAAAAGTAAAAAGAGAAGAAGGCGGAGGAAAGTGGTTTCCGATCAAAGATCGAGGAACGTTTTCTCGGAACAAAATAGAGAAGAGCAAAAAACCTTTTCTGCGGATTCGAATCGATTCGAACGTTTCTTGCTTGCGCGAAAAAATCTCCAGAGTCAAGACGGAGATTCTTTACGGAGCGATCGTCTTTGTTTTAAGAAAGATCGCGGATCAGATCTTCGATTTCCTGCACTTTGTTGAAGTCTTTTTCCGTGTAATTGAGATAAAGATCATACTCCGATCCGGAAATTTTTTCACAGCGAATCACCTTGACCGGGATCTGAATCGCCCCGGAAAGACTGATCGTTCCGAGTTTCAATTCGAGGACGGTTCCGGGTTCCACAGGGGAATCGGTTCTATGAAGCAGACCTTTCAGAATATTTTCCGCCAGCCGAAGGCTCTGATCGGCCAGTTCGCTAAAATAGACTGTGATTGTATTCGGAATTCGGCTATAGTGCATGGCACAATAATACGGAATACGGGCCTCTAAAAGCAAGTAAAATTCAGAAAATTTATTTCCGAAGGGAACGTTTTTTATATTAGGATTTCATCATGTGAATCCTTCTACGAATTGCCGCCGCAAACGGCAATTCGTTCAATAAAGAATCCTGGTTTTGATCGAAAAGGGGTGTTTTTCGATCTTTTCTTTGAGTTCGTCTCCCACGGATTTGTCGATGACCATGGAAAGATATCCGATTTCCGCGCTGGTTCCCAAGTGTTGCGAACTGATATTCGCTCCGATTTCCGAAACCATAGAGTTGATGTCCTTCAAAAATCCGGGTTGATTTTTATGAACGTTTAAGATTCGATACTGGCCGTTCGGAAGAGGAGTGATTTCCAAATTCGGAAAATTCACCGAAAACGTGGTCGAGCCGTTGTTGACGAACTTGATCAACTTCGAAGCAACTTCCGAGCCGATGTTCCTTTGGGCTTCTTCCGTGCTTCCTCCGATATGCGGGGTCAAAATCACGTTAGGCAGGTTTTGCATCGGAGTCAAAAAAGGATCGTTGTTGGATTCGGGTTCTTCGGGAAACACGTCCACTCCCGCGCCCGCGATCTGACCCGCGCGGATGGCGGCTGCCAGCGCTTCCAGATCCACGACTTTTCCCCGGGAAAGATTGATCACATACGCGCCTTTTTTTGTGATTTGAATTTCCTTTTGTCCGTAAAGATTCATCGTCTCCGGAGTTTCGGGGACGTGAAAGCTGATAAAATCCGCTTTGCGGAGAAGTTCCTCGTAACTCGCAACCGGAGTCGCGTTTCCCAGAGGAAGCACGGTCTGCACGTCGTAGTAGATCACTTTGAGTCCCATCGCTTCCGCGAGAACCGAAACCTGACTTCCGATATGTCCGTATCCTACGATTCCGAGGGTTTTTCCGCGGACTTCGAAACAGTTTTTGGATATTTTATTCCAGATTCCGGAATGTGTGTTTCGGATATGATCCGGAATTCTTCGGGCAAGTAGGATGATTTCTGAAATTACCAATTCCGCTACCGAACGGGTATTCGAGTATGGTGCGTTGAACACCGGGATTCCTTTTTTTTCCGCACCGGATAAATCCACTTGGTTGGTGCCGATACAAAAACAACCGATCGTCAGAAGTCGTTTCGCCTTTTCCAAAACGGGCGCGGTCACGTTGGTTTTACTTCTGATTCCTAAAACGTGGACGTTTTCGATCTCGCTCAGAAGTTCGCTTTCGGAAAACGCGGCGGGAAGAAGACGGACGTTGAATCCGTCGTTCTTAAAGAGATCGTATGCGTCCTGATGGACGTTTTCTAAAAGGAGTACGTTGATCTTATCTTTCGGAAAGGATATCATAGTTCTGTTACCAAGGTTTGCAGAGGCTCGTTCCCTGAAAATTGAATTTTTCCCGGACATCGGTTCGGAGCGATTTTAGAATTTTCTTTCAAATCAGGACTCCGCTGCAAAACTGGAGGAAATCCCTCGGAGGTTCTTTTTGAAACATTCGCTCTTATCCTCATTTTTTATTTCGACGTCGGTGTTTTGTTTTTTTGCGTGTTCTTCCGCGGACGTTCGTCAGGTTCCGGAACCGGCTTTGGAGCAGGTGCTTTTTAGCACCGAGCCGCTTTGTCCCGGATTCCACGTTTGGTGTTCCGCGGGCGACCCAAAATCGCTCAGCTTTCGCGGAATTTATAAGAACACGAACGGGGAAAAAATCCTTTATCTGGAATATTTCCTGAGTTCCTTCGAGGTGAGTTTTCCGATCGGCGTTTCGTTGCGCCTGGACGGGACCTGGTTCAATCTGAGAAAGGTGGGGACGGATTACTCGGAATCGATGCGTATTTCTTCCTTACTTCCGATCGACGTCGCCGATAAGATCCAAAACGCCAAGGAGATCACCCTTAGCTTTTCCTCGCGCGAAAAAACGACCAACCAACTTCTTTCCACGGGGGAAAAAAACAGACTCCAACAGTCGCTTCGATCGCTTCGGGAAAAGCTGGATACACAAGCGAAACTGAATATTCTTAATCTTTAATTTTATAGGAAAGGAACGTTCCGGAAATCCGTTCCGGGATTACGATTCGACGAACACCCGTTTTGTGGAGAAAACCGGGCGACCCCCGTTGTAGGAAGTTGTTTTCGTCGTGAAGATCACTCCCGGGTGAGTTTTTTGATGCTGTCCAAGGTCGGGGAAAGCCAGTCTTCCAAAAGAGGATCCTGTCCGATCGCCTCCTTTTTGAACATCAGATCCTTGTTGGACATGGCGATTTCGGAAACCTCGTTGATCTTGCGGGCCGTCTCGATCGCTTTCCAGTAGTGTTTGAGAGCTTCCGCTGTATTTCCTTGTTTTTCGTATACGGCGCCTATATTGTTGTAAGCGGCGACTAACGTCTGATAGACTTCCTGATGGTACGGATCGTCCGGTTTGGGAAGTCCCATGTTGAGGAGTCTTCCTTCCATATCGTCCTGAACCTTGAGATAATTTCCGAGACTGGCCTTGTATTGTCCCGTGTAAAAGAAAGCGTTCGCTTTTCCCATCAGAAGTGTGGAGTGGTTGTATTCGTCCTCGTCTTCGAAGCCGGACCATTCGTTCAAGGACGCGGCGAAATCCCCGCTCATATATTCGACCCAACCTTTGAAATAACGAAGTTCCCTTTGGATGGACGCGGGCAATGGGGTTCTCCATCTGCGAATCAATAGAAACTCGTTTTCGTCGGATTGAATCGCTTCCGCTTTTGCGAATCCCTCCAAAGAATTTTTGAGTTCCAGCGACCTTACTTTCGCGACCGAATCCATAGGAGTTCTTGCGCGGAACGGATAGATTTTTTTGCCGGGGAACTCGGTGATTTTATCCTTCTCCTGGATTCCAGCAGCCGAGAGGTATTGGATCCGCGCTTTGTCGAAATAAATCCGTCCTAGATTTCCTTGGATCAAGGTTTCGTCTTCTTCCCTGGTTCCGTAACTTTGTTTGTAGTTTTCGAAACGTTTTATCGCTTCGTTTAACAATTTATCCGCCTCTCCGAAGTTCGCGAGACGGATCGCGTTTTCGGCCAATTCCATCGTGGCGAGGTAGTGGGCGGGATCTAAGGTGGCGGCTTTTTCGAAAAACCTTCTTGCTTGAATCGATTCCTTGATCGAAGAGAAGTATCTTCCCCTTTGATAATATCCTTCGGCGTAGTCGGCTCCGTCGCGTTCTACTCCGGTTACCAAGTCCTCTTCTGTTTTGTGATATACTAGGTCCAGGATTTCGAGCGCGTTGTCGTTGACTTCCATTCCCGAAACCTGATCCACCGGATTGATGTTGTAACGAATTCTCAGTTCTTTTTTGTTCAGATCGGTGTAAAAAGAGGCGAGTTTGGAAAGGACGTATAAGGAAAGTTTTTTCTCTATGTCCAGATTGTTTTTGATCTGTCTGTGGTGATTGATGACGAACTGCGGATTTCCGTCCTCTTTCCACATTTCTATATACGTTGACAAAAGTCCGCCTTGGCCCGCGGGACTGGACGGATCGATTTCCACGATCTTATTGTAAAAGGAAGCCGCTTTTCCGAATTCCCGTCTGTTGTAATATACCTTGGCGATGCCCGCGGTGGACTCCTCGTCGTAGGGTTCGTTGCCGTCCGTAAAGACCTGTTTGTAGAAGTTGATCGCCAATTGGTCGTTCTTATATCTACTACCGCCTAACGATGATTCGGTGAAAGAAGGCATTATTGAGGAGTGGAATCTTCCGAGGTTTCGGTAGGTCGCGTTGTCGTGGGTTTGTTTTTCCAGACGCATGACGATATACGCGCCGGCTTTTTGGATTTTACGGGAAATTCCGTCCTGAGCCACGAGAACCATTCTGTTTTCGTTTCCGATTTTTCCGGCCAACGGTAATTTGGAGTTATCCCAAATTTGTCCTTTGGCGAGGGCGATGATGGGAACCTTCTCGCGTTTGTCCCAGGCGTTTGAGGAAGGTTCTTCCGGTCCGGCTCCGAAGTCGGGGCTTACTTTACCAAAAAGTTTTTCGAACGCGCGGTCGTATTCTTCCACGCGCGTATATTCCGTTCCGTATAAGTTCAGATATTTGAGATGGTTGGGGAGTATGTTTTCTCCGCGCGCGAACGCGTCTTCCGCTTCCATAAATTTTTTCTTTCTAGATTCGCTGTTTTTCGGATAGGCGGCGGCCTCTCGGATGAGTTCCAATCCTTGGTCGTAGTATTGGGCGGCCTGGTTGGGAACTATGAAGTTTCTGTAGAATAAGGTTCCTCCCACGACGAATAACAAAGACGCCGCGATCGCAAAAATGGTGCGTCGTACCGCTTTCCTCTGTCTTTGTAATCCTTCTTTGGTGTAGATCGGATCCGTCGAAATGATCGGAACTCCGTCTTTGGAAAAGCCGCTTCCCCTTTGCGAAACGGATACTGTTTCTCCTAACGCACCGGAAAGGAAATCGGCGATTTCTTCGGGGGAACTTTCTATTTTAATTAATTCTAATAGACCCTTTTGATCGCGCGTCGTCAGCCGATCCTGTACGATCGCGTCGATCACCGCTCTTCTCAAAGTCGGCGGATAACGAAGGATTTCCTTCTGAATGACGGCTAATTCTTCGTCCTTGAGGCCTTTGTCGATTTCCTGCTTTTCGTCACTCGCAAGTCCTTGCAGATCGGCTTCCAATCCGAATGAATTCCCCGAATCGAAATCGCCTCCCGAATCGTCTCCTAGATCCGGACTAAACGTATCAAACGAAGGTTCCGAGCTCGGGATGTCGGATAACGTGTCGTCTTCGGAGGAAGGTACGAAATCCGCAAACGGATCCTCCGAGGATGTCGAGGATGAGGAAAGGTCGGAAAACGGATCTTGTCCGGACGGGGTTCCCAGATTCCCAAAGTCCGCAAACGGATCGGAATCGGGGGCCGAGCCCGCGTCCATCGGTTGCGTAAAAAAATCGTCTTCTCCTCCGGAAGTTGTGTTCGGTTCCGAGGATAAAAAATCATCGAATGAATCTCCTCCACCGGTAGGTTCGGAGATTCCAAACTCGTTTCCGGGATCCGCTCCGGTTCCTAAGTCTGCGAATGGATCTGCTTCTGCGGAAGCGGGTGTGGAACCGAAATCATCCAGTCCTCCAAACGGATCCGCGTCTGTGTCGGGTGCGTTTCCGGGTGTAGGTCCGGTTCCGAAATCTGCAAACGGATCAGCTTCTGCGGAAGCGGGTGTGGAACCGAAATCATCCAGTCCTCCAAACGGATCCGCGTCTGTGTCGGGTGCGTTTCCGGGATCCGCTCCGGTTCCTAAGTCTGCGAATGGATCTGCTTCTGCGGAAGCGGGTGTGGAACCGAAATCATCCAGTCCTCCGAACGGATCCGCGTCTGGGTCGGGTGCGTTTTCGGAGGAAGGTCCGGTTCCTAAGTCTGCGAACGGATCGGATTCTCCGGGGGTCGATGTAGGTTCGGAATCCATTCCGAAGTCCGAGAAAGAATCGGAATCGTCGGTCTTTGAGGATGCACTTTGGGTAGGTTCTGCTAAAAGTTCGTCTAAATCGATGTCATCGTCGTCGAAATTTTTTGTAGCGGGACGTTGCGGACGGGCGGGTTCTTCGAAATCGTCTTTGTCGAAGTCGAAATCGTCGTCGGAAGAAGTAGGCCGGTCGGAGTCGGTTTTTGGTCCGGTTTCTTCTTGGTCTTCGTCCTCGTCGGAAGAAACGGGGGCTCCATATCCCATCTTCTCCCGAAATACGGATAACATCGGGTTTAATTCTTCCGAAATGTCGGGATTTTTTGTCAGAGGCTGGAGAATAGAACGAACTTGTTCTAATTCCGCTTCGTTGAGTGGGGTAGAATTCGCCTCAGCCATGATTTCCTTGCTACATTATATCGGAACTCTTTCGAATTCCCTTCCGAAAAAAACGGGGCGGTTTTTTCCCGGAAACGAAGGAGGTGGGGGAACTCTCCCGTTTTCCTTGGACCGACAAAGTTGTGTGGGAACTCCCTCGTTTCCATAAAGTCCTCGTCTTATGTCCGATTTTACCACGGCCCGATTCCTTTCCGAGTATTCTTTTTAGAATTACCTTATGCTTTTTCAAAAACGGATCGAATCTTTATTCAGAATGAAATCGATTCCCAAAACAAAAGTATTATTCGCTCTCCTACTAACGATCACCGTCGCCGTCGGAGCGGACGACGCGGGAGATTGGATCGGTTCTTTTTCGTCGGAAGACTACGAGGATTTTCTGGAGCCCGTGGAAAAAGAGAAAATTTACTATTATTGGCAGATGGAAAAACTCAAACGCGCCGTTCCTCCCCGCTACATTCGTTATATCGATTCCTCTCTTTCGTTGGAGACTGGAAAACTCTTGAACCGGGGAATCCTGTTCACCTTTGAAGGTATTGAAAACGAGGAAGTCGCCGTTTGCGGAAATTTTTCGCTTTGGAGATGTATTCCTCTGAAAAAGAACGACCACGGAGTTTTTTATACCGTATTCAATCCGGAAAGTAGGGACTCGATTCGGGAGGATTTAAAAATTTTCGAATACAAGTTCCGGGTGGACGGTCTGTTTACCCACGATCCGTCTAACTCCGATTCTGCGGAAGACGGGGACGGATCCCTCATTTCGAGATTGATCGCCGTTCCTTCCGGTCCGGATAAACACGCGACTGCAAGGATTTTGGAGGATTCTCCCTACGAAGAATTGGAATTTAGAACCGTGGAATTTCGTATCTACGCTCCCGATGCGGAAATGATCTCTTTGATCGGGGACTTCAATCACTGGGATCCAGAAGAGGATATCCTCAAACGGGAATCGAACGGAACGTTCACGCTAATCAAAAAGATGAAACCCGGAACCTATCTTTACAATTTCGTCAAAGACGGAAAAACCGTTTTGGATATGTTCAACCAAAACACGAGATTGCGGGAAGAAGTGGGAGAGATATCCTCCTTTCTCTCCGTTCCGGAACGTTCTTACGCTTTGGAATCGAAATAGGTTCTTTTTTTCATTGACCTGGATTTTTCCCCGACGTTTTTCTACTCATGGAAAAGTTCCGGCTCGGCGTGTATGTGTTCGGAATCATCGTAGTCGGGATCCTCGTTTTCACCTTATCTAAAAGTTGGTTCATTCTTGACCGAGGTGTAGAATTGGTGGAACCAGGCTCTTCCAAAGAAGAACCGATCGTTCTTTCCGATCGAAGCAACGACCTTCTCAATCATTCCGTTATTCTTTGGGATCGATTTCTCTTTTATCCGTTCGAACTTTCCAGGGAAACCGTGGCGGGTTCTCGTAAGACGTTAAATCACGCGCGTAATGTGACCGTGATCGATTTGGAAACAGGGAAGCCGAGAAAATTATTCCTTCGTAATGTTTATATCTGGGACTATTTTACCGGAATTAAAAACGAACACGAAATCGGTGAAACATCGGAAGAATCCGAAACGGACGCAGTTCTCTACGCTGGGATCGACACCGGAAAAAATCTGATTCTTGTGGGAATGACGGAGGATACGAACAAGGACGGTTTTTTAAATCAGAGGGATCGCAAACAGGTTTTCGTTTATAATCCGTTTAACGCAAGTTTGACGGGAGTTCTGCCGCGTAAATATTCGTTGGAAAAAATCCTTCCTTCCGCCGGAAAAGAAAAACTCGTTATGATCGTAAGTTTGGAAGAAGAAAAGGAAGAATCGAAAAAAAAGAAACCTTCCCCCCCGTCGAGTTTACCCGAGACAACTTTTTATATCTATGATATCAAAAAGGCGCGCGGAATGCTCGTTGAGAAACCCTAAATCGTTTTCTGTACTCCGAAAAATAGATTCCGTATTTCTAATATAGGAAATGTTGAGAAATTATTCCAGTGATGAGTGCGCCGGGCTTCGCCCGGCGCACTCATACGACCGTTCCGTGATACGCGCCGGGTTATTCTTCTCTAGATTCCAGCCAACGTTCCGCTTCGAGCGCAGCCATACAACCGGAGCCGGCGGCCGTAATCGCTTGTCTGTAAATCTTATCTTGAACGTCTCCCGCCGCAAAAACACCTTCGACGTTTGTGCGAGTCGTTCCCGGAATCGTTTTTATATATCCGCTTTCGTCGAGATCCAAAATACCTTGGAAAATTTCGGTGTTCGGTTTGTGACCGATCGCATAAAAAAGTCCTCCGACCGAAAGCTCCTTCGTTTGACCGTCCACCGTATTTTCAAGCGTGAGCGCTGTTAGATTTTTACCATCACCTTTCGCTTCTTTTACCTGAGAATTCCAGATGATTTCTATCTTAGGGTGGGTGGCCGCCCGCTTTTGCATGATTTTAGAAGCGCGTAACGTGTCCCTTCTGTGAACCAAATACACCTTGGATGCGAACTTGGTAAGATGTGATGCTTCTTCCACTGCGGAATCTCCTCCGCCCACGACAGCCAATTCCTTGTTCCGATAGATCGGAAGAGCTCCATCGCAGACCGCACAAGCAGAAATTCCGCGTTGCCAATATGAGTCTTCCCCCGTTACATTCATTCGTTTGGCGGTGGCTCCTGTCGCTATGATGACGGCTTCCGCTTCGATCAGTTCATCGTCTGACCAGAGCTTAAAGGGAGAACCGGAGAAATCCACCTTGGTTATCGTTTGGGTGATTATTTTTGTTCCGTATTTGATGGATTGTTCGCGAAATTTTTGCGTAAGTTCGGTCCCATCGATTCCTTCCGGAAATCCCGGAAAATTTTCCACTTCGGTCGTAGTGGTAAGTTGACCTCCCGCTGCAATGCCTCCCGCCATAAACCCTTCATACATCACCGGATTTAAATTTGCGCGGGCTGCGTAAATAGCTGCTGTGTGGCCGGCAGGACCGGAGCCGATAACGACGATTTTGTGGACCATACTTTCCTCGATTTAGAATGATTCTAAATTTATTTTGTTTTTTAGACTGTTTTTGTGTAAAGTAGATCCTTTTTTAAATTAAAAAGAATGGAAAACGTTTTTCGATTCTTGGGATTCATTTTAGAATGCGGGAACTCCCGCTTTCCCACGATTGGTCCGACAAAGTTTCGCGGGAACTCCCGCTTTCCCACGATTGGCCCGACAAAGTTTCGCGGGACCTCCCGCTTTCCCACGATTGGTCCGACAAAGTTTCGCGGGACCTCCCGCTTTTCTACGATTGGTCCGACAAAGTTTCGCGGGAACTCCCGCTTTTCTACGATTGGTCCGACAAAGTTTCGCGGGACCTCCCGCTTTCCCACGATTGGTCCGACAAAGTTTCGCGGGACCTCCCGCCCGCCAACCCTACCACCGACAAATTCGCTTGCCAACGGGCACTTATGTTTCAACCTCTCCCGTATCCATGAAAGGATTCTTTTCCTGGGCCGGAAGGGGCCTTCTTTTCTTCTTCGTCGTTTTTGTCGGAACCGAGGTTTTGCTCAGCGTCCTCCGAGCCCCTTCTTTGCAATACTACCGCGATCAAAAGATCCTACACCGATACAACCCGATCTACTATGTGGATTTGGAACCGAAACAAGACATTTATATCCGTCATCATGCGGGAAAATGGGAAGGAAGATTCAGAACCAATTCCTTGGGCTTACGCGGAATCGAAGAGCCGGACGACGACAAACCCAAACTCGCTTGTTTAGGAGATAGTCTGGTGATGGGTTTCGGAGTTTCGGACGAGGACACGTTCTGTCATCAATTGAACGGAATCGAATTAAAAGGGCGAGCTCGTCAATCCCTGAATTTGGCCGTGGACGCATACGGATCCTCGGGCGCCCTACGAAGACTCAAAGACCTTTCGCCTCGGCTGAAAAATCTAAAAGAAGTTTTGTTTTTCGTATCCGCGAACGATTTCACCTTACCGGAAGAATTACGGGCCAAAGGAATGTTATCGGACGACGAGGTCGATGAAATTCGAGACAAGGATCCTTCGTTCAATAGAAATTTCCGGATTCAATTCGAATTATCGCGCGTCTCCTACACGTTACTCGCCTTGAAGTTGGCCTACGAACAGCTGAAAGTACAATATGCATTCGCACGGGATAAGGTTCGAGTAGAATGGGAGTCCACTGGATTTTCCTCTTCTTCCGGTGCAGAACAAACCCCGGCCAAATACATGAAGGATTCTTTTTTTCGATCTCCTCCGTCGAAAAACTGCTCTGCTCCCGGAACCACATTCGAAAAGCTGAATGTTGTTTCCGTTCTTCCCCCTACACCGGAAACCATGGACCTCACCGACTACAAAGCCAAATTTTGTCCCGAGCCGATTCCCGATTATTTCGTCTGCCAGAAAAAGGAACCCAGTTTGTCGTCCCTCGAACCGCTCCCGAAAATCACTCGGGCTGCCTACGACGAAATGGTGCGATTCACCCGGGAAAACGGGATCCGTCTCGTGGTCGTTTTGATGCCGGTTCAAGTCGAGGAGATTTATTGTAGAAACCGGGGAATGTATCATCCTTTGGAAAACTACGCGTTGCGCGCGGGAGATTACTTCGAAAAAAAAGGCGTTCCGGTGTTGCGGCTTAGGACGGAGGCAGCGGAAATGTGCGGAGAAATTTTAGAAACCCCTTTCGGAAAAAAATTTTCGGGAATCCGGGATTATTTCATCCCGGGAGACGGGCATTTGACGGTTCCGGGAAATAATTGGGCCAAACGCGCCCTAATCAAACAGCTCAAGGAATTGGATACGAAGAATGCTCTTTAATTCCGTTCAATATCTCATATTCGCTCCCGTGGTAATCCTTGCTTACTTTTGGCTTCCGGTCAGATTTCAAAGGGTGTGGCTCCTTTTGGCCAGTCTTTATTTCTATGCTATATTCAAAATTCCTTTTATTCTTCTTTTGGTATATTCAATTGTTCTAACGTATTATTCCGTACGAGGAATGGACGCCGCCGCCGGAAAAATTGCCAAACTGTTTTTTTTGAATCTGGCCGTTTGGGGAAATCTGGCCCTTTTGTACGTTTTCAAATATATGGATTTTTCGATCCAGGCTTGGAATCTATTCGTAAACGCGAAACCATGCGACCCGGCGTATGTTCCTCTGACGGGCGCTATGTTGCCGATGGGAATTTCCTTTTTTACGCTTCAGGCAATTTCCTACGCGGTGGACGTTTATCGAGGGACGGTTCCGCAGGCGAAAAGTCTGTTTCAGTTCGGATTGTTTCTATCGTTTTTTCCGCAGTTGGTCGCCGGGCCGATCATTCGGGCCCAGGATATGCTCCATCAATTTTTGGAGAATTACGTCTATCGAAAGGAAAACCTTTTACCGGGAATTCGTCAACTTTCGTGGGGATTATTCAAAAAAACTTTCGTAGCCGATCCCATTTCTTTGACCGTGGATCCGGTGTTCTCCAATCCGGGAGCGTATGATTCTGGATCCTTACTGTTGACCTCGTTTTTATTTTCCTTTCAGATCTATTGCGACTTTTCCGGATATTCGGATGTAGCGATCGGAACCGGTAGAATTATGGGATATAGGATTCCGGAGAATTTTGTTCGTCCGTTTTTATCTCAGACGGTAACCGAATTTTGGAGAAGATGGCATATCTCCTTTTCCTCGTGGCTTCGGGATTATATCTATATATCCCTCGGAGGAAATCGGGTCAGCATTCCGCGCGCTTATTTCAACGTGTTCATCACCACGTTCGTGAGCGGAATCTGGCACGGAGCGGATTGGAACTTCGTGATTTGGGGAGCCTGTCACGCTTCCGTGATGGTCTTCGAACGGTTTATCTTTTCGTTTTCGGTTCTCAAACGTGGCTGGGATAAAATTCCGGAATGGATCAAATACTCGTATCCGTTTTTCGTTTTTTCCTTTTCGATGTTTTTCTTCCGCGCCAAACCTTCCCCGGAATACGGATATTCCACGAGTTTGGATCTTGCGTTCGCAATCGTAAAACGGAGTTTTTCGTTTGAAAGCGGACAGAGTCTACACGTACCGTTCGGGGTGATTTTTGCGGTCGTAGTATTGTTTGGAGCGGACTTCCTTCAGGAAAAAAGGAAGGAATGGATGGAGGGAATTCAGGAACGTCCTTGGGTCGTCTACTCGCTTTCGGCGATGATGATTCTGGTCGGTTTTATCCTCTACAGCGTAACCGTAAGCCAACCGTTTTTATATTTCCAATTTTGAAAGTCGTATAACGATGAAAAACGATCGGGTTCGTTCCGGTCGCGCGGAATTTTTTAAGAAAGTCCGATTGTTTCCGATTAATCTCGTGGAATCCGTTCCAAAATCCGATCCGCGATCAGTTTTGCGGAAGTGGGATTCGGGTGCCCGTCGTTTTGCAGATAAAATTCGGTTTTCTGCGTTTCGTAACGGCGTATGAATTCCGATCTAGTATCTAAAACCGGAATTCCGGAGCGTTTCGCGATTTCGGCGACCTGATCCAAAAGTGGAGTGGAAGGAAGAGGGGTCAAAGAATACGTTCCGTTCGGGTACAATACCACCGTCAAAGGAATATTTCGTTTTTTGCATATAGAAAAAAGGTTTCTCATCTCGCGAAAAGACGGGTGATCGTCCGGAGTTCCGGAAAGGGTTTCCGGAATCGGTTCCGGGCCTAGTTCCCTCAGTTTGGCCAATCTACGATTTTCGTTTTCTATTTTGGAGTAATTGTAAAGGGCGCTGTATCTCGACAAAAAAACCGAGGCGCGGAACAACCATCTTCCATATAAGGAATTTCTTAAGTAGAATTCCCTATGTACGTCCTGAAGATCGGAAGGATGGTAGATCCAAAACACAGCTTTGGGAAGAATACAATTCTTGCGGAAGCCGGTGCTCTCGCAGTCGAGCGCGCGTTCCATTCTTCTTTGGATGCCGCCCGTGCCTAAGGAATCCACGCCCAGATTGCGGACGCGTATCTTTTTGGAGGAAAGCGCCTCTTGCAGTTTCCATGCGATGGTATCCGGATCGTTTTGTCCAAAGCCGTACGCGATCGAATCTCCCATCAACCAAACTTCTGGCTCGGAAGCGGGTACATAAGGTTGTTCGGAAACGATCCGTTCGGCGTAGCGGTTTACCCGAACCCGAAACGTAAATCCGGCGGGGTGGGGAAGCACCGTGTCCGAATCCGGACAAAGCATGATTTCCGGGATTTCACGTTCTTCGATACAATGAACGCGTTTGTCGCGGAGGCGATAAATCAGACCGGCGGGCGGAAACATCCGTAGATAGGACTCGCCTAACAAGAATAAGACGATGAGCGAGTATAAGACGATCCGAAAAAAACGGAATTTTTGTTTCATGAGGTAGTCGCGGAATACAAGGAAAGTTCGCACCGCAAAAACATACGCCTCGCGGGGGGAAGCGATTCCTGGATCGTATCGGTTTTGAATTTGTTGAATTCGGTCTGATTTTTTCTTTTTTCCAAAAGGCAATCCCGGAGAAACAGAGCGTAGTTCTCCGCTTCCTTGTCCTTGCCTTTGGAGAATTTTTCCAAAATCGATTTGGTTTTATCCCTGTCTTTTTCTTGCAAATGGATCTCTAAAAGATAGAGTAAAAGGGAAGAATCTCCGGGAAGGACGTTTTCCGCGCGTTCCAGATAAAACGCCGCCGAATTGAGCGCCAGTCCGCTGTCCGCAAGGATCATTCCCAAGGTACGATTGGCTTCCAGATGTTTGGGGTCTTTTTTGAGAATGAGTTCGTAGAGGCGCATCGCTTCCGCCGTATTTCCTTTGGATAAGGAATTCCTTGCGTCCCATACCATTTCCTCTCCGGAATAACACGCGAAAAAAAAGGGCAGAAAAAGGAAGAGGCAAACGTATCGGATATTTAGTCTCATATTTGCAGAAGTTTTTGCGTTCTTCCCCTAAAAAAAAAATTTCAAAGGTCGAAACTGTCCGGGGTTTCGTTTAGAATTTTCCCACAAAGAGTTAAGGCAACATAAAAAAGTTTAATTCTCTTGGGAGGAAACGTCCGAAGGATTTAGTACTTGTTAAACATTTCAGACGGGACTAAAAACAGTGACATCATCGCACAACAACCTACTTCAAAATTTCCAGGAATATCTCTCCGTAGAAAAGGGATTAAGCGACAACTCGATCTATTCCTACGGATACGATCTGAATAAGTTCAAAAACTTTCTGGAAAAGGAACACATCGATTTCCTGGAAGTTCAGGCGAATGATATCATGCGTTTTTTGAACGAGGAAAAAGACCGTAAGATCAGCTCCAAAACCATCGCTCGGGAAGTGGTCGCCATCCGTCAGTTTTACAAGTTCCTGAAAGACGAAAAGAAGTTAGACACGAATCCGACGGAAAAGATCGAAACTCCGGAAGTGATGCGGAGTATTCCCGATTATCTGACCCAGGAAGAGATCGAGGATTTATTCTCAACGATCCGCGAAGACAATCTCTACGAACTTCGGGACAAATGTATTTTCGAATTATTATATTCTTCCGGTTTGAGAATTTCGGAAGCCTGCAACCTCAAACTCGGCGATATGGATTTGGAAGGAATGACTTTGACCGTCGAAGGAAAAGGAGGTAGACAAAGGCTCGTTCCGTTCGGCGAAAAGTCCTTGGACATCCTCAACCGTTATCTGAAACAGAGCCGTCCTTTTATCCTAAAAAGTAGAAACTGCGAATATCTGTTCGTTTCCAAAAAAGGATCGTATATCAACCGTAAGTCGGTTTGGCGACTTCTCAACCATTACATCAAACGGACTTCCATATCAAAAAAGGTGACTCCGCATACTCTGCGTCACTCGTTTGCGACGCACCTTTTGGAAAACCACGCGGATCTAAAATCGGTTCAGGAACTTTTGGGTCATATCGATATTTCCACCACTCAGATTTATACTCATATGGCGAACAAAACCCTCAAAGAAGTTCATAAGAAGTTTCATCCAAGAGGATAAAACGTTTAGGCGCCCGTCCCGCGGAAAATTCGGTGGACGGGAACTTAAAAACTCGGCTTGTATCGATCGAAATGGATTCCGGAAAAAAGCGAAACTTCGAAAATCTGTTCCGATTGCAGATTCCATCACATCCGCGTTATCTTTCCATCATACGTAGTATGATCTACAATCTTGCGTTCGAAAACGGATTTACGGCCGGCGATTCGGCGGATCTAAAACTCGCAGTCGGAGAATGTCTCCTCAACGTCATCAAACATTCGTATTCCGGAAAAAGAAATCTGCCGATTTTTTTGGAGATCGCTCTTTTCGACAATCGTATGGAAGTGAGAATTCGCGACTTCGGAAGTCAGAAAAATCTTTCCGAAATTCGAGGTTATGAACCCAATGATTATCGGGAGGAGGGAATCGGCTTGTATCTCGTGAAAAAACTCACGGATCATTTTTATCTGGATCAATCCTTGCCCGAAGGAAACCGGCTGATTCTCACAAAACTCAAATGAGATGGATGCGCTTCGGAATTTTTTCGTTTTCCTTTTTTTTACTTTCCGTTTCGGGAATTTTCTTCTGCAAAAAAGGACCGTCCCTTTCGAAACAAGAGGTTCAAAAGTTGAGTCGCGATTATTTCACTCGTCTATGTACGAAAACTGCGGAGTGCGCGTCCCGATATTTGGAAACGCTTCCCGCTTCGGAAAAAACCTCCGAAAACCCTGCGTATTCCGTGGAACAATGTATGGAAGAGCAGAAAGATCAGAGCATTCTTCCGGACGAATACGAAAAGGTAACGGACGCACAGATCGCCAAGGTGAAAGTCTGTATGGAGGATCTTCTCAAGGTTCCTTGCGAAGAGATGGAGGGAGGAGGAATTCCTTCCTGCCTGGAATTGTTTCAATCCTCAAAAGAGGAATGAATTCCTCTCAAATCGAAACGTCTTTTTAGGAAAGAACGAAAACGTTCCGTAGAAAGGCGGAAAACGCTTCGCATCGTTTTTCACAATCGATGTCGGAAAGATACGGATTCCTTCGGGCCCGCCCAACTTTCGTTTCGAAGAAGTTTTTCGATACCAAAATCAGCATTCATAAATTAGAAGATTCTAATTTAAGGCGTTCCATATCCCCGATCAATTCCCTTATGGATCCGAGATTTCTCCCGTTGTAAATTCCGCGGAGTCTTAGTCGTTCGTCCAATAGATAAACGCTTTCAGAATGCAAAAAATCGTTCGGCCCTACGCCCTTCCTTGTCTCCCCGGGAGTGATCGTATCTGCGTTGAAAGATTCGCGGGCCATTTTATAAATTGCGCTTTTGGAGCCCGTGAGTAGATTCCAGAACTTCCGACGAATTCCGCGCTGTTGCGCATAACGTTTTAATTCTTCGGGGCTGTCTAAGTCGGGTGTTACGGAAAAGGAAACGATCCGAACCCTGCCGTCTTTGGCGCATTCCTCTTGTACCGTTTTCAGATGGTCCGTAATCGTGGGACAAATTCCGGAACAACGTGTGAAAAAAAAGGATATGACCGAAAGAGATCCTTTGAGATCGGCGGAGGAAACTGTCTTTCCTTCCTGATCGACGAATTGAAATTTCGTGATTCCCCGTAAGGAGGTAGCGTTTTGGAGCTCGGAGTCGTCCAACCAGATCGGTTGTAAATCCTTTCCCTTAAAATAAGGTAAGGATCGTTTCGGAATCGACAACTCCGTTACGGACGAACCGTATTCAGACGCGGGATCGGAAGGTCCACAATCCGGAAACAGAATCGAACAAAAAAACAGAACAGCAGAGAAGACGATTCGATCGAACGTATTCGCCAAATCAAAAGGATTTCGTTTTTTCGTTTTCATCCGATCTTACCTGCCAGCAAAGTTTGGATCCGGGGAGTCCCATCGGACGACCGGATTGCATTACGAAATTTGCATATATTTGCCCGTCCGGTCTCCATACTTTTTTTCCGAGTAGTTGGCCGTTCCAGTATTTCGCGTAGGTGATTAGGCTCCCGGAGGAATGCCATTCCCAAACGTCTCCGTGTAATTCCCCGTTTTGATAGGAATATTGAAACCTACGTTTTCCGTCGGGGTACCAACCTCGGTGGATTCCCGTTTTTTTGCCCCTCGTAAAATTCCGTTCCGAGGAAAGGATTCTGTTTTGATACATTTCCTTTTCGATTCCGTCCGGAAGACCTTCCCGGTACGAAGTTTTGCGTACGACTTGGATCGCATCGAGTTTCGTTTCCAACACTCCGTCGAACTTTTTTCCATGATGGAATAAAAATTCCCCCGAACGGGTCAACCCCGGATCCGTATGCGGTACGACGGTTCCGTTTTGGCATCCGTTGGATATAAATAGAAAAAACAATACGATCGATTTCGTTTTCATGTTTCCGTTTTGGAGGCGAAGCGCTCCGCCTCCTTTCGTTTACACGTGTTAGTTGACGTTTCCCTTTACGCCGCGGAAATAACTTCCGATCAGATAACCGTTTACTCCGGTTCCGTTTCCTACGTGATAACAGTAGGTTCCGTTGGGAAAGTGGGTCGTCGTGCAGGTTCTCGTATGAGTCACGTTATCCAAAGTGGGATAGGTTCCTTCCTGGGTTTTTTTTCCGTAAATCGGGAAACCATCGAGCATGATTCCCACCAGCTCCGATCCGTCCTGCGTGATTTTATACGGCTCCGTATGGTGATGATACTTGCCCGTGTTTTGGGGATGGCCTTCGGATTGATCCATAGTCTGGTATTCGGTCGCGAGACTGTCTCCGGGAGCCGCTTGGTTGTTGAAAAGGACGACTCCGTGTACTGTGACGCCTAACGCGTCCAAACCCGCGCCCGAAGTGGAACTTACGTTGGAAGTGCAGGTGGGGGTCATCGGGATGGTGAACGTGATATTCTGAGCCGAGATAGAGTTCGGATTTCCGAATCTACCCGTTCCCATCGTTTCGTGGAATCCGGACGCTACGCTGTAATAATAACTTTTATAAGGGGGAAGGTCGTTGGTTGTGATGACGTAGTTGTTTCCGGAAACGGTGATCGTAACGCAGTGAAAATTCTCCTTCATCCAACAAGGAGCCGCTGCGTCGATCTGCGTATTACAAGTAGGACCGCCCAATCCTAGATCGTCCGCTCCGTTGTTTACTGCTCCAGGGATCGAACAAGTTGCCGGATTGACGTTCGTGGTCGTTGTGGAAACGCAGGAAGCCGGAGTGTTTGCCGCGACGGCCGCCGCCGCGATTGCAATGGCAACTGAGTCGTCGCTTTCCTTCGGTTTACAAGCGGATTGAGCGAAAGACGTTGCCAACAGGACGAGGGCGAGAGTCGCAACTCCCAGCGTGCGAAAAAAAAAGTTAGATGCGGGGGAAGCTCCCTGTTTTCGGGCTCCGTGGTTTTTTTTTGGAAGAATCAGTTTCATAACTTCTCCGAGGATATTGTATCAGGAAATCGACTAAAAATCGATAAGAGGTATCGATATCAGAAATATACGTCCGTTTCAAGTGTTTATTTTTCCGCGTTTATTTATTTCGGGTCCAATCCCATTGGTTTGAACCGAAACGGAGGGACAATTTTATTCTCGTTTGTATTCTCCCGGTCTTTGTCCCGTCATTTTGCGAAACACGGAATAAAAAGAGGATTTGGAATTGAATCCGCATTCCAGACCGATTCTAAGAACGGGATAGTCCTTGAATTCGGAGTCCTTGAGTCTTTGTTTTACTTCTTCGATCCTGTATTCGTTCGTAAGAGTAAAAAAATTCTTTCCAAGATGCAGATTGAGCGCCTGGCTCAGATGGTTCGTGCTTATTTGAAGCGCTTGCGCTATTTCCTGAATTCCCAAGTCGTCTCGAAGATACGGTTTATGGTGTTCCATGTAGCGGATCAATTCGTCCGCGATCCGAGTCATTCGCTCCGATTCCAAACGGGATTTTGAATATTTTTCCGAGTCTCCGTTGTTTTCGGTACGGGTTCGGATCGTATTTTCGGAAAATACGGTTTTTTGACGTAAAATAAAAAACGAAAGCAGAAACAAAAATCCGACCATAAAGCCGTTGGTCAATCGAGGAGAAGTATAGGGCGGTTCGGACAGAAACTTCAAAACCAAAAAGGAAGTTTGAACGAACAGGATCGTCAGAAAAAGGATACAAACTCCGATTAACCAGCGTAAGGTGATTTCGAGATCTTCATACGAAAAAAAATCCCTGACCCGATTGGCGTGTTTTCGTATCAGACGAAACGAAATCCAACTATAGGAAACGATCGAAAGAGGAACCGCCACTCCGTTTATCAAAGAGGAATACCAGGAGGCGGAGTTCTTCAGATCGATCCGATAGGTTTCCGTTTCGATCCCCGGAACATAGGAAACGAACGAAAAAAATACGAACGGAAAAAAGTGAAGCGTATGTTTTGCCCGGAAGACGAAGCCCTCCTTGACCAAAGTAGCGGTGTAAAGATACAGACAGGGGCCGTAGGCGAGCGGATAGGAAATGATTTTTAAAAACCAATTCCAGTCTTCGTGAGAATCGTTCAGATGCAATGCGCGTCTAACGCAGGATAAAAAAACCAAAAGGATCCATATCGAACCGATCAGATCGTGGGCGCCTTTTTTGCGTTTGGTGAGCAAAAACGCGAGACAGAATATCGTATGCGCCAAAGTGATCGGAAAAAGGTAATAAGGAGTCGAAGGCATAAAATCTTTCGAAGGATTGGACGAAAAATCCTTCGAAAGCGCGACTCCCTATTTTTAATTCCAGTGTCTCTCTTCGTTCCCGATATAAATCGCGTCCGGTCTTAGGATTCTTTCTTTTTTTTGCTCCAAACAATGCGCCATCCATCCGGCCGCCCTTCCTAGGGCAAAAACGGGCGTAAACAATTCCGTAGGAAGTTCGAGTCCGTGTAACAAAAGTGCGGTGTAAAATTCCACATTGGTTTGTAGGACTCGATTCGGTTTGTACTCCTTCAAAAGACGAAGCGCTACCGATTCGACATACATAGCGAGTTCGTAAAATTCGCGGAGTTCGGGACGTTGGTAGAGTTTTCGCGCGGCCTTTGCCAATACGTCCGCCCTCGGATCCCTCACCTTATAAATCCTATGGCCGAAACCCATCAAACGTTGTCCCGCTTCCAGAAGGTTTCGCAGATAGATTTCCGCGTTTTCCTTTTTACCGATGGCGAAGACTGTATCCAACGCGGGACCGGGAGCTCCTCCGTGTAACGGACCTTTGAGAGCTCCGATCGCTCCCGTGGCGGCGGAGATAAGATCGGATTGAGTGGATACGATCACTCTTGCAGTAAATGTGGACGCATTGAGTCCGTGATCCGCGACCGTGTTCCAGTAGGTGTTCAGGGCTTTCGTTTTTTGAGGATCGGGGGAAATTCCGAGCATGTATAAAAAGTTCTCCGCCTGTTTCAGATTCCGGTCCGGTAGAATCGGCTTTTTCCCGAGTCGGAGACGATACACCCAGGCGAGAATCAACGGTAAGGAGGCAACGACCGCATAACTTTCCTCCAAAGAAGAAGCGAACGGTTTACCCAAAGAAAGCGAAGCCGCTCCTATACGCAGACATTCGATGAGAGAAGCTCCCTGCGATACGGCGTTTTCCAAAATGGATCTTTGTGTTTCGGAAAATCTCCTCGCGGCTACGAGATTTTCCCGTATACGTTTCGTTTCTCCGGATTCGGGAAGTTTATCCTCCAGCAAAAGATAAAAGGTCTGTTCGAAATCCGTTTTGTCCGCGAATTCCTCCACGGGATAACCCGCCACGATCAGTCTGCCGCCCGATCCGTCCACCTTCGAAATCCTCGTTTTTACCGCTGGGATTCCCTCCAAACCGGGACTGTATTTCTTTTCCTCTAAAAGCCGATTTATCGTTTCCATATTTTTTTCCTTGTTCAGGATAAAGTTTACTTGATTGACTCATATCAATCAATATTGATTTTATTGTCAATATATGAAGAACGAGCAGAAAAAACCGTTTTTATCCGCGTTGGAGACCGCCCAGGAACTGGGCGTCGAGGTAGAAACCGTCTACGCGTATGTTAGCCGCGGGATTCTCCGTTCGGAATCCAGCGGTTCCAAGGATCGGACCAAACGGTATCGTAGGGAAGAGGTGGAGAGGCTTCTCATACAACGGGAGGAAAAGTTGAATCCCGGAAGGACCGCAAAGGCCGCTCTTACGTTCGGTCAACCGGTTCTGGAATCTTCGATCTCGATGATCGAAAATTCCTCCCTTTATTATAGGGGCCAGAATGCGGAAACGTTGAGCGAAACCTCGCGTTTCGAATCCGTGTGCGATCTTTTGTGGGAGAACGAAGGAGTTTCCGCGTTCGATTCGGAATGGCCCGTTTGGGACGGATCGTCTTTGTATTGTTATGCGGAACTAAAGGATCGTCCTTTGATCGATCTTTGCAGAATCCTTTTGGGTGTTTCGGAATACTTAGACCCGATTTCCTTTTTGAGAACTCAGGACGCGTTACGTAAAACCGGAGTCCGGATCGTTCGACTTCTTGCCTTGTTCGCATCCGGATCCAAACCTAAGGGAAACCGTTCCATATCCGAAATACTCTGGTACTCGTGGAAGGAGGAGGCAGTCAAAGGAAAAAGATCGGTTCCTATCGAACTCAAAAAAAACGTTCAACCGAACCAGGAGGACAAAAAGGCGATCCGTTTGATCGAGGCCGCCTTGATTCTTTCCGCGGATCACGAGCTGAACGTTTCCGCATTTACGGCTCGTTGTGTGGCTTCCAGCGACGCGAGTTTGTATCAGGCGGTGATCGCTGCGTTAGGCGCCTTGTCCGGAAACCGACACGGCCTTCTCACGGAAAAAACAATCGAGTTGTTGGCGGAGTTGGATCCGAAACGGAAGGATCCGAAATCCTTGTTGGTCGAAAAGCTGAAACGAGGGGAAACGATTCCAGGATTCGGTCATCCGTTTTACAAAGACGGTGATCCTCGCGCCAAAAAACTTACCGAACTAACGGAATCGCTTTTTCCGAAAAACCGTGAATTCCTTTCCGCAAAGGTACTGATAGAGGAGGCGGTGCGTCTTTTGGGAGATTATCCGACGATCGACGCCGGATTGGCTTTGGTATGTAGGACGTTGAAACTTCCGAAAGGAGCGGGGCTTGCGTTATTCGCCATCGGTCGATGCGCGGGTTGGATCGCGCATTCGATGGAACAATACGCTTCCGATCGTTTGATCCGTCCGAGGGCGCGTTATGTAGGAATTTTACCCGGTCGTTGATTTGATTTCCTCCTGAAGGATTCCGAGGCGTTGTTTTCTCACCTTCGTCACCTGAGGGTTTCCGTCGGGACCTAAAAATACGAAAGACGGTCCGGGAATTTCCTTCAGACGGACTTTAAAGTTTTTTCCTTTTCCCGGATAAATATCCACTCCCGGAAATATCTCCTGCTCCACTTCGACGTAGGAGTCCTTGTCCGGTTCGAAACCCATGATCATCGACTGTTCCTGACCGAGAAGATGATTTAGGATTCCTGAATATTTCTGTTTGATCGAGGAGAGTTTGGGAATACTTTCCTTTTCTTCCTGGGTAAGTTGTCTCCTCTGAGAATCTTCGTTCAATTTGGTGAGACTTAGTTCTACTTTTTTGAGTATGTCCTGATTTTTGCGGATCTCTTCCTTGAGTTTTTCAAGATCGGAAAGAAGTTCGGGACGGATTCCGACAGAAACGGAGGTTTTCGTCTCGGCAATGGCGCCTAACTTCGTACAGACGACCGCCTTACCCGCAACACAACTTCCTCCGATAAGTTCACCCCTTCCCCCGCGGATAACGACCGATTCGCCCGCTACCAGTTCCGAATGCATCGAAGCCTCTTCGATAAAGATCGTGTTTTTTGCGATCAGTCTTCCTTGTTCCACGAATCGGGTATAGATATCCGCGCCCGATTCGATGAGGCCTCCGTTCCTTCCCATAAAACCTCCGGAAAGAACCACGTCTCCGGCCGCTTTGAGAAACACCTTGCCTACGGATTTTTTTACGATGATCGAACCTTCCGTTTCCAACGTAAAACCGTCGGCTATCGTTCCTTCTACGATGATGGTTCCCGGAAAATTTACGTTGCCTGTGGAGAAATCCACGTTTTCGAGATGGCAGACTTCATCCACACGAACGGTTCCTTGTCGGTCCAAAATAGGTCTACCGTCGATGAGGGAATGGATCGAATTCCCGTCAGAAGAAAGATGAACGTTGGCGCCCAATTTCCATTCGGCTTCCTTACCCGCGTCGAAGGGTAGAATCTGACCGAGAACGTTTTTTCCTTCCTTACCGGGGACCGGTGCGATTTTTTCCGCGAGCTTCTGCGTTTTAGAAACACTTTGAATAATTTGAATATTCTTAAAATCTACTCTACCGTGTTCGTCCTCTTCGAGATGAGGATATTCAGGATGAATGAATAGGACGCGAATGTCTCCGTTTTTTCCGGCGATCGGATGTGTTCCTTCCGCGATGAGAATCTTTTTCCCGTACTCCGGTTCTTTGGAAAGTGTTTCGATTTTTTCCGCAAACACGCCGTGTACGATTCCGTTCAAACGGATCGATTCTAAAATTTGTTCCGAAGTCAGGATTCTTCCTCCGTATTTTGGAGGATGAAAAAGAAGGAAAGCCTTCATTTTGTCTTCTTGAATTTCGATTTCTATCCGGGAACTTTCCGGCTTACCGGGCCATTTGCCGATCAGATGAGAAAGCCCGTCCGCCTTATGAATGAGATCCTTGATGATGGAAGAGGAAATTTCGGTGATCTGAAACAGTTCGATTCTACGAAACACTTCCTTCGGATCCACTGCCTTTCCTTTTTTTCCAGCAGAAAAAACGGAAAGATAGGCGAGGCCTTCCTCGTTTTCGATCTTAAAAAATCCGTTTTCGTTTTCTTCCAGATCCTTAAGAAGAGAATCCGTAAAATTCTTTAGAGAATCGCTCATTCGCGGTTTCAGTGTAGAAATCATTCTTCATTTTTACAATCGAAATCTCCCCGAAAAACTTGAGCGTTAGTAAAGAAATTTTCTCAATGATGGCGGTGGTTGTCGTGCGAGTTTTCCAGTTCCTCCGGGGATCCGTTCCCGTTTGGTACGTTTGTGTTCGTGTGCGGCGCGTTTTCGGAATCGGAACGATTCCATTCCGAGGCGGATCGGTGCGAGGAAGGATCATGGTTCTCGTGCGAATGGTTCATACGGAAGAAGATCATGGATATTCCTACGAGGACGACGACGATTCCTCCGTAGCGGACGATCCCACGGGGAAGTTTGAGTAGAAGTTGTCGAAAACCGATTCCGAAAAGAAATAGTGCGGGAAACGTTCCGAGAAAAAAAACGCCCATGACGAGCGCGCTGATCGCTGGATCCGCGGCGGCCAACGCAAGACCGAAAGCGGGATATAAAACCGCGCAAGGAAGAAGCCCCGTGACCATGCCGAAGGCCAAAGCCGTGGAAGGGACGTTTTTTCCGCTTCGGATCGAGACGAGAAGGGGACCCGCAAAGAAATTAAGTATTTTATGATATACTCCCGAACTTTCGGGAGATCCTTTGCGTATCAATCCCAAACCGAATAGGACTACGAAAATTCCGGAAACGACGGCCGCGAATTGTTGTAAGGAGACCAATTTTCCCGCGAGATTCAAACCGGTTCCTAAAAAACCGATCACCGCGCCTAACAACGAATAGGAGACGAGTCTTCCCGTGTTGTAGAGAAGGTTTGAGACGTATGTCCCGTTTCCTCCGGCGATGTTGAGCGTTCCTGCGAAGGGGCCGCACATCCCGAGGCAGTGCAACGAACTCGTCAAACCGTGAAGGAATGCGACGGATAAGGCGGTGAGTAGGAATTCAGTTTGCACCTTTTTTCTCCCGTTCCTCGTTTTTATTTTTGAGAAAGGTTTCCTCTTCGTCGTCGAATAACATCCTGTATTTCGGACCTTCTATGTCCTCGAACTGTCCCGATTTCAACGACCAAAAGAAAACGGCCAACGCACCCAACGCGATCGCCATCGCGATCGGGATGGTAAGATACAAAGCGTTCAAATTTTTGTCCTCCAGGAAAGGGATATCGAATTGAGAACGACGGTCAGCGAACTGAGTGTCATAAAACCGGCGCAAATTACGGGCAACATAAATCCGAAAGCGGCCAATGGAAGCATTATGGAATTGTAAGATAAGGAAATTAGAATATTCTGAATTATAATACGTTTCGTTTTTCTGGATATCTGCGCCGCCGCTGCGAGCGAATCGAGACGATTGGAAATCAGAACCAGATCCGATTTGTCTATGGAAAGATCGGACGCGATTCCCATGGAAATCCCTAAATCCGCCGCGGCGAGACATGCGGAGTCGTTGATTCCGTCCCCGACCATCACGACGGTTTCGCCTTCCTTCTGCGATTTTTGGATTACCGCGAGTTTGTCTTCGGGTTTTAATTCGTATGAGTAACGTTCCAAGTCCAAGGTGGAAGCCAGGGATTGGACTTTAGATTTGGAATCCCCGGAAAGGATTTCGATATAGGGAATTCTTTCCTTTAATCGCTGTAATGCGGCTTTCGCTTCGGGGCGGACCGTATCTTCCAGGCTAAAGGAGGCTAGTAATTCCCCTTTTTTACCGAGATACACCTTCCCGTCCGAGGAGCGGGTTCCGTAGGAAACAAAACCAAGGCTACCTACGCGGTAACTTTCTCCGGAAGCGACGGTTCCTTCCATTCCGGCGCCGGGAATCTCCCGGATTTCCTTCCATGAAATCGTTGTTAGGCGGTCGGGTCTTTCTTTGAGGGTGATCTCCCGTTTGAGACTTTCCGCCAGAGGATGGGAGGAGGCGCTTTCCAAAGAATAAACTAAGGAGTAGAATTCGTTTTTTCGTTTCGGTTCCGAGAACCATTCGTTTCGAACGGCCAATTTTCCGGAAGTCAGGGTCCCGGTTTTATCGAAATAAATTCTGGTGGCGCGGCTCAGGATTTCCATCGAGTCGGGGTTTTTCACTAAAATTCCCTTGGTTCCGTGCATCAGGTTTCCGACCACATAGGCCGCGGGTACGGCGAGTCCTAAGGCACAGGGACAGGCGACGATCAGAACGCTGATCGTATTAAGAGTCGCCGCCTCCCAGTCTTGTTTATAAAATCCGAATATACAAAAAGTTGCAATCGCAATCGCGATTACTACCCTGATGAAATGCGCGGAAAAACGATCCGTAGTTCTTTGGAGTTTAGGTTTTGCCTGAAGGGAGGTTTCGATCAATGCGGATATACGGGATAACGTGCTTTCCTTCGCGGTTGTGGTGGCTTCTATTTCGGCGTTCGAACTCAGACAGATCGATCCGGATAGGACTGGGTCTCCCTGTTTGCGGACGACCGGTTCCGATTCGCCCGTTAAAAAAGATTCATCGAAGTATGCTTGGGGAATTCTTACGATTCCGTCCACGGGAACACGATTTCCGTTTTTGAGGATGAGGCGATCTCCTCTTTGAATTTTTCCAGGTGCGATCCTGATTTCCTTGCCGACGGATAAAACGGAATACTCTTGGGGAAGAGTGGATAAAAGTTCGCCCACTTTTCTCCCCGCCTTCAGACGTATGGCCGACTCCAAGAATTTTCCGATGAGTATGAAAAAATAAATGGTACAAACGGAATCGAAATACACTTCTCCTCGATCGGTCAACGTTACGTAGACGCTGTAAAAATACGCCAACGAAACTCCAGAAAAAAGAAGCGTATCCATCGTAAGCATCTTACGTTTGATCGATTCGACGGCTCCCTTATAAAACGGGTATCCTGCGTAGAGGTAGGCGGGTGTAGCGAATATCCAAGAAACGTAATGGAATAGTTTTTTGAATTCGGCCTCTATTCCGGAAAAGTATCCGGTATAGAGGCCGACGCTGAAAAGCATTATATTGCCCCAGGAGAATCCCGCAACGGCCATCCTGTAGAAAATATCCTTGGAAAATACGCCGATACTTTTTTCGGCTTTTAGAGGGGAGTATAAGGAAGGTTCGTATCCTATACTCCGTATTAAAGAAAAGATTTCGTCTAACGTGATCAGTTTTCGGTCGTAGGTCAATTTCATTCTTCCGGTTGCGAAATTGATTCTTACCTCGCGCACTCCTTCCCGCGCGGAAAGGACTTTTTCGTTTAACCAAACGCAGGCGGAACAGTGTATCTTTCCGATCGTAATCAAAGTTTCGTAATATCCGTTTTCCAACTTGTTTACGTATTCTTCATATACGGATTCGATTTCTAGGTTTTCGTCCCTTTCTTTCGTTTCTTGGATCGGTTCCAAACGTTCCGATCCGCGTAGGGCGTAGAATTGTGTCAGTCCGTGACTTACGAGAAGTGTCGCCAAGGTTTTGCAACCGGCGCAGCAGAAACTTTCTCGTTTGCCGGATATTTCTCCTAAGACGACGTCCCTTTCGTCGTTGATGGGAGTGTTACAGTGATAGCAGTTTACCGTTTTAGAAATCGTTCTCATAGATTGCGCCGTTTAGCGAATTTCCACCTCGAACGTACGCCTTAGAGTTTTGCCGGAGTTTTCCCCTTTTACGGTCAGGATCCAACGACCCGTTTCCGAGAACTCAAGAATTCCGGAATATTCTCCGGGGCGTTTAGAATCCTCTTTCAATTGGATCGTTCGATTCCAAAGATCGGTGGCGGACCGTTCGAGTTGGATTTCGAGTTTCGCTCCGGTGATCGCCGCGCCCGATTTCGAAAAACGGATAATGGTCCGATTTTTTCCACGTTCGAGTTTGGGTTCCTTAGAAAATAAATCACCGTCGAAAGAATATCCCGCAGCGATCATGTTTTTCTGCTCCAGAATAGCCTTTTCGTAGTTTAATCCTTTTTCGTAATATTCTTTTTCGATCGGGCCCGTATAACCTTCGCTCGCGTATCGGATCGTTATTGCGGTAGCCGAAATTAATGCGACAAAAGCGATCCCCACCCAAACGAAAGCGACTTTCATACTTTTATGCAGAGCCATTTTATTTTTCCTTAACGCCCGTTTTGCGGTATTAAAAACGGAACCGTCTTTTTCATTCTATTTTTTTCGTTCTCAACGTCCTGAAGTTCCAACGAAATTTTGTGTGTATGAATCAGGCGATCTTCCGGTTGAATGCCGGCTTCCAAAATGACGCGAAAATTCTCGGAGCCGTTTCCTTCCACTTGTAAGGACGGAATCTCGGTTCCTCCCATAAGGATCCTTACCGGTGTGCGTAACGTCGAATCGACGATCCTTAGATTCCAGGTCCTTTTTTCGAATGTCAGGTTGAGCAGGTTCCCGTTGTAGAAATTTCTTACGACTCCGCCTGGAACCTCCATCGGTTGGATGATTCGGTCCGGAAGTATGTTCGCATACATTGGCGTTCTTTCGTATAACAGAACGAATGCGGTAATCAACACGCACGTCAAAAGAGTTCCGTAGACGATACTTCTGGGTCGTATCCACCGAATCGGTGTTCCCGGTTGTTTCGCCTGATTTTCGGAAAAATATCCGATGAGCGTTTTTTTTCCTTCTTTTCCCATGGTTTTGGTGCAGGCGTCCGAACATTTTCCGCAAGCGATACAACCTACGTTAACACCTTCGCGTATGTCGATTCCGGTGGGACATACCACCAAACAAAGGTTACACGCAGTGCAATCACCCTCTTGTACGCCGGCTTTCCTTCTCGGTTCCCCGCGTTTGAAATCGTACGTAATATTCACCGAATCCGCGTCCATCATTACGGTTTGGAATCTAGCGTAAGGGCAGGCGTATTTGCAGAATTGTTCGCGAACAAAGGCCATATCTGCGTAGAGAGTGGCGGTAAAAAATCCGGTGAAATAAATCCAAACCGGTGGAGTGATCCAAAACGAAGACGCTCGGACGTCGCTTATCATTTCGTAGGGGTCCGCGAAATACGAAATCCATGCGAGAGCGCCTAACAGTGATACGGTGATCCATAAAAAATGTACGAAAACCTTCCCGAAAAAGGGCGCGTCCTTCTTACCGTATTTGGAACCGAGGACACTCCTTCCGATCCAATCGAAAAGATCCGTAAAAACGGTTTGCGGACAGGCCCATCCGCACCATACCCGTCCGATCAGAGTGGTAAAGAAAAACAACGAAAGGCCCATCGTGATCAGGAATAGATGAAGAAAGTAACCTTCTTGCGGGGTGAAGATATTTCCGAGTAGGTAGAATTTACGGGCGGGAATATCGAGGCGGATCCATGGATGACCCTCCCAGCGAAGCCAAGGTAAAAAAAGATAGAGTGGGATCAAAACCGCTTCCACCGCGTAACGTGCGGAACGGATTTTACCCGTGATATGTCTGGAGATTACCATTCAAGTTCTCCTTTTGATTTTTCAAAGCGGAACCGAGTGCGGTTTCGTCTTCGAGTTTCGAACGTCCGCTTTTACGTCCCGGAATTTCAAAACGTAAAAGCGGAAAAACTTCAATTTATCGGGATGCCTTTAGACTCGGATTTTGAGAAGCGAGCCAAGCCATTACTTGATACACTTTTTCTCCTCCGAGTGAATTTTCGTGCGGAGGCATCGGTCCTCTACCGAGTTTGGTTTTTTCGACCGTGATTCCTTTCATGATCGTATTATAAACTTCTAAATCGGTAGTTCCGTGGATCCACTCCGCGTCCACAAGGTTTGGTCCGACCAGACCTTGTCCGGTAGGACCGTGACAGGCCGCGCAGACGGTCTTGAAAAGTTTTTCGCCTTCCGCGATCGCTTGCGCGTTTCCACGTAAAGGATTGCTTCCGTCGTCGCTTTGTATCTCGACCGCTTTCGGAAATTTCGTTTCGTGTTCCTTGACTTCGTTTTCGTATGCGACTTCCTGTCCCCATTGAGAATACTTGTGAAAGTAGATCGAATAACCGATCGCGAATACCACGCAGATTACGAAGATCCATTTCCACCATTCCGGCATCGGATTGTCTTCCTGTCTGATTCCGTCGAATTCCTTATTTGAATCGTGAGTCATGGATCAATCCTCCTCCAACATTCTAAACTTGGGCTCTTCCATTTGGGTTTTCCTTTTTTTGTTGTACACGTACGCCGTGATCAACACGATCGCAAGAACGAGCAACGGCAGTCTTGCAAACTTATAAATTTGTATCAGTTCGAGTTCCATTCCGGCCTCACTGTATGGACTTGGACAATTCTGCGGTGTCCTTTCCTAATTTGAGAAGATACGCGATGATTGCATCACCTTCCGTCTTTCCTTCCAATTCCTTTTGGGCAGCGGCGTAGTCCGCTTCCGTATAGGGAACCCCCACCTTTGCTAACCCTTTCATGTGACTTACGATTTCCTTTGCGTCCAAAGTAGCCGAGGGTTCGAAAAGCCAAGGGTAAGCGGGCATAACGGATCCGGGAGAAGTATCCCTCGGATTGATCAGATGTGTTTTATGCCAAGCATACGAAGGTTGGATTTGTGATTCGTGCGCCAAGTCGGGACCGGTGCGTTTTGATCCCCAGAGAAACGGATGGTCGTAGACGAATTCACCCGCTTTGGAATAACCGTCTCTTCCGTAGGCCTTCGACGGGTCGAATCGATCCACTTCCCATTTGAAAGGACGAACCATCTGCGTATGACAGTTGATACATCCTTCCTTTTGATAGACGTCTCTTCCCGCCAATTCCAAAGCGGAGAACGGCTTTACTCCTTGAATCGGGACCGCCGTTCTCGAGATGAAAAACGGAGGAATCAATTCGAAAATTCCGCCGATCAAAACGGCGATCGTCGTATAAACGGTAAATTTAACTCCTTGTTTTTCCCACTTATCCGTAAAACCGGAAAACCAATCCAAAAGAATGTCGAATAATTTCATACGTTCGCTCCTTATTCCTTCACTCTCAAATCCGCTTCCTGAAAACCGGATCCGGAGTTTTTAATCGTCTTAATCACGTTATAGATCATGACGAAAACCCCGCTCAGATACAAGGTTCCTGCCACACCTCTTGCAAAACGGAAGGGTTTGAGTACTTCGGTGATCTGTACCCAATTCGGATATTGTAAAAATCCTTTTTCGTCAACGGCTCTCCACATGGATCCCTCCGTGATTCCCGAAACCCACATCGAAACGATATAAAGTAGAATTCCGAGGGTCGCGAGCCAGAAGTGGACGTTAGCGAGTTTTTCGGAATAAAGATTAGAATTCCATAATCTAGGTACGAGATAATAGATTGCGGCAAAGGACATCATTCCGACCCAACCTAAGGTTCCGGAGTGGACGTGACCGACGATCCAATCCGTGTTGTGACCGAGCGCGCTGATCGAACGGATAGACAACAACGGTCCTTCGAACGTGGACATTCCGTAGAACGTGATCCCCACGAGCATCATCTTGAGAAGTGCGTCCGTTTTGATTTTTTCCTTGGCTTGGGTCAAGGTTAGGAATCCGTTCAACATTCCTCCCCAGGAAGGCATCCAGAGCATAATCGAAAACGCCATTCCGGTCGTTTGTAACCACTCTGGAAGAGGTGTGTTGAGCAAGTGGTGCGGGCCGGCCCAAATGTAGATGAAGATCAGAGACCAAAAATGGATGATCGAAAGTCTGTGACTATAGATCGGTTGTTTTATATGTTTCGGAAAGTAATAATACATCAATCCCAAAAACGGAGTCGTCAAAACGAATGCTACCGCGTTATGGCCGTACCACCACTGGATGTTCGCGTCGTAAACCCCGGAAAAGATCGAATAGGATTTTCCCAAACCGACTGGAATCGAAAGATTGTTCACGATAAAAAGAATCGGAACGGTCACGAAAGACGCGATGTAAAACCATATAGCCGCGTAAAGTTGTTTCTCCTCTCTCGTGAAAATGGTCGCGAAAAAATTGATTATAAAGATCACAAACCAGACCACGATCAAAAGGTCGAGCGGCCATTCCAACTCCGCGTATTCCTTGGACTGATTGAGTCCAAGCGGAAGCGTGATCGCAGCCAGGACGATCGTCAGGTTGTATAATACGAAATGAATGTTTGCCAGGGTGTCGCTCCAGATTCTAACCCGGCATAACCTTTGAATGAGATGATAGGCGGTCGCAAAGATGATGCTCAATGCGAAACCGAATATCGCCGCGTTCGTGTGTAATGGTCTGATTCTTCCGAAACTGAAATACTGAGTGAAATTCAGTTCCGGATAAACCATCTGAAATGCGGCGAGGACCCCCACTAACATGGAGGCGACGCCCCAAATCATAGCCGATATGATGAACCCTTTTACGATGGAATCGTTGTATTTGGCGTTCGTTTGGCTCATGAGATTTTGTCTCCCGATTCGATTATTCCTTTCGATTTAAAAAGTTTCGTAAAGTAGAAGATATTCAATATTTATAAATTACGAATGTCTTCTACTTTTTCGAAATCCTATCAATTTTACCTTATATTCAAACCGGTTAAGTAAGGGAAGAAATCGGAGGCGTGCTTCGAAGAGAAACGGCATGATAATTGTCAAGCGGTCCGTTTGCGCTTTCGGTTGTTGAAAAATGGGGGAAATCGAATATAGTCCTTCCTTTTTCCTTTTTTTGAGAAAAGATCTCAAGAAAAGAGAACCTGATTTTCCTTGGATTTGTCCTCAAAAAAAGTGCGTGCGAAGTTTCTCTTTCTCGGTAGAATTTCGAAAACGTCCGAGAATAATACGATGGATCTCAATTTCAAAGATAAACTTCAATCGGGGATGTCTTCGATCGATCAGCTTTCGAGGAATTTGCCTCCCCAGGTGCAAAAGACTCTTCTTTACACGGGTGTTTCTTTGGCCGTTTTAGGTGTTTCTCTGGCGGTTCTGATCGGGATTCAGAGGGGAAAAGAAGGGGCGGCTTTCGACGACCAAGCCAAGGAACTGGATCGAAAAGCCCTTTTTTTGGAAGATATTGAACGCAATTATAACAGGAAACGAAGGTCGATTCGTTATAGCGATCCTGAGTTATCGGGTTTTCGTTCGGAGAATTCTTCCTCGTTGGAAATCGATCGATATGAGCGGGAAAGGCAGAAGAACGAGCTCCTTCCGGAAACGAATTCTCCGGAAGGAAAGGATTCTCTGCGGGAAGGCAGAAGAGAGGGAGTCGGAACTCCGAAACTGCCCACCGAAAGCGACGCACTTCCGACGGAGGATCGGGAGAAAAAACCCGATTTGCATCGAGGAGAAGACCCGGGTGTACTTTCTCCTGACAGAAATGCTTCGAACGGAAGTAAGGGGGAAGGGGATCGACCGAATTTGATTCGTCCTCCGCGATCGAATTCTACGGGAACTGGTTCTCGGGGCTCCTCGGAAATACGATGAAGGCGATCGAAGTGAAGGTTCGTTACAGAAACGACTATTTCGTTTTATTTTTCTGTTTGTATTTCTTGTCCGCGATCGGAATCGGTTTCGGAGGGAAGACGCGGGGCTCCGGGGGAGCCTTGTTTGCGGATATGCCGCTTCCGTTTCCGGAAGAATCCGCCGAGGTCGAAACGTTTTCCGGTCGGGAAACGGAAGAACGAGAGGAGTCGGGAAAGAGCGCGACTAACGCAGCGACGAGGTCAAGTAGCTCGAGTTCGAGTCGAATCGGCGCGGAAGAAAAAAAATCGTCTTCTACTTTGGGCGAAGGTGGAGAGGCAAGGGCAAGCGAAACGATCTCCGAATCCCAAGGAGACAAAAACGAATCTGAAAAAGGGACGAAGGTTGTCGCCCCGAAAGGAGAAACGACCTCCGTCGTTTCGGAAGGGAACGTATCTCAAACGCGGTTGCCGAATTCTTCCAAAACCAGTTTGAAAAAGAAGAAGGACAAAAAGAAAGAGGATCCTTCGGAGAGTGGGTACAAGCGGGGAGTTTTACGTCTTAGAGAAAATCAAAGAAACAACGCGAAGAGCGAATTCGATCAGGCGGGAGGGCAGGGAAAATCGTCGAACGCAGCCCGATTAGAGGGCGCGAGGTTGACGGCGGAATCGTCTAACGACGCGAATACGATCACGGAACAGATCGATTCCGAAGAAGAAAAGTGGAAGGCCGTATTCGAGGTTGCTCGGTCCTTGCGAGGAAACGGAAAAACTCAGGAAGCCGAAGCGCAGTACTTACGATTGATCACCGAAGCCCCGGAAAATTTTCAAACGATCGCACTTGTATCCTTGGGGGAAATGTTGTCCGTCACCGAAAGAAAAGATTCCGCGAGAAGATATCTATTGCAGGCAATCAAATTGATACGTAAAAAACCGGAGTTGGACTCAAAAGGAGAACAGCAGGAACGCGCGGTGACTCTGATTGCGCGAATTTATGCGGAGCAGGGAAAATACGAAGAGGCAGAGAACTGGGCCAAAGCGTATCTGAATCGAATCAATCCGAATGCGGAAGAGAATTCTCCGTTTGTAAAAGAACTTCGTAAAATCATACAAAAAAGAAATTATTAAAAAAACTCCGAACCGGTCGTAGATTTACCCGTTTTGCTCCTTGGTAGCAGGTTTAGGGGGTTCGGGGCGTGTCTCGGAGCCGCCGGTGGTCGGCCGAACTACATTCATTTTTTGGAATATTCCGGCGGCTCCGAGTCGCGTGACTCCGGGCTCACGGATTCCCGCTCGTCCTCTACGAGGACGCTTCGCGCCCTGCGGCCCGCTCACGCAGGAAATGTAAGAGGAAGCGAGATGGACGTTTGTGCCAAGTGGCCACCCAGCCGCAGCCACGGGATCTCGCACGAGAAGCGTGATATGGTGTTGTCACGAGAAACGCGGTGCAACGCAAAACAAAAAGAACGCGAAGTATGCGCACCGCGCAACGGGTTTGATGAGGTTTGTTTCGTATTTGTATTTGTATTTGTATTTGTATTTGTATTTGTATTTGTATTTGTATTTGTATTTGTATTTGTATTAACGGCGTTTTCATTTTTGTTTCTTCGTTTTGTCTTCTGTTTTGTGCCGTTTTGGTCGCGGGTTTTGTTTCGAATCTTCATTCGCGCCGATGTTCGGAGCGTTGCGTTATGTTTCGTTACGTTTTCCTTCGCAGGGTTTGTTTCGAACTACGTACGGAGCCGCATCTGATTTCTGTGGATTGTCCGCTTTTGTATGCGAGCGCTGGAAGTTTGGTGTAGTTGGCGCTCGCAACAAACGTCGATCATTGCTTCTAAACTCGTGTTCTTTTGTTACTGTTAAACTCCGCTCTTGTTACAAAAGATCGCATCGCCTTTTCTAAGTTTCGATTGGTTTTGCAGTGACGTTTGGTTGATTTCCGTTTCCTACTTTGACGGAAGTCGGCGATCGCTTTTTGTTTTTGATCCGTTCGTAGTTTATTTTATTGAGTCGGGGTTTTCTCTGTTGCGCCGCGATTGTGGTCTTGCGCTTTCTAATCGGGTTTTGATTCTAAACTTTGTTTGTAATTTCGTTTTCCGTCGCGGCTTTGCTTCTAAACTCGTGTTCTTT
>NZ_RQFA01000032.1 GCF_004770155.1 Leptospira gomenensis | reverse complement strand
ACAACACCAAACTTCCAGCGCTCGCATACAAAAGCGGACAATCCACAGAAATCAGATGCGGCTCCGTACGTAGTTAGAAACAAAGCCGCGGCGGAAAACGTAACGAAACAAAATACGAAACGCTTCGAACATCGGCGCGAATGAAGATTCAAAACAAAACCCGCGACCAAAACGGCACAAAACTGAAGACAAAACGAAGAAACAAAAATGAAAACGCAGTTAAAACAATTACGAAACCAAACCCGCGACGAAAAAAAATAAGACCACAGTCGCGGCGCGCATACTTCGTGCTCTTTTTGTTTTGCGTTGCACCGCGCTCGCCCGTGACGACACCATATTGCTCTTCTCGTGCGAGATCCCGTGGCTGCGGTTGCGCGGCCGTTTGGAACAAACGTCCATCTCGCTCCCTCTTACATTTCCTGCGTGAGCGGGCCGCAGGGCGCGAAGCGTCCTCGAAGAGGACGAGCGGGAATCCGCGAGCCCGGAGTCACGCGACTCGGAGCCGCCGGAATATTCCAAAAAATGAATGTAGTTTGGCCGACCACCGGCGGCTCCGAGACACGCCCCGCCGATTCAGTTTGAATCGATTCGATATATTTTTCCGGTGCCGAAGTCGGCCAGATAGAGATTTCCATTCGTATCTTTTCCAAACGTAGAGATCAGGAGCGGCCATTTACCCAAACTATAAACTTCTTTGGCTTGATTTCCTTCGGCTTCGGGTAAATCAAGAGCCCAGAGTCTTCCCGATACGAAATCCGCGAACACGTATTTGCCGCTCAGTGAGCGTATTTTTTTTCCCTGATAGACATACCCGCCTGTGATCGATTGTCCTTCTTCTCTTCCGTATTCGTAAATCGGATCTTGAAGTCCCTGTGAGTTGCAATGATTCTTCGGCTCGAAACAATGGGTCGCTTCCTTGACGTTCCATCCGTAATTTTTACCTTTTTCTACAAGATTCACTTCTTCCCAAAGGTCCTGTCCCACGTCGGCAACGATCAATCTTCCCTTCGGATCAAAACCGTATCTCCAAGGATTTCTAAATCCGTATGCGAACGTTTCGGGAGCACAACACGGATCGTTTACGAAAGGATTGTCATTAGGAATCGTATATCCTTTTCCGCTTTCTGTCTGATTCACATCGATTCGCAACATACTTCCCAAAAACGTTTTCGGATTTTGTCCGTTCTTTTTCGGATCATCCTTCCAGCCCCCGTCTCCCCAACCGATATACAGATATCCATCCGGTCCGAAAGCGAGCTGTCCCGCATTGTGATTCGGATACGGTTGTGTCACTTCCATCACGATCCGTTCCGATCCGATTTTGGAATTCGGTATGTCTTGAGGAGAAAAAACGATCCACTCCGAAACCCGGCTCGTATCCTTTCCGTTTACTTTGGTCACATAGTTTACGTATACCTTTCCGTTTTTCGCGAAGTCGGGATGAAATGCGGTTCCCAACAACCCTTGTTCGGCCTCGGACAATACATTCAAAGTTAATAATGTTCCGGTTTCGTTTTTTCGAACCTTTCCCCAGCGAAGTTTTCCCTTTTGTTCCGTAACTAGAAAAATTTCCGATTCCCCCGGAGGAAATTGAATGTCGGTAGGTTGATTGAATCCAGCCGAAACCTCGGTAAGAGAAACGGAGATTCGTTTTTTAGTCTCGTCCTTACCCGCAAAAATCGGCTTTAAGGAATTCGTATCTCCTTCCGCTTTGTAGGAATCGGGCGCTCCGAGCACTTCTACAAGCGTCTTTTGAATCCACTCACATCCGCTCGCGGCAAAAAACGTATAACAGAGAAAAACGGTGACAGAAAGTAGTTTGGGTATTGAATTTACGGAACGGGTATGGGGAATTTTTACGAAAGACATAAAGCCCATTCACACGACTTTTTTTCAAGTTCGTCAAATAGAATCCGAGCGCGTTTTCGCAAATTTGCGAAAACGCGCTGCTACAGGTGAGGTGATACCGGTGCAGCCGATTCTCACAAAATATACTGACTCAAATCCTTGTCTTGGATCACTCCTTGCAAACGGTTCAAAACGTAACTTCCGTCGATCGTGATTTTTTTTTCGGACTCGGGAAGGTCCGGTCCTTCGAAACTCACCTCTTCCAGTAAACGCTCCAGAATCGTATTGAGCCTCCGCGCGCCTATGTTTTCCTGTTTTTCGTTCACCTCGAACGCAATGCGCGCGATTTCTCGGATCCCATCCGTCGTGAATTCGATTCGAATTCCATCCGTCGCCAATAGGGCTTCGTACTGTCTTGTCAGAGAAGAACGAGGTGCCGTAAGAATTCTTTCAAAATCCTCTCTGGAAAGTTTTTCCAATTCGACACGAATCGGAAATCGACCCTGTAGTTCGGGAATCAGATCGGAAGGTTTGGACATATGAAACGCACCCGCCGCGATGAACAAGATATGATCCGTACGAACGGGACCGATCTTCGTATTCACGGTCGCCCCTTCTACGATGGGAAGCAAATCCCTCTGCACACCTTCCCGGGAAACGTCCGCCCCGGATTTACTTTCCCGGCCCGCGATCTTATCGATCTCGTCCAAAAAAATGATTCCCATCTCTTCCACCCTACGAAGCGCTTCTCTCTGCACTTTGTCAGGATCCAACAGTTTTTCCGCTTCGGCTTCTTCTAGGGTTTTGAGCGCTTCCGGAATTTTGAGTTTTCTCTTTTTGTTTTTTTTGGGAAGCATATCCCCTAAGACGTTCTGCAACTGATTGTCCAAATCTTCGAAATTCCCCGCTCCGAAAACCTGCAACATAGGAATCTGGGAATTGGCGGGATTCGGCAGATCCAATTCCACTTCCTGATCGTCCAGTTTTCCGTTCTTCAATTTTTTTCTCATAAACTCTCTCGTTTCGAGAAAATGGTTTTTTCGTTCCTCTTCATCGGGAAGCGGAGACGTAGCAAAACCCGCGATCGGTCCTCCGGGTTGGGATTTGGATTCTCCCGGAAACGGCAATAAGATATCTAGAAGGGTTTCCTCCGCTTTTTGTTTTGCGGTTTCCTGCACCTTAGAACGGAATTCCTGTTTTACGAGGTTCATCGAGAGGATCGCTAGGTCGCGGATCATCGATTCCACGTCTCGGCCCACATAACCTACTTCGGTGTATTTCGTCGCTTCCACTTTGAGAAACGGCGCTCCGCAAAGTTTGGAAAGTCTCCGCGCGATTTCGGTTTTTCCGACTCCGGTAGGTCCGATCATGATGATGTTTTTCGGATAAATCTCCTCTCTCATCTCGGGTTCCAATTTTTTTCTGCGGGTCCTGTTTCTCAAAGCTACGGCGACCGCTTTTTTGGCGTTCTTTTGTCCGATGATATGTTCGTCCAATTTGGCGACGATTTCACTCGGGGTAAGTTCCTCTTCGGATGTGAGTTCTAATTCCTGATTTTTCCAATGGTCGGTCATGTTCGTTTCTTTATAGGATTTCTTCAATGGTGATATGATCGTTCGTATAAATGCAGATATCGGCGGCGATTTTCATCGAGGATTCCACGATCCGTCTCGCACTCAACTCCGTATGATCGTATAACGCGCGTGCTGCGGCCAACGCATAGTTTCCTCCGGATCCGATCGCTATCACACCTTCATCCGGAGAAATCACGTCTCCGGTTCCGGAGATCAAAAAGGATTCTTCTTTATCGGCGACGATCAACAGCGCTTCCAACCTTCGTAACATTCTGTCGGTTCTCCATTCCCGGGCGAGTTCCACCGCGCTTCTGGATAAACTTCCTCCGAACTCCTGCACTTTCTTTTCGAATAACTCGAATAAGGTGAACGCATCCGCCGCCGAACCCGCAAACCCGGAAAGGATTTTGCCGTCGTATAACCTGCGGATTTTTTTGGCGGAATTTTTCATGACGGTGTTTCCCATGGAAACCTGGCCGTCGCCTCCGATGGCGACGGTTCCGTTTTTTCGTACGCAGAGAATTGTAGTGGATCGAATTTTATTTTCTGGCATGGGGATGAGCCTTTCTATAGACCTCTTTGATTTTTTCCTTACTTACGCTCAGATAAATCTGAGTCGTAGAAAGGGAGGAATGACCGAGTAATTCCTGAACCGCACGGATATCGGCTCCCGCGTCGAGCAGATCGGTCGCAAACGTATGTCTGAACTTATGGGGAGTGATGGTTTTTTCCCAGCCCATTTTTTTTCTTCTTTCATTCAAAATATAACGAACGCCCCGGGTCGTCAGTTTCTTTCCTTTTTGATTGAGAAAAATTTCCTCCGCATCCGGGAACAATTCGTTTCTACGATCCAGATACGTTTGTAAAGACTGGACTGCTTCTTTTCCGAAATACACGTATCTTTCCTTTTGCCCCTTACCGAGCACTTTTAGAATCGTGAGGTCCTTGGAGATCGCGGAAAGTTTCGCGTTTACCAACTCGAACACGCGTAACCCGGAAGAATACAAAACTTCGATCATAGCCTTATCGCGGATTTCCAGAATTTCGGAGGCGGTTTCGGTTTCGAAATCCAAAATCTCCTCGGTTTCGCCGATCCTGAAATTTTTGGGAATCTCTCTGCGCACCCTAGGAAAACTGATTTGAAGTGCGGGGTTGGAAGCGACCAAATTTTCCCGAAGGAGAACCTTATAAAAAGTGCGTAAGGAGGAAAGTTTTCTGCTTTGTGACCTGCGATCGAGTCCGTTGTTCTTCGCCAAAAAGGCGAAATAGGATCGTATGTCCACGGCTTCGATCTGTAGAATATCGAGTTGCTCCCTTTGGCAGAATTCGAAAAAAAATTTCAAATCGATGCTGTACGCGTTCAGGGTGTTTTGAGAATAATTTTTTTCGATCCGCAAATACGTCAGGAATTTTTCCGCGGCGTTGTTTTGGGATTCCGATCGGAATTTAGGAAGTTGGAATGGATAGTCGCCCAATGAATTTCTCCGTATGATTTCGGCAAGAACGCTTTCGTCCTTCGACGATCGATTCTTCTTACTGAGTATCGGAGACTTTTCGAAATTCGTTTTTTCTTTCTCGGATCCAATCCGAGATTTTTTGTTCGCAGGCCCGGACCAAGGCCGGAATTTTTTCCCGTTCGTCCGGGTTAAAATTGGAAAGTACATGATGAGGAACCTCCGCGACATCCGAAGGTTTTCCCACTCCGAAACGAAGTCTGAAAAAAGAGTTGTTCCCCAGTTTTTCGACGATATCCCGTAGGCCGTTGTGACCCGCGTGCCCCCCGCCCCCTTTTAATTTCAATTTTCCGAATTCGAAATCGATTTCGTCGTGAATTACCAAAACGTTTTCGGTAGGAATTCCGTTTTTTTTGGCGATTTCGGCCACTGCTTTTCCGGAGAGATTCATGAATTCCAGAGGTTTAAGATAAAACAGGGTCAAACCTTCCTCGTCCGTACGGGCTAAGGAATATTTGGAATTGGTTTGGTAGGACCCGGAATGGGATTCCAAGAACGAATCCAGAATCACGAAACCGATATTGTGTCGGTTGTGCGCGTATTTTTGTCCCGGATTTCCGACGCCGACTAACAGTAGTTTTAGGTTTGCCATGGTTGTAGAATTTGATTCAGCATTTTTTCGGTGGCCTGCACCGCTGCGATCGTCTGGTCGGGATGAACCCCCATCGTTTTGAACGTTTGTCCTTCGTCTCCGTCCGCGGACTTATTCCAAGTGATCCTGGTTTCCACGAGTGCGTCCGTTTTTCCGCCGGGAGGAATTCTCACCTCGTAATCGATCAACTTAGGAATGGAAATGCCTACGCGGTTGGTCACCTTCGTCAGAGCGTTCATAAACGCGTCGTAACCCCCGTCTCCTTCCGAGATTTCCTGATACAACTTGCCTTGGTATTCGATTTCAATTTGTGCGTGGGGTCTGATTCCGATCCCGGAATGGATATTGCAGGCTTTGATCTCGATCACCTTTTCTCCCGTTCTTCCGGAAACGTCCGCGATGATAAACGGAAGATCTTCCGGAGTCACGAGTTTATTCTGGTCTCCGAGTTCGATCACTCGTTCCAGTACTTTCTGAAGAACGACGTCGCTCAAAACCATTCCGAGTTGTTTTACGTTTTCCGAAATACTCGCTTTCCCGGCGAGTTTGCCTAACGCGTAACTTCTTTTTCTTCCGAAACGTTCCGGCAAAATCGGATTCGCATACAGATTTCCTTTTTTATCTCCGTCCGCGTGGACTCCCGCTGTTTGGGTGAACACGTCTTCTCCAACGATGGGTCGATTGGCGGAGATCCGTTTTCCGCTGAATACTTCGACCAGCCGGCTCGCTTCGGTGATCGAAAGTTCGTTGACCTTCGTCCTAAATTCCGTTTTGTCGTGGATCGCGGTCACCAACGCTTCGAGGGGAGTATTGCCCGCTCTTTCTCCGAGACCGTTGACGGAAGCGTGTACACCTTTGACTCCGGCGCGTATCGCCTCCAAACTGTTCGCCACGGAAAGATCATAGTCGTTGTGACCGTGGAATTCGAAATGAAGCTGCGGAAATTTTTGTACGAGTTCGTCCACCCCTCGATACGTTTCCGAAGGGGAAAGGACGCCTAACGTGTCGGGAAGAAAGATCCGCTCTATATTTTCGTTACTCAGATGAGCCACGAGCGAATTTACGTAATCGGGACTGTTTCTGAATCCGTTGGACCAATCCTCCAGATACACATTTACGCGCAGGCCGTTTTTTCTCGCATAATCGATCGTAAACGAAACGTCTTTGAAAAATTCTTCGGGGGTTTTACCGAGCTGTTTTTCCAAATGATGTAAGGAACCCTTGGTCAGGAGGTTGAGCACTTTGGCTCCCGCGTTCCGAATCCAATCCACGGTCCGATTGCCGTCCACGAATCCCAAAAGTTCGATGCGATCCGAGAGGGATTCCGTGTCCGCCCATTCGATGATTTTTTGAACGGTTTCGAGTTCGCCTTTGGAAACCCGGGCCGAGGCGATTTCCACCCGATCGACGTCGAGTTTTTGGAGAAGGAACTTTGCTATATTCAATTTTTCGGAAGTGGAAAAACTGACTCCTCTGGTTTGTTCTCCGTCCCTCAGAGTTACGTCCAAGATTTCGACTTTCGCGGCCGTTTTTGTCATTTGAGATACCTTCTCAGAGTTTCCTTATCAGGACCTAAAACTTCGACTAAGGTGGAACCCGGATTGGAAATTCCGAACTGCGAATAGTCCACTTCCTTCAGAAAGTCGTGTGTTCGAATCGTGTCCGCCGCCAATTTTTTCAGAACCCCTTCTCCGATCCCGTGTACGATTTCTATCAGAGTTTCTCCGGCGAGAAATGCGTCTTGGATTTCCCGGTCCAATTTTTGTTTCGCTTCTTCGAACCTCAGCTTTCGGATATAAATCGTTTTCGCTCCGGAATAACCGGCTCTGGTCGAGTTTTTTTTCATACGATCCGAAATCTCATCGATACGTACCAGTGTTTTTTCGTACTCGAGTACAGAAAACAAAGAATTTCATTTTTTATGCTTTCACTCTCCGAGCGATTCGGTACAATTTTCCATCCTATCCCAAAAAAACAGAGGCAGGTTCGCACCCTTGAGCGAAGAATCAGGTTCCAAAACGGAAAACGCAAAGTTAGTGGATAAAAAAAGAATCGCGATCTGCGGAGGAACGCTCGGTCGGGAGAATCGTTATTATATTCGCGGACAAGTGGTCGATGCGGGAATTACCGAAGAAATGAGGGACGATTCTCGTTGGGATCTTTTGACCGGTCTGTTCGAAGGACAGGAAACGTCGATCACCCCGGTTTTGGATTACGGTTTGGAACCGGTTCGCAAACCGATTTTAATCGCTGAAATTTGGGACGAGGCGGGAAACCTATTGCATCAATCTCCGGAGATCAAAGGTGACGAAGGCGGATTTTTTTTCCACGAATTCACCAAACCGCTTCTTCCGGGGAAATACGTTTTTCATATCCACTTTCGCCGCTTGGATTCGTATCGACAATTTACCAAGGACATAGCCTATCTCAATCAAAAAGGAAAAAGCGAAATCTCCGGTCAATCCCTGATCGGAAAAGGTAAACTCCGAATTCTTCCCGAAAATTTTTCCGGATACGTGACCACGTCGGATATCGATCAGACCTACTTAGCGACGGACATCCATTCCAACAAAGGAAAACTTTCCACGTTATTCGAAACACCGGAACAGAAATTGCCGCTTCCGGGGATGCCCGCTTTGTATCGGGAGATCCGCTCCGCGACCGACGATTCCCCTCTTTGTTTTATCTCCGCAAGTCCGCACTTTTTCCGAAGGACCTTGTTGTCCACGATCCGAAATCATTCCATCGTCACGGAATCGCTTCACTTAAAATATCTGGAAGGAACGATTAAGGGGATCGTGGAAAAATTCTGGGACTCCGTAACTCATCCGACGAAGTTCATCACGGACGGTCTGTTGGGTTCGATGGAAAGGATTCGTAAATTCGCGGGAGCTTCGTTTCAAAGCCTATTCGATCAGATGAGTTACAAGTTGACCATTCTACTACGCGATAGATTGTATCTGCCTACGAACGCAAAAGAAATTCTCATCGGAGACAATACGGAAAGCGATTATCTCATCTTTCTTTTGTATCAATACGTTCTGTCCGGAAAAATGTCCGGACGAGAGTTGGAAGATTATCTGTACAAACTCAATTTTTTGGGAAGGGACGCGATCACAAGAGACGCCGCCAAAACGATTCGCGAGCTCGGAGAAGAAAACCGGAACATACACGGCGATCTCAACTCCGTCGTATTGGTTCTCATCAACAAAACTTCTCACGGCCCGGACGAAGAGGAAATGCACTGGAACGTACAAAGCGCTCTTCCCGCGGGAATCGATCCGTTCAAACAGGAAGGGATTCATCCGTATATTCTTACGGAAGGCGCCCCCGGATTTGCGGTGGTCTTACAGGATCACGGAATTTTAGATACGTCCGCTGTTTTTCGTATCGTAGCGGAAATGGCGGGAGAATGGATGGAAGGTAAAGTCGTGGACGCGGACGCGTTGATGGAATGGATCCGGAACCTGTCCCTGCCCGGAGATTATCAACAGGAAAAGGACCTGATCCTGGAAGGATTAAAAAAGGCCCTGAACAAGGAAGAAATAACCTAGGTTTTAAGAAAGGTTCCCTTCCGTTCGTTTGCGTCTCCGTATAAAAAAGTAAACGATCGCACCGGCGACCATCAGTCCGAATATGACTTTATTATAAATTTCTAAAAAACCAAGCACCGCTTCCCAATGCGAACCGAGGTAAAAACCGGAGCCGATCAAAATTCCGCACCAAAGAAACACGGCGACCCCGAACAGGCCGAAAAAAAGAAAGGGATTCATCTTCACCATTCCCGCCACGATGGAAACGAAAAATCGAATTCCCGCTGAAAAACGGCTGAACAGAACGACAGCGATTGCGTTTCTGCGAAACCAGGAAAACGTCCTTTCGATCGAATCCTCGTCGTACAGGGAATCCTTAAACGGAAATTCCTTGGCGCGCACCCAATTCAAAAAGTGATGTCCGAAACGATACATCGTCCAAGCGCCCGTAAGATTTCCGAACAAGGTACTCGTACCCAGGGCCCACCAACCGAAGGAATTCGGATTCCGAGCCACCAAAAATCCCCCGAACACGGTGACCGTGTCCCCCGGCCAAGGCGGAAACACGTTTTCTGCGAAGTTGGAGAACGCGAAAAAGAGCCAAAGAAAAATTGGATCGGTTTCGGAAAACCGGTTTAGGATTTGGATCAGAGTTTCCTGAAAAGTCATGAAGATGAATAAAAAGAATTGTCAGTGATCCAGCATAGGGTTCAAGTAAAAAAAGTGAACCAACTACGTTTCTCAAGTTTCTATCGATTTCGAAAAAAAACGGATCGTTCCGTTGTGAAGTATTTCGCCTCGGCCTCGCTTTCGGTGCGGATCGCGACTTTTGTCTCCCTTTTTTGGATCGGGGTCGGTGCGTTCGATTCCCTGTCGGCGGATTCCGGAATCAAAACGGAATTGTATCGTTATAATAAATTGACCCTTCAATATCATCCGGTGCGTAATCCGAGATCCCTTCCGATCGAATTCGTTCCGGAAGGTTCCGAACTTTTGTACTCTACCGAATTGAAATCGGAGCGAGGATATTTCGATACCCGGGAATCCTTCCTTTTGTTTACGCATTCGTTTCAAAAAAAACAGATGGAAGTCTATTATACTTCCATCTTTCAATCCCTTTTTTGGAGAGTATTACAAGAGGAAAACGAGGACCACAAAACGGTGATTATGGCGGAAAGCCAAAATAAAAAAGTGGTGACGATTCAGATCGAAGCGACTCCCGAAGGCAGTCGCGTAAAACTTTTCTATAAAAAATCGGGAAATTAAAACGATGTTGGAACCGTTACACGTAAATCCCGAACCGGGGAAATATACCTTTCTCATCTTTTTCTCCGTGTTGTTCGTCTTTGCATTGGGAGTTTTTTTTCTCGTATTCCGGCCTTATCTCTATTCTTCCTTGATGGCGTTGATCTTGTATCTGGCAACGAGAAGACAATACAAACTTCTCAAGGGATATTTAGGAGAAAGGTTTCAATGGCTCGTTCCTTGGGTTATGATCACCCTGGTTTCCATGATCGTGTTGATTCCTTCCTACTTCGTAATCCGTACCCTGATCCAGGAAGCCTTGTCGATCCTGTTTAAATTGAGAATTTCGTTAAGCGAAGACAAGGTCGTAGAAACGTTGATGAACTTCGCGATGCTCACGGATTTCATCACCGACAACGAATTTTTTTGGGTGAAGGTCCCGGAGATCTACGGAGAATTCGCCGAAAATTACGTGGATATCCTAAACCTGGATAGTATCTACGGAATTTTGAGCAACGCCTCCTCCTTCATTTTGGGAAACATAGAACTTCCCACCGGCATTTTGATGAATCTGTTTTTCGCCCTTTTGGTTCTGTTCTTTTTGTATCAGGACGGGAAAAAAGTGGAACGTTTCATTCTGGACAATCTTCCTTTTTCGCGCCAACTCGAGGAACAGGTGGGACGTAAGGTGACCCTCGCCGTACAGACGGTCATTCGGGGGAATCTAATCATATCGATTTTGCAGGGCGCCGCGGTTTATATTCTTCTTTTGATCGCGGGAATATCGAGTCCGTTTTTATACGCCAGTCTCGCGGCTTTTTTTTCCATCATTCCCGTCGTGGGGACCTCCGTAGTCTGGCTTCCGATCGGATTGTACATACTGTTTTTGGAGAACAATCCCATGATGGCCTTGTTTTTTATGGGCTCCGGGTTGTTCTTTTATCTCGCGCTCGAAAATTTCCTAAAACCGAGAATGCTCGATAAAAAACTACAGGTGCATCCGCTTCTGATTTTTTTGTCCCTCATCGGAGGAATCAAGGAATTCGGAATCATGGGATTGGTGGTAGGGCCGGTCGCCGTAACGTTAGTCGTCATTCTTTGGGATTTTTGGAAATTGTATCGAAGGGAACTCCTTTTGAATAAGGGGCACCGCTAATTGGAAGAATCCAAACCGTTCTCCGTAGGCGAGATCACGAAGGTCATCAAAGGACTGATCTCCGGGTCTCCGGATTTGAAAAACGTCTGGGTGCGCGGAGAAATTTCCAATTACAGCAGACCCAATTCCGGTCATATCTATTTTTCCCTAAAGGACGAAACCTCTCTCATACGTTGTACGTTTTTCAACTATTCCAATAAGAATTATACCGGCAAACCGCTCTCCGACGGAAAGGAGATCCAGGTTTACGGATCGGTCACCCTGTACGAAGCGGGAGGATCTTACAATCTCAACGTAAGCAAAGTAGAAGAGCTCGGACAAGGGGATATCCTACTTCGTATCGAACGTCTCAAACAGAAACTAACTGCGGAAGGAATATTTGATCCCGAAAAAAAAAGGAGAATTCCTTCCTTTCCGAAAACCTTGGGAATCGCCACATCTCCTTCCGGAGCCGCAATCGAAGACATCATCAAAATCGCGAGATCGAGATATCCAGGAATCAACATCCTCATCGCACCCTGCGTCGTGCAGGGAGAGGACGCGCCCGCGTCCATAACAGCGGCGATCGAAGAGCTCAATCGCCCTGAGTGGAACGTGGACGTGATCATCGCTGGGCGTGGAGGAGGAAGTTTCGAGGATCTGATGGCTTATAACGACGAATCTGTGGTGCGGGCTTACGCGAATTCGAAAGTGCCGATTATCTCCGCGGTAGGGCATCAGACGGACGTTTTGTTGACGGATTTCGCGGCCGACTTTGCCACTCCTACCCCGACCGCAGCCGCGGAACACGCCGTACCGAAGGAAGAGGATATTCTACAATTTCTTTCCCAATTGGAGGGAAGGTTACGAACCTCCCTTTCGGCCAGGGTTTCTTCCAGCAAGGACCGGCTTCGTCTGGTTTCCGGAAAATTCATCTTTAGGGAACCGATGCAACTTCTCAATCAGAGAAGTCAGCGCCTGGACGAGATAGGAACCAGGTTGCAAAAGGCGGTTTCCAATAAACTGAATCTCGCTCTCGTGCGACTGGAACGTTACGAAACGCTTTCATCAAAAATTCATAATATTCTAAATTATAAAAAACAAAAGGCTGAATTCTGGCTTTCTAAGGTCGAGGATCTTTCCCCGGTCGCGACGATGAAACGCGGTTACTCCATCGTTAGAAACCAAAAAGGTGAAATAATACGATCCCCGAAAGAAACCGAACCGGAAGAAGAATTACAGGTTTTGTTATCCGGCGGAACGATACAAGTGGTCAGAAAAGGAAATTAATACGATGGCAGAATCAAAAACTAAAATCTCATTCGAAGAAGCACTGATGGAACTCGAACAGATCGCGGAAAAACTGGAACGTCAGGATTTCAGTCTGGAGGAATCCTTAAAAGCGTACGAACGAGGAATGGAATTAAAAAAGATCTGTCAGGGAATATTGGATTCCGCGGAAGGAAAGATCGAGGCCTTGACCAAAGACGAAACCAATAAAACGGTGAAAACCGGATTCAAAGGAGGAGAATCCAAATCGGAAACGAAATCCTCAGCGTCCGCCGCCTCCACCGCTTCCGCAAAGTCTTCCGAAGAAGAGGATTTGTTCTAATCACACCACAACGTCTCGAAACGATTCCGATTTGAAATTTCGTTCTGGAATTTCCTTCCGCAAACCGATCTCTCTCATTTTTTCCGCACGATCGAATCCCTATCTTATAAGCTGGGGATTCGTATTGTTCGCTTCCCCGAAAAACCGGGCAATCCTTCTTTTTCCATTTTGTTGGAAAACAAAGTCCGATTCGAATACGAATGGGGAATAAGGAAAACGAATGAATGTTTCGGTGATTTTGGCGATCGGCGCCGCGCTCTTATCTTTTTATCTGGTATTACTCGAATCGTATTGGGTCAACGGCGCCCCGCCCGTCTTATTTGCGAACGCGAAAGAATTCGCAAGGATCACATTCGAATCGATAACCGCATATGTTCCCGCAAAATATCTTTCTTTCTTGTTCGGATGTTTTTGGATACCGGTCTACGCAAGTCTCTTGTTCTCCATACGAGAGTTAAAAAAAAACGGAACCGTATCGGAGCGTTTTTCGAAAGAAAGCGGATTTCCGACGAAGTTTTTTTTGGCGGCGATCGCCGTCGCTTGGATCGGAAACGGATCGGAGTTTCTTTTAAGGGAAAACGGAACGACCGGATTTCGGTTTGTCTGGATCGAAGCGGGAATCGTTTGTTTGTTTGTCTTGGGAATCGGCTTCTGGGGGATTCGGATGCGAGTCGAAAACGGAAGGATCGGAGCCTTTCTCACGGTCTTAGCCGTAGGATCGCTTTTCGTCGGATATAATTTCCATCCGTTTTCACGAGGAACACTGTTTGCCCTCTCCGTCGGATTCTGTTTCCTTTTGATCGGCGGAGCATCTTCGCCCTGGATGCTCCGGTTCAGTCGCTGGATCGCCGAACACGCATCGAACCGAAGAATTCTCCTTTTTATAGGTGCTTCGATACTCGTTTCGGGAGCCATGCAATTCCTGGAACAGATGACTCCCGTGGCCGAGGGGACTTCGATACCCGTAAAGTTGGATTTTCGTCCGTTTTCAACGGCAAAAGACGTGGAAACCGTGTTCGGCGTTTACGGGGAAACGGGAAGAAATTTATACTTTTGGGGAAACGTGTTGGATATGATTCTACCGATTCCCGTCTGTTTGATGATCGGATCCATATATTCCCGTTGCGCCGACTACCTCCATTTTCCGAGAATCTGGAATCTTCTGCCGTTCGGATTTCTCGTTTTCGATCCGATCGAAAACGCAATCATGATGTATTTTTTGAACGTTTGGCCTCTCATACCGGAAGGACTTGCCGCTTTTACGGGAACCCTCACCTTTTTGAAGTTAACCTTCGTTCTCCTAGGCTACGCGTTGTTAGCCGTAGGTCTGTTGACTTTTTCGATCCTTTATCTATTTAGGAAATTAAAGAATTCTAAAGTATAGTACAAGATAGAATCGTCGTTACGAAACCGCTAAGATAATATCGTAAATTCGAAATCGAGATTCGATTTATAGATCGGAGTCGTAAAAAACGATCGGAGATTTATAAAAGGACTAAAAGAATCAAAAGTAATCACTCTCTTTGTTTTAAGTTTCGGAATTGTGTAAGGGAAAAAATCCCGACGACACGAACTCCGCTTTGAAAATAAACGTGTGAGGAACTTATGATCTTAAAGTCCTTAAAATGGACAGGAATCTTTTTGTTGATCGTCGTATTGGGTGTAGCGACGTTCACCGTCGCGAGACAAAACGCGAAATACGACGCACCGTATCCGGATGTGGCTTCTTCTTCGGAACCGGCCTTGATCGAACGAGGAAGGCATTTGGCGACGGGGCCAGCGCATTGTGTTGAATGTCATAGCAAGGTATCCGATGGGAATTCCAAAGTTCCGGCTTCACAGCCAGTCCTTTCGGGAGGACGGTTGTTTGCTCTACCCATAGGAGATTTTTACACGCCGAATATCACCCCCGATCCGGAAACGGGAATCGGTAAACTATCCGATCGGGAAATCGCTCGTTCTCTTCGATACGGAGTCCGCGCGGACGGAACGGTCCTTTTCGACTTTATGCCGTTTCATAATACCAGCGACGAGGACCTAACGGCGATTTTATCCTTCCTCAGGAGTTTGCCTCCGCAATCGAATTCGGTTCCGAAACGCGACCTGAATCTGATCGGAAAAGTCCTCAAGGCTTTCTTGGTAAAACCGGTAGGACCTACGGGAGAAGTTTTGAAATCGATCGTTCCCGCAGCGACCGCAGAGTATGGAGAATACTTGGCGGGCAGCGTTGCCAACTGCAACGGATGTCACACCTTAAGAAGCGAGATCGGAGAATATATCGGAGTACCGTATGCGGGAGGGAATCCGATGGAGGAACCGGGAAAGGAAACCTTGATTCCCCCGAATCTAACTCCCCATCCGGAAGGAAGAATTTCCCTTTGGACCGAGGAACAATTCTTAAAACGATTCCGTCTCGGAAAACTTGTGGAACACAGTCATATGCCTTGGGGTTCGTTTTCAAAAATGAGCGATCTGGAATTGAAGGCGATCTATCGATTTTTGAAATCCCTAAAACCCGCCAAAAATCCCGAGTAAAATCGGATTCCTAACAAGGATGTTGCAACCGACCGCTCCGAAATCTTTTGGGAGTTGGTCGGTTTTTTAATTTCTTTTTACGAATTCACTATACAAAAATTGAGTTTTTTTTTCAAACTTTCTTGTAAGAGAAAGTCTAACAAGAACCAAAAGAAGGGAAGGTTTTCAAAAGGCAGAGGACTAGAAAAGGTGGCTCCCCCTGCTGGGCTCGAACCAGCGACCCAGTGATTAACAGTCACTTGCTCTACCGACTGAGCTAAAGGGGAGTATCCTCGGTAGTTAGGCCTATATTTCCAAAAAGGGGCAAGAGCGCAACCTTAATTTGTCGCATTGGCAAGCGTTTTTACCACTTTTTGAGGGAAAAATTTTGAATCTTTGGAAGAGTTGGAGCGAAAAAACGCTTTGGATCATTTTTCCTCTTCCTTAGAGTGACATAATCCCTTCTTACTAGTGTTACGGAGTCTGAGAGCAAATTTATGAAGCTAAACCGCCATTTTACCGTCCCCAAAAACGGAGAATCGGCCACAATTCAGTGGGCGAAACGAAATTCCAGGATTTCCAATCCGGATGGATCGAAAGTTTTCGAGGCAAACGATATCCTCGTTCCAGAGGGTTGGTCCCAAGTCGCAGTGGATATTCTTGCGCAGAAATACTTTCGTAGAAAAGGAGTTCCAAAGTATCTAAAAAAAATACAAGAAGACGGAATTCCGGAGTGGCTTCAAAAATCGGTTCCTGATACGGAAAAACTCGAGTCTCTAAAACCGGAAGATCGTTTCAGCGGAGAAACAAGTGCATTAGAAGTCTTTCATAGACTGGCGGGATGTTGGACGTATTGGGGATACAAATACAAATATTTCTCCGATGAAGAAAGCGCCAAGGTTTTCTATGATGAAATCGTATATATGCTCGCGACTCAGATGGCGGCTCCGAATTCTCCGCAGTGGTTCAACACCGGTCTCAATTGGGCGTACGGAATCGACGGAAAATCCCAAGGCCACTACTACGTCGATCCTGCCACCGGCAAACTCGTAAAATCAGCATCGGCTTACGAACATCCGCAACCGCACGCGTGTTTTATCCAAAGCGTGGACGACGACCTCGTCAACGACGGCGGGATCATGGATCTTTGGGTGCGCGAAGCTCGTCTTTTTAAATACGGTTCCGGAACAGGAACCAACTTTTCCAATTTAAGAGGAGAAAACGAACCTCTTTCGGGCGGAGGAAAAAGCTCCGGTCTGATGAGTTTCTTAAAGATCGGTGATCGTGCCGCAGGTGCGATCAAGTCCGGAGGAACCACTCGCCGCGCGGCGAAGATGGTTTGTCTCGACGTGGATCACCCCGATATCGAAAGTTTTATCGATTGGAAAGTGACCGAAGAGAAAAAAGTAGCTTCTCTCGTAACCGGTTCGATGCTCAACAACCGCCATCTCAATGCGATCATGTCGGCTTGTTACGAGATGGAAACCGAAGATCGTTTCGATCCAAAGAAGAATTCCTCGTTAAAGAAAACAATTCTCGAAGCAAAAAAAGTTCTCATTCCGGACAACTACATCAAACGTGTGATCGACCTTGCCAAACAAGGTTATAAGGAAATTCTTTTTGAAGAATTGACCACCGATTGGCAGTCCGACGCTTACAACACCGTTTCCGGTCAGAACAGCAATAACTCGGTTCGTTTAACGAATGAGTTTATGACCGCCGTGGAACAAGACCAACCTTGGAATCTGTATTTTAGAACCGAAAAGGAAAAAGCAAAAGCGGAAGGACGTAAGGCGAAACCGTCTCAAACCCTTCGCGCCAGAGAACTCTGGGAAAAAATTTCCTACGCGGCATGGGCCAGCGCGGATCCGGGAACTCAGTATCATACGACCATCAACGAATGGCATACTTGTCCGGAAGACGGATCGATCAACGCGTCCAACCCCTGCTCCGAATATATGTTCCTGGACAACACTGCGTGTAACCTCGCCTCCGCGAACTTACAAAAATTCGTAAACCTCGAAACGTTGAACTTCGACGTGGAGGGTTTTCGTTATCTCTGCAGACTTTGGACCATCGTTCTGGAAATCTCCGTGACTATGGCTCAGTTCCCTTCCAAAGAAATCGCAGAACTTTCGTATAAGTTCCGCACGTTAGGACTCGGTTATGCGAATCTCGGTTCCGTTCTGATGATTCTCGGGATTCCTTACGATTCTCAAGAAGCGATGGCGATCACAGGTGCGATCTCTTCCATCATGCACATGACCGCGTATGCGACTTCCGCGGAAATGGCAAAAGAACAAGGCCCGTTTGCCGGTTATGCGAAGAATAAGAAACACATGCTTCGCGTGATCCGCAACCACAAAAGAGCGGCTTACAACGCTCCTTCCGGTGACTACGAAGGTTTAACGATTACCCCCGTGGGAATCAACCCTGCATTCTGCCCTTCTTACATGCTCAAAGCGGCGCAAGAAGATTCGGACTTGGCGTTGGAACTCGGTGAAAAATACGGGTACAGAAATGCTCAAGTCACCGTAATCGCTCCGACAGGAACGATCGGTCTTGTGATGGATTGCGACACCACCGGAATCGAGCCCGACTTTGCTCTTGTGAAGTTTAAAAAACTCGCGGGAGGCGGTTACTTCAAAATCATCAATCAATCCGTTCCTTATGGTCTTAAGAAATTGGGTTATTCTCCTTCCGAGATCGAAGCGATCGTGAACTACTGCAAAGGTCACGCGACTTTGAACGGAGCACCGATCGTAAACACGCAAGCTCTGAAAGAAAAAGGGTTTACGAACGAAATTCTCCAGAAAGTGGAAGCATCGCTTCCTCTTGCCTTCGACATCAACTTCGCGTTCAACAAATTTAATTTAGGCGAAGATTTCCTGACCCGTAACCTCGGAATCGCGAAAGAAATTTTCGACGTTCCCGGCTTTTCTCTTTTGGAATACTTAGGATTCACCAAAGAACAAATCAACAAAGCAAACGATTACGTTTGTGGAACGATGACGATCGAAAACGCTCCATTCTTAAAAGAGAAGGATTATCCCGTTTTCGATTGTGCGAACAAATGCGGTAAATACGGAAAACGTTTCCTTTCTTACGAATCCCATATTCGAATTATGGCTGCGGCTCAACCGTTTATCAGCGGTGCGATTTCCAAAACGATCAATCTTCCCGAAGAAGCGGTCGTGGAAGATATCAAAAACGCGTATTTTCTTTCTTGGAAAATGATGATCAAAGCGAACGCGCTGTACAGAGACGGATCCAAACTTTCGCAACCTCTCAATTCCGTATTAGAACTTTTGAATGGAATCGAAGTGGATGATCAGGATGAGATCCGAGAGGCGATGATCTCCAAGGATCCGGTTCAGATCGCGGAAAAGGTCATCACGAAATACATCTCCCACAGAAGAAAACTTCCGAGCAGAAGGGCGGGATATACGCAGAAAGCGATCGTAGGCGGTCACAAGGTTTATTTAAGAACCGGGGAATACGAAGACGGTCAAATCGGAGAAATCTTTATCGATATGCACAAGGAAGGAGCTGCGTTTAGAAGTTTGATGAACGCGTTCGCTATTTCCGTTTCTCTCGGTTTACAACACGGTGTTCCGTTGGAAGAATACGTGGACGCTTTCACTTTCTTCAAGTTCGAGCCGAACGGAATCGTATCCGGAAACAAACACATCAAAATGAGCACTTCCGTAATCGATTATATCTTCCGGGAGTTGGCGATCACTTATCTCGGAAGATACGACCTCGGTCAAGTGGCTCCGGAAGATTTGAGAGGCGACGAGATCGGTTCTAAAAACGCGACTGCGGAATCCAATCTAAGGGAAAAGGAAGCGGTTTCGGTAGCTCCTACGGCGGCGGTCGTGGAACAACAACCGGTTCCGAAAAAGGAAGTGGAAACGATTTCGTATTCCCAGATGATCACCAAAGAAAGGACTGCGGCTCCAACCGGAATCGCTCTTTTGGAGGAAGTAAAACTCGCGAAGATCAAAGGTTATACAGGAGATTCTTGCTCCGAGTGTGGTTCCTTTGAAATGGTGAGAAACGGATCTTGTTTGAAATGTATGTCTTGTGGTTCGACCACTGGATGTTCTTGAGTAAAAAGGAAAAGGTGATTTTATTTCCCTAAGGTTGTTGTTTTAGGGAAGTAAGTCGATAAAACCCGAATGTCGATTGATTCACATTCGGGTTTTTTTATGCTTCGGATTGTTTCGAGAATTTACCAGACTACGAGAGAATTCGGGAATCCGTTTTATTTTTTCGGAATCTTTTTTATGAAAGTCCTCTTTCGATTCGTATTGAATCCGGTCACTTCAATCTTAAAACGGTCGTCGGATTTTGTTTTTCGTAACTCTAAAGTCCGATAAAACTCCCCCACTTCTTTGTTGTAATCGAAAATCTCCAGCGTTTTCCCCGAAAACAAATTATAAATTTTGAATATACCTTCGTCCGTAGGATATACGGGTGATCCGATTGCGATTCCTAAAACCGTATCGATATGCAGGGCGAACGAACGAATCTCTCCGATTCGATATAAGTTTTTGTCATAAATCCAAAGAAACGTTCCTCCTCCCGTCGTTCCCGTTCGAAAAAAAATCCTATCCGCGTACCAAAAAAGATCATGGCAGGCCATTCCAGGATGAAAACTACTCAGGAGAGGATGATTTTTCTTTTCAAGATCGAATACGCTGAGTCGAAACGATTTTTCGTCGTTTTTTCGATGATATACGACCAATCGACTTTTATCGGGTGATACTACGAATTTTCCGATATTTTCCCAATGCGAAAAACGGCTGATCTGTCGAATTAGATTTCCTTTTCGAAAATAGATCTGTCGATCGTATCCCGTACCATTTATGAAAACGTGGATTTCATTCGACGACGATTTAATAGGATCGGCTCCGGCTGAGAAAGGATGAAAAAGGAAGAACACGAAAAGGAAAGGTGCGGACATTCCCTTACGCATTTATTTTTCCCACTTACGAAACCCGTTTGTATCGATGTGAAATCGGTTGCGAGAATACAATCCGAGTCCGATCTTTCGTTCGGAACCTTTCTGTTGCCAAAGTTCTAAAAGGGAATCTGTCAAAGAATGTCGATCCGTCTTTCGATCGGGAATCATATCCAATGCTGAAAACAAACGATGCCGACTTGACTTGGCTCCTCCAGCCTTTTCGTTGTATTCCGACTCTCTAAATCCGGAAACGACCGTCACCGAACCGATGCTAGGAACGATAAGGTCCCGGATAACTCGTAACGTCGGGAGAATATTCGGCCATAAACTTCGGGGAGGAATCGCAAACGGTTGGGCTTTGGCCTGTCTCCAATCGGTGCCTTGTCTTAGAAGCTGTTCCACGGGAACTACATTCGACAGTTTCCGCTTTTTAAGAAACGTCTCCAGGGCGAGAATTCGTTCCTTGTTTCCGGGACGTTCCTTGAATTCGATCCACTGCTTTTCGGAAGGAGGAGTATGCGGCTGAAAGTCGCAACTAAAAAGAAAGAAAACAAAAGAGGAGATCGTTTTTAAGGTGAGTTTGCTCATTCGAATCGAATCAAACCATAAAAACGATACTCGTAAAATTAAAACGCGATACGTTTCTACCGATCTTTTTAGGGAACAGCCGATGCCGGAGGTCCCGTCAAACCTGGAATTTTTACCTCCGGTTTGTTGATCGTTCCCAAAATGGGAATACATTTGCCGCCGCTTTGTTTTTCCAATAAGGTCAGCATATCGGAGATATCCTGTCTTTCCAAGGCGAAGTTTCTATCGAGTTCGAGACAGATTCTCAGATTGAGCTGCGAAAAAGTAATGTTCTCGGCCAAACGTATATTACCGGAAATGTCGAATCGAGCGATCGAAGTGTCCAACGTGAAGTCGTTAAACGTAAGACTGCCGGATTGAAGATTCACTTTGGCGATGAACTTTTTAATATTAATATTCTTTAATTCGCCTAACAACGGAATTTCGGGTAGCTCGTAGACTAGACCGGAAGAGCCCGCCGGAATCTCTATATCAAGATTGCCGTTGATTCTTGAAATGCCGTCGTTTACATTTTCGAACTTACCCTGCCCTTCCAGGTATCGGTTGATTTTGAGAAGAGGTCCGTTTTCCGTATCGATCTTGAGGGCTTCGATCTTGAATTTGCCGTCGAACTTTCGTTTCATAAGACCGAATAAGGAGGTTTTTAATACCGTTTCGTCGGTTTTAACCTTAAAATTCGAGGCGGTAGAGATTTCCAAACTATCGAACGTTAGGTTTCCAAGAACGGAAAGTTTCATGTCGCGGAACTGGATGATCGTTCCTGTTTGAGAGGACGAAGAATTGACCGAACTTCGAACGATTTCGTCTAACGGAAAAAGCCAAAGCGAAAAGACGAGAAAGGAAACGGTTCCTATTCCGATCAGGATCAGCTTTTGTTTTAACGTAAATCGGGGGACGGTTTCCTCCTCCGATTCCTGCAATTCGAGGGTAAGGAATTCCTCCTCCTCCGGGCTCATCGCGGTTTCTTCCTGGAATTCTTCTTCTTTTTTCATCGTTTAGCGCCCGTTAGACGGCTGTATGTGGATAACTTCAGGTTTACGTCGTAAACTTCCTTTCCCTGAAAAGGTTTTCGAAAATTCAGATATTCCACTCTCGCGTTGACCATCTTATTTTTCTCTATGTCGTAAATCAGGCGGACTATATTATCCAGGGTTACGGATCGAAAGTTGATATCTATCGTGATCCGGTTGTATTTTTTATCCTCGACCGCGTTCGAGTCCTTCATCGTGGAAATTTTTTCTTTCAATCCGTATTTTACGAAAATTTCGTCGAGTTTGGCATACAACGCGCTAACGTCCGTTTCTCCGCCAGTTGAATCCAGGGAGCGAAAATCGTTGAACTCCTGGATGATCTTGTCTAGTTTTACCGGAGCGGTCCTCGAATCCTGCACACGTTCGGAAAGTCCCTGGCGAAGTGTGACCACTTTACGTACCGCTAAAAAAAGAATTAGGAGCAGAATCAGACCGATTCCGCCCAATACGAGAAGCCTTTCCCTTGGTTCCAATTTTTCAAGCATGGCGACTAAAAAGACTCCTCCGAAGAAACCGGTTTATTCACCACTTTCATCGTGATCGTGAACGATACTTTGTACGCCTTCACTCCCTGCATCAATCGTTTGTTCGTGATTTCTATATCCTTGAACATCGGCGATTTTTCGAGGGACCTTTGTACGATTCCGATTTCGCTGAATTCGTTCACTCTTCCGGCGATTTTGACGAGATCCTGGTCGTAATCGAATTGGTCCAACTGGAATGGTTGCATATCCGACGAAGGAAAATTCATCGAAAGTTCGAAAAGAATATCCAGAATACTCGGTTTGCTCAGATATAACCTGTATATCTCGGTCTTCTTTTTCTCTTCATTTTTTAGTTTATTTGCATATTCTAATATATCAAAATCTTCCGGGGCGGATCTTCCGAACCCTTTCTGGAATTTTTCGGCGAGAGATTTTTCACTCGCGCTTAATTTTCGTTTATCGACGACGATTCCCACGAAAAAGACGGTGATCAATATGAACAAGGAAATCCCGGAAACGATGATATGCGGACGAAACTGGTCGAAATTCAGGATGTTCTTGTTGATTCTTTTTACGTGAGGCGTGTCGATAAAATCGACTTTGTCCTTTTTCGAGAAGCCGAAATGATATCCCATTCCGAAACAATTGGAAAATGTGTCTCCGTCCAAAGGAAGAAAATCGTATCTTCTTGTGATTAACCCCAAGGAATCTCCGAATACGGAATCGAGTCCCCGGATTTTACTTCCAGCGCCCGAAAGATACAAAACCTCCGGACGTTCGGTTTCGTTTAGGGAAATGATACTTCTTTGAATTTCGGAACTGAGTCGCTCGGCAAATTTGGATGCGCTTTGAAACGCTTTTTTAATATCCGCTACTTTGAGTTTGAATTCTTTTGCGAAAAGGTTGAGTCCGTCTTCTTCTCCCGCAAACGGCTCGAATTGTAACGAGAGTTTGATCGCTTCCGCTTTTTCAAAGGGGATTTTAAGATCGGAGGCGATCTGTTCCGTGAGTGTGTCTCCACCTAACGAAATATATCTAGTATGCGCCACTTTTCCTTCGGAAAGAATATTGAGAATCGTAACTCTTCCGCCGATGTCCGCCTGCGCGCAGTTTTTATGTACGATTTCTTTGTTTGTATGTTCGGTGATCACCGAGGACAAACTTACCGAGTCCACGAACAAACCTCGAAAGACTATGTTCGACCCCAGAAAAGGAGAAGTGATGAAGTCCAACTCGCTGTGGTGCGCGGAGTAAGCGATCACGTCCGATTTTTCCTGATCGATTCTCCAAATGTTTCCCGTAACTTCGACCGTTTCCATGGGAAACGGAATCCGGTTTTCCACTTCGAAAGGAATCACTTCGCGAACCGCTTTGACGGTTGTCAACGGAATGTGTAACTCACGCACGAAAAGTCTGTCCAAAGGAAGGTTGAGTAGAATACTCGTTTCTCCGGGAAAATAGGAGTTGATAAAACGAAGAACGTTGTGTTTGTACTCGTCCTCTTCTCCGTGAACGATCGGCATGATTTCCGAACGGAGAATGCTCAATTTTCCCAGAACTTTCTGGAAGAGAATTCCCTTGATCGTACTCGTTCCGTAATCGATGGCGAGAAATTGATCGTAAATAAACATCTGTTTTAATCTTCCATGTAATAAAGCATCACATTGTTGGTCAGGTCGAAAATCCCCGTGATTCTACGGATCGTTTTCCCCACTTGGCCGACCGCTACGATTCGGAACACTTCCCCTTTGGTTTTCACCCTTCCGCCGGAAACGTCCGTTCCTTCTCCGGCTAATTCCTTATACAAAGTAAGTCCTCCCGCCGTAGGGATTTGGAATTCCTGAAACTTTTCTATGTCCTTCAATTCCTTGATATAACCGCCCTGCTCGAGTTTGAATTTTAGAATCCGCATTGCGGCCTGTTTGGTCATAAAATCGGATAAAGACATCAAAACAAAATATGGCGCGGCGTTCAAGTTGATTCTATCGTCCGAGTTTTGTCCCGCAGGAATATACGCGGTCACGTTGTTTGCGAGAACGAAATCGTTGTCTCCGATCAAAGCCTTCTCTTCCTCGGATTGGAATGCGTTCGAGTATTTCTGATCGTAGTCCGCGGGTTTTAAAGAGCCGTAAACCGTATCCCGATCGAAACCTTTTATGGAAACCAATTCGGAAAGGGAATACATAAAAGAATTCTTATTTTTCCGAGGGGGTTTGAGCGAGGCGTAATACGCGTCCTCCGCGCCTCCTCCCGTTTCCTGAAGGTCCGTGTCCATCCAATCGAAAATAGGAAATAATTTTTCCCGTTTGATTCCTAATTTGTCGAAAAGACGGGAAATCATTTCCACGGACCGCAAATTCTGTTGATTGTCGTCTTGATTCAGAAGCGAATTCAGATTGATCTTGCCGTCCTCCGAACTGATCTTGTAGTAGATCGTTCCTCCACCCATCGGCAACGGGGGTGGGTTGAGGGCGATTCCGCTTTTGTACAGATATTCTTCGGGAATTTTTTTAAGCGCACCGAGCGCGCCCTGAAATCCGGCCTTGGCGAGTAACAAAGCCCGGAATCCGTCCGCGTCCGCTTGCGCTATCCTCCTTTCCCCGAGCGCTCTTTCCCCGAATTCCGTAGCCGTATAAAACGAGGCGGTACCGATCGCCATCACCAAAATGACTACCATGAATCCCTGTTTCGATTTTCGTTTCGGATGCGGGGAGTTGCGGACGACGGAAGTCTCTCTATCATCCGATTGTATTCGAATATATTGAAATTTTAATATATTACTTAAAAAGGATTCCGGGGAACGCAAGCGTTTCATAACGGACCTCCTTCTTTCCGGAGTTTACGATCAGTTCTATCCGGATCAGTCTCGGTAAGACCTTTGTGAGTTTGGAATCCCATTCGTCTTCCCACTTCGCTCCGGTTCTGGAATACTTGAGTTGAAAACTTTTTACGTAGTTGAGAAGCACATACTCCGTTCCTCCCGATTTCGGATAACGGTCCACCATTTCGTCTTCCCTTCGAATCAGTACGTTGTAATTCGGATCCTCCTGCATCGGTTTTAGGTAAAACGAAACTTCCCGAACTTCCGGCATCGAGGTTTCCTCCGAATTAGGGTGAGTGGCCGCGAAGTCGAGTCGGTCTTTTCGTTCGCCGGCTCTACCGTCGTTCTTACCTACAAAAATCAACCTTCTTTGCGTCTGATGGAAAAAAGACATCGATATAGTACTTCGTATGTTCTCCATCGTAAGAAGAATATCCCGTTTCGCGGCTCCTCCGGGAGAAGAAGATTCTCGCGAGATTCGTAAGGAAGTATAGTACGTGGAAAAAATTCCGGTGAAGATCACGCCGAGGAGCATAACGACGACTGAAATCTCGATCAGGGTGAAACCGGCTCTCATTCTTTTTTTTCTGAAAATTCGAAAGTCCATGTTCATGAGTAATCTTTAATATTGTGCGGATTTGAAGGTTTCCGCCGTGTAGGCTTCCGTTCCGCTTCCGGTCGGGTATTTGATCGTAACCTTGATCCTGAATACGCGGATGATTCCTGCCGTGGAGGAGCCTTGATTGGCCTGTCCGGAACGACGCATGATGAGTTTGTTCATTTCGGAATCCCTTCCTCCTAAAAGATCCTCCGGTTTTTTTCCTTCTTTGCCCGCCAACTTTAGGAGATCCATGTCCTCTTCTCCGATTACGGTTTCGAAGCTGTAACCGGGATAACCGGGAATTTCTCCTGTGGTTTTATCGGATTGAAGTACGGAAACGGAATCGATCTGCGCCATTTTTATCTTCGCCAAATGTACGGCGTTGGAAACGACGGCCGCCATTCTTTGTTGTTTGATTCCGTTCGAGATTACCATGTACGTGTATGTCATGGCAATTCCGGCTAACGCAAGAGCTATGGAAACTTCGACCAAATTGAAGCCATGGCGGAAATTCGAAATGAAAACCGTCGAACGGAATTTACGGTTGTTGTTGTTCGTTTTCATCCTGTTCTTTCCATTTTTTGTCCGTGCTCAAGTTCGAGGAAGTATGGAATTGTTCCCCCTCCAAGACCGCCGCTTTTCCTCCGTATCGATAGACGACTAATGTCTGATAGATGGAGGGATCGTTTCCCAAGTGAACGCTGTAATCTGCCGCGATTCCCAAATACGTGTAAGGAACTCTGACGATCCCTTTTGTATAACGGAAGCCGCGTATATCGACGATGTCGATGATCTCGGAGTTGTAAGGAAGTTTTTTCGGTTTAAAAATCGGTTCCTCTTTTAATCCGCCTTCGTCTCTCACGATCTTTTTTACCGTATACGTGTCGTTATCTATGTCCAACTCGAGGACCATAGTCGTGTTGGTCAGTATGGATTTTCGATAACAGAATTCTGCGGCTTGTTTGAGTGTTTGTGCCGCGTCCGTGGTGGAAGGGAGTATGAAGTTTTTAGCGGTATTCCCGAGAATCGTGATTAGACCGGCTATGATGGTGCCGACTATGATGAACTCGATGAGCGTGTATCCTTTCCGGATATTGTTTACTTTCATAACCGGAAAGGAAGGTATAGTTTATTTTCTGCGGAAATCGGAAGGGTATTCGTCTTCGTTGAGGATATTGAAGTCAGCATTTTTTCCTTCCCCGCCTTCTTGTTTATCCTTTCCTAAAGTGAACAATTGAACGTCCCCGTTTGCGTCCCGTTTGAGTTTATACGTATTTCCCCAGGGGTCGTTGATGGCCGCTTTTTTGGACAGGATCGGCTTCCAATCTTCGGGAACTTCTCCCGTCGTCGGTTTCTCCACAAGTGCTTCCAAACCTTGTTCGTCCGTAGGGTAAGAACCGTATCTCTGTGCATAACGTTCCAAATGAGATTGGATTTCGTAGGCGTCTTTTTTCAACTTTAGGGCCGCGGTGTCGTCGCTGATTTCACCCGGTTTAAAGTTGGAATAAACAAGAGCGATCAGTGCGCCTAAGATAATCACGACCACAGCGAGTTCGATCAGTGTCAGACCCTTTCTGTATTTTCTTTTTAATTTGGGCAGATTCAATGGGATTCTCCTTATTCTAAATCAAGTATTATATATTCTGAAGTTGCTGCGTCAAGTTGTACATCGGAACCATGATCGAAGCCATGATGGTCCCGATGACGAGACCCATCACGACGATCATCAAAGGTTCCATCGATTGTGTCATCGTTTTGATGGCCGTGTCCACTTCCGTATCGTAAATATCGGCGAGTTTGTTCATCATTTCCGGAACCCGATCCGAAACTTCGCCCGCAGCGATCATCCCGATCACCATCTGGGGAAGAATCGCCGATCCGCTGAAGGAAGCGGATAATTTTTCCCCTTCTTTGATTCGTTCCACGGCGGTTTTGATCTCTTCGCCGAAAATGGAATGATCCACGATTTTTTCCACGATCGTAAGCGTCGTGATTAGGGGAACCCGATTGCTCAAAAGAATTCCGATATTTCTTGCGAAGCTGCTTACGAGAACCTTTCTCGACAAAGAACCCAGGATCGGAACCTTCAAAAGGAACTCGTCCCAATTTCTTTTACCCTTGGGGGTATTTTTGTAATAGATAAAACCGGACACACTTCCCAAGCCGAGTGCGAGAAGGAGCCACCAAAAACCGATCAAAATATCGGAGACTCCGATTACGATTCGGGTGATGAGAGGCAGTTTTGCGTCGAATTGTAAAAATAATTCCTGAATTTGAGGAATTACGACGGTTAACAAAAAGATCGTCACGAAGATCGAGAGGGAACCCATGATAAACGGATACACCATCGCCACTTGAACCTTTGCTTTGAGTTCGCTGGATTTTTCCTCCAATTCGGCAAGTCGCGTCAAGGTCGCTTCGTAGTCTCCGGTTTTTTCTCCCACCGCAACCAAAGAGGGAAACTGACTAGGAAACACATCCGGATGTTTTTTCATCGCATCGGAAAGCGAAGCGCCTTCGGTGATGCTTGCCTGCATACCTGTGATGATCTTTCGAAAACTCTGATTGTCCGTCTGTTCTACGATGCTCGAAAGGGATTTATCCAAGGGAATTCCCGCTCCGAGTAAGGTGGCAAGTTGTCTTGAAAAAAGTCCGACTTCTTTTCTCGGAATTCTATAAAAATATTTCGCTAAAAACGGAAACAGTTCCCGGTCTTTTTTTTCGGAATCTTCCGAAATGTTTCGAACATACAGACCTTTGTTTTTAAGTTTGGATCGGGCCGCTTGCAAGGACGCAGCGTCGATAATTCCCTTCTCTTCCTTCCCCTTTTTGTTGAACGCTACGTACGAATAAATTGCCATAGTATGTCGTTTAAGTCACCCGAAGAACTTCGTCGATGGTTGTGACCCCGTCGATCACCTTCCGGATTCCGTAGTCTTTCAAGGTTTTGAAATTATTCTCCGCGGCGATCTCGTTGAGTTTGCCCGCGTCGCTTCCATGTAGAATAGCCGTTTTCAAAGGAGAATCCACCAATAAAAGTTCGTAAATCCCGGTTCTTCCCTTAAATCCGGTTCCCATACAATGAGAACATCCCTTTCCTTTAAAAAGGACTCCGTTCTTTAGGGATTTTTTGGAAATGCCGATCGATTCCAGCTCGGTCGCCGTCGGTTTGTATGTTTCCTTACAATGAGCGCAAATGACTCGAACCAAACGTTGTGCCATAAAACCTAACACCGTTGAGGTGATGAGATACGGCTCGATTCCCATGTCGATCAAACGGGTGGCTGCGCTGGCGGCGTCGTTCGTGTGCAGCGTGGAGAATACAAGGTGACCGGTCAGCGACGCCTGGATCGCGATTCTGGCCGTTTCTTCGTCCCGAATTTCCCCCACCATGATCACGTCCGGATCCTGACGAAGGATGGCGCGTAATCCAGTGGCGAACGTAAGACCGATTTTTTCCTGCATCTGCATTTGGGAAATTCCCTCGATCTGGTATTCCACCGGATCCTCGCAGGTGATGATGTTTCTTTCCTCGGTGTTTAATTCGCTCAATGCCGAATAAAGCGTCGTGGACTTTCCGGAACCCGTAGGGCCGGTGACTAAGATGATTCCGTGCGGTTCGTAAATCAGGGAACGTAAGGTTTGGACCAATTCCGGATAAAATCCCATCGTATCGAGGGAATACTTCTGATCGGTCTTATTGAGAAGCCTCATTACGATTCTTTCGCCGAACTGACAGGGAATCGTGGAAACTCGAATGTCAATGTCCTTTCCCGCCAAACGAAGTTTGATACGACCGTCCTGCGGAAGTCTGTTTTCCGCGATGTTCAGATTGGACATGATTTTGATCCGGGAGGAAATTCCGGCGTGATAGGATTTAGGCGGACTCAGCACGTTATGCAAAATACCGTCCACGCGGTATCGAACCACGAGGGATTTTTCATACGGTTCGATGTGAATGTCCGACGCGCGTTCGTTTACGGCTTGGGAAAGGATGACGTTGACCATTTTGATGATGGGTGCGTCGTCGCTTAAATCCAGGGTTTCGTTTTCGAAGGCTTCGGCGAGTTCCGAAAAACTTCCTTCCATTTCGTTCAACATTTCCTTTGCTGCGGAGGAAGTGTTGTCGAAATGGGAATGGATGATCCTCATGATCTCCGGTTCGGGAGCGAGGACGAATTCCACGGAATAACCTCGTAAGAAGTTGCGCGCGTCGTCCATCGGATGAAGATCCGAAGGATCGGAAACCGCAATCCGTACGGTTTTTTTGGAAAGGGAAAACGGAACCAGTTTACTTCTTTGGATCAGCTTGAGAGGAATCTGAAGAAACACATCCTCCATTCCGGAGAAATCCAGTTTTTCACGAAATTCAAGATGATACAGTTTGGAAAGCGCACGGAGAATATCCGTTTCTCCTGCGATCCCTTTTTTTTGGATGATATGACTTAAGGGAAGGTTGTTCTTTTTTTGAACTTTGAGGGAATCTTCCAGATCTTTTTCGGATATGATCCCCTCTTCGATTAGGATGTCTCCGAGAGTTTTCACGGTCAGTCCCCTCTTTCTTTGATTTCTTTTTCTTTGTTGAGGATTCTTTCCCGCTCGAGTTCGTATCGTTCCTGTTGCATCTTCTTTTTCACGGTCATCTTATCCGCGTTTTCCCGGCTATCCAGGATATGCGGAGTGATGAATACCATCAGGTTGGTTTTTTTCACCTTTTCGGTGGTTCGTTTAAACAGATGACCGAGATACGGAATGTCGCCCAACAACGGAATTTTGATGATCCGTTTTTGTTTATCGTTGGAGATCAAACCCCCGATCACGATGGATTGGGTGTTTTCGATCGTAATCGAAGTTTTGATTTCTCTTCGATTGAAGGTGGGGTTTCCTCCGGCGAGAGCGATCTCGGCGATGTTTTTGATTTCCTGAAAGAGTTCGAGCGTAATCTTATTATTCTTGTTCACGTGCGGAGTGAATTTCAGTTTGATCCCCGTAGGTCGGTATTCGAAGTTGTCCACGGTTACCGCGTTTGCACCGCCCGTTCCCGCGTTCCTACTTTGGGTTCGTACCGGAACGTCCTGTCCAACGCTGATCTCGGCTTCCTGATTGTCCACGGTGAGAACCTGTGGAGCCGATAAAACGTTGAAGTTTTCATTTCCTTGGTTGGCGCTCAAAATACCGATGATCTGTTCGGAACCCGCCTTTAAAAATCCCAACGAAAAGCCGCTTAGAGTATTGATATTCGGGTTGATCTGTCCATTGGAATTGATGATGTTCGCTTCCTTCGATAAACCGGAATTGAATTGACCGAAAGCCTGTCCCTTGTATCTCCAGTCGATCCCAAAATCATTGAGATCGCTGGAGGTCAATTCTACGATCAGAACTTCTAGGAGAACCTGTTTTCTGGCGGAATCCAAAACCTTGATGATCTTTCGGATTTCGTTCCACTCCGAGTTCGTAGCCGTAACGATCACGGAGTTTGATTCCTTATGGCCGACCGCTTTGATTTTTTCCGCCTTAGGAGGAGCTTGTCCTTGCGCCCGTTTTTCCGGAGTGATATCTTCCGATTGAACGACCGGATTGTCCAGCTTCACCAAGGTCGCGGCGATTTTTTCCGCTTCGCTGTGTTCCAAGGTGTAAATATGAACGTCCCCCGCGGAGGAGACCGAACCCGGTGCCGTGTCTTCGAGTTTGAGATCCAACTCTGTAACAAGAGTCAACAATTTGTTGATATCCGCCGCGGAACCGGAAAGGACGATCGTATTCGTGTTCTTATAGACGATTACGTCCGTATTCGGAGAGGTGAGACGTTTTAAAATCGGTTCCAATTCCTCCGGCTTAACGTTTTCCACGGGAATGATCTGTGTGATCGTTCGATAATCCCCGACTTCGTTTTCGGGAATCAGATCCTTGCCGACCCGAACGACGGGGGAACGAGCCAGGGCATCCTTGATCTTAACGATGGAAATGAGATCCGGTTCTTCCACTACGCCGAAACCCAGAGATTCCAGGACGGATTTCATAAATACGAAGGCGTTTTTGATCGGAATTTCTTTTTGGGAAATAATCGTGATTTTTTTCCCTTTGAGGCTTTCGTCCAAAAGAATATTCTTTTTCAGAATTGCGCTCATTCCTTTGAGAAAGTCGTTGAGTTCGGTATCTCTCCAATTGGCGTAAAACGTGCGTTCCGCTGGTTCGTCGGCGGCGACGGACTTGGTTTTTACCGTGGTTTTTTTCTTATTCTGCGGAAAAATCGGCTTATCCCATACGAGAAGCACTAAAATAAGAATCGAAAAAACTCTGAAGATTGGAATATTTTGGGTTGTACCGGGCATTTTTTTAGTTTCTGATAATAAATTCGTAGGTGAGAATCTGGCTACCTCTTTCCACATCTACCGTAATCTTATCGGCAGTTTTTACGGCTCCCCAGATTTCTAACATTTTTTCCGTTTCGGTAAGCGGCATTCCGTTCACACGTTTGATCGTATCTCCGTTTCTTGCTCCCAGCGCATAGAATATATGATCGGGGGCTACGCTGTAAATTTTATAACCCGCGATTTTTCCGTTCACCAATGCGGGACCGAATCGTGCGTTCTTATACAAGGCGGCGGGATCTTTCAATTTTCGATTCACATCCTGTCGAGAAAGAACTTTCCGAACCGTGTCTCCGGTCGGAGTCTGTCCTTCTCCTTTCGGAGCTGCTTCGGCTCCCAGTTTGGCCCTGGCTTCTCCCGGTGTTTGTCCGATTTCCACTTTGAGCCCCACGCCGCCTTTTTCCAAAACGACGTAGTTCAGCGCGATCGAACGAACCTTATAACCTCCGACCGTTTCTCCGGTTGCAAATTCCTGAGAATCCGGTTTCCCTTTCTCCACGATCGTAACTCTGGCAAAGGACCAATGTCCGCTCAAGGTTCCCGTGACACGCATCTCTTCGCCTTCTCCGGTATCGGGCGGAGCGGTGGAAAGTTCGCCTTCCGTGGTAGGAATCTCTCCTGCTCGAGGAATCACCCCGCGAATTAAATTGCCTTGCACCATTTCCTCATACGAGGAAAGGGCGCGGTTGGAATCCGGATTGATCTTGTTGCGGATGGGAGTGGAACCGGAGCCGGTCGTTTGTACGCTCGGATTGAGAAACGCAAGAATGATAGCGCGGAGGAGATACGACAAAGAATACGAAAAAAACAAAATCACCGGGATCAGCGTATAGAATGTGTTCTTTCTCAGTTCTAAAAAAATCGCGTTCATGAAAGTTTCGGTTCGGTCGGACGGTGACTTCTAATTTTTTTTCCATCGAAACCCGGCCTTTGTAACGCGCGGTTTCGATTTCGTTTTTACAGTCGGGCGAATTTTCCGGGATCCAAAGGAGTTACGATTTTCAACGTTTTCCGTAAGGCCGCTTCCGGGTTGATCCGATTTCCGTTTAAAAAAACCTCGAAATGTAAATGCGGTCCCGTCGCGGATCCGGTTCTACCAACGGCACCTATGACCGTTCCCGCGCTCACTCTCGTTCCCTCTTCGATCGTAATTTTAGCGCAATGTGCATACATGGTTTTATAACCGTTTTCGTGATCGATGATGACCGTATTTCCGTATCCACCGTTGACTCCCGTAAAGGAAACGATCCCGTCCGCGGACGCTAAAATCGGCGCGCCCTGTGCTCCTCCGAAATCCAATCCGGAATGATAACCGCCGGAGCCGGTATGAAACGGATCCTTTCTACGACCGTACCGCGAAGTGATTTTTGCGTTTACCACGGGGCTTACGAAAACTTTACGAAATTCTACTTTTTCCCGACTTGCGTTTCGAACCTGAACCGGAATGGCGAGCGTTTGTCCTACTTGTAAGGTGGAATTTTTTTTCAAACCGTTTGCCGCGCTGATTTTTTGCGAGGAGGTTTTCATCAATCTCGCGATTTTCGAAAGATTGTCCTTTGCCTTGACGACGTAACTTTTATGAACGATGCCGCTGTGACTTACGATTTTGGAAGAGATGATTTTGTTGACGCTGATAAAACTCGGAAGTTCCAGATTGGATTTATCTTTGTGATAATTGAGGGAATATTTCTCTTCCTGCCAATTGTCCGGGGACTGGGAAAATAATTGTTTGATTTTCCGTTCTTCTTTATCCGTAAAAAAGGACGAATCCTTATTCGTGTATTCAGAAATCGCCGCGTCATAATTCTTCAAAGGGTCGGCCGAAAGGGACGACGAAAGGACCAAGGAAGAGATCAGAGGGAGTAAAAGAAGTTTTCCGTTCACCCTTTTACTATCGGAACGACGAACGGTCGATCTTGAACCCGCCCTGCGAGAGGTTTTACTTTTTCTTTTTGTATTCCACGAGTTCATTGGCAATCAGTCTATCCAGATCCTCAATCGTAATTTTTTTACCCGTGTATTCATCGTTGAGTTGATAGAGGATCATCCTCCCGATGGCGTATTCCCGCTTATGGTCTGCGGGATAACATTTGATCTTCACCATCGAAGGGGTGGATTCGATGTAGATCCGAACGAGCATTCCTTTTTTGAACGTCTCGTTGTTGGAAACCTTTTTGTCCTGAATCAGATAATAAATCTTATCCGCGTAGTATTCGTTCACCTTTGCGATGGAATCTTTGCGGATCAGTCGGTTCCCGCAACCGGCAAGCAAAAGAATGATTCCCGAAAGCAGGGAAACCGTGATACGAAACATTTCAGTGCAAAATTACAGAAGGCGAAGCTATTTGAAACTAGTTTTTTTGGGAAAAGCCGCGTAACCTTCCGTTTTTCGGCGAAAATATAAAATCTCGTCTGTTGATCCGCCTTTTTCGCTTTGTTCCGGCGAGAAACGTTTCCGGCCTTCGATCGATTTTTTTTCGAGAGTGCGTTCTTTTTTAAAAAAAAAGGTCTCTCGGGAGCGTTTCGGCTTCGGGAAGGAACCGGTTCCGGTAACGGAGGGCGCGATGGCCAACTCATGGATTTGTCTGACAGGAGCGAATTTGGAAGGACTGGAGGCCTTTCCGGTTTCGGTGGAAATCAACTTAAAGAGGGGAATTCCCCGTTTTATGATCACAGGCCTTGCGGCCCAGTCGATCCGGGAATCCGCCGAACGAGTGCGTGTCGCGTTAGACAACAGCGGCTATCATTGTCCGTTTCAAAACATACTCGTCAACCTTGCGCCGGCGGGCAGAAAGAAGGAAGGGACCCTACTCGACCTTCCGATCGCCTGTGGAGTATTGGCCGTTACCGATCAGATCTTCTCTTCCGGAAAATTGGATCGAACGGTACTTTTGGGAGAATTGGGATTGGACGGAAGTTTGAAACCGCTCCGCGGAGTTTTACCGATCTTGTCCGGAATTTCTTCCGAAAAATACGACACGGTCATTCTTCCGCGTCAGAACGAAGAAGAGGCCTCTCTTTTAAAAAAGTTCGAAGTGTTCGGAATTTCCCATTTACGGGAGTTGGAGGAGATCCTTGAAAATAAAAAAGCTCCGGTTCACAAATCCAGAATTCGAATTCTGGATCGCGAAACGGAAATGGAAACGGAATCCAAATTCGAATTGTATCAGGATCAGATGTTGGCGTTTCGAGCCCTACAAATTTGTGTTTCTGGTTGGCATCACCTGCTTCTTACGGGTCCTCCCGGAACGGGAAAAAGTCTTCTTGCAAGGATTGCGGGAAATTTACTACCTCCTCCGCAAGAATCGGAAGCATTAGATATTCTTAAAATACGGTCGGCGCAGTCGCCTTTGAAGGAACTCGTCGTAGAACGTCCCTATCGTTCTCCTCACCATACAACTTCCGATATTTCCCTTGTGGGAGGTTCCAGAGAATTGAGAATGGGAGAGGTAACGTTGGCGCATCGGGGTATTTTATTTTTGGATGAGATATCGGAATATAAATCGGGAGTACTCCAGACCTTACGCGAGCCGATGGAAGAAGGTCATATCACCGTTTCGCGAATATCGGGAAGTATCACCTACCCCGCGCAATTTCTTTTGATCGCCGCGGCCAATCCTTGTCCTTGCGGGTATTTCGGAGTGAAGGAGGGACAGTGTAAATGCGGGGAACAGAAGATCAAAAAATACCAAGCTCCGTATGCGGGTCCGTTTCGGGATCGGATTGATTTGGAAGTTCAGATGCACCCTTCCCTAAAAAAGGAACGCAAGAAAACTCTCGTGTCCTTGGAGGAATACAAGCTGAAGGCGAAACGGGCCGCAGAGATTCAATGGGAGCGGTATAAGGATCGGGAATATCTTTTTAACGGACAAATGCGCGGAGAAACGGTCAATCGCCTTTTGCGATTCGATCGTTCCTGCGAGGACGTGCTCGAACACGTTATGCGATCGGAACGTTTCAGCGTTCGAAAGTTGAATCAGATTCGGAAAGTGGCGAGGACGATCGCGGATTTGGAGGAGAAAGAAAGTGTGGAAGCGAAACACCTTCTCGAGGCCCTGAATTTCCAGAATGCCGGAAATAACGGAGAAAACAGGGCCATCGCTTAATTCCCGTTAAGCGAGAAGTCTATTTCGAAAGGAAGTGGGAGATCTCCATGGCGATTTTGTCTATGGCAAAATCGATGTAGGTGGGGTCTTCCAGTTTCCGTTTGTAATCTTCAAATTTTCGCTTTTTTACCGGCATTCCCCGCTTTCGGAGAATTACCGGATCCGGACCGAAGTCGTCTGACTCGGCCAGATTTCCTAAAATCGGGATGCTCTTCATGGTTACTTCCTTGTAACGATTTAAGGCTCTCTTCCTTGAGAACCCGCAGACAATTAAAGAATTCGGTGGATGTGAACGGTACCTTAATGAACAATTTCAAAAGAGATCCGGATAATATTCACATCCCTTTTCCGAGTTTATGGAGACCAGCGCAAAGGAGACAAAATGATTTCGCAAGGAAAGCCGTTCGATAAGATAACCGGACGCGGCCGTCCGCATGCGGTTTTGTTTGGAAGTAGTGAGAGAAAGGATCGGGTCGAATCCTGGAAATTCCTTCCAGTGTTTCACTTCCGTAAAATACAATATCTCGCCTTTCGTAGAAATTATGTCGATTTCGATCCGTCCATAACGGTAGTTTCGCTCTAAAATGGAGTGGCCGAGCGAAATCAGGAATTCGCAGGCGATCGATTCCCCTTCCTGTCCTTTCCGTTTACGAAAATCTACCAAAGAAAAATTAGGAAATAATTTCTTGAAAATCCACGGGTCTGGAAATGAAAAGGTTCGTTTCCCGCAACAAATCCACGAGGATTAGATTTCTCACCATGGAACCATATTCATCTTTTATAATGCGAATGCAGGGACGAATCGGTTTATCCGGATTAGGACCGAGAACTACGCCGATCCGTTTGTCCGAAAGTTCGACGCAAGATCCGACGGGATACAGGGAAAGATGTCCCAAAAGGGATCGAACCAGTTTGAGATCGAATTTTCCCACGTCCATGCTGATCATCGATTTGATCGCGTCGTGCGGAAGAATCTTTTTACGATGAGGACGATTGGTGACCAGAGCCGAAAAGTTGTCCGCGATCGCGTAGATTCTCGCTTGTTCCTCGATCGCGGTGCCGCTCAATTTCTGGGGATATCCGTTTCCGTCGTAACGTTCGTGGTGTTGTAGGGCTACGATCGCTAAGTTGTTTTTCAGTTTCATCCTTTGGGAAAGGATTTGGTATCCAAGAATCGTATGCTTCATAACGCTTTTGAATTCTTCGTCCGTAAGCTGTTCGTTTTTTTCCGAAACAGAAGAAGGAACCTTACACATACCGATGTCCGCGAGAAGACAGGAAATTCCCAAATCGAGCATTTTGGGTCTCGAATACTCCAACAACTTTCCCAAAATCAAAGAGTAGAACGTGGCGTTTGCGATCTGATTGTAGAGATAGTATCCCGTTGGATTGTTTGCGAGAATGAGATAGGAAATATTCTGATTGCTTCGGACGAAATCGGTAAGTTTTTCGGCGATTTCACGGACGGGAGCCACTTCCAAGGGTTTTTCGTCGAGTGTCTTTTTGAAAACATCCTGGAGGACCTGCGCAGTTTCCCGAAATAAATTTCCGAACGTTACTTTGATACGATTGAGATTATCGTAAACCGCTTTCAGAGGTTGTAGTTCCTCTTCCACGACTGTGTTTACGATGATGTCGTCGATGTTCGTCTCTAATTCGTCCGAATCGCGGTTTGCACCTAATTGAAGTATTTCCCCCGCGGTCATCACCTCTCGAATACCGAACTTATTCAAACGATCCAGATCGCTATCGGTGACGGGTGTGTTGGAGGTGATAAATAGATTTTCCTTATCTAAATAAACTGGTTTTGAAAAACGCATTCCCGGTTTGAGCTCGGATACGGCAAATTTTTTCATCGTTACGCTTTCCTTGTTCCGGAGTTCGGTTCCAATTCCAATATCATCGCGAAAATGGCTCCTACGGCTCGGTATAAATTCTCCGGAATTTCCTGTCCGACGGGAAGTTCGGAAAGCGATTCGGCGAGAATCGGATTTTTAAAGATAGGAACGGAATTTTTTTGAGCGAGGTTTCGGATCGTATCCCCGAGTAGACCCGAAGCCGAGGCCGTGATTACCGGAGCATCGTTTTTTTGGGGAATGAATTTCAACGCAACACTGATCATTTAAGCATTCCACTCCTTCCGAGTCACGAACGGTTTATAAGACAAATTATAACCCTTGTATTGTACGGATGACTCGGTCAGAATTCTCTTAAATGTTTCGGCGTTTTGGCAAGCGTGCAAGTACATTTTAAAATTATCGAAAGTGGCATGGATGAGTAAGTCTTCCCCGGAAATTTCCTTCCACACGAATAAAACAAGAGTCCTTCCGGTTTTTTCGGTTTGCACACGAAATAAAAATTTTTTCTCTTCTTGGTTCGAATCGAAAATTCCTTCCGCATTTCCATCCTTTACTTCCCAACGGAAGTACGGTAATTCCGCATTCCATTCTAAAAACGGATAATACGATTTCAAAATTTTGAAAATTGCGTTCTCCGGAGGAACTTCCTTGGATTCCAATCCGCCGATCTTTTCGGTCAATTCCAGAATTCCGGAATCCATGGGTTGTGATTTTGAGAGAAGAGAATCGAACGTCGAAACCTCGCGTTCTAAAATTTTGAGTTCGATTCCTTTTTTGCCCGATTGAACGACTAACGTTAAAACTTCGCCGGAAAACAAAGGATGATCCGTTTGTGCCCGAAATTTTTTACCGCCGATTCCAAGCCAAACACCGCCCGGGATTAATTCCAGAACGGTGGCCTTTGTTTTGGAATCCAAAGTCGGAAAAAAAGATTTTTCCAACGAAACGCCCGCACCTCCGGTATCCCGAAAATCGAGCAAACGTAGTTTCCCCACAGATGGATCCGCAGAAAGTTTCATCAAAATTTTCCGGTAAAACTTCTTCTATGAATATCGGAAAGTCCGTGCTTTCGAATCAACTCCTCGTGAACTTTTGTTCCGTATCCTTTGTGTTGTTCGAACTTATATTCGGGGAATCGTCTGGAAACGGAGACCATATAGCGGTCTCTGGCGACTTTGGCGAGGATGGACGCTGCGGCGATGCTAACGATTCTTAGGTCTCCTTTGGTATAAAACGAGACCCGGTTTTTCAGAAAGTTCCATTCCGGATAACGGTTGAAGTTATAATTTCCGTCGATCAAAAGTTGTAAGGGAATCGTAGAACCGGAATTCCGAATCGCTACCTTGGCGCACTTTCGAATTCCTTCCAAAACGGCGCGGTTGATCCCTTCTTTGTCGATGTAACGAGGACTTAAAAACGTTTGATAGGCGATCGATGCGTGTTCGAGAATTTCTGGAAAAAGCCCTTCCCGTTTTTTTTCGGAAATTTTTTTGGAATCGGTCAATCCGACGAGCAATCTACCTTCTAAAATTTGGGAAAACGTATTTTGAGAAAACGATACGAGGGCAACAGAAAGAGGCCCCGCATAAGGACCTCTGCCTGCTTCGTCGATTCCGCAGGGAATCGATTCGGAAAAGAACCGGAGTTCCTCCGGTTCAAATCGGTTGGGTTTCGCAAGATCCGGCAAACCGGATTATTCTGCCGCCGGAGTCGCCGCTTTTGTCGCTGCTGCGCTTTCCTGAAGTTGTCTTTTTCTGTCCTCGCTCACAAGGGCTTTACCACCTTTGAGCTCCTTGATACGAGCCGCTTTCCCGGCGAGGCTGCGGAGGTAATAAAGTTTGGATCTTCTTACCTTTCCTTTACGGATCAGTTCGATCTTTGCGATTCTGGGAGAAAAGAGAGGAAAAATTCTTTCTACACCGATATCATAGGAAACACGACGAACCGTGAAGGTTTTTCCGTTCGCTTCATTGGCGATGGAAATGACGACACCTTCGTAAACCTGAACCCTTTCTTTTCCGGATTCTACGATTTTGTAATGAACTTTCACAGTATCGCCCACTGCAAAATTCTGTTTTCTTTCCGCGTCGGATGTTAAAACTTCTCTTAAAAGTTGATTCATAATTTCCTCTCTCGATCCGGGTCGATCTTTTTTCTATTTTGTTCCCGCCACGCCAAAATCGAAGCGTGATTTCCGCTCAGAAGGACGTCAGGAACCTTCCATCCGTTGTATTCCGAAGGTTTCGTAAACTGCGGATATTCTAAGATATCCGGAAGGTTGTGGGATTCATCCAAAAGACTTTCCCCTGCCCCTAAAAAACCCGGAAGAAGTCTGGACACTGCATCCGCTATACAAATGCTTGCCAAATCCCCGGCAGATAATACATAATTTCCAAGGGACATTTCCATGTCAACTAGATGTTCCGCGACTCGGTGATCTACGCCTTCATAATATCCGGAAATGAACGTGATCGGTTTTCCGGCTTCTTTGAGTTGAGTGGCGATCCCTTGGTGGAATGGAATTCCGGAGGGAGAGGTTAAAATCACCGTTCCTTTTTCCTCACCCAAATGCAAAAGTGCTTTGTGAATCGGTTCCACGCGCAACAACATTCCCGGGCCTCCCCCGTAGATTGTGTCGTCTACACGATTGTGTTTGTTTCCTGAAAAATCGCGAAGTTGTACTACATTCACGGAAAAAACTCCGGATTCGATCGCCTTTTGTTGCAAGCCCTCGTTGAAGTAAGAACGGATTTTTTCGGGGAATAAGGTGATAAAATTAAATTTCATCCCAAACCTCCGGTTGAATCAGAAGAATCGTTTTTTGTTTTAAGTCGATCGTTCCCACGAAAGCGCCTACAAACGGGACCAAAACGTCCTCCTGATTCGGTCTGGAGAAAACTAAAATTTCATGAGCGGGATTTTCTTGGACGTCTTTGAGAATCCAATCTAAAGGTTGACCGGATTCATTCCGGGCCCGTAATCCGATCAGATCGGAGACGTAAAATTCATCCGGGACGGAAATATTCGGAAGCATTCGTTTGGGAAGAAAAAGAGTGGCTCCTACGAGTCGCTCCGCTTCTTCCGGAGTTGTAATTCCATCCAACCGAACGATAAATTTTCCGGAATGTTTTTGAATTTCGAGAAGCTGGATTTTTTTTTCCGGAAATTGTGGGTCCGGTTTTTTGAGTCGGAGATCTATGGGCAGGGCAATTTCGCTGAGAACGGTTTCTCGAACGTTCAAACGCAAAAACCCTTTGAGACCAAAGGGTTTTCCCAATTGACCGAGTGAAATCCACTCCTCAGTCAATGATTTCTAAGGAGAAGTTTTTGCCCGCTTTTACGGAAGCTGCGGTGAGAATCGCGCGTAAGGATTTCGCAATTCTTCCGTTTTTTCCGATGACTTTTCCCACGTCTTTCGGGGAAACTCTGAGTTCGATGATGTTTTGTTCGTCCCCTTCGATTTCCCGAATTACGATTTCATCCGGGAATTCAACCAGAGAAGCAACAATGTACTTCAGCAATTCTTCCATTACTTTTTAAGAGTTGTTTTGTATTCGGCCCAGATTCCGGCGTTTTTGAAAAGGTTTAAAACCGTTCCGGTTGGTTGCGCGCCGTTTTTCAGCCAAGTAAGGATTTTTTCTTTGTTGAACGTAGTCTGCTCTTTGATTTGCGCCGGATGGTAATGTCCCACGATATCCACGAATTTTCCGTCTCTCGGAGCTCTGCTGTCGGCGGCGACAATTCTATAATGAGGATCGTGTTTGGTTCCGGTTCTTTGTAATCTAAGCTTTACCAAGGGATCGTTTTCCTTTTTTCATTCTACGATTTCGAAACGCAAAGGTTCGAAAAAGAATGCATGATTTTTACCAATATTGTGCAATATGTCCCTCTGTCAAGAAAACGGAGGGATTGTAGGATCAATTCGAAACGAGGGTCTTGAGTTTTTTCGCGTTTTCCACGGGTGTTCCGGTTTTGTAAAGACCCGCTCCGACGACGACGATGTCCACTCCGTTTTTTTTCAATTCTTGAATATTGGTCTCGTTGACTCCGCCGTCCACTTCGAGTTCGATCGGACGGGAGCCGATCCACTCCTTCGCCTTTCGGATTTTTTCCATTCCGTTCACGATGAATTTTTGTCCGTAGAATCCTGGTTCTACGGTCATCAAAAGAATCAGATCCACATACGGTAAAACGGTTTCCAAAGAAGAAACGGGGGTTCCGGGATTTAGGGAAATTCCGACTTTGGCTCCGTTGTTTTTGATTTCCTGTGCCAAACGAACCGGAAAGTCCGTGGTTTCGATATGAAACGTAATACAATACGGATTGAGTTCATAGTATTTTGCGACATGGTTTTCCGGTTTGGAAACCATCAAATGTACATCCAAAGGAATCGGAGTCAATCCACGCACCTCTTTGCAGAGAGCTTCTCCAAAACTGATCTGAGGGACGAAATTTCCGTCCATAACGTCCATATGCATGAGATCGATGGCGGCCGGATCGTAAGCGGGAACGGTAGATCCTAATTCGGTGAGTTTTGCGGCTAGAATGGATGCGGAAATTTTCAAAGTTCGCTCTCGTAGGATTTGGATTTTATCTTGGAATCGGCCGAGTCCAAAAGAGTCAACTTTACGTTTCCTTTTCTATAAAAGACCGTTTGGAATTTTTCTCCATCTTTGAACGGAACGGGCAACGTGAGCACGTCGGTTTCCTGTTTCGTTTCCGATTTGAGAACCGCTTTGTAGTCTCCGTTGTCTCCGATTTCATAGGAAAAAAGTTCATAACCGCTTTCCACGGACAGTTCCGGTTCGAAGTAATATACTTTAAATCGGATTTCTTCTCCTTCTAAACGCGCCGATTGTACCAATCCGTTTTCGGATCGAACCCTCGTCTGGACCACCTCTTCTACCCGGCTTTTTACTCCTGATCGAGTGAGGCTTTTTTGAACGAGGGGAAACGACGCTCCTTGAAATGAAGTTGGAGAAAATTCCTCTTTCGTTTTGCTCGGAGCCTTGGTCACGAGCAAAAAAACTTTTTCTCGGGCCGTCGCATTTTTACCCGGCTCGGGAATTTGATCGATGACTGTGTTCGGAAGCTGATCTCCTTCCGGTTCGATGTACGTGATTCCGCCGATTTGAAGGTCCACGTAGGTATCTCCGGAAAGTACTTTTTGAAGATTGGCTCTGGCGGAATCGATGGATTGTCCTCGGACGTCCGGAACTACCAGTCGATCGAGTCCGTTGTTGACCGTAAGGACGATTTTACTTCCGGCTTCGATTTCCCTTCCGGGACGAATGGATTGATACAAAATAATTCCGTCCGTTTGATCCGGATAACGTTTCGTTTCCAGACGTACCTTCAATTGAAGACGACCGAGTTCGTTGTGAACTTCGGGATAGGACTTGCCGACCAAATCGGGAACGATGATTTTTGCGGTACTTTTGGTTCTGACGAAAACCACTAAGAACGCGGCGCTGAAAAATATAAGAAGACCGGCCGCTAAGAATAAGACGTAACCTCCTATCGGAAGATACTTTTCCTTGATTTGTTCCTGATTCACCCGAATGTTTCCCCTTCTTGGATTCTGGAACCGTTGAGAAAATCGGATGCAGACATCCTGTTTTTATTTTCCGGTTGTAATTCCAGAATTTCCAGAAATCTACCATCACCACACTGCGTAAGAAGGCCTTTTTTGTCCAACCGTTTCAAACTGCCCGGTCGCGGATCCGCTTCCGCCTCTAAGGCAGAGGTTCTCGTTTTTAGAATGTTGAGTCGTTTACCCCGGAACGTGGTAGTTCCCACGGCGTCCGGATACAAGGCTCGAATCCGGTTGTGGAGTTCCTCCGCGTTCAAGTTCCAATCTAAAATCCGATCCTCCGGTTTGATTTTTCCGCAATACGTGGCGAAAGCCGAATTTTGCGGAGTCGCGGAAAACGGTTTTCCGTCGTAATTCCGCAAAAGTTGTAGAATCGATTCGATCCCCGCCTCCGTGATTTTATCCATCAGAGTTCCCGTGTCGTCCTCGGGGGAAATTTCGATTTCTTTTGTGAGAAGGACATCACCTTCGTCCATCCTTTCTCCGATGTATTGGATCGTTATCCCGGTTTTCGTATATCCTCTCCAAAGCGCGGTTTGAACGGGCGACGCGCCGCGTAGATCCGGTAACAAGGAGCCGTGTAGGTTGATCGAAGTCAACGGCGCGTGCGCATAAACTTCTTTCGGAAGAATCGAACCGTACGCAAATACTACGTACAACTCAGCTTCCAAGGAACCGATGTCGGAGAGCGCTTTTTCTTTTTCCTTTTTGATCGATTCGTATTGGAAGACGGGAAGTCCGTGTTCGAGTGCGATTTTTTTTACGGGACTCGGTTCCGGAATTTTGCTCCTTCCCTTGGCTCGGTCGGGATTCGTGACCACGAAGGTCACCTCAGCGAGATCCGAATCGAGCAGAGCTTGCAAAAGTTTTGCGGAATGTTCCGGGGTTCCGAAATAGCCGAGTTTCATGTTACACCAAATCCAAAGGATCGAAATCGATTTCCAGATACACTTTTTTGGAGAGTTTCAGAGGACGAACTTCTTTTTTTAAAATTTCTCTCCAAACGTTCAAGGAGGACGTTTTGAGAATGATATGATTCCTGAAATTGGAATCGATCCTATAAAAGGGACAAGGCGCCGGTCCGAGTAGGATCGTGTCCTTGGAAGGAAAAAATTTTTTGAGAACTACGAACACCGACTCGATCGTTTCGAGGGAAAGGCCTTCCTCCTTGGAACGAGAGACGATCCGTATGAGCCTCGAAAACGGAGGATAAAAAAGATCCTTTCTTATTTTGATTTCGGATTCATAAAATTTAATATAGTTTTGTGTGGTCGCCATTTGAATAACCGGATGATCGGGCGCGTTCGTTTCGATCAATACTTCTCCCTTGAGTTTGGATCGCCCGGCCCTTCCCGCGACCTGAGTCAAAAGGGAAAACACACGTTCGTTGGCCCGAAAATCGGGAAGTCCGAGGCCTATCCCCGCATTCAACACTCCTACGAGCGTAACCTGGGACGCATCCAGTCCTTTCGCGATCATCTGCGTTCCGGTGAGAATGTCGATTTCTCCCGCGAGTAAACGGGAAATGACTTCGTTTAACAAACTTCGATCCTGGATCGAATCCTGATCCAGTCGTTCCACCCTCGTTTGAGGAAAGGCTTCCAAAAGATTCTCTTCCAACTTTTGGGTTCCCGTTCCTTTGAGTGTCAAGGTTTCCCCCATTCTTTTTTCCAAGGAAACCAAGGTTTCCGTATGGCCGCAGAGGTGACAGATCGCGGTCCCCTTTTTGTGATAACAAAGGTTGGTCGTGCAGTTCGGACAAGGAACGTAGGAGGAAGTCGAGGGGGAATAAATCAGCGGACTATAACCTCTTCGATTCAAAAGGAGAATTACCTGTTCCTTTTTATCCAATCTCTGTTTGATCGCAAAGGAAAGTTCGGAGCTGAGCACGTTAGACTCTCTTTGATTTTCCACGATTCGCACAGCGGGCGGTTGAACGCCTTCCGGTCTTTTTGTGAGCGTATGCAGATGTATCTTTCCTTCTTTGGCTAAATGGTAGATCTCCAGGGAAGGTGTAGCCGTTCCCAAGACGAGAACCGCTTCGTTCGTTTTACATCTTTGCATCGCCACTTGACGCGCGTGATATCTCGGACTAGAATGTTCCTTAAACGAAGAGTCGTGATCCTCGTCTATGATGATAAGACCCAGGTTGGAAACCGGAGCAAAAACGGCGCTTCTAGTCCCGACGGCGATCCTTTTTTTGCCGCTCAACAGTTCGTTATACGCTTTGAATTTTTCGGAAACCTTAAGCGCCGAATGAAGCACCGCGAGTTGTCCGGGGAAAATCAATTCCAATTTTCGGATGATATGAAAGGTCAAGCTGATTTCGGGAACGAGAAGGATCGCGGAACGTCCGGGTGTTTCGAGCGTTTTTCGTATCAGGTGGATATAAACCTCCGTCTTTCCGGAACCCGTGATTCCGAAGAGTAGATGAACCGAGGTTTTGCCTAACGTGGAAACGATTCTTTGATAAGCGACATTCTGTTCTTCGTTTAACGTGACCGGTTTTCCTTCAGCGTCGGAAGGAAACGCTTCCAGTTTGACCTGTCTTCTTCCTGCCGGAATCATCTTGTGGATACACTCTCCGAGGGAAGCGACGTACTGGTCCTTCATCCAATACGCCAGATCGATCTGTTCCCGTAGAACGATCGGAGTTTTGTCGATCACTTTTTGAACGGCTAACACCGTATAGGCGGGCTCGTTGTGATGAACGGAGACTACGATCCCCTCTTCATCCCGATTTCTTAATTTGGCGAGGACCCTTACTCCCGGTTGTGTGTCTTCGGGAACTTCGTAGGTGAAGGTATCTTCCTCCAAAGGAAGGTCGAATGCGACTTCCGCGTACAGGATCAAAGTGAGTCCTTGAGTTTTTCCTGAAACAAAGCGAGTTGCGAAAGTATACTTTCTTTGACGGAGACTTCCTCTTTTTTGATCGTTTCGAATTCGAAGGATTCCTTATTCCCTTTGAAATTCCTCCGTTTCGTTTCCACGGCCGCGATCGCCTCGGGAGAACGTAATACAACCATAGGAATTCCCGGGAGAAACTCGAGGGTTCGGCCCATCATTTCAATGGCCTTTTCTTTCCCGTAAACCGCGATCGCACTCGTTCCCAAAAGTATGATTCCACGTATTTTTTCGGAGTCGATCGTCTCCTTTACCTGTGTTTCGCATTTTTCAGTTCTAAGTTTCCAGTCGTTCGCGTTCGATTTAGTATGGGCGAATACGCAGGCGGGATACTCCTGATAATAAAACTCTCGGTGACCGAAACCGAATTGTTTTCGGATCATTCTGTCGAAAAGATCCTCCGCTTCCTTGGTTCTAAAGATTTGATCGGGCGAAGTTTTCGTAAACGCCGGTCTTCCGGGTGCGATCTCGCCTGTATAATGAAGTACTAATATAGGTTTTCTACCTTTGACGAGGAAGTTGCGTACGGCGCTGATTCGATCCGTACACAGTTTGCATGTGAAATTGCGCTCGGCTGCGCGGGCCGGTCTACGGATTTGAATTCCTTCGGATTCGAGTTTGAGATCGTTTTCGGAAGTGGAATTCCACTCTTCCTCTGTCCATACGAGTTCGGAAGTTTCCGGAGGTTTTTCCCCCGAAAATTGAAGGACTGGAATCCTTTTCTTTTGGATCAGGAATTTCAAGTACCCCAAGATCCTCGTAAGATCGGTTAAAACGCGTTTATCCATCCGTATATTGATCCGAAGAAATGTTCAAAGACTTCATCTTTCTATAAAGATGGGAGCGTTCTATCCCGAGCACACGGGAAGTGCGAGTAACGTTCCCCTCGTTGGTTTGTAGGGTTTTTATGATATATTGTCGCTCGAATTCCTCTTTGGCCTTTCGGAAATCCCCCAGTTCCACCATTTCGTTCGCTCGTTTAAAACCTGTGAGGGCGTCCCGTGCGTCGTTCGCAGTTATGACGGTGCCTACGGTCATGATACATAAGCGTTCCATAATATTCTTAAGTTCTCGTATGTTTCCCGGCCAAAAGTGATTTTGAAGTATGGAAACCGCTTCCGATTCTATTTTTTTCGCAGGAAGACGGTTTTCCTCCAATGTTTTGGATATATAATAATCGACCAAAAGCGGGATATCCGAAGTGCGCTCGCGCAAAGGAGGAATCGTGATCGGAATCACGTTCAAACGATAATACAAATCCTCCCTGAATTTCCCTTCCCGAATCGCCTCTTCGACCGGTATGTTTGTGGCCGCGATGATTCGGACGTCCACCGTGATCGTTTCGGTGCTTCCCAGTTTTTCGAATCTTTGCTCCTGTAAGATCCGCAACACCTTGGCCTGTGTGGAAAGAGACATGTCGCAGATCTCGTCCAAAAAAAGGGTTCCTCCGTTGGCGGCTTCGAACTTTCCGATCCTGGCATCCGTCGCACCGGTGAAAGCTCCTTTTGTGAACCCGAAAAGTTCGGATTCTATGAGTTCTTCCGGAATCGCCGCGCAATTCATTTCGACGAACGGTTGATGGGCTCTTTTAGAATTTTTGAATATTGTTTTGGCGACCAGTTCTTTACCGGTTCCGTTTTCTCCGTAGATAAAAACCCTCGCGTTCGTCGCCGCCGCCTGGGCTATCGCAAATTTCACTTTCTGTATCGCGGGAGAGTTTCCTAGTATTTCATCATATTCTAATTTAATATCGGAGGTTTGTTTTTTTTCGTCCGATTGTAGGACGTTATCCACCGCTTCTAATACTTTTTCTATGGAAAGAGGTTTTTCCAAAAAGTCGGCGGCGCCTTTTTTTGTGGCCGAGACGGCGATTTCGATCGTTCCGTGACCGGAAATCATCAATATCGGAAGAGTGGGATATAGTTTTTTACATTCGTCCAAGACGGCGATTCCGTCTTCCTTGCCCAACCAAACGTCGAGAAGAATGAGCGCGGGCCGTTCGACGCGTAGATGTTTTAACAACGTTTTACCGGTGGCAAAGGTTTCCACCTCGTATCCTTCGTCCTCCAAAATTTCCTTTAAGGATTTTCTGATTTCCGGCTCGTCGTCTGCGATGAGAATTTTCATTCGAGTTTAAGAGATCGGTAGTTCGATCTGAAATCGACAACCGCCCATGTTAGAAGAATCTACGGAGATATGCCCGTTGTGGTCAATCACACTTTTCTGAACGATGGCGAGACCGATTCCGGAAGTGTTGTTGTTTTTGGTGGAATAATAGGGTTCGAATACCTTCTGTTTTAACTCTACGGAAATTCCGATTCCGTTGTCTTCGACCGTGATGATCGCTACCCTTCTCATGATTTTTCTCGTGATCGAAGCCGAAATCAGAATCGATCCTTCGAATTCGGGATCCTCCTCCTTTTCACGTTTTCGTTCTATCGCTTCGACCGAATTTTTTACGAGATTCGTGAATACGCGAAGAATCATCTTCTGATCCAGAAACAACTGAGGAAAACCCTTGGCGATGCGTGTGGTGATATGTAATTTAGGAGTGTGTTCGAAAAGTTTTACGGCTTCCTGTAATATGGGTTCCAGATTCTGGTTGATCAATTTCGGAGCGGGCATTCTCGCGAAATCGGAGAACTCGTTTACTAGGTGTTCCAATACTCTCACCTGTTTGATGATCGTATCCGTTCCGTTCGTGACGATTTCCTGGAACTGCTCCCAATTTTCCGATTGCATTTTTCTTCTGATCCTTTCCGCGGAAAGTTGGATCGGGGTCAATGGATTTTTGATTTCGTGCGCCATCCTTTGTGCAACCTCCTTCCAAGCGGCGATCCGTTGACTCTGCATCAGTTCCGCGTTTTTGGATTTCAGATCCTGCACCATCTGGTTGAAGGAATCGATGAGCGCCCCTATTTCTCCGGTTTCGCGGATTTCCAGAGTAATATCCGTGTCCCCCATGGAAATTTTTTGAGTAGCGTTCGCGAGTTCTATGATCGGTCTCGAAATTTTTCTCGCGAAAAGAAGGGAGAAATAAATCGCCAAAAGAAAAATCGACACGGTAAGGACGCTGAACGTTAGACGAATTCGATACGGAAGTTTTTCCTTCGCGAGATCGGCGCGGTCGTAGTTTCTTCTCGTAGATATGAGGGAATAAACGATCCTTTCTTCGCCTTTGTGGATTCGGATTCCGGTGCGAAGCGAATATTCCCCGATGGGAAAAGGGACTCGGATGAAATACATACAATAGTCCGGTCGGTAGCTTAAGAAATCCTTCCAGTCGGAATTTTTCGAGAAGGACTTGAATTCATGATCGAGCGGTCTGTATTTTAAACCTCGGTTTTCTAAAATCTGCTTTTGGTTTTCGTAAATGCCCACGTAAAACTCGTCGCTCTGAATGAGGTTGAGTTTGGACGCGAGCGCTACAAGGGCTTCGAGGTTGGCTGGTTGAAACCTCAAAAAATTTTCCAACACTTTGGTCTTTTCCGCGAGGAGTTTTTTCTTGGGTTCTTCTTCGTTTGATATCAGGGTTTCCCCCGATGCGAGCGCCTCCTCTACGTCGATTCCGTAAAAACGTTCGTATAACTTTCCGGTGACGTTCGAAGAAAGAAAAAGGATTGGAACAGAAGGGAGAAGCGCTACGAAAATAAAGGATAACGTTAGGCGATATCGAATCGAACTTTTGAGTCTTCCGGTCTCTAAATTCCGTTTGTTCCTGTAAAAATACGATATCAACAACGAAAGAGAAAATAGGGGAATGAAGTAGAAGATATAAACTACGATCCTATCGAGAAATCCTATCCCTTCGGGGTCCGTCTCCCTCCCCGAAAGTTGAATCGATTCCGCTAAGGTGACGGACAATACGATGATCAATCCTAGGATAAGAAGGTCACGTAGATGATATCTGGTTTCGTCGTTCATGGTTCGAACGGAAATCCGTTAGACGAAATCGTTATTGACTATGTTGGTCAAGGCTTCCAACGCCTCGTCCTCTTTTTCTCCGGAGGCTTGTATCCTGAATTCGTTTCCGGGTGCGAGAGCGAGCATCATCAATCCCATGATACTTTTACCGTTCACTTCCACGTCCTCTTTGATTACGATGATATCGCAGGGAAATTTGGACGCGCAGTTTACGAATACGGATGCGGGTCGGGCGTGCATACCGGTCCCGTTTTCATTGATTTTGAGGAGAATTTCTTTCACCTTTACCCTGCTGTAGATGTTGACTTAGCTTTTGATTGAACTCCTGAGCCGCGTTTTTACCGAGTTTGCGCAGACGTTGGTTCATAGCAGCCGTTTCCACGATGATCGGGATGTTTCTTCCCGGACGAACCGGCACTCGAATCAGAGGAATTTGAACGCCTAACAATTCTTCGGTGGGATTTTCCAAACCCGTCCGATCGAAGTCCTTGTCTTCCGTCCATTCCTCGAGATGAATGATCAGTTCGATGAGTTTGTGATCGCGGACGGAGCCGATTCCGAAAATATCCTTAATATTCAAAATCCCTAATCCTCTGATCTCCATATGGTGACGAAGAAGATCGGAACAGGTTCCGATCAGATAACTTTCGGAAAGCCTGCGGATTTCCACCATGTCGTCGGCCACGAGTCGGTGTCCCCGTTCGATCAATTCCAAAGCGGTTTCACTTTTACCCACTCCGCTTTTTCCGGAAAGAAGGATTCCTATCCCGAACACTTCGATTAAAACTCCGTGTCGCATCGTTCTCGGAGCCAGACTTCTGTCCAGAATTCCGGAGATCAGAGTTATGAATTTGTGTGTGGAAACGTCCGAAATCATCAGCGGAATTCCGAGTCGTTCGCAATTTTCGACGAAGATAGGGGGAGGCATATTTCCGTGTGTGAAAATGATGCAGTTGAGATGAAATCCGAAAAAGTTGGCCGCGATCTGTTCGAGGGCCTCCGGGGTTCGAGAGGAAATAAAGGCCCATTCTCCTTTTCCGAAAATCTGGATCCGATCGTGTGCGAAGTTTTCGTAAAAACCGGTAAGGGAAAGACCGGGTCGATTGATCTCGGACATGTGAATCCGATTGGTAAGTCCCTTTTCTCCCGCGAGAAGACGCAGACCCAACTCTTCGTGTTCGTTGAGAATATTCGAAACGTTGATTCCGGGCATGGACATGATTTATCTCGACTCCAACGACTTTACTTTTTTTCTCTGGTTAGAAGGAAGGATTTTGAGGATCTTTCTGTATTTGGCAACGGTCCTTCTGGCGATTTCGATTCCTTGTTTCCCGATCGCTTCGACGATTTCCTGATCGGAGAGAGGGTTTTCCGATTTTTCCTCTTTCACCAGATTTCGGATGAGGTCGTGGATCTTTTTGGAGGATTCGATTCCGCCTTCCGCGGACTTTACTCCCGAGGAAAAGAACCATTTTAGTTCCAGAATACCACGGGAGGTTTGAACGTATTTGTTGGAGGTGATTCTGGATACGGTGGATTCGTGCATGTCCAGTTTTTCGGCGATGTCTTTTAACGTAAGTGGTTTGATGAATTGAATTCCTTTACGAAAGAATTCGGTCTGCATTTCGATGATTGCGGAAGTCACCTTGAACAGGGTTTGTCTTCTCTGGTTTACGGAACGGATGAGCCATTCCGCGGAGCCTAACTTTGAATTGATGTATTCCTTGTCGGAGTCCTTTGCGTTTTTTAGAATATTCTTATATTCTTTATTGATTTTCAGTCGGGGAATCCATTCGTCGTTGATATAGATGTCGAATTCCCCCTCCACTTCCCTTACGATGACGTCAGGTATGACGTAGTCGGGTTTGTTCGCGGTATAAAGCGTCGCCGGATAAGGTTCCAGCTTTTTGATTTCGGAAGCGAGCGATTCCACCGTTTCCAAAGGGAGTTCCATTTTTTTGGAGATGGTTTTGTAATCCAGTTTTTCCAGGTCTTTGATATGATCCCGAATGAGAGTATGCAGTTTATTATCTTCCGGTTTTAGGATTTTCGCCTGAATCAGAAGGGTTTCCTCCACGCCTTTGGCGCCGATTCCGATCGGATCCAAACGATGGATTTGTTCCAAAACTTTGTGTACCTTTTTTTCGTTCAGTTTCATTTCCGCACAAAGATCTTGGATTCCTACTGTGATGAATCCGTGATCGTCCAACAGAGAAATCAGAATCTCTCCGATGGATATTTCGTCCGGTTTTAAATTGGAAAGACGCAGCTGCCAGAGAAGGTGCTCCGACAAGGAACTTTTTTCCGGGGAGGATTCTATGTATTTTTGGTTTCGATCCGACGCGTCGGAACCGGCGGAACCTCCCCGATCGAGGGAAAAATTATCCTGCCAGGTCACATCCGAGTTTTTGAGAAAGTCGTTTTTTTCCTTCCTTCTTAAATCGTCCCGACTGTAGAGGTCGGGTGTTCTGTTTCGTTCGGAAGCGTATTCCTCTTCGAGCATCGGGTTTTCCACGAGTTCGGAACTGATCCTATCTCCGAGTTCGAGTGTGGATAAGGGAAGAAGTTCTATGGACTGACGTAAGTCCTGCGTCATCACCAGTTTCTGGGTTTGTTTTTGAACCAGTGACTGACTGAGATTCACAGCGTAAAATCCTCACCCAAATAAATTCTTCTGGTTTCCGGATCGTTCACAAGATCGTGTGTGGAACCGGAAATCAAAATTCTACCGCTGTACATGATGTAGGCTCGATCGGTGATCTTTAAGGTTTCGCGAACGTTGTGATCGGTGATCAAAATTCCCAATCCCCTTTCCTTTAAGGACTGGATCACGGTTTGAATGTCCTTGACCGCGATCGGATCCACACCAGCGAACGGTTCGTCTAACAGAATAAAGTCGGGATTGGTGACTAAGGCTCTGGCTATCTCACAACGTCTTCTTTCTCCGCCGGAAAGAGTGTAACCTTTCTGGTTGGCGACGCGCATGATCTGCAGTTCTATGAGAAGTTCGTCCCGACGTCGTATGATCTCCGCTCTGGAAAGTTTCATCGTTTCCAAAATCGCTTCCAGATTTTCCGCGACGGTGAGTTTGCGGAAGATGGACGCTTCCTGTGCGAGATAACCTACTCCGAGTCTCGCTCGGATATGCATCGGAGATTCGGTCACGTCCTGACCGTCTATATAAACGTTTCCGGAATCGGGTCTGACAAAACCGACGGACATATAGAAGGAAGTCGTTTTACCGGCCCCGTTCGGTCCGAGCAGACCGACTACTTCCCCTTTTTTGATATCGAAACTGGCTCCGTCCACGACCTTTCTTTTGTTGTAGACCTTGACCAGGTTTTCCATTCGGAAGGTTTTACTCATAATTCTAATTCACTTTCCGGGAACGATTCCGTCGGTCAAAAGGGCGCGTCCTTCACGAGGAAAGAATATGATTCTTCCCGCATGAATGTCTCTGCCGTTTTTTTTCAACGTAGGATTTCCCTCAAGATACACTTTTTCCTCTTTTTCAAAATAGGTCGCGTATTCTCCCGTTGCGGAAGAATCTTTTCCTTCGATCAGAACGTTTCCCCGTATTACCGTTTCGTTCTTATCCATAAAACGTTCGAATTCCACGGCGGTCATCGTACTCGTTACGTTCTCCGAGCTTTTATCAAGAAAATCGATTTTACCGGAATCGGTCAAATGAATGTATTGTTCGTTTTTATAGTAGTCAAGGACATTCCCGGAAAGGATCAGTCTGTTTTCACGGTCGTGTATCGTGATGTTGTTGCGAGCTTCTATCTTCGTCGAATTTTTTCCGTAGCTGATCATCTTTTCGGCTTCCATTTTCGTTCTGTGACGAAAGATTTTGGCGTTTCCATAAAGACCCACTCTCGTTTCTCCGCTTTCGTCCTTATCACTTACGAGTTTGTCTCCTTTGAGAATCGCGATTCTACGGACTTCGCGTTTCGTCTTTTCTTCCGTTTTATTCGGATCCTTAGTTTCTATCTTTTCCGTGTCCGTATAATTTTGGAACAATACGCTGTTGCCGAAAAGTTCCACCTTGTTTTCGTTCGTATAAAACGTGAGTCGATTTCCCGTCAGGTATCTATCGTTCGCGATGAGGATCGGGTCCGGATCGGTGGTGATCTTATCTTCCTCCTCTTCGAATACCGCTTCCTTACATAGAATGGTGATTTGCGGATGTGCGATAACCACGTTCTCTTTTAGGAACGTCGTCTTTTTGGAAAGGTTTCTTTCTATAAACGTCGCGGAGATAACCGTCTTAGCTCCGCTTTTGTCCGTATGAAACAAACGCGGTCTGTCTTTGATATAAATTTTTTCCTCGAATTTGTCGTATTCACCCGTGCCTGCTTTGAGAGTAACTCCGTTGTCACCGTCTTGTACGAGAACCCCTCCTCGCAAAAATCCCTTAAACGCGTCTTTTCCGTAGACCTCGATCTGGTTGGCCGAAAGTTTTACCTTTTTGTGCTGGATCCAGGCGCCTCCTTCCAGACTGAACGTGGTGACTTTTAGACCCGAGATCGTTTTTTCCTCTTGGGTCAGAGCGGATCCTCCCCAGAGAGTCGGAAAGTTGGGCCCGGTTTCTTTCTTTTCGGTTTGATCCGGAATTTCCAGGAACTTGCGATCGGCGGTTTCACTTCCGATCGGAAACGGAGGTTTTACGTTTCCGGAATATACTGCCGGGGCCGAGACGATCAAAAGAACAAACGATACGCGCAAAAAAATACGAAGACGTGGTTTCATTTCGAATCTGCCGCTTTGAGAGGATTGGTTCCGCCCCGCGTCACCGCCGTCGGTCGCAGAATCGTGAATTTATTCAGATCTTTATCCGCCCGCAGACCGACTCCGTGGATCGTGGTTCCATCCGCGCTGACGGTCACTTCGGAATCCGAAATCAGCTTTTTGGTATCCATGTTGTATTCCATGGCGCGCGCGTTCAGGGTTTTGTCGTCGTTGGTGCGAAGAAAGATTTTTCCTTCCAGAGTCATCAAACGGGTTTTGTGATTGATTTCCCCTTTTTCTCCGAGAAGTTTCGATTTGAATTTTCCGTCCTCAAACTGATCGAAATCGATATTGTAGAAGATCGTTTTATTTTCGTTTACGTATACGTAGGATTCTTGAGCTTTGAGTTCCCATTGAAGTTTTCCTTCCTGATCATAAGCGGTCCGTTTGAAGTTTCGAATAGAAACCGAAGCGCCGCTTTCCCTCTCTTTTTCCACACGTTCGTAGTTGGTCTTCCTGCAATCGGTCAAAACGGGTGCACAAAGAATGAAAGAGGAAATGAGAAAAATCCGACTTCGAAACGAATGGGGACGTTTCATAACTTTATAATATTATGATCCGCTTCTGGAAGCCAGAATTTCTTTTTTGACGTAACGATCCAGACCGACCATTTCCTTCAGAAGCGTTTTGATTTGCGACAAGGGATATTGTGTGGTCGCGTCGGAAAGTGCCTTTTCCGGATCGGGGTGAACTTCCATAAAAATCCCTTCGATCCCGAGAGAAACAGCCGAACGCAAAACACTCGGAATAAATTCCCTTTGTCCGCCGGTGCTGTTTCCGGCGGCGCCCGGGAGTTGTGCGGAATGGGTCGCGTCGAATACGACGGGAATGTCGAATCCGTGTATGATGGGAACCGCTCTTCCGTCGAAGATCAGATTCCCGTACCCGAAGGAGGTTCCTCTTTCCGTAACGAGACATTTATCGTTTCCGGATTCTTTCATTTTAATCTGAATATGACGCGTATCGGCCGGTGCGAGGAATTGGCCTTTTTTGACGTTCACCCATTTTCCCGTTTTTGCCGATTCTGCGATGAGGTCGGTTTGTCTGCACAAAAATGCGGGAATCTGATACACGTCGATCACGTCCTTCAGAGGAGCGATCTGACTCGTTTCGTGGATATCGGTGAGAACGGGGACGTTGTATTTGTTTTTGATATATTCCAAATTTCGAATGCCTTCCGAAAGTCCGGGGCCGCGATAGGAGTTGACCGAGGAACGGTTTGCCTTGTCGAAGCTGCTTTTAAAGATATAGGGAATCTTGAGTTCAGCGCAGATTTCGATCATCTCCGCGCAGACTCGGTCGAGTAAGTCCCGGTTTTCCATGACGCAGGGGCCGGAGATCAGAAAGAAGGGTTCGTCTCCGCCGATTTTGGCTCCTCCGAGAAATTCCCGTTTGCTGCAGGTATTGTCTTTCATCGTTATCCTTTTTTAGAGTATTTCACGGCCGCTTTGATAAATCCAGCGAATAAAGGGTGAGGAGCCGTCGGTTTGGATTGAAATTCCGGATGAAATTGAACTCCGATAAACCAGGCGTGCTGGGGGATTTCGACGATTTCCACGAGGTTGTCGTCCGGAGAAGTGCCCGCGATTACCATTCCGTTTTCCTCATATTGTTTCCTGTATCGATTGGTGAATTCGAATCGATGACGATGACGTTCGTGGATCGATTCGGATTTGTATTCCGCGTATGCAAGAGTATCCTTTTTGATTTTGCAGGGATACGAACCTAAACGCATCGTTCCGCCCATCTGCTCGATGTCGTTTTGTTCTTCCAAAAGGGATATCACCGGATTTTCCGTATCGGGTCGGATTTCGGTCGAATTGGCGTCCTTGAGTCCCAGAACGTTTCTCCCGTATTCCACGACGGCACATTGCATTCCGAGACAGATTCCGAAAAAGGGAATTCCTTTGGTCCTTGCGTGTTGAATCGCGAGAATTTTTCCTTCGATTCCCCGGTCCCCGAATCCGCCGGGAACCAAGATTCCGTGAACGTTTTTGAGAGAGTCGATCACGTTTTCCTTATCCAGGTTTTCCGGATCGATTTTGACGAATTCCACTTTCGCGTTATGCGCGATTCCTCCGTGGGAAAGGCTTTCGTAAATGGAACGGTACGCGTCCTGTAGAGAAATATATTTCCCTACGACCGCGATCTGTACGATTTCTTTGGTGGAGAGAAGTCCCTTCACCATCGTGTCCCATTCGTCGAAGTCGGAGGTTCTAAGTTCCATTCCCATGGTTTTGAGAACGACCTCGTCCAGTTTTTCTTCCTTATACATTTTAGGAATTTCGTAGATGGATGTGGAGATATCGCTCGCGGAGATTACGTTTTCTTCCTTCACGTTACAAAAGAGGGAAAGTTTATTTTTCATTTCCTTTGTCATCGGTTGGGAAACCCGGCAAACCAAAATGTCGGGTTGGATTCCGAGTCCGAGTAATTCTTTGACGGAATGTTGTGTCGGTTTTGTTTTGGCCTCTCCGGCCGCGGTGATCGTAGGGACCAGCGTTAGGTGGACGAACAATACGTTTGAATTTCCGTGTTCGTACCGCATCTGACGGATCGCCTCCAAGAACGGAATCGATTCGATGTCGCCGACCGTTCCCCCGATTTCGACGATAATAAAATCCGGATTTTCCTCTCGGGCGACGATGTACATCCGGTTACGGATTTCGTTGGTGATATGGGGAACCACTTGTACGGTGCGCCCGAGATAATCCCCTTTTCTTTCGCGTTGAATGACCGTATTATAAATTTGTCCGGTGGATACGGAATTTTTTCGGGTCAGTTTGGAATGCGTAAAACGTTCGTAGTAACCGAGATCCAGATCGGTTTCCGCGCCGTCCGCTGTGACGTAAACTTCCCCGTGCTGATACGGACTCATCGTACCAGGATCGATATTGATGTACGGGTCCATTTTTTGGAGGGAAACGGAATAACCGCGACTTTCCAAAAGACAACCAAGAGCCGCTACGGTGACTCCTTTTCCCAGGGAGGAACTTACCCCTCCGGTTACAAAGATAAACTTAGTTCTCGACAACTTCCATTCCCGCCTTTCAGAACAGAGTTCTGGGAGTTTCCAGAAATTCAAACAGGAATTTCTAAGAATTCTGTCTCCAAAAATGAGGCATGGGTTCGTTTTAGAGTTTCAGGATTTTCTGGATCAACAGCGAGGTGGAGTTTCCTGGTACAAACGGCAGAATCCGGACTTCTCCGCCGAATTGGCGAACCAGAGGAGTTTCCGGAAGATCTTCCACGGAATAATCCCCTCCTTTGACGTGGATCGCGGGTTTGACGAGGCGGATCAATTCGAGCGGCGTGTCCTGCGGAAAAATCGTTACCGCGTCCACGAATCGCAGGTTGGACAAAAGAATGGCGCGATCGTCCTCGGAAACGACCGGTCTTTGTTCTCCTTTGAGCCGTTTTACGGAAACATCCGAGTTGATTCCCACCCAAAGGAAATCCCCGAGCTCCCGGGCTTGGGAAAGATACGTAAGATGTCCTCTGTGAACGAGATCGAAACAGCCGTTGGTAAAAACGATCCGCTTTTCGGAACGTAGCCGATCCGCGGTTTCGGAAACCTTGTCCCAAGGAACGACGTTGTTTCGAAGATCCGTCACGCCGAAAACGTTCCTCGATCGGAAAGGGATCGTTGTAGTTCGTCTGGGGAGACCGTTTCTGCGCCCAGTTTTCCGACTACGATTCCAGCCGCCGCGTTGGAAACCACACTTGCGTCTAATTCGTTTAGGCCGGCGGCGTGGTATGCGGTATAGGCGCTGATTACGGTGTCTCCCGCTCCGGTTACGTCGAACACTTCTTGGGCGACGGTGGGTATATGATAGATTTCTTTTTTAGAAGTTACGTATAAGCTCATTCCCTTTTCGCCTCTCGTGATCATGAGAGAAGGACAGGAAAGTTTTTGAACGATTTCTTCCGCGGCGTTTAGAATTTCCGAATCCGTTTCCAATTTTCGTCCCAGCGCTTTTCCCGCCTCGTGATGATTGGGAGTCAGAATGCTGACCCCGTGATAGAGAAAAAAATGACTGACTTGCGGATCGACGGTTACGATCTTACCGCGTTCTTTGCAGAGTTTGGAAACCTCCTGTATGATCCGAGGAGTAAGAGTTCCTTTATCGTAATCGGAAAGGATGACCGCGTCCGCCGAATCGATTCTTTCCGAAAAAGCGGTCAAAAGAGAATCCTCTTCTTCCCTCGAAATCGGTTTGAGTTCTTCCTTATCGATTCTACAAACCTGTTGATGACCGGCGATGACTCTCGTTTTGAGAATCGTGGGAACCGACTCGGACCGTATTAAAAAATTTTTTTCCGAATCCGAATTTTCCCGGGACAAAAGTTCGAGGAGGATATTTGCCTTTTCGTCTTTTCCCGCTCGACCAAGAACGACGGACTTGACTCCAAGCGAGGAAAGATTTTTGACCACGTTCCCCGCTCCCCCTAAAGTAATTTTTTCCTTACGAACCCATACGACCGGAACCGGAGCTTCGGGAGAAATGCGGTTTACTTCTCCGATGAGATACTCGTCCAAGATGAAGTCTCCGATTACGATGATATTGAGATTCTTCAGATTTTGTGTGGAAGTTTGAAAACGATTTCTGTCCAAATAATACAAATTCTACCGAGCCTTGGGATTTTGATTTACGGTTTCTCTCTAAGCAGTTATAGTATCCTTCCCGTGTCAACCACTACTGTCCCCATCTTTCCTTTGCCGGAAATCGTTCTTTTTCCAGGGACATATCTACCTCTTCATATTTTCGAACCTCGCTATCGACTGATGTTGGATTATTGTATGGAATCGGGAGAGGAGTTGGCCGTAGCCCCGATCCTCTCCGCAAAATCACGAACCAATTCCAAACACCCGGAAATCGAAACGGTATTCGGATGGGGAAAAATCATTCGTCGGGATCCGTTGCCGGACGGAAGATCGAATATTCTTTTGGAAGGAAAGGGAATCGCAAAACTCATCGATTACGAAACCATGGAACCGTTTCGAGTTGCCAGGATCCAAAAGCTCGAACCGGATTTCGAATATCTTCGCGACGCGGATTTTAAGAAAGATTTTGAAAGGCTCCTTTTTTTGACGAAACGAATCCTATTGTCGGAGGGCGCCGGCGAAGATTTGATTTTGCGAATGAACGAACTCGTCACACATCCCTTCCCCATCGATTTCATCGCATCCATTCTCAATTTTGAATTTTCCAAAAAGCAGGAAATACTCGTGGATCCGAATCCCATGGAGAAGATGAAAATTCTGATGAACATCGTCGAAGAATTGAATCTGAAAGAATGAATTGTTCCCTCGGTTCCTAACGATTTCGAAAAAATTCCCCTTCGGTTTAGATAATTTTTAAGTCTTTTCGTTTTTTAAGAAACGATCGAACGACCTGGGGAACCGACTTCGTTATGGGAACTTTACTTTTAAATTCGGCTCGAGAGATTCGATCAAAACTTCGGGAAGATAAAACGGAGGTTGTGACCTTGCTTGTTCCGAAAACGACTTGGCTCAAATTGGGTGAGTCGAAACGGAAATACATGGCGAAACGGATCCCTAGATTGTTGCAGGTTTATGGTAAGTATTTAACTTCCGCGGATCGTTTGGGGAAAAAGGCCGGAAAAACGACGTATCAGTCGTCGAGCTCCGGGATGGATTCTTTGCAACGGTTGAATGTTCGACTGGATACGGGAAGTTGGGCTTTGCTTGGAGTTTTGGCTCAAGCCCACGGGGTTTCTCGCTGTTTTCTTTTTAATTATCTGTTGTGGTTGGAGGAGGTCGGGATCGGGAATTCTATCGTAGATATCTTGAATGAAGGAGGTCCAACATTTCACAAGTCATACAGCTATATTTTGCACCTCGACTTAACCAATAACGAAATCATCCGCAGGTTACGGTGCGAACCGGAACATTCATTTTACGTTTCCAATCCTGGGGATCGGTATACGGAAGAGGAACTAGAAAACTAAATCTCCTGTCTTTACCCTTCGAACCCTTTTTTCGCGGATTCCTCAAATCGAGCAGCATCGACTCCCCGATTCCAATCGAAACTCCTCTGCGCATATGATAAAAAAGGAATATATTTCTATCATCCAGGGATTGACAATCGATCGTTTCCTACACAACCAAACTCCTCCGACTCTCAAGCCAAAAACGCCGACCGGTGACAAAAACGGATTTTCTTCTTTCGAAAATCCGATGAACAGAGGTCAATAAAAATACAAAGGCGCTCCTGCTCCCATCGCATCCGCTCGCATAGTTTCCTAACCGCAAAACAAAGATCGTTTCGTTCCGGTCGAACTTTGCGGAGAAAATCACGGAACTACTTTTTGAAAAATCCGCCTAGACGTGACGTATCGATCCACCCACCATTTCATGGAAATCTTGTCGATCACCACTCCTCTCGTCGAAGAAGCGTGCGCAAACTCCTTATCCGAAATGACAAGACCAACGTGCGTAATTTTGTTTTGATTGGGAGAAGCGGAAAAAAAGATCAAATCACCTGCCCTCAGCTGATTGTGTGAAATCGCGCTTCCCGACTTAGCCTGTTCTCTGCCAACCCGAGGAACGATCTTAGAAGGAACTCCGACTCTTGTATCCGTCAAAGAACTGAACGTAAAGCCGGAACAGTCCACACCTTTTTTCGAGGTCCCTCCCCAATAATAAGGAGTTCCGATCCATTCCTTTACAACCTTAAATAAATTAGAAGAATTTAATGTTTCCCAACCGCTCTTTTCTGGAATCGAAGGTGCGTCCGGTTCCACCTCCGGCACCAGGGGTGGATCCGGGATGTTCTCCTGGAAACCGAACTTAGGACGATCGCCGATTACGATCTCGCCTGCGGAATCCAAAGTTTCGTCCAAGGCGCGGGCGGAAGAAAGTGAGGCCGTCCATGTTTCCGAGGATCTGCCTTTTGTGCCGGAATGAATCGACCTAAGTTGGGCGAGAAATTCCGAAGCGATCGTATAACGCTCGTTTGACGGATTGAAGTAAATCGATTGTCTAAATGCGGAATCGGTTTTTTCGAAAGGAGAAACACCTCCTTTGCTCGGAAGAAGACTCAAAATCCGGGACGCGAGACGGTTTTCCGGAATTCCGGCGTATTTACCTGCGATCAAAGCCCTTCCCCCGGCTAAAATGGAAAATCCGTCCCACCGTGATTTGAGCGCCGTCGATAAAAATACGTTTCTGATCTCTTCGCGGATTCCCGCTTTTCCCGTTTCCTTAACGAACAACGAGACGAGCGCAAAGTCTTTTTCGGAAAGTTTCTGCTTTGTCAGAAGAGGAATCGCATCCTCCGCGTCCGTGAACCGCATTCCCGAAAGAGAAACGTAATATTGATTTACGATCAAGTCGGCCACCGCCTCCGGCGAAAGCCCTTCTAAAATCGCCCAAGGAATCGTGTTTTTCGTAATTTCTGTCACTTTGGGATCCTGGGATCTCCGGCCTAACTTTTGAAAGACGGAATTGCGGATCAACAAAGTTTGCCCCGCTTCGAAATCCTCTTTGAGCAGATCGGAAAACGGATCAGCAAAAAGATTCGGAGCAAACACTGCCGAAAAGAACAACAAAAGAGAAACTACGTATCCTTGAAACATATCGCCTCGTATTCTAATTTACAATGAATTTCTAATATTACTTCGATCCACGAAAAAAGAAAGGAAATGCCTCTTCCTTACTTCCGTTTTACAGTTTTCTTTTTGGAGACGCGCGTTTTTTCCTCGGTTACCCGAAATCGAACGATCTTGCGGATCAACGAAAGCGGCAGAGGTTTTTCGATGGGAAACTGAACCGAACCCTTAGCCGTTTTATACCCGCTCAATTCCTTCTCAAAGTTGGCGATACCGCTCGCGCCCGGATAAAAGCCGATATGTCGTTTAAAAGCGGCAAAGTGGACGAGATTCCTATTTAAAAAAAAGGTCGGAATTTGATAACTGATCTTTTCCTCAGCATTCGGAGCGGCCGCGCGGATGGTTTCTCTCAGCTTAGAAAGAATTGCACTCACTTCTCCGGGAAACATTCCGATGTATTCGTCTATGGAGTTGATGTTGGTTGGGCTATGTTTCATAGAAATTTAGAATATTCAAAAATAAGTATATTATAATTCTCGGGATCAAAATATTCGAACCCCAATCCTATCGGTCTCCCCCGTGCATCCAACTCTGCAGTTTTTTTCTAGCTAAAAATAAAACCAGGCTACCGGCAAAAGCGAGTCCCGCGAAAATTCCGAAAAATTCGGGAAAACTCCCTTTGTTCATGAGACCCGCCAATTCGCCCGTTAAAATTCCTCCGAAAAAACTGGATATGAACCAGATTCCCATCAAAAGACCGCCAAGATGTAAGGGGGCCAATTTCGTGACCAAGGAAAGTCCTACCGGGGAAGTGAACAATTCTCCGATCGTAATCAAGGTTACCATCAACAAAAGCCAAAAGGAGGAGATTTTATTTCCGAATCTATAGTCGCTCGTCGCAAAAACCAAAACGGAATAACCCAGACCTAAAATCAAAAATCCTAATGCGAATCGAGTCGAAGTGTCCGGTTTCCAATTTCGTTTCGCGAGTTCGGTCCAGAAAATCGCGACAACCGGAGCAAAGATTAGGATCAAAAGAGGGTTGAGGGATTGGTACAAGGGCGTGGGAATCGAATAGCCGAAGAGATTTCGATCCACGTGACGATCGATGAACAGATTCATGGACGAACCGATTTGTTCGAAAACGCTCCAAAAAATGATCATAAACGCAGTGAAGATAAAAATCACGACGATTCGGTCCTTCTCCTCATTGGTGAGAGGATGAGAATTCTCCGAACTTCGTAGTTTATTCCTTTTACCGGCTTGGAATACGTTCTCCGAAAAGAATTTCTGGCCGAAAATGAAAACGAGGATTCCGAATAACATCCCGAAGGCGGCAACTCCGAAGCCGTATCCCCATCCGAAAGAATCCGTAAAATACCCGCAAAAAATAGGTCCTAAAAATCCGCCGAGATTGATTCCCATATAAAACACGGTAAAACCCGAATCACGCATATGATTTTTGTTTTCTTCGTCATAGATTCTACCCATAACCGTAGAGATATTCGGTTTAAAAAAACCGATTCCCAGGATCAACAACGCCAAACCGAAAAAGAAAAACGGTTTGGTTTCGAATGCGAGACTCAAATGTCCGAAAAGGACGAGGGTAATTCCTAAATAAATCGAGGTCTTAAAACCGAGATAACGGTCGGCGAGATATCCGCCGATCAAAGGAGTGAGATAGACCAAGCCGATATAAATCCCGTAGATTCGATTGGCGAGAGGGTCGGAATAATGAAAGACCTTGGTCAGAAAAAGAACGAGCAAGGCGCGCATTCCGTAAAAGCTGAAACGTTCCCACATTTCCGTAAGAAACAGAATCGGAAGCGATTTGGGATGAGAATTCAGGTTTTTGCTCTCGACGTCCATAACGGTTCCTGAATATTCCTTTCCAAGTTCGCATAACGTGCGGAGACGAAAAAGTAATCCGAAAGACGATTCATAAAAATCATAGGAGAGGAAAGGATTTCCAGCCCGTTTTCTTTGGCGCGCACCATTTCCCTCTCCAATCTTCGAGAAACCGTTCTCGAAATATGTAAAAACGAAGCGGCTTGTGAGCCTCCCGGAAGGATGAATTTTTTCAGAGGAGTCAAACGTTCCTGCATACGATCGATTTCCGTTTCCAAGAACACAACGTCCTCCGGCAGAATGCAGGAATCCTCCTTCGCTCTGAATCCCGCCAACTCGGAGCCCAATTCGAACAAAAGATTTTGAATCGTTTCCAACGGAGAATGGAGCTCGGACGTTGTTTCCAAAAAGGACCTAACTACACCGATCGTAGAGTTGAGTTCGTCCGCGGTTCCGTACAGTTCCACGCGGACATCCGCTTTGGAAACCTTGGATCCGTTGGCCAGAGAAGTTTGTCCGCCGTCCCCTTTTTTCGTATAAATTTTCATAATAAAACGAGTTTCCATCCTTCAAAAGAAGAGACAAAATACCAGCAAACGATGAAAAAACGGGGACGGAATGAAAAGGATTTTTTTGGCAAGGAAAGGAAAAGAGTTGCTTTTGACCAAAATGCTTTGTAGTATTTTGACAAAATAACCCTAAACTTAAGTTCGGCTCCCTCCGCACAAGACTTTAGGAAAAAAATATAAAAACTTTCTTCTCCGTCTCGAGACAGAGTGAAGGTTCGCAGTGGAAAAACAAAGGCGATCCAATCGCCCCAAACATCGGCCCGGACGGATCCGGGTAACATTGACAGGGAGGTTGTGACAATGATCATCAATCACAACATTAGCGCGCTCAGGACGAACAACGTACTGAAGAGTGTAAACAAGGAATTGGACAAGACCATGGAAAAACTTTCCACGGGTCTGCGGATCAATCGCGCCGGTGACGACGCGCTCGGGTTCGCGATGTCCGAAAAGATGCGGACCCAGATCCGCGGTCTTGCTCAAGCGGAGCGTAACGTGATGGACGGAGTTTCCTTCATCCAGGTTACGGAAGGAACGCTCGAGCAAGTGAACAATATCCTCCAAAGACTCAGGGAACTTTCGATCCAAACTTCGAACGGAATCTATTCGAACGAGGATCGCAAATTGGTTCAGCTCGAAGTGGATCAGCTCATCGAGGAAGTGGACAGAATCGGTAAATCCGCCGAGTTCAACCATATCAAACCTCTTTCGGGCGATCATTCCAAACAAGCTAACAAGCCGATTCAGCTCCAAGTCGGTCCGAATCAGAACGAGAAGCTCGATATCTTCATCGATTCCATGAACGCGACCGGTCTTCAGTTGGTTGCCAACGGAAAAAAACAAGCCCTCTCCTCCCCCGCAAGCGCGAACGCGATGATCGGGATTTTGGACACGGCGATTTCCAAGGTGAATCAGCAAAGAGCCGATCTCGGAGCGTATTACAATCGTCTGGAAATCACTTCTCAGGGATTACAATCCAGCTACGTGAATATGGTCGCCGCTGAAAGCCGTGTGAGGGACGCGGACATGGCGGAACAGATCGTGGATTATACCAGAAATCAGATTCTCACAAAGAGCGGTTCCGCGATGCTCGCACAGGCGAACATGAGACCCGATCAAGTGGTGAAATTGTTAAGCGACCGATTCGGCTGATTCTTTTGGAAAAGAATCCTTCGCTTTTGGATCGACGCTTGAGAACGTCGGATTTTCTTGAAACGTAGATTTTTAGGCGAACCTCGGCTGAAAAAGCCGCTTCGAAAAAATTCGAAGCGGCTTTTCGTTTTGCAGCGCGCGCGTTCGATGACTTTTTTTAGTTTGTCGATCGTTTCGGTTTATCATTTTTTGCCCCGTTTTTGCCGAGTGGGCGAAGCGGTAAAAATGAATTCTTCTTTTTGAATATTCCAGAAAGCGAATACGTTGCTCGGAGTCAATTTCCCCTGTTTCCAAAGCAAATATACGGGAAAAGTTCCAGGATAAAACCCTTAGAATCACGATCCAAGTTTTCGTAAATCTATTCGGAAGCCGAATCATGATCCGAATCGCCATTCTCCCCATGACAAGAAGCCGCGGAGGAATCTGACATGGAAGAAGCGGAACCCATCGGACAAGTTCCTGTGACGGAATTCGATAGGAAAAGACAGAATCCATCGGATAAGTTTCCGTGTCGCACATAAAGATGCACACTCGATTCTGCGCGATTACGCTAATCAAGACGAGCCCACACCTTTTGCCGAAAAAACGTCTTGTTTTTAGGGCAACCTCCCACCGAAACGAAAAGAAAAAAAAGCCCGAAGATTCTTTTGAAGAATACTCGGGCTTCAGAGTCGTACGGCGATTTATAACGGGAATTATAAATCCATTTTAGATATCGTCATTTCCGGCGTTTGCTTAACTCTTCCGGCTGAAATTTAAGGTCTTTCAGCCGGAAGAAACGGCGCTTTCAGTTTACTTCAGTAACTGGAGAACCGTTTGCGGTTTCATATTGGCCTGGGCCAGCATCGCGGTCGCAGCCTGAGTCAGGATCTGATAACGCGTGAAGCTAGTCATTTGCTCGGCCATATCGGTATCGCGGATTCTGGATTCGGCCGCTTGGATGTTCTCATAAGCGTTCATGAGACCTTTCGCTGCGTGTTCCAGACGGTTGTAATACGCACCCAAGTCCGCTCTCTGTTTAGAGATGGAACGGAGCGCATCATCGGCCAATCCGATTACCGAGTTCGCCTTGCCGGCAGTAGAAAGAGAGATAAACGTTAAAACGGTCGGGTTTCTAAGTCCCAATGCCGCCGTATTCATCGTTTCAATGTAAACTCTTTCTCTTTGGTGCATGTTTGCACCCATGTGAAACCACATACTCGCAGTTGGATTCAATCTCGCGAAAGCTCCGGTAAGGAGTTTCATTTTGTTGAATTCAGCTTGAGAAGCGATCCGGTCGATCTCGTCCACCAACTGAGAAACTTCCACTTGGATCTGTTGTCTGTCTTCCTCGGTATAAATACCGTTGGCAGCTTGAACAGCAAGAACCCGGATTCTCTGAACGATTTCATGAGTTTCCTGGAGATATCCTTCAGTAGTCTGTATCAGAGACATACCATCTTCAGTGTTCATTTCCGCTCTTCTGAGACCCAGAATCTGAGTTCTCATTTTTTCGGACACTGCAAGACCGGAAGCATCATCGCCTGCGCGGTTGATTCTCATTCCGGAGGACAATTTCTCGATGTCCTTTCCCATGTTTTCGCTATTGAACTTCAATGTTCTGTGCGCGAAAATGGCACTGACGTTATGGTTGATAATCATTCGGTTCCTCCTTGAATCCGATTCCCTTAAAAAGGGGGTAATGATTTTTCAAAGGTCTTCCTTGACCTTTTCAAAGAATCCATCGACGCGTCCGTAAAATCCGATAACGCACTTTTTTTGGAGATTCTATGATAAAAAACCGCTTCCTATCGGATTTCGCTATGTCGCGTTAAGGGATCGTAAGCGCGCGGGAATTTTTTTTGATTCTTTGCTGAAACGAGTTTCTTAGAATGGTACTCGAGCGGAGACATCATGTTAGAAAAGATCTATTTAGCCAATCCTAGAGGATTTTGTGCCGGTGTGAAGTATGCGATTTCTTACGTGGAACAGGTTCAGGCCAACTCCGCGGAACAGATTTACGTCCGTAAAGAAATCGTACACAACCGCCGCGTTGTGGAAGACATGAAAAAACGAGGAATCCGTTTTATCAACGATCTCGACGAAGCCCCGGACGGAGCGACGGTCGTTTTTTCGGCGCACGGTGTGGCTCCTTCCGTCGTCGATTCCGCAAAAAAAAGAGGAATGAAGATCGGAGACGCGACCTGTCCTCTGGTTACACGCGTTCACAGAAAAGCGCGCAAGATCAAAGATACGCACCAAATCATCTACATCGGACACGAGGGACACGACGAAGCGATCGGAACTATGGGAGAAGCGTCCATGTATCTCGTGGAATCCCCCGAAGACGTGATCCGTCTGAAGGATAAGATCGATCCGAACAAACCGCTCACCTATTTGATGCAGACCACCCTTTCCGTTGCGGACACGAAGAACGTCGTGGATCAAATCGCGAAGACGTTTCCTTTTGTCGAACATCCCGCGAAAGACGATATTTGTTATGCGACCACCGAAAGACAGGAAGCCGTTTCTTTGATGATGGACGCGATCGACGCGATGCTCGTGATCGGCGCGGATAACAGTTCCAATTCTCTTCGTCTTTTGCAGCTCGCTCAAAAATCGAAACCGCATTCCTTCAAAGTGACGGGGGCGGACGATCTTTCCAAAGAGTATATTCAAAATAATGAAATTAGAATTTTAGGATTAACCGCCGGCGCTTCCACTCCCCAGGTTTTGGTGGACGAAATCATCTCTAAGTTAAAGGCTTTTTATCCGAACGCGGAAGTGGGACTTTTCCCCGGATCCAGAGAGGATTCTATGAATTTCAAACTTCCCTCCAATCTACTTTCCTAAAAAACGGTCGTCCATTCCGGAGCGTTTATTTCGGAATGTTTCTTCCCGCGAATTTCAACCGTAAAAATTCGTGATTTCTCGCTAATATCAGAAAAAAAGAATATAAAACTTAGAAAACGGACCCATTTTCTAAGTTGAGGCTCGTATTTCATCGAAAAGAGCGGGATTGTTGGAATAATATCAAGAAATTATAAATTTATATTTTAGAATTTTTTACTTCTCGAATATTCAAGAATTTGAATCCGTTTTGGAAAATTATTGATCTTTTGGAAAAATGATGAACCGTATCGGCCCGTGCATCAGGAAACGACCAGCTTAAGTCACTCGCAGGAATTGTATGAGATCCTGGTGAATCAGGTATCCGATTCCATTTTGGTTACCGACGCGGAGTTGGACTTCCCGGGGCCGAAAATCGTCTATGCAAATCCTGCGTTCTGTAAGATGACCGGCTACGAATCTTCCGAACTGATCGGCCAATCACCCCGACTTCTCCAGGGTCCCTTAAGTAATCGAAAGTTTATGGAAAAACTGAAAGTTGCCTTACAAGCGGGAGAAGATTTTTCCGGGGAAGCTGTGAACTACAAAAAAGACGGCGTTCCTTACAATGTGGAATGGAGTATCTCTTCCATTCGAGACGAGAATGGAAAGCCTATCTACTTCGTATCCGTACAGAGGGATATCACGGAAAAGGTAAAAAAAGGGGAAACCGCTACGAAAAGACTTCGGTTGGAAATGGGAATTACCGCCGCGACGCAGATCCTTTTGTCCACGTCCGCGGATCTTAAAACTCTGAAATACGCGATGGAGCAGTTTCTCGTATTCGTAGATTCGGAAAGGTTGTATCTTTATAAAAATTCTAAGGATGAAACGAAAGCGGAATTGTTTTTGGAAGTTACCGACCCTTCCCTTCCTGCGTCCTCCGGAATAATAAATCAAAATTTAGAATATTCAGAAAATTACATGCGTTGGAAAAAAGTTTTTTCTTCCGGAGGTTTTCTACAGGGAACTCCCTCCTCGGATTTCCCCGAAAAGGAAAGGACTTTTTTCGAGACGAGAAACATCCGATCGATCACGCTCATTCCCCTATTCGTGTCGAACGAATGGTTCGGTTTCGCGGGATTCGAAAACTTCAAGACGACCAATGTCGCAAAAGAGGAGATTTTTACGATCAGAACCTTCGTGGATCTGATCAGCGTATTTCTAGAAAGAAAAAACATATTAGAAGAATTGAAATTACACCGAGAGACTCTGGAGGTTTTGGTAAAACAAAGAACCGAAGAGCTGAATCTCCAGAAAGAAAGGGCGGAAACGGCCAATCGGGCCAAATCCGAATTTTTGGCCAATATGAGTCACGAGCTCAGGACCCCCCTGAATTCCATCATAGGTTTTTCGCGTCTGATGCAACTTCCCAAGGACATGGAAAAAGAGAATCGTTATAAGGATCTCATCTTTCATTCGGGAGTTCATTTATTAAACGTAATCAACGATATCCTCGATTTGTCCCGGATCGAAGCCGGTAAGTTGATCCTCAATCGCTCCGGATTCGATCTCAAGGATTTGGTTTTCAGTTCCGTGGAAATGATTTCTGGAGAAGCGATCACCAAAAAGATAGAAATCGGCTTCACGGTCATTCCCGAAGAAGGCGAATACGAAGTGGAAGCGGACGCGAAACGGATCCGTCAGGTTCTGCTCAATCTTCTCGGAAACTCGATCAAATTCACTCCCACCGGCGGAAGAGTAAACACGGTTTTGAAACGTACGGAGCGAGGATACGAAATCGAAGTCATAGATTCGGGAGTAGGAATCCCCGAAGAGGAGATACGGAGAATCTTCGAGACGTTCTATCAGATCAAAGGCGAAAACAGAGGCGAGTTCGAGGGAAGCGGTTTGGGACTCGCAATCGTAAAAAACATCGTGGAAGCGCACGGGGGAACGATAGAAGTGGAAAGTAAACCGGACCAAGGTTCTTGTTTTCGAATCGTTCTTCCCCGCAACTCATCGGCGGTAACACCGATCGATTCGAACGGGAACGATGAAGCGACGAACAATGAAACGAAGGAAAACGATTATCCGATCGAGTTAAGGACTTCTTGTATCATAACCGCCATCCAAGATAGGATATACGATACGGCCATCGAACGTTATTTTACCTATAACTTTCAGAATTATATTTCGATTCGTATCACGGAAGATTTTTCGAAGATTCCTCAAAAAAACCTCGATTCGAATATGATTTTGTTATACGATTCACGTCTTCTGTTGGAAGAGACGGAAATCGTAAAACTTCTGAGAGGATGGCTTCAAAAAGTAAAAAAAAATTGCAGCCTCATTCTCCTGGAAAGCGCGGAAATCCCTCTACCCTTTCGCGAGGAGTTGCTTCCTTTTTTCCCGGACTATACGATTCAAAATCCGTTTTCATTAGACAAATTGAAATCGATCCTGATCGAAATTCAAAAGGAGAGAACCTTTGGAAGCCGAGTTGAAAAAGAAAACGACTACGCATAGAATTCCGAACGAACCGGTTTTAATCGTGGAAGATAAACGCGAAAACAGTATTCTTTTGGAAAGTTTATGCGACGAACTCGGCGTCAAACACGACGTCGCCGCCAACGGAGCCGAAGCGCTTCAGAAGTTGGAAAGTCAATCGTATTCCATTTTTATATTGGATCTGATGATGCCCGTGATGGACGGTGTTACATTTTTGACGCACTTGCGCGAATCGCATCCCAACGCGGTCGTTCTGGTCCAAACCGCGGTGGGCACGTCCGATAAGATCATAGAGATCATGAAACTCGGAGTTTTCGACTATATCATCAAACCGATTTACCCGGATATATTTTTGAAAACCCTACAAAAGGCTTTGAATTATTGTTACCTAAGGAATATGGAGCAAAATCTCGCCGAGATAGAAAGTCAAAAACTGAGAAGCCAATTGGAATGGCTCACCTATAAAGAAACGATCCGCAAATCGGACAACGAATCCTTCGAAAAAACCTCCATCTACAGTCTCAAAACCTCCCTTTCGCAAGGAAGCGGAATCGGAGCCACTACGAGCCTTTTGGATATGGTTGACTCCATCAAAATTCCGGAAGGCGGTTTCTATAAGATCGATAAGGAGGTTATGGACCTTCTTCTTACGAACAACCGGATCACAAAAAATATGCTCTTGGGTTTGGAAAAACTCCTCAATCTCATCGACGAGGATCTAAATCCGAAATTGATTTCCACGAGCGACGTTCTTTCTAAAATCAAGGAGTTGCCGGATTTATTGAACGATTTTCTCTCGTCGAAGGGTTTGACCGTGAATCTGCCAGTTTTCAAAAGAGAATATAAGATAAACGTAAATTTGAACGTATTATATCTCGCTTTCGAGGAATTGTTTCTCAACGCGTATAAGTATTCCTCCCAAAATTCTCCGATCGAAATTTTTACGAACATTAACCAGGGATATTTTTGTATAACCTTCAAAAACCGCGTGGATGCAAGGCCGTACGGAGGAATTCCCGAAAAGTTCGAACAACTCGTGATACAACCTTTTTTTCGGATCTATCCGCCCGTGGAAAACGTAAGTCATCTCGAAAAATTCGGATTGGGACTCGGTTTAACCGCCGTAGATCACATCGTACGAAAACACGGCGGATTGTTTTTTATTCACAACGCGAACGATCACACTTCCCAGGACGTAAGTCTTTGTGTACTCGCGGAAATTTTTTTACCATTGGTTCAATAAGGAGATAGGAATGAAACGGATTCTCATCGTGGACGATTCCGCGGTTTTTCGAAAGATACTCAACCTTCATCTGAGCAATTTCGAATTCCAGATTCTGGAGGCCGTGGATGGAAAGGACGGTCTTGATAAATTACAAAATGATAAAGTGGATATCATCGTCAGCGACATGAATATGCCGAATATGGACGGAATCACTTTTGTCAAAGAGATCAAAAAAGATCCGAAAAATAAATTCGTTCCGATTATCATGCTTACCACGGAATCGCAGGAGGACGTAAAAAGCGAAGGATTGGCCGCGGGAGCAAGGGCTTGGCTGACGAAACCGTTTTCACCGGAAGAACTGGTGCAAACGATTCAAAAACTTTTACCGTAAACGGACGAAATTCAATGTCATTCGAATGGAACACGGAACGAATCCAAAACGACAACGTTTTGAAACTCTGGATCGGTGGAGAAGTTACCATATATTACGCTTCGGAATTTAAGGAAAAGCTGGATTCCATTCTCAAGGAATCCTGGAAGTCGATAGAACTCGACCTCTCCAAAATTTCCAAGATGGATACGTCCGGTTTGCAAATTTTATTGGCTTTAAAAAAGGAAGCCAAGTCGAAGAACTCAACGGTTCGTTTCGTCAATCACAGCCACGCCGTTTTAAAATTAATCGATTTATACGGACTTACTGGATTTTTACGGGATAAGATCAAACTTCAAAAAGAGGACCTTAAGGAGTTCTCGTTTTTATACGGAACAGGAAAGAATTGATATGGATTTATCGGAAGTCAGGGATACGTTCATTTCGGAATCGGAGGAGCTTCTGTCTTCGATGGAATCCTCTCTTCTCGTTTTGGAAAAGGACCCCAAAAGTTCGAATGAAATCCACTCGGTGTTTCGAGCCGTTCATACGATCAAAGGAACGTCCGGAATGTTCGGTTACGAGCAGATTGAAACGTTCACGCACGACGTGGAAACCCTTTTGGATCGGGTCCGTTCGGGAAAACAATCCCTGAGTAAGGAAGCGATCGAATTCCTATTCTTGGCCTGCGATCATATCCGAAAGTTGGTGACGTTGGTCGGTGAAACGTTGGTTCTAGACGATAGAACTTCTAAACGTCAGGCAGAGTTGCTTCTTATCGCCAAAAAGTTGTTAGGCGAATTCTCTTCGGATTCTTCCGCAAAAGACATGTCCCTTTCGACAGAATTTCCGGCCCCTTCGGACGAAGATCGATCAACCTCTAAATTCTGGCAAATTACTCTGATTCCAAACGATAAACTATTCGAATCGGGGTTAGATCCGTTCACTTTTTTGAAATACCTTTCCGGTTCCGGAAAAATAAAACACCTCTACGTCTATCCTGAATCCATTCCCGCGTGGAAGGAGATGAATCCGGAGCATTGTTACCTGGGTTTCGAGATATCCTACGAGTCCGGATCGAACGGAGACGAAATCGATTCCACTCTGGAATTTCTAAAGGAAGGAAGTTATATAAGAATACTTCCCCCGCACAGCCCGTTGCGTTTTTTTTCCGAAAACGCGGAAAGTTTCCCTTTGGGGAAGGAAGCGTACGTAAACGCATTAGAAATTCAAAATGTTCTTAAATACGAAGAGTTTTCCATTTTGAAGGAAGGAAAACGAGATCCGAGCCCCCGTCAATTGGAAAAAGGATTTTCGGACGTTTCCTCTGGAACTTCCAAAGAATCGGAAACCCTCAAACTTCAAACGAAAACGTTGCGAGTGGATTCGGCCAAAATCGACGCTTTGATATCCTTGGTGGGAGAATTGATCACACAAGAGGCGAATCTAAGCAGGAATATTATAGAAACAGAAAATACTCATCTTATCGAATCCTCCGAATCGTTGTATCGTCTCGTTAGCGAGATTCGGGAATACGCGCTCAGTCTGCGTATGGTTCCGATCGCGGATCTTTTTGATAAATACAAACGGGTCGTTCGAGATCTTTCCAAAGAACTGAACAAACAAGTGGAGTTGGAAATCTTCGGAGGAGAAACTGAATTGGATCGTTCCGTCATCGAAAAGATCGCCGATCCGATCGTTCACATCCTGCGAAACGCGTTGGATCACGGAATCGAAACTTCGGAAGTGAGAACGTTAAAAGGAAAACCTGCGATCGGTAAACTACAAATTTCCGCGAGTCACGGAACGGGAAGTATTCTGATTGAAATCAAGGACGACGGAGGCGGGCTGAACGCGGACAAAATCCGCGCAAAGGCTATCGAAAAAGGTCTGATCGCCCGAGACCAGATTTTAAGCGAATCGGAAATTTATTCCCTGATCTTCCAACCCGGTTTTTCCACGGCCGAACAAGTAACTAATCTTTCGGGTCGCGGCGTCGGAATGGACGTAGTGCTCAGAAATATCGAATCCCTTCGCGGTACCGTTCAAATTCAATCCTGGAAGGATATCGGCAGTTCGTTTCTGATCCGTTTACCTTTGACGTTGGCCATTATCGACGGTTTCCTCGTGAGGGCTGGATCGTCCCATTTTATCGTTCCTATGCAGCTCGTTCGGGAGACCGTCGAGGCGAAGGTCATTTTGAACGGGATGGCAGCCGGTACGATGAACCTGCGCGGTGAATTGTTGCCGGTACTACACCTATCCTCCCTTCTTTGTTTGGAGAAAAATGAATACGAAAAAGAGAATATAGTAATTCTTGAATACGAAGAAAAATCTTTCGGAATCATAGTGAACGACCTGCAAGGGGAAGTCCAGTCCGTTATCAGACCTATGGGCTCCATATTCAGAAATCTTAAATGTTTTAGCGGAACGTCCATCCTCGGGAGCGGAGAAATCGCGTTCATACTGGACGTTCCGGGTTTATATAATTTCGTTAGGGATAGGGAAACCGGAATCAGGGAGACAGTATCGGGATTGAATTAATATATAAGAATATTCTGTAAAAATAAATTGACTCTATGTCGAGTACTCTTATAATTCCTCGGGTTCGTTTTTATTTATAAGTCTGGAGAGAAGCGATGTTCAGAAAAAACTTAGGGGTTTTTATTGGGTTGGTCCTGTTTGTCAACGGGCTTTCATTTTTATTCCTTTCCGATGTGAAAACCGGAGCGAAGACGGTGGTTTACGAAGGATTACGATATTTCTCCTCGTTACAAACTTCTCTTTCAAAAGCGGAGGAGGATCTGATGCAGATACAAATAGATCTTTCTTCGGGAAAAGGAAAAGACGAGTTGCGCTCGGATCTGCAAGAAACGATCGATTCGCTTAAGAAATTGAAAAAAGCCGTTTCGGAATCCGGGAGTTTCCAAAAACCGGAAACCGCAAAGTTCGAAAAAAAAATAACGATCCTCTTTTCTTCCGCACAGGAGTTGGAGGAAAAGATCGGCGAAAGCAAGGACTTAGACCGAGATCGTACCGCTTTGATGCGCTCCTCTTTTTTTTCCGATGTGTCCGAATTTAAGGAAGCGAGAAACGAACTTTTAAAATCGATTTTGACCGAGAGTGAAAACGTTTCGATCGATTCCGCGAGCGGATCCGGCTTTTATCTCCGTCTCGGGGTTTACTCTGGAATTTCCCTACTTTTACTCGTATTCTTATTTTGGTCCCAATTTTCAGGCGCAAAATCGATCCAAAAACTGGAACAAGAATCGCTTCGGATGCGCACTGCCGTCGATAACGTCGCTACGAATATCATGATGGCTGACCGAAATTTAAACGTCGTTTATATGAATAAGGCGATCCGAGAGATGTTCTCTAAGGCGGAAGCGGATATCAAAAAACAATTCGCGAATTTCAACGTCGGCGGACTTCTCGGAATGAATATCGATTCGTTTCATAAAAATCCTTCGCATCAAAGAAATCTTTTAGCTCAACTTACAGACACGTTTCGATCCTCGATCTCCATCGGAGGACGCGATTTCGATTTGATAGCCAATCCGATCACCGATAGTCGCGGAAATAAATTGGGTACGGTCGTGGAATGGTCGGATGTGACCGAACAAAATAAGAACGCAGAACAAAGAAGAATCGAAAACGAAGAGCTAACACGAGTTAAATTTGCGTTGGATAACGTTTCCACCAACATCATGATGGCGGACCGGAATCTAAACATAGTTTATATGAACAAAGCGATTCGTACCATGTTTTCAAAAGCGGAAACGGACATTCAAAAGCAGTTGGGGAATTTTAAGCTGAACGGTCTCATGGGAACGAATATAGATTCGTTTCATAAAAACCCCGCACATCAGAGAAGCCTTTTGGAAAAACTCGAGGATACTTTCCGTTCTTCGATTTCCATCGGAGGCAGGAGCTTTGATCTGATCGCCAATCCGATCATCGACGGGGAAGGAAAACGTCTCGGTTCGGTCGTGGAATGGTCCGATGTTACGGAGCAGAATCGGATGGCGGAAGAACGTCGGATCGAAAACGAGGAACTGATCCGCGTTAAAGTCGCGTTGGACAGCACTTCAACCAACGTAATGATCGCCGATAACGAATTCAATATTCGTTATATGAACAAAGCCGTGATCGCAATGTTTAAGAACGGGGAATCGGATATAAAGAAACAGTTCAGCCACTTCGACTTGAAAGCCCTGGTAGGATCGAGTATCGACTCCTTTCATAAAAATCCTACGCATCAACGAGGATTACTGGGCACGTTTACGGGTTCCCACCGGGCCTCGATCAATATCGGGGGCAGAAGTTTTAACCTCATCGCCAATCCGATTCTTGATTCGGAAGGAAAACGTCTCGGTTCGGTCGTGGAATGGTCCGACGTGACTACGGAATTATCCGTTCAAGAGGAAGTCGAAGGGATCGTGAATTCGGCGGCTAACGGTGATTTTACGAAAAGAATCGTCATCGAATCCAAAACCGGTTTTTTTCTGAATCTTAGTCAATCGATCAATCAACTTCTGGAAGTGAGCAATCGCGGACTCAACGAAGTCGTGGACGCGTTGGAAAGAATTTCCGTGGGAAATCTGACTCAAAAAATTACCAATGAATACCGTGGAACCTTCGGTAAATTGAAGGAATATTCGAATAATACCGTAGATAAGTTGAACGAGATCATAGGAGACATCATCGTTCGTTCCTCGAGTCTGGTGACTTCTGCAAGCGAGGTTTCATCCACGGCGAATTCGCTCAGCCAAGGCGCGTCCGAACAGGCGGCCAGCGTCGAAGAAACCACCTCTTCCCTCGAGGAGATGACGGCATCGATAGATCAAAACGCGCAAAATTCCCGGCAAACGGAGCAGATATCTTCCAAGTCCTCAAAGGATGCCGAGGAAGGCGGTGCGTCCGTAATCGAAACCGTGAAAGCGATGAAACAGATCGCGGAAAAGATCAGTATCATCGAGGATATAGCGTATCAAACCAACTTACTCGCGTTAAACGCTGCTATCGAGGCAGCTCGTGCCGGAGACCACGGGAAAGGATTTGCGGTGGTCGCTTCCGAAGTCCGAAAACTTGCGGAAAGAAGTCAAAAGTCGGCGAACGAAATCAGTAGTTTGGCGAGTAGTAGCGTCGCCATCGCCGAAAAAGCGGGCGATCTCATTTCACAAATCGTTCCTTCGATCCGGAAGACGGCGGATTTAGTTCAGGAAATCACCGCGGCAAGCGACGAACAAGCGGCGGGCGTTTCGGAAATCAATAAGGCTATGGGACAACTGGATCAGGTGTCGCAACAGAACGCCTCGGCTTCGGAGGAATTGGCCGCGATATCGGAGGAAATGAATTCTCAAGCCGAACAACTTCGGGAATCGGTTTTGTTTTTCAAAATTTCGGAAGGCGATCCGCGTTATTCGGCTAACGGCGGTGCTCCCGTTCGCGATTCGTTCCGCTCCGCCGTTGCGAACAAACCGTCCGCACCTCCTTCGAAAAGGGAAAGTGTTCCTAAAAAACGTCCGGATTCCGCCGGAATGTCGCCCGTGGACAAGTTCGAAAAATACTGATCGGGTACCAGCGTTATGAGCTCCTTGGAAGACAACCAATTCTTAACCTTTTATCTGGGCGAAGAATGTTACGGAATCGGAATATTACACATTAAAGAAATAATAGAATACTCCGGGCTTACGAACGTTCCTTTGATGCCCGAATTCATACCCGGGGTAATCAATCTTCGGGGGAACGTGGTTCCCGTTGTCGATTTAAAACATAAATTCTTTAAACAGAAATTGGAACCCGACCGAAAAACGTGTGTGATCATTGTGGAAATACATTCCTCGCAATCCGGAAGCGGAAAGGAGAAAACCGATCTAGGAATCCTAGTGGAATCCGTGAACGAGGTCATTTCCATTTCCGTCGAAAATATTGAGCCGGCTCCCACGTTCGGATCGCGGATTAAGGTGGATTTTATTCACGGTATGGCTCGTCAAGAAACGGGCTTCATCATCATTCTTAACACCGATAAGATCCTGAATCTGGACGAACTGACTTCTCTTGAGGAAACACAAACCTCCGAAGAGATACTTCAGGAGAAATGATGGAGCCGGATTTGGTCCGGGATTTATTTTTACAACCCGGGGCATTTTATTGGGGGCAAAGGAATTTGAGAATTCGTACGCTTCTCGGATCTTGTGTTGCGGTGTGTTTCTGGAATCCGGTGAGTTTGCACGGAGGAATGGCGCACGTGATGCTTCCCAATCGTCCCGCCGGTGAAGAGAACAAAGAGTTGCTTGCTAAATACGCGGACGACGCAGTTCAACTTTTTTTCGATCAGATTCTGGAAACCGGAGGAAGGATTACCCAATATCAAATCAAACTGTTCGGAGGAGCCTCGATGTTTTCCACGGAAGAAGAAAAACTTCTGGAGATAAAGTCGGTTCGGGACATAGGAACCAAGAATATCCGCTCGGTCAAAGAAATCCTGGAAAAAAATAGACTCGGTGTTTCTTCCGAAGACCTCGGAGGTTTTTCTCATCGAAGAGTTTTTTTCTCCTTGTGGGACGGTGAAATTTATATCGAAAGACCCGGAGGCGCCGTATGATCCGGGTTTTTATCGTGGACGATTCCGCGGTCGTGCGACAAGCGTTGACGCAGATCTTAAACGAGGATCCGGAAATAGACATTTTCGGGTTTGCGTCCGATCCGATCTTTGCGGCCGAAAAACTTGCCTCGGACTGGCCGGACGTTTTTATCTTGGACGTCGAAATGCCTCGTATGGACGGAATTTCCTTTTTAAAGAAAATCATGTCCGAGCGCCCCACTCCCGTAATCATCTGTTCTTCTCTCGCGGAAAAGGATTCGGAAACCGCCTTGTTGGCGATGAAACTGGGTGCCGTCGAAATCATCGAAAAACCGAAGTTAGGCGTAAAAGGATTTTTGGAGGAATCCAAAATCCTCTTTACGGACGCAATCAAAGCGGCCGCGAAATCCAGATTCAAATCTTATTCCTCCGAGCGCAAAAAGATCTCCCACTCCGTTGTCGATAGGAATCAGATCAAACCGGATTTTTCCAAAATCAGTACGACCGACAAGTTGATCGCAATCGGAACATCCACCGGTGGAACGCAGGCTTTGGAATATATCCTAACGCAGTTGGACGTTCATTGTCCGGGAATCGTGATCGTTCAACATATGCCGGAAAAATTTACGGAAGCGTTCGCCAATCGTCTCAACGATATTTGCGAAATTCAGGTGAAAGAGGCTAAAAACGGAGATCGAATTCAAGTCGGTTCCGCGTATATCGCTCCCGGTAACAAACACATGGAAATTTATCTAAGCGGGGCGCAATTCCACATACGCGTGTTAGACGGTCCTCTCGTGAACCGACACAGACCCTCCGTTGACGTATTATTCCAATCCGTCGCGCAAGTGGCCGGCAAAAATTCGAAAGGAATCATCATGACAGGAATGGGAAGCGACGGAGCGAACGGACTTTTAAAGATGAGACAAACGGGAGCGACTACGATCGCACAGGACGAATCGAGTTGTGTGGTTTTCGGAATGCCCAAGGAAGCAATCCTTCGGGGAGCGGTGGACACGATTCTTCCGCTTTCTAAAATCGTGGACGAGGTTCAAAATTTTTGAACTCTTTTCCGTCCGTTTCGTTTTAGACCGGAAAACGTACCGTTCGTTTCGTACCGTTCCTGAAGTGTAGCCGAAGGATTCGAATTTAGAACAAACGGATTCTCCGATCCGAAACAGGACCGAAGAATCCCCATGCATCGTCTGGATATGTCGTCTAACGTCTGACCGCCTCTTATCAGAGGAGGGAGAGCGTGATTTTCTTTCTGCGTTCCGCGATTTCGGCTTCGGTTTCGATATGGATCACTTCGTCAGGAACGATCTTAAAGATCGTCTGGCCTTTGGAGATGATTTTTCCGTCGCTGTCGCTTAACAAAATCTCTTTTACCGTTCCGCTGAACGGTGCGGAGATTTTGTTGAACATTTTCATCACTTCCACGATAAACAGAGGCTGTCCCGCTTTGAAATGATCGCCTACCCCAACCATAGGAGGAAGATCGGGTGCCTCTTTGGAATAGAACATTCCTCCCATAGGAGCCACGATTTCGTCGGAACTCGCTTTCGGAGGCGGAGCCAAAAACTTAATGAACGCGTCCCTTGTGTCCGTTTTTTTGAATTCCTCAGGAATGACCGCTTCCAGTTTTTCGTCCACATCCAGTTTATAGAACCCGGAATTTAAACCGGCCACGGGAAGAAGTTTCAACAACGACAGACCGAGTTGAAATCCATTGTGTGATTTTTGTACGGAAGGTAGAAGTTTTGCGTCCACGCCTTGGATCGATTTCCCGGAATCCAGGGCCGTTACGAGTTCTATGGAATCCTCGGATATGCCGGTGAGTTTGGAAAGTTCCTGATAAAACGACAACGCGTTTTGCAGAATCTCGTCGTCGTGATCCCAAATTTGTTCCGAAGGTGATTGGGAAGGATTCGCTTCCATATTCAGGTAATGATAGAGATCGAAAAGGATATGTACGGGGTTTCTCAACCATTCCACCTTAGCACCGGACAGTTTCCAAGAACGCCCGAGGTGATACCCTAAAAATCCTGCGAGTAAGTGCGCGTCCTTGATCAAGTCGCCGATCGGTCTCGTAATCAACGTAAGTTTACGATTCAGAACCTTTTTCGCGTCTGCGGAATTCAGTTCGGAAATTACTTTTTTCCAAGCGATTTCCAGATCCAGGTCCTTGACCAATTTCTCCAAGGCGCCGACGGCGGCGAGATACGAAATCATAAAGGAAGTAGAAGGTTTGAACATCGCGTCCTTACCCAAAATCCAATTTATCAAACCGTAATGTACGAGAAGATTGGTCTGCAGGTCGTTGCCTCTCAGTTCCGTTTTACGGAGTATGTTTCCGAGACGTTTTAAGTTATCCTCCCGGTTTTCTCCGTGTGTGATCAAAAGGGCGATATTGGAATCGTACGCTCCAGCTACTTTATAATGAACGAATAAACCGGTGTCCGGATTGCGTATGCTGATCCCCTGGTCGTCTCGAATTTCGTCCGAAAGAGGTTTGGACCAGTTCATGATTACGCCGCCCGCGTGCGGTTGAATCGCCTTGTTCGTCGCATTGATGCGTACTTCTGAACCGGATGGATAACGCAGAATCCGTTCCGGTTTCGAAAGCCTTTTTCCGTGAAGGGAAAGTAAGGCCATCGCCTCGATAAGACTGTCCACGATAAAAAATTCGTTCGCGTTTTCCGGATTTTTGAACTTCAAAGAATATACGATTTCCGTAACCCTATGTTCCACTTGGATCCGAGTGTTCACTTCCATAAAGAAATGGTTGGTTCCTTCCACGATCGATTCGAAAGTAGAGACGCTGTTGAGTTTTACCGCGGCTCCGAAACGTTCGGATTGTTCCTCCATCTCGCGAAGAACCTTTAGGTCTCCTTTGAGAACTTCGGCTTTTTTGGGATCCTTAGCCGAACAGACCGCGATTTCCTTCTCTAAAAGTTCCTGGGTCAGAGAAATTTCGAGCAGTTTCTGTTCGTGCATCTGGACGGAACAATCCCTTCCACCCAATGCAAGACACCATTCTCCGTTACCGATCAATTGAATTTCGTTGTGTCTCGTATTTTCAATGTTCAACTCGATCAGAAAGTTTTTGTTCGTCCCGGGAGCGGTTACTTTTGATTCGGAAAGAATTTCTTGAACGGCGCCTTTGACTTCTTCCGGCTTGGAGACGACTCGTTGTCCTTTTCCTCCGCCCCCGCCTATGTATTTAAAGCGGATCCGGTTTTTCGGATATTTTTCCCAGATCTTTTTCGATTCCTTCTCGGCTTCGTTTTGTAGATCGGCAATCGAAACCAATTCGATAATTTTAGAATATCCTAATTCTAACAGGTTCTCCGCGTTCGCTTCCGGAGACAGGGAAGAATCGAACGTAAAGTCGATCCCTTTTTCCTTCGCGAATTTTTCCAACGCCTTTGCGTCCGGAGCCTTTGCGAGCAACGCCAACGAGGAGATATTGTCCACACCCGGAGTTACGGAAACGTCCAGCTTACGGGCTATCTTTTTGGCCGCGTCTTTCGAACCGGCTTGATTGGCCACATACGACGCGGGTCCCATAAAAACGATTCCGCTTTTTTCGATCGCTTCGATGAATTCGGAATCCTCCGCCATAAAACCGTAACCCGCGAAGATATGAGTGTATTGGTTATCTTTGGCGATGGAGATGATCTGTTGAATCCGTTCCACCTTCTCTTCTGTGCCCGCGCCCATATAATCGGGAACGCGGTGGATATTGTGCGGAAAACGGAAACCACGAAGCTCCGGCGCAAGTGCCATCGGATAAACCACGGAATCCTTTTCGGAAAGTAGAATTCCGTATTCGCGGATTCCGATCGAGTCGAAGATATCCATAGCTTCTTTTCGAACTGGACCGCGGCAAACGATCAAACATTTGATCGATTCCAGGGAAAAGGAACGAATCCAAGGAGAGTTGGATTGGTGAAATTGAATGCGATTGTTTTGAAAGTCGATCATGTCGATTACTCAAACTCCCTTTGCGGTCCGGAAAGCGGTTCCGGTTTGTAATGTCGAATCAGATAATCCAAATTTTGATGGAGTATACTTCTGGTCGTTCCGGGTAGAACGATTCTGGAAACGGAACCGAGGGAAAGCGCCTCTTTCGGATTCATCAGTTCCCGTTCGTATTGTGTGGAAATGGCCTGAAGTTTTTTATCCCGAATCGAGATCGCTTCCTTATCGGGCATCCCTTTCTTTACGTTTTCTTGATATTCCCTTTGTACGGAGGAAACTTCGTCCTTGTAGACGTAGTCCTTACCGGCCGGTCCCATTACCGCGATACGCGCCGTAGGAAGCGCGAATACCATATCGGCGCCGACGTGATAGGAGTTGAAACAAGCGTACGCGCCTCCGAAGGCATTCCGTATAATTAATGTTAGACGAGGAGTGCGAATGTCGATGATGGAATCCAAAAGTTTTCGTCCTTCCAAAACGATTCCGTTCTGCTCCTGTTCCTTTCCGGGAAGAAACCCGGTCGTGTCTTCGAGAAAAACGATCGGAATATTGTACAAATTGCAGAAACGTATGAACCTCGTTCCCTTACGCGCGGCTCCGATATCGATCTGACCGGAGGAAACCGCGGAGTTATTTGCTACGAAGGCGACCACGTGGCCGCCGATCCTTCCGAATGCGGTGACCAGGTTTCTGGATCTCTGCGGTTGGATTTCGAAATACTGACCGTGGTCGCAGATATTCTGCAGATACAAGGTAATATCGAACGGGGTATTCATTCCGGTCGGAGAATTGAACGTTTTCTTAAAGAGGATCTCCTCCTCGTAGATAAAACGATCCGTCGGATCCGAGGTCGGATGAAACGGAGCGAACGAACGGTTGTTGTCTGGAAGATAGGAAAGAAGTCTGAGTGCGGTTCGTAAGGATCCGAGTTCGTCCCCGGTCACCAAATCCACGACCCCGCTCTGACCGTGAACCTTCGGCCCGCCTAAATCGTCCGCGGAGATATCCTCACCTAACACGGATTTTACGACACCGGGGCCGGTCAAACCGAAAAACGTGTTCTCGCATTGGATCATAAACGAACCTTGTCGAGGAAGATACGCACCGCCCCCCGCGTTGAATCCGAACATAAGCATCAGACTCGGAACGACGCCGCTGATTTTACGAAGTGCGGTGAATGCTTCGCTGTAACCGTCGAGACCGCCGACACCCGCAGGCACATAGGCACCGGCGGAATCGTTCATTCCGATCAAAGGAATTCCGTGTTCTCCGGCCATATAAATCAATCGCGCCAGTTTGCTTCCGTTGGTCGCGTCCATCGAACCGGCCCGAAGCGTAAAATCGTGACCGTAAATAGCCACGTCTCGACCGTTGATGTTCAAAATACCGGTGACCAGGGACGCTCCATCCAAATTTTTGCCCCAGTTCTGATAGAGGATATTCGGTTCTTGGTCGGTGAGAACTTTGATGCGCTCCCAAACGGTCATCCTTTCTTTGGAGTGTTGTACGAGGATTCGATCCACTCCTCCGCCGGCTAAGGGTTTATCGAGAAGTTCCTTTCCGAGTTCGTTCGCTTCTTCGTAAAGACCGCGGGTTTTCGGAACCTCGGATTCGGTCGAGGATTGAAATGGATTTTCCAATGAGTAATTTGTCTCGGACATACAGGGCCCTTTAAAATGGAATGAGAAATATATCCAGTTTTTAAAGAAACGCTTCTCGGGAAAGTTAAATTCGACTTAAGAAGAAAGGAAGGACTACTTTATCGCGGATTCGAGAGTGTCGAAGATGCTGAACATGGAATTCATATCGATGATCTCGAAGACCTTTCGAACGGCGGGTTTGATTCCCGCCAGTCTAAGTTCCACATCCCTCTCCTTACATTCCCGCAAAGCGGCGACGATGATTCTCAGTCCCGCGGAAGAGATGAATTCCACGGAGGAAAGATCTAAGATGAGAACCGGAGAATTTCCTGCTTTGACCTGGTCCATAAAAACGGATTCGATCCTATGCGTGTTGTGAACGTCCAAATTTCCGATCAGATGGACGATTTTAGAATGATTTTTGATTTCAGATGTGATTTCCATGTGCGGCCTTATTCTGAAAATTCTTCTTAAGAACTAAAACGTTCTTTCCGCCTTCGCTGGAATATTCGACCGAATCCATCAGTTTTTCGATCAAGTAGACGCCGAATCCGCCCTTACGTTTGCCGGTGAGATTGTCTTCGATCGAAGGTTCCCGAACTTCCTTTCTCCGGAATACTTTTCCTACATCCATTAATACAATGGTGATCCAATCCCCTGTAAAGCGTATTTTACATTCGAACTTTGGATTTTTCAATTCGGTATTTTCATAACCGTGCATCACTATGTTTGTACCCGCTTCGTCGCAGGCCAATAAGATATCGTCTCGAAGCGATTCCTCCAAATTCCGAACCTTGATCGTTTCATATACGAATTCACGAAACAATGGAATCGCCGAAGTGCTCGCCTCAAAACTACGGGAGAATTGATAGTCGTCGTTGAACTTCAGGATCATCACCGTGAAGTCGTCGAAGAGTTCGGGAGCTCCGGAAAAATTTCTCACAAGTCCGAAAAGTTCGTTTACGATCCGTTCGGAAGGAAGGTGTTTTCTTGCGATCACCTCTTCGATCATCCGCTCCAAACCGAATTCCTCGTCCTTGGAATTTTTCTCCTCGATCGCTCCGTCCGTATAGAGAATGAGCATGTCGCCCGGTTCCACGATCAAACTTCCCCCTCGATAACTCGCGGAAGGAACCACTCCGAGCGGAGGTCCCGAACCTTTGATCAATTCCCAACTTCCGTCCTTACGAATCAAAACCTGATCGTTGTGACCTGCGGAAGCGTAATCCACGGTGAAAATCGCCGGATTGTAGTGGATAAAAAACGTCGTCACGAACATGCCGTTGTGGGAATCCTCGTAGATCAGCGCGTTTCCTTGTTTGAGAATTTCCTCCGGACTTAAGTCGTGATTTCGCGCCAGGGTGCGGATCACTGAGGAACTCATCGCCATAAAAATCGCCGCGGGCAAACTTTTTCCCGAGACGTCGGAAACCAAAAACGAATACTGCCCGTCCTGATATTGATAGAAATCGTAGAAGTCTCCCGATACTTCCTTGGCGGGAACCGACTTGACTCCTAAATCGAAATTGGAACTGAAACTTTTGGATCCGGGAAGAATATTCTTTTGAATCTCTCTCGTGATTTCGATCTCGCGTTCGAGGGATCGTTGCATCGCTTTTCTGGAAATCATCTCGTTTTGCAATTTGAGAGTTTCGTGTCCTCTGGCGATCAACGACGCGAACGTTTGTAACAACCTAAGGTGCGAATGGTTGTAGGAAAGTTTATCCACTCGGTCGGACACGGTGATCGCTCCGAAGGAACTTCTTCCCTGGTGCATCAACGGAAGGACGATATAAGAACCTTTGAGATATTCCTGATCCAGTTCGTGGGAGAACTGGTAATTCTGTATGTCCTCTTTTACGGTCGTTTTTTCCTCTTCGATGCAAGCGTGGATAAAACTTCCCTGGTAGTTTTGTGTTCTCGATATCTGAATCGTTTTTTCGGCGGTGAACGCGATCGAAGTCAAAATTCCCATCTTACGATTGATGAGAAAAATTCCCGTTTTACTGGAATCCATCTCTCCGTGAATTACTGGAATCGATTGTTTCATCAGATCCGCTTGGCTTTTGGCGGAGGAAACTACTTTAGAAAGTTCGAATAAACTTTCCAGTTCGGAAACCTTCTTTCTCAAATCCTTGTTGGCGGTTTCCAGGTTTTGTAGAAGACCTGTCTTCTGAATCGCGAGCGCGGAAGTTCCCGAAAAACTTAGGAAAAGTTCTAGATCGTTTTCGGTGAAGAAGGTGCGATCGATCGTGTTGATCGCTTCGATGACTCCGATCACCTGCCCTTCCACGAGCAACGGGGCCGCCATGATGTTCCTCGTCACGAAATGGGAAACCTTATCCACTTCGCGATACACTCTCGGATCGGTTTTGGCGTCGTTGATGATCATAGGTTGTTTGTCCTGAACCACCATTCCCGCGACGCCCTTGCCCACCGGAACACGCACCTTGGTGACTTCGTCCCTTTTTTCACCGAGGACGGTATGAAAGTACAGATATTCCTTCGTGTCGTCCAGTAAGAGTACGCTACACGCTTCCGTACGGAAGACCGATTTGGAAGAAAGCATGATGGCTTCCAACAACTGCGAAAGATCCAGGGACTTGTTGATGAGACCCGAGACCCGTATAATCTCCGTTAGTAGAAAGTCGAACCGATCGGTTTGTTTCCGGATCTGCACCGACTCTAAAGCAACTCGGGAAGTAGTCATCAAGGAAAGAACGACTAACGAGGATTCTCCGGAAACGAATGACTCCTCCAGAAGATCGGAGATGATACGCGTAGTTTCACGAAGATGTTCGAAATCGGTTTCCCGAAATTCGCCTCCGGCGTCGTCCGGTCTTCCTAAAAAGATCGTTCCGAAAATCCTTTTTTGATTTTCCGAGGTCGAGTCCCCCAATTCTCCGACGTGTAAAATACAACAGACCGAATTTTGCGAAAGAGGGGCGATCAGTTTGCTCGGAGATTTTCCCTTTTTGAGGTTGATGTCCTGTCCGGTTTTAAAACAAAACTCGGAAACGAGTCCGGCTTCCTCGGAAACGGAATCGGGAAGAAGAGATGAGATGGATTTGATGTTTCCGTCTTCTAAACGAAAGTGAAAGACCCCGTACGACGCGGAGGTGAACTGTATGATTTCTTTAAGAAGGGATTCGAAAACGATCGTCAAACCCGGATTGTCTTCCAGGTAGAGTTTTCCATCAGAGGTTTGTCTGAGGAGGGAATCTTGTTTTTTACTCGAAATCAAGGCGGACGCGGGCAGAGATCAACCGGCTTGGAACCGTAAGGATTCTTCCCGGAGTTTTTTATTCGCGCCTTCCAGTTCTTTGATGCGGGAAAGGGCTCCCATCAATTCCTCCCGGGAAAGATTGGTCACTACGTTCGTGGCATCGAAGGCTTCTTTGGCGTCCTTGAGTTCCTTTCCGGAATACTGGATGATCCCCTCGTACATACGGATGATTTCGTCCGCGTTTTCCAATTCCTGCTCGTTTAACCGTAGAACTTTTTCGTATCCTTTGATGATGTCGTTTTGGATTTTCAGTTTTTTTTGCAATTCTTCGATCGAATCACTCATCCTTTACACTCCATTTTGTATTTGTATTTGACTCCGTCGAAATCGGAAAAATCCTGATTCCGACGGGGACGTAGCTCAGTTGGGAGAGCGTTTGAATGGCATTCAAAAGGTCGGGGGTTCGATTCCCCTCGTCTCCAAATCCCGTTTCTCGCCGCACTTGAGTTTTTAAACTTTCCCCGCCTCTGTCAAACTCTTTCTTTTTGAATGGATCTTAGGCCCGTTCTTCGAACCCATGGAGAAAACCTTTCCCTAGGAAAATACGGAACTATGGCAGAATCGCTTTCCTTCCGCGGACTCCGACGCGCGGACTCCTCTCCCATTCTTTGGATTTCCGATTTCGAATACTCCGGAAAAATCTTGACCGAATCCTCTTTCCCCGACCGTTTTCCGATTCGAATCCGGCGATGGAAACCGGGATCTTTGTCGGGTCCCTTGCCTCGTTATGCGGAATGGCTCGAAATTCTATCGAACGAAGTCGGGAATTCCAAATCCAAGATGAAACTTTTGGGAGAAGGTTATTTTTCGGGAACGGTATTCGAACTTCTACGCCGTTTTCCGAAACGGATCGAGGCCGCTTGTGTGATCGATCCTCCGTATTTCGAAACGGAATCGTTTTCCTTTCTTCCGAAATCGGTGCATTGGATTTCGAAACGCCTCGGTTGGAGTCCGTGGAATTTTTTTTCCGAGGAGTTGTATTCCTTCTTCCGTTCCTTGGAGGAAAGTTGTACTAGAATCGAACTTCCCGCGGGAATTTCTCCTCCGTCGATTCTTTTTACGGAGTCGAACCGAACGATCTCCGAACAACTTTCGAATTTCGGGACCAAGCTCCGCGATTTTCGAGTATTTAGAATCGAAGTTTCGAAAACAGAAAACGTAAATTCTACGTTGTCGAATTTACTCGAGAAAATTCTTTCGGACGATTCGATTTCTTCTGTCCAAAAAAAGTCGAACAATAAGATGGAACCTGGTTTTTAGTATGTCAGTCAGAAAAATCTTGAAAATGGGCGATCCGCTTCTTCGCCAAGTTTCCGAACCCGTTTCGGAAGAAGAAATTCAAACCAAAGAATTCAAAAAATTAATCCGCGACATGTTCGACACGATGCGTCACGCGGAAGGTGTCGGTTTAGCGGCTCCTCAAATCGGAATTCTGAAACAGATCGTAGTCGTGGGTTCGGAGGATAACGAACGTTATCCGGGAACTCCGGATGTTCCCGAACGGATCATCCTAAATCCTATCATCACTCCTCTGACCGAGGATCGTTCCGGATTTTGGGAAGGTTGTCTTTCCGTTCCCGGTATGAGAGGTTATGTGGAACGACCCAATCGGATTCGAATGCAATGGATGGACGAAAAGGGAAATCGATTCGACGAGACGATCGACGGTTATAAGGCGGTCGTTTATCAACACGAATGCGATCACCTAAAGGGAGTTCTTTATGTGGATCGTCTCAAGGACACGAAATTATTCGGATTCAACGACACTCTGGATTCCGACGCTAAAATTCTAGATTAAAAAAATCGAAACTACATGAAATCACTGGTCGAGTATTTTCTCTCTAAAAGTATCTTCGTCAATCTTCTCACGTTTTTGATCATCCTGATCGGAGGGTTTACCGCCTTTCGGATGAATCGCGAGGCCTTCCCCAACATCAACTTCGATATCGTAAGCGTGATCACCGTGTTTCCCGGCGCCTCCCCGTCCGAGATCGAAAAATTGGTAACAAAACCTTTGGAAGAGGCGATCAAGGAAGTGGACGGAATCAAGGAATTCCGCTCCGCTTCGATCGAAAACCGTTCGGGAATCGTGATCACTCTCGATCCGGATGCAAAGGATACGCAGAAGGTGGTGGACGATCTGAAAGCGGCCATCGATCGGGTGGAAGATCTTCCCGAAGAAGCGGAAGATCCAATCGTTACGGAAATCACTACTGCAAGACAACCGGTTATCGAAATCGACGTAAGTTTAAAATCGGACGATAACAGTGTGGAAGCGGAAAAACGACTCAAGGCCCAAGCCAAGATCGTAGAACAAGCCCTCGAAGATATTCCCGGAGTGGCGAGAATCTCCAAACGAGGCTGGAGAGAAACCGAAATGCAGGTGGACATTAACCCTGCCGCCATGTTTTCGCACTATCTCACGAGCCAGGACGTAATCTTTGCATTAAAAAATCGTAATATAAATTTCCCCGGCGGAAACGTGGCCGGAAATCAGAAGGAAATGATCCTTCGTACGATCGGAGAATTCGATTCTGCGCGGGAAATTTCCGGAGTTCACGTCCGCTCCAACGAGATCGGAAATTCCATTCGAATCGAAAACGTGGCCCGAGTCACCGAAGGATTGAAGGAAGCGGAATACTTGGATAAGGTGAACGGTAGAAAAACGATCGCCCTTACCGTAATCAAACGCGAAAAGGCGGACGCGATTTTGGTCGTGGATCAGGCGAAAAAAGTCATCGAGGAATTCCGCGGCGCCTCGGACGGAGAATTCGAATACGCCTTTGTCAACGACCTTTCCAAATATATTCGTAGGCGTTTGGGCGTTCTTCTTTCGAATGCGGTCGGTGGTTTGATTTTAGTTACGGCTTCCTTGTTTTTGTTTTTAGGGTGGCGTGTGGCGCTGATGACGGCTCTCGGAATTCCCGTTTCTTTCGGTGCTACGTTCGTGATCATGAATTATCTCGGACTGACTCTCAATCTGATTTCGATGTTCGGTTTGATCATCGTAGTGGGGATCCTCGTGGACGACGCGATCATCATCTGCGAAAACGTGTATCGTTATATGGAGGAAGGAATGCCCGCTTACGAAGCGGCGCTCAAGGGAACCTCGGAGGTCATCGATCCCGTAACGGCTACGGTTACCACCACTGTAGCCGCATTCGCACCGATGCTCTTTATGACGGGGATTTTCGGAAAGTTCATCTACAGTATTCCGCTTGTCGTCATCATCGCCCTGATCGCTTCCTTGTCGGAGGCGTTTTTTATCCTTCCCTCCCATTTGTACGACATCAACAAACACAAGTTTCATTCGGGACAGATCAAAGAGGAAAGCGGCTGGTTTTACCGTTTTAAAACGGGAGCTTATCTGCCTCTTTTAAAATTCGCCTTAAAACACAGACTTCAGGTGTTTCTTTATCTGACGGCGATGCTTATCGGAAGTTTTGCGTTATTCGCCGTTGCGGGTAAGTTCAAGTTATTTCCCGGATCTGTGGATGTGTTCCAGGTGAAACTAACGGGACAAACGGGACTTTCTTTGCAAGAGACGGAGAGGTTCACACGATTGATAGAATCCGAACTCGCGAAACTCTCCAAAGACGAGGTGGAAAACTACGTTACGCGCGTCGGGATCATTCAAAAGGATCCTAACGATCCGTTCACCAAACGCGGAAAACACTACGCGCAAGTGCTCGTTTATCTGAGTCCCGAAGAAAATAGAAAACGTTCCACGGATGCGATCATTTCCGAAATACGAGAGAAGACCATCTGGTTGTTGAACGAAAAATCGATCCAGATTCTGGAAGAGACCCGAAAAAAGGAAGCGGAGAAAAAAAAGGAGGAATACAAACCCTATTCTCTCAACGGATACCCTTCCGAATTTTCTCGTTTTAAAGGACAACTCGTGGCTTTGGATTTTGAAAAAATCTCGGGAGGACCGCCGGTCGGGAAACCGGTCGCCATAGAAATTCGGGGAGACGATTACGACACCCTGATTCGTATCGGAGAAGAATACAAAGCTGTTATGGCGAAGGTTCCCGGCGTCACGGATATCGGGGACGACTTCAATGAAGGAAAGGATGAAATTCGGATCAAGGTCAGCGAATCCTTGTCCTCCACGGCGGGGGTTTCCGTGTTTAAGGTCGCTCAGTCGATCAACACGGCGTTTCAAGGTACGGTCGCGACCAAGATCAAACGTGCGGACGAAGAAGTGGAAGTTAAAGTCCGTTTTCCGGAAGAGGTGAGAAAGTCCATCGGATCGTTGAATAACATTTTCGTAAACAATCAACTCGGGAAACTGATTCCCGTTTCGAAATTGATCACTTATGTTCGGGAGCCCGGATTTGCAAACATCAATCACTTGGACGGCAAACGTCTGTTAACCGTGACGTCCAATCTGGATGAAACGAAAACGGATACGAGGCGCGCCAACGCGGAGATTTCCAAACTTTCCAAAGGAATCATTGAAAAATATCCGGGTTATCGGATGCGCTTCGGCGGAGAAAACAAAGACACGGAAGAATCCTTAGCGAGTTTGGGAAGGGCCTTCCTCGTGGCTTTTATCATCATCTTTATGATTCTCGCCTCGCTCTTCCGGTCTCTCATACAACCGGTGATCGTGGTAAGTTCGATACCGTTTTCCTTGATCGGAGTGATTCTAGCGTTCGTACTACACGGAGAATACTTCGGCTTTTTGGCGTTTTTGGGGATTGTAGGTTTAGCCGGGGTTGTGGTAAACGATTCGATCGTGTTGGTGGATTTTGCGAATCAGCTCCGTATGGAAAAACCCAACGAAGACATAGACTCCATCCTCGTGGAAACGGGATTGTTGCGTCTCAGACCGGTGGTTTTAACTACGGTCACTACCGTACTTGGACTTTTGCCTACTGCCTATGGAATCGGAGGAAGGGATCCGTTTCTGGTTCCGATGGCTTTGGCTTTCGGATGGGGACTCGCGTTTTCTTCGTTTCTTACGTTAGTCGCCGTTCCAGTACTTTACAAAACGGTGTATAACGTTCAGACGAAATTTCAACGTTTGTTTCAGGCTAAAACCTGATCAGAATCCGTTTTTCCACGAAGATCGGGAAAGGTGATTTGGAAACCGGGCGGTGGAAGAATCCTTTTCCCGAAACGTTCTGAAATTTTAAAGTCCCAATTTTTTTCGTTTCCTTCCTTCTTATGATTGATTGGGATCGTTTCGTTTCGGAGCGCATTCCACCTATTCTTTTGCGTTTGGCTCCTGCAAATCGTAAACGCGACGATTCCGAACCAAACCCGTCCATCTTCGAAATCTCTTTCGAATAGAACTCCCTCTTTTTAGATTCCAATTTCGTTTTTGCCGAATCATACGAAGGCGACCTAAATGGACGGGACGCCTTGGATCGAGACGGGCTGGGGACACACATTCGTTTTTGAGAGACCAGGTTACAACGGAGATTCTTGCTTTCAAAGAATCGAAAGCGGGAATCGGAAAACTGTATCAGAAAAAAGGAATCCTCGCGACGGACCAGATACGGTTTAACGAACGGCTTTATTTACGATTTCCGGGAAATCAGGTATGCGAGAACGTGTAGGCCAGGCGCCGCATATCACAAATAGATTCCGCAAATGACCGGAGAAAACCGACGTGGGAACAACAACGTTAAACAAAGAGAATTGGCTCCATATCGACAAAAGAAAAAATCAGCACTTCTTTTTTCAAAGAAATTCAGTTGAAGCCGAAGGGAAATAACCCCGCGGATTGCCTTCGGTGGGAGATCCTACGACGATCTTCGAAATATTTTGCTCTTGAGCGGTTCTATTTTTCTTCGGATGAATTTTTTTCTTTTTTAAAAATTTCGTAGTTTTTCCGACCGTTTTTGTCGCCTGCTTTACTTTCCACTTTGAAACCTATTTGTAAGGTCGATCACAAAACGAAACCCTCGTCCTTTTCTAAAACGGGTGAAGAAGAAAAAATACAAACGATCGAAACGCCGGGTCCGTACCTCGGAATAAGGCACGTATCAACGGCGAAGACGTAAAGAAAATCCGAGATCGGCCGCGTGTTCACAACCGATACAATCGAACGGAAGATTCCTACTCGAACGTAGATCGACGAGCGGAACGAAACAGGAATAAAACGCCGAACCTACGACTAAAAAATTTCACAATGAAAGTGCGACCTTGCTTTTCCGAAAAACGTCGGAATTCCTACCCGGTCAAAATCAGTCCTGTTGGGAATTGATGATTTCCGGAACCGTCACGAAACTATAACCTTTGGATAACATTTCCTGAATGAAATCCGGAAGAATATAAATCAATTTCTCCGATTGTCTCGGCGAACCCAAATGCATCAAAATGATTGCTCCGTTCATTCCGTTTTTGTCCGCTTCCTCCCAACGATACAAAAAGTCCAAAGCCTCCACTCTGGTTTTATAATTGGGATTCGGAAGAATCCGAGTTTTGCCGGTTTGCGGATCCTTCTTGTAAATGAATTTTTTATATACGAAGTCTGGAATATCCAGGGAACCCACGGAATTATTGCTCCAAAAAATATGATGGGGATATCCTAATTTTCCGAACGTTTTAATTACGAGCGGATCAAAACCGCCATAAGGCAATCGATAGAATTTCGTAAGTTCTCTCCCGGTTACGGAATGAAACTTTTCCTCGACCATTCTCATTTCCTGCAACAGAAAGTTCGTGTCCGGAATCTCGTCCGAAACGTAACTCAGCAAGGCGCGTTTGCGAAGAGATGTTTCGTATAAACTTCTTGGAATATTATAATGACTCCATGTGTGATTTCCGAAGACGACACGATCGTCCAACTCGGAGAGTTTCTTAAGATAATACAGGTTGGTATTGCTGAAAAACGATCCGTTTTTCAAAGCAGGGTTTTCGTTCGAAACGAAGAGAGTGATTTTAATCGGAAAACGAGACATGTATTCGTGGATGAGTTTTAAATCCTCGCCGGTACCCAAATCAAAGGTCAGGGCAATTTCCTTAAAACGAACGTCTCCACGATTTACGTTTTTGCCCGTTTCAGGACCGACTAACGCTTCTAAGGCGATTTTATTTTCAGAGACCTGGTCGCTCAAATCCCCGTCGGGCACGGCCTCGTAGAGATCGGATTTGAATTTCAGAAGTTCTTCTTCCTTCTGTTGTTCCTCTAGACGTAAAGAGGTTAAGGTTTCCTCTAAATCGGCGATGTGAACCGTCTGTTTTTCGACGGTCGCTTCTAAGCGGAAAATTTTATGAGTGAGGGTTAAGATCGAAACGGAACCTAAAAACGTAAAGAATCCCAATGAAAATAGGATTCGAAGCATTCGAAATTTCCGTTCGATTTCCTCGGATTCGATCCCGGTTTTTTTGATTTCTGAAATCGTTCTGGAAAGTTCTGAAGATTCTTCCTCGCTTAACATAAAGAATCGATTGAATAAAAAAAAACGGATTCCTTCAAATCATTTTTAAGAAAGAATTTTTAAAAATTTCCCCTTTTTGCCCTGACGAACCAGATATTCCCTGCCTCTTTGAATCGACAGTTTTTCGTCCGTGATCTTATCTTCCGCAAGATACAATCCCCCGGCTTTGATCAATCTTCTTCCTTCGGAAACGGAAGGGACAAAAGCAAGTTTGCTCAACACCCATACCAAAAGCGGTTCGGGAGTTTCCGCATAAAATTCGTCTCCCAGTTTTACTTCCGGAATTTCGTCGGGAACGGCTCTGGACTTAGGATTATGGACCCTCTTCCATTCTTCGATCGCGGCTTCGTTTTCGCTCGGAGATGAGAATTGATCCATAATGAGTTTTGCAAGTTCGGTTTTCACTTCCTTGGGATGAAGCTCCTTGGAGGTGATTCCTTTTTTTCTGAGTTCTATTTCGGAAAACGGCAAGTCGGTTAATAATTCGAAATAATTCCACATGAGATCGTCCGAGATGGACATGAGTTTTCCGAACATATCGATCGGCGATTCTGTGATTCCCACGTAATTGCCCAAGGACTTGGACATTTTTTTGACTCCGTCCAAACCGACGAGCAGCGGTAGAGTGAGCACGCATTGCGCTTCTTTTCCGTATTCGCGTTGTAAGTCGCGACCGACCAAAAGATTGAATTTCTGATCGGTTCCTCCCAATTCGACGTCGCATTCCATCGCGACCGAATCGTATCCCTGGACCAAAGGATATAAGAATTCGATCATGGAGATGGGTTGCCCGGATTTGTAACGTTTGCTGAAGTCGTCGCGCTCGAGCATTCGGGCCACGTTGTATTTGGAGCTTAACACCAGGACGTCTTCGAACTTCATCGGAGAACACCAGGCCGAGTTATAAACGATTTTGGTCTTTTGCGGATCCAGAACCCGGAACACCTGACTTTGGTACGTTTTGGAATTCTCCAAAACCTCCTCTTTCGAAAGTCTTTTTCTGGTTTCGGATTTTCCGGTCGGGTCCCCGATCATCGCGGTAAAATCCCCCAAAAGAAAGGAAACTTCGTGCCCCAGATCCTGAAAGTGTTTGAGTTTTTTCAGCTGAACAAAATGTCCTAGATGTAAATCGGGCGCGGTCGGATCGAAGCCGGCCTTGATTTTTAAAACGCCTTTCTTTTGAAGTTTGGATTTTAATTCCTCTTCACTGATGATGTCTACGCAACCTCTGCGTATGATTTCGATTTGCTTTTGAACGTCCATGAAAGAAAATATAGATCGGAATTGTGAAACTTAATGCAAATTTGCAGGGGGAAAGAAACCTGTAAAGCAGGAAGAGTCGTAAAAATGGAAAAACAGAACCGAGCCGAAGAGATTCAAAAATTACAAACGGAAACCTACGATATCTTGGTGATCGGGGGCGGGTCCACCGGTTCCGGAGCGGCTTTGGACGCGGCCAAACGGGGCTACAAAACGGCGCTCATCGAAAGAAGGGATTTTTCTTCCGGAACCTCCTCCCGTTCTACAAAACTGATTCACGGAGGAGTTCGTTACCTCGCTCAATTTCATTTTAAACTGATTCACGAAGCCTTGAGCGAGAGGCAAAGACTTTTGGAGAATGCGCCTCATCTCGTAAAACCGCTCCAGTTCGTTCTTCCGGCCTATCGTTTTTATGAAAGGCCGTATTACGGAATCGGCCTGACCTTGTATGACATTTTAGCTTCGAAAGGAAAACTCCCGTCGCATAAGACGATTTCAAAGTCCGAGGCTATTTCCGAATTCCCCGCGATTCAAAAAAAGGGGCTTTTCGGAGGGATCACCTACTTCGATGCGCAGTTCAACGACGCACGTCTGAACGTTCTGCTGGCGCGTTCCGCACAAAAAGAAGGAGCGACCGTTGCCAATCGAGTGGAACTCGTTTCTTTTATCAAAGAAAACGGAAAAGTAAAAGGCGCTCATCTAAAGGATTTGGAAACGGGGAAAACGTTTCCCGTTCGCGCGAAGGTGATCGCCAATACGACCGGAATCTGGGTGGATCACGTTCGTAAATTGGACGATCCGAGAACCTTCAACGTACTTTCTCCGAGCCAGGGAATTCACCTCGTTTTTTCGAAGGAAAAAATTCCCTGCGAATCGGCTTTGATCATTCCTAAAACGAAGGACGGAAGAGTCGTCTTTATCATTCCCTGGGAAGATCACGTGATTTTGGGAACCACGGACACACCGGTCGAAAATCCGGGCGAGGAACCTTTGCCGATCGGCAACGAAGTTCGGTTCTTACTCGAAACCGGAAACGAATATCTGGAAAATCCGGTGAAAGAAGAGGATATTCTTTCCGTTTTCGTCGGAATTCGCCCGCTCATTTCCCCGGAAGGAAATCAGGATACGAAGAATATTTCTAGAGAAGAAGTAATCCTCGTCTCTAACTCCGGTTTGGTGACTATGGGCGGCGGTAAATGGTCCACCTACAGAAAGATGGCGGAGGATTTGGTGGATAAACTCGTTCAATCGGGCAACTTGGAAACGAAGGGCGAGTGTTCCACAAAACGATATCTGTTTCCGGGTGCGGCGGGTTATTCCGAAAGCCTACATCGGGAAATCGAAGCCGCTTATAAGATAGAATCGAAACTCTCCCAAAGGTTACAGAATTATTATGGAACGGAAGTATTCGAAATCCTCGGGAAAAAACCCAAATTGCTCGGAAAAGGAATTCCTTATTTTGAGGAAGAAGTGAACTTCGCGGTGGACAAAGAATTCGCGTTAGGCGTCACAGATATCTTAGCGAGAAGATTTAGAATCCTTTTCGTGGATTTGGAAATGGCGCGAAAAATGGTGGGTCCGGTTTCGGCCATTCTTGCAAAACGTCTCAAATGGAAGGATAAGAAGAAAAAAGTGGAAGAATCCGCTGCGATTGAACTGATCGAAAGTTTAAAAAAATCCTATCGTTGAACGGAGGGAGCTTTTTGCCGTAATTCCGACGATTTTCCCGTGAAACGCGGGTGCCCCACCCTGATTGGGTGGTGGAGGCGGGTCCGTGGGAGGACGTCCCGGCAAATTTTCCTTTATCACAAAATTACGGTTTCGTAAAGTGAATTTGTCTTCTGAGTCGGTCGTCGGAATTCCGACAAAAAATCAACCGTCGATATAATCCTTGAGTTTTTTCGAACGAGAAGGATGTCTGAGTCTTCGAAGCGCCTTCGCTTCGATCTGACGAATCCTTTCTCTCGTTACCTTAAACTGATAACCGACCTCTTCCAACGTTTGCGGATAACCGTCGTCCAAACCGAAACGCATCCGGATCACCTTTTGTTCCCGCGCAGGAAGAGTATGCAACACCTGACGAATTTGTTCGGCGAGAATACTCGAAGCAGCCGCATTGACCGGAGTTTCCACTTCGGTATCCGGAATAAAATCCCCGAGTTCGGAATCTTCTTCCGAGCCGACCGGTATTTCCAAAGAAATCGGTTCTCTCGCGACGTTTTTGACCATCTTGACTTTTTGAACCGGCCAACCGAGTCGTTCCGCAATTTCCTCGTTGCTCGGGTCGCGACCGAACTCCTGGACGAATAGTCTTGTTTCACGAATTACCTTGTTGACCTGTTCGATCATGTGAACCGGAACTCGGATCGTTCTCGCCTGATCCGAAATCGCTCTGGTGATCGCCTGACGGATCCACCAAGTCGCGTATGTGGAGAATTTATAACCTTTCTTATATTCGAACTTGTCCACCGCTTTGATCAGACCGATGTTTCCTTCTTGGATCAAATCGAAAAAGTGCATCCCCCGATTCGCATAACGTTTCGCGATGGAAACGACAAGTCGAAGGTTTGCCTTAACCAGTTCTTTCTTGGCTTGGGAAATTTCACGTTCCCCTTTGATGATCTTTTCACCCCAATCCTTGATCTCTTGAACGGTTGAGCCGGCTTCCTGTTCCATACGACGGAGTTTTCTTTCGTTGTTGCGAATGTCCTTGATAACCTCGCGAACCTCGTCGATGTTCACACCCATCTTCACTTCGATGTCGTCTAACTTCTCGTTCTTTTCGATAAAGCGGTTGAACGCCTTGATATCCCGAACGTCCTGGCCGTATTGCGCTTTGATCTTTAAGAAGTGACGATCGATTTCCTTGATACGGAAGACCATGGATTTGATCTTTTGGGAAATTTTTTGGATTTCTTTTTGGGAAACCCCGAGCTCGCGGATCGCGTTGTGAATGATTTCGGTGGAAGCGTCTATCTTCTCTTTGAATTCCTTATACTTCTTCGAGGTTTCGGAATACTTTCTGATTTTGGAAACGGCTTCCTGAAGAACCTTTTCCTGTTCCTGGATCACGAGAATATTCTTAAAGAATAATTCTTCGAGTTTATGCGCCTCTTCCGCGTTGAGGGCATACATCTTGTCCACACGGATGAGATCGTAGACTTTGATCTTTTTGCTTCGGATTTTAGGTAAAAGTTTAATGTAGTTCGCTCGGAGAATGGAAGAACTGAGGATCGTCTCCTCGATGATCTTCTCTCCCTTTTCGATTCTTTTTGCGAGGAAAACTTCCGTTTCACCGGAAATCAAACTCACCTTTCCGATTTCCCTAAGATAAAGTTTGATCGGATCTTCGGAACCGCTCGCAGAGGCGGAGGATTCCTTTTTCTTTCTCGCGGGTTTGGAATCGTCTTTAGGAACGAGAGTGGAAGCCGGCTCCAGAGTGTTTCTGGTATATTCTTCGACGATTTCGATTCCCATCTCGTGCAAGAGGGTGAAAAAATCGTCTATCTTTTCCGAGTTTAAAATCTTGTCGGGAAGAATCTCGTTGATATCGTCGTACGATACTTCTCCGTTTGCCTTTCCCAAAGATATGATCTTTTGGACCTCAGGCATGCTTTGTAGATTTTCCATCATGTCATTCCCTCTAAATTATGTGGTAGCCGATTGACTCCGGATATGCTCCAGAATCTTCTCTTTTTCCTTACGGTAAAAACTCAGTTCCGTAAAGATCTCGGGCGTAAAAAAACGTTCTCGTCTTTGGTCTAATTCCCGGATCCGCTCCTCGATCCGGAATTTTTTCTGTTGCAACAAAAGAATTCGAAACACCTTGTCCAACTCGGCGGGTTCCGTTCTTTCAAAGTCTTCCTCCAAAAGATACGGGGCCAAAGCCTGTTTTAAATCCTCCGGAAGTTCGGAAGTCAGAATTCGCACCGGAGAAATCTCCTCTTCTCCCGTGTAGATCGTATATAAATAATCCCAAAGAAACGAACTTACGGAATCCATAAATTCCATCGAAGAGATCTCTTCGGAATAGGAAAACAGTCCGGTATGTTTGACGAGCATAGAAATAATTTTTCTCTCGCAATCCAAAGCTGGCTGAGGGACCGATTTCGTTTCTTTCGCGTTAGAACTAATATCGGCATTTGCAGGTCCATTCTTAGCACCCGGGCCACCTTTAAAATCCCGCAAAACAGCATCCATACTGATTCCCAGTTTATTGGCCCCCAAACCGAGAAAAAATTGTTTGTCCGTTTCCCGGTTTAATCCTTGGATGAAGGAATAGAGATTCTGCAGACCCTTTCTTTTCTTTTCCGGAAGTGCTCTCGAATCCGCGTTTTCCAACAGTTCGTCCAATACGAATTCGGAACCTTGGATTCGAACCGACAACAATTCGTTTAACTGTTGTCGGTTTAGGGATTTCGCCAAATCGAACGGATCTTTCCCTTCCGGAAGGAGCACGATGGAACATTCCATTCCCTCTTTTAGACAAATTTCCGCGGCTCGCAAAGCGCCTTTCTTCCCGGCGATATCCCCGTCCAAAACAAAGACCACTCGTTCGGCGAATTTTTTCAAGGTTCGAATATGATTTTCCGTGATCGCCGTTCCCATCGAAGCGATTACATTTTCGTAGTCCCTCCTCGCCAAACCGATGACGTCCAAATATCCTTCGACGAGCATCGCTTCTCCGGTTTTTCGGACTCCTTCTCGGGCCCGAAAAAAATTGTAGAAGGTCCTACTTTTATCGAAAATCAAAGACGCCGAGCTATTGATGTATTTCGCTTCTTTTCCCGGTCCTAAAATTCTCCCCGAAAAAGCGATCACCCTACCGGAAAGATCCAAAACGGGAAACATGATCCTTTCCCGGAAAAAGTCGTAGGGGCGTCCGTTTCCCGCTTCTTTTTCCCGGAGAAGTCCCAATTGGATTCCGGCAGAAATCTCATCCTTGGTTTTTAAAACCTCTCTCGTTAAGGTATCGAAACCTTCGGGCGCATATCCGAGCCCGAAAAGACGAATCTCGGAATCCTCGATCTCTCTGGATTTTAAATAATCCAAAGCCGGTTTACCCACCGGGGTATGTAACAGATGCTGGTAGTAATCGTTGACTTTCTGATTGATCTTAAACAAAAAATCCGTAAGTTCGGCCGACTTGGAATTTTTTTCCTCCAAGGGAATTCCCGAATATTCGGAAAGAATTTCGAGGGTTCTGGAAAAATCCACCCTCTCGTAATCCATCACAAAACGGATGATGTCTCCCGAGGCTTTGCAACCGAAACAATAGTAGAACTGTTTTTCCGCAGAAACGTTAAACGAAGGTGATTTTTCTTGGTGAAACGGACACAGGCCTAGGAAGTTTTTTCCTCTCTTTTTGAGGGGAACGAACCGGGAGATATACGACTCGATGGGAACTTCCCGATGAATCCGATCGATGAAATCCTTTTTGTTCGACAAAGTGCAACCACTCAGGAAAGCCTGGATTTAACGATCGCCGAAACCTTGGTGCCGTCTATACTCTTCCCTTTGAACGCGGCCATGACTTTTCCCATAACCTTGCCCATATCCTTTGCGGTAGGCTGTTGCAGTTCCGCAAAAATTCGATCGATGGTTGCTATGATTTCCTCTTCCGGAAGTTCCGGAGGAAGATATTCCTTCAAAACTCCGGCTTCTCCTTGCTCCTGCTCCAAAAGGTCGTTGCGTCCCGCCTTTTGATACATCTCGATCGCATCCATCCGTTTTGCATAGGCCTTCTTTACTACGGTGATTACTTGTTCGTCCGAAAGTTCTTTGGCGCCGGTTTTTGTAAGTTCGTATTGGATGTCGGATTTCAGCAAACGAAGCGTGGAAAGATGCGGTTCTTTCTTTGCCTTCATCGCTTCTTTCAAATCATCATTGATTTTTATTTGCAAGGACATGAGTTTAATGATTCAGATTTAGGAGGAGAATCCTCTCGGATCTCTTGGAACAAAGCCCGATTTAGGCTTTGTCTTTCTTTGAGAAAAGGCGCTTTTTCTTTTCTGCTTTTCTTTTTGCGGATTCGATCGCTTTTTTCTTTTTGATACTCGGTTTTTCGAAGTATTCTCTGCGTTTGATTTCACTCATGATTCCTGCATTCGCACAATCACGTTTGAAACGTTTCAAAGCAGATTCGATCGATTCTCCGTCTTTTACAATAATTCCTACCATTCGAGTTTTAGATTCCTTCGTTTTTATTGAGCCTCGATTTTGAAACGGAAAGCCGCCCGAGGCTAAGGGGACGCACATCAATCCCTATACTTCCGCAGAAATAAGAGATCCAAATGTACATTACCTGAAACAGAGGGCCTTTTTGCAAGGTTTTTCCGACAAAATTCGAAAAAGAGACAAAACTTCTAAGCCGCAAAAAATTCCGCTTTTTGGATTTCAGAAATTTCGATTTCGGCTACGATTCCCGTTTTTCCGTTTTTGATCACTATATCCCCGTTTAAGCGGCGATTTTTATCGAGTTCGATCACGGTTCCGTTTTTCAGATGAAGAATGATGTCGATCCCTCTGTAGTCGATGTATCGTTCCAACGTTTTTTTGAACTTTTCTGCCTGATTCATTCTTTCCTCCGAAGCAAAGCCTCGTTGAAAGTTACGGTACAATCGTTCATTCCCTGAAGAACTTTTTCGGTGGGGGAATTTTGTACATCGGAATTCTCCGTTTTCGCTTAACGGACGTCAGGTACTTTTTACGGGTGCGAGTAGTTCACTCCAGATCGGCTCAAAGGATTCGACGGAGGAGTTCAATTCCATAAATTGTATCTCGTAATCCACGATGAGATGATTGACCTGAAACACTACCTCGTCGAAACGCGCCTGAACGACCTCGGTTTTACAATCCGGAGAAAGAGTCAAAATGGATCTGGAATCGTAGACGTAGAGTTTGTCGTAAGGTCGCAGATGCGCTTGAATGATGGATTTTAATTCCCGCATGATCTCCGCGGATCTTTGTTCGCCGAGGAGTTTAAAATAAGAATACAAATCCTGAAATCGGAAGTGTGTGATCACGATTTCATTGCTTAACGAATTTCGAATATCTCTCAAAAACTGATCCGAAAACTCTTCGAAGATGTCTTCCGTGATTTTATATTTATGAGTGAAGGCTTGCATCGCTTTTTTGGTTGTAGCTCCGATTTTTAATATCGGAACGGAAACCTTCCGAATTCGCAAGATTTCTTTCGAAAAAAAAGTTCCGCTTGGAACTGGAAATTATCCGGCTTGATTACAGAGCTTTTCGCTTGAATTCGCAAGCCCTCCGAAAACCCTGTTGGAATCATTTTCCCAGAGGAATTTATGTCTGTTCACCCTACACAAACATTGAGTCTTTCCCAATATCTGATCGAGGAACAACTCAAGTTGCCCCAAGCCACAGGGGATTTTACGGCCCTTATGAGTCACTTGGTCTACGCCGCGAAAATCGTTTCCCGTGAAGTGCGCAAAGCCGGACTTTTAGAAAACATTTTGGGATCCACCGAAACCGTGAACGTTCAAGGCGAAACGCAGATGAAGCTGGACGAGTATGCGGACAAGGTCTTCAACCATACCCTCACCCGCTGCGGTCACCTTTGTATCCTGGGAAGCGAAGAACACGAGGAAACAGTTCCCGTTCCGAGCGGCTATAAGATCGGAAAATACACGATCGCGATCGATCCTCTGGACGGATCCTCCAACATCGATGCGAACGTTTCCATCGGAACGATCTTTTCCGTTCATCTGCGAAAGACTCCCGGAGGCACGCCGGGAAGTTTAGAGGATTTGCTTCAACCCGGATCCAAACAAAGAGCCGCGGGATACGTTCTCTACGGCTCTTCCACGATGCTCGTTCTTTGTACCGGCAAAGGAGTTTCCGGTTTCACCCTGGATCCTTCCTGCGGAGAATTCATCCTCTCGCACCCCGATATGCAAATGCCGGAGACGGGCGGGATTTATTCCATCAACGAAGGGAACTACAACTATTGGTCCGACGAAGTCAAAAATTATATTCGCGATATCAAATCCATCGAGGGAGGAAGAAAACCTCAATCCGGAAGATACATCGGCTCCTTGGTCGCCGACTTCCACAGAAACCTTTTGAAAGGTGGAATCTTTCTGTATCCGAATGATACGAAGTCAACGAAATATCCGAACGGAAAACTCAGACTTTTGTACGAAGCAGCTCCTATGGCGTTTATCGCGGAACAAGCGGGAGGAATGGCCGTCACCGTTTACGGAGAAAGAATTTTGGATTTGACCCCGAAGGAATTACACGAACGCTCCACGTTAGTCGTCGGTTCCAAAAAAGAAGTAGAACACTTCCTAAAATTCGCTCCGAAAAAACCTTAGGTTTTTCCTCACCGAGGGCGGATCTTTTTTCAAGATTCCGTCCTTACCCGTTTTCTATGAATTTTCCGTGATAGTAATTTGCGATCCACTGATATACGCAAAATTCCGAAAACCCGAATAAAAACCATAAAAACACTACGTTACCCGGTATCGGATAAAGCATGTATTGGTTCATATCCACGAATACTCCCGCGATCGCGGAGAAAAAAAATACGTGGGATACGTGTTCTCCAAACGATCCTATTTTTTTCCATTTCCAGAAACTAACCGTAAAAAGAAACGTTATTACGAGAGTCGCGATTAGACCCATTAAAACGAAATCTCCGGTATTGATTCTGCGCAAATAGGACAAAGATTCGTTCGACTCCCGCAATAATACCCCGTGGACCAATCCGTTCCACAACAAAGCGAACGGGAACAGGGTCGCCGTCGAAAAAATAAAAAACTTTTTCATTCTATTTTCCTAATTTAAAAATCATGAATGGACTTGTCTCCTCTTCAAACGAAGAATAGGAGTAATCTCCGAATACGGAAAGGACTTCGTAGTCAAGTTCCGCGAGATAGTCGTAAATCTGGTCTTTGAATACCGGTCTGAAACGGATCGGTAAAAAACGCTTTTCGATCATCGTATTTTTGGAATCGTAAATTTCGTAAAATTGCATTCCGGTCACGATACCTCGTTTCGGATCATACGAATTCCAATAAGAAAGAATCAGTTTTTTACGATCGGGAAGGGAAAATTTCCCCATTGGTCTCATAAGACCGTCCGCGGTTTTTAGACGAACTTTAGGATTTTGTAATGTAAGTAGAAAGACGCCGTTCTTCGACAACGCGTCACGGACGGACTTCAATACGTTTTTCTGATCGGAAGGATCCGTGATTTCAGACAAGGAATGGAACGGCAAAAGGATCCTTTCGAAGGTTCCATCGAGTTTTAGGTCGCGAACGTCCGCCTCCCGTGTTTCCAAATTCTCCGTGAAATCCGCGGCTTTTTCCTTTAAACGAACCAACATTTCCCGGGAATAATCGACACAAAAAAGTTTTCGTCCCCGCTGGAGAAGAGGAAGAGAAACCCTACCCGTTCCCGCCATCAGTTCTAAAATCGGAGAACTGACGCCTTCCGTTTCCCGAAGAAAGAATGCCAGATCCAAATCCGAGTTTACGTACACGTCGTAGAGATCCGCGACGAGATCAAAATCGATCGTTTTTTCTTTCATAAATGGGCTTCCGAGAAACGTTTTCGAAAATGAAAAACGATTTGTCTTTCAAAATTTTCGAGGATACAGAATGTTCTTGGTCGAACGACACCAAACATCGGATCGAAAGAATGAAATCCGATCCATCGAGGCAAAACCGTTTTGGTAGGAATCGTTTCGATACTCTTTTGGAAAAAATCTGAATCGGAAGTCGATTCCCGAATTTACAACCGGACTCTTTTATAAAAAAGTTTTTTGGCGAATTCGGCGGTCGTCACGTACACGAATACGATCCCCAAAAGGATCAAAAGTACGTTCGCGGGCAAAGGAACCAATTCGAACAAAGTTGCGATGGGTGTATAGGGAAGCAAAACGGTTGAACATCCGATTCCGATGGTCGCCCAAAACAAGGAACGCCCCGGAACGCTTCGAAAGAAGGAATCCCTCGTTCGTATGATCAAGACGATCAGTGACGCGGAGACGATGGATTCCAAAAACCAACCCGTCCTAAATTGTTCGGTCCCTACTTCGAGAATCCAATACAAAACTCCGAAGGTCAGATAATCGAAAAAGGAACTGATCACTCCGAAGACTAACATGAATTTTCGAATCGCGGTAATATCCCAACGTTTCGGAGACGATATCATCTCCTCGTCCACTCGATCCGTCGCGATCGTCATCTCGGGAAAATCGGTCAAAAAATTAATGAGTAAAATTTGTTTCGGCAATAACGGTAAAAAAGGAAGAAAGAGCGAAATTCCCGCCATGCTGAACATATTTCCGAAGTTGGCGCTCGTGGCCATAAACACGTATTTGAGTGTGTTGGCGAAGGTCTTCCGTCCTTGTTTCACACCTTCTACGAGTACCTCCAGATTTTTTTCCAATAACACCAGGTCCGCCGCGTTTTTGGCGACGTCCACGGCTCCGTCCACGGAAATTCCTACGTCGGCGGAATGTAAGGCCGAAACGTCGTTGATACCGTCGCCCATATATCCGACCACGTTGCCTCCTTTTTTTAACGCGACTACGATCCGTTCCTTGTTGTTCGGTTCTATTTCGGCGAATACGTCCACCTCGTTTACCCTTTGGATCAAAGCCTCGTTGCTGATCTCCTCCAGATCTGAACCGCATAGAATATTAGGATTTTGGAATCCTAATTTGGAACAAAGATTGGCTGCCACATAACGGTTGTCTCCCGTGATCACTTTCAAAGACACACCGAGGTTCCGCAAATCCCGTATCGTTTTTTCCGCGTCGTTTTTAGGAGGATCGTAAAAGGAAAGAAATCCGAGAAAGACCATATCCCGTTCCTCCGATTTATCGACTTTGGAATCCGTTTCCAAATCCTTGATCGCAACACCCAAAACCCGATTTCCTTCCTTACCGAGACGTTCGTAGGTTTCTAAAATGCGCTCCTTCAGAGGTTCGATCGAAATCCGTTCGCCGTCCGGAGATAAGGCGAAACCGCACGTTTCGATCACATTGACGAGCGCTCCTTTCGTGATCAATCGGTGTAAACCTTTATACGAAACGGAGACGCTGAGTCTTTTTCTTAGAAAGTCGTACGGGATTTCATCGAACTTTTCGTATCCGGTAAGATCGAATTTCAAGTTCGTGCGAATGGATTGGTCGATCGCGTTGACGAAACCGGTCTCGAAGGAAGCGTTTATAAAAGCGTTCCGAGTCACTTCTTCGTCCTCTTCGCCGTAGACGTTCAACGCAGAGCGTAGTGTTACGTTTCCTTCGGTGAGAGTTCCCGTTTTATCGGAACAGATGACGTTCATATTGCCGAAGTTTTCGATCGCGGCCAATCTCTTTACGATCACACGATTTTCCGCCATCCGTTTTGCGCCGTGGGAAAGATTTACGCTGATGATTGCCGGTAAAAGCTGCGGGGTCAAACCCACCGCGAGCGCGAGCGAAAATAAAAAGGATTCGAGAAGAGGTTTATGAAGAAATACGTTCACCACAAAAATCGCGATCACCAAAAGCAACGTGACGTGAAGCAGAAAAAAACCGAACTTGCGGATCCCGATTTCGAATTCGGTTTCCATAGGTCTGAGTTTTAAACGATCCGAAATTTTTCCGAATTCGGTGTCTTTGCCCGTTTTGATCACGATCGCTTTTGTTTGACCGCTGACTACGTGCGTCCCCATCCAAAGAGAATTACTTCGCTCCGACAAAGGGGACGTTTCCGAGAGAACGTTTGCGGCCTTTTCGACGGGAAACGATTCTCCCGTTAAGGAGGCTTCATTGACGAACAAATCCTTGGAAGAAACGATCAACGAATCCGCGGGGATGATATCCCCCGCTTTCAGGATCAGAAGATCCCCCGGCACTACATCCTCAACGGGGATTTCGGTCGGTTGCGAATCCCGCAAAACAGTAGCTTTCACTTGAACGATGGCTAATAAGTTTCGAACGGCATACATCGCTCCCCGTTCCTGCCAAAATCCGAGCGCGCCGCTTACGAACACGATGGATAAGATGACGATACCGTCCGCCGAATCCCGTAACAAAAACGACAAGAGAGAAGCGCAAAAAAGAAGAAGGATGATCGGACTTTTGAATTGAGAGACGAACAAACCGACTTCCGTAAGCTCCTTTTGTTCGGAAAGACGATTGGCTCCGAAACGCTTACGTTTTACCTCGGCCTGTTCGCTACTGAGACCGTTTTCGTCCGAGCCGAGAAGAGTGAGACAATCCTTTACGGTCAAACTCCAAAAACGAAGTATAGAAATATCGGACTTCAACTGGATTGCCTCCGCAAATGTATGTTTACAATTCGGGTTTACCGGGGCGATAAATCGTTTTACCGGTAAACCCTTGTTCGTATCGTCTCCGGGGCAAAAACTTATTTTCTGCGGATGACTTCTTTTTTGAGTTCCTCTTTGACCGCGTCCCGGGTGCTTCCCACTTTGTTTTTCAATTCAAGAGTATAATGAATTTGGAATTTAGTAACGACCGGTTTTTCTTCGGAATGTTCCATGGACCAGCGAGTGACGTCGTTCTGAACGATCTTGGCCAGGTCGTTGATTCGGGGAACCCTCGTGTTGAACCGGATCGTTTCGAATGCGCCCGTATTTCCGTTTAACACGACGATAATGATTCCGTCGTCCACGAAATTGATCTTGTTAAAACGAACCAATTCCTCGCTGATAAGCGCGTCTCCTCCCAGATCCGTCTTTCGTTTGATGTATTTGGAACCTCGAAGCTGACGCAGCCGATATCCGTCGCTCGTGATGTGAACACGGAAATATTCGAGGGGATCCTTGGATGGTTTCAAAAACGGGGCCGGATCTCCGGTGGTAAGATTTACTTCCTTACCTTCCTCGTCCAAAACGGGTTCGTTTTCTCCCGCTGGATTGGGAACTTTTTCGTAGGTTTGGGAATCCGGTCCGCCGGTCGTTCCTCCCGTGCTGGAACAACTGAGGATCCAATTCAGACATAGAATCAGAATACCGAGGTGTACTACGTTCTTTTTTGTGATCGAGGGGGCGGGTGAAATCTGCATCTTACTCTTTTTATTCTCCGAGGATATGTTTCCAAAATGAATCCAAACTGCCGTTTCGTTTTTTGTAAAGGAGCGTTTTTTACTACAACATCCGGATAAAAAGCGAAGCCAAACCTAAAAAACAAAAAAATCCGAATACGTCCGTAAACGTCGTCACGAATATCGAGGACGCGATGGCGGGATCGATTCCCAAAGCGCGCAACAACAGAGGAATCGAAGTTCCGATTACCGCCGCGATGACCAAATTCGCCTGCAAGGCCATAAACATCACCGCAGATAAAACGAAGTTTCCGGTAAAAAAATAAACGATCAATCCTGCGGTGATTCCCACCATAAATCCGTTAAAAAGACCGACCAAACCTTCTTTACGAATCGCTGCTTTCCAATTTCCCGTAGTCAAATCCCCCGTGGCGAGATTACGCACAATCAGCGTGATCGACTGAGTTCCCGCGTTTCCTCCCATTCCCGCGACGATCGGCATCAAGGACGCAAGGAGAACGTATTTTTCGATCGTGGCTCCGAAAAACGAAACTACCGAGGCCGCCAAAGAAGCCGTACCCAAATTGATCAATAACCAGACCATTCTTCGTTTTGCGGAAGTGAATACCGAAGAACTCATCTTCTCTTCTTCGGAAACCCCTCCCAAACGAAGGATATCCTCCGAGGCTTCTTCGTGAACGATATCCAAAATGTCGTCCACGGTGATTCTTCCCAGGATCCTACCCAGATCGTCCACGACCGCCGCGGAAACCAAATCGTATTTCCGAAAGATCTTGGCCACTTCCTCTTGGTCGGTATCGTAGTGGATCGAGGTGAATCCCGTTTTCATCAGTCGATTCACTTTCCCGTTGAGCGGAGCCAGAAAAAGATTTTTTAGTTTCACGTATCCTTTGAGAACGTTGTCCTCGTCGGTGATGTATAAATGATAGATGTCGTCGGTTTCTTTGGCGATCTTACGGAGTTTGATGATCGCCTTACGTACCGTATCCGATTCCACGGCGGAAGCGAAAACGGTATTCATCAAACGACCCGCGGTGTATTCCCGGAACGTAAGTTGTTTCCGTACTTGAGACGAATCCTCTTGGTCGATGGAATTGAGGATCTCTTCCGCTTTTTCCCGGGGAAACTCGGAGATCAAATTGGAAAGTTCGTCCGTTTCCAGATTTTCAAGAATCGGAGAAATTTCTTTCATCTGAAATCGAGAAATCAGATCGGCCTGAAATTCCTCGTCGAATTCGACCAGAATCGAACCCTGCAATTCGGAATCGCATCGTTTGAAAATATAAAACGCCTCATCCTCTTCCAATTTTTCGAGGACCTCGGCGACGTCGGCCGGGTGATTGACGTTTAGAAATCGATCCAAAAAAGGATCGTCTCCGGCTTGGATTTTTTCGGAGAAGAATTCCAACCATTCCGGAGAGGAAGCGTTCGCTTTTTCCGAAAACAGGCTTGGTCCCAGTCCCTTCTCTTCCATATTTTTTCTCCAAGAAACGGCGTTCCGGAACAGGATGGAAAACTTTGCGGACCGATCAATGAATTTCCCGGACAAGCGTAAAAAAGGAGTTTTTCATTTGACCCGATCGGGAACGGCTCCATCGTAGAAGAAGGCGTACATCCTGATGAAATTCTTTCTCAAATCCTTTTTCATACTTATGTTCTTCGTCCTCGTCGTACCGGTTTCGGCGGATGCGTTTTATTATCCGTGGGAATACAACAAGATCTACAACGAAAAGATCGCGCTGGAAATCGAATTGGATTCTCTGCGGACCAGACACAGAAACGAATCCGAAAATTCTAAAAAGGAAAAGTTGGAGTTGGAATCCAAGATCCGTTCTTTGGAGGAACTCATCGCTCGTGAAAAGGAATTCCGGGCCAAGGACAACGAACTCTCCGAAGAAAAACACAAGGCCTTGGAGAATCAGATCGCGGTTCTCAAAACCAAAAGCTCCAACAAGGAAAAGGAACTGATCGAGGAAAACGAAAGACAGACCAAAAAATTCCGCGATCTTCTCGAAAACCTCAAAGAAGAATTGGAACGGGAACGGGCCGCCTGTCAGAAAAAAACAGAAGCCCTACAAAAAGAATACGAGAAAAAAATCGCGGATCTCGAATCCAGGATCCTTTCCTTAAACGACGAGATCTCGCGGTTGAAAAATCTTTCCGAAAATCAAAGGAAGGAATTGGATCGTCTGAGCGAACAAGCCAACGAACTGGAAACCAAACTCACCGACGAAATCAAAAAAGGGCAGATCCGGCTCAAACGGTTTCACAATCGTCTCGTTATCAATATCGACGATAAGATCTCTTTCGACTCTGGATCCGCCGATTTGAAAAAGCAGATCCAACCGGCGCTCGACAAAATCAGGGAAATTCTCGCCAATTACCCCGGGAATCTCATCATCATAGAAGGTCATACGGACAACGTTCCCATTCGAACCAAAAAATTTTCCGACAACTGGCAGCTTTCCGGCGAACGCGCGTTATCCGTTCTTCATTATTTTTTAGAGAGTAAAAATCTGGATCCCCGTAATTTTTCTCTCGCGGGTTACGGAGAGTTCCAACCCATCGTATCGAACGATACTCCGGAAAATAGGGCCCTCAATCGAAGAGTAGACATCGTAGTAGTTCCGCGTTGATGGACGATTTTTTTCAACTTCATCACGTCGAGAGAAACGGAGAAACCGGGCTCAAACGATCCATAGTTTTCGCGATCGTAGTTTCCCTGGTCATCTTCTGTGTGGAGTTTTTCGGGGGAATCCATAGTGGAAGCGTCGCGCTTTTGGCGGACGCAGGGCATATCATCACCGATTCGATCGCTTTGTTTCTTTCCTTAATCGCCGTAATTCTCGCCTCAAAAAAGCCGAATCCTCGGTTTTCCTTCGGATATTTCCGAATCGAAATCCTAACCGCGCTTCTCAACTCCGTTTTGATTTTCGGAATTTCCTTCTTTATTCTTTGGGAAGCGGTCCAACGTTTGCAAAACGAAACAGAAATTCTTAGTTTTGCCATGTTCCTTTATAGCTCCGCGGGAATCGTGCTCAATCTTCTCAGCGCCTGGGTACTCTTCCGATTCGGAAACGACAACATCAACGTAAAGTCGGCGTATATACACGTCTTGAGCGACCTTCTCGCGACCGTGGGAGTGTTATTCGGAGCTCTTTTGATCCATTTTACCGGTTGGACCTGGGTGGACGCGACGATCAGCGTCCTCATCTCCCTTTTGATCCTTCGTTCCGCTTGGGCAATTTTCCGGGAAAGTTTATTCGTCCTTTTGGAGTCGGCGCCGGCGAATATCGATATCCCGCACGTTTTGGAACATATCCGTAAAGTCAAAGGAATCGAAGCGGTTCTGGACTATCATTTTTGGTCGGTGACACGGGGCGTAAACGCCTGCACGTTTCGGATACGAACGTCTTCCTCGGAAAAGCAGGATTTCATAATATTTCAATGTACTGAAGTTCTAAAATCCTCTTTCGGGATCGACTTCGTTACGATCCAATGCGAAAACGCGGAACTTACGGAAAAACTGAAACTTCTCGCCGTCAACGATACACACGGAACCGATCACCCTCACCCTCACGGACATCACCATCATTAGAAAACGTTCATGCTCCGCGGAGGGCTCTGATTTTTTTCAGACTGTTTTTTTGATAAACCGGCATTTTTCCCGGATGAATGCTGTAAAACAATCCGAAGTCGGGAAACATCTGCGCCAATTCGACGCCGCTGACCGCTTCCGTCAGCCAGGAATAGATCAGATCCAAAGCGGTCTCGTAACCGTACGGATGCACCGAATCCATCGTAAATTCCGGATCGGAGTCCTTCCTCCTAGATATTTCCAAAATTTTAGAATATAATAATTGTTGAATGTCGATTATTTTCGCCGCGAGACGAGGATCCATAGCGTCCCTTCTTTCTTTCAAAAGCGTTTTGAGGATCAATTCCACATAGCCGCAAAAACTCGCCGAAGCGGACAACATCTCGGAAAGATGTATTTCGGGAGCGAACTCCTCGTAATTCAAAAATACCAGGTTTTCGGGCGGCAGTACAATTCCCGATCCCTTCAAACGACAGTGGGTCGCCTCTTTGGCGTATTCGAGGTCAAAATCTTCGCGTTCCAATCCCGGTACTTCCAGAGGAAGATAGATCACGTCGTAGTATTGGTCAGGAGATTTGGCTACGATCAAAAACCCGTTGCAGTTCGCTCCGTTGGTCAGAAACGATTTGTTCAAATCCAGGACGATGGAGTTTCCTTCGATCGTATAACGGCTCGTGATATTCGAAATTCTTCCTTTCCAACCGGATTCACTTACTCCCATGGAAATGATGTTCGTTCCCGATCGAATTCCGGATTGGATGGTTCCCGTCAACGCGGCGGTTTTTTCTTTCTCTGGAAGAGTTCTGGTTTCCGTTTCGTTGAAAAAACCGGATCCACAATATCGGATCACCCTTCCCGCGACGTTGATTTGTGCCATCAGTGCGATTCCGATTCCGATTCCTTTGGGATACGAGCCCAACGCATACACTTTTTTATGAAAGGTTTCGAAGGAACCTCCGGAAACCGGGTCGAAATAACCTTCTTCGATCAGATGCGGAAGCGCGTTTCGAAAGACGGTTCTATATTCCTCCGCAGGAACGGACGTTAGGAATTCTTTGAGAGTCATATTTGCTGCCTCCTTTGTCAGGCGATCCTAAACCTTACCGGACCGCTTTTTCCTTTCCTTTCGGAGATTTACTTTCTTCCTTCGAATCCGCGAATATTTTTTTCAGATATTGACCGGTATAGGAATGTTTCACCTTGGCCACGTCCTTAGGAGTTCCTTCGGCGATTACGATTCCTCCTCCGTCTCCTCCTTCCGGTCCCATATCCACGATCCAATCCGCCTGTTTGATGACGTCCAGATTGTGTTCGATGACGAGCATCGAATTCCCTCGGTCCACAAGAGTGTGCAGAACCTCGGAAAGGCGTCTAACGTCTTCGAAGTGAAGACCGGTCGTGGGTTCGTCCAGGATATACAAGGTTTTTCCGGTGGGACGTTTGGACAACTCGGTGGCGAGTTTGATCCGTTGCGCTTCTCCACCGGAAAACGTCGTCGCCGGTTGTCCCAATCGAATATATCCCAATCCGACTTCCAATAGGGTTTCGAGTTTTCTTTTGACGATGGGGATATTTTCGAAAAATTGATTCGCGTCTTCGACGGTCATCTCCAGGACGTCGTAGATGTTTTTTCCTTTATAACGAACTTCTAATGTTTCCTGATTGTATCGTTTTCCCTTACAAATCTCGCAGGTGACGTAGACGTCCGGAAGGAAGTGCATTTCGATTTTTAGGATTCCGTCCCCTTGACAGGTTTCGCAACGACCTCCGCTCACGTTGAAGCTGAATCGGCCCGGGCCGTATCCTCTCAACTTCGCCTCCTCCAAACCGGTGAACATTTCCCGGATCGGAGTAAACAATCCCGTGTAAGTCGCCGGATTGGAACGAGGCGTTCTGCCGATAGGAGATTGATCGATATTGATGATCTTGTCTATGTTTTCGAATCCCTTGATCGATTTGTGTTTTCCGGCGACGGTTTTCATCTTCATCACCTTATGAGCCGCCGCGTTGTAAAGAATGTCGTTGATCAGGGTGGATTTTCCGGAACCGGAAACTCCGGTAACGACGACTAACTTTCCCAAAGGGAGCGTAACGTCGATGTTCTTGAGATTGTTTTCCTTGGCTCCGAGGATCTGGATCGAAAGACCGTTTCCTTCCCGGAGTTTCGGCGGAATAGGAATCGTCATTCTTCCGGAAAGATATTTTCCCGTAAGCGATTGTTTGTGCGCGGCCACCTGTTTCGGGCTTCCCGCACAAACCACGGAACCTCCGTGAACTCCAGCTCCCGGTCCCATGTCGATCAACCAGTCGGATTCCTCCATGGTTTCCTGGTCGTGTTCCACGACGAGAACCGTATTCCCTAAGTCGCGAAGATCCTTGAGTGTGGATATCAATTTCGTATTGTCGCGTTGGTGTAAGCCGATTGAAGGTTCGTCCAAAATATACAAAACCCCCATCAGACGAGAGCCGATCTGGGTCGCCAAACGGATCCGCTGGGCTTCTCCCCCCGAAAGCGAACCCGCGCTTCGTTCCAAAGTGAGATAACCCACTCCCACGTCGTTCAAGAACGAAAGTCTTTGGTGGATTTCCTTGAGAATCGGTTTGGCGATCACTTCTTCCGCTCCGGTCACTTTCAAACCTTCCACAAAACGCAGCGCTTTTTCGATGGAATAGGAAGTGAATTCGTCCACGGAGACGTTATGCACCTTTACCGAAAGACTTTCCCGTTTCAAACGTTTCCCTTTGCAGGAAGGACAAGGGTGATTGGTCATATACGATTCGAACCATTGCCGCATCGAATCGGATTTGGTTTCCTTATAACGTCTGTGTAGATTGGGAATCACACCTTCGTATTCCTTGGTGAATTCGTAATGGGAATTGGCTCCGCGAAAATCGTATTCGATTTTTATCTTTTTGTCCCCGTGAAGGATCGTTTGTCTCGTTTTTTCGGGAAGGTCTTTCCAAGGGGTGTTCATCTTAAACTTTAAGGAATCGGAAAGCGATTTGAGCGTGGCCATAAACCAAAAACCGTTGCTTTTGGAGCCGGCCCAGGCCTCGATACAACCGTCCACGAGGGAAAGTTCCGGATCACCGACCAAAAGATCCTCGTCGAATTCCAACAGACTTCCCAAACCGTCGCAGGTTTCGCAGGCTCCATACGGAGAATTGAAGGAAAACATACGGGGAGAAAGTTCGGTAAACCCGATCTCGTGTCCGTTCGGACAGGCCATTTTTTGCGAGAGTACGTGATCCTTAGAACCGTCGTCCAAAACCACGATTCCTTCGGACTGTTTGAGAGCGGTTTCCACAGAATCGGCCAGTCTACTTCGTATCCCGTCCTTCATCACGATTCGATCGACTACGATTTCGATGGAGGTTTTGAAATTTTTCTTCAGGACGATTTCTTCGTCCAAGGTTCGGATTTCCCCGTTGATACGAACCCGATTGAATCCGTCCTTGCGGATCTTGTCCAAAATATCCTTGTGCTCGCCTTTTTTACCGTCCACGACCGGGGCTAAAATCTGTAGTTTCGTACCGGAAGGAAACGAGAGAACCCGAGCCGTGATCTGATCGACGGATAGGGATTGAATCGGCGTTCCACATTCCGGACAATGGGGAGTTCCCACACGCGCATACAAAAGACGGAGATAGTCGTAGATTTCGGTTACGGTTCCCACCGTGGATCGGGGATTTCTGTGTGTGGTTTTTTGTTCGATGGAAATTGCGGGAGAAAGACCTTCGATCAGATCCAAATCCGGTTTTTCCATCTGGCCGAGAAATTGTCTCGCATAGGCGGAAAGACTTTCCACATATCTTCTCTGTCCTTCCGCATAAATCGTATCAAAGGCCAAAGAAGATTTACCGGAACCGGATAATCCCGTAATTACGACAAGTTTGTCCCGGGGAATGTCAACGTTGATGTTTTTTAAATTATGCTCTCTTGCGCCGCGAATCCGAATTTCCTGCAATGAACTACCCTTTTTATGAAACCAAATCTTTCGTCCGACGAAAACAGGCTCGGACCGTTTGGGCCAGGTTCTAACTACTTCCGAAAATCTGAAAACTTTTTTCCTCGGATAAATTCTTCTTTTTCCCGGAGAAACGACTCCTCAGATTGGTCCCATGTTTCGAAACCTGCTCCGATTGATTTTTCTACCGATCCGACTTTTTTTTCATACGATCCGCTGGATACGATTTCGTTATTTTCGGGGAAATCATTATTTTTTAGAGATTCCTTCTGAGTTTTCGGAATATAACAAATCGTTTCTCTTAAAACTACTTTCCTCTAAGGACGAGGACTTTTTTTTCATCGATTTTTTATCCGAGCTAAAACTTCTTTCTAAAATTCCGAATCTTAAAAAAGTTTCGATCCTCATACGACAACCGGAATACGGATTCGCGGAAGCGACGAGTATCGCCGAAGGGCTACGCGTATTAAAGGAATCGGGAGCGATTTTAGAAGGGTTCGCACTTACGGGCGGACTCAAAACCTTACTCTTGTTAGGCGTTTGCGACGTACGTTATTGTTCGGAGGCGTCCGAGTTTTTTCCCGTACTTCCTTCCGCGGAGTCCTTCTTTTTCGGAAACGCGGGAAAAAAATGGGGTGTCAAAGTGGAGACGTTCCAAAGCGGACCTTACAAATCCTTCGGGGAATCCCTTCAACGCGATAAATTTTCTCCGAAAGCCAAGGAGAATCTGAACATACTACTAAAACAGATGACCGAGGATCTAGAAACGTTGTTCGACAGATATTCCGGTTTTTCGCTGAAGACTTTCTCTGAACCGTTTTTGTCCGCCAGAATCCTGAGAGAGCGTAAGTATATTACGGATTTCTTAAATGAAGAGGAGTTTCGGGAGAATTTCACCTACGAAAACTACCACGACGGAGGGGACGAAAAACGAAAACCTTCCACGAAGGAGTTGAAACTTTCCTCTTTATTTCGATATTCCGCCTTACGCTCGTTTCGTGTTTGGAAGCGTCCCGATCGAATCGTGGCCGTATTGCCCTTGAAAGGAAACATTCACCACGATACGCAGGGAAAAGGAGACGGCAAAACGGAGGGAATTTCCTATCAATCTGTCAGATCGGCGCTCAAGGAATTAAAGGACGAACCCAGCGTCAAAGCCGTGATACTGGAGGTGGATTCCCCCGGAGGGTCCGCGTTCGTGTCCGAATTACTATATCAGGAAATTCTAAAATTAGGAAAGAAAAAACCCGTCTACGCTTACATACAGAACGTCTCCGCCAGCGGAGGATATTATCTCTCCTGCGGAGCGAAAAAGATCTACTCCTCTCCGTATGCGATCGTAGGAAGTATAGGAAGTATTTCCATGCGTATGGATCTGAAAGATCTCTACTCGAAATTGGGAGTCACCAAAGATAGGGTCGGTTTTTACAAATACAGGGACATCCTATCAGAATACGGCCCGATCCAGCCGGAATCCAGGAAACTGATGGAACGGGAAATACGAGAATCGGAAGGACTTTTTTATAAACGTGTCGCCGAAGCGCGTAACGTGGACGTACCTTTGTTGGATCGACGTTTCGGACAGGGAAAGGTGTTCACTTCGAGCCAATTCCTTAAGGAAAAGATGATCGATTCCGTCTCCGATTTTTTGGGACTCGTGGAGGACATCAAGTCGGATCTGAACTGCGAAGAAATCCAACTTCGATATCTACCCACGTTATTCACCTTTCAAAGTTTTTTAAAATCCATGCGCCCCGGTTTCTTGAACTCCCTCGTTCGATCCGCCGTTTCGGGTCTCCCGGGGGCGGACCTCCCGTTCGGCGATTCGGAAACATCTCTCTCCTTTCAAAAAGGAACTTCCTTTTTTCCATCGGTACGAAAGAATTTCTTTTTTGCGGAGTCAAACTCCCTCTTCTCCTCGTCGTTTTGGAGACAGGGTTAAAGCGGAATTCGAACGATCGATTTCGGGGGAAAAACAAGAAGGGAATCTGCGAAGAGGAAAGTGTATTCGAAGAAGGGCGACGTCTTTCGGAAGAAACGTTTACGACTGCGCCGCTTTTGTGATACGATTCAAAAGCGCCTGTTTCCCCCAGCCTTCTTTCGGGATTTCGCACCAAGCCTCTCGTATCCCCCTGCGATCGCATTCCACAAAAAAAGAATATAGGGAACTCATATATTCCTCGTTCGAACCGAGTAAAACTTGGAAGGGGCGCGTTTCGAAAAAAGTAAAACCGATTTGTGCAACGTCTTCGGGAACGTTCGTTAGGGACTCCACGAGGACTACCTTACAGAGCGGAGCGTAGTGTCTGTATTTCAAACCGGGACTAATAACGGCGGTTTCGACCGGATTTTCTACATTCAAAATATCTAATAAATCGATCCTTGTCCTGATATCCGTTTCGTCGATAAAACCGGGGCGCAAAAGAATCGGAACGTCCTCCACAAAGGAAACCACCGTGGATTCGATTCCGATAGTCGGGTCGGGTCCGCGTAAAATACAATCCACCTTTCCCCAAAACTCCTCCAGAATATATTCAATTTTCGTAATGGATGGCTTTCCCGAAAGATTGGCCGAAGGCGCCGCCACGGGAACGTTCGCTTCTTTTAGAAATTCGGACGCGGTCGGATGGGACGGGATTCGGACGGCAACCGTCGCCAAACCCGCCGTGAATAGGCGGGGATCCTTTTTTCTAAAAATCCCCGTGATCGGTCCCGGAGAAAACGACTCAAAGACGCGTAACGCGTTTTGAGGAACCTCGGCGCACCGTAAAAGGGAATCCAAATCCTTTACGTGAAGGATCAACGGATTGTCCGAAGGCCGGTTTTTTACTTCGTATATTTTTTTACAAGCGGTTTGATCGAACGCGGAAGCCCCGATTCCGTAGACCGTTTCGGTGGGAAAGACCACAAGGCCCCCGGAAAGCAGGATTTGCGCCGCTTCCCGGGGAGAGTCGGTTAAAATCGTATCGACCTTATTTTCGCGCAACCTTTTCGACGTGTTTACGATTTAGTTTCGCCTCTTCCGGAGAGGTTTGGTTGGTTTCGTTGGTCGGAGCATTGGGATCTTGGACGGGTTCTTTGACTTTTTCCACGGGAGGAAGTTTGTTGGAAACCAATAGTTCCAGATAATCGTTGATTCCCGGGTCGTTGTCGCTGATCAATTGCCAAAAGGAAAATCCGCCGAGATCGTACTTCCGCAGAAGATTCATCTTATCTTCGAACGCTTTCCGATTCATGTAAAACGCGACTCGATCACAACCTTCCGATTTGTACCAGATGCTCGGATCTTCGTAGGTTTTACCCGTGTGCACCCAGGAGAATTTGGAAAGATTGGTCCAAGAGCCGGAATTTTTAGAATCCGCAAGAATCTGATCGATGTTCGTCGGTTGTCTATGGATTCCTAAATCCTTTTTACGAACCGCGTCTTGGTAATAGACGGATTTGATTTTGGAATTACAATTCAAGGCCCAATCGTAACCGTAGGTCGGAATGGCCATATACAACTGACGGGACGGCACCCTCGCCTTCGCGTATTCGATGATACTTTTGATCCAAGTATTGGGAGCCTGCGGTCCCGGCCCCGGATTCCTATATTTTCGAGGATGCAATTCATATGCCATAATCTTAATACGATCCGCGTATTTGGCGAGAAATGCGTAATCGTGCGTCATCGGACCTCTCCAATTTTCCGCGTAATCCATCTTGATCTTATCCTTCAGACCTTTGCACGCCTTTAGGGATTCTTTTTTCGCGGGGGTTTTTGGATGAACGGCGACCGAAAGAATTTTTCCGCGTTTGTGCATTTCTTTGGAGAGGATTACGATGAACTCCTCGAACTTTTCCTTTTTTTCGCAGCTCATACCTTCGTAGTCGATGTCGATTCCGTCGTAACCGTATGTATCGACTTCGTGGAGAATGTTTGAAAGATGTTTGTCCCGGATATCGTTACGTCCGTTCATACCGATATTCTCGGAGATTTTTTCGTATTTATTCTCCCAGCGGAAAATCGTGGGAATGACCTTAACGTTCGGATTCAACTTGCGGAGTTCGGCGACCCGCTCGTGTTTTTGAGTGCTTCCCCAGCTGGAATAAAGATCCCCGTTGTTCGTTTCACGTCCCTTCATTCCGTAGATAAACGGATGGATTTCGTTGTACAGATGGACGGTCTTTTTCATGGCTTCATAATCGGAAAACCAGGTGGACGCGCGGAACGTAGTGTTTTCGTCCGCTTTTGGAAGTAAGGTCGCCTCGGGAAGATCATCGTCTTGTGCGAAGGAAAAAAAGTTCGAACCCGCAGAATCACCTTCGGTCGCCTTCGATCCGGATTCTTCGGAAGAGGAAGTCGTTTTAGTAAAAAAGAAAATATTCCGAAGTCCGTCCAAAACGCCCACGGAACTGACTCGGACCGTTTCCTGACCGACCGCCGGGGTTTCCTGTTTTTTGAGAAGGTTGATTCCCAACGTAAATGAAACCGCGGAAAGCAAAAACCAAACGGAAGAATAAACGAGGATCTTCCGTTTCGTTTCTGGAGTTTTTTGAAAGGGAACCGGCTGGAACAATCCGTCCGGGGTATTGTATCTGTCTTCTTGTTTGTTTGCCATCTGTATTACTGTTTTATTATCGAATCGGAATCGAAGAAAATGAAGAAGTTTCCACGAACGATCCGTTTCGGGACCCACTTCCAGAGATTTGGCGGTGGAACGGTTGTCAAACGGTTCTTTTTACGTGTTGACGAATTCCAAGGGGAAGGGAAAAAATCGTATGCCTCTTTCCAAACCGCTGAAATTATTCTTAGTTCTGAACTCGTTCTTTCTTACGTTTCTGATTTTAGCGGAAGTGACCGGCTCGAAACTTTTTGTCTCATTCGGTTTCACCTTGACCATGGGCGTAATTCCTTTCCCCGTCACGTTCATCGTGACCGATCTTCTCAACGAATACTACGGCAGAAAAGGAGTCCGTTTCACCACCCTGATCGGAATGGTGATGATCTTCGTGGCGTATTTTCTGCTGATGCTCGATCTTTCGATTCCCGCGGCTCCCAATTCGCCCGTGGACGATCATTCGTTTCGAGTTGTGTTTTCCAATTCCGGAAAGGTCATCGTAGGTTCGATCGTTGCGTATGCCATCGGTCAGTTGATCGATATCCAGATTTTTCATTTCCTCCGAATCAAAACGAAAAACAAATACGTGTGGCTGCGCGCCACCGGTTCGACGATCGTATCCCAGCTCGTGGATTCTTTCGTGGTCATTTATATCGCTTTAAGCGGAGGAAATTTGTCCTTTCAGGATTTGAACTCGATCTCGACCAATAATTTCATCTACAAATGCGGAGTTGCGATCGCCATCACTCCCCTTATCTATTTGGCGCATCTTCTTATCGACCGATATTTGGGACCGGAGGCGCAGAAGATGATCGAAAAAGCGATGGAACAAGGCCATTCGGACGTGGATCCGATTTCTCCGGGTTAGGAAGACGGGTGAAAAAAGTTTACTTCCATATCCATCCTATCCGAAATCGAACTCGTCTCGGAAAATCGAAAAGATGAAATTCAAGAATACTATTTTAAAAAACGTTTTCCGAATCGGAATCTTCGGAGTTCTTTTTTTCCCCGCGTGCGGCGGTAAACGGAACATGACCTTTGAAACCGTACAAAAAGGAAACGATTTGGAATCCATTCCTCAAATCTCGGTGGAAGTTTTTTTTCAATTCTGGATCAAAAATCGAAAACACGTAAAGATCGACGTCAACGTTCGGAAACTTTTCGAAGAGGAACGATTCGCGTATTTCGGGAAAAAAAAATTCGGCATTTTCGGTTCCGAATCGAGTTTCTTTAAAGTGGAAAGGCAAACCCTGCAAAAAGAATTTCCGGGGTACGAAAATTTTTACGCTTCGGACTTGGAAACATACTTTTGGAACGAGGTCCTTCCGCAAAACGACAAACAATTGTGGATTTCGAATACGACCGCGGATAAAAGTAAATGCGGATTGAAGTATCGATATTTCCTAAAGGATCGAAAAATCACCGTCGATCCTCATTGGGACGTTCGAAATTGTTCGGAACTGGTTTCGCTTTCCACAAGACGTTATCGATTTATCTATGATTTAAAAAATAAAAGAATCGAAGAAGAAAAGGTCGGAAAGAAGCAGCAAAACCTTTCCGATTCCGAATGAAAAGAAAACTTTTTATAAAAAACGATCCACTCCTTAAGCATCGCGCTCGAATTCTAAAATTTCAAGAAGAACAAAACCGGATTCTCCTTTAGAAATGTTCGTAGTCTAAAGGACGAACGGATTTCGTATCAAAGAAAAAAATTCCATGTGTTGAGTAAGCGCATCGATGAACCGGACACAAATCAGAACAATACCTTCTTCCAAAACCCGCGCCGACGAACTTGGATTCGCCGTTAAGGTATTTCTACTCCAAGGATATAGAGGACTCAAAAATATTCTCTTTCCGGTCCCTCTCTGGAAAAAAGACGAAGATCGTAGATGGTCGATCTCTACGCTCTTGGCGACCTCGGAAACCCCTCTTTGGAATCCGAACGACACTGTGGAAAACAGAGTATTGACCGCAGGAAAGATCGAGAACTTGAGAATCGTCGCCAGAAAACTGAACGGCGTCAAGGTTACCGCGGATCAAGTATTCAGCTTTTGGAAACAAATCGGAAATCCGAATTTAGGACAAGGATTCGTTTTAGGAAGGGAGATCCGAGAAGGTTGTATCGTTCCGAGTATCGCCGGTGGTATATGCCAAATTTCGAATGCACTCTACGACGTCGCAGTTCGATCCGGTTTCGAAATATTGGAAAGACACAGACATTCTTCCGTGATTCCCGGATCGCTCGCCGAACAAAACAGGGACGCTACTGTAAAATGGAATTACGTCGATCTTCGCTTTCGTTCCCCCGTTGACTTTCGGATCGAAATAGAATTCAACGCGGAGAGTATGATCGTCCAATTTCGAAGTCTCGCTCCCATTCCCGCCGCAAACGAGGAATCAATCGGGCTCGTTTCTAAAAACGAAAAGGCTCCGGAGTTGTTCCCAAAAACGGAGGAAAACGAGGAAACTCGAAACCACCCTTCGCTAAACGATTGTTATAGCTGCGGTAAAATCGCTTGTAGCCGGCACGGTTGGAACAATCGCCCTACCGTCGAGTTTACCGCTTGGATTCTGGATGAGGTCTGGCCCGAATTCGATGAATACGTGCGGACCCGATGGAAGCCGAACGATTCCGTAATCGTTCCGATGAAAAACGGAAATCGTTGGAAAACGAATCGATTCGATTGGAGTGTAAGAAGCGCGTCTAACGTATCATCCGTATTTTTTCCCTCCCTTTGGAGAATATTCAAACTTCGTTATTTAACCGCGGCGACGACGAATCGATTTCGTCTCACTTTGGAATTGGATCGAATCGTAGCGCAAGCCGCCGCACGACGTATTCCTTTTGAGGCTTCTCATCTCGTCGTTTCTCAGACGTTGTTGCCGGTCCTTTGGGAAGCGGGGGTTTTTGCGGGAAGAACCTTTGACGTATTGATGACTCGACTTCCATTTTATCTATTACACGAACGTTTGAATCAGGCCCATACCAATCATCCGCAAAGTGAAACGTTAAACGACTTCCGAGCATCCGAACACTGGATCCAATCCGAGACCCAAGCCCTCGCCGCGGCTCGGAATCTGATTACTCCCCACGCGGAAATCGCGAATCGATTTTCCGGGCAATCGATCCTTTTGGAATGGTTTCGACCGGAAGTTCCTGTTCTAAAAAGAATGGGAACGGGAATTTTATTTCCGGGATCGGCGCTCGGAAGAAAGGGCGCGTACGAAATGAAACGATTGGCGGAAGAAAACGATCTTTCGATTTTTGTCTTAGGAAACGCCGTCGAACGAGAAGGATTTTGGGAAAACGTAACCGCAGATCCGTTTCGAAATTCCTGGGAGGAAATCGGTTTGGTAGTTTATCCTACCTACGTAGAACACCAACCCAGACAACTCTTAAAGGCGATTTCTCTGGGAATCCCGGTGATAACAACAACCGCCTCCGGTCTAACGACGCAAAAAAACGTGACCGTTTTACCCGTAGGAGATTACGAAAGTTTAAAGCGGGAAGTTCGGTCGCGTTTGGGTTTGGAAAAGGAAACTCCGCGGAATTAGGAAAAATAAAACCAAATCCGATTTTCCCAAGGATCCAAAACCGAACGATAGGAATCTCCGTCCCCCGATTCAAAAAGAAAACCTCGGCCGAGTAAACGCGAAGACAAGGTTTCCCAATCTTTTTTTTCGATCCGAAACGTGATCGTTCCCGGGGAAACGGGACAATGTTTCGATTCCTTACTGAAGATTAAAATCGATCCTGGAACGTTCAATTCCGAATGTGTTCCGGAACTCCGTAGAACTTCGAAGCCGAATATTTCCGAGTAGAGGCTGGCCGCCACGGAGCAATCCGTGGATTGAAAGTTCGACGCGTAGAATTCGATCATAAAAGAAAACGAGAAACCGGATCGATTCCGGAAGTTTCGGGATTCTTCCTTTTAAATTGGTTGTCTAATCTGTAAAACGGAAAAAACTGGAAGAAGATTTTTTTGCGAGAATTCTATGTCGATCCATCCAGAAGATGACTACGTTCGTATATTCGATACCACGCTTCGCGACGGGGAACAATGTCCCGGCGCCGCAATGACCGAAAATGAAAAGATGGAAATCGCGGCGCAACTCGCTTCTATGAAAGTGGACGTCATCGAAGCCGGTTTTCCGGTTTCGTCACCGGTACAATTCCAAGCCGTGGAACGAATCGCACGGGAAACCGAAGGGCCGATCATTACCGCTCTGGCGCGGGCGATGAAGGCGGACATCGAAGCGGCTTCGAAAGCATTAAAACCGGCGGCGAAAAAACGAATTCATACCTTCATCGCTTCTTCTCCCATTCATATGAAATACAAACTCGGCAAAGAACCCAAAGAGGTCTTAAAGATGGCCGTGGAAGCCGTGACCCTTTGCCGTCAATTCGTGGACGACGTGGAATTTTCACCGGAAGACGCCACCCGTTCCGAGCCTGAATTTCTGCGCGAACTCTGTGAGGCCGTAATCGCCGCGGGAGCGACCACGATCAACATTCCCGATACGGTCGGTTATACGACTCCCGCAGAATACGGAAGTCTCTTTCAGTTTTTGATTTCAAACGTACGAGGAGCGGACAAGGCGATTTTTTCCGCGCACTGTCACAACGATCTCGGTTTGGCCACTGCCAATTCTCTGGCGGCGGTTCAAAACGGCGCGCGTCAAATCGAATGTACGATCAACGGAATCGGAGAACGCGCCGGAAATACGGCGATGGAAGAAGTCGTGATGGCCATGAAAACCCGTAAAGACACGCTGGGGATTCAATCGAGAATCAAAACCGAAGAAATCGCCCGCGCATCGTATCTCGTAAAAACCATCACGGGAATGCTCGTTCAACCCAACAAGGCGATCGTAGGAGCCAACGCGTTCGCACACGAATCCGGAATTCACCAGGACGGGGTCATCAAACACAGGGAAACCTATGAGATCATGAAACCGGAGACGGTGGGACTTTCCTCCAACCGAATGGTTCTCGGAAGACACAGCGGACGCGCCGGTTTTAAGGATAGAATCGTCAAACTCGGTTTTTCTCCGCAACCCGAAGAACTCGAGGCGGCGTATCAAAGATTTTTGGAAATCGCAGACCGTAAAAAAGAAATCTATGACGAGGACATCCGCGCCCTCTTTTCCGAAGAAACCAGAAAGTCAACGGAAGATCGATTTCAACTCGAGGGATTTACGGTTTCTACGGGAACCAAAAGTACACCCACGGCCGGAGTGAGAATTTCGATCGACGGTCACATACGGGAAGAATCCGCCACGGGAGACGGACCTGTGGATGCGATTTACAAGGCCATTCAAAAAACGACCGGGATGGATCCGGAGGTTTCCCGTCTTGTGATTTCTCCGGTTACCGAAGGACAGGATGCGATGGCGGAAGCCTCGGTCACACTCGAATACAAAGGAGAACGAGTCGTAGGAAAAGGAAGTTCCACGGATATCATCGAAGCCTGTTCGAGAGCGTATATATCGGCCCTCAACCGACTGTAACTGCCGCGTTCGAGTTTACTCTTCCAACCAATCGTCCACAAATCCCTCGTTGTACACCCCTCTCCCGAACGAAGTTCCTCTTAGTTTGATTTCAAACAATATGGGTTCGAACGTAGGAATTCTCTTGCCCGAAAGTAGATACGATTCCAACGTAGAATTCGAACTGGACTTTGGAACAAAAGGTTTGTTATGAAATACTCAGAGATTTTTCAGCCGATCCGACTCGGATCGATCACGTTGCCCCATCGTGTGATCATGGGATCCATGCACTTGGGATTGGAAGGAATGCCCGCCACCGCGGAACGAATGATCGCCTTTTACGGAAGACGATTCGACGGCGGAGCTTGTTTTATCACAACCGGAGGAATTTCGGTCAATCACGAGGGAAAAGGATCCAATATCTTTTTTAATTTTCAGAAGGATGAGGATTGTAAGGAACTTTCGGTCGTGGCCAACGCGCTCAAACCCAAGGGAGTTTTCTGCGCACAATTGTTCCACGCGGGAAGATATTCCTATCACCGGGAACTCGTCGCCCCTTCCGCGTTACGCGCACCCATCAATCGATACATCCCGAAAGCACTGAGTGAAGAAGAGGCTTGGAAAACGATCGAGGATTTCGGAGATTCGGCGCTGAGAGCGAGAGAGGTTGGATTCGGCGCGGTGGAAGTAATGGGGAGCGAAGGATATTTGATCAATCAATTCTTTTCTCCGGTGACCAATCAAAGAGAGGATTACTTCGGGGGAAGTCCGGAAAAACGGATGAACTTTGCGATCGAAGTTATGAAAAACATACGGAAAAAAGTAGGAAAGGATTTTCCCGTCGTATATCGAATGTCCGGAATCGATTTGATTCCCGGAAATCCTACGTTCGAGGAAGTGGTCGTCTTGGCGGAAAAACTCAAGGAGACGGGAGCCGATGCGCTGAACATAGGAATCGGATGGCACGAATCCAGAATTCCCACGATTTCGATGTTGGTTCCCCGGGGAGCCTGGGCGAAAATTTCCGGAAAGATCAAGGAGAAAGTCAAGGATATTCCGATCATCGCCTCCAACCGGGTGAATATGCCGGAAACGATGTCTCGAATTCTCAAAGAAAACGAAGCGGACCTACTCAGTATGGCCCGTCCTTTTTTAGCGGACCCGGATATACTGCAAAAAATCAAAGCAGATCAGGAAGAAAGGATCAACACTTGTATCGCCTGCAACCAAGCCTGTTTGGATCATACCTTTAAAGAGCAAATGGTTTCCTGTTTGGTGAATCCTTCCGCCAACCGGGAATGGGAAATCGCCAAGTTAGAACCGGCCGAAAAAAAACACGTGGTGATCGTTGGTTCCGGACCGGGCGGATTGGAATCGGCACGAGTCAGCGCCGGTCGAGGTCACAAGGTTACGATTCTCGAGGCGACCGATAAAATCGGAGGACAACTCAATCTCGCCGCTCAAATTCCCGGAAAGTCAGAATTTTTGGAAACGATCCGTTATTTTCAAAACGAATTAAAAACGCTCGGTGTGGAAATTCAATTCGGACACAAAGCCACCGTCGAAAGTATTCTGGCCTTAAAACCAGACGCGGTCATCTTTGCGACGGGAGTCAAACCGAGGGAATTCACACTCCCCGGAATCGAAAAAAAGAAAACCGCGTCCTATGCGGACTATTTGTCGGGAAAATTCGTACCCGGCAAAAATGTAGCGGTGATCGGGGGCGGCGGAATCGGATGCGACGTGGCGCACAAACTTACCGAAGAGGAAGCTCCTACGATCGAAAGTTACTTTCAAAAATACAACGTTCGCACCTACACCGAAGCCAAAATTCAACCGGAAAAAGCGGAGCGAAACGTATCCATCTTTCGTCGTTCCGGAAAGATCGGCTCCGGATTGGGAGCGACCACAGCTTGGGCGCTTTTACAGGAATTGGAAAACAAACAGGTTGGATTTTACACTTCTCTGAGTTATAAGGAAGTGACGGACAAGGGATTGGTCGTAGAAACCAAAAAGGACGGGGACCTAACGATCGAATGTGATTCCATCATCTTGTGCGCGGGCCAGCTCAGCGAAGTCGGCGTATATGAGGAGTTCCTACAAAAAAACACGGGAATTCCCGCCTTTTTGATCGGAGGAGCCAAAGACGCATCCGGTATCGACGCAAAACGTGCGATGTTCGAAGGATTCGAGGCCGCGATTTCCATAGGAAGCGGTAGAAATTAAGAAAAAAACTCCGTTTTTTTCCGATTCTCAGTTCTCCCGGCGCAAAACGAGGAACCGTTTGGGTCGGGGGAACGCTCTTGCATTCAAAAATTATAATCTTCTTATGGATCGTCGCGTTTTCGACAGGATGTGAAAACGGGAAATTTTGGACGTTTAAACCGGAAACGACCGGGTTTCCGTCTTCGGAAGAATCCGCAAATCGACAAAACTCAAATCCGAACAAAAACGAATTCGTCGCAATCGATTTGTCCCGATCCTGGGAGTTGTATCGTTTTCCGGTGGAGGAACCTTCGGAATCGAACTCGGCGCACCTACCCGGATCCTACAAAACCGAACCCTGGATCCGAATCGACCTTCCTCGAAATCTAAAAAAAGAACTCGAACCGGGAAACGGGTGGGTACTGCTTCGCAAAAGATTCACGGAAACAGATGTTTCGGGATCTGCCTCCGTTTCCCGCACCCTTTGCCTGGGAAAAATTTCGGACCGAACCCGGGTGTTTTGGAACGGGAAAGAAGTCGGAGAGGAATTTTTTTCCGCCTACGCGGCGGAAACTCCGCAGGGATACGATCGACATCGTATGTATTCGATTCCACCGGAAACGATCCTACGTGAAAACGAAATCCGAATCTATCTCAAACCCTATTTCGAATATGAGTTCGGAATTCTATCGGGGGAAATCGTCTACGGTCCTTCCGCGCAGATCTGGAAACGTTGGGTCCGCTCCGAAATCGCCGGACTTCTCACCTTCGCCTCGTTTTGTTTAATCGGAATTTTTTTCCTATTCGTATTCGCACAGGAAAAAAAGGGAAAGGAAAACCTTTATTTCGGAATTTTTCTGATTTCCTTTTCCTTGTATCAGATATCACTCTGTGAGTTCAAATATTTTACGGGAATAAAAATGATATATTTAAAGAAATTTGAATATTCATTTCTCGTGTTATTGTTCCCGACCTTCTGCGCTTTTTTGGAATCCTTTTTTTTCTCCGTTCCGAAAAAGGGATTGCGGAGGTTTCGACGCCCAATCGGAGGAAAAAAAAGGGATTTAGCCGCTTCCTTACCCGAGGTATTCCGGCCCGAAACGAGGCTTCGTTTCCGGAGAATTTTGGAATGTAGCTCTTTTGTTTTTGCGCTCCTTTTCGTTTTTGCTCCGGACGTTGATTTTTTGGATCGAGTCAACCGTAACGGTCTACAGACCACCTGGATCGGATACGCGTTACTTTCGTTCTGGATCGTCCTTCCGAGCGCGCCAAAAGATCGGGACGCAAAAAGGATTTTATGCGGAATTCTATGTTTGATCTCGTTCGTAATCGTGGACGTGCTCGCCGAACGCGGCAATTTCAGAAGTTTTAGAATATCAGGAATGGGCGTAGTATGTTTTTTGTTTTTTCTTTGTCTTACCTTGGCCAATCGATTCGTACAAATGCGCGCCAAACTCGATTCCTGGAATGCCGTATTAGAAAAGGGGATCGCTGCACGAACCGAAGAATTGACCCAAAGCGTTCAAAAGATCAAAACCCTCAAAGAACAACAAGACGGGGATTATTTTCTGATCACCCTGCTCTTTCGTCCGTTTTTGTCTTCGGATCTGGAAACACCGGAAGGAAAAATAGAAACCCATCGAAAACAGTACAAACGATTCCAGTTTAAAAAGAAGGAATACGAGATCGGAGGAGACGTAGCTTTTTGCGAAACGGTTTTGATCTCCGGAATTCCTTACCGGGTGGTCATCAACGCGGACGCGATGGGGAAATCCATCCAAGGAGCAAGCGGAGCCCTCATCTTTTGTTCCATCGTAAAAAGTTTTCTACAAACCCCCGATTATCCCGATCGTAGTCCGGAGAATTGGCTCTTTCTCTTGTATAAAAATCTACAGGCGGTTTTCCAATCCTTGGACGGGAGTATGTTCGTATCCGCGGTCTTGGCCTTGGTACGATTTGAAACCGGAGATTTTTTTTATCTAAACTGCGAACATCCTCCGTTACTTCTCGTGCGGAACGGAAGCGTATTTCCCCTTTCCACGGAAGAAATCCTTCCGAAACTGGGATTTCCCGTATCCGAAACGTCTCTCAAACTCAAGATACACTATCAAATATTAGAAGATGGTGATACGATTCTACTCGGATCGGACGGAAGAGAAGATCTGTATCTCCCGGTCGAACAATCTTCCGAAAAACGAAAAACCTCGGCTCCTGAAATTTTTTTAGAAGTCGCGGCTTCCGCACCGAACACACTTTCCGAGCTGGAAGAAAGGTTGCTCCAAAAAGGGGAACTTTCGGACGATTTGAGTTTTATGAGAATTCGAACCAAATCCACCGCACAACGGGAAATTTTGCGGAAAAAAATTTCCACGCTCGTGCGAGAAGGGAAACGGGCTCTTCAGGAAGGAAAGGAGGAAGAGGCTTGCTCTTGGATCGTCCAAGCCTGTCTACTCCATCCGTCTGATTTGAATCTTTTGCGGATCGCACTCAAGACGGCGTATCGTGTTCAAAACAAAAAACGAATTCGACTTCTTTCCGAAAAATTCATCCTACGGACGAGCGGCTATTCCCTTGCGGCAATTTCGAATCCGTCGGCTTGGGAAAAAAAAGAACGCTCTGAAATTTGGGAAAAACGCCCTCCCCGGGAAATTCAAAAAAAAGGTGCATAAATCGTAAGATTGCGATTTTATTGTTGCAAATGTTTCATTTTTGTTTTAGAATCCACCCATAATTCTCAACTGCGTCAAGAGTAGCAACTCTTGGATCAGGGAGAATGCTTGAAATTGCCAATCCGAATCTCCTCAATTTCAGGCGCGTTTCTGGGCCAAGCCTCTCTCCCGGCGGATTCAAATCCAATACGATCATTCGGAGGATCGGATTTGGATTCGTTCCGGGAATTTTATTACGAATAGAACTTCGAACGATTGCGTATGAAAATTTATTCCGGTGCCCTCAGTGGTAAAAACAAGGATTCCCCCCCGCTCTTCGTAACAAGAAATGGGTTCAAGCGGAGAATTCTACTGCAGGAGCCCCGAAAATCCGTGGAACTTTCGGTAGCCAACGGCGTGGACAGAAACGTTCTTTTGATTTCTTACACACTTCTTTTGGATTATACGGGAGATACGAACATCGCAGAGACGAGTTATCTTCCATTTTCCGTGCGTTTTCAAGAAACTCTCAACAAGAATACCTGGTTTTTTCTTTCCAATCGGATCGAAACGTTTTTGCGGGAAGCGGATCGAACCAAGGTGGATTTTGATTTTCAGTATGAATCGGAAGCCTAAATTAAAATTCTGATTGAGTTAAACCGACCGCGATTTAGCCTGAAATCTACTTAGATTCCGGTATTTTTCACACCCGATTCCTGCCAGAACTTTGACTTATCTATCTATTTGGAGTTATCCATGAAAACGAGAGTGATTACGTTTCATTACACGCTTCGCGACACCGAAGGCAATTTGATCGATTCTTCCGAGGGAAAAGACCCTTTATCGTATCTGGAAGGAGTCGGTCATATTATCTCCGGCTTGGAAGAGGAAATGAAAAAGATGGGCACCGGAGAAAAAAAGAAAATCAACGTTCCCGCCGAAAGTGCATACGGTCCTAAGGATCCGGATTTGATTTTCGATGTTCCTCGAACGCAATTCCCTCCCAACGAGGATCTTCAAATCGGTATGATGTTCCAAACCGACGAACCGGATAAGGTGTTTACCATCACCGAACTACAGGAGGATTCCGTGATCGTGGACGGGAACCATCCTCTCGCCGGAATGAATCTCGTGTTCGACGTCGAATTGACCGGAATCCGCGAGGCGACGGAAGAGGAAATTTCCCATGGACACGTTCATGGAGAAGGTGGACATCATCATCACTGAGAGATTTTTCTAAAAGTTCATGTCGTCCTGGAAGGAAGAATTAAATTCGGCTCAACTGGAAGCCGTCCTTACCCAGGAGGGTCCGGTGCTCGTTTTAGCGGGCGCCGGTACCGGAAAAACCAAAACCATCGTCAGCCGCTTAGCGCACCTCGTCTCTTCCGGGGTTTCCGCTTCTTCCATCCTACTCTTGACGTTTACGCGCAAAGCCGCGCGAGAAATGATTTTGCGAGCCTCTTCCTTGGGGGATCCGCGTTGTTCCGAAGTTCAGGGCGGAACCTTTCATTCTTTTTGCAGTTCCGTTTTGCGTAGGTTTGCCCCTGCACTCGGTCTTTCCTCCGGATTTACGATTTTGGACGAAGCGGATACTTTGGACGTATTTCAATTCTTGAGAAACGAACGGGATTTTGCAAAAACGAAAACTCGGTTTCCTTCCAACGAAACCCTCGTAAAACTTCACGGAGAAATCAACAACACGGGAAAAAAGCTGCGAGAACTTTTAGAAAAAGAATATCCCTCTTTTTTACAAAGGGAAAAGGACATAGAACGGATTTTCGAGGACTATAAACTGTATAAATCCGAACGATCTCTTCTGGACTACGACGATCTTTTGTATTTCACGAGAGACTTGTTGGTCAACCACGGCGGAGTTCGATCGGCTCTTTCCGAAAAATACAGATTCATCATGGTTGACGAATTCCAGGACACGAACAGGATTCAGGCCCATATCGCATGTCTTCTCGCTTCAGAACATACCAATCTTATGGTCGTAGGCGACGACGCCCAATGTATTTATACGTTTCGCGGGGCGAGCGTCCGAGGAATTTTAGATTTTCCTAATATATTTCCCGATACGAAGACGATATTCTTAGAGAAAAACTATCGCAGCACTCCCGCAATCCTGAATCTGGCCAATTCCGTCCTACAGAATTTCTCCGAAAAATACGAAAAATATCTTTTTACGGAAAACGAAAACGGGCCGTTGCCGGCCGTCCTACAATTCTCGGACGAACTCGAAGAAGCGGAGGGGATCGCCGAACTACTGCTTCAAAAAAAGGAGGAAGGAATTCCCTTTCACAGAATGAGCGTCCTGTTCCGTGCGGGTTGGAATTCCAATCAGCTCGAACTTGTATTAGCAAAACGGAATATTCCATTCGTCAAATTCGGTGGAAGAAAATTCATAGAAACCGCGCATATCAAGGATCTACTTTCTTTTTTGAAACTGCTGATCAATCCCGTGGATTCGGTCTCCTGGATTCGAATCCTCAAACTGATCCCCGGTATCGGAAACGCCAAATCCAACGAAATACTTACGGAAATACGCGGATCCGGCGGAAACAAAGAAATCCTCGGCCGACAATCCGCTTCCCTCGGGAAATTCCTCAACCCGTTGTATCATCTCTATCAAAAACATTCCGACACGGATGCGGAGGTGAAAAAGGTCGTCTCCGATTTTATCGATTACTACCGCGTCCTTCTGGAAAAAAACTACGACGATTCAAAACGAAGATCGGAAGATCTGGATTCTGTTCTCGGTTTCGCACTGAAATACCGCTCTCTTTCCGATTTTTTATCCGATCTGACCCTCGATCACGCGGCGCTCAGCTTGGAAAAAATCAAACCCGACGACACCGAATCCGATCTGCTCAATTTATCCACGGTCCATTCCGCCAAGGGTTTGGAATTCGACGTAGTATTCGTTTTGAACAGCACCGAGGGATCGTTTCCTTCCGGCAAAAATCCGGATACGGAAGAAGAACGAAGATTGTTCTATGTAGCGATCACAAGGGCACGAAAGGAATTGTATCTCACGCGCGCTTCTTTGGCCCAATCCAGATCCGGTCCGTATTATACGAAATTATCCCGTTTTTTGAGTGAGATTCCTTCTCCGGAAACGGTTTATCAACTTCGATTGTATCCCGGGAAAACGATTTCTAAAACGGACTCGGGAAACGAAACCGCAAAACCGAAAACGACTTCGGAATCGTTTTCGAGAATCCAGAATTATTTCGAAAACTGATCCGCATGTCCTTAGGTTTCGAAACAACGTTCGTCTCGATCACGGAAACGGAAGCCGAAAAACTTCTGCGGAATATAATTTCGGAATTCGAAACCGGCACGAAACGTATCTTTCTTCGTGACAAAGGAATTCGTATTAAATTTTTTCCGTACTCCAACTTCGGAAGTACGGTTCGGGTTTCTCGAACGTATATCGAGTTCAAAATCCATTCGCAATATCTAAAATCGGAAGAATACCTAAGGACGGTCGTCGATGTGCTTTTGTATAAACTCTGCGGAATTTCCGTGCCGGAAAGCCTGAATGCGAGGATACAGGAAATTTACGGCGAGTTTTCGAAAACGGACTCTCCTCTTAAAAAACGGAACAAACAAATCGAACGTTCCGAATCCAAAAACGGAAGACTGCGGGAAATCCTAGACAAACTCAACACGATCCACCTGAGCCTGAATCTTTCCGGGACGAAAATTCACTGGGGCAAAAGAAAATCGAAGACGAGACTCGGTCACTACGATCCATCCCAGGATATGATCGTAATCAATCCGATCCTTGCCAACGAATTCGTACCCGATTACGTCCTGGAATACATCGTGTTTCACGAATTATTGCACGTCCGTTTTCCTCCTCGTAGAAAAAACGGTAAAAACGTCATCCACGGGAGGGAGTTTCGCGCGTTCGAAAAAAAATTTCCGGATTACCGAAGAGCGAATCTTTGGTTGAAAAATAGTTTTCACCGTTTTGAGGATCGGGGATAATCGGTCGAAGTTTACGCAGATCGATCAATCGGAATCAAGCCGTTGTTACCGAACGAACAGGAGAGAATCATGCATCCGAAAGTATTCGAAACTCTTTATATTCGAAAAAACTATATCGACGACGAACTACGCAGTCATCTCAAAGAAATGCAAGGATTAAACTACAAATCCTTAAACGAGTATGACCGGGGCGTTTACGACGGATATGTTCAGGCAATAACCGAAATTTTACGAAAGATCGAAAAAAAATTTTCTCAGGCGGGTTGATTTGTTTCGTATTTTGATTTTAGGTTCCGGTGCGATCGCCGGTTTGTACGCGGGGAAACTCAAGCAGGCCGGCTGCGAAGTCCATTTTTGGGTCCGCCGTAATTCGGAAGAACTCAAGAAAAACGGATTCCGCGTGGAAAGTATTCCCTGGGGAAATTTCGAATATCTCCCCGACTCTGCTTTCGAAACCAAGCCCTCTAATTTAGAAAATTATGATCTTGTAATTAACTGCCTAAAGTCGCTTCCGGCCATCAGTCTGGAATCCATCCTGGGAAAAACGATACCGCCGAAACTTCCGATTCTACTTTTACAAAACGGAATCGGCATAGAAGATCCGGTCTGTTCCCTTTATCCGAACAACGAAATTCTCAGCGGTCTGGCTTTTGTCTGCGCCAATCGGCTCAAGGAAGGCGTCATACTTCACTTGGATTACGGCGAGTTGATGATCGGTTCTTGGAACAGATCCTCGTCCCCGATCTGCGACACACTGGTTCGATTTTTCCGCGCCTCGAACGTTCCGATCCAATATACCGAATCCATCCGTGCGGCTCGATGGAAAAAATTAATGTGGAACGCTCCGTTTAATCCCATCAGCGTTTTAACCGGCGGAAAAAATACTTCCGAGATATTATCTTTGCCTGCTACGAGAGAACTCGTGATCGAAATCATGAAAGAAGTCCGCCAACTTTCCCTTTTGGACGGGGCGGAGGTTTTAGAATCGCAGATCGAAACATTCGTTAAAATGACCGAGGCAATGAAACCGTACAAAACGAGTATGCTTTTGGATTTCGAAGCGGGCCGACCGATGGAAGTTGAAGCGATTCTGGGTAACACGATTCGGTTCGCCGATCGACACGGAACGCCGATTCCCCGGATCAGAACGATTTATTCTCTTTTAAAACTCGCGGATCATTCAGAGAGAATTCAATAGTTTCTTAATACTCTTTTCCAATCCGTCCAAAGAAAGAAAATACATAGGAACCTGCGCTCCGATTTCCCGGATCGTAGGCGCGTCCCAATAGCGGATCGGCTCGGGATTCAACCAGACGGAATCCTTAAAATGACGTCGGATTCGTTTGAGCGAGTCGAGTCCCGACTCCGGATTTTCCGGAACTCGAAAATCCGTGAGAAATCGACTGTGATAAAAACCGTAGGTAGGATCCGTCAATTCGTAAGGGGCCATATAAGCGTCTCCGATCAGGATCAGCTTGGTGTCGTCGCTGTGTTTCTTGAACAATTTTTGAAGCGACAATGGGGTTCTTAAATCCGCCTTCGGATAAACCGCGTCGTAGACGATATTATGAAAATAGTAATGATGAAATTCCTTAAAATGATTGATCTGATGTGCGGCGGAAAAAAGTTTATTCACCCGTTCCGCATGCCCGGTCATACTTCCGCCGGTATCCATCATAAGCAAAATTTTCAAACCGTTTTTACGGGAGCGTTCGAATTCGATCTGTATGTCCCCCGCGTTCCTGCAAGTGGAATCGATCGTTTTCGAAAGATGGAACTCCGAGGTTCCTTCCTTACGTAAATTTCTCAATTTTTTTAACGCGGTTTTGATTTGTCGAACATCCAGTTGCTCGTCCGTCCGGTATTCCTTATAACGACGTTCCAAAGCCTGGAAAACGGCGGACCGATTTCCACCGTCCCCGCCCACACGCACCCCTTCCGGATTAGAGCCGTTGTGACCGAACGGAGAAGAACCCCCCGTCCCCACCCATTTTCGTCCGCCGTGATGTTCTCCTTTTTGTTCCTCGAGCCTTTTTTTCAATTCGTCCAAAAGTTGTTCGGGAGGAATCAGGGAAGGAGGAAGAGGATTCTGATTTTTGAATATAGTTTCGAGCCAGTGTAAAAGCTCTTCCCGGAGAGAAAGATTTAACGCTCCTTTTTCTCCGAAAACCTCGGAGAAAACCAGATCGAACGCGTCGAAGTATTTAATGTCCTTAACCATACAGGCTCTGGAAAAACGATAGAGTTCGTTCAGATCGATCCACGCTTTTTTGTGCGTGGTATAATGATCCACCACCTTGAGAAAATCCAGAAATTCCCCCGTGGTGACCGGAACACCCTCCGCCTTCAACCTGTAAAAAAAAGGGATAAACATATCAGTTCCTAAACAGACGCATATCCTCTTCGTTTTTGATAAGAGCGCCTAAAAAAGGGATTCGAACCTCTTCCTTTAGGACGGCTCCTTGATGCACCAAAATCTGAATCCAATCCAACAATTCGCTCGTGCCGGGTTTTTTCTTCAGATCGTCCATCCTTCGGATTAGATAAAACATCTCCAAGGCCTTGATCAAAATCGTGTTTCCTATCCCGGGAAAATGAGAAAGTATGATCTTTTTCATAAACTCCGGATCCGGAAATTCTATATAATGAAAAATACATCTTCTTAAAAACGCCGCCGGCAGCTCCTTTTCGTTATTGGAGGTGATGATCGTAAGCGGTCTGTGTTTCGCCGTTACACGTTTCGACAATTCCGGGATATAAAATTCCATCCGATCCAACTCCAACAACAAATCGTTGGGGAATTCGATATCCGCTTTGTCGATTTCGTCGATCAATACGATGGACTTTTGATCCTTTTCGAAAGCCTCTCCCAACGAACCCAAGCGAATATAATTTCCAATGTCTTTTACCCTTTCCGAGTTCTCGGAAAAACGAGAGTCGTTGAGTCGCGAAACGGCGTCGTAAAAGTAAAGACCTTCCTTTGCCTGTGTGATGGATTTGATATGCCACGTATAAAGGGGAAGTTTTCTCTGTTCTGCCAGATATTCGGCTAACAAGGATTTACCGGTGCCGGGTTCTCCCTTTAACAAAAGCGGTCGAGAAGTCACTTCCGCGAGCAAAATCGCCTCTTCTAAGGCGGGGGACAATAGATATGTTTCCGTGGATTGTTTCATGAGAAGTCTAAGAAGAATTCTATCGCAGAGGTCCCTGCCTGCAAGAAAAAATCCGTTCCTTATCTGACTTCAAAAACCACCGAGTCGATCATCTTTCCTTCCCGATCCCGAAGAGAAAGGATATGAAACCCCTTTTCAGGTTTCCAATAAACTTCTTTCGTGTTCGAAAGATCCAATTTTTTTCCGTTTAATATCCAATCGAATCCGGGCTCGAACGCCGACGAGAGAAATCGTATTCTTTGTCTTTCGCCTGGTATATCCGGATCCAACGCGAAAACGGTATCGTTTCCTGGGGAAAGAATTTTCGGAATCAGAGAAAGGTCCGCGGTTTTCGGTTTAGACGATGTCGTTTTAAATTCCGCGGTTTGTATAGAAGAAGAAGTTTCGGATTCCCGCTCGGAGAGCAGATTCATCACCGAATTCCAAATCGGCGCGGCCCCCGTCACGCCGCTCACGTCCCACATCGGACTTCCGTCCATGTTTCCGACCCAAACGCCGACAGTATAACGCTTAGAGTATCCGACACACCAATTATCCCTCATGTCCTGGGAAGTTCCGGTCTTTACCGCCGTAAAAAAACGAGTGCTGAGATGATTGTTTAAACCGAAAGACAAGGAGCGAAATTCACGATCGGAAAGTATGGAGGAAAGTTTTTCCGCTGTGGAAGCCGAATACGTACGTTTCCAAAAATACGGAGAATCGGAACCAAAATCGTCAAACATCTGTTTTGCGACGAACGGATCCAAGGTAATCGGAGAATAAGAACCGCCGTTGGCAAGGGTTCGATATGCGTTCGTAAGTTCTTCGAGCGTTACGTCCGCCGTTCCCAATGCCAAAGAGGATCCGTAATAATCGGGTCTCTTTAATCCGTCGATTCCCAGTTCGTTTAACATTTTTACGAACTCGGAAACCCCGACCAACTCCAGGACGTGAATCGCAGGAATATTCAAGGAGGAAGCTAATGCCACGCCCGCCGCGACTTTTCCGTGGTATACGTCGCCGTAATTGGAAGGCCTATAGATCCCGGACACCGCGTTCCATTCGTAGGGCGAATCGTCCAATAACGAATCCGGTTTTAGAAGATTTTTTTCGAATGCCAACGCGTATAAAAACGGTTTGAGTGTAGAACCCGCCTGTCTTCTGGATTGGACTGCATCCACGTAAAACGATTTAGAATTTTCTAAATTTCCGACGTATGCGAGAACCGCTCCGGAGGAGTTTTCCAAAACGAGAACACCCGCCTCGGCCACGTTTTGTCGTTTTAATCCCTCCAAAACGTTTTTAGCTGAGAGTACGATCTTCCATTGAAGATCGAAGTCTAAAGTAGTTCTTCGGATTCCGTTGCGATCCGGAGCCGCTTCGCCCGAACGCAAACTTCTCCGTGCGGCGTGATACGCAATTCCATCTTCCGCAAACAATGATTTCCTTTTTTTTCGAATCTCCTTGGAGGCGATGACGATCGAATCGCAAAACACACGTTCGCCTATTTTTTCGGAAAGATTACAGGCCCGTTTATTTAAGGAATCTAAATTGGCCTCAGGAAAGGGAAGCATGGAAACCAGGAGTATCGATTCGATGTCGGTTAACGCGGACGGTTCTTTCGAAAAAAGGCCTCGGCTTGCGGCTCGTATTCCCTTGTATTCTCCCCTGAATTGAACCAGATTGAGATAGGCGATGATGATTTCGTTCTTTTTCCAACGACGCTCCAGTTCTTTTGCAAGAGTCATCTGCTCCCATTTATCGAAAATGTTTCTTCTTCCGGGTTTGGTTTGGAGAAATATTCCAGCGAGCTGCATGGACAACGTACTGGCTCCGCGTTTAGAATTTCCTAAGACCCGGTCGCGAACCGCCCCTAAAATCGCGAGCCAATCCACTCCGGAATGTTCGAAAAAACGTTTGTCTTCTTGAAGGAGCAGAACGACCAACAAGGTTTCGGGAATTTCGCCTTCCTCGGTCCAAGAGAGTTTTCTCTCCTTCTTTTCCAAACGTACAGTCTGTAAAATTCTCCCGTATCTGTCCGTAAACGTAGCGTCCGAAGGCAGATACGAATTCCGTATCGACTCGAAGGAGGGAATTTCCTTCAAAGGCTGAGACATAAGAGAATTCGAATATACTAATATACAGACAAACCAAAGGATTTGTATCGTCCGATATAATTTCAAAACGAAATTACTCCCGAGAAACTTCCTGATCCCGATTCGGCAATTCCGCGAATTGATCGGGCAGATACATCGCTTCGGCCCGAGTCGGCGGAAGTACAAATTTGCCGGCGTTGTTGATACGATAGACGTATTCCAGAGTAACGGTGCCCGCGGGAAGAAATTCGAAATAAGCCGTGTATCCTTCCCACTTTCTTTCCACGAACGTGGGCGAGGACCACCAATTGTCGTCTCGAGCCAACTCGGATCCGGATTTGGAATCGTTGCCCAGCCCGGATCCTAAAATACTCGCTCCCGCCGGAATCGGATCCCGGACGGCAATCCAGGAAAGATCGGATTCCGTCTTTAACGTTATGCGCACTCGAACGATATCGCCTTCCTGAAACGACGACTTTTTGCCTCCCGATTCGCTCAGAATTTCCTTATCGATTCTCATGCCGCTTTCTAATTTTTCTTTCAACGGGAGGGCGGCCTTGGTGTGAATCACCGCGTACGGTTTTCCGTTTCCGTTCTGTACGAATTCCAGGTTTTGCGCGGAACGCGGCATCCGCATCGAAACGGGGGCCGGCTCCTTTTGGTTCTTCCATTCGAGTAGGTTCGTCTGCGATTCCAGGGTGATTTTGGTGTTTCCGTCCACCGTTTCCTTTTCAAAAACCTTGGAATAATTCTGAAACGCTAATATACCAAGGGCGTTCGCGGTCGTGATATCCCAATGTCCCTTGGATTGTCTGGCTATGGTTCCTCGAATCATCCAGGGAAGATCCTCCTTCCAGGACGGATCCTTTAAAACGGAAAGAATTACACGCATCACGGAAGAATCGTTGGAAGACAACAACCACCAAAGCGCGGACTCGTCCGCGAAATTATACGAGGTTCCCTGAATCCTAAACCTGGACCGTAAAAGGACGTCTAACGCGGGAATTTGATTCTTAAACGTGTTGGATCTGGAATAGACGTTTCGCAAACTCACTAAAACCTCCGTAGGTAGGATTTTAGGATCGGTTTGAATCGCGCGGATCGTATCGTCCGAGATCGGCACAAATCTCGATAACGCGTCGAGAACGATGATCTTCTTCAACCTCGTATCGGTATTCGAAACGTAACTACTTCGGTAGATGAGATCGCGGCTGTATCGATTGAGAGCCTCGACCAAAGTCTCCCGAGTTGCGTCCGGAATTTTAAAACCCGATTCGGAAGAAAGAAAAAAGAGATACGCCGTTAAAATTTCACTGCCGTAGATGGAGTTCGGAAAGAACTTCAACAATCCGTCTCCGTCCATATAAGAACCGAGTTGATCCATGATCTGATCCCAATCCTTTCTGGATCCCGATGCAATGGCCTTGGAAAGTTTTTGTTCCAGACACGTATAAGGATAACGACTCATATGATCGCGAGCCGAAAGAACGGCACCACCCGTAAGAGTCGATTTTAACGCGATTTCCAAAACGCCGCTTCCTTCGATCGCTTCCTGATTTTCCAGGATTGGAACGCTCAATTTTCCGTCTTCGATCCTTCGAAATGTGGATTGAAGAACTCTCACAGGAACCGATTCCCCGACCTTTTGTCTAAAACGCACCGTATCGTTGAACTCTCCGCCGATTTGTTTGGTTTGGAATTCGTATACGATTTCGTCCTTTCTTTCCGGAACGGAGATATTCCAGTTTACGATTTTGGATTCTCCTCCGCCTAACTCCAGTTTTTTGGTTTCCAGATTCAATTCGGGAGAAGTTTTCACGGAGATCTCCAACTGCAGAGGACGGTCCGTAGTGTTTTTTACGGATAAACCGCTCGAGATGGAATCCTTTTCCCTCGCAAAGGGAGCGATGCTCGGATACACAAGAACGTTCCGCGTTGTTTGGATCTGCGTCGCATTGGAGCCGAACTTATCCTTGCCGGAGTGAACGATCGCGACGATCTTAAAGGAAGTCAAAGAATCGTTGAGCGGAACTTCCAATTCCAGGTTTCCGTTTTCATCCGGTTTCAGATCCGACTTCCAGAAAAGAAGAGTATCGAACAATTCCCTCGTAGTGGAACCTCCTCCTCCGCCTCCGGGAGGAAGATTTTTTAAACCGAAATGTCTGCGTCCGATCACCTGCAACTGTGCGGTGGACGTTTCCACGGAATTTCCTCGTTCCCTCATCATCGCCCGCAAAAGATCCCAGGTATCGTTGGATTTTAATTCCAAAAGTCCTTGGTCCACCGCGGCTAAGGAAATCCTCGCGTCTTTTTTGACTTGGGGAGAAGGATGTTCGATACGTATTTTCACTTTCGCCTTTTGTCTGGTTCCGTAAACGGCCTTATCCGTTTCCACCCGAACCGGAATTTCAAAGGGCTTCCAACCGACTCGAATCTGCGCCAATCCCAAACGAAAGGAAGGTCGAGCAAGATCGACTAACGCGGTTTCTTTCGGGTTATCCACACGACCGCGCACCGCCAAAACGGAAACGAAAACGTTCGGAGCGTAGGCGTTTTCCACGGGAATTTCGATCACCGGATCCTTTCCGCTCAAGGTTTTGATAAACGAAGTCAAAATACCTTCCCGTTCCACGGTAACCAACGCGGTCGCCTCGCGGAACGGCATTCTCACCTGGAACTTCGCTTTTTCACCGGCTTGATATTCCTTTTTTTCGGGAAGAAGATCCATACGATCGTGATCGCTCGCCGCGAACCAAAGATCCTCCTTACCGCTGATCCATACCGAAGTATTGGTCTTTACGTTCTCTCCTGAGACGGAGGCTTCGAAATAAATTTCACCGGTTGCCTGAACGGCCCCGGAACAAAATAAAAATCCCTTCGCGTCCGTTTTTCCCGAACAGAATTCCCCCAAATCGTTGATCTCGGATCTGTGTTCGTAACTGTAAAAACCTCCGACCAGACGTTTTCTATTAGAATAGTATTTTTTTGTAAAGTACCGCACAGTGACTTTTTTATCCGAGGCGGGTTTTCCGTTTAGATCCAGAACCGCGATCTTAAAACGCACCGAATCCTGGACCGCCGCCCAACCTTCCGACGCGATTCCGACGTGATATTCGGAGGGAAAAATTCGGAAAGAGCGGAACGAACTTTGGATTTCTCCGTTCGGATCCCTGTATTCGAGTTCTACCTCCAAACGTTGCGGAGCGTCCGACTCCGGAATCGACTTCACCGTATTTTCGAAAAAGCCCTTTGCGTCCAAGGTGATTTGCGTTTTTAGGAATTCCTGTCTAGGCCCCGAATCTTCCTCGCTTTCGGAATCCGAATCGGCGAGTTTCAATTTTCCTTGATCGAACGAAAACTCGGAGTAATCGGAAAAAAATTCGCCCGGACTGGAAACGACCCGGGTGCGAAGAATCACGGGAAGTTTTCCGGCCCCCCCTCCGGAGAGATAACGTAAATTTCCTGCGACGCCGATTTTGGAAGGAGCGATCAGGGAACCTACGGTCTGAAAATCCGCCTTCATCAACGGAACCCGAAATTCCTCCACTCGGAAATCCCCCGCATATACTTGAGAACTTCCCTTGTCGGGAAATTCGCTCAGAACGATTCGATACACTCCTAGATTGGCCTCTTTCGGGATTTTGAATTGTGCGGACGAAGTGCCGTCCTGATTCCACTTTAAAGAAATGGAATATTCTTTTTCCGTTCCGGAATGTACGATTTTGGCGAAGGAAGGATAATCGTTTTGCCCGGGAATGTCGAATCCAAGCGAACGTTTCGCTCTGGAGACGATCTTCATCGAAACGGTTTCTCCCGCGCGAAACAAGGTCCGGTCCAAAACGGGATGAAACAACACCGAACGGTTTTCGTAATCGACCGGAAGATTGAACCTCCAATTTTCGATCCCGTTTTGCCAACGAGTATGAGTGAACGTAAAGTCGTCCTCCAGAGCCGCCGTCAGAAAAAGTCCGTTTTCATAAGAACGCCAGGAACAGTGTGGAGCGTTGTTTTTATTCGGAATTCCGCGGATCAGAACCGTACCCTGCGAGGAAGTTTTTCCCGAAAAAATCCTTTCGTTTTTACAGTTGTAAATTTGAACCTCGGCTCCCGCGGCGGGTTTTCCGTCGTTCAACTTAGTCACCCAGGCGAGGGAAGATTCCTTTCCCCATTTGAAATGCAGGGATAGATTGGTTACGAGCGCCCCCGTCCGTACGAAAAACGGTTGATTGATTCCTAATAAAGAATTTCCTAATACGTCCGACTTCATTTCTATAAAATGGAAACCGGGAGATCGCAGTGGAATCCCGACCACTTCGAACCTACGACTTCCGTGTTTGGATTGTAGTTTTATTTCGTTGGAAACCGGAGGATTCCGGGAGGGTTCGAACGCGGATTCCCTGTGTTCCAGAGTTTCCAGCATCTTTAAGTATTTTATAATTTCCGCAATTTGTCCCGGACCGAGAACCGTTTCCTTTCCGGTGAATTGTTTCGGTGGAGTTTGTGTCTCTTTCTGGTCCTTGCCGGTCGCCCAATCCAGAAATTCCTTTCCTTTATCCTTGAGTTTGTCGAACTGTTGATTGAGAATTTCCTGAGAGGCAGAGGCAGGAGCGGTTTTCACCTGATACAATCGAACGGGATTTTCCGCTTCCAAATTGCGGATCGTCACCGGTAGAACCGCTTCCGGAAAACGTTCCAAAATTCCGAACGTAGACGAGAACTTCAACAAAGGAGGATAATCGTCCGTGGAAACCGTCAGAGGAAAGGAGGATTCGTTCGAAAGAGTTCTTCCGGAATCGTCCTTTACTCCGGAAGGAATTTTGATTTGAAATTTGGATTTGGGCGCGAGCGGAGTAGGAAAACTCACTCCGTATTGATGGAAACCTTCTCCGGAAATCTTTGCAGGGATGGACTTACCGTCCGCGGTTTGTAGTTGTATTTTTTTTAGAATTTCCACCGGAACGGGCGCGCTAAAGTTCAGACTGAGCGGAAGAGAAGGAATACAAGCCGCCTTTGCGTTGACGCGATCGCAATTGAATTCCGCGGTGAACGGCTTACGCACCATATATTCAATTTTTCTTGTGGAGGTTCTGGCCACTCCGGACTTGGATTTTAAGCCCTGTTCCAAAACGAGAACCACCCGTTTGTTGCTCGGAAATTTACGATCGGGTCGAACGATCCAGGTTTCCGCCGGTTTCGTCGTACCGCGATAGGCGGCTTTTAAAATTTCCTTTTCCGAGGCGGAACTCACGGAGCTAAAACCGATCCGGTCCGACAAACCGTCCACGACGAAATACAGATGATCTCCCGCCGAGGAAGGATCCACTTCCGTATCGAAGTCCAAAATGAAAATCTGATCCTCGTCTATAATTCCACCCATATACGGAGAGGACGAATCCACTTCGGGGCCTCCTGTAAAAAACGAAAACTTCTCCCCTCCGTTTAGGGAATTTCCGGCGACGGATTTCGCCTTTTGGGTCTCGAAACTACATTCCACTCCTCCGGGAAGCGGGGAATAAAACTCCAAAACCCAATTTTTATCGTCCACCCAACGTTCGGTTCCTCCGATCGGACAACGGATAGAAAACGGAGACAAAGAGAATTTAGGATTTCCTAATGGAATCATCGATTCCGAAAAACGAGCCCGAACCTGCGCCGGTTTTTTTACTTCTCCGGTAGGGTTGAATTCCACGCGAACCTGCGCTTCTAAAACGAAGGAGAATAGAAATAAAAATAAAAAAGATGTCTTTGAAAAAAGAGAACGAAGAGGAACTGAGTTCAAGGTTTTCTCCCGAGTGAAAACGTTATTTCGGAAATAAAACCTCGAACTCAAAGGGAAGCAAGCGAAAACTAACGTTTATCCCGCAATGTTCGCTTCTCGTATCAATACGTCGGGAATCTTTACGGAAGAATACGAATCGTTGTATTCGTTCGAAATCCCTTCGATGGATAAAAGCAGATCAAAAAAGTTGAGATTCATTGTTATCCGATCCACCGGATGAACGGGTTTTCCGTTTTTATAATAAAACCCCTGCACTCCGATCGATATCTCCCCGGAAACCGCGCTACACCCGGATCCGCCTTCCAACTTCAATACGTAGATACATTCCGGATAACGACCGAGCAATTCTTCCAGAGTCTCTTTTCCTTTGGGAACGACGTAATTGTTAAACGAAGTGCCTACCCTTCCTCCGTAGGATCGGACCGCGTTTCCTGTGGGAGCGACTCCCGCTTTTTTCGCCGATTCCAAATTGTAAAGATACGTTTGAAGCATCCCGTCCTGAATCACCGCTTTTTTCCTGGTCAAAACGCCTTCCGCGTCCAACAAACGGGAACCCGGATAATCGGAAACGTGGGGATCGCAAAACACATTCAAAATCGGTGATGCGATTTTCGTCCCCAACTTGCCTTCCAAGCGGGAAAGACCTTTTTGAACTCCGTCCGCAGAAAACGGAGACGAAAACATTCCGAAAATCTGCGGACTGATCCGATTGGAAAGTACGATCGGATAACTTCCGCTTACAACCGGCTCCGCTCCCAAAAGCGCGATCGAACGTTCGGTCGCGGTCGAGACGATCAACTCGGGTTGTATTCTTTCCAGATCGAGACCGGACCGACTGTAACCGCCCATTTTTTTGGACTTTCCGTCGCTCGCGACGAGCGCAACTCCCGCCGAAACGAGATTGGACTTTTCGGTATGATAGAGTCCATTCGAATTCGCTAATATGAATCTGCTCCAGGTTTTACCCGCATAGGAGTACGGAACGTTTTCTATCTGACTACCCGCCGACCAGGCCAGGTCGTCGAGTTTTTCTCCCGTTGATTTCAACCAGTCGAAACCCAAGGACTCCAAGGATTCCTCATAGGATCGTATCGTTACGTTCGGAAGTTCTGCGGGACCGGGAAGGTCCACGTCCAAAACGTCGGAAACCTTGGATTGCGCCAAGGCATCCTCCACCATCTGCGAAAGCGCATCCTCGGACAAACGTTCGCTGTAGGAATAACCGGGGCGGGAATTTTCGATCAGACGGATTCCGATTCCTCTCGAATTGGAGAGTTCGGTATTACTCACCCTCTTCTTAAAAAGTTCGATTCCCACTTCCTTGGACTCTGCACCGACGAGATCGAAGTGACGTAGTCCCTTCTTCTTACATTCGTCTAACACGAATTCGACGGATTGTTCGAGATTCATCAGCGACCTCCCACGAGGATTTCATCCACCTTGAGAGTGGGTTGTCCGACCGTTACGGGAACCGACCCGGACGCTGCTCCGCACATGCCTGCAGCGAGCTCCAGATCGTGCCCCACCATACTGATTTTGGGGAGAATTTCGTCTCCTTTACCGATGAGAGTAGCCCCTCGTACCGGCTCCGCGATTTTGCCGTTTCGGATAACGTAACCTTCTTCTACGGAAAAGTTGAATTCTCCCGTAGAAGGATTCACGGAACCTCCTCCCATTTTTTTGGCGAACAATCCGTAGTCCACTCCCGCCAGCATTTCCGAGACGGAATCTTTTCCAGGAGCGATGTATGTGTTTCTCATTCGCGAAACGGGGGCATACATATAACTTTCCCGACGACCGCTTCCCGTTCTAGGAACTCCCACCTCGGCCGCTCCGACACGATCGGCCAGATAATTTTTGAGGATTCCGTTTTCGATCAGAAGCGTTTTTTGAGGAGCTAAACCTTCGTCGTCCACACGAATGCTTCCCCAGGAATCGGGAATGGTTCCGTCGTCGATCGCGGTGAGACAGGATTGCGCGATCGATTCTCCCAACTTACCTACGAACGGAGAAGACTTCTTACGAATCGCCTCCGTTTCCAGAGGATGCCCGCACGCTTCGTGAAAGATCACCCCGCCGAATCCGTTGCCCATGAGTACGGGCATTTTTTTGCCTTGGATATAACCGGCCGACAACATCAATAAGGCCCGATCCGCAGCCGTTCTAGAAAGTTGTTCCACAGGTAAGTCGGTAAAAAACTCGAACCCTTTCCCGGCACCCGGAGTTTCGGAAGCCACGAATCGTTCTCCTTTATTTTCGGCGGCGACGTTGATATTGAAACGGCTTCTCACACGTAGATCTTCCAGAGCCAATCCTTCCGAGTTGTAAATTGCGATCCTGGAAACCGAGTCCGAAGCGGACGCGCTGACCTGAACCACCTGCGCGGAAACGTTTCTTGCGGTTCGATCCGCGCGAAACAACAGTTCCAATTTTTCCTCGGGAGTCACCTTTCTCGGATCACGAACGTTCGCCGGAAACGAAGGCGAATGTATATCCCCTCGCAGAACGAAGGTTTGCCCCGTACCACGGGCGGCCGCCCTCGAATCGGCCAAGAGATCGATTAAGGAAATCAAATGCTCCGGATCGTCGTTGTTCGTATGAGCGTAGAGGACGTCGGTTCCGTAGATCAGACGGATTCCGATCCCGTAATCGATGCCTGCAAAACTCTGTTCTATTTTCCGATCCCGTAAACTTACGGAAGAGGATCTGGTTTCTTCCTCGAATATTTCGACGAAATCCGCGTGTCTGGAAAGTCCCGCTTCCAGAATGAGGTGGGCTTTGTTTGTATGCATTCTATCCTTTTAGACTCCGAAGCCGAAGGAGAGTCCGTTTCTATCACGGCTTCTTGATTTTTTCCCTGAATTTTATGGCTTGAGCAGTCGCTTTCCACTTGATCCGATTCCAAACGAAAAACAAAACGCTCGTTTCCTGGATCTCGAAACGGTAATTCATGATTTCGTCTCCTCCCAAACCCTTGGATTTATCGAGCAATTCCCTGTAACCGGTTTCACCGAGAACCACCAACATAAACCAACTCGTATAAACTCCTTCCGTTTCCACGGTTCCCAAAATCTGAAAATCATCCGAGGAAACGACATACTGTGTGAAGTTCGTTCCCAGTCCGGGAACTCTGATGTCGCGGTAGATACAACTCTGCGTAAAAACGGCGAACGCCGCCAAAACGAAGAAAAAAATTCCGATTTTAGTTTTCATTCCGACCCTTCCTTAGATTAATACATTATAAATTACGAATATGCTCCGATTCGGGAAGTTGTCCTTGTAACGCCAGACGGATATAATCCATTCCTCTCAGATCGTCCGTATAACGCGGTATAAGGTGAAAGTGCATATGGGGAACCATTTCGGAAACCGTAACCGTATAAACCTTTAACGGAGAATGAAATTCGTAAATCCACTGCGTGGCGAAACGGAGCGCGTTTCCGAAATCGGAAAAACTTTCCGGATTCCAATCCGCATACGAGGTCCAATGCGATTTCGGTTCGATATAGAGATATCCGGGAAGGTGTTTTTCTACCTCGCTGTGACGAACGGAGAATTCCCCGAACGTCCCCAAAGTATCGTTCGGAGAAAGGGACTCAAAGAATCTACAAATAGGACAATCTTTCATAAACGGAACCGGACGGATTCGTATAGTATTCCGAAGAAGGTCGTATGTATAGAAAAAAATCCGCTTTTTCATTTTTCGAAAACGGGAATTTCTTCCTCGGGAAATCCGATTTCTTCTTTTCAGAATCCGTTTTTTTCGGAAGATAGAAACCACTTATTTTTAAAAACCGGCTTGTGTGATTTATGAAACGAAATCTCGTTCTACTTTTTCTTTTCTCGCCTTTTTTTTCCTCCGCAAACGCGGACTCGTCTTCGGAACGATTGATTTCTTTACGCAGATTTTTAGGAGATCCGATTTCGGTCGAACGTGCTTGGCTCCTCGAAACGATCCCCGTTTGGAAAAAGGACGAAACCGTTCGTCTGGAAACCGTTCTCAAAACGATTTTAAAACCCAAGTTGTCCGAAACCAAATTTCCCTCCAAAGAAATTCTCCAAAAGGAACTCAAAACGATTCCGAATTTGGGAGGACTTAGGATTCGAAATTCGAAGTCGGATCTGTTCTTGTTTCTTACTTCGGGAAAGGAATTTCCCAATCTTTCTCAGATTTCCAGTTTTACGACCGGTACGTATTTCGTGGACTTTTATCTCGGAAGACCGCAAAACACCGGTTTGGTGGAATTTCCGAAAACGGGAATTACGTCCGCGTTCTATTATTTTTCCGAAGACGAGGTTTTGTTATACTCGCAAAATTCTCCGGAACACGAGGAAATAAAAAATTTCTCATTTTCGGATTTTCAAGCCTACTTCAAATCCCGCAAAAATTCGTGCCGTGACTGCGAGGTTTTGCGTTTGTCTTCGGGAACGTTGTTTTTGTTTCCCTCTCAAACCTCGATCTCCTTTTGGTTCCGGTTCGGAGTCGCTTCTGCACTCTGCCTCGCCGCAGCCCTCGTGCTGGGATTCTTTTTGCGCAGTTTTTTGATTCGCAATCGGGAAACTCTTCGCAAAGCGATCCAATCCCAAAAAGATCTGGACCAAGAAAAAAAATCGATCCTTTCCCGATAATAATCAAAAATTTACTATACAAATACTTACTTCTATTTTAGATTTGTCTCCAGAAAACCTGGTGACATAAACCCAAGATTTTCGAAAATCGAATCAAACCGACTTTTTCGAACCGGCTGATTCTTTTTTTGTCCGGAGTTTGATTTATACTAAAAAAAGTGAACCGCTCTTAAACGCGGGCTCCTGCCTCGGAACCGATGATCCGGAGGCAAAAACTTATGGGAGAAGGTATTATGAAGAAGAACAAAGAAGAAGCATTGAACGTAGACGATTCCAAAAAATTGGCGATCGAACAGGCCATGAGCCAAATTGAGAAACAATTCGGCAAAGGCGCAATTATGAAATTGGGCTCGGACGCGGCCAAACAAGCGGTTCAGGTGATTCCGTCGGGTTCTTTGGACCTGGACATCGCGTTGGGAATCGGAGGATATCCGGTAGGTAGGATTGTAGAAATTTACGGTCCGGAATCTTCCGGGAAGACCACGTTGACACTTTCCGCGATTGCGGAAGCCCAAAAACGAGGCGGAGTGGCGGCGTTCATCGACGCGGAACATGCTTTGGATCCCTCCTATGCCAAAAAACTCGGGGTCAATATCGACGAACTTTTGGTCTCTCAGCCGGACAATGGAGAAGAGGCCCTGGAAATCTGCGAATCCTTGGTCCGAAGCAACGCCATCGATCTGATCGTAATCGACTCCGTAGCGGCCCTTGTTCCTAAGGCGGAAATCGAGGGGGATATGGGGGATTCTCATATGGGACTGCAAGCCAGGCTGATGTCCCAAGCGCTTCGTAAATTGACCGGAACCATCGCAAAATCCAAGACAGTGGTTATTTTTATCAACCAAATCCGAATGAAAATCGGAGTCATGTTCGGTTCTCCGGAGACGACCACGGGAGGAAACGCCCTCAAGTTCTACTGCTCGGTGCGTCTGGATATCCGGAAGATCGAAACCATCAAAGAAAAAGAGGAATCGATTGGAAATCGGGTTCGGGTAAAAGTCGTCAAAAACAAAATGGCACCGCCATTCAAACAAGCCGAATTCGACATAATCTTCAACGCGGGAATCAGCCGAGAAGGTTCTCTGGTTGACCTCGGTGTAAAACATGATATCATTAGCAAGGCCGGGGCATGGTATTCTTATAATACGGAAAAAATCGGACAAGGAAAAGACGCCGCTAAAGAGTTTTTGAAAAACAACCCCGACGTGGCAGTAACGGTCGAGAATATGATTCGCGACTTGAACAGTCTGCCTTTGCTGGAGCAACAGGAGAAAAAGCCCCGCAAAGAAAAAGAAGAGAAATTGGAGCAGGCTGCAGGATAACACTGGCTTTCTTTTTAGGAACCCTTGACCGCCGGATGAGAAATCATTCGGCGTTTTTTTTTAGTTACAGCTTTTTCCCCGGATTAAATTCTCTCTTAAAAAGAGGATTATGACAGAGATCAGTATTTTAGGCGCAGGTGGACTTACCGGTAAGGAACTTCTCTCCCTCCTTTCGCATCAATCTACGCACCAAGTGGTTCATATCACGAGCGATAAACTCGCCGGAAAAACACTTTCGGAAGTGTTTCCGGAAATCCCATTCCCTAAAAATCTGACTTTTCGAAAACACGAAGATCCGCTTCCACGCGGCTCGTTAGTCGTGCTTGCCGTTCCGAACGAGGTTTCCATCGAGGCGGCTCCTAAATTTCTGAACGCAGGTCACAAGGTGATCGATCTATCCGGAGTATATCGACTTCATAACCGGGAAATATTCGAAAAGGCTTATAAACTCGAACACACCAGATTCTCCTACGTGGACAAAGCCGTGTTCGGAATTCCGGAAATGTTTCGGGAAAAACTTCTGGGTGCGGATTTCGTTTCCAATCCCGGTTGTTTTTCCACGTCGGTGATCCTTCCCGTATTTTTGTTAAACGAACTCAGAAAAAATCTAAAACCCAGGATCGTCGCCGACTCCAAATCCGGGGTTTCCGGTGCCGGCGGAAGAACCGAAGACTCGGGTTTTTCCTACACGGGAGTGTACGAAAATTTTCGAGCGTATAAGGTAACGACACACCAACACGAACCGGAGATCCGAGAATACGTTTTCTTGAAATCGGATCTTCCCGAACCGGAAGTAATATTCGTGCCGCATCTTCTTCCCGTGTATCGGGGAATTTTGTCAACGATCGTCTTGGAATTCGAATCCGAACCTGCCTCCGACCCGATGGAAATGCTACTTTCCTCTTCTCAAAACGAACCGTTTGTTCGGATCCGCAAAACTCCCGAAGAAATCGAACTCAAAAAAATACAGAACACGAATTTTCTGGACATTTCCCTGAGACGAAAAGGAAACACGTTAGTCGTCGTTTCCGCCTTGGACAACTTGGTAAAAGGCGCGGCTGGACAAGCTCTACAAAATATCAACCTAATGACAGGAAATCCGGAAACGACCGGATTACTCCCGTAAACGCCTATGGAAAAGACGAGCTTGTACCATTTACTCCGGGACGTTAGCACGGTTTATGCGGATCGTCCCATGTATTGGGTCAGAGAGGAATCGGGCGATTTTCGGGGAATCTCCTACAAAGATTGGTATGAAAACCTGAAAAATCTTTCTTCGTTTCTACTTCAGATCGGAATGGAAAAAGGAAACACCGCCGGTCTGATCTGCGACAATCGTTACGAATGGTCCTTGTGTTCGCTTTCTCTCGTGACCATCGGTTGTGTGGACGTTCCACGAGGATGCGACGCAACCCTCGACGATCTCAAATACATTCTTTCCCATTCGGAAGCTAAGGTCCTTTTTCTGGAAAACGAAAAGGTTCTCAAAAAACTTCTGGAAGAAACCTCGAGTTTTGCGGACGTTAAAACGATACTTTTGATCGATCCTCCTTCCAAATGGAAGGATTTGGAATCCGCAAAATCCCGCCTTCCCGGAATCAAATTTTTCTTTTTGGACGACGCTCTCCTGGAGGGCGAATCCTTTCGCCTCAAAAAAGGGGAAAAACCGTATCAACAACGAGGAGAAATTCTCACGGGAAAGGATCTCGCTACGATCATCTATACTTCCGGAACCACCGGGGCTCCGAAAGGAGTGATGCTTCATCACAGAAGTTTTACTTGGGGAATTCATCAACTTCAGGAATTCGTTCCCGGTTCGTACCAGGATCGGACGATCATCTTTCTTCCACCTTGGCATATCGCGGAACGTCTTTTAGAAACGACGCTCATCGCTTGGGGGGCTTCGATGGCTTGTTCTTCCGTACCTACGATCCCGGCGGATATGCAGAAGGTGAAACCGACCGTTCTCGTTTCCGTTCCCCGACTTTGGGAAGGACTTTACAAACGGATCCATGACACGGTTCGTAAGTCGCCGCCTCTGCGCCAAAATCTGTTTCACTTCGCCGTAAAAATCTCTGCGATTACGACCGCACTCCAAGACACGCTGCGCGATTCGTATTCCTCTCTGGAAGAGGAAAACCCCAATCAAAAAATACTCGATCGTCTTGTGGCCGGTCTTCTTCTCCTAACTTTGTATCCGTTGAAAGTGATCTCCTACAAAATTCTACAGAGGGTCCGCGATCTTTTCGGGGGAAGAATGCGTTTCGCGTTATGCGGCGCCGGTGCGATGCCCTCTCACATTCAGTTTTTCTTTCGAAGCGCAGGAATTCCGATCATCGAAACCTACGGTATGACCGAAACCACCGGCCTTGGCGCCATCGGAGAATTCCCTCTTCCAAAAAACGGAAGTATAGGAATTCCGTTACCCGGAACCTCCATCAAACTTGTGGGAGAAGACGGTAGAATCGTCACCCGCCCCGGAGAAAAAGGAGTCGCCTGGCATAAGGGCCCGCACGTAACCGCGGGTTATTATAAAGAACCGGAAAAAACGGCCAAGGCATTGCAGGACGGTTGGTTGGATTCCGGGGACATTCTCACTTGGACACAAACGGGTGAATTAAAATTCGCAGGAAGAGCGAAAGATACGATCGTCCTTTCCGGAGGTGAAAATTTAGAGCCGGCCCCGATCGAAGCAAAACTGACGGAATCGGAATTTATCAACCAAGTGATCGTCGTCGGTCAGGATCGAAAAAATCTCGGAGTTTTGATCGTTCCGTTTTTCGAGAGGGTCGCGGAAGAATTCAAAAAATCGGGCAAATCGATTCCCAAGGATCCGAACGAATGGAATTCCTCCAAAGAAATTTCCGTTTTTTTTAAAAACATCGTAAAGGAAAAAATCTCCACGAAGGCCGGATTCAAAACCTTCGAAAAAATCGCGCACGTTCATATTCTTCCTAAAGAATTCGAAAAAGGAAAAGAAATGACCGAAACCATGAAACTCAAACGGAACGTCGTTTTCTCGATGTATCACGACGTGATCCAATCCTTGTACGAAAACGATGAAGATTGATCCGAAGGATACTCTCCTTTGTTCCGCGATCGCCGCCGAGTCCGACAAAATCGCCGCCGATGGAAGGTTAAAAACCTTTCTTTGCGGCATAGGAAATTTGGAGGCCGCTTTACGACTCTGGGAATTTCTTTCCGACCTAAAACGGCACGGACAAACCCTTCCGTCTAAGATTCTTTTCGTCGGTTCCGCGGGAGTCTATCCCTGGATTCATCCCCGTTTTTGGAAAGGCAAGTTCGGTCATTCTTTCGAAATCCAAATTCAAGAGCCGTCTAAGATCGAAAAAAAAATCCACGTTCCGGAAATCGTTCCGGATTCCCTATCCTTTGAAAATCCGTTCCAAGTTTCGGATACGAACGAGGAACTTCTGATTTCTAAAACGAACGCCACAGGTTCCTTGACGATCGAAACCGTGAGCGGAAAGGTTTTGGAATATCTCCGCGAAAACGACCTCGGTTTCGAAAACATGGAGTGTTGGGGACTCGCCTCCGTTTGTTCCCGTTTTAAAATCCCTTTTGGCGCGTTATTCGCGCTTACCAACGGAGTGGGACCGAGCGGAAGCGAGGAATGGAAAACCAACTATCGAGTCGAATCCGATCGACTTCAAAAATGGATCTTATCTCTTCTTGTTTGAATTCTTTTTACCCGGATAAAAAAGATCATAGATCTCCTCCAGGTGTTTCTCCACCTCTTCCTCCCCCTTGCGTATGATTTCCCGGAACCGACCGAAATCGAAAAACGAATACTCTTCGATATGAAGATTGATGAACAGATCCATCTTATCCTTTCTCAACCGTGTGATTTCCCTTCCTTCCAGAGTAATCGCTCTTCCCATGATTTTTAGAATCGGAGGATACTTTAAATCTTCCCATAAATTCTTAAAGAATGATTTCCCCGTTATCTTTCTGTCTTCCAGAAGTCGCACGATGGCTTCGTCGCGAAGCGGAGAAACGTTCGCGGAAAGGATGATATCGGCACCCTTTTGTCGGATTAAATTTTCGGGAACATTGTTGATCACACCGCCGTCCACGAGCAGATGATCTCCGTGAAACACGGGGGGAAACATCCCCGGTAAACTCATCGCCGCGGCGAGCGCCTCCCAAACCGGACCACGATCCATAACGTATTCCTCTCCGCTATGTAAATCTACGGCGGAAGTGACGAACGGAATTTTCATATCTTCGATCAACGTGGAACCGAACGCTTCCTTGAGCATACGATTCATCTTTTTTCCCTTGAAAAACGAAACGAGCGGAACCGTGGGATCGAAAGGTTTGTCGATTCCCCCGAAAAACTTATAGATCATCTTGTGGATGGAATCCGTGTTTTCTCCGCGCGCATACAAAGCGGCGATCACCGCGCCGAAAGAAGCCCCGGAAACGAAGTCCACCTTTATATTCTCTCTTTCTAATACTCTCAGAAGACCGACGTGCGCCAAAGCCCGCGCGCCTCCACCGCCTAACGCAAGTCCTCTGGTGCGGGAAACGAGATATCTGCCGAAGGTTTCTTCCTGATGGAAAATCTTCTGATGTTTTACGCTGTCCTCGGGAAGGATAGAACTAGAGGAATCGATGTATCGGATCGTTCTTCCCGCGAAGTTCCGAATCCGGGAACGGAAATACGTGAGAATCTCCGTTTTCTTTTTTTGATTCCGTTCGGGGTTGTCCTCCCAGAATACGATCTGATCCGCCTGAAAGACGAGCTTATCCAACTCCGGTTTTAAACCTGGGTTTTGAAAGTAAAGATGGATTACGGGGAATTGATTCCGCAACTGGGATAACTTTCTTATCGAATCCTGGAGACTTTGTTTTTCGAAAGATTCTATGGAAAGCAAAGTCATCTTTCCTTCGTGCGAATTACCGCCTATCCTTACGATCGAGGCGAGTTTATCTTTGTAACCTTGTACGGTTTCCAACGGAATATGACAGATCATTCTGCGCGGAACCGAAGAAAGTTTAACCTCCGGCTCCAGGTGTTCCCGAAAACGATTGCTCATCAGTCGGATTAAATTTCCGGAAAGGATTTGCTCTTTTTCCGCGAGTTTGAGAAAAAAATGCCCGTCCAAAACATACAATAAAGAATCCATCACGGCCACCGCAGAACCCGCGTGTTGTGTTCTGGTCATCAGACTGTTTTCGGCGAAAAATTCCCCTTCGCCCAAATACTTCACTGCCTTCCCCGATTCTCCGAACGTCAACATCACTTCTCCGTGTCGAACGATGAACAACTTATCCGATAAGTCCCCTCGATAGTAGATAACGTCGTGGTTGAAGACGTTCCGTTCCTCTATGTTTTGATAAATACGCGTCAAAACGGCGGGAGACAATTTTTGAAAGAGGGAAATTCCCGAAAGAAATTTCAGAATTTCTGGATGAATTTTTCGTGCCATAGAACGCCGTTGACTCTAAATCAATCCGACGAGAATGTAAAGGATTTCTCAAAGCTCCGGTTTCGAATCGGAACCGTTTCGACGCTTTTCTCTTGATTTTCTGGCTCGTCGCTCGAAGTTATACACAATGACCTTACAAGCGAACTCCGTCGTATCCGTTTTTCGGCAATCCGTATTGGATTGGCATAAAAAGGAGGCCCCTTCTCCCAATCCCTTTCCGGCCGACAGCGTAGAATCCATTCTTTACAGCAAAAATCAGATCGATACGATCCAATGGCACGTAGAAGACGAAATTCGCAGACCGGACCTTCCGGATAAGGACTTGGTCGGGTTCAAACGACAGATCGACAAACTCAATCAGGAGCGGACGGATTTAGTAGAAATTCTCGATGATAGAATATCCTCCCAGTACAAGGACGTCGCCCGAAAACCGACCGCACGTATGAATTCCGAAACGCCGGCTTGGCTCATCGATCGAATGAGCATTCTGGAACTGAAAATCTATCACATGGAAGAGCAGACCCAAAGAAAAGACGCCGACCAAACGCATATCGATACTTGCAAAAAAAAGTTGGAGGTCCTTTTGGAACAAAGGGTCGATCTGTCACGCTGTCTTGACGAACTTCTCGACGATCTGCAAAAAGGGGATAAGTTCTATAAGGTTTACAGGCAGATGAAAATGTACAACGATCAAAACCTGAATCCTTCCTTGTATTCCAAAAAATCATGAATTTACTGGTCATGCGTTTTTCGGCCATGGGGGACGTGGCCCTTATGGCACCCGCGATCATCGCTATCGCGGCGAAATACACCAACATTCAACTAACGATCGTTACACGGGGTAACTACGCCCCCTTCTTCTACAATATTCCCAACGTAAACGTCGTTGGATTCAATCTAAAACGATATCGTGGGATTCGCGGACTCTATCGTCTTTTTCAGGAAATCAACAAACTCGGTCCCTACGAAAAAATCATCGATCTACATTCTTCCGTCCGCTCCCGCCTGATCAGTTTACTGTTTTCCATCCGAGGGATCGGGGTATTTCGGATCGTAAAAGGAAGAAAGGAAAAACTCAGGCAAATCCGACAGAAAAAAAAGATACTTTCTCCGCTTCCGCACACGGTGGATCGATATCTTAAAGTTTTCGAAAACGCCGGTTTTCCCGCCTCGGTCCGCAAAGGACCTTGGATCAACGTGGATCCTGAGTCTAAGATATTCGCGAAGGAATTTTTCGGATCCCAGAATATTCAAAAAAAAGAAAGTCTTTGGATCGGCTTTGCCCCGTTCGCAGGGCACGAACTCAAGGAATGGCCTCGTGAAAAAAGTAGAAATCTGCTGAAACTGCTTCTCGAAGAATTTCCAGGGGTGAAGATATTCCTCTTCGGCTCGAAGGAAGAATCGAAAATTCTCGAGGACTGGAGTAAGGGAAGCGAGGACTCCCTAAAGATAGTATCGGGCGGAAAACTCGGAATCCGGGGAGAACTCGGGATCATGGAAAAAATGGATCTTATGATAGGGATGGATTCCTCGAACGTTCATATCGCCGCGCTTTTAAAACGACCCGTCATAGGAATTTACGGAACCACCCATCCCTATTCCGGATTTGCACCTTTCGGGCAGGAAGATTCAGGAGTATTACAAATCGATAATCTTCCCTGCAGACCTTGCAGCATCTACGGAAACACGACCTGCTTTCGTAAAGATTTCGCCTGTATGGAGTGGATCCAACCCGAGGACGTAATCAAACGTATCCGTGTTGTTTACAACATAAACACATTGTTCTGACCTCTCCCTAACCCGTAGCCGACTCGGAGAAATAAGATTCCGTATTTCTAATATTCAGTTTGTACGGTGAAATCGATTTATTCGAAGTATCGTAAAAACTGATCCAAAGGATCGGGCAGAGAAAAAAGCATATTGATGAGGGTGTTTCTTTTCTTCTTATTTTTCACGCTGGCGATAGTCTTGTAAACTTCCTCCATCTTATCCACACAAACACTCATCTCATGACCTTTGGAGATAGCGAGCGACTCCTCCGAAAATTTTTCGTACAAAGCCGGATCCTTGAGAATGGTGATCGCTTTTTCCGCCATACCTTGTACGTCGAACGCCTTGGCGATATAACCGTTTTTACCGTCGTGGATCAATTCCGGAATGGCGAAAGAATCCACTCCGACGGCTGGAAGTCCGCAGGCGACCGATTCCAAAATCACGAGACCCTGCGTTTCCATCGTGGAAGCGGTGAGAAAAAGGTCGTATTTCGGATATTCGGAGGGAAGGGATTCCCGCTTGATGAAACCGGTGAAGATCACCGACTTCTCCAAGCCCAAATTTTGAGCCTGCACTTTCAAGGAAGGAAGAGCCGGGCCGTCTCCGATGATGGTTAACGTTGCTTCGGGAATCCGATCGTGAATCAATTTAAACGCATTCAAAACGACGTCGCAATTTTTTTCGTAGGAAATTCTCCCCACGTGAAGGAGTTTCGGAGCCGAGGAAAGTTTTTTGATCGTTCCTTGGAAACTCTTCAAATCCAAACCGTTGGAGATGACCGCGATTTTGGTTTTTAAACCGAAGTCCCTGAGTTGTTTTTCGATCAGGTGCGAAGGAGAAACGATCAGATCGCAACGTTCGTAGATATTGTTCGAAATTTTCAGGATGATCTTTTTGCGGATATTGAACTTGTCGAACTTCTCGATCTTACTCAGATCCTTCATCTTGAGCTTTTTATTCGACTTGCTGGCTCGTAAAAAGAGTTTGTCGAGTTTTAACAATCTGTAAAAGGAAAGATACATATCCTGCTCGGACATGAGGGTGTGATAGGTTCCTATCGTGGGAATTCCGTATTTTTCGGTCGCGTTGATTCCGTACAAACCCAAAAGACCCGGAGTGTGAATGTGAACCAAATCCGGCTCGAATTCTTTTATGATCCGTTTGATCTTACTCGGAGAGGGAAGTACTACCTTGATATCCGGATAACTTGGAAGATAACCGCTGCGAAAACGTTCGATTCGAATCGAATCCCCGATCCGATCAAAGTCGCCTTCCCCGTATTTCGGACAACAGATCAAAAACGAATGTCCTCTTTGCGCGAGAAGTTCCGCGAAATTTTTCATCGAAATGGCGACGCCGTCCACCTTAGGAAGAAACGTATCGGAAAAATAAAGAATTCTCATTTTAGTCTCCTAATGGACGTCGCAACTCGTTTTCATCGATCCACAAGCGTGCGGAAAAATATCGAATTTACAATTCTCCGCTTTCCGAGAATTTGGATTCAATCGATTGGAAAAGATGTCGGAACGTCTTAGAAAAATCACTCTTTTTTTATTTTGCGCCAGTATCGTAACGATAGGAGTTTCGGTCTCGCTCAGCCAGGGATTTTTGGTTCTTGCGTTTCTCTCAACCTTGTTCCGTCCAAAAACCTCCGGGTTTTGGAAAGAACCGACGATCCTCGTTGCGCTTTTATTTTTCGGTTGGTATTTTTCCAACTTTCTGATCCACGCGAGTTACGAAAATAATTTCCTGTCGTATGCGAAAACCGCCTGGAACGCGGAGTTAAAGGACGTATTTCTTTTTAGCGGAGTGGTCGTAGCTTGGAATCTCCGAAAGGAGGAGTTTCCCGCCGTTTTCAAAGCCTTGCGTATCCTTTTTTGGATTCTTTTAATCACTGGAATCGTTTCCAGTTTTTCTTCGGTCCGCCTTTCCCGATTGATCAGCGATTTGTATCGAGATTCTCCGAACTGGAAATTCACACATCCGATGGGTCAAATCGTCGGAATTCCGCTGTTTTTGCCGATCGGTTTGATGAATACACACTTGACCTTCGGCGGTCTATTGCAGTTTTTCTTTCCGTTGCCCGCGTTTCTTTTTCTCAAATCCCTTTTTGAAAACGACAAAAAGGCTTCTTTCCGAAACGGAATCATACTTCTTCTTTTTTTATACGTAGTATTTCTGAACAACGCCCGTTCCGCGATGATAGGAGCGATGTTCTCCTGCGTTACCGCCTTTTTCGTGTTAGGTCCCATTCGAAAAGAACTTCCCACAGCCAAAATACTCTTCCTCGCTTCCGCCGGTCTTTTCGTTCTTTTGATTTTAGGCATCGGCCTTTCCTTTACGGAAGCGGGTCAAAAGATCACCGATCCGCTTTTCGGAAAACAAAAACACACCGACTCGGGAAGAACGTTCATCTGGGATTCCACGTTTCCGTTGATCCGTGAAAATCCGATCACCGGAATCGGACCCGGAAATTACAATCGGGAAATCGAAAAAACCAGAAAGGACCACTCCGAACGTTATCCGGAATTGTATTATTTCTACGAAACGACACAACGCGGTCACGCACACAACGATTCCTTTCATTTATTGGCCGTGTTCGGACTTCCCGCTTTTTTACTTTTTTTGACCTTAGGAACATTCCTATATCGTAAATTAGTATATTTGAATCTTCCTTACGGCGAATCCTTGTATTTTTTCGGTCTCTCCGGATTTTTCGTTTCCGGTTTGTTTCAGTGTTACTTTCAAGACGACGAAGTGGTCATACTTTTTTGGATCCTCTGCGGCTTTTTATTGAGGACAACCCACGAAACAACATCTCCGGCAAACAACGATAGAAACTTTACGCGGAACGACCAATCTCAATAGCGGAAGCACGAGGTTTTGCTTCGACTTCTCTCCTCCAACGCTCGTTTTTCAAGTTCGACTTTCTTGAAGTCCAAAACCGTCCCGTTCCCTTCGACCGTAAAGGTTGACTTCCGATAGGAAATCATCTCGTCGATCAGCTCGTTCCATTCCGCGCCGACCCGATCCGCAGAATGAAAACAAAACGCAGAAACGTAGGAGTCACCTTCAAAAAAAATCATCGCGTCCGAAAGAGCGGGAAAAATCCGGAACGAAGAGGACCCTTGCGACCAAGAAATTTCGTCTAACGTTCCTCGATAATACGAAAATACCTTTCGAACCGGTCCGATCTCGTCGTTTCCTTCCGGGAATCGAACCAGCCCGGAAACGATCGAGAAAAAGTCCGGAAGGAACAGATAAACCGGCTTTTCGAATACCGGACCGAGTTCCTGTTCGTCGGAAACATCCGGTTCGATCAAAACCTCGCCAGTTTTACCGCGCAAATACGACTTCTTTCTAAACGAAGAGGATTTTACCGGGTGATTGGTTTTCTTTCCCGTATAACCGCTGCTAGATGCGTAAAAAGAACTCAAGGGTTTACAGGATTCACCGATTTTAAAACGGTATTCGAGGATACTTTTGAGAAAAAAAGAACCGGACTCCAAAAAGGAAGTCTCCTCCTCCGAGGATTTATCTCTGCAAAGAAACTGCTCCGATCCGGACGGGATCGTGTCGTCTGGATAACGAAAGAACCACACCGATCCGTTCTCCGAGGAGGATCCTCCGCTTTCGTCCCTTGTGTGGGGAATCGAAGCGCGGCGTATTCGTTCGAATTCGTTTCCGAACGTTTCCAAAAGATACGGATCCTTGGTTCGAAATAATAGTTCACGATTTTGATCGCGCGCACTGATCGAAAAATTAAAGGATCCGGACAACAACACACGACCATCGAAGAGAATCGACTTGTGATGCAACAAACCACCTTTTCCGAAGGAATCCGTATCGACGCGTTCTTCGTTTCCATCCGCGAAAATTCGGGATCCTGAATTCAGAAAATTTTTCGATAAAAAAATTCCTTCGTCGTCCACGGGATAGTCGTAAACTCCGCGAACCTTAACTCCGCGTCTATCGGCTAAACTCAATCGGGAGCTAAAAACGGAATCGTAATGGTCGAAAATCAAATAACGAATCGATTCCGAGGCGAGGTCCGCTTCCCGTAAAAGCAGATTTTGAATGGTTCTACCTTTCGAGGGAGAATTAAAAAATTGAAACGGGGATATATCCAAGGAAACAAAACGGGGATCCTCCTCCAAAAAGGAATAAAAATCTTCCACCTCCCGATCGAAAAGATCGAATTCGACGTAACCGTTCCAATCGTTTTCCAAACCGTACCAAGTAAAATTTCCGGATCCTAAAAAAACCCGTCTTCGATCAATGATTAGTATTTTAGAATGTTGTAAACCGGATCTTTCCCAACGCCGGAACAAACCCAAAGAATTCAGACCGAGCGGATAATCCTTTTCAGGATCGGCGACGATCGAGATATTCACTCCCCGTTGTGACGCGTTTTTTAATTCCTGCAAAATTTCCGGATCGTCGAAGGAATAAATCCAGAGGTCCACGGAAAAACGAGCTCCGCGAATCAGTTCCAAAATCTCGTTTCGAACGTTCCTTTTTGCGGACTCAGGAACGTATCTCCCCGGAAAGGAAAAATAGGATTCGATCCTTCTCGGTCTTAGAACGTCGAACCAGGGATCGTTCGAAGAATCTCCGACGGAACAAAAAAAACAGAACCAAATCGGAAGACAAATCCTACCAACTACCTTCATAAAATCGCTCCGGTCTGAATCTGGAAAAAAATTTCCTTTTGATCGGAACTCGGATCCCCGATCCATCCACCCAAGGAAAGTTTCAAAAACGAAAACGGAATTTTCGGATTCTCCGAAGGAAAATAAAAAGAACCTTGAAGACAAAATTCCCGAAAGAATCGTCTCTGAAACGTTTCTTTGGAAATCGTCAGAGCTCCCGAATGTTCTCCAGTTTCGGAAAGGAACGTGTACGACGCAAAATACAAACGAACCTGATACAGAGATTTCTTATATTCCAAATCGGCTCCGAACCAAGCCGATTGCCTTCTTCCTCCTTGTCTTGTGTTACGTTTTTCCAAACCTCGGTCCGTGATCCAAGCGGAAGGATAAAAATCCAAACTTTGAATCGTGGCGAACACGGGAGAAGGAGAAGAGCCCATGCCGACAAAACCCAACTCTAAAACTTCATCCTGAGAATTTCGTTTGTCACGATCGGGCAGAAATCCGAAAAGATGAAAATCTCCGAAAGGAAGTGTAACGCCCAAGGAAACCAAAATCGCCTCTCCGGAAATCGGGATCGAAGACGAATTTCTATTCCGATTCCAATTCGTTTTGTCCTGCCCACGCGCCAAAATTCCCGAAAGAAAACAATACAATCCGTTCCACTTCCAATTCAGTTCCACGGTAGAATGCGTGAGATAATCCCGGTCCCCCGAAGAAACGTTCGAACTCGGGTCGGCTTTCAAATCGTTCGAAAAATTTCCCCAATTTTGAAGATTCAAATACTGAAATCGGATTCCTGCGTCCAAAAACTCGGAACTCCAGCCATAGGAAACCCCTCCTCGATAACGGTTTTGAAACGAAGAGTTAGAAGTATTCTCTTCCGTAACGACTCGTTCCCCGTCCTTCTCCGAGGAAACCGCCATCTTCGGTTTGGATTTCAGAATTTTTTCAGCAAACGCCTTTTTTTCGAATAAGGGAAATCCGGAATAAAAATCGAACAGATCCAAACGGATTCTACCCAAATCACCAAACGACGATTCGACGATGACACCGTCCGTTCCGTCGATCCAATCCCGAAACGACGATCGTTTCGTTTCCTCCCGCTTTCGTCCGAGAAATACGGACGTATTTTTAGTCTTCCATTCCAGATAGAGATTTTTTCCCGCAAAAAAGGCGATTCCTGAATCGGGCGACAACGAAAGGTCGGTTTGAATTTTCCATCGAAACCGGTCCGTAGAGAAGGTTTTATCGACTCCGGAACGAAAAACGGAAGAAAGGATCCGCGATTCTTTTTCCGTCCTTTCTTGCATCGCCTCCTTGGGATCGGCGTAACTAGACAAGGATTTCCCGGAACTTCCCAAACCCCAACCCAACCAGCCGAACTCGTACCAACCGGAACTTTCGGAAGCGGAAAAAACACGAAACGGAAACGAAAACAACAACAGAAGGAATGCCGTTCTCATAAGGATTCCTTTATTAGAATAGAATAATCTTCTATACCACCGCCCGTTTTACCGGCTTTGAGACGAATCACGTTGCCCGTATCCGCGTCAATAGTCGCAGGACGCGGAGAACGTTGATTACCGTAACTATGAAGGTGTACAAAGCCGGAAGAACGTTCCTGGAATAAATCCAGTCCCTCGTTTTTGGAGATTCCGTTTCCGATCGTCGCGGTTTTATCGATCGTAAAAATTTTTCCGTAACCTGTCTCCGTAAACGGAAGGGTTTCGTTTTTAAAACCTGGAGACAACACGTAACCGCATTCCCCCGAATAGAGAAATCGTTCGTTAAAAATCCATCTTTGGGAATTCGGATACAACGAATTCCAACCTTCCGGAAGCGAATTTCCGAAACGCGCCGAGTATTCCACGATACGATCCGCCGCGGAAGAATCGCGTATCTCCAAGGAACGCATATCGACCGCAAAATCGCTTCGATTACAGAGCGTAAACCATTCGTTGGAGGAAACGGCAGGATGGGGATAAACCGAATCGATCAAAATTCCGGTGGAAGCGGGAATCAAGATCAACCCTTCTCCGAACGAAGGAAAAAGATACGTTAGGATATCTTTCTGAAAAACGAAACCGCCCGACAAAACCGGTAGGAGCGAACTCCAGACCTCTAGAAAACGCCCCGCTTCCGTTCTTCTCTCAGACTGCGTCTGAGCGGGTGTGTTTTGCAACAGTGTAATTTCGGAAACGTCCAGAAAACCGGGAAAATTCCAACTCAAAATCGGATCGAGAGCATTCGATAAGTTTCCATTTTCCTTATATAAGAAAGGATGAATGCGATTCTCTTCTCCGGGGCTTGCTTCCGTTCCGGGACAACTCGTTTTGCGGCGAGTCGGATCCGAAAGTCCGCTGCTTTTCCAAATCCGTTCTCCCCCCAATGTGCGGACGGATACCGCGGAACGCCTCGTTTTTTGAGAAGTCGAATTCACCCCGGGTCCGGTCTGTTGATTCCAAACGAGCCGATCCGAAACGAAAATCCCCTCCTCGGGAAGAAGGCGAATCGTTCCGGAAGATCCCAAAGACAACTCCGGAAGAATCCAGGAAATCGCGTCCGGAAAACAAACGAGATTTCCGGAAGAGAAAACGTTTTTTCCTTTCGAGAGCGGAATCAAATACGATCGCACTGGGGAATCGTTTCCGATTTCCAAACGCCGAAACCCCTCCGTAGACGAATCGAGTTCTACAAAACGATCCGCGCTGATCGCGGTATTTCCCTCGTACGAACCCATCCAGGAAACTTCGGAAATTTCGGCGTTCGGCTGAATTTCCGGAAATACGGCTTTCGTCTTGATACCCGGATCCATCGCGTTTTTAAAACGAAGATCTTCCAAAATCGTCTCCGAGCCGGAAAAAGGATGAGGAATCCAGTTTCCTTCCCGGAAAAGTAGGGACAAAACGTAACCGTCCGTTCTGCGTAAAACCGGTATCCAGGGCTGAATCGAAAACAGTTCCTTTTTCCGTCCGGAAACCCTATCAAGGAGGGAAATAGAATTAGAATATTCTAATTTTCTCAAATTTGCTTTGGACAAAAGGATCTTCCTTTCCAGAAAGTCCCCGCTCCCCAAGGTAAGAATTTGGCCCGGATGAATCCTATGATCGGAAGTTCGAATCGGAACTTCAAAACCCGCGAACAAGAGTGACAGCGAGTCCGGATCACAAGCGGCTTCTCCTGTGAATTCCAAGTCGGTAAATTTACCGCGTTCTTCCAATTTTCCGGACGCGAAAATACCGGTAAAATTTACTTCCTCCAAACGAAACGAATCCAAACCGCAAAAGTCTCGTTTGTCGATCGGATCGTTTGAGGTTTCGATCCGCCCGGGGTTTCCGCAGAATCGATCGGACAACCTAGGAAGAATCTCCGGATCACATACGGAATAACTTTCGTTTTGGACGGAATAATAGGAATCGCCTTCCTCATACGTCCTCTCGGAAAGCGAAAAAATTTTCGTCCGAGTCCCGTCCGTCATAGAAATGGACCCGGCCTTTTTGAGAGAGGCCCACGGAAATTTTTCAAATGCGACCCCGAATCCCGGTTTGTCCGTTTCGATCCGGAGAATCGTTTCTCCCGGAATCAAAAAAACCGTTTTTTTCCAAAGGGAATATTCGTTTTCTCCGAGTTTTACGTCGGCTTTCGCGGTACAAACCGCGTATTCATTTTTGTTACCAACTTCGAAAAAACGACCGAGCGGAGCCTCCGTTCCGGCAAACCATTCGGTCAAGGAAGGAAGTTCGTTTTTACAAAACGCGGCAACCTCCCGATTGTGGTCCTCGATCGATACAAAAAAATCGGAAAGGACGGAAACGTCACCCGGAATTTCTAGAACCAAAACGTTTTCCGAATCTAGAATATAAGGAGAATGGAATATGATTCGAACCAGACTCGGACCGGCAAAAACGCTAAACCCGTTCCAAAGACGAACCGAATGCGGCCGAATTTCGGAGTCTGACTCGAAAACGGATCTTCGGTTGGAACGGGGGAATCCGATCCCGTCCAAAACGGAGTCAAGTTCCGCATCCCCGGAAAGAACCAGCCAATTCTCGTTCAAATCCTCCGTGATCGTTTTGGAAAGACGAACGGATAAGAACGCCTCCCCGGATTCGGAAAACGGAAAGACCATCCGGTCCGATCTGGCTTTCCGGTTCCGTTTCCAGAATGTTAGAATATTCTGAAATTCTAATTGATTCGAACCGAAAGAGTCATCCGGAACACAAACGGAAACCGCGAAAACCGGAACGGCTCCGGCGAAAAGGCAAACTCCTCCCTCGACGACTTCCGCACGAACTTCCGTATGATTCCAACGTTCCGAATTCTCCCGTACGAGTTCGGGATTTAGGGAAATTTCCGGTCGATACCAAAGTTTAAATTCTCCGGGACGCAAAGGACCCGCCCAGACCGGCGATTTGCCGTTTCCGGAGCAGACCACGAACAAGGGCAAAAGCGAAACGAAAAATAAGGATTTGAGTTTCATGTTTCCTCCGTTGACAACGGTTCCGGAAACGATCGACTCGGAAGTAAGCGGGCCTCGTTTTTATTCTTTTTTTCGAAGAGAATTCAGAATTTTTTCTGCCAAAGTTTCCCCGATCCCGGGAACCGACATCAATTCCTCCTTGTTCGCCTCTTCGATCTTTTTTTCTCCGGAAAAATGTTGGAGTAAAAGTTTACTCCGTTTGAATCCGATATCGGGAACGTCCTGAATCAAAACGCGCATCGTCTCCTTGTTTCTCCGGGAACGGTGGAACGAAACCCCGAAACGATGCGCTTCGTCCCGGAGATGTCGGAGTAACTTCATTCCGGGGGAATTTACTTCGAAGATAAACGGTTCGTTGTCGCCGGGGAAATAAATTTCTTCCCGTTTTTTCGCCAAACCCACCATAGGAATCGTTTCGGCACCCGCTTCGACCGCCGCCTCGCAGGCTTTGGTGAGTTGTGTCGGACCTCCGTCGATCACGATCAGATCGGGAAAAATTCCTTCTTCGTTGATAATCCTCTGCAAACGTCTGGAAATCACCTCGTGCATCATACCCGGGTCGTTGATTCCGTCGTAACCCCTCATATTGTATTTGCGATATCCTTGTTTGAAAGGTTTTCCTTCGACGAACATCACACCGCTGGCCACCGGTTGTGAACCCTGAAAGTGGCTGATATCGTAACACTCAATGATATGAGGAGGTTTTTCCAAGGAGAACATTTCCTGGATCTCCTTCAGTCCCGCGGTTTGATCCCGGTAATGAGTTGCCAAAAGACGTTCGGTCAAACCCAGCTCCGCGTTTTTTTCGGCGAGTTTCAAAAGGGAACGTTTGTCCCCGGAACGAGGGGATTTGAGTTTGGGTCGAAAGCCGGTTTTTTCCTGAAGGATATCCACCACCATAGAAACCTCCTCCTTCGCTTCCGCAGGAAGAAGAATGACGGGAGGAACAAGAACCGCGTTCAGATAATAATCGCGAAAAAACGCTCCGAGGATTTCCGAATCTTCCGCACCCAAAACACCCTTAAACGGAAACGATTTTTTTGTTTCCAACCTTCCGCCTCGTATTTCCAGGAGAACCACCTGTCCCTCGTCCTCTTTTCTGGCGAAGCCGAGCACGTCCTCGTCTCCTCCGTCGGTGCTGACCACGGTTTGTCGTTCCCGAAAGTTTTGGATCCTTTGGAGCATATCTCGGTAACGGGCGGCCTTTTCGAATTCCAAAGTCTCCGCATACGAATTCATCTTCGAACTCAAATCGCTGGCGAGGGATTCCTTTTTTCCCTCCAAAAATTGAATCACTTGATCGACCACGATTTTATATTCCTCTTGGGAAACCGTTCCGCGACAAGGAGCCAGACAACGTCCCATATCGAAATTCAAACAAGGCCTTCTAGGTTTGGGAAGAGGAAGAATTTGTCTCGTTTTACGGATCGGAAAAATCCTAAGAATGATGTCTAACGTTTCTCGGGTGGAACGCACGTCCGAATACGGGCCGAAATATCGATCGCCGTTGTCTTTCAGTTTTCTCGTAACATAGACCATAGGAAACGGTTCCGAAAGGGAAACGCAGATGTACGGATATTTCTTATCGTCCTTAAGACGTACGTTGAATCTAGGATTGTGTTTTTTGATGAGGGTCGCTTCGAGAATCAAAGCCTCTTTTTCCGTTCCAGTGGCGATCCAATCCAAGTCGAAAATTTCCCTTTGTAAGGCCCTCGTCTTTACGTCGGGATGATTTTCCTTGAGATAATTGCGGACCCTCTTTTCCAGATTTTTGGCTTTGCCGACATACAAAACCTCGCCCTTTCTGGATTTCCACAGATAACAACCGGGAGAAATTCCCAGGTTTTTGATCTTTTCCAAAATCAGAGTGTGGTTCAAGATTTCAGGCATAATAAAAAGTTAATTTAGATTTTGATCCAGTGAATCGTATCCGGAAGTTTTTTCCGAAGTTCGGGAAGTTTTTTCCGTCTCTTCGCCGGCAAAACCGGCTTTTTGCGACTCGGCTTCTTCAACATCCGATTGGTTCGTTTCTGCGGAATGGAAATCGGATTCCAAAAAATTCTCCTCATCGATTGAGGAAACCGGAACGGGACCTTTTCCTTTCCGGGAATATTTTTCCTTTTTTCGTTTGGCGTCCTTACGTTTGTTTCGGATCAGTTTACGGTCCGATTCGGAAATGATTCCGGAGGTCTTGGAATTACGCTCTTCTACCTTTTCGCAGAGGATCGCGCGGGCCTTGTAACGATTGAGGCCCTGTGTTCTATAGAGGGAACATTTGACTTCGATCCCTGTGGGTTTGTGTTTGATGTGAACCGCCGTGGACACTTTGTTCACATTCTGACCGCCTTTTCCGCCGCTCCTGGTAAAACTTTCTTCTAGATCCGATTCGCGAATCTGCAAAAAGTCCATACGCTCCGCAAGTTTTTGTTCCTTTTCCGCGGAAACTGGAAAACGAAGAGCCATCGTCTACTTTAGATCCTGCAGTTCGAAATGATCGCGGAAATACGGAAACGGTTTTCCGCTATCGTCTAAACAGACGTAGGTGATCTTACAATCGATGATTTCCTTGAGTTCCTTTCTTCTTTGGCTTTTTCCGATGGAAGTGTTTCGTATTGTGATCGAGCTGTTTCCGATCTTATCGATCTTGGAAAAAATCTGGATGATGTCGCCGAGCAAGCCAGGACTGCGAAACACGACGTCCGACATACTCACCGTAACGATATTGGAGTAACGAATCTTTTCCATGACGAACATGGCGCATCCTTCGTCGATCCAAGCCAACATCTGTCCGCCGAAAAGAAAGCCGTGCTGATTGAGATCTCTCGACATGACGATATGTTGTGTGGCCAATTCCATTCCTTCCAACTTTTGATCGATAAAAACTTCCATAAGAATATTCTAATCTCCTTTTAAAACAAGCGAGGAAGGACATTCGATTTTGAGAACACAATCCTCGCAAAAAGTACGGTGCGCCTTACAACACTTTCTTCCTAAAAATATAAGATAGAGGGAAATGTCCCGCCAGTATTTTTTCGGAAGAAGATTCATCAGATCCTTTTCCACCTGAACGGGATCGTTGCTTTTGGTAAGACCCAAAACCTTGGAAAGACGATTAACGTGGGTATCAACAACGATCCCCTCTACGATTCCGTGTACTTCGGACAAAACCACGTTCGCCGTCTTCCGTCCGAACCCGGGAAGTTGTGTGAGTTCCGCGATCGTCCGAGGAAGTTTCCCTCCGAATTCGTTTAACAAAGTTCGGGCGAACCCGCGAATCGATTTGGCTTTGTTATGATAAAAACCCGTGGAAAAGATGAGTTTTTCTATTTCGGGAAGTTCCGCTTCCGCAAAGGATTCCAAACTGGGAAAGGATTTGAATAACCCGGGAGTAACCTGGTTGACCCGTTCGTCCGTACACTGAGCGCTCAGAATTACGGCGATCGAAAGTTCGTAGTCTTTTTGGTAATGAAGAGGGGTTTCGACTTTCCCGAATTCTTTTCTCAAAAGCGAAAAGATTCGGGAAAACCAAGTGAGAAACGCAGGATCAGGCTTTTGGAGCCGGCTTTTGAATTCCCGCGTATTTTTTCGGGGCAAGAACGCCTAAGGATCCGCCGTTGTCTTTGATGGCGGCCTTAATACCTTTTTTTCGGAGGGTACGAAGAGCTCTGGTAGAAAGACGAACGGTCACCCAGCGGTTTTCATCTTCCAAAAAGATTCTTTTTTTGATTAGATTTACCTTCCAGGTTCTTCTAGTCTTGATATGGGAATGGGAAACGTTGTTTCCAGAGGCGGTTCCTTTCCCGGTTACTTCACATCTTCTGGCCATAATATGGATAGAATCGACGGCGCCCGTTTCGTGTCAACTTTTCCGCCGATTTTCTGGCGTTTAGGATCGATTTTAAGAGACTTTTTTCATTTTTCACTGGAGAATCTTGGAATCCTAAAAAAGACTGCCCGCATCCAACTCATGTTTCGCAATTACTTCCGAAAACTTCAACTCAAATGGGAACGAATCTGGAACGTAAATCTACGTCCCATCCTTCAGAGCAAACGAACCCGTTGGACCCAAAAAAGTAGGTCTCTCTTCCAGGAAGAATTCCGAACCGAAACCATCGTCGAACCACGGCGGATCGGGCGGGCGCTTCGAGATGCGGACCATTTGCATGTGGGAAAACTTCCCGCAAATTGGGAGGGTTCGCTTCCTGTGGAAACGGAAATGAAATCTTTTGCGGGAGGAAAAAAGAAATTAACCGTTACAAAAACTCTAAACCTTCCGTTTCCGCAGAATCTCCGCTATCTGTTCTGGAAGAAGATTAGAAATTTCTTATGGACTTGGGAAGGACCGCCTTGGAAACGTTCGACCCGACCGGAACAGGAAACGAAACGAGGCCCGTCCTCGTTTTCCCTAACTTCGCCCAAACCTTATCGAATCTATCTCCATTCTTTTTGTACGGGCGAGGAGTCGATGCCGTTTGCGGATTGGAAGGATAGGCTTCCATTGGCTTGGATTGGGCAAGGCGCACCCGGAAAGATTCATATCCGATGGATCGCCGCAAAAGCGGCTTCCTTTTCGAAACAGGATTTTTATGAGGAACGTTATTCGCCCCCGTTAGCGTTCTGCGATCTTTTTACTTCCGGGTATTGGAGAGAATCTTCGGACAAATCCGTGGACCTACAACGACCGCAGTTCTACTATTTAGGAACCCTACTGCCCGAAGGGTTGGATCGTAAGGATCTTCCCGATTGGTTGGCGGAACGGATTTTGTTCGACGAAACGTTCCGTTGGAAGTCTTCACCCGAGGAACAAAACATCTCCTTTTTCGGGCGGGAACTCAGGTGGAGGATCGAGTCGGAATGGCAAGACCCCTTTTCTTCCGATTTTTTCGAGATAGGAGAAAAACGATTCCGATTGTATATCCCCGCTTCCGAACGGAAGGCTTTATTCGCCTCTCGCGCAATTTCCACCTATCATCCTTCGCGTCTGGCCTCCCGGATCTTCGAAAATCTCCTTTAAGAATCGAAAAAAAACATTACATTTTTATAAATCTACTACGTCGCTCCCCCCTACAAACACACAAAAACCGCCGTTTTATAACTCGCAGGTTTGAATCCGCATTTTTTTATCTCTTTTTTGACCGCTTCCGGCGCATTAGGATATATATAAACTTAGGATCGGTAAACCTAAAAAGAAATCCGTTTTCTCGGAACGACGTATATTCGAAAATTCTAAATCGTTTTCCGGAAACCGAAACAGTCTATCTTTGGAGTAACTTTTGTTCGATACGAGACACATACGAAAAACCTATGTCGTTTTATTGAAAAATTTGCTAAAAGGAATTTGACAGATTCAATCGCGGTAAAACTGATACACTAAACTATTTTCAGAGAGATTCATAGAATGAACAAAAAACTTTTTCTCAAACTTCTTTTGATCGGAACCGCGTTTACCGGAATCGTAAACTGTGCAACAATGGGCGTCGGCGGGTTTGATACCGCTGGAATTCTTTATTCCGACATCGCAAGATCCGAAGAATACTCCACAAAAATCGGAGCAAAAGAAGGAAAGTCCTGCCAGAGCGCGATTTTAACCCTGATCGCTTTCGGTGACGCTTCCATTCCAGGAGCGGCAAAAGAAGGAAAAATCAGCCAAGTTTCCACCGTAGCTTTCGAAGAAGTAAAGATTCTTTTGGGATCCATCTATAGAAAGAACTGCACCATCGTAACCGGAAACTAAGGGAGAATTTCATGAAGTTCAAACCTTTCAGCAAGATCCTCGTATTCGTTGCTGTAGTTCTTTTGTCCGTTAACTGTTTGTCAACAGCCAACGGAAGGATGAACACAGTTTACGGACTCGAGCCGATCGGAGTTTACACGTTCCCTACCGACAACAACTCACTCGGTGTAATCACAATTGCGGACGCCAAAGCGGATAAAAACGCAGACAAAAATGCGGAGACTCTCGTTTCTACGAAACAAGGGATGTCTTGCGTAACTCGTTTCGACTTATTCTTTATGCTGCCGATCGCATGGGGCGATGCTTCCGTAGGAGCGGCTGCTTCTAAAGGTGAAATCGCAAGAGTAAAGTCGATAGCCTATAAGACCAAAAGAGACGTGAGTTTCTTACCTCCCGGCTTTAGCGGAAAATATTGTACCATCGCATACGGAGACTGAGGTAAGTTATGATCCAAAAAAAAGTTAATTACCTTTTTTTGGCAATCCTACTGTTCATCGGTTTTGGGAATTGTATTTCTTTTGGCGTAAACGGACCGGATTCTGTGGGTATTTTCTACAGCTTCAACGGCCGTTCGGAAGAATACTTTAATAAAATCGGCCCAAAACAAGGTAAGGCTTGCCAATCTTCCTATTTAGGTTTAGTCGCAGTCGGAGATTCTTCGATTCCAACCGCGGCGAAAGACGGAAAGATCACACAAGTGACCAGTATTAGCTACGAAGAAAGTAAGGTTCTCTTCGGAGTCATTACAGAATCGTTGTGTACGATCGTGACCGGAAATTAATAGGAGCAGAAGATGAAAAAAAGAAATCAACCCTTTCGTTTGACCTTCGCGCTTCTCGTTTTAGCTTTCGTTTCAGTAAACTGCGTTTCTATCGGAAAATATCCGATGACCGGCTTTGGGGGATTCGAACCCTTAGGTTCTTATACCTTTCCGGCAACGTTGGATCAAAATCTTTTGAGTTACCCTGCGGATGGAAATTTAGGAAGTAAAGTGGGTATGTCTTGTGTTACAAGATACAATCATTCCTTCATAATTCCCCTATTCGCCACCGGCGACGCTTCCGTGCAAGCAGCCGCTGAAAAAGGAGATATCAAAAAGATCAGACATGTGAGTTTTAAAACGATCATTTCTACGAAATTCGCGAATCCGGGAATCCTTCCGATTCCTAACGTTTACTTTGCACCTTATTCACGATACTGCACCGTAGTATTCGGCGACTAAGAGAATTTCGATTTATCACGAAAAGCTGTGCTTCCTTAGGGAAGCGCAGCTTTTTGACTCGGTCCTCCCGATAATCACAATTCTATCATTTCGAATTGTCTCATTCAAACGTCCGTGGTTGAACGCTAAAACCCGGTTCGATCGGACAAAACATTGCATTTTGTCCGATCGCGAAAAAGCGAATTGGAGGATGGGGATTGCGGCAAACCTAAAACAATCCTCACCAACGTAAACGTTTCCAACGATCGATTCCCTCTCGAAAACGTTCCGGAGTCTCCCCGAAACCGATCCGAATCCATCCTTCCGCTTCGAAATCCCTTCCGGGTAATACAAAAACTCCGCATTGATTCATTAGTAAATCCGCATATTCCGAGGAATTGATTCCCTTTTTCAAAGGAATAAAAGACACCACTCCTCCTCCAGGCGAGACGAAATCCTTAAGTCCGGGCAACTCTTTCCATATAGATTCAAAATATTGAATATTGCAAACTAAATCGTCGAGGATTCGTTCCGACAATTCCTTTCTTTTTTGCAAAATTTTTAGAGTCAGAAATTCGGAAATGGGAGAAACCGTATGGGTTAAATAATCCTTAAACGATCTCGCCTTTTCGATCAAAGACGCCGGTCCGATCATCCAACCGATCCTAAGTCCCATCACTCCGAAACATTTCGTGATGGATCCGGTGGCGACACTTTTCGAATTCACGCCCGCGCCCGTCCAGGAAAGTTCGTTGTGATAATCCAAAAACCGATAGTGTTCGTCGAATAAAATCCAACCAGAATGTCGAATCGATTCCCTTTGGATCGCCTCCGCCGCGTTAACGTCCAAAGAAAGTCCGGTTGGATTGTGAGGATGATTGATGATCGCCAAATCCTTTCCCTCACGGAATAATTCCCCGATCAGATTCGAGGAAAGAAAAGAAGTCTTCCGTTCCAAAAACGAGGATAAAACCGACACAGGATGGAGATCCGCTCCGCAGAGTTTCGGGATTTCATACAAGGCTTGGAAGGCGGGATAAAAATACGACACGGAACTTCCCGGTTCGCAAAGGAGCCGAAAGAGTATGTAGAGAGCCTCTCCGGTTCCTGTCGTAATCAAAACCTCTTCCGGTCCGATTCCTGGATACAATTTCGCGATTTCTTCCCGTAACTTCGCTCCTCCGCGGTTGGGAGAATCCTCCAAAGAAATATCATTCCATTCTTCCGGAAGAATTTCCAGACGTCGCAACAACTCTCCGTAGTTGAGATTTCGGATTCCGCTTTCGCCCAAATTACAAGGCGCATTCGTACGATATCGTTCGAGACGGTCCTCGATATAAAATTCCCTCGGCTCCATCAGGACAACAAAGTGACGATCGCTCCTCCCAATAAAAACAAAACGGCGAAACATCCGAACGTGATCTGAATCCAAAAGTGGATTCGTAAACTCTTTAGCCCGATCCGTAAATAATCCAAATCCTCTCCCTTCGTATCCGTAATCCGTTTGAAGGAAATGCCTGCGCTAAAACTCCAAACCCCGGCCAGAAAAAACAAAACACCGGGAACCGCAAACCAAAACAGTCTTCCGAAATCTCCCGCCGTAAATGCGGAAAAAAAACAAACCCCGGTTAAGCAGAAAAAGGAAAAAGAAGCGGCACGTAACACTCTGCTGAGAGATAAAAACTCCCTGTTTTCGTCTTGGTTGAACTCATAGGATTCCATACTTTTAGGATCGGCCAAAATTAGGGTTGAACCTCAGAGAAACCCGATTTTTATGAATTTAATCCTCGTAAAAAAAATCTCGGAATCGTTGCTAACATGACTCACCCCGAATCCCTCATTCGCTCTTGGACCCAGGAACCCTTTCCCGCATCCGTTCGCAAAGAAGCCGCAACCGCTTTGGAACGATTTCAAAAAGGAGAATCCAGTCTGGATGTAGAAGCGTTTTCGATCCCTTTGGAATTCGGCACCGGCGGAATGCGGGGAAAACTCGGAAACGGTATCGGTAGAATGAACGAGTTCACCGTGGGTCGGGCCGCATTGGGTTTCGTAAGTTATCTCGCAAAAAAAAATAAAAGAGCGAAACTCGTAATCGCCTACGACTCCAGAAGAAGATCCAAGGAGTTCGCGGAAGTGACCGCGGGAGTGGCCGCTTCCTTAGGAGTTTCCGTAGTTCTTTTTTCGGAAGTTACTCCTACCCCGCTTTTGTCGTACGCAGTCCGTTATTACAAAGCTGCCGGAGGAGTCGTGATCACAGCCTCTCACAATCCCCCGGAATACAACGGATTTAAGGCGTATCTTTCCGACGGAGGACAACTGGTTCCGCCGGACGACAAAAAAATCATCGCAAGAATTGAATCCGTCTCCGATTGGAAAGAGATTCCCCTTCTTTCCTCCAAGGACCCTCTGTACAAAAAGATGGTGAAATCGGCGGGAAAGGATTGTTTTTCCTCCTACAAAAAGGAATTGGCCCGATCGGGAATTTTATCCGCCGCGCTCAAACCGAAAGACCGAACCTCTCTGAAAGTCGTCTATTCGCCGTTACACGGAACCGGCGGAAAATCCATGAAGGAACTTTTGAACGGATTCGGGTACAAAAACGTATTTCTAGTTCCGGAACAAAAGGATCCGAACGGAGAATTTCCCACGGTAAAATATCCGAACCCGGAAGAGCCCGAGGCGATGGAACTTTCCCGTAGATTCGCCAAAACGAAAAAGGCCGACGCGTTCATCGCGACCGATCCCGATGCCGACCGTTTGGGCATAGGCGTCAAAGACAAAAACGGCGACTACGTTCTGTTAAACGGAAATCAGATCGGTTCGATCATGGCCGCTTATCTATGTGAATCCTATTCCTCCTCCCGAAAAAAGAAAAAAGCCGTTTTGATCAAAACGATCGTGACCACCGATCTTCAGGAAATCATCGCCAAAAAGAACAAGGTGAAATACAAAAACGTCCTGACCGGTTTCAAGTTCATCGCTCAGGTGATGGCCAAACTGGACAAAAGTAAAACCGACTATTTCCTTTTCGGCGGAGAGGAATCCTTCGGATATCTTCCCGTTTCCTTTGTGCGTGATAAGGATTCCCTTTCCTCGGCGTTGTTGCTTTTGGAGATTCTCGCCGAAAAAAAAGATCTCCTTTCCTACATGGATTCCATCTATCTGAAATACGGACTTTTTCAGGAAGGTTTGAAATCTCTTACTCTGGAAGGAAGCGTGGGTAAGGAGAAAATCCGTAAATCCCTGGAATCTCTGCGTAACACGGATCTATTGGGTAAGACGATCCACAAACGAAAGATCGTGGGAGTTCTGGACTACAAAACCAAAGCCGCCAAAGGAAACGTTTCCAAATCCGCGTTCTCCGGTTGTCCCTCTTCGGACGTCATCCAAGTCGTTCTGGAAGGCAACGCAAAACTTACCATCCGTCCTTCCGGAACGGAACCTAAGATCAAAATTTATTCCTCCTTTCAAAGCCGTTTTGCTCCGCAATCCGCAAACGAAATCGTTTCACTCAAAGCGGAACTTCTTTCCGAAATCGGAATTTCCGAAGAAATATTTTTACAATTGGCAGGACTTTTATGAACGAAGCGGAAATTCCCAAGGAACTTTTCGAACACACCAAGGAACTTGCAGAACGTTATCTGATCGGCACGTATTCTCGATACGACGTAGCGTTTCGATACGGGGTCAACGAGCTGCTCTTCGACTTCGAAAACAAACAGTACATAGACTTTCATTCCGGCGTAGCCGTCACCAATTTGGGACAAGCGGACCCGGACATCATCGAAGTGGTCCGCACCCAAGCGGATAAACTCTTTCATACATCCAATCTTTTTTATTCGGAGGAAGCGTCCAAACTCGCCGAACTACTGATTCTAAATTCCTTTCCGGGAAAAGTGTTTTTGACCAACTCGGGAACGGAAGCGATCGAAGCGGCCTTTAAACTCGCTCGAAAATACGCGTATTCCAGAAGTATCAACGACCCGATCCTACTTTCTCTGGAGAACAGCTTTCACGGAAGATCCGTCTCCGGTATGAGCCTTACCGGTCAGGATAAAATCCGCAAAGGTTACGGCGATTTGTTGAAGGGAATCGAATTCGTGGAACCTAACAACGAAGAAGCGTTAGTCGCCGCTTTCGAAAGATATCAGGGAAGGATCGTGGCATTGATCGAGGAACCGATCCAAGGTGAAAGTGGAATCATCCCTCTTAGCAAAAACTTTTTGACTCTATCCAGGGAATTGACCGCCGAAAACGACGCACTACTGATCTTCGACGAAATCCAAACCGGGATGGGAAGGACGGGAACGTTATTCGCCTTTGAAACGACCGGTTTTAGTCCCGATGCTATGACCTTGGCCAAAGGACTCGGTTCCGGATTTCCCATCGGAGCCTTGGTCGTGGCCGAAAAATATCAGGACTTATTCACGGTAGGTTCCCACGGATCTACGTTCGGCGGAAATCATCTCGCGGCGGCGGTCGCCTACGAAACGATCCGAATCATTCAAACCAGAGAGGTCCTCAACAACGTCAACGTTTGTTCGGATCTTGCCTTCTCCCGGTTGAACGAAATGAAAGAACGTTATCCGGTCATTGCCGACGTTCGGGGAAGAGGTCTTCATATCGGAGTCGAACTCAAAATACCTTCCCGACCCGTCGTGGAAGCCTGTCTCAAAGCCGGTTTGGTAATGAATTCCACCGCGGAAACGGTGATTCGAATCATGCCTCCGCTCACGATATCGCCCGAATTTTTAAACCAAGGATTGGACATTTTCGAATCCGTACTCAAACAAAATTAAAAGGATCCAAAAAAGAATGAAACAAGTAGCAGTGCTCTCCGGAGACGGAATCGGCCCGGAGGTAATGGAGGTAGCGCTCTCCGTAGTACAAAAGGCACTCGGGGCGAAATTTTCCGAATTTACGTTTCCGGAAGGATACGTGGGTGGAATCGCCATCGACAAAACGGGACATCCTCTTCCGCCGGAAACCCTCAAACTCTGCGAGGAATCCTCCGCGATTCTATTCGGAAGTGTCGGCGGTCCGAAGTGGGAAAATCTCCCTCCGGAAAAACAGCCCGAACGAGGAGCGCTTCTTCCGTTGCGCAAACACTTCGATCTTTTCGCGAATTTAAGACCGGCCATCATTTATCCGGAATTAAAAAACGCTTCCCCGGTGCGTTCCGACATCATCGGAGACGGACTCGACATTCTGATTCTGCGCGAATTGACCGGAGGAATTTACTTCGGACAACCGAAAGGCCGGGAAGGATCGGGCGCGGAAGAATTCGCATACGACACGATGAAATATTCCAGGCGGGAAATAGAAAGGATCGCAAGGGTCGCGTTCCAGGCCGCTCGCAAAAGAAATAATAAAGTGACAAGCATAGACAAAGCGAACGTTCTCACCACATCCGTTTTTTGGAAAGAAGTGGTGATCGAACTGCATAAGAAGGAATTTTCCGACGTCCAATTGAATCACCTTTACGTAGACAACGCGGCGATGCAGTTGATCGTAAATCCGAAACAGTTCGACGTGGTTCTTTGCGAAAACATGTTCGGCGACATTCTGTCCGACGAAGCGTCGATCATTACCGGTTCGATCGGAATGTTGCCTTCCGCTTCCCTATCCGAATCCGGTTTCGGTTTATACGAACCTTCCGGAGGTTCCGCTCCGGACATCGCCGGTAAAGGGATCGCGAATCCGATCGCCCAGGTGTTGAGCGCGGCGTTGATGTTCCGTTATTCCTTTTCGATGGAAGAGGAAGCCTCCAAAATCGAAACGGCGGTTCGGAAAACGATCGCAAGCGGAAAAAGAACGAAGGACATCGCGGAATCCGGTTCTACCGTAGTTGATACGAAAGAAATCGGACGGATCATCGAATCCTTTCTTTGAAAGAGGTAAAGTATGAAAGCAGGCGTAGCGCCAAACGGAAGACCGTACCAGGTTTTAGTCGCGGAGAATTCCAGATTCCAAGCGAAACAGTTGGCTCAGATTCTGGAGTCGGAAGGATATCAAGTGATCGGTTTCGCGGAAAACGGAAAAGAACTCGTCAAACTATTCGACCAACATCGTTTGGTGGATCTGATCACGTTGGATTTGAATCTACCCGTGATGGACGGATACGCGGCCTTCTTCGAGATCAAAGACAAAGGGGTTCTTCCTAGAATCGTGATCGTATCCGAGGAAAATACTCCCGCGGTCATCAAAAATCTACTGGATCACGGAGCTTTGGATTACATTCCGAAACCGATCAAACGGGAAAAGGTTTTGGAGAAAATCAACGCGGCGGTAAAAAAGATTCCAAAAGTCTAATCTTCTTTCCAAATCAGATTCAGATTTCTTCCGTTCTCCTTTTTTCGGTGGCTGAAGAAATCTGAACCTTCCTCCAACGTGTCGATTCCGCAAGATTCGAGAACGATTTTTATACCTCGTTTTTCCAGACGGAATCTCAGAAATTTTTCCAAATTCAAAAGGAACTTTCCATTTCCCGTCGGGGACAGACAATCCGGATCTTCGGCCCGGAAAAGAGAAGCCACGTCCTCTCCCACTTCGTAACGAAACTCACGCGCACAGGGTCCCAGAAAACCCCGCAAGGAACCGTCTCGGAGCGTCTCGGAAGGAAACGTCGTAGAAAGGGTTTTTTCCGAAATTCCGGCTAACGTTCCTTTCCAACCGGAATGGACCGCCGCAAAACGATCGGATGTTTCCGACCAAAAAAATAAGGGCATACAATCCGCGGTTTTGATACATAAAATCCGGTTCGAACCAAGACCGAACCAAGCATCCCCTTCCGGACTTTGATTCGGGTCCGATTTGTCAAAATCCAGAACTCGATCTCCGTGCACTTGACCCAGAATATAAACGTCCGAAGCCGGAAGATCCGTCCGTTTACGGATTTCTTTTTTCTGTGAATCCGTCTCCAAAAATCCTTCCGGAAGTTCCCGTTTTCCTAAAACGAGAATCCTGATTTTTTTTCCTCCGGCAATCGGAAACAAACGGTTCAGCGCCATCGAGTCCGAAAGTACAAACGGGTACCGATCTTACCACCGTTAAAGTACGTGATTTAAAGAAACCCTCGAAGAAGACTGGAAAAACTTCGATCATGAGTTTACGAACGAATCTTATCCCCAAAGTGAAAATCTGCGGAATTCGGGACATACCGACGGCCGAACTTTGTGTCGGAGAAGGTGCGGATTGGATCGGATTGAATTTCGTAAGCGCGAGTCCGCGCAACGTTACCGTATCGAAAGCGCAAGAGATCGTTCGTTATCTGCGTTCACAAAACGACGGCCCGGAGATCGTACTCTTATTCTATAAAAATTCTCCGGAGGAAATCCGAACCGTACGTTCCACCTTGGATCACGATCTCGTTCAATGGGTTTGGGACGATCCGATGTTGCGTACGATTTCCAAGGAGGAACTTTTGGGCTCACGCCAGATTTGTTCGTATCGGGTTCAAAAAGAAATTTCCGACTCCGATTTACGGAACGTTCCCGGAGAACTATTGATTTTAGACAGTTATTCCAAGGACGCCGGCGGAGGAACCGGAGAATCCTTCCGCTGGGAACTCGTATCCGGCGTACAACGTAGGTTTTTATTGGCGGGAGGGTTAACTCCGGAGAACGTAAGAACCGCCGTAGAAACGGTTCAGCCGTACGGAGTGGACGTAGCCAGCGGGGTAGAATCCGCACCCGGAGTCAAAGATCCGCACAAAATCATTCAATTTATCAGGAACGCAAAAACAATCGTATGAACACGACGCCGGAAACGAACGCGGAATATTGGAGCGACCTCGCCGACGCACTGAACACTCCGATGATGAAACAATTTCTTTCCATCAAAAAGGAACTACCGGACGCGATCCTATTTTTCCGGATGGGGGATTTTTACGAGATGTTTTTGGAGGACGCCAAGATCGCTTCTTCGATTTTGGACATCGCACTTACCAAACGGCAAAACTCGGTTCCTATGTGCGGCATTCCCTATCATTCAAAGGACAACTACATTTCCAGACTTTTAAACGCCGGAAAAAAAATCGCGATCTGCGAACAATCCAAATCGGAGGAACCCGGTTCCAAACTTATGGCAAGGGAGGTGGTGCGGATCATCACTCCGGGAACGGTCATCGAGGAGAATTTATTATCCGGGTATCAGAACAATTATCTCGCGATCCTACATCTGAAAAAAAGTCTCGTATATTTCGCCATGGCGGACGTCTCCACGGGAGAACTCTTCTACTCCTCGGCGTCCGTCGCCGGATTGGAAAAATTAACGGCGGAATTGGAGAAATTTCGTCCTTCCGAAATCTGTGTCCCGAAATCGGATCTTTCTTTCTTTCAAACATTAGAATATTTTAAAAATCGCGAATTTACGGTTTTACCGGATCAAACCCGCGCCGAGGACAAGGATCCATTCTTTTCCCTGTCGTATTATCTCAACGAATACATACGCGAAACGTACAGAGGAAATCGACTCGTACTTCGTGAACCGAGGATTTTAACTTCGGGAAACTTTTTGGAAATGGATCGGGAGACGATCCTAAATCTGGAACTCGTGGAAAACGAAAAGGAGAAAAACCACACCTTATACTCGGTGCTCAACTTCTGCTCTACCGCCAAAGGGAAACGACTTCTCAAACAGAGGATATTGTTTCCGGAATGTGATCCGCTCGTCCTATATTCGCGCTGGGAAAAACAGGATCTCCTTTCGAAAACCTCGACCACTCCTTTCACCCAAACGTTACGCGACATCGGGGATTTGGAAAGAATTCTGACTCGCTTCCGAGGAAACCACGCGTATCCTAGGGATTTTCGAGCGATTCTAAATTCCATTCAAACCGGAAAAGAACTGACCGAACGTATGAAGGAACTTTCCTATCCGTTTCTAATTCCGACGCGGGAGTTGGAATTACTTTCCGAATTCATCTCGGCCAGACTGAATCCGGGCGACGATCTTCCCGTGATTTTGGGAAACGGTCCGTTTTTAAAAACTGGATTCTCCTCCAAACTGGATCAGGCGCGCGAAGCCGGAACCAAAGGTAAAGACTGGATCTTGGATTTAGAAACCGAAGAGAAAAAAAGAACCGGATTAAACACCTTAAAAATCAGATACAACAAGATCGTCGGATATTTCATAGAAATCTCCCGGGTTCAAGCCGAACAAGCACCGAAGGATTATCTCAAAAAACAAACGTTAGTCGGAAGCGAACGATTCACGACTCCGAAACTCGAGGAAATAGAAAGAACGATCCTTGAGGCCGACGGAATCATAGCGGAAATAGAACGGGCCGAATTTGCGATCCTCGTCGAAGAGGTTTTGAAATATTCCTCCGCGCTTCTTTCTTTTTCGGAAGAAATCGGAGACTTGGACGTTCAAATCGCGTCTCTGATTGCAAAGGACAAATACAATTGGATCCGACCCCGTCTGTCCGAGGATCGCTCCCTCGATTTGGAGGAATCCAGACATCCAGTCGTCGAGGCCACACTTCCCGTAGGACAGGAATTCACGCCGAATTCGATCGCACTCGATTCGCAGACACAATCGATCGCAATTCTCACCGGACCGAATATGGCGGGAAAATCAACGTTCATGAGACAGATCGCGCTCAATCAGATTTTGTTTCAGATGGGATTTTTCGTTCCCGCAAAAAAAGCCTCGCTTCCGATCGTTGATAAATTATTTACCAGAATCGGCGCCGGGGACAATCTCACTGCAGGCGAATCCACGTTCTATGTGGAAATGAAGGAAACCGCGAACATACTAAACCGATGCACCGAGGAGTCGCTCATACTTTTCGACGAAGTAGGAAGAGGAACCTCTACCTACGACGGAATGAGCATCGCCTGGGCGATCCTGGAATATCTTTCTTCATTGACCGTTAAACCCAAAACGATTTTCGCGACTCACTACCACGAGCTCACGGAACTTTCGCGTTTGAGCGGAATTTTCAACCTCTATCTGGAAACCCTGGAGAAAGAGGATAAGGTTTTGTTTCTTCGAAAGGTACGCGCAGGAAAGGCGAAAAAATCTTTCGGGATCTACGTGGCAAAAATCGCAGGAGTTCCCGAACCGATCGTAAAACGGGCCGCAGAACTATTGGTCGAGTTGGAATCCAAAAAGAAGGAAATAAAAATCCAGGAAGCACAACCGCTTCTGTTTCAAGAGCCGGAACAAAAGCAGGAACTTTCCCCTACGGAAAAAACCATTCTTCAATTGAAATTGGAGGAAATGACTCCGATCGAAGCCTTGCGCGCCTTGGAAGAATTTCAGAAAAAACTAAGAAAACAAAAGTAAGAGAGAATCCATCGGAGCGAAGTCGATCCAATTGAGGATGAGTTTTTTCAAACCGTCTTTGGCGTGAAACCCGATCCCGATCCCAGCCTCGTTCAACATCAAGGCGTCATTGGCGCCGTCTCCGACCGCGACAGTCTGCAAAGGATCGATTCCTTCCCGATCTCGGATTTCCCGGAAATACGACAACTTTTTGTTTTTATCCACGATTTCTCCGAGGACCGTTCCCGTAAGAATTCCGTTTACCCGTTCGAGAACATTGGCGCGAATCTCTCCGACTGGATGATCCTTTTGAAAGTATTCGAGAATATCCGTAAATCCGCCCGAAAAAACCGCCGTGTTCACATTTCTACTGGAAAGACCGGACAACAGTGCTGCGACTCCGTCGTTGGGTTCCAAACGGGGATACAATTCCGCAAAAACCGAAACGGAAAGTCCTTTCAAATACGAACAACGTTTGTAAAGAGCTTCCTGAAAATCAAGAAGGCCTTCCATTGCTTCCCGAGTTACGGAAGCCACTTCGTCGTAAACGCCGGCATATCTCGCCAACTCGTCGATCACTTCCTGACGAATCAAAGTGGAATCCATATCGAAGGCGAATAAACTCTTACGATCGGGATCAAGCAGACCTTCCAACTGTAGTGAATCGGAACGAATTTCCGCAAGCTCGGATCGCAAAGAAATCAAATCTTCGCGGGAAAACGGTTTTAGATCCCCCCAGACCATTCGAGACCAAGAAGAAGTGTTTTCTTTCGAATCGTTTTCTTTCGAAGCGTTCCCCTTCCCAATTCCGCTCGTCCATTCTTCGGCAGAACGTAAGCTCCCCAATTTTCCGGAGGAAGAAAAAATTTTTTCCCGAACCGAGTCTGGATTTTGTGTGAGAATGAGTAACAAAACGTACCTTAAAGATCAGAGATACGGTTGCAGAAGCGGTTTGAGTTTTTGAACCCAAATTCGATACGCGTTTTCGTTGAGATGAATCTTATCCCGTTCCAACCAAAACTCCGGTCGCAAAGCCGGTCGATCTTTTTCGCGGAGCCACTGCCAATTATCCAAAAATACGACGTTCTTATAGGCAGGTAAAATGGAAACCCAACTCAGATTGAGTACGGGAGAAATCTGATTCAGGGTTTGATTTCGAACCGGCGGAACGCTCAAAACGACTACTTTCGTATTCGGTGCGGTGCTGGAAATTTTATCCAGAATAGAAACGAGATTTTTTTCGATCCCATCCAAACACTTTCCCTGGATCAGGTCGTTTCCGCCGATCTCTAAAACGATCACTTTCGGAGACAAGGAAAGGATATCTTCGTCCAAACGTTCGAGGAATAATTCCGTCATATCTCCGCCGATTCCACGGTTGACCGCACCCGGAAACTCGCGCTCCAAAAGTTCCCGAGGAAATAATTGAATGAGAGAATTGCCCGCAAACACCACGTTCGCGCTTTTGATCCTCCGATTTTCCTCTTGGTAGAGTTTCCGCATCGTGGACCAAAGTACGCGATATTTTTCGAAAGTTTCAGAAGAACGATAACCGCTTCCCGCCCAACATTCAAAGTTGGGGCTGGAATAATCGGTATAGGATTTTTTAAATAGGGAAATACAGGAAAGGAAAAACGAAAGAAAGAATACGGCGGGAAGTAACCTTACCAAGGAAGAATCACTGCTCCTGCGGTTCTTTCATATGAAATCGTTTGTGCCAATCCGCGATCTGGGCTTGGAGATAATCCTCCGAATCGCAAATCCTGAATTCGATCGGATTATTGGAAACAGTATCAATGAGCTTTGCTTCTATGTATCCGTTCTTCAGCTTATTGATTTCTATTTTATATTTCATCCAGTTAACTCCAGTAATACCAGGTTTTTAGATCGAACCGAGCTTTCAATCGATTCTAAAAAAAAATAGATCCATTTCCTTTTAAAAAAAGAATCCCTCGTCTTCCGGATTTTTTCCGCTTTCGTTCCGTATTTTTTCGTTATACGTTTTTACTCCGACAAAGCGCATAACGCGCTTCTACGTTTCGAAAAAACACGATTCTTTTTCGTTCGTTCCATAAACGAGAACGGAAATTTTCCTTGGAACCATTTCGTTTCCCATTCGAAAGAATTCCTAAATCGAAAAGTTTCAAATACTTGAGACTCAAATTAATCGAAAAATGTTGCCCGGGAAAGCCTAAAAAATGTCAAAATCTGGTTTTTTTACGCACTTTCCTCGGAGATTTTTTTCCGGAACTTATAGAGTTCAGGAAAATTTTTTTCGGAATATAGAGATTCACCTTCTTCCACTTCCTCCAAAATTCCTCCGTCCGCAAGTTCCGGTACGAAACCTGCATCCCGAATCATTCGGACGGTTTCCGGAAGATCGGATCCTTTCACATTCAAATATCCTGATGAAAACAAAGAATTTGCAGCAAAGAGCGCCGTGGCGGATAAACTACGCAAATGCCCTTCTCTTCCTGCGGCGATCCTGATTTCAGAATCCGGATTCACCAATCGGAAAAGACAGAGAATTCTCACACAAAGCTCCGGAGTCAAAACGCTCGGATTTCGAATCGCGTGTCCTTTTACGGGAATAAAGAAATTCACCGGAATCGAAATGACTCGAAACGATTTGAGTTCGAAAGCGACGTCCACGATATCGCGAAGCGTCTCTCCCATTCCGACGATGACTCCGCTGCACATTCCGATTCCTGCTTTCGATACGGAAGCAAGCGTCTCCGCTCTTTGGGAATACGTGTGTGTATCGCATATTTCCGGATAATGATTTTCGGAAGTATTGAGGTTGTGATTGTAACGATCCAATCCGGCGGCGCTCAAAAGCTGCGCCTTCTCTTCGTCGATCAATCCCGCCGAAAGACAAACCTTCATTCCCAGTTCGTCGGTGATTCTGCGGATGGTGGAAGCGAGTTTTTCGGTCGTCGGTCGGTTCGGGCCGGTGCCGGAAGTGACCATACAAAACCGGTACGCTCCGTTTTGTTTGGCTTGGAGCGCGTCTTCGTAGATTTCCGTTTCGGATTTCATCGGATATTCCTGAACTCCCGAATTCGCGTTCTTTCTCTGCGCACAATACCCGCAATCCTCGGGGCAATATCCGTTTTTGATATTATCTAAGATATGAATTCGAACCTTATTTTCGAAGTAGCGATTCCTCTCCTGATACGCCCGATCCAAACAAGCCGTCAACGGAACGGATCCGTCCAAAATAGAAAGAGCTTCTTCCTTGGTGACAAGGCTGGGAACTTCGGAAAATATTTTTTCGTTCTTTGAGAGAGTTGTGGACATGCTTCTGACAAGTTGAGACGAACTGTCTTTCTTGAAAAGCCTATTTCCCCAGATCGGTTTCGGAGAGGGTTTGGCGAATGGCGTTAAAAACCTTCTCCAAAGAGGAATCGGAGATGGAATACGGAGGGGCCAGATACAATACGTTTCCCAAAGGACGCAGCAGTACCCCTTTTTCCAAAAATTTCTTTTTGAGAATTTTGTTCCCCGGATACGTATAACCCGCTTGGGAACCTACCTCCAATTCCAGTACGCCGACCGCTCCGAGGACCCGACGATTCCGGATTCTATGTGGGAACTCCCGCTCAAGCGACTCGAGTCCCACGTTGATTTTTTTTTCGAGCTCCTGAACGCGCTTTAGAAAACCCGGTTCCTGAAGGAGTTCGATCGAAGCCAAAGCCGCTCGACACGCCAAAGGATTTCCAGTCATCGTATGACCGTGGTAAAATCCCTTCTCCGGATCGGGGTTCACGAATGCGGAATGGATTTTTTCGCAAACCAAGGTGGCCGCGATCGGAAGCGAACCTCCGCTGAGCCCCTTGGCCACCGCGATGAGGTCCGGACGGATTCCCGCTCTTTGATACGCAAAAAAAGAACCCGTCCGTCCGAACCCGGTAAAAACCTCATCCACGAGTAAAAACGCTCCGTATTTTTTTGCGGTCCGTTCCAAAGAACGAAGCACTTCCTCTTGATAAAAGACCATTCCGCCCGAGCCCAAAATGAGCGGTTCAATCACGATCCCGGCGACTTCGTTCGGATGTGCCTCCAAATATTCTTCGATCGTTCGAAGACATTCCGTGCGACAAGAATCGGGAAGTTTTCCCACGGGGCAAAAATTGCAATTCGGCGCAGGAAATTCCTTCGTAGGAAACAAAAGCCCGGAAAAAACCCGGTTGAAGACGGAGTCTCCGCCCACGCTCATGGCGCCGATCGTATCTCCGTGATACGAAGTATTCCATTTTATGAATGTAGTTCGCTCGGATTGACCGATATTCCGAAAATACTGATACGCGAGTTTGATCATGATTTCGACGGCGCTCGAACCGTTGTCCGAATACAGTACCTTATGAAAAAGACCGTCCGTAATTTTCATAAGTTGAGCGGCTAAGGTTTCAGCGGGTTCGTGCGTAAAACCTGCTAAAAGAACGTGATCCAATCGGTCGAGTTGATCCCGAATCGCCTGTATGATCTTCGGATGATTGTGTCCGTGGATATTGGCCCACCAGGACGAAATCGCATCGATGTAGGAATTCCCTCCTTCATCGTATAAAAATTCCTTTTCCCCGCGGACGATTTTTACCGGAGAATCCGGTTCGTATTGAAGCGTAAACGGATACCAAATCACAAAAATAGATCCTTAAGAAGTCCGTCCGAATCGAAACGGGGTACACAGTCCGCCGTGAATTTTTCGCGGCTCAGTCTTTCCTTGGAATCGAAAAAAAACGATCCTAAAAACTTCGCACCGCTCCATTCAAGAATCGTTCTTACGTTGTCTTCGGTGGTATCGTCCGGTGTTCCCAAAAAATAAATCCCTTTGCAATCTATATTTCTTTTTTGAATCGCTTCCAAGGACAACAAACTATGGTTGATCGCCCCCAAAGATACGGGAACTACGAGCACGAGAGGGATTTCCGACTTTTGAATCAAATCGATGGTAAGAAAACTGCGCGTCAACGGAACGAGCAATCCTCCTGCGCCTTCGATGACGATCCTTTCCTCCCGAATACTGTAGAGATGACGCACCAACTCCTCCGTGTCCACGGGGATTTTTTCCAATTCGGAAGCGTAATGCGGAGAACCCGCGAAGGAAAACGAATAGTAATTTTTGAGGAAAGAACTTTCCGGCAAACCGGTCAAACCTTGCACCGCCGCACGGTCGTCCTCCGATCCCGTCTGAATCGGTTTGAAATATTTCAGTCCGTAGGAATCGCCGTATTTCGCCATAAGCAAAGCGCTGAAAAAACTTTTTCCCACATCGGTTCCGGTTGCGGAAATAAAAACGGCCATTCATAACTCCGGGAGAAGAGAGATCAACTTTTCTAATAGGATTTCGTCCGTATCGGAGTGAACGCTCAGTCGCAATCGGGGAACGGTTACGGTGGGAGGTCGGATCGCTTTTACGTGAAGACCTTCGTTTCTACAGAGTTCGGCGGCGTCTAACACCGATTTTTCGGAAGGAAAAAGCGCGGGAACGATCTGGGACCTGGAATTCGAAGCGGGGTATCCTTTTTCGAACAGCATTTCCCGAAGTCGTTCGGCCGTTCGCAAAATGATCGTACGTTCTTCCTTCATCGATTGAAGCAAATCCACCGCCGTCGGAATCGAATGTGTGATTGCAGGCAACGGGGCGGTCGAGTAAATGAAGGTCCGCATACGGTTGACGAGAAAATCCCGCCCGATCGTGGAAGTGCCGATCCAAGCCCCTTCCAATCCGAGCGCCTTTCCCGCCGTATATGTGATGAAGTCCACTTCCCGAATTTTATCCCTTCCCAAAATCTGGGAGGCTCTTCCTTCCCCGTTTTCTCCGAATACCCCGATTCCGTGAGCGTCGTCCAAAATCAAAACGGCGTCATAACGTCGTTTTAGTTCCAGCAGTTCTTCGATCGGAGCCAAATCACCATCCATACTAAAAACGGTTTCGGAAACGATGATCTTTTCCCGTTTGCTGGATTTTTTGAGAAGTTCTTCGAGATGATTTAAGTTTAGATGTTTGTAATACGTTTTCTCCGCACCGGAAAGACGAATCCCGTCCAAAATCGAAGCATGATTGAGTCGGTCGGTGAAAACCTCCGTCTTTGCGTTGCTCAAACAGGAAAGCAAACCCACGTTCGCCGCGTATCCGTTGGCGACGAAAAGCGCGTCTTCGGCTCCCGTCCATGCGGAAACCGAACGTTCCGCTAAATCAAAACAATCCCTGTGCCCGCTGACCAAACGCGAAGCCCCGGAACCGGCTCCGTATCGATCTAAACCCTCTTTGAGGGATTGAATCAGTCGGGGATGTTTGGATAATCGAAGATAATCGTTGGAAGACAAATCGAACCCCGAAGGAACTTCCAGGGTTCGAAACAAAAGATCCTTTCGTAAGGATTCTAAGATCGAAGAGGCTTTCTGAAGAAAGTTGGATGGTTTCAGTTCGAAAAAACCTCTTCTTTTTTAAAGCATTTCCTTAACTTCGTTTCTTTCGGAAATGAGTTCGTCGTGTGTGATTTTGAACTTTTCCTTTGCGAAATCGTTCAGAGGAAGACCTTGAATGATCTCCACTTTTTTTCCGTCCGACTTCAAAGGAAAACCGAAAATCAAACCTTTTTCCGCTCCATACGAACCGTCGGAAACGACGGCCGCGCTGAACGCGTCTCCCGCCGCGGTAGGATTCAAAATTCCGCGAACCGTATCGACTACCCCGTTGGCGGCGCTGGCCGCAGAGGAAGCACCTCTCGCCTTGATGATTTCCGCGCCCCGCTGTTGGACGTTCTTGATAAAATCCCCCTGCAACCATTCGTGATCGGAAATTACGTCCGTTACCGGTTTTCCGGAAATTTTTGCGTTATAAAAATCGGGGTACTGTGTGGAGGAATGATTTCCCCAAATGCCAAGATGAGTAACTTCCTTTACGGGAACTCCCGCCTTGGAAGCGAGTTGGGACTTAGCCCTGTTTTCGTCGAGTTTGGTCATCGCAAACCAACGGTCCTGCGGAACACCCTTCGCGTTGTTCATCGCAATGAGACAATTCGTATTGCAGGGATTTCCTACCACGAGAATCCGAACGTCGTTGGAAGCGTTCTTTTCGATCGCTTTTCCTTGGTTGACGAAAATTCCCCCGTTGATCTTCAAAAGATCTCCCCGCTCCATACCCGCTTTTCTAGGCACGGATCCTACGAGCAGCGCCCAATTGATATCCTTAAACGCGACGTCCAAATCCGAAGAAACGGTTACTTTTTGAAGCAGAGGGAACGCACAATCCTCCAACTCCATAATCACACCCTTTGCCGCAGGAAGAGCCGCTTCCAATTCCAGCATTTGAATTTCCACCGCCGTATCGGATCCGAACATTTGTCCGGAAGCGATTCTAAAAAGCAGAGAATATCCGATTTGTCCCGCAGCGCCCGTAACAGCGACCTTCACCGTTTTACTCATAGTCGGCTGACTCCTAATTTCTGATTTAATTTTTAAGTTCTTGATCGATGATTTTGGTAAACGCTTCGATGGGTTGAGCGCCTTCCACCATAATTCCGTTGATAAAAAAAGCGGGAGTTCCGCCGACCCCGTATTTTTCTCCTTCCGCCAAATCCGCTTCCACTTCCTTACGAACCGAAGCGTCATTGACACACTGACTGAACGCCTTCATCTCTAAACCGTTGTTTCTGGCTAAATCCAAAACCCTTTCCTTGGAAAGATTTCCGGAATTCTCGAACAATACGTTGAAAAATTCCCAATACTTCCCCTGCGGTGCGGAACAATTCGCCGCTATGTGAGCGAACATCGCGTTGGGATGAAAGGACAAAGGATAATCCCGAAACACCCAACGAATCTGATCCTTGTATTTCGCTCTCAATTGGGAGTTCACGTCCTGGCTCCGTTTGCAATACGGACATTCGAAATCGGAAAATTCGATGACCGTTACTTTTGCGTTTTCCGGTCCCAAGGAAGGATTGTTTCCCGCTGCGATAGTAGTATCACGAACGGGAGGAAAATCCTTTTCGCGAACCTTTACGGAAATATTATATTGATTGCGGAGTTGGGCGAAGAGGGAATTACGTGCCTCCTCTTTTTTTTGGGAAATCAGGTGGTTTTGAATGTCCGCTTTCACCTGTTCGAAGGATTTTCCCTTGAGCGCGGGAGTGTCCTTGAATTGATTGTAGACGTCCTTCATTTCCTGCGCGGTGGGTTCTTCCACGGCGGGTTCCATCAATTCCTTTTCGGAGACGTTACGCTCCTTTGCGGCCATCGCGATCACCTTTTTACTGGCGAATTCCGAAAGCAAACGGTACAAACGGTCTCCGTTTTCGGAATGATACTTACGCGCCAATTTCGGATTTTCGCTTTCTACATCCCGGATCGTATATGTTTTTCCGTTGATTTCGGCGATTCCATCCGGGGAAAAGAAATTCACGACCAAAGGACTCGTAAGCGCTATATAAAGTAGGAATACGGAAGAAACGATGAGCACAGGTCTCAACTCTCGTGATTTAAGTTTGTCAATTATGTCTTGCATGGAAATATTTCTCCCGAGGAGCTCGAAAAACCGCAGAATGGCTTCCCTACGAACCAGAGTAGAAACCCGAGGCTCACTGGCAAACGATAAATTCGGCGACTTCCCTAACCGTTTGCCGGATGTTCCGGCTGGGCTTTCGTACCGGTTTTCCTCGTTCGTTGTATTTTGAAACCGGGCGGATTTTCGAAAAAAAAACGAAAAAACCCTAAAGTCAATTTCCTATTACCGATAGAGTTAATAGAGAAAGTTCTTTTCGAAATTGGAAAAGAAACGATACCCAAAAGGAGGTTCGGGTTTATGACGATTACCGGATTAAACGGCAGTGCGATTTCGTTCTCCTGGCCCCAGACGGCTCGAGAAACGAATTCGGAACCGCACTCTACACAAACGAGGGAAAACGAAACCGCTTCACCGGAGCCATCCGAGAGTCTCCGGGAAAAACAGGAGATCAAACCCGAGGAATTGGTGATGAAACCTTCTCCCGTTTCTTTTGAAGAAAGGATGAATCAAGTGATCAGCCCGGAACAAATGAAAAATCTTCTTTCCATGATGGTTCGTTCCCGAATGGGAGAAGATGTCGCAGAACACAAAATCGACGTAAGAAGATAGGATCCGCTTGTTCCTTTTTTTAGGTTTGATCTATACGATTGGCTTGGACGTCCTTCTGATCCTGACGGGATTGGTCGCGTTTTCAGGCTTAGCCTTTCTCTTCTTTCAAGAAATCATCTACCCCGCACTAAAAAAACAAGGCGCCGGTTCGGGAACTCCGCCTGAAGAAGGAGATCGTTTCGTACTCGTGGTCTCCGAAAGCCAAAGAAACGTGCGTTATACCATCGGACAAACCTCCGGTGAACTCAAAACCTATTGCAACGCTATTTCCGACGATCACCTAGTATTCAATTTCAAAAAGGCGAAGGATACGGAAGACTACGAGATACAAATCATTAGAAACGCCCCCGCTCTTTTCAAACCTCCCGCGATGCCCACGTTTTCTAAAATGGAATCCACCGAAAAATTGGATAGTTACGAAGTCATCGGTAAAAACGCGGACTTTCGTATTTCGGATAAGGTGGTGAAGGAAAGGATGACCCAGTATTTCGAAATCAGTCTTTCCTCGGAATTTTTCATCAACAACTACGGGAAGGAAAGAATGCGTTTCATTTTTACCGTAACGAAAATTCACCCCGGACTGAACCGCAGAACTCCGGTAAAAAAAGGATTGTACGCTTTCGGAAAAGAGGAGCGGGAAGAAGAGGAATGATCGACCTCGGAAATCGACGAAATGCAAGCAAAGGAAAAAAAACTCTTTCAGCCCGGGAACAATTCTGGAAGGCCGCTCCGGAGTTTTTTGGATTTCGGTTTTTTATCTAAAATTACGAAACGAAGGGACACCCCCCGAAATATTTTAGAAATTTATAATATTCTTGAAGGATTCCTCGACCCCCCCTTCCTCCACTTTTAAGGAAAGAAGACGGCAATCGAAATGCGTCCGTTCCGCGAATGCGGCAGTTTTTTCACGTAGGATCGATTCCACTCGAACCGCTTTTTTTCTTTCGCAAAAAAGTAGGACGGACGGTCCGCTTCCCGAAAGCGAATATCCGATGAGATGTTTTTCCACTTCGTTTAACAAAGGATTTAATTCGAATTCCGAGTGCATACGATACGGGGTATGAACCTTGTCCTCCAAAGCCAAACGTAAGAGTTCCGTTTTTCCGGAATCCAAAAACTCCATCCACGTGGCGACGCGACTCATATTAAAGATCACATCCTCCGTGGAATATACCGAGGGAAGCGACTTTCTGGATTGGTGTGTGGAAGTTTCCAAACCCGGAACGAGTAAAAAACAACGCACCCGTTTCGGAAATTTCTTTTTGATCGTTTCCAGACGTTCGCCGTTAAAATAAGAAAACACAAACCCGCCCAGATACGCTGGAATCGTATTATCGGGATGACCTTCGATACGAGCCAGATGATACAAAAAGCCGTTTTCGGAAGGAAGAGGAATTTTAGGAAAAAAATTTTTGTGGGCGAACCGCGCGGCACAAAATCCTGCGACAGCCGCGCTCGCGCTCGAACCCAATCCACCTTTCATCGGAAGTCCGAGTTCCATAACAAGGGAATACGGAACGGGAGCGGTGTCATTCAAAAAGGTCTTAAAGTAAGAACGATACGATTCCAAAACGAGGTCTTCGTCCGGAGAAAACGGAAGCGAATCCATTCCTTTTACCGACGTATGAAATTCGCCCTCCGGAAGAAAACGAAACTGAAAACGATTGTAAATACGAAACGCAAGACCGAACAAATCGAAACCCGGACCTAAATTCGCGGACGTTCCGGGAACACGTATGGAATATTGACGGATCGAAACCATTCTGTAAAAGGAGGCGAAAACGAAGTTCGCAATCTTCGCGAACCCGGAATCGAAAACGTAAAAGTTAAGACCAGGATTTCGCTCCAAAGCAAAACGTCATTTGCTTTTCGAAATTAAGAAGTAAGAAAAAGAGTTTTCTACCGTAGAAGCGGACGGATTCTGCCCGATATGAACTTCACTCTCGCCGATCTGCTCGTGGTCTTTTTATACGTCGTTTTAGTATTGTTCTCGGGCTGGTTCACTTCGAAAAAAAAAGACAAGGAAGCTTCCTCCTCTTATTTTTTAGCGGGAAAAGAACTGTCCTGGATTCCGCTCAGCTTTTCGATCGTCGCGACGGAAACCTCCACACTCACTTTTTTGAATATTCCCGGACTCGGTTATTCGGGAAATCTAACCTTTCTCGGACTAGGCCTCGGTTTCGTTCTGGGAAGGATCATCGTGGCTCAACTTTTTATCCCTATGTATTATCGATCCGGATTCGTATCCGTATACGAATGGGTCGGAGCCAATTACGGACAAACCGCACAAAAGACGACTACGTTTCTGTTTAAACTGACCCGTATCTTAGGCGACGGAGTACGAATGTACGCCTCTGCGATTCCCGTCGCGATTCTTTTGGAAGTGTTCCTAAAACAGTACGGATTTTCCAGATTCTCCGGCGTATCGATCGAAATCCTGAGCCTAATCCTGATTTCAGCGATCACGGTTCTATATACGGTACAAGGAGGGTTTCGCTCGGTCGTTTGGGTCGATTCGCTGCAGTTTTTGATTTACGTCGCCGGAGGAATTTTCGCGTTTTTCTTTTTGAGTTATCTTCTTTGGAAACGCGGACAGAACGGATTCGATTTGTTGGCTCTCGCAAACGAATCGGGAAAGTTGAAGGTTTTTGAATGGACCCAGATCTCGTCTCCCTACTACTTTCCGACGGCTTTGTTCGGAGGAATCCTATTGACGTTAGGAACACACGGAGTGGATCAGATGTTCGTACAACGCGTGTTAGCTTGTAGATCAGAAACCGACGCGAAAAAGGCGATGATCTCTTCTGGAATTTTCGTATTTTTTCAATTTTTCCTGTTTTTATTGATCGGAGTTCTATTATATTTTTATTATATAGGATCCGCCTTACCCAAGGACAAGGTTTTTTCCAAATTCATCCTAGAGGAGATCCCCTCGCCGATCACAGGCTTTTTATTGGCTGCGATTTTGGCATCGGCCATGTCCACGTTATCCAGTTCGATCAATTCACTCTCTCTAACGACGAAAGTGGACCTAAAAATCGAACGATTCGGATCGAACGTATTGAGTTTATTTTGGGGGGCGATTCTTTTATTGAGTTCCTTACTTCCCTTGTTTTTGACGACCCGCAAAACCGGACTCGTGGAACTGGGCTTGTCCATCGCTTCTTACACCGTCGGACCGATCATCGCGATTTTTTTAAGCGGAAGAATTTCAGTTTTTTCTTATATGCAAAAATTAAGGGATGCAACCGCATCGATCTGTATACTAGCGACTCCGGTTTTCACCCTGGGATTCGGAAAATGGACCGGGCTCGGGTTTACGTATTTGGTTCCTTTCGGAATCGGAACCTGTTTTTTTCTCGGATTTATCGCGTTAAAAATTCAGAATCTGCGTCTTTCCGAAAAATAGACGTTAAAACCCTTTTAAATTCTTCCGCCTTCGTAAAGTGAATATAATGATCACCGTCGGGGATGGAATAAAATTTTGCATTCGGAAAAAAGGAACGGGCCACGTCTCGGTCACCCTCCGAAAAATAATCCGAAGCGCCTCCGATGATAAACGAGGTTTCACCCGCAAAAGGGAATTCCGCATAACGTGAAAAAAAATCCTCCAACAGACGGGGTGAACCCGCTATCCCTTCTACGTTCAGTTTCCATCGATATCCGCCGGATTCGGACCGTTCCAGATTCATTTCCAAAAAACCGCGTATAAACGGATCCGGATGGATTTTTGCCAGGGCGGCGTCGATTTCGTTTCTCGATTTGAATTCCGAAACGTCGGTGCGAAGACAAGCCAATTCCCTTTCATAACGGAACGGATAATCGCGGGGCGCGATGTCCTGAACCAGAATCGATTCCGGAATATTCGGATTTTTTAATGCGAATCCCATGGCGGTCAAACCTCCCATGGAATGTCCGAAAATCACGGGAGAAGAAAGATTTCTTTGGGAAATCCAAAGTTCCAAATCCTCCACCATGGAAACGAGAGATTGTTCGGACGTATGAGGAGAATCGCCGTGATTTCTCTGATCCAAAAGATAAACATCCGAATAAGCGCTTAAAAATTCGCCCACGCTCAGCCAATTTTTGGAAGAACCGAATAATCCGTGTAATACGATAATCGGACCGCAGAGAGGTGTTTGGGTCTCGTCCGATTTGAAGGGAATCTTTTTATGATTTAATTCGATTGCAGACATTCTTTCTGGACGAGTTTCAAAAAGGAATGATAGCGTTTTCCGTAACGATAAGGAAGGAGTTGTAAATCCTTACGAAACGATTCGAAAATCTCCTTTTTCGTAGGATCGGATCCGCAAGGAATCGTCTCCGGATCTTTGACAAAGGATTCCATCCGTTTCGAGATCTGAGACGCGAATACGGTTGAATAATTTCCGTTCGGCTGTAGTTGCAGATAACGTAGTCTTCGTTTTCGTTCTTCGTTCAAAAAACAGAAGACGTCCCGTTTACAACCGGCTTCCGGCGTGAATTTTACCCCTAAAAACGACGCGAAATCGCCCGGACCTTTGTCCTTAAATTCCTCTCCGATCTTCCAAAAAATTTCCGGATTCACACGAGCCGGTTTTCCCCGTTCTCCGGGGATGATTTCGCCAGGACTTTTGGAAAGATAATCCAGAAGTTTGGCTTCCCTTCGTTTACTTTCCCCATCCTGTAGCAGTTCCAGAATTTTGGACAAAACGACAGATCTACGGATTTTGAGATAGAGATATTCGTCGCCGTGATACAAACCGTTCTCTTCCAAACCGCTTAGATATTGAAACACGGATTCCAGCTCGTTGATTCCTGTATTCGTCGAATACAACATTCTATCGATGGAACGAACTACGATTCGATAACCGCCTTTCTCTTCCATGTCGAACAAAAGAGCCGTTTCACTCCACCCGCTCAAACCGGTGTTATCCGTTACGAATCGGAAATTTTTATCGTTCGGTTTTTCGTTTTTGCTTTTTACGACTTCTCCGAAACCCAACCGCCTTAGTATTTCCGACTTTTTATCGGGGAAAAGATACAAAGGCGCGTTCGGTTTGGTTACCAGCCAATCTCCCGCCCGCAACTGCGACGAGAAGATCATCGCGGTCAAAATCAGGATCGGAAGGATCCGTTTCATCGTCTACTTGCTCAGGTCCCGTATCATTTCCGCGATTCTTTCGACCCCGCGTTTGATATCCACCTCGCCCATCGCATAGGAAAGACGCAGAGCGTCGTCTTCTCCGAAGGCGATTCCGGGAACCGCCGCTACTTTATACTTTTCTAATAGAACGTTGCAGAAAAGTTTACTCAGCGATTTTTCTGAGGATTCCCGTTTTAGTCTTTCGAATCCGGGAGTTTTATAAACGTCCGTGAGATACGGGAAAACATAAAATGCGCCTTGCGGTTTGTTACAGCTCACTCCGGGGATTGCGTTCAAAAGGGAAACGATGACGTTTCTTCTTTCTTCGAAAGCCTTTCTCATTTCCTCAACACAAACCTGATCCCCCGCGATCGCGGCTTCCGCCGCCGCTTGTGAAATCGAGGAGGGGTTGGAAGTGGACTGACTCTGGATCGTATCCATATTTTTTACGATCTGGATATCTCCCGCTCCGTAGCCGATTCTCCAGCCGGTCATGGAATACGTTTTAGAAACCCCGTTGATGACGAACGTGCGGGCCTTAAGATCGGGCGACAACATCGCGAGATTGGAGAAGGAAAATCCGTCGTAGACGATCTTTTCGTAGATATCGTCGCTCATGACCTGGATACCCGACGACAACACGATTTCGCCTAACGCTTCCAGATCCTTTCTGGAGTACGCCGCTCCGGTAGGATTCGAGGGAGAATTGAGAATCAGACATTTCGTTTTTGTTGTGATCGCTTTTTTGAGTTGTTCCGGACTCATCTGAAAGTTGCCTTCCGGTGAAGTGGGAACGAGAACCGGAACCCCTTCCGCGAGACGGACGATGTCCGCATAACTCACCCAATACGGAGAAGGAATGATCACCTCGTCGCCCGGGTTCAACGTCGCCAGGAAATAGTTGTAGATGACCTGTTTACCGCCCGTTCCGACGATTACCTGACTTTTATCGTAGGCGAGGTCGTTATCCCGTTTGAATTTCTGTACGATCGCTTCCTTAAGTTCGACGGTTCCGGAAACAGCCGTATAACGCGTCATTCCCTTATCGATCGCCTTCTTCGCGGCGTCTTTGATATGGGACGGAGTTTCAAAATCCGGCTCCCCGGCTCCGAAACTAACAATGTCCTCTCCCTTTTTTTTCAACTCGTTCGCCTTTGCGGTGATTACGAGCGTGGGAGATGGCTCGATGACGTTCAGCCTTTTTGCGCTGAGATCCATGCTGTTCCTCTTTGTATGTTTTTAACTTGTATCAAGTCCGTCGTTCGATCGATGGAAACCGAAAGATCGGAATCATTGAGCAGCAAGCTGCGCCAACTCTTCCTGAGCTTCCCGGAACTGATCGAGGGTGTAAATTTCGTATTCGTATCCTTGTTCGGTAAGAAACAGCTGACGATTCTGACCGAAACGTTCCTCGTTGGTGTCTCTGGAAATCAGAGAATAGAAAACGGCCGTGTTGTCGTGTCCTTTCGGCCTGAGGATCCGACCCAACCTCTGCGCCTCTTCCTGTCTGGAACCGAAGGTTCCCGAGACCTGAATCGCGATGTTGGCGTCCGGAAGGTCGATCGAAAAGTTTGCAACCTTACTGACCACGAGGGATTTGATTTTTCCGGAACGGAACGCATCATACAAAGTTTGTCTTTCCGGTAAAGGGGTTTTACCGGTAATCAAAGGAATATTAAATTTCTTTGATATTTCTTCCAGCTGATTGATGTATTGTCCGATCACGAGAAGGTGCGACTCGGAGTGTTTTTTCATAATCAGCTCGATCGCCTTCATTTTCTCCGGATTTTCGGAGGCCAACCTGAATTTTTCGCGGTCGTCGGCTATGGAATATTTCAAACGAAGATCCTCGTCCATATTCACTCGGATTTCCTTACATTTGGCCTCCGCGATCCAGGATTTACTTTCCAATTCCTTCCAAGGAACATCGTATTTTTTCGGTCCGATCAGGGAGAATACGTCTTCTTCCAAACCGTCCTCTCTCACAAGCGTCGCAGTCAATCCCAGTCTTCGTTTCGCTTGGAGTTCCGACGTCATACGAAACACCGGAGCGGGCAACAAGTGAACCTCGTCGTAAACGATCAATCCCCAGTTGTTCGCGCTGAAAAGATGGAAGTGCGTGAAATCCCCCCCCTTCTTCTTTCTATGGGTAAGAATATTATAAGTGGCGATCGTGATCGGACGAATCTCTTTGACTTCGCCGGAATATTCGCCGATGTCCTCGGGGGGAATGTCGGTTTTGTCTAAAATTTCGTTTCTCCATTGGCGAATCGAAAGAGTGTTTGTAACGAGAATCAAAGTTTCCGCACCCACGATCTGCATTACTCCGATTCCAACGATGGTTTTCCCCGCACCACAAGGAAGCACCACAACTCCGGAACCGCCTTCGTTTCCGCCTCCCGCGTGAAAAACTTCCACACAAGCCCGTTGGTAATCGCGCATTCCGAACTTTTTGCCGCTGATACTTTCCGGTCTTAGGTTGAATCCGTATTTGTTTCCTTCGTCGTAACCCGCGAGATCTTCCACGGGAAAACCGATCTTGATCAGCGCCTGTTTGATATGACCGCGGTATTCTTTTTTGATATAAATCTTATCGGGGAAGGTCGTTTCTATGAACGGTTGAACCGCTCTATGATTTCCGATTTCCTGAAGAAATCCTTTTTCATTCGAGATGATTGCGAGTTCTCCGGATTCTTCCTTAACGAGTTTTACTTTTCCGTAACGGCTGATCTGTTCACGGATTTCGTTGACTATGTTTTTCGGAACGGAATAACGGGAGAATTTTTCCAGACATTCCACGATTTCGTCCGCGCTCATTTTTATGGAAGCCGCGTTCCAAAGAGAAAGCGGTGAAATTCTGTATGTATGAAGGTATTCGGGACTTTTTTCTAGTTCTGCAAATTTGGAAACAATGCTCTGACAGGCCTCAAATTCGGGGTTATCGACCTCCAAAAGCATGGTTTTATCACTCTGAACGATTAAAGGTTTGCTCATTTGTGTCTGGTTTCCTGTTTGTTTAGACTGAAAATCGACCCCTTTCTGTCAAGTAGAATGCGACAATAAGGATTTTTCACAAAGGAGAGACAAGAATCTGAAAACAACCGCTCTTTTCTTCCTCCGGAAGTAAGTTGGTAAGTGAAAATCCATGGGAGATCGCATCTCCCGGAGCGCTCATCGGTTCGACGGCGATCCGTGCTCCGGCAAAGTCCGTATAAATCTGCACATACGAAAGAGGAATTTCATCGGAACTTCCGCTCCAAGATTGAATCCGAACCTGATACGATTCTTCCGGAATCAAAAGTCGTACCAAGGGTTCCTCTCCGTAAAACAGGGAATCCAACGGAGGAATCCGATCCTGTTCAAAACGATCGGTCATTTTGCCGTAGATCGGATACACCGGAATCAGAGTTTCCTGCAAAGGGATCTGCTTTTTCAAATTAGACCGAAGCAGAGGATTTCGTTTCGAAGATTTCATTCTAAAATACGGATGATACCCGTAACAAAAACGGAACGGAAACGGATTCCGATTGAGAAAATACGTTTTGAGAGTCAGAACTTCCTCGTTGGAAATTCGATCGATGGAATATTCTTCTCGAATTCGCACACGGTACAAACTCGTATCCGTCCATACATCGTCCGGAACCAATTCGAACAACAAGGACTTGGAAGAATGATCGATCAACTTCCGCCTCCAATCGAACGCAAGTCCGTGCGATGGGAATCCGTTTGCGTCCCGCACTCCCAAGCCGGCTAAAGAAAGGACCTCTTCCCCGAGTTGGATCGAATCCCCCGTATGACGATTGACCCAAGGATACATGAGAAAAGAACCGGAATGAAAAAAAGGCTCGTTCGGATCATATCCGGAAAGAATCTCCAAGGACTGACCGCTCAGAGGATGTTTCCATGACCAGGAAAGGATTTGATTCCCTCTTTCGGTAAATCGAATCCGGGAACGTTCGCTGAAAATTTCCGACACGATCGTCCAAACTGCACGAATTCCCGATCCTTTCCATTCATTTTACGTTCTTTTTTAAAAACGGGGGCTTTTAAGGAAAGGAATTGAAAACCAGCTTTCGTGATGAAAACTGACGATTCCACAGGAGAAATTCTTTGAAACGACGGATTTTATTTTGGATTCACGCCTTACTTCTTTCCTTTTTATTCACCCATTGTTTTACGATCAATTTAGGCGGCTCCGGCAAAGCGGGCGATTTGAGGGAAAAACTTCTCACCGGAAAACACGAAGATAAAATCCTGATCATCCCGATCGACGGAGTGATCAGCGACGACGGAGAAAAGAGTTTCCTCGGAGGTCAGGAGGATTCCATTCTCGCGGGAGTAAAAAAACAACTGGAAATCGCGGAAAATGATCCGGAAATCAAAGCGGTCATTCTCAAAATCAATTCTCCCGGAGGTTCCGTGACCGCGAGCGACATCCTCTACCGAGAAGTGCTTCAGTTTAAGACCAAGAAAAAAATTCCGGTCGTTTCTCTTTACATGGACACAGCGGCAAGCGGAGCCTATTATATCTCGATGGCGAGCGATCTCATCATGGCGCATCCCACGTCGGTGACCGGCTCCATCGGAGTCATCCTCTCCGGAATCAACGTAAAGGAAGGTCTCGATAAATTGGGGATTAAAGACCAATCCATCCGATCCGGCGGCAACAAAACGATCGGCTCCCCCCTCGAAGACCTGACTCCCGAACAGAAAAAACTGCTCCAAGCCATCGTAGACGATTTGTATGAAAAGTTTTTCGAAGTGGTAAAAACCGGAAGGCCCGGAAAAAATCCGAGCGATCTACGAAAACTCGCGGACGGAAGAATTTTCACCGCGTCCCAAGCGCTACACCACGGTCTGATCGATCGTATCGGATATTTCGAAAACGCGGTTCAGGAAACGATGGCTCTTCCGAATTATCGCAAAACCCCCGGGAATACCGCTCCGAGGATCATCTACTATACGCAGAGTTTGGACAAACGCGCGAATTTTTATCAGGTGCAATCCACCGAGTTAAAACCCGAATCCACGATTTCCAAAATACTCGGATCGGAAAGAAGGGTACGTTTTTTGTATCTATGGTCGTACTGAAAAAAACATTATAAATTTAGAATTTACGTTCCGGTATATCGATGTTATTCAATTCCCTACCCTATCTTTTCCTTTTTTTAATCACGTATCTGATCTACTGGAACGTTTCCGGGCTTTGGAAAAAAAGGGTCCTGCTCGTTTCTTCCGTGATTTTTTACGGTTACTCCCATATCGCGTTTCTCTTACACTTCCTTTTGATCATCGGAGGCAACTTCTACTTTTCCAATAAACTCTTTGAAATCCGGGAAAAAGGAGGATCCACCTCCGCCCTTCTGAAATGGATCGTAGTATTAAACGCGATCAATCTTGCCTTTTTCAAATATTATTATTTTCTAATGGATTCCCTTTCCGCGGTGACCGGGATGCAACTTTGGCAACGTTTAGGAAGTTCGGTGGAAATCCTGCTCCCCTTGGCCATCAGTTTTTATACGTTTCAGCTGATCGCGTTGCAGGTGGACATCCACAGGGGTTTGATTCCCGATCGGATCGGAGCGAGGGATTATTTTTTGTTCATCCTATTTTTCCCGCAGTTGATCGCAGGTCCCATCATGCGTTCCACGGATTTTCTTCCTAAGTTGGATCATCCCGAGATCGACAAGGATCGAATGAAACGTGGCCTGTGGCTCCTTATCTTCGGATTGTTCAAAAAATCCATTTTAGCGGATTCGATCGCGGGAATCGTAGGGCCTTTGTTCTTGGAGCCGGGAACATACCACGCGGCTTCGACCTACTTCGCCATGTTCGGTTTTGCGTGTCAGGTTTATTGCGATTTTTCCGGTTATACGGACATCGCCCGCGGATCAGCTTTCTTACTCGGATACGACATTCCGGAAAACTTTCGAGGCCCGTTTTTATCCTCCTCCTTTCGGGAATTTTGGGGAAGGTGGCACGTCACTCTTTCGACCTGGCTCCGCGACTACATCTACATCCCGTTAGGCGGAAGCAAAAAGGGGGAATTCAGATCCCAATGGAACATGTTTTTGACGATGTGTTTAGGTGGACTCTGGCACGGGGCGAACATAGCCTTCGTCCTTTGGGGAGCTTATCTGGGATTGATCTTGGCGTTGGAACGGATTTTGGAACCTAGGCAAAACCTTGTTTCGACCGAAACAAAACCCGCGTTTACTTGGATAAAAACGTTGCGAATCGCGTTTACGCTTCACCTTTTTATGTTTTCCGGTCTTTTTTTCCGAGGCGGATCGGCCGGTAAAAATGCGGTTCCGTTTATGCGGGATCTTCTTTCGAGTTACGGAAATATTTTTACCGGAAAAATACTTCCTCGTTGGGAGGAATTATTTTTATTCATCCTACTTACGATGGGGTTTAACTTCTTCCAGTATTATCCGAATTGGATGGGTAAATTGGAAAAACGTTCCGCGTTTCTGATTCCCGTTTTAAGCGTGTTATTACTTTTGTTATTGGGTGTTTTCGGGGACGGCGGAGGGGAATTTATTTATTTCCAATTCTAAGTTGTTCCGAAATTAAAAGAAGGACTTTCCCGAGAGGAGGAATGGATGAGAAACCTACGGCGGACCACAACCGCTCTTTTCCGCTTTTTCTTGATTCTCTTCCTGTCCCAGTGTGCCTCCTCATCCTGGATTCGCACCCTTCCCTACTCCGGATCGGAAATTTCGCTCGCCACGATTCCGGCCGGACTTTATGTGAGAAATCGTCCGGAACGTTCCCATAGAAACACGCTATATTATAAAAATATAGTACACGAAAATATACTTTTGAATTCGGGAACCGGAAGATTCGAAAAATCGACTCGTAGGGAAATTAAGGATAAAAACGAGTATAGGACCACGATCGTCGTCGGCAAAGGGATCTATTCCGTTTCCGGAAACTGGGTCTTATTAGAAACACAGGAAAAGGCGGAACTATCGTATTCCGGAAATTCGGAACCGTTTCAAGTTGAATACGCCCCGTTTTCGCATAAATTATTGTATCACTATGATTCCGAAACGAAAACCCTCGTCCCATTATTGTATGAAACCGGATACGAGGAAAAAAGCTACGGGCTCCTGGACGGAATGAGCGCTCCTTACGCGGAGGATCGTTTTTTTGCGATCGCAAGACGCAATCTTCTCAAAAAGGAATTCCAGTTTCACGCATATTTTTATAAACCATGAATTTCGAAAATTCCATGAAAGTCCGTTTACAAAGATTGGGTTGGTTGGTGCCCGCAGCGAACCTGATTTTTCTTTTGGCGGCCGTTTTTACGATCCTCGGATTGGAGATCACCGTCAAGGAAAAGATCGTATTCGGAACGTTATCCGTGGTGCTCCTTTACTTAGTAAATTATATATTTATTATATTCAACCTGATCAAACGTGTATTCCCCTCCGAGGAAGTGCGCGGAAAAATCATGAAACGTTACCGCAAAGGCGACGATAGAATGCAGAACTATCTTTTTCCTACGGACTTGGAGGACGAAAACTATGAAATTTTCGCGAGGACCCTCACCTACAATCCGATCGGAGGAGACTTCTATAATTTTTTAAAAGACTCCCGCGGAAATTACTGGATCGGAATCGGCGATTCGGTCGGACACGGTTACTTGGCCGGCCTTTTCAGTATGATGATTTTTCAGCAAATGTCCCTTTTGGTTCACGCACATTCCGCACCCTACGACGTGATCGAAGAGATCAACGAAAAACTTTCCCGAAGGATAGAACGTTATCCTTCGTTCAATTCGAGTTTATACGCTACTTTCCTTCTGATCAAAGCCGATTCGGAGGGAAACGTGGAACACTCGGGGCTTCATCCGAGTTTCGTACATTACAAAAGTGAAACAGGAACCACGGAGCTCGTGGAAACGGACGGGAAATTCATTTCCAACACGATGAATGCAAGTTTAAAAAACGTCCACGGCCGGAGAAAATTCGACATGAAACCGGGCGACATCGTCTTTTGTTTTACGGACGGGCTTTACGAGCAGAAGGGAAACGGAAATCTTTATTTCGGAGAAAGTCTTTTTCGCTTTATCGACGAAGTTCCGAAAAATAGTCTGAAAAAAATTGCGGAAGATTTATTCGAGGAGATATTGGTTCATACAGGTGGAAGAATCCAAGACGATATGACCATCCTGATGATGCGTAAGAAGTAAATGTTGGAATATACCGAGCTTGAAAAAAAAATCCTTTCGATAGTCGTTTTGGAAGATCGAGACACACGCAAATTGGGAAGAATCCTACAAGACACCGCTCTCGTGACAGGCATGAGCGAAGATGAAATCATAGATTTCCTCCCGTTCGGTCTCGAGGAGGAAATTAAAATTCTCCAAACGGAATACAATTTCTCCGCCTTCAAAAAAGCTCTCGTATCCAAACTTACAAAACGGACGTATTCCCCTCCCGGTTTATCCGAACCGATTCCGGAAACGATTCGACCTTCTTAATTAGAAATTTCTTCCACTCCAAAAAAACGGGAAAAAAGTTCTATCTTGATTCGTAAGGGAAATGGGAAGTCTCGTATGTTCGAAGATCGTGACGCTTTGAAAGATCAAACGACCGTTTCGTGGGAAATCGAAAAATTCGATTTTTAACCCGTGAAGGCAAGTTTTCATCGTATCTTCATCGAAAAAAGAAAAATCCACGCATTGACCGACCCTACGTATGATATTTCAGGAAGGAACGAATTACTTTTTCATTCTTGCCAATCCGGATTCCGTGGTTCGACTCAAAGCGAAGGCGGATCTTTTCTATGATTTCAATACGACGGACATCGAGGAACTTCCGCATCTGTTTGCGTCGTTTGGACTGATACCTAGATTTTTATATTCGGTCGAATACAATCGTAACTCGTATCCTTCCCGAAGTATGCGCAGCAAGGCGTATCTTCGTTACGAAAACGGCACGATTCACTCACCCTCCGAACGTTTTCCGGAAACCACGTTCGAAATCGTCGAAGGTTCCCGGTATCCCGTGAAACAGAATCCACACCGCCCTTTGGGAAAAATTCCTTTTTCCATATCCAGAGAGGAAAACGAACTCACAACCTTAGGAACGTCGAGAAACGGGGAATTCAAACTCTTTCGTCAAAGAAGGAATAAAACGGTTTCGACACGTTATCTTTCATTGAAGGATATCGTAAACCCGGAACTATCGGAAGCCGACGTGGAAAAAAAAATAGAAAGCCTGTATTTCGACGCAAAAGGGAAAAATTTTCTATTTAGACTCGTTAAAATCCTGTACTCTGGTACCGCCTCCGAAGAACAGACGATCGTATCCAATTTATTCAGCCACGAACCCGAATTCGCGGTTTTTCTGCGTGATAAAATCTTTCAAATCGAAATCCTACCTTTGATCCACGGTCCGTTCTTAAATCGGATACTGATATCGATGGATGAACGAATCGTACGTTATTCTCTGGCCCGTCTTTCCCCGCCGGTCAGGAGTATGATAGAAAACAATATCTCTAAAAACAAACTAAAATCCGTACTCGCATCTCCGATAAAAAAACCTGAATCGGGAGAATCTCTAGAAGAGACGATCGAAAGGGAGATCTACAGGAATTTTTCTAGGAAAATATATTACGAAGATGGAATATTCTCGATTTATCGTGAAAACGAACGGGAAATAAAAACCGATCCGAATACCGCGCAGGAAGTTCGATTCCGCAGCGTCTCTAATCCGGATAAATTTAATTTTCAGATCAGCGGAAAAAATTCCATCGAACTCTACGCAGTTACGGAACGTATGATCCTTTTCCGCGTGTCGGAGTGGATCGAAATCCTCCGTTTCGACACTCTGATCTCCAAACGGGAACGGGACGAACAGTTCTTTTTAAAAATTCCACCCGGAAGAATCCTGGAAATTCCGTATTACCCGACATTCCGACTCGTTTGTGGAGCCGGGGTAACGACGGAAAAAAAAACGTTCGAATGTTGCGTTTTGAGTTTCGACTATTGATTGGTCCTGATCCGGGATACTGCTTCCTTCCAAATCCGAATCTCTTTTTCCCTCTGCGGCCCTTTCATCTGGGGAGAAAATTCTTTGCTCGTTTTCAGCTTTTTCTTGAGATCCTTGACGGAGGGAAAAAATCCTCGTTCCAATCCGGCTAAAAATGCCGCGCCCAATACGGTCGTATCCACGTTTGCCGGCCGAACGACTCGTTTTCCCAGTATGTCGGATTGATACTGCATGAGCCACGAATTTCCGGTAGCACCTCCGTCCACTTTCAACACCTTAAGTTTCGATCCGGTATCGTTCTCCATAGCTTCCACCAGCTCGTACGATTGTAGCGCGATGGACTTAAGCGCTGCACGAGTGATCTGCTCCGCCGTTGTATCGCGTGTCAATCCCAAAACCGCTCCTCTCGCGTTCATATCCCAATAGGGAGCACCTAACCCCGCAAAGGCGGGAACGAAAACCACGTCGTCCTCTTTCTTTACCGAAGCCGCCAGCTTTTCCGAAATTTTGGATTCCTTAAAGAATTTCAAATTATCCCGTAAAAATTGAACGACCGCGCCTCCTATAAACACGGAACCTTCCAGGCAATATACGGTTTTTCCCTCGGGTCCGCAGCCCAACGTAGTCAATAAATTATTCTTAGAAATTTGAAAGTTATTTCCGGTGTTAAACAGCAAAAAACAACCCGTTCCGTACGTATTTTTCGCCTCTCCCGGTTCGGTGCAAAGTTGCCCGAACAAAGCTCCTTGCTGATCCCCGACTAAGGAGGAAATGGGAATTCCGTCGGGAAGCCCTTTTACCTTTTCCGTTCTTCCGAATAAGGAACTGGAATTATGCGCCTCGGGCAGAATCGCTTCCGGAATTCCCAAGGCCTGGGTGAGCTCGCGATCCCATTCCTTTTTCTCTATATTATAAATCAATGTTCTACTTGCGTTCGTATGGTCCGTCTTATGCGACTTTCCGTTGGTAAGTCTGTAGAGAAGATACGTGTCTATCGTTCCGAATAGGACCTTACCCTTTTCAGCGCGGGTCTTGACCCCTTTTACGTTCTCCAAAATCCACTGGATTTTCGTTCCGCTGAAATAGGCGTCCAACACCAAACCCGTCTTTTTCCGAAAAAGAGGTTCCAAACCTTTGGACTTCAGATCCATACACGTATTCGAAGTCCTTCTACACTGCCATACGATCGCGTTGTACACCGGCTTGCCGGTATCCTTGTCGAAAAGTACGGTAGTCTCTCTCTGATTCGTAATACCGATTGCGACCGCGTTTTCCGGTTTTAACTTTCCGTTTTTGATCGCGGTAAGAATGAGTCTTTCGGTTTTCACCCAGATTTCCTCGGCGTCGTGTTCCACCCATCCCGGTTTTGGATAGTGTTGTTTGAATTCGGAATACGCGCTGGAAATGACGTTTCCGGATCGATTAAAACAAAAAGTTCGAATCCCTGTGGTTCCCGCGTCGATACCGATGATATACTCGCTCATGGGCAAATTCCTTCTCCCTAACTTTAAACTATAAGATTCGATTCCGCTTTACGAAAAGAATAGGAACTTCAAATTTCGAGTTCCAATCCTTCGTAAGCCATGATGATTTCCAGTTGATTGTCCGGGTCGAACATTTCCTTGTATTTCAAGGCGCGTAGATAAACGGCGTCCAACTTTTCGTCGTCATACGAAGGATCGTGATGGAACATCACCAGTTTTTTCACGTTCGCACGCAACGCGATGTCGGTGGCCATCGACGCGGAACTGTGACCCCAGTCGATTTTTTGAAGCGACTCTTCGAACGTATATTGTGTGTCGAACACGAGCACGTCCGCCCCTCGAAAGTAATTGAGGTAGTCCTGGATATTTTCCATTTCATCCAGATTGAATTCCGCGTCCGAAGCGAAGATCAACGACTTACCGTTTTCCTCGAAACGATACGAAAAACTTCCCCCCGGATGACGGACCGATTTGGAAATCGCGGAAATGGATTCTGTAACGGGAAACGCTTTTCCTTCGGGAATGAACTTAAACGTTTTGGTGGAACGAAACCCTTCGTAAGGAACCGGAAAATGTGTGAACGCGTGTTGGTATTTGAGCCGTTCCTCCAGGTTGTCCACGGAGCTGATGAATTCAAACGCATTTCCGGGCGAATACAAAGGAACAAAAAAAGGAATCCCTTGGATATGGTCCCAATGTGTGTGGGTGAAGATCCATTTTGCCTTTCCCTTTCCCTCCAAAAAACCTTCGTGCAAAATCGAATTTCCGAGTTCGCGTAAACCGGTTCCTCCGTCCACGATGACAAGATTGTCTTTTTGATCTCGGATTTCGATACAGGTGGTGTTTCCCCCGTAGGTGCTCCAACTGGAAAGAGAAAGCGAGTCCAAAAAAGTATCGATGGCCTCGGGACTTTGGATATCGGCCGGAGTCGCCAAACTGAGGATTTTTTGAACCTTATTTCGGATCGATTCCCCACGAACGGAAGAGGAAATGGAACCGCGAACACCCCAAAATTTTATGCGCATAATTTAAAAAAACAGCCTTGAAACGAAGAGGATTTTTCAGGAAAATGTTGTCTAAAATTATCGATTCCTTTAGGATTTCCAGCTAATTCTTTTTATTTATGAAAAATTTCTTCCAGTAGGAAGGCTCGGAAAAAAATTTTGTTTACCGAGTATGCCGATCGAATAGGATTCAAAACAAGTTCCGAGCAAAGCAATCGTGGAAAACTTTAACACAGAAATCCTCACAGAAGGAATTACCTGCACTATTCGGATTCAAGGGAGCATCAGTCTCAAAAACGCGTTCGCTCTGAAGGAATTGATTATCAAAAAACACGGAGAGGGATTCACGGATATCGTGCTCGATTTTTCCGGAGACGCGTATTTGGATTCTTCGGGAATCGGTGCGATCTTCAATTCCCAGAAATACGTCACAGAACGCAGCGGCTCCCTCAAACTCAAGAACATCAGCCGGGACGTGATGACGATCCTAAAAATCGCCAATCTGGATAAACATCTGGATATCATCCGCTAAATCCGTTTGGAAATCTTTCGGTTTTATACCCGCAGCCCCCTACGAAATTTCACGTATATCCTTCATAATCCGGAACTCGGGAAAACCCTTTCTCTGGATCCGTACGATTCCGCTCCGATCCGGAAATTCCTCGAAGAAAAAGGATGGAACTTGGATTTCATTCTCAACACGCACGAACACGCGGATCATACCTCGGGCAACGAGGGTTTGGTGAATTTGTATTCTCCGATCGTTTATGCTCATCCCGGGGCGATCGGCAAAATTCCCCACGCGACCCATCCCGTAAAAAAGGGGGATCGAATTCTCGCGTCCCAAAACTCTCATTTGGAAATTCTGGATACTCCCGGACATACCTTTTGCCACGTTTGTCTTTTGCTCGTTGAAGCAGGAAAACGAAAGGCGATTTTTACGGGTGACACTTTGTTCAACGCAGGCGTCGGTAATTGTTACCGAGGAGGAGACGCGGAAATCCTGGCCAAAACCGTTTTGGAGCAGTTTTATCCGATGGAAGACGAGATTCTTTTGTACCCGGGACACGACTACTGGGAGACCAATCTTCGATTTACCCTTTCCTTGGATCCCAACAACCCCTCGGCTCTCGAGGAGATCCGGCGTTTGGAAACCTTTGCACCCGACGAAGATTTTCCGACGAACGATTTGGCCTTGGAAAAAAAAATCAACGTATTCTTGCGTTGTCAGGATCCCTCCTCGGATTTGAAGCAAGCCGTCCTCCAAAAAACCGGTCAAAGCTGGGATCCGCGTCTTCCCAAAAACTTCTTCGTTTCCTTACGCACGCTCCGCGACAAATGGTAATTCTTCCGGAAATCGTTTGCCCTAAAACAAGGCGAGCAAAATGTGTAACTATTACGGTTCTTTTTTAAGAATTCGATACGAATCTCTTTCCGTTCACGCCGATCGGTATTCGTTTTGAAACCGAGATTCGCAAGGATTTCGCATTGAGACGCTAAACGTTATGAAACACTACGACATCATCGTAATCGGAACCGGGGGCGGAACCAAACTAGTCACCCCTCCTTCGAAATTGGGGTACAAGGTGGCCGCGATCGAAAAGGAAAGCCTCGGAGGAACCTGTCTCAACCGAGGTTGTATCCCGTCTAAAATGCTCCTCTATCCCGCGGAAATCATGACCCTCGCCGCCCGATCGGAAAAGTTTCAAATCCGATTCCCGGAGAAACCGCAGGTCGATTTTAAAACATTGATCGAACGTATTTCCAAAACCGTGGACGACGATTCCGCTTCGATTCTTCCCGCGTATGAAAAAAATCCGAACATCGATTATTTCGCCGGCACCGCGCGTTTTCTTTCCAACGATACGATTTCCGTCAACGGAGAAACCCTAAAGGCCGATCGGATTTTCATCGCGGCGGGAGCCAGACCCGCGATTCCGGACATACCGGGTTTGGATTCGGTTCCGTTTATGACCAGCAGAGAAGCGCTCCGCAGAACCGAACTCCCCCGATCCATGATCGTAATCGGAGGAGGTTTTATCGCCTTGGAATTAGGGTTCGCGTATTCCGCGTTCGGCACCGACGTAACCTTTTTGGTGCGGGATCGAATGTTGAAACACGAAGACAAGGAAATCACCGACGAATTCGAACGGATTTTCACCCAAAGCCACAACGTATTACTGCGCTCTAAAATTCAAAAAATTGAATATTCTGAAAATATGTTTTTTGCGGACGTCATCGCCGACGGAAAAACGGTCCGCCTCGAGGCCGAAGCGCTTCTCGTTGCGACCGGCGTCCGTGCGAACACGGATCTTCTCGGTTTGGAGAACACGGAAATCCAAACCGACGAGCGCGGTTACATTCGGGTCAACGAATACCTGGAAACCTCCGTTCCCAACGTATATGCGTTGGGTGACGTAATCGGAAGATATTTTTACAGACATTCGGTCAACTTCGAGGGGGAATTTTTATTCCGCACCTTATACCGGGAAAAAAAGCGAGTTCCCATCGAATATCCTCCGGTCCCTCACGCGGTTTTCACTCATCCGCAGGTGGCCAAGGTAGGAAAAACGGAAGAGGAATTGATCCTCGAAAACGTCGATTATATCTCGGTGAAAAATCCGTACAGCGCGAGCGCCACGGGAATGGCCCGTCTTTCGGATTCCGGATTTATCAAACTTCTGGCGGAGAAAAAAACGGGTCGTGTTCTTGGAGCACACGCGATCGGAGACGAGGCTTCCAACGTCATTCACCTCTTCATTCTTTTGATGACTATGAACGGAACCGTAGACGACCTGCTGAGGATGATCTACATCCATCCCGCGCTTCCGGAGATTGCGCGTAACGCGGCTCGAAAGGCCAAAGAACTTTTACAAACGAACTAAGGACGGAAAAAAACAGATCATGAAATTCGCTCTTCAAATCGAAGCCCTGACTAAGACGTATTCCGGAGGTGTTCACGCGCTCCGTGGAATCGATCTCAACGTGGAAAGCGGAGATTTCTTCGCGCTTTTAGGACCGAACGGAGCGGGAAAGTCCACGACCATAGGAATCTTAAGTTCTCTCGTAAATAAAACTTCCGGAAAAGTCCGCATCTTCGAAGCGGACATTGACGTCGATTTGGCGAAGGCGAAATCCTACATCGGAGTCGTTCCTCAGGAGTTCAACTTCAACATCTTCGAAAAAGTGGAACAGATCGTCGTCAACCAAGGCGGTTACTACGGAATGGAACGTAAACTCGCCGTCGAACGCGCCGCTGAATACTTAAACCAACTCGGCTTGTACGAAAAAAGAAAGGAAGGAGCGGGAAGACTTTCAGGTGGAATGAAACGAAGATTGATGATCGCACGCGCCCTCATCCACAATCCTAAAATTCTGATCCTGGACGAGCCAACGGCCGGTGTGGACATAGAACTGCGCAGATCCCTATGGGAATTTTTGCAGAAACTGAATGCTTCCGGGGTCACGGTGATCCTGACCACACACTATCTGGAAGAGGCGGAAAGTTTATGCAGAAATATCGCGATCATTGACCAGGGAAAAATCGTGGAAAACACTACGATGAAGGAACTTCTGCAGAAGCTGGATCACGAAACATTTCTTTTGGATTTCAAGGGAACGTTCCTTCCGCATACGAACGTTCCGGGGGTGGAAATCAGACAGATCGACGACTCCACTTTAGAAGCGTCCCTCTACGAAGACGCGTCCTTAAACGATCTGTTTCGGATTTTGGAATCGAGCGGAATCAAAGTCGAAAGTATGAGGAATAAATCCAATCGTTTGGAAGAGCTTTTCCTGAAATTGGTGGAGAAAAAACCATGACCGTAACGGAACAATTCAACGCGTTCAAAACAATAGTCATCAAGGAAACCGTTCGTATCCTGAGAATCTGGATTCAAACCTTGATCCCTCCCGGAATCACGATCACTCTTTATTTCATCATCTTCGGAAAGTTAGTCGGATCGCAGATAGGAAACATTGGAAATCACACGTATATTCAATTCATCGTTCCCGGTTTAGTGATGATGTCGGTGATCATAAATTCGTACAACAACGTGGTTTCCTCCTTCTTCGGGGCAAAGTTTCAGAGAAACATCGAGGAACTACTCGTATCTCCCACTCCTCCGTCTCTCATCGTATTGGGTTATACCGTGGGCGGAATCGTACGGGGAATTTTGGTGGGTTTACTAGTAATCGCGGTTTCCTTGTTTTTCACACGACTGGAAGTATATAACGTTTTTATGCTGCTCGGAACCGTCGTCCTCAGCTCCTTTCTGTTTTCCCTGGGCGGATTTTTAAACGCTTTGTTCGCGAAAAAATTCGACGACGTGACCATCATTCCCACTTTCATACTTACCCCGCTTACGTACCTCGGGGGCGTGTTTTATTCGATCGAAATGCTTCCTCCTTTTTGGCGGAATCTTTCGCAACTGAATCCGATTTTGTATATGGTGAACGCGTTCCGATACGGTTTTTTGGGAGTAAGCGACATCCACCCGGGATTCGCCTTGGGGATGATCGTAATATCCACGATAATCACATATTCGATTTCCGTAATACTTCTAAGGAGAGGTTATGGAATCAGAAGCTGAACGTTTGCGCGGATCGTCCCTGAGCGTACAAGAAGGAATACTGCGTCTACTGAAAACGGAACTACTACCTTCCTCGATCGAGGTTTACGATTACAGTTCCGAACACGCGGGGCATTCCGGAAACCCGGGGCACAAACTCGAGGGAACCCATATTCGAATTACGGTCGTATCCGGACTTTTTTCCGGCAAATCCAAAGTGGAACAACACAGAATGGTATACGATCTACTTCGTCCCTGGATTACATCCGGACTACACGCGATCACGCTCGAAACCTCGGAGCCCGTATAATTTAGGATTGTAACAAAACGGGGATCGGAAAAGCTAAAACGAAAAACGTTTTGAAATGCCCTCGAAACGAAATGAAAGGTCTAAAAAAAAGAACGATGACGATCGAAGAAATAAAAAACAAAATCCAGTCGGGACTTCCCAATTCCAAGGTAACGATCCTGGATCCCCACAAGGACGGGGTCCATATAAAAGCGATCGTGGTTTACGAAGGATTTCAAGGTAAGTCGATGTTGGAACAACACAGAATGGTATACGAAACTCTTAAGGAAGAACTAAAACAGGAAGTGCACGCGCTCGCACTCGAAACGAGGATACAAGAATGAACGAAACCGCAAAAAATACGATCGAAGGATTGATCAAAGAAAACAAGGTATTTCTTTTTATGAAAGGAACTCCGGAGGCTCCGATGTGCGGCTTTTCCGCCGGTGTGTCTAACGTATTGCGAAGTTTGGGGATCCAATTCGGATCGTTTAACGTATTATCGGACGAATCGATCCGTCAAGGAATCAAAGACTACGCGAATTGGCCGACGATACCGCAACTTTACGTCAACGGAGAATTCATCGGAGGTCACGACATCGTAGTGGAAATGGCCAGAACCGGGGAACTTCAAAAGAAGGTGGGAACGATCCCGGCGTAATGAAACTCTACCAATACAGAACCTGCCCGTATTCTTCGTACGTCCGTGAGGAATTCGAAAAAATGGGTTTGGTTCCGGGAAAGGATTACGAACTCGTGGAAGCCAGCCGGGGAACTCCCGGAAGAGAAGAGGTGATTCGCCTCGGAGGTTTGAGTCAGGTTCCTTTTTTGGTAGATGGAGATACGAAACTGTATGAATCGCGGGACATCGTCGCTTATGTACGTCGGAAACGGGGGTTTTAAAATCCCAAAAGATCCAGGATTTTATTTCCTACGTCCCGGTTTTTCCCTTCGTACGGATAATTGTGTATGTACAAAACCGGATTAAAGTTCAATTCCAAAATTCTATAATCGCCCTTCTGTTCCAAATCCTTGAGAATGATATCCACTCCGCAGATTTTAGCATTTACGGACCGAGCGGCTTTTACCGCTAGTTCCTTATAAAACGGATGGGTTCGGTCAGTAACGTCGAGAGAATCTCCTCCGGTACTGATATTGGAATTCCTACGAAGAAAGATCTTCTCCCCGGACTTCGGAATCGAATTCTGATCCAAACCGGATTGGCGTAAAACTTCCAATTCGGTGTCGCCGAGTTGAATTTTTTCCAATGGAGTAACGTGTCCGATTCCCCTTCTCGGGTCCCCGTTTTTGATTTCCACCAAACGTTCAACCGAACTGATTCCGTCTCCCGTAACGTTCGCCGGAATTCGATTGCAGACCGCAACGGTCTCTTCCCCGATCACCAAAAAGCGAAATTCGTTTCCTTCCGCAAATTCCTCCACGATGACGGACTCTGAATGATGAAACGCGATTTGGATCGCCTTCTTTGCGTCTTCCGCAGAAGCTCCGGGGGAAAGGATCGTAATTCCGATTCCGAAATTCGTGGTCACAGGTTTTACCACCATTTTTTGGGAGGAGTGTCGATTCCAAAATTCGAATGTTTCGACTGGATCCCCGAACGCATCTCCGGCGGGCACAAGCAGACCGGCTTCGATCAGTTTGATTTTCGTAATCGTTTTGTTCTCCATGATCAAGAAGGTCATGTAGGAATCCAGATCCGTTTTAGAAGCCTCTTTCACGTATTCGGTTTTTCCGGAATCGTTTTTGATCCGTATAAAATGACTCTTACGATCCAGGATCTGAACTTCTAAACCTCGATTGAGAGCGTCCCGGATCACGATCTGAGAGGAAATTTCCAAATCCTCGAAACCTTCCAGGATAAAAAGATCGGGAGAAAGCCGCTCACCCGATCCCAACTTCAATGATTGCATAACTTAACCGTTGGATACTGAGTTTGGGATTCTTCCCGTTCCAATTGTTCCTTCTCTTGAAAAGAACGTAACGCTTCCTTTTCGATCCGAGACAAGGTTCCCGGAGAATATTCCAAATAGGAAAGCGCTCTTCTATTTTCCCGCGCCAATTCCATCCCCTTGTCCCGGAATTCGATATCCCGTTTTAGGATTTCACAAAGAAGTTTTCCGGAAGGGGTTTTGAGCGGATCCTTCCATTTTTTGATCTGAAAATCGATCGCATCCTGATACGTTCTGCGTCCCGTATGTCGATCCAACAACTTAGCGTAGTTTCGCAGAGATTCGGAGTATTCCTCTCCCGTTTGAAGAAAATTTTTCTGACTACCGTCCACATCCACGGTAAGTTCCGGTTTCCGCCCTTCCCAGATCACCTTATTTAGATTTTCCTTATGTATTTTTCTTTCCGCTTCTTCTATAGGAGGGGAATCGTTCAAAAGAGAATCCAGAAGGATCAGTTGCGTAAACGCGAGATTGTGTCTGCATACTCCCACGGGAGAATACGGATCGATATCGAGAGAACGAATTTCGACGTATTCTATCCCTCGTTGCAAAAGAGCGTCTAACGGACGTTCGTCGCCTTTGGGAACCTGTTTCGGACGTACGGGCGAGTAAAATTCGTTTTCTATCTGAAGATAATTCGGATTGAGTTGTCTGTCCGGTCCAGTCTGAAATTTTTCGTATTCCTCATACGGGGTATGAACCGCATAACACATACGATCCACGTATTCCCCCAGGGAATTGTAATGAATTCCCAGACTGTCCTGAACGCTGCTGGTATAACCGATTTCGCTCATACGAAGCGAGGTCGCGTGTAGGCAATAACGCGTAAAGTTCTTGTGTTTATCGAAACGAGGATCGTTCGGATCGGTTAAAAACGTGGAATCGAAAACCGCGGAAGAACCGGTCAAATACGTGAGATAGTGCACCCTTCTTAAAAAATTTCGAATGACGTGCAGATACAAGGAAGAGATTTCCTCTTTGGTGAACTGGGAGATTTCCTTACGCAAAAACTGCCGCAAAAAAACGTTGGAAAAAGAGAAGTTGTAATGAACCCCCGATATGGTCTGCATCCTCCTACCGTAGCGAAGCCCGAGTCCGTTTCGATAAATCGTTTTCCACTTTCCCGAAGGAGAAGTTCCGTATTGTCCAAGAGGAATTTTGGATTCGTCCTCGGGTAAAATCGGAGGCATGCTGAATGGCCAAATCAGTTCGTTGTTCAGCTTTCGGATCGTATAGATATGCAAATCCTGTAATTCTCTAATATTCGCTTCGATTCGGGGTCGGGGATGGGTCGCGTATTCCAACTGCGGTTCCGCAAAATCGGTTTTGATATAATGATTGGTCAGACTGGATCCGAGATGTTCCGGGTGAGGCGTGTCCGCGAGGGTGCCGTCCGGTTTGACCCGCATACTTTCTTTTTCCAAACCGTGTTTGGCTTTGACGGCGTGTCTCAGAAGTAGCTCGAGGGAAAGTTCCTCCAAATCCGGTCTGGTTCGTAGGTTCGTTTTCAAAATCCGCCTGTGGCTCCTTCTCCACGTGGATCGGAAGCTCCGAAGAGTTTTCCGTTCTCCCGTTTGACGGAAAACAACTTCGCGAAGTTCGGTGCGATTCTAAGATCGTGTTTCCTCACGGAAAGTCCGTCGAATACGTTCCGTTCGTTCACCGGTTTTTCGATAAAAACCGCGTCCGGAAAAAATTGATGATGGATCCTTCCCCTCGCTACGGATTCGTACAGAGTGAGTTTAAAATCCAAATTGTAAATCAAGGACTGCAATACCGCGTTTACGATATACGAACCTCCCGGAGCACCCGTAGCTAAAACGGTTTCCTTTCCTCGGAAAACCAACGTGGGAGACATACTACTCAGAGGAGTTTTTTTCGGAAGAATCGAATTGGCCTCCGCCCCAATCAAACCGTAGACGTTCGGTTCTCCCGGAGCCCGACTGAAATCATCCATCGTATCGTTGAGTACGATCCCGTAACCCGGGATTACGACCGAGGCGCCGAAACGAAAATTGATCGATTGAGTCGTCGCTACCGCGTTGCCTTCCCGATCCATGACCGAGATATGCGTGGTCTGGGGAGATTCCGCCCTCGGATTCAGATCCTTCAAATACGAGGAACTTTCGGAAGCGGATTCCGGATCGAAGTCGGAGATTTTCTGTTCCGCGTATTTTTTCGAGAGCAGCAGTTCCACGGGAATATTCGTAAACTGGGGATCTCCTCCTAAAATGGCCCGGTCCGCGTATCCTCTTCTCATAACTTCCGCAAGGAAATGATAATATTCCGTCGCGTCCTTTTCATACAGTTCCCGAAGAGGTTTGGTTTCGGCCATCGATAACATCGTAAGAAGGTGAATTCCCGAGGAAGGCGGAGGCATCGTAAAAATCGTATAATCTCTGTAAGTCGATTTTAGCGTTTTCTTTTCCAGAACTCTAAAATCGTTCAAATCCCGAGAGGAAACCAATCCTCCGTTGAGACGCATGGCCGTAATGAGAGACAATGCGATTTTTCCGCGATAAAATTCCCTGTCCCCGGATTCGGCGATGAGGTTTAGACTTTTGGCAAGATCTTTCTGGATCAAAAGTTCGCCGACTTTCGGGGCGTTCCCGTTTACGAGAAAAATCGACTTCATTTCTTCGTCCATATCCTTTGCGGATTTTTGGATCGCAGAACGAAGATCGGGATAAACGGGAAACCCCTGTTCCGCCAACCGGATCGCGGGTGCGATCACGGTTTTTAAGGGAAGTTTTCCGTATCGTTTGTGAATCTGCACAAGACCGGCCACGTTACCCGGAACACCTACGGCCCGATAACCGAAAAGAGAATCCTCTTTCGGTTTCTTCTGATACATATTTCGAGACGCCGCTCCGGGGGCACGTTCCCGAAAATCGAACGCAATCGGTTCCGGAAACTCCTTCAGATACAATACCAAAAACCCGCCTCCCCCCAAACCGGTGGAATGGGGTCGAGTAACCGAAATCGCGAAGGAGGTCGCGATCGTTACGTCCACGACGTTTCCGCCCAACTTGCCGACTTCCACGCCGGCCGCGGTGGCTTCCGGAGAATCGGAGGCGATCATAAGTGATTCGCTTTCGCTGAAAAAATCGGAATGTCGTTTTTCGTGCGCCGGAAGGACGAGCAAATCCGTGGAAATTTTTTTGCCTTCTACGGTGAGAGGAAGTTCCCTACAGGAAACGAATAAAATAAGGATAAGGATCGATACGGTTTTTGATTTCATCGGGGTTTATATTTCGGAAACGATTTCAGGATTTTTTTCCGGCGAAAAACTCGAATTCGATGCCGTCCTTGCCGGCTTTGAGTTTGGCCCTTCCTCCGGCTTTCAAAATTCCGAAAAGAATTTCCTCCGAAATTCGTTTGGAGATATGAGTGTCCAGCCATCTTTGTACGGGCCTTGCTCCGAACTCGGGCGTATATGCCTGCGTAGCAACGTATTGCAACACGTCTTCCTGAAACTCCAGTTCGATTTGTTTAACGTTTAATCTTTCCTGTAAAAGAGCAAGCTGTTTTGCAACTACTTTGGTTACATTTTCCGGATTCAAGGAAGAGAATTCGATCACCGCGGTAAGACGGTTTCGAAACTCTGGGGAAAATTGACGTTCGATCGCCTTGGTGCTCCGATCCTCCAAAACGTCGTTGCCAAAACCGACCGGATTGGTCGCTCTTTCCCTCGCTCCCGTATTCGTGGTCATGACCAGAATCACCTGTCTGAAATCCGACTTACGACCGTTGTTGTCGGTAAGGGTGGCGTGATCCATAATCTGCAACAGAATATTATAAATATCTTCATGAGCTTTTTCGATTTCGTCCAAAAGCAGGACACAATGTGGATTGCGATACACCGCGTCCGTCAATTGTCCTCCCTGTTCGAAACCTACGTAACCGGGAGGGGAACCGATCAAACGGGAGACCGTATGTTTTTCCATGTATTCGCTCATGTCGAATCGAACGAGCTCCACTCCGAGTATCTCGGCAAGTTTCCGTGTGAGTTCGGTTTTTCCCACTCCGGTCGGTCCCGCGAAAAGAAAGGAGCCCACCGGTTTCCCGGGCTCCGACAAACCGCTTCTTGAAAGTCGAATGGATTGGACGAGTTGATCGATCGCCGAATCTTGTCCGAAAATTTTTTGCTTCAAATCCTGATCGAGATTTTTGAGTTTTTCCCGATCATCCGCTTTGACCGTCACCGAAGGGACCTTCGCGATTTTGGAAACGAGTTCCTCGATCTCCCGAACGGTCACCGTCTTTTTTCCATTCTCGCGTAAACGAACCCTCGCTCCCGCCTCGTCCAAAAGGTCGATGGCCTTGTCGGGAAGTTTACGATCGAGAATGTATCGTGCGGATAACTCGGCGGCTTGTTCGACGGCCGAAGCGGAATACTTCACCCGATGGAACGATTCGTATTTTCCGAGTAATCCTTTCAGGATCTCGACCGTCTCCGAAACGGAAGGCTCGCCGACTTCCACCTTTTGGAAACGTCTCGAAAGCGCATGATCCTTTTCGAATATGGATTTATATTCCTTGTATGTGGTCGTTCCGATACAACGTAATTCTCCGCTGGACAAAGCGGGTTTTAAAAGATTGGAAGCGTCCAAAGAACCGCCCGAAACCGCGCCCGCTCCTATGATCGTATGGATTTCGTCTATGAACAAAACATGATCTTCCTGGGAAGTGATCTGAGTCACCACGTTCTTGAGTCGTTCCTCGAACTCCCCTCGGAATTTCGTTCCCGCCAAAAGTAGTCCCATGTCCAACGAATAAACCTTCAGATTCTTCAACGGTTCCGGAACCTTTCCGTCTACGACCTTCTGCGCCAAACCTTCCACGATGGAGGTTTTTCCCACCCCGGCCTCTCCAACGAAGATGGGATTGTTCTTTCTTCTTCTGCAGAGAATGTGGATCGTCCGGTCCAGTTCGTCTTCCCTTCCTACCATCGGGTCCAACTTTCCTTCCCGGGCCTTGGCCGTGAGATCGACGCAGAACGCCCGCAGCGGATCCTGGATTTTCTCCCCGTCCTCGTTGATGGTTTCCTTTTCCCGTTGTTTTCTATCCTTGCGGATTCCATGAGAAATGTATCGAACTATATCCAATCTGGATACATCCTGAGTTCCCAAAAAATACACTGCGTTGGACTGATCCTCCCGAAACAAAGCCGCGAGCACGTCCCCCGCATCCATCTTTTTATTGCGCGTGGACTGAACGTGGAATTCGGCGAGTTGTAATACGTGTTGCACTCCGATCGTATAAATCGGATCCACTTCTCCGGAGGATTCCGGAAAGGACTCGAGTTCCCGATCCAAATACTGACTCAATTCCTGTCGTAAACGTTCCAAGTCGGCGCCGCAGGCTTCCAAAACCTCCTGACCCACTCCGTCGAACGTGATCGCCAAAAGGATATGTTCCAGTGTGATGAATTCGTTTCTTCTTTTTTTGGCTTCTTCCCAGGCCTTTTTTAAGGTGCGCTCCATTTCTTCGGTAAGAATCATGATTCTTCTTCTCCTTCCTCCACTTCCATCGTACAATGTAGAGGGTATCCGTGTTGTTCGGCCAATTGTTGTACTTGTATGACTTTGGTTCTTGCCACGTCGTGCGAGTAAACGCCGCATAACGCTTTACCGGTGATATGCGCCTTGAGCATGATCTGCTGACTTTCGGCGCTGCTTCTGTGAAAGACTACTTGTAAAATCCATACGACGAATTCCATCGGAGTAAAATCGTCGTTGAGTAGGATGACTCTGTATTTGGAAGGACGTTTGAGATTGACCTTTTCTTTGGTTAAGGTTTGTTCTTCTATATCGAAACGGAAGATATCGCTCATAAATTCCGTTCCTTTTCCTCCGAACGCGTTGTGTCCTCGGAAGGAGGATCGATCCGCAATTCGCGCAGAGGAGATTGTTCGTTTGTGTCCTCGATCATTTCCCGCATGTGCAGTCTCTCTTCGTTCAAAAAACGTTCAATCGCATTTCGCGCTCCGGGATGAAAAATACGATGGGAACTAAACGTCGAAACCGCGGGAAACCCGCGTAAAAATTTGTGTTCTCCCTGAGCACCCGCTTCGAAAAGACGAAGTTTATGTTCGATGGCGTATTCGATCAAACGGTAAAAACAACATTCAAAATGAAGATGGGGAAGATATTCCACACAACCCCAATACCTTCCGTACAAAACATCCCCTTTGCGGAAATTCAGCGTCCCCGCAATCGGAGTTCCGTTTCTATCCGCGAGAACGAGTACGATACGATCGCGTAAACGCTCCCAAGCCAAATCGAAAAAACGTCGGTTTAAATACGCGGATCCCCATTTGCGGGAATGTGTATCCGAATAAAAATTCCAGATCGCGTCCATGTCCGTTTTTTGTATTTCATTCCCTTCCACGACCCGGATGTTCAAACCGTAACCGCGGACGATTTCTCGTTCCCGTTTGATCTGCATCCTTTTTTTGGATTTAAAATCCGCCAGAAACTCGTTGAAATCCGAATAGTTCCTGTTTTTCCAATGATACTGATGCGAAAGCCTCGTAACGAAACCGTACTTGCGTAAAACCTCCGCTTCTTCCGATTCCAAAAACAAAAAGTGAATCCCGGACAAACCCACCTCCTCGGAAAAACGAAGCAGTTCCGGGATCAAAATCGAGGCCACCTCCTCCAAAGAAATTCGGGACGTATGGAGAATCCGTTTTCCGTTGGCGGGAGTAAACGGAACGGCGACCAAACCTTTGGGATAATAACGCAAACCGGATTGTGCGTAAAACTGCGCCCATTGGAAATCGAAGATATATTCTCCGTAGGAATCGTATTTTTTAAAAAAGGGAATCGCTCCGCCGAAAACTCCGTTTTTCCAAAACGTACAAAAGGAAATTTCCCAAGCGGTGGAAGTACCGATGCAACCCGATTCCTCCAAAGAAGACAAAAAGTCGTATTCTAAAAAGGGATTTTTCGGATCGGAAACGGAATCCCAATCCTCTTTGGAAATCGATCGAACGGAATTTAGGAATTCGACTCGGATATCGTTGGAAAAGGAGGACATTCTTTCTCTTTGGACTTGCCTGCTCGCCGTTTTGTCAGTGATCGGGAGAAAAATGCTTTCGTATCTTTCGCACGGCCCTATGCGTGATGACTTTGACGTTCGATTCGGAAAGGCCCGTTCTTTCCGAAACCTCTTTTACGCTCATTCCGTCCAACTTCACGTGCGTAAAGATCAACTTTTGCCGTTCGTCCAAAACGGTCAGCCATTCTTGTAGGATTTCCCGGACCCGTTCCGGCTCTTCCGAATTCGTTTCCGGTTCGGGAGAAGGGAAATTTTCCAAAAGGTCGGTCGTGTAGGTTTTCTCTCCGTTTTTTTTCTTTCTCAGAAAATCGATGGTCTTATAACGGGCGATCGCGAAAACCCAAGGCGCTGGATGTTTGTCGCTTCGATAGGAATCCCGAGCCTTGTGCAAACCGATCAAAATCTCTTGAATCAGATCTTCTCGATCCTCTCCGTTGTTGATTCTGGGAACCAAATACGAACGAAGAACCCCCGTCACCAAACGCAGAAAACGTTCGTACGCCCGGGCATCGCCTTCTCTCGAAAGGCGAATCAAGGTCGAACATTCTTCCCAGATTTCTTTTTTGACTGACATGTAACGATCGGCTTGGAACTTTCGAATACGATGTTGAGTTCGATTAAAAATTCGTTCCCATTGGATCCGGGAAGAATTTATTGTCCAACCGAATCCGTAAAATCGGAAAATTTCTAAAATTTTTACCATGACCTTAGAAAACGGAAAACAAACCACCGAATCGTTGATTCGAAAATTGGGAACGGAACCTCCCTCCGCCACCGATCGCAAACGCACGAAGTCCTGGCTCGTACCGCTCTTGGGTACGACGGCGGGGTTGATTCTTCTTTCCCGGCTTCCTACCACTTCTCGGTGGATTCACGTTCCTTCTTTTTTTCCGGACTTTCTTTGGATCGCCGTGATCGGAATCGGATCGTTCTGGATTTTGTCCCGGCTGCGTTTTCCGGAAGAATCCTTTTCGGGTTGGGTGCGTTTTCCGATTTATTCCGGTTTGTTTTGGATCGTCTATTCGGCCGGTTTGTTCGGTTGGGATCTGATCACAGGGCACGAAATCGGCTCGCATATCGGAAAATGCGCCTGGGTCATTTTGATCGCGAGCGTCTTATTTTCCGGTTCCGGTTTGTTTCTTTTGCGGAACGGATTTCCCGGAAAACCGGTTCTGACCGCGGCTACCACGGCCGTTTTCGGTTTGGCCTCGGCGAATTTTTGTCTCAAATTTTTCTGCGGGGATCAAACCTCGTATCACATCCTTTTTTCGCACGTAACACCGAGTTTGATCCTTTTTTTCGCGGGTTTTTTTCTATTTCAAAAAATTCTAAAGTGGTAAACGGAATATCCCGTCGCTCCGTCGGAAATACATTAAAATTACAGAATATTCAAAAAAAAAAAAACGAGACAAGACCCGCGGACGACCCTTCGTCAAAGCATTCAAAATATGGAATATTCTAAAATACGCAAACCGAAGCAACCGGGCCGACGAAACTTCGTCCGTTAAAAACGGAATATCTTAAGAAATTTCAGTCTTTCCTCCGGTCCCGGGCCCCAATCAAAGGAATTCCCAGGCCGTTCGGAAACGATCCGTTTCCTCCGCGAATCGGATCAATCTGGAGAGGAACACGTCCTCCGAAAGAGTCGAACCGTCTCCGATACAAAGGAGGAGATCTCTTGCACGGGTCATAGCGACGTTGATCCGTCTGGATTCCTTCAAAAATCCGGACTTACCTTCGGAGTTCGAACGTACAAACCCGAGTATAATACAACGATTTTCCCGTCCTTGAAAGGAATCGATCGTGGAAACGGAAACGTTTGGAAACCCGGCCTGTCGCAAACGTTCTTCCAGGAGGCGAACCTGCGCCCGATACGGAGAGAGGATGGTAATCTCCTCTTCCTTCCAACCGGAACCGATCAAAAGCCCGCACAAAACGATCTGCAAATCCGCTTCGAACGGATTGGCGAGACTTTCCTCCACGGAAACCTCTTCCGTATCCGTTCCGGAGGTATCGATCCATTGGAAGGAGCCCGTAAAGGGAAATCCTTCCGGAAAGGACGTTTGTTTTTCCGAATCCGTTCTTCCGGAAATGAGTTTTCCCTCGTAAAATTCCCGGGCAGAAAACTCGGCGATCTCGTCCTTCATCCGATACTGGGTATCGAGTAAAAAAACATGACCCGAATCCCGTAAGCGGATCGCTGCTTTTTCGAATAAGGTGGTTTCCAACCCGTTCTTTTCCGAAAATAGGGTCGGCGGAAGTTGTTTGTGATCGCCCGCCAAAATCACACGATCCGCTTTGGAGATCGGAATCCAAAACGCGGGTTCCAAACCCTGGGATCCTTCGTCCAAAACGCATACGTCGAAGTTTTTTCCGTTTAACAACGATTTTGCGGATGCAAGGGGCGTCGCGACGATCACTGGATGCGAGGAAACGATACGGTCGATCAATCCGCTTTCCAAAGTGCGGATCGTCTTTTTGAGTTCTTTGACTTCCTGGTGCAGATTTTTTCTCTCTTCCCGCTCCGCCGCGCCGAAGTTTCGTTTGTATTTGCGAGCCTGCCGGTTCAATTCGACGGCTTGCTTTCTGTATTCGTTTAACAATTTTCCGTCCGGATGATGAAAGAGTTTATAATCCAAGGTGGAATGTAGGACCGTTTCGGAAATCCTCGCGGGATGTCCCAAACGAAGCGTCGGAATTCCCCGGGAACTTACGGACTCTACGAGAAGATCGCAGGCGGCGTGGGTAGGAGCGGATACGAGAATTTGTTTCTCCTCCTTTACGAGTTGGTATATGATTTCGGTTAACGTGGTGGTTTTTCCCGTACCGGGAGGTCCGTGAATCACGGTCACGTCTTCGCAGAATACGGAAGCTAACACAGCTTTCTTTTGGGATTCGTTGAGTGTTCCGCCGATCCGTTGCGAAACCCGGGAGATATCCGATGCACGCTCGGGAATCGGATCGGGTCGTTTGTATCCGAGCAACGTTTCCCGAAGATGAAACAAGCGGGTTCCTTTTTTGGCTTCCTTTACGGTTTCCAAAACGCGGAACATTTCCTGATAGGAGGTTTCGTCCGGAAGAAGATCGAACTGACACTTTCCTTCCTCGCACCACTCGGGTACTTCTTCCAAGGCGATCCGGACCGTTTCCGGATGAACGGAAATCAAAACTCCTTTGATCCGTTCTTTCTCCTTACCGATCTGGACCGGAACCCCGGATTGAAATTTAGGCGGAATTTCTTTCGGATTGGAAAGACGAAACGTAACGTTCCAACTTCCGTCCCGACCCAGGGATTGTTCCTCGTAAACGAGAGGATAGATCGTTATTCCGAGTTGGATCCTGTCCTGCAAAGGACCCGAAAGCCAATCCTTGGAAAAAATGGATTCCTCTTCCCGTTTCTCGCGTTCGAGTGATTCATAGACGAATTCCAATTCTTCCAAAGAATCGGAGAAGTCCCGTTCTTTCAAAATCGATCCGGGGACAACACTACGATTCGGTAGACTTGTGATTTTTGATCTTCCCGGGTGGGAAGTCCTTCCGCAAAACGGATCGCGCTGGCGAGAGTTGTGCCCGTGGTTTGTCCTGCGAAAATTCCTTCTTTTTGATAAAGGTCGGATTGATACAAAAGGGCTTGTTCCCGATCTACCCCAACGTATTCGTCCACGATTTTCGGATCGAAGGATTCGGGAAGTTGAATCGAAGTTTCGTTTTGTAACATCTTACGGATGAATCTGGATTTGGAGCTGACCCCCATAATCACACGCAAGGAAGATTTTTTGGATTTTAAAAAACGCCCCGCTCCCGAAAGAGTTCCTCCCGAACCTCCGCCCGCTACGAACGCATCTACGTTCCCGGCGAGATCTCTCCAAATTTCGGGACCCGTAAAAAGATAATGTGCGTTTGTATTGGCCATGTCCTTGTATTCGTTGAGGATGACCGTGTTTTTTTCCTTATCTTTAAGCTCTCTCGCTTTTTTCAAAAGGGTTTCGTCCCAATTCCCTTTTGCGTCGGCGACGACTTCCACCTGAGCGCCGAAGGTCTGTAAGTCCTTGATCTTTTGGGGATCGGTATCACTCGCCACGAGACAACGAAATTTATACTGACGAATCGTACTGATCCAAGCCAAACTGATCGCGGTAGTATTGTAACCCGGTTGAACGATCTGCCCTCCGGGTTTTAGTTCTCCCCTGCGCTCGGAGGAAAGAATCATGGAAAGGGCCGTCCTATCTTTTACGGAACCGGTGGGATTACAAAATTCCGCTTTGAGATAAAACTCTACGTTGGGAATATGCGAACCGATCTGATTCAAACGGATGAGCGGAGTGTTTCCGATCATCTGTAAGATCGTTTCCTTTACGGGTTTCGCTACGCTCAGCTCTCTCCCGAACGATTTTTGAATGTTATTGAGTGCACCGAGAAAACTGTTACCGAACTCGTCGATCGAACGGGATATTTCGTCAAACATAGGATTTCGACAGAATTATAGAGCGTACAACCAAGGTTCAACTTCTTTCTGCTTTTTTTCAAACTCCCCGATCTTACTTTCGTGTTTCAGAGTTAGACCGATATCGTCGAGTCCGTTGTAAAGACAGTATTTGCGGAAAGAATCCACCTCGAACCGATATACGTTTCCGGTTGGACCGGTCACGGTTTGTTTGTCGAGATCCACGATCACTTTCGCGCCCACGTTGGCGGAAACCGCTTGGAACAATTCTTCCACTTCCTCCGATTTTAAAACGACCGGAAGCATTCCGTTTTTGAAGCAGTTGTTGAAAAAGATATCCGCGTAAGAAGGTGCGATGATGGACCTAAATCCGTAATCCTCCAACGCCCAAGGCGCGTGTTCTCTCGAGGAACCGCAGCCGAAGTTGTCCCTCGTCACTAAAACGGTAGCGCCTTGATAACGGTCTTGATTCAGGGAAAATTCCGGATTCGGTTTGGTTCCCGCGTCGTCCAGATATCTCCAGTCGTGAAAAAGATGGACCCCGAATCCGGTTCTTTCGATTTTTCTGAGGAATTGTTTTGGAATGATCTGATCCGTGTCCACGTTCGGCCTGTCGAGTAACGCGGCGATTCCGTTCAATACAGTAAAAGGTTTCATAATATTCTTATATTCCTAACGATTATTTCCAGTGCCGAATATCCACGAAACGGCCTTCCACCGCTGCGGCTGCGGCCATTTCCGGACCTACGAGATGGGTTCTTCCCCCTTTTCCCTGGCGCCCTTCGAAGTTTCTATTCGAGGTGGAAGCGCAACGGTCCCCCGGTTCCAACACGTCGTCGTTCATCGCGAGACACATGGAACAACCAGGATTCCTCCATTCGAAACCGGCGGCGGTAAAAATCTTATCTAATCCTTCCTGTTCCGCTTGTCGTTTGACTCTTCCGGAACCGGGAACCACGATCGCCTGAACCTTCGAAGAAACTTGTTTTCCTTTGATCGTCGCCGCCGCGGCTCTTAAGTCTTCGATCCTCGAATTGGTGCAGGAACCGATGAATACTTTGTTGATCGTGATGTCTTCGATCTTCTCGCCCGGAGTCAAACCCATGTATTTGAGAGCGGATTCGATTCCTATTTTTTCGATCGGATCGTTTGCGTCGCTCGGGCTCGGAACGGTTCCTTTGACGGATACGACTTGACTCGGAGAAGTTCCCCAGGTGACCATAGGAGCGATCTCGTCCGCGTGAAGAATTACGGTCGTGTCGAACTTCGCGCCTTCGTCGGTCACGTAGTGTTTCCACTTCTTTACGGCGAGATCCCATTCCGCTCCCTTCGGTGCGAAATCCTTTCCCTTGATATAATCGAACGTGATTTCATCCGGAGCGATCAGTCCCGCTCTCGCACCGGCCTCGATCGACATATTGCAGATCGTCATTCTGGCTTCCATGCTCAGAGCGGAAATCGCGGAACCTCGATATTCGATCACATAACCGGTCGCACCCGCGGTTCCGATCTTACCGATGATCGCGAGGATGATGTCTTTCGCAGTGACCTTATCGGAAAGTTTTCCGTCCACGCGGATCTCCATGGTCTTCGCTCTTTTTTGAACGAGGGTTTGGGTCGCGAGAACGTGTTCCACTTCGCTGGTTCCAATTCCGAACGCGAGCGCGCCGAAGGCTCCGTGTGTGGAAGTATGAGAATCCCCGCATACGATCGTCATCCCGGGATGAGTCAGCCCCATCTCGGGAGCGATCACGTGAATGATTCCTTGATCCGGATTTTGAAAGTCATAGAGACGGATTCCGTTTTCGTCGCAGTTCTTTTTTAACGTCTGCATCTGAATCGCCGAAACAGGATCGGCGAGACTAAAATCCCGAGTGCGAGTGGAAACGTTATGATCCATCGTGGCGAACGTCGCCTCGGGACGGCGGACCTTTCTGCCCGCGAGTTTGAGTCCTTCGAAAGCCTGGGGGCTCGTGACTTCGTGAATGAGATGACGATCGATGTAAATTAAATACGATCCCGCATCCAGCTCGCCCACCAGATGATCTTCCCAGATTTTTTCGAACATTGTCTTCATTGGATTCTGATACTCCCCGAAAGAAATTCTTTCGGAATTTATGGATTGGATTTGTTTCTCGAAATTGAGAAAAGATATCCTTCTGAATTTCCATCGTCGGAAGATCGGGTCATTTCGTCTACCCGGATCTATTTTCAGGACACACGAACGGTTTTGAAGGCCGGAAAATTCTCAGCGAGCGCGAAACACATACACGGTTTTGCCCAAGCTGATTTCGTCGAAGTCGTACAAAACCCTAGGACGAAGTACTTTTTTCCCGTTCAAATACGTTCCACCGTCGGAGATAAGATCATACAATACGAAGCGGTTTTTGATTTTACGAATGCGGGCGTGAACCGGACTCACTCCCGGATCGGATACGAGAACGTCCGAAAATTCTCCGTTGCCGAGCGTGGTTTCGGCCTTTCGAATCGGTACTTGTTTTCCGGGGGAACGTCCTTCTTTTTGAATCAGAGTGGCGAGATCGTAGGCTTCCGCGGATTCGAACTCGGACTCGTAGACGGGAAGAGAACGGGCGCTGACCACCTGTTCCGGATGTGCGTACGGAGAGGAATGGAATTGATCTCCGTACATCCTCTGATAGACTTCCCGTTCTTCCCCTCTCGCGTGAAAACGTCTCTCCGCCTCTCCGATTTCGGATTCTCCCGAAACGTCGGTTTCCCCTTCCCTGCGAAACAAAAGTAAAAGTCCGATCAAAGTGAGTATGAGTAAAAATCCGATCGTCGGAAGAAACACCCCCGGACTGAGAAGCAAAAACCGGATCCGTTTCATCGTTCCAGGTTTATAAGTAAAATTGAATTTTCCGCCGCGGATCGATTCCCAATCCCCTCTCAAAAATTCTCCGTTGCCTTTCCAAAAATCCTCCCGAAACGGAGACTCGTATCGAATCTCCGCCGGGTGTTTTCTAAAATATTCCAAATCGCTTAAGAACCGGGACTGAGAATCCGCCGCGAGGAGATCGTAAAACTCCCCTCCGTAAATTCGTATCAGCTCGAAATTGGAAAAATTCCTTTTTCCTACGAGTTGAATCGGAAGACCGGAGGTGGAAAGTCCCTGTCGTATTCCCCGGGGAAGGGAGTATTCCGAGTCGGACAAAAGTAAGACGATGAAGGAATCTCTCGTCAAAACTCCATTCAATTTTTGGAATACTAGATCCAAATTGACGCCGGTATTCCGGTTGCTCAGCGAACCGGGAACCTTCGCTTTGGAAAGAGCTGACTGTCGATCCAAATCTTTTTCCACGACGAGCAGATCGTCCGAAAAAAATACGAAACTAAAACGATCCTCCTCTCCCGAAGACTGGACCGTCTTTTGTAAGAAACGAGTGTTGGAGTTGTTCTCTTCCAACGTGATCCCCGATTGAACTAAAAATACGACGTGAATCGGGCGAACCCCTTCCTTACGTAGTATCTTCGTTCCGAGTACGGTTCTGGATTCCGTTCCCGAGGATTCTCGGACGAGAAAATTTTCCCGTTCGAGAGGATATTGTTTTTTATCGCGTACGGTAAGACGAACGGAAGGATAGGAGGACGCATCCACATCCTCTAAAAGAAACGGGGATTTTTGCGCCCAAACGGGACAAGACAAAACCGCAACCAACAATATTATAACTACTCGTCCCATAAAATCGATCGAACTATCTTAGATCAGCTTCCGTATTCAAACAGTTTTTTTCCGTACTCCGAAACGGGATTCATCCGATCGTCGTCGCCGGATCGAGTCAAAATTTCCGCCCAATTTCCCTGGTACAATATACTTACAGTATCGGCCAGAGCCTGGACGATTGCGATTTCATGCGTGATAAAAATGATGGAAAGTCCCTTTTCTTTTCGAAATCGGAGCAAAAGTTGTAATACTCCGGCTTCACTGATCGGATCCAAAGCGGCCGTGGGTTCGTCCGCGATCAAAACTTCCGCGCCCGAATAAACCGCCATCAGAATCAAAATCCTTTGTCTTTCTCCGCCGGAAAGGAAATTCGGTCGGGAGACAAAGGCCTTTTCCGGATCGTGTATATGAATGGATTCTAATAAAGAAAGAACCTGTTTTTTGTCCGCGATCGAAGGATTGGTTCGAGAGAAGGCTTCCAAAATCTGGGAACCGATCCTTCGATACGGATGAAATCCCCAGATCGGATTTTGAGGAACCAAAGCGATCCGATTCCCGCGCAGCGAAGTCCATTCCGTTTCACTCCAATACCGTACGTCGTGATCGAACAGTGAAAAACGGTCCGTCCTTTGGAACAAAGGAGGATCGATCATTCCCAGAAGACAGGACGCGAAGGTCGTTTTTCCGCTCCCCGATTCCCCGACCACACAATGAAATTCTCCGCGAAGAAGTCGAAAGTCGATTCCTTTCAGGATCGGATGCCCCGGAGTGGAAACCTTGAGATTTTCGATATCGATTACGATCGGATTCGAACGGATCAAGAACGTTCATTCCATTTTGAAAAGATTGTATTCCGCTACGCTACAGAGGATATGTCCGATGAGAATATGGGACTCCTGGATTCGGGCGGTCACCTTGCTGGGAACGAGCACGTCCAAGTCGGCCAGATGTTTCATCTTTCCGCCGTCACCGCCTAACAACGATATGGTTTTCAATCCTCTGGTTTTGGCTTTTTCCAAAGCGAGCAAAACGTTTTTGGAATTTCCGCTCGTGGAAAGACCGATCAAAACGTCCCCTTTTTTACCGAAGGCTTCGATTTGTCTGGCGAACACTTCCTCGTAACCGTAGTCGTTGGAACAAGCCGTTAAAACGGCAGAATCCGCTGAAAGAGAAAGGGCCGGAAGAGCCTTCCTTTCGTTTCCGGATTTATAACGAACCACGAGTTCCGCGGCGATATGGGAAGCGTCACAGGAAGAACCCCCGTTTCCGCAAAGAAAAATCGTATTCCCGCTCTGAAGCGCTTTGGAGACGATCTCACCCGCTTTGACGACGTCGTCCAAGACAGAATCGATTAACTTCTGTTTGGTGGAAATGGAATCGCGAATTTGACCGAGAGCGATTTCTTTAGTGCCCATTGTAGGTTTTACCTCTTTTGTATCGAATCTGTTCGATCGTGCGGAAAAATTGCCGTTTCGCAGTTTCAAAATCCTGAAGGGAAAGATTTTCCGTGTTCGGAGAATTCTCTTTTTGATTTCCGCTTACGTTCAAAAAATACAACTCGTCCGAAATGATCGACTTCAACCTCTTCGTCGAATTAGACTGGAAGAATTGTTCGAACTCCTGCCCCATATAGACCAACAACACCGCGAGAACGCTCGGTTTCAAACGAACGAGAATCTGTTGTTTCCAAAACGGCTCCCAGTCGTAGACGTCCTTCCAGGAATCGCCGGAAGAAGTCTGATCTCCGTAAAGCAGTTTCAGATCCTCTTCGATGTCTTCGGGTTGAAATCGGGAGAATACACTTTTTAAATCGGAATGTTCGTAGGAAAGAATTCGGTTGAGTTCCGCTTCCGGTAGAAAAACGACTCCGGAAATTTTATCCCCTTGTAGACTCAAAAAATTTCCGGTGGAAACGACGATGTTGTATTCTCGACCCCCTTTTTCCCTTCCTTCCAAACGGAACAACTTAGGACCGTTTTTTTGGAGTTTATAAAATTTCGTTTCGTGAACGAGACCGGAGTTTTTTTTTCTGGTAACGAAAAAACGATCCGCCTTGTCCCGAAGTTGCGAAAGTTCCGTTTTGTAACCGAGGCTATCGCGAACCGGAGGAGTTTGTTCCGTAGCGGATCGGGGTTTACGTTTGCGGAAGAACCGGAAAAACAATCTTCCGAAAAAAGATTTAACTCCCATAATCCTCTTTTACGTTGGAAGGACGGTCCACAAACTTTTGTTCGAGTTCGAATTGTTTCGCGTCCTTGAGAAACGTGGAATACGCCGAAGACACTGCGATGACCCAACCCGGAAATCCGTCCAAAAAACCGAATTTAAAAAAATACGTTTCCAAAAATTTGGAGAAAGGTTTGTAGATCGTACGCAAAAGGGAAAACTTTTTCCCCTTTTTCTGACGAGTCAACGCCACGATGGAAGAGAATTGATTGATGGTATTGACCTGGTGCGTCAGATCACGGAAACTAAAGTGAATGATATCTCCTTTGAGTTTTGCCCCCTTCCCTTGGATGCTGATGTAATCGTGAGGATTTTCACCGACCCAAACCGCGTTTCCCTTTTTAAAAAGACGATAACGAAACTGAGGATACCAACCGCTGTGACGGATAAACCGTCCCATGTGAAACGTAAGACGCGAGACCAGAAATCCGTTTATCCCGGTTTCCTCTCGTTCTTTTTTGAAGTTTAGAATCGAATCCTTGAGTTCCGGAGAAATCCGTTCGTCCGCATCCAGGGACAAAATCCAATCGAACTTACAAAGGGAAATCGCGTCGTTTTTTTGTTCAATATGACCTTTGAACTTCTGTTTCAAAAATCGTACCGAGGGAAAAGAGCGGGCGATCGATTCCGTTTTATCGGAGCTGATCGAATCCAAAACCAAGATTTCATCCGCGATTTCCAAACACGAGCGAATACAATCCGCAATGTTTTTTTCCTCGTTGTAGGTAATGATCGCCACGGAAATTTTTTTTTCGGCGGAATCCAAGGCAGGTTTTGTTTTGGGAGAGGAGGCTTTTTTTTTCTTGGCTGGAATCGATTTTCCCATCTGTCCGAATGAATCCTAAACGGTCTTTTTTCTAATGGTAGAATGAATTCTTTCTCTGTCATTGGTTTTTTAGAGTAATTTTGGAGAACTTCCGAGAGGACCCATGAAAGAAACGGTTTGGAATACGATGGAAAAGGTTTCCCTTTTTTCTCTTTGTCTTTTTCTACTCGCCTTTCCCTTGTCGGTCAGCGTTTCCCAGATTTTCGCGGGGCTTACGATCGCCGCAGGACTTCCCGCGTTGTTGTTCAGGAAAAACGGGCATGATTCCGAAATCGCCTCCGTTCGTTTGTTCCTTTTGTTTCTGGGAATTTACGTTCTCGCATTCGTATCTTCCTTGGCGAATTCCGAAACGAAATCCTCCGCGTCCTTTTTTTCAACCTATGTAAAACGATCCGAGGTCGGCGATTTTTGGATGTTGTTTCTGTTGCCGATCTCCGCGCGGATCGCGTCTTCGAAAACGAATCGAATGGTTCTCAAACGTTGGATCTTTTTTTCCGCGTATTTGCTCATCGCGACCGGATGCATCAGTCTGTTTTCGGAAGTTCGACTCGGGAAGTTCGTCTCGAACGGATTCAAATACGCGTTAGGCGATCGACTCCAACACTACTCCGGAAACGTAGGCCCGATCCAGTTGTATCTTCCCCTCGGAATGATGAACACACATCTCACCTACGGGGGACTTTTGGGATTGGCTCTACCCGGTCTGATCTTGGAATGGTTCGGAACCTGGAATCGAAAGAGAAACGCGTCTTTTTGGTTACAGACCGGCGCGGTTGCGGTCGGCCTCTTCGTATTGTTACTCAACCAAAGCCGATCGATTTGGTTGGGGGTGATTTTTCTATTTTTGTGTTGTCTACTACACGCCCACCGATCCCTCCGAAATCGTTTGCCTTCCGTTTCCAAACCGGGGCTCTGGATCACGGCGGGACTTTTAATCGCCCTTCTACTTTCTTCCGCATATATTCTCAAGGACAACTGGCTCATACGCAGATCGGTCTCTCAAATATTCGAAATTCATAATACGGAAAATCAGAGATATTATATCTATAAAAACACGCTTCCGATCATACGTGAAAATTTCTGGTTCGGAGTGGGAGGCGGAAACTATTCCGAGTCTCATCGCCGCCAATCCGAAACGATGATCGAGAGGGAAGAACAACTTTGGTACGAACTTTCCATCACACCGAGAGGGCACGCGCACAACGATTTGCTCCACTGGACGACCGTCGGCGGAATTTTTGCGGGGATTCTATTTTTGATTTTCTGGGGAAGGATCTTTCTTACTTTTTTCCGAAAAAAACTGGAGGAGCGTTTCGAAACGCTTTCATTACGATCGATCGGAATTCTAACCTTATTTCCGGCCGGATTCTTTCAGTGTTATCTATTGGACGACGAAGTCGTTTTGCCTTTTTTCGTATTTTGTGGATTTTTTCTGGCCGGGAACAATGCGGATTCCACCTCTTCCGAAACGAAAACGCCAAACGAAACATCCGCAAACGATCCGGAACCGACGAGCGCATCCTTTCCGCAACGATTTCGAAATTCGGCGCAGACGGCTTTCGTTTTGGGAATTCCCTTACTCCTCTATTGGATTTTCTGGATTCCGCGTTTGAATTTGGAGCCTCTGGAGGTGTACAATCGCAGAGTCCGATCTACGGACCCGGGACTGATCCGGGAAATACAAAAGAATATCATAAAATTCGAAAGTGATTGGAATCAAAAACGGACCCGGGACGGGTCGCCGCTTACTCCACAACAGGCGGAACTTCCAATTCAAATCGAAGGATGTCTGACGCACAGATATCCGGATCCTCCGCGACCGAGAACCGAGCCGCTAACGTTTCGAATCTACGTACCCGAAGGGGATCGAAATCCTCCTACACGAGCCGAAGTAACCGTGGTAGAACGGGAATCCTTCGACCAAGATCAGGCGTATTGGGCGCACGCGGAGCGGGAAATCAAGACGACTCGATTCGAGCTCAAACGAGGGAAAAATCCGATTCAACCCGAGGATCGCCTACCGCAACAAAATTCCCCCGGATTTCCGGTTGGAGTTTTCTTCCATGACTTCAGAATCCGGTTCACCGGATACAGAAACGGGGAAAACGCGGATGTTCCGAGGTTGTATTTCGGGAGAATGTGTGATACGGAACTTCCGTTGACGAGGTAGAAACGTCAACGAAATGCTGGTACCTGGAGCGGGACTTGAACCCGCACGAGATTGCTCTCACAGGATTTTAAGTCCTGGGTGTCTACCATTCCACCATCCAGGCGAATGCAAAAGTGTCGAGGCGTCGCCCGGATTCGAACCGGGGATCAAGCTTTTGCAGAGCCATGCCTTACCACTTGGCCACGACGCCGTTATACGGTATGATTTTAAGGGAAAGTTCGGTGTCAATAGAAAAGTCCGCACAGCCTGTTCACAAACCGAGTTTTGCCGGAAACGATCGACACACGAACCGTCACGGTTCCCATCCGGAGGGGGTTTCGTGAGCGGAGGTCGATCCTACTTCTATCGAATGGACGCCCGCGGTAGACTCTATCACGAAGAATCGGAGTTAAAAGATCCTGCGTTTTTAGATTTTTTCATTTCCAGAATTCGAAAAAACCAAACGGGAGTTTCTCTCGAATATCCGTACGTTTCGGTATGTGCGGGGGAATGGAATTTCATACGACCGGAAACCTCGGTCTATGTATTTCAAAAAAAAGAAAACGGAAATTTATACTATTCCCCGGGTTTATTCGTGCCCTTTCGACCGGACGCGTTACGATTGCGCCATTCCACTCTGATCCATCCAGCTCCTTGGGAAGAATGGGGAACCTTTTCTTCCGAACTACTTTGGGAAATTTCAAAACGAATCGTATTTCAAAACTCTGATTTTTTTTATGAAAGCGAGTTGGAAACCTTTCGAATCGAAAGGTTAGATCCGTAAAAACAACGTCCTCTCCATCGGAAAACACAACGATCCGAAATTTTACCTCGATCCGAAACGAAGTTCTGGAATTTTCCCCGACAAAGACGCGTTCGAAAACGAAAACGAAAACGAAAACGAAAACGAAAACGAAAACGAAAACGAAAAAGTAAAATAAAAAGAAAAATAAAAATAAAACTAAAAATAAAAATAAAA
>NZ_RQFA01000010.1 GCF_004770155.1 Leptospira gomenensis | reverse complement strand
ATATTAATTGTTTCGGTTCTTACTTTATTAAGAGTAATAGTAGAATTACGAATGGGAACAAAGGTTGCTTTTTCTTCCCAGTTTAATTTTATAACCGCAGTTTATTTTCTTGTTCAGGCAACTTTAAACATATTAATCACAATCTTGTTGTTTCCTATTCTCAAAGAGAAATTCCCCAATGAATTGGGTTATGAATTCGTTTACTCTTTTTTAACTGTATTTGGTATTGAGGCTTTCGTCAGACATACAAATATTACTATGTATGATACAGGGATTCTCTCTGTTCAGGATTGGCTTAATAAAGTTAAAGAGTTGGCTCTCGCTGAAACACTCGAAAAAAGTATCGTTAACGCTACCAATAAAATGCATGAAAAAGTTGAAAGGCTAAAAGACAGAGTTGATGAATTAAAACTAGATTTTCATATAAAACGGCTTTTCGTTGGAGAAATAACTGCTGAAGTAGTTATTGCTGAAGCAAACAAAATCGGAGATTCATTTGCTTATAAAGCATGGGCAATTGTAAGAGTATTTCCGGTTGAAGCGGATGCTTTAATTAAAAACAATAAACCTAAAAATAGAATAAGCGACGTAATTAATTAAAATCTATTACCAACCACATTCCCCTATGTCCTATTCGGGATAATTGGGTTAAGTTTTAATCCTTTATATTGTCCTTTATCAATATGTTTTTCTTTAACAAGTGGAGCTATATCGCCGTCCAAAATACAAAACAATTTCTTTTTATATCCGAGCATGCTTGATCTTTGTATCTCATCTTGCACAGATAATACGTTTGACCAACCACCAAGAGGTAAAACATGTATCAATTTACTAACATAAAGACGCTCGTCATTGATCAATCTTTCAATAATTCTCTTTGCGAGTATGTCTTCAACAAGAATTAAGTAATCGAATCCATCATGGTAAAAAAGACTTCGAGTTGCGTAAGCAGGATAGCAAGGATTAGTTACCGAAACTGATCCTACTTCGTTCTCGAGATAAAATATATTTTCATACTGCAATGTCCTTATCAATTCAATAGAATGAGTTGAGAAGTAGATTGCGAAATTTTTTTCTACAGCAATTTTATTTAGAACATTCAATAATCTAAGAATTGAAGATGGATGAAGAGCCAGTTCAACTTCGTCTATCAATATCAACGAAGTTGTTTGCTTAAATTTCTTTTTTATTTTAATTTCTAATGAATTCAGTAAACTTAAAATTAGATTCTCGCCGCTGCTTAGCTCAAATTGACTGATTAACCCGCGTTTTCCCTCAACAAAGTACGGGGAACTTGCAAATCGATATTTTGTTCCTGCAAGATATTTATCTACTTGAAGAATTTGCTTATAATAATCTTCATATCCGTGAAGAATATAACCGAAATTATCCTTAATAAAGGGCGATGCTTGCACCAAGTCCGTCTTTTCCACCTGCTCGATCTTTTTGAATGTACTATAATGAGTATCTTTAAATCTATTGCCGTGGATCACGCTTCCTTCAAAGAATCCATCAATGCGCAATTCTGATACACCTCGCTTAACACTCCAGTCGCTTCTACTGAAAGACCAGATTTCCTCAATATCTCCGTACTTATATTCGATCGAGGCTTGTAAAGAAGGATATTTAAAATAGTTCTTTAAAATATCTTTATAGAATAGATTAGCTAATGCCGCCATTAAAGTGCTTTTACCAGACCCATTTCCACCAGTAATTGCATATAAGCCGGGTGACAAAGGCAGACTAATTGACAAATCTTCTATTCCCTTTAAATCTTTTATTTTTATATCAATATTCATTTTTTAGAACCTACCTTTAGCCGTTTCGCCTAACGATCCAGGTTTCTTGACGTTGCGTGCCCAAAGCGCTTGTGCGCGAAGGGACGATGAGGTTCGCTCGTCTTTAAGCATCAAAGCGAACCGAAGTCGAGCAATGTGGCGAAGCCCGCAGTGAGCCTGAACGGGAACCGTGAATGGCGACGAAGCGAGAAACCGCAGTTAGGCGAAGTGCTCGTTTTGCTTTAATGCCAGAGCTTGTGAAGAATAGATCGGCCATAACCGTCAATTCCTGGAAATAATGTTTCTGACGTAATGTTCATTTTCATTAGATGAGCAAGTGCTTCACTTCGTAAATCCAAATCAAGTATATATTTAATTACTGGTTTTCCAGTCCAATAAGAACTTCTTAACTTATAGTTAGCTTCTAAATTTTCTAAGAATGAAATTGAAGTATCCATGGGCATCAAAAAAAGGCCTTGCTGAATTCCAAGTCTATGATTTGGTTTTTCCGGCTCTAACATAATTACACCTTGCCGGATAGAATCATATTCTTTTCCGCTTTTTGATTTGTTAAAGCAATCTTTAAGATAGCTATTCGCGTAATTATGCTGAAAAAGAAGCCAATCTTCTCTTAGCCCATCAGGAGCTGAGGCCAATTTTGAAGCGGTAGTGCTTATAAATATATCGTCTATACTCCAAATCACGGCATCTCCAATGGCATCTATATACGCAAAAAATAACGCAATAAAAAAAGAATAAGTAAAATCAAGAAGCCTGGTTGGAGTTCCATAATGTTGCATCAAAGCCAACCAGCTGACGATGTCTTCATTTTCTGGAAATAAAGACATATATTCATGAGCACGTCGTCTAAATTCCTTATACAGATAATATTCATCTAAGACATTGCCTTCATCTGTAAGGTTTAATTTTGGATATTGTTTTTTCCTCGTTTGAAATGCCCGAATTAAGGATACATCTAATACCCAATTTGAATCAGAATGACCACGAAAAAGAGCATTTGACCAAGCAATTTCAATATCATTTAAGTCAGACCATTTCGATATTTTGACTGTTTCTATAAAGTTCATATACTATCTTGATAATTGAGCATTTCGCCTAACGATCCAGGTTTCTCGACGTTGCGTCCGCAAGCGGTTGGCACGAGGTTCGAGCGACCTTAGTCGCGTCTTGCGAACCGAAGTGACAAAGCAATGTGCCGGAGGCCAAGCGAGGGTTGCATTAGCAATCCCGAAGCGCCGCGAGAAACCGCAGTTAGGCGTCCGTCGCAACCTATATTTAAAGAACGGAACTGAAGTCAAATCGATCACATGCATTTAGCCATTTTTCAATTCCTTCAGTGTTTTCTAAACTTGCAGATCTTTTATAATATTCACATGCCCTCTGCCAATCACCAGTAAAAAGAATGGTAGTACCAATATTTCGAATTAACCAAGCGTCTTTCGGAAATCGTATTTCTGCTTCATCTAGTATTTTCCTGGCTCGCGAATAACTCGGATAGTCACCCCCTGCTTCTTCAATAAAATCCGTATACATCTCTTGCAGTTCTTTATTGCTAGACTTAAAATTAGAATATTTTTCCGATGAGCCCCACAATGTAAATTTTCGCGGCATAATTGTATGTCGGATCAACTCGATCATAGTATAGTGTGCAGCTCGAATTGTCTGTGGAGATATTTGACAATCGTCAGAATATATAGTCAGTCGCTTACTGAATTGAAGCGGAGCTTTCTTAATTTCTGATGTCTTTAAGGATTCAAATAAAATTTTTGCCGTTACTGAAAGAAGGCCCTGTTTATTTTTACATTCATTTATATGATTAAAATCAATGACAATGCAAATATTTTCCTTCCCCTCGCATTCATCGGTTAGCTTATAATCATCTTCATATTGTGTAAAAGAATAGTATAATGCCTTTTTTTCTATATCAGCTACTTTCGTACGAATGATTACACTTTTATCATAAAAAGGAAGAAACACTCTTTTCAACAACTCGCCTTCAGGTGTTGGTGGAAATAAATAAAGCTTTCGAGAGTCTATACTGCATCCCACAAATAGTATTATGAAATAGATGATTGTAATATTTATTTTTTTCTTCATTTTTCCTTTGTTGCGATGGCAACTAACGATCCAGGTTTTCCGACGTCGCTGATCCCGAAGGGACGCGAAACGCATTCTCTGAATCACTTCCATATTACGATTTAATCCCGTGAGCGAAGCGATGTGGCTTTAGCCCGAAGTGAGACCGAGCGGAAGCCGCGAGTGGCGAACGAAGCGGAAAACCGTAGTTATACGCCGTTTACGCGAGCATCTTAAAACGCTAAAAAAACCATTGCAACAAAATGAAACAAGAACCGCTTTCCCCTTCCCACACTCAGCCAAACCCTTCCGGAAAAGCGCAGCGGAAATGGCGTATAACGAAATAGGTTTCTCGACGTTTGCGTTCCCAGAGCGCCTGTGCGCGAAGGGATTTTAATTCGGCTTGAGTGAGCCATAGCGAGCGCCCGCGAACCGAAGGGACAAAGCAATGTGTCGAAGACCGCAGTGAGTACGAACGGGAACCCGTGAGTGACGAACGGAGCGGCAAGCCGCAGTTAAGCGACGTTGTGATTTTAGTTAATCAAAAAGTGTTTTTTCTTTTGATAAAATTGAATCAATTTGCATTTCTAAAGTTGGAATTTTATTTATTACTAAATCCCAAACAATATCATAATCCACTACAAAATAGCCGTGAATCAATCGATTCCGAGTAGCCGACAGTTTTCTCCAATCCACTTCAGAATATTTTTTCTTGAATCAATCCGATAATTTATTAGAAGCCTCGCCTATTATTTCAATACTTCTAACAAAAGCTCTTTTCATTAGAGCATCAGAAATGAATTGATCGCGATCTAATTTTTTCGATTCAATTTGTAAGAAAGCAATTTCTTCTTTAATATGATTTATATAACTTAAATCAGATTTCAATGAGAATTGCCTCAGAAAGTATAGAATCCCGTAAATCTTTAGTAAGAGATTCCTCAGTTAATAAATCAACGTGCGTATTTAAAAGATCTTCTAGTCGGAAGGAAAGATCCATAAAACTATCAAAGTTTTTCTTACCAGAATGAAATTGAACAAGAATATCAACATCGCTACCTTCGCGAGTTTCATTTCTCGCGACGGAACCGAAAAGTAAAAGCTTTTGAACTCCTAAATTTAAGAGCTCCTGTTTATGCTCGACTAGAATATCTTTCACTTCCACTGAATTCATACTAACTAATAATTTGTTCAGTAATTTTCTTTTGTCGCTTAATAAATGTCAAGATTATTTAGATCCAGTAGTTTCCCACCTTCATTCGTTCTAAAACGGTTTTCATCACAATGTCGCTTAACGACGCAGGTTTCTCGACGTTTGCGTTCCCGGAGCGCTTGTGCGCGGAGGGATTTTAACTTGGCTTGAGCGACCTTAGTCGCGTCTTGCAAGCCGAGTTAAAAAGCAAATGTGCCGGAGGCCAAGCGAGGGTTGCGGAGCAATCCCGAAGCGCCGCGAGAAACCGCAGTTAGGCGACGTTTTTGCCGATGCACTAACAAATTACGCCACGGATGGCGTTTTTAGTTTTTAATTCCTAATATATTTAATGCTTTAGAATTGTTTTTAAGAATAAATAGCATTCTTTGAGCCGGGCCTTGAGGAATATTTTTTCCAGATTCCCAAGCTTCTATCGTTTTAGCAGAAACACCTAATGCTTGAGCAAAAGTATTTTGAGTAAGATGTAAATTGGTCCGAATATTTCTAATTTCTTTACCTTTAAATGTTGGTAGTTTTTGAATCTCAATAATCTGCGCTTTTACACCTGGAACTTTCTTACCTTTAGTATATTCAATCGCTTCATTAAGACCTTTGGAAAGACTGTGAAATAGTTTATTATTACTTTCTTTTTTCATTTCGAGCCCTCTTCGATTGAATTAGTTCTTTTAGAGAAGTTACTAATTCCGCTAATATCGTTAGTTCTTTCTTTGAAAGATTTTCTTTATCATTTTTTTCAAGAAGTGTGATTAAGAATAATACAGAGAATTCCTCAATATCCAAGTAAAACACTCGAACCCCTCCACTCTTACCAACTCCTTTCTTTTTCCATCGTAGCTTCCTGATTCCATTAGAACCTTTGATGACCGGGCCATATTTCGGATTTTCTAAAAGAAATTCTTGAAGTTCCTTTAACTCTTTATCTTCAAGTCCGACTTTCTTCCAAAATAGATCAAAATCTGGAAGGTGAATGAATATTCGCTTCAATAAAACAATTATCCCTATTTAATAGGGTATTGTCAATCTCAAATCCTTATAAAATCTTGCTCTAGATCGCCGCATGGACGCGGCAAAATCAATCGGAGAAGCCTTGGCAAAAATGTTCGCCTAACGACGCATGATTGTCGAAGTTCCGCGCGTCCGAAGGACTTGGCGCGAGGCTTGCTTTGCAAGACGAGTGACAAAGCGGAATTTGGCGAAGCCCAAGCAAGGGTTGCGAAGCAATCCCGAAGCGCCGCGAGAAACCGCAGTTATGCGGCGTCGCGAAGTTTATAAAATATTCGACTCAAGCCAATTTTTTTGAGAATCCTAATATTTAGCTTGGGTTTTATACAGATTTAAGAATTTTAATTTCCCATGTTTTCGAATTAAGCTGTAATTCTAATTTCCGAGTCCAATTCGTAAACTCTTCACAATAAATAAGTAAATTATCATTTACCCATTCTTTAAATACAATTGAATCCATTTCAACAGGACTATTGATAGACTCCATTGTAGCTAATTTTTTCCCTAACCTTTGAATGTGATAAGAGTCAGCAAGAATAAAATCTCCCTGTGGAGAAACAGTTATAGATTTAAACTGTGGGGACTCCATTATTTCAATAATGTTGCCGACATTCGTGTCTAATAAATATAAACAGTCAGAAGTTAAGACAAGAATCTCATTTCTTGAAGTCGAAATTGCCGCTCCGTAAGACGCCCCTCGGAAGTGACCACACCATTCATCATAGTTATCATTCGTAAATTTTACCCACGACCAATCTGCGGATTTCCAAGCTGAATCGTTATCGTAGATTCGTTCTTTATATTCACCTGATTGTGGTCGGTTAATAATTTCAACAGAGCTAATCATTTTGAACCATATTTTATCTCAAATTTTTATTTGAAATCGTCTTTTTAATAAAAAATTTTCGCGATGCCGCATAACGATCCAGGTTTTCCGACGTCGCTGATCCCGAAGGGACGCGAAACGCATTCTCTGAATCATTTACCTATTACGATTTAATCTCGTGAGCGAAGCGATGTGGCTTTAGCCCGAAGTGAGACCGAGCGGAAGCCGCGAGTGGTGAACGAAGCGGAAAACCGTAGTTAGACGCCGTTTTATTTTTTCAGGTAGTTAACTGACTCGCATTTTTCCAAAGGTTCGTTGCCCTTTCATTCAAATAATTTTCATAATTATCTAGAAAAATAGTATCACTTGAAAACGTTGAATCCAAGATTTCAGTTATGTTAGTTGGTAATTTTTTCTTGTACAAACTTGGTCTATCTCCGCCAATAAAATTATTATCAGACTTAGACAAAAAGCAAAAATTAGCAAGACAATTTATTTGTGCATCTGTTTTACTCAGCGATTTCAAGAATGCCTTCGGGAAAATATGGTGAAATTCATTCCTATTATAATTGCTTAGAACATTTCCTAAAGTAATCGGACTCCCAGAAACAAACGATCTAGGGTTATTTTGAGCTAATTGAAGGACAAAAGTTTTTGTACTAACTGAATCAATCCTAAATTGATTCCTAAGATAAAAGTCTGGAGTAATATCTAACCTGAAATCAGCCAAAACATTACTCTCATTATTTTTCAATTTAATTATTTCTTCAATGTCTTTATTTATGTTTCTTGAAGTACCCGCACCATAACGTTTTGAGAAACTAGTTTTCCAAAACCACCTTAATAAACTCAATCTTTGCTCATCAGTGTAGAGGAACTGTTGATTGCCTGAGATTGCGAAGAATGAGGATAAAGGAACAAGCAACGTCCCATAAGGTAAATTCTCTAATTTTTCGATTCTTAAATTTGATTTAAGAAAATCAATGGCACCTTTTAGCCCATTTCTGACCTCTTCAAATCTATTTCGGACAAGATTCCCATTTAATTCAATTAACGATTTCGCCGATGCGTTTCGCGATATTATCCCGGCGGCACATCTTAATAGAAGATCCACATCTTCTCCTACTGATTTGAAACCAAATGGCTCAAGTTCATCTTGCAATTCTTCAAAATAACTTTGAAGATCAAATTCTTCACTCCATGTCCACGCACCAAGCAATTGAAAAGTATCTAAGTCAACTCCTCTCCTATTTATTCTTTCGAAAACTATTGCAACCTTTGCTTTATCTTCAGTCTCTAAAAATTGAATAGGAATCTGAGATTCTTTGAATTTCGTTTGCAAATCATCTATCAAAAAGTAATTTTTGATTTATCGATTTTTTCCGTGGCTTCTCTATATTTAACACTATCAAATAAACATTTTAAAGGGAAATGTCTTGTAATATCAACGTCCTCATCCCTAAGAGCAAAGAATTGCGTTTCCTGAGCATCAGTTTGCGAAACAAAGTCATAATAAATTTCAAAATTTAAGCTTTCTTCTATAGGACGTAACTCATTTTGGAAAACACCGAAAATAGATGTAATCCTTTGTTGACCATCTAACACATAATCTATTGGCAAACCCGCTTCTTTTTTTATCTCTTCGAAAGGCCCAATTTTCTTTTCATACTTTAAAAACTCCTTTGTTTTCCAGAATAATAAATTCCCAAATGGATATCCCTTGTAAATACTGTCCATTAAATAAGCAACGAGTTCCGGCTCCCAAACATAACCACGCTGGAAGGAAGGAATCCTGATTTGTCCGGCTAAAATTTTTTCGACGAGTTGCCTAATTGTATAATTCATATTTACTCCTTAGTTTTATATAAAATGGCGTATAACGAAAGAGGCTTCTCGACGTTGCGGCCGCAAGCGCTTGAGCGCGATGGGGTTGGCACAAGGTTCGAGTGAGCCATAGCGAACGCCCGCGAACCGAAGTGACAAAGCAATGTGTCGAAGACCGGAGTGAGCCTGAACGGGAACCCGTGAATGGCGAACGAAGCGGCAAGCCGCAGTTATACGCCGTAGCATATACTATAAAAATTTAGGATATGGTGAATATATAATGTAACCCATATTTTGCCACTTTTTTAACAAATAATCAATAGCAGTATCATTAGGTATTGAATAACAAATTCGACTCAGTTCAAGACCCGTTTCTGTTAAGACAACTTTGCCAAGATCAAAGTTTCTTAATTGATCCGTCGGAAAATCCATGAACATTAACTTTTCAAAATATGGAATAGGAATAGAATCTAGCATAATATTAATAGAAAATCCAATAGAGCTATACTTGATAAGTCCGATAGTTTCTAAATGAGCCAAGTGCGAATATAGAATTCCGCATTGCTTTACTTCTTCATCGTATTCATTATAAATAAATACCCTACGAGGTGACAGATTTATTGAAAATGACATCAATCGGGTAAATAATTCAGCATCTTTTTTTTCAAGCGATGAAAGAAAATTTACTGTTCTTTTAGAAAAGGAGCCTGGTTTATTTGACTCACTTGAAAGAACTTTACTCCAAAGAGATTGCATTTCTTCAGTAGTAATTAGCTTAGCTTTATCAAAGAAATTCATTAGCCAATCTTGATCTATATTCTCGGGTTCCGCTGATTCTTTTATTTCTGGAATAGCTTTATCAATTATGGCTTCAATGTTCTCTTGCCGTTTAACTTCTTCGCCTATAAGTCGCTCAATTGCTCTTTTTTGAATATCATGCATTTCAACTTCGGCAGTGGCCCTAATTTTTAAAGCGTCCGCTTCTGCTCGAGCATTTCTCCTTATTCGCGTAGGTTCATAAATAATTCCTACTGCATTTGATATTTTCTCAATCAAAACAGTTACAGGTTTAGAAACCTCACCAAGATTTATCATATTCGATTCATTATTCATTTACTTATCGATTCATGCTATGGCGTATAACGACGTAGGTTTCTCGACGTTTGCGCTCCCGAAGCGCTTGTGCGCGGAGGGATTTAAACTCAGCTTGAGTGAGCCTTAGCGAACGTCTTGCAAGCTGAGTTTAAAAGCAAATGTGCCGAAGGCCAAGCAAGAGTCGCGAAGCGATCTCGAAGCGCAGCGAGAAACCGCAGTTAGTTGCTGTAGCTCGTTATCAAAATATTAATAGTTTAATATTATCTAAAACTTCTTTCAAAGAAGGTTTACTTACCGACTCGATATGCTCTACTTCTCGAATAGTCCAATCCAAATTCTTTATTTGATCGGAAAGAATTACGCCGTTTAGCTTTTTAGATTTAATAACCACTTCGAAAGGATATCCTTTTACTTTACTTGTAATTGGACAAAATATAGCCAAACCAGTTTTTGAATTATATTCTTTCGGTGATAACACAAGCGCTGGTCTTCGACCCATTTGTTCGTGGCCAGCTTGCGGAGTAAAATTTAGCCACACAATATCTCCTTTTTCAGGAATATACTTACTACTCTTTACCAAGCTTCATTACCTACTGAGCTACCTGTTGATATTTCAGAATGAAGATTTTGTTTAGTAATTTTTGAAAGCTTTTCTTCAAGAGATGCCTTTCGCATCGGATAAATAACTATTTTATCGCCTTCATATTGCAATTCAACGTGACTACCGTCATTTATTTCTAATTCAATCGCCATTGCTTTTGGAATTCTAATTCCTAAGCTATTACCCCATTTGTGAACAATTGATTCCATATATACATTATATATACTATTGAAATCTTGTCAGCATTTTTTTTAAATGCGTTAATATGAAAATTAATTGCCGGGCTATGGCAACTAACGAAAGAGTCTCCTCGACGTTGCGGCCGCAAGCGCATTAGCGCGACGCGGTTGGCACGAGGTTCGAGCGACCTTAGTCGCGTCCCGCGAACCGAAGTGTCAAAGCAATGTGGCTTTAGCCCGTAGTGAGGGTCGCATGAGCGATCCCGAACGGAGCGAGGAGACGAAGTTATACGCAGTTGCGGAATTTCGCGACACGGATGTCGCTGAATTAAGTTTCGTTTCTTACTTTAATACTTAAATACTCATCTGGAGTAATGATGTTAAAGTTCTTAATTTTCTGAAGAGTTAATAAATCTTTGTCTCCAGTGATTAAATAGTCTACTTTTGCTGCAAAAGCAGACTCCAGAATGTGATAATCATCTCTATCTCTTAACTCTAAATAATCTTGAATAGGTTTATTTTTAACAAGCACAGTAATATCTCTGATTTCAGATAAAACAATCTGAATAAAATTATCATCAAGTTTGAATTTTGGTTTAGAGAGCGTAGATTCAATCTCAGCTAATATTTCTTTCGAAATATATCCTGTAAAAACCTCATCAATTAAATCTTGGAAAACAAGCCTTGGTTTTCCTCTAAATAAAATAGCAGAGATGTAAATATTAGTATCTAATAATACCTTCAACATTAAGAAGCATTTCTTTTATTTCTAACGGATTTAATTTCATTAAAAACATCCTTTTCAGAAATATTACTTCGATCAGTAACTTTTGAAGTGAAGTCAAAGATGGCTTGCCATCTAGTTTTTTTCTCAATATACGCTCTAGCGGCTTCACGAATCAATTCTGACCTGGACCTGTGTTCCCTCTTTGCAATTTTATCGATTTCTTTTAAAAGTGCTTTTTCAAAGGAAATATTAACAGTCTGATTCATAACCTAAATAATATACAAAGATTGTATGCTTGTCAACCTAATTTCATCCTTTTCGCCCCTACTTCTCGCCACATGGATGCGGCGTCTCCCCCGCAATGTCGACTAACGAAAGAGGCTTCTCGACGTTGCGGCCGCAAGCGCTTGAGCGCGACGCGGTTGGCACGAGGTTCGAGCGAGCCTTAGCGAGCGTCCCGCGAACCGAAGTGACAAAGCAATGTGCCGAAGGCCAAGCGAGGGTTGCGAAGCAATCCCGAAGCGCCGCGAGAAGCCGCAGTTAGTCGACGTTGCGTTTTCTCTTCGATTTTTTATAATCTTCGAAATTGAGAGTTTTTAACTTTGTGATTCCAGAAAGTCGTAAAAAGTCATTATCATAAGTTGCAAGAATTAAATTGTGAGTAATTGCAATCTGAGCAATTAAGGCATCGATTGTCGCTAATACGATTCCTTTTTTAGAAAGTAAGTTTCTTAATTTTGCTGCTTCAATATGATCTTTCTCCGTCGGAGAAAGAAAATTAAAATATCTGAACTGATCTTCTATTTCTGAGAATATTTTCTGATCCTTTATTCCCGTGAGAATTTCCTGAAGAATTATCCCGGTAACAAAAATATCATCTTCGTTTGTAATTATGTGATAAAGGTAAGTTTCCTCAGAATTTAAAGTTTTACCTTTTCTTCTTAAAGCTTCAGACCAAACTGAAGTATCGACTAGTAATTTCATCAAGGTTTGGTGATTTATCTTTTATTACGCGCCTCTTTATAATCGTAACCCTTATCATATTCGACTGAATTAATTAATTTGAGAATGTCTTTCTGCTTATGGCGTTTAATAAATTCAATTAAAGCTAAATTCACAGTCTCACGTTTAGTTCGTAACCCGCTCACCGTGTAAGCTTCTTCTAGTAATTTTGGATCGATATTTAAGTTTGTAGCCATTTTTTTGCTCTTTTAACAAGTCTACACAACTACTTGTGTAGACTTCAAGCAATTTTCTATTCTGAATTCACCCTCTTTTCTTGGTTTTCTTCGTTTTCAAAATCACCGTCAGCTTACGCAATGTCGACTAACGATCCAGGTTTTCCGACGTCGCTGATCCCGAAGGGACGCGAAACGCATTCTCGGAATTACTTCCCTATTACGATTTAATCTCGTGAGCGAAGCGATGTGGCTTTAGCCCGAAGTGAGACCTAGCGGAAGCCGCGAGTGGCGAACGGAGCGGAAAACCGTAGTTATACGCCGTTTACGCGAGCATCTTAAAACGCTTAAAAAAACCATTGCAACAAAATGAAACAAGAACCGCTTTCCCCTTCCCACACTCAGACAAACCACTCCGGAAAAGCGCAGCGGAAATGGCGTATAACGAAAGAGGCTTCTCGACGTTCGCGGTTCTGGAGCGCGCTAAACGCGCGGAAGAATTGGAACGAGGTTCGAGCGACCTTAGTCGCGGCTCGCGAACCGAAGTGACAAAGCGAATGTGCCGAAGGCCAAGCAAGAGTCGCGAAGCGATCTCGCAGCGCAGTGAGAAGCCGCAGTTATGCGACGTTGTAATAGCATAGAATTTCAGAGTGTCCATTCATCGACTTTACCAAGATTTCGATTTTCAAACAATATACCATCAAATTCTTTTATCTCATCTATGATATCCATAGGATTAAATAAAATGCTATCGAAACTTCTACCCGGAGCTTTTCGACCTTCAGTTGCAACACCTAAAAATGTCTCGGTTGCAAATATACCTTTACTTAAATGTAATGCTGCTTGCTCCGAAAGACCCTGCAATTGACTTGTTCGTCGTTCGCGATCAGTTTCATTTGTTATTAGGAAAAAGATTGCTTTTTTTCTAAAAGGAAAAATGAAGTAACGCATCGGATATATATCGGTAGAAGTCAATTTTTCTTTCAAAATCATTTCTACGTTGTAACGCTCAATAGCTGTCAAAGAATTTAGTATTCCTATGATTCGCATATAACTCTGAATCATTTCATTTTTAGTATAACCGTACTTCTCAATACTATATGAAATAGAATTCCTATTTTCTTTTATTAAGATATCAATAAGAAAGCATTCGGCTAATAATTTATCGCGCTCGATTATTCTTGCCGCGTGCTCCTTTACATAAAATTCCCACAAACCTGGCTCAATGATAAGTTCATCGATCTCGCCTTTTCGAATTTTTTCAATTGCATCATATTTCGTTTTATAAACGGCCATTATATCAAGTTCGTTCACAAAGTGTTGCATTGATACTGCCTTTAATACTATTTCTCTATTTTCAAGATAGTGCAATAGATCTCCGCCGGTCTTCATTTCATCACACACTTTCTGTAGGTCTTGTAAAATAAAAATGTGCAAAGCCATTCCTTTGTAGATCTCAAACTTTGTGAATTGAAATCGAAATTCAGGATTTTCATATAGATTGTCTGGTATATTTAACGTAATAATCGAGATTTTAGTTCTAAAATTTACCCAAGGAAGTTCAATATGCTCTTCCAAATGTTTGGCATTTAGAATGACTTTCTCTTTTCTATTAGATGAATTGACCGTTCTATTCAACTGCGACTTAGCATTTTCGTATTTTTTAAAAATCCTTCCTAATTTAATTAGATTAATATCATCAATATCTATATCGATAGATTTTGATTGAATTGTTATAAGTATGTCGTCAAGTAATACAAGAAAGTCTGTTAATTCAATTTTCTTGCCGGATTCCTCCATTAAAGTCGGTGACTGAAAAACAAAGTCTTCACCGACTATTCTATATAGAATATTCAAAATCTCCGTTTCCGATTCTTTGCCATGACTCATAATTTATAATTAGACTGAAAATAAATATTCGGAAATATACTTACAATGTCGCATAACGAAATAGGCTTCTCGACGTTTGCGGTTCTGGAGCGCGCCAAACGCGCGGAAGAATTGGCGCGAGGCTTGAGACGCCTTAGCGTCGTCTCGCAAGCCGAGGGACAAAGCAAATGTGCCGAAGGCCAAGCAAGGGTTGCGAAGCAATCCCGAAGCGCCGCGAGAAGCCGCAGTTAGACGACGTGTTCCAGTTCTATAACTTTGTCATTTTTTCTTGGAAAAGAATTTTCATACACTGCGAATCGCTTTCTAAATTAATCATCCAGCCGCAACCATTTCTATCTGATCCAGTGGATGCAATCCTCCTACATAATTGGCAAAACTCTAGATTTTTACTGATAAAAATTTCATCCAACAAAGCGAAATCGAGGATTTCCAATTTGCGTGGAGTAATTACCTCATAAACATCAATGACTTTATGCTTTTTAGGATCAACTTCTATAGTAATTATTCCAAGACCATTCTCTCTGCATAAATCGACGAATGATTCGAATCTTGTTTCATCATGAAAAAGTTTTTTATCAAACATTGGAATAATTATATACGTATAATTACTTGTTGATTTATAACTTGTGGCTTGACTTATTGCTTCAGATATTGATGAAATCTTATTCGAAGCCTTTAATTCGAAAGTATAGATTTCTAAATCGTCTTCTTTTGGATTAACTTTCTTTTTGAAGCCAACGAAATCATAATTCTGATATTTTCCACCTCTTCTTTCGAGCTGCTTATGCTCTAAATCATCCAATCCGATTAGTGTCTTCAATCTCTCTTCGATTTGATTACCGAGTTCCAATTCATCCTGAGATTCATTTTTATTCAAATATACGTATTCGTTAATTATTTTTGTGAAGATAGGACTTTTACCAGGCTTAAATTTGAATGCATAGCTACCCTTACTAATCGATTTAAATCCTTCCTTAAAGTTGGTTAAGGATATATAGCGAGTATCATCGTCCAAATATTTGAAAAGATTAGGCAACCATTCTTTCAGATAGTCAAAGACATTAGAGTCTTGATCGGAATTATTGTCGCGAAATCCTGAACTATCAATTAAACTTTTTGCAAGTTGCTCTCCTATATTTGCTGGCAGATCAATTGAGCTTAAATTAATTGGTCCACCTTTTCCTTGCACAGTCTGCCACATAATATTAAACTGGCTTTGGTATTCTAAAAAGGATTGCTTAAAGATATTCCAATCATCGTATTTCCTACCACCGACCAAATTCCTCATTATCTCAGGCTTTTCTTTAGCCGCGGTAAATTCCTTTATAGTTATTGAAAAGTCATGTTTATCGCTATCAAGCGCCAATAAACTCTTAAAGACTGAATCCAGTTTTTCAAACGTAACATCAATAGCTTTAATAGCCATATTATTCTCCTTAAAAATGATTTTGGAACATGTCGTCTAACGAAAGAGGCTTCTCGACGTTCGCGGTTCTGGAGCGCGCTAAACGCGCGAAAGAATTGGAACGAGGTTCGAGCGACCTTAGTCGCGGCTCGCGAACCGAGTTACAAAGCGAATGTGCCGAAGGCCAAGCGAGAGTTGCGTAGCAATCTCGAAGCGCCGCGAGAAACCGCAGTTAGACGCAGTAGCTAAAAGTCGATCCGATAATGCGGGATATCCGAAAATAGTCCGAAAATTTTCTGGTGCATATTCTGAAAAAGAGAAGAACAAATATATAATGGTTTCCCATAATTTATTTCAAGCAAATGCTTTGCTTCGAATTTAAGATTCGCGCCATTCAAATCTCGATAATTTGTAAAATAATTACCATGCGGATCATCACAAATATATGTATTACTTTCAGATTCGTAGCCATTAACATTTAGTGAGTGCCAATGCCCTTTTTTATTTTTTATTATTGTAATGGCTCTCCAATCAGCATCAAGCAATCCTTTTAGTATATGTTCATCTCCGAAAGATGTCCAGATTGCAGATGTTCGATCATTCGTATATTTTGAGAAAAGTAAAGCATTCCCAACGATCGTAAATTCATTAGGTGTGGGATAATCTATTACGAGATATTTTCTCAGTTTTTCATATTCTGGATATTTACTAACAATCTTTTTAAATAGGAATCTTTTGTTATTTTGAATAAATTTATACAATTGTTCATTCGTCATTTTTATTTTTTAAAGTGACCCATTTGCCCCTATGATTTCTTATCTTGATAACACCTTCTATCGCATTCGCTAATTGAATTCTTTTAACCACTCCGTTTTCATAAAACTCAACATCGATAAATGTATTCTTTTTATTTTTAGAACTAACCATACCATATAATTCAACTACTTTGTATTTGATTAAATCGTAAATTATTCCTGAATACACAGAGTCTTTTATGAGAATAATTAAAGAAGTTATAAGTACAAAATTATCTTCGCCTCCAAAAGCCAAACCTTCATCAATTACTTCAAAATCGACCTTTTCCGATTCTAAATGTTCTATTACAACCTTCTCATCTTCTAGAAAGATATTGGGTGAGGTTGTCTCAATATTCATTTTTGCTATTTGAAACTTCATTTTAGCTCTAAAAAATAATTTAGCTATTGCGTCTAACGAAAGAGTCTCCTCGACGTTGCGTCCGCAAGCGCATTGGCGCGACGCGGTTGGCACGAGGTTCGAGCGACCTTAGTCGCGTCCCGCGAACCGAAGTGACAAAGCAATGTGGCTTTAGCCCGGAGCGAAGGTTGCATTAGCAATCCTGAGCGGAGTGAGGAGACGAAGTTAGACGCTGTTATTCGGGATCTACAATTAATCTAAAACATGGATTAAATTCATATTGATTACGATTTAGTTCTGACGATCTTTCGCGACCACTTTTAAAGTTTGAAAAATCTGCAAGATCGATCTGTCTCCAATAGTCTATTTCGGGCAATTCATTTTCATCGTAAAAATATCTATATAGGAAGCGTCGCCTATAATCAGGATCCGAATTGTCGAAAGCCAAAAATGCCCAAATAGGAATCTTACGCTTGCAAAGAAATTCATGTAAAGTAATCCCGTGTTTATCAATAATGTTTATAACTTTTGGAATCGATTTAAACTTGTATCCAGGTAAATTACAAAAGGAAAGCCAAATTTGATCGGCTCTTGTTACCGAAATTCCAAACTCACCGTATTTATTTCCTCTCTGGTCATATGCAATTGATTGATAGGCCTTAGTATAAGAATAAAAGAAGTATAGTGGAATAGAATTCTTTCTACTCCCGTAATTAATAAGATTTTGAATCTGAAAAGTATTGTTTTTTAAAGGATGATGAATTGCCCTATATTCTTCGTTGCTATATGAAATCTTTGCTTGAATACAAAACCGTACATATTTTTTTTCAGCGTATCGTAAAAATAGCTCCAAGTCATTTCCATTTGTCTTTTCATTTTTTGCTTCGAATAACTTGATCCCTTTTAAGTTTAGTTTAGCTAAATTATAAAGCATATCTTGCGTGATTGTTGTTTCGAATATTTTGAATCCTTTCTTAGATTGAGCAAATTCAATTCTTTCCCAAGTTTCAACGGAGAATTCCTTCGACCAATTACAGACAGACTGAGATGATAATAAAGACATTCTGCAAATATTCGAATAATAGCGTCTAACGACAAGTGATTGTCGACGTTTGCGGTTCTGAAGCACGCCTAAGCGTGCGAAAGAATTGGCACGAGGTTTGAGCGAACCTTAGTGAGCGTCTTGCAAACCGAGTGACAAAGCGAATGTGGCGAAGCCCAAGCGAGGGGCGCGAAGCGAACCCGAAGCGCAGCGACAATTTTTAGTTATCTGCTGTGCCGTCGCCCCGAATCCTAATCGGCGACGCCAAGGACGGCGGAGATGATTAGTGAGTGCCTATAAAATTGCGATTTAAGATGTAAATAATCACTTCTTTTTCGAAAATTCAGAAGCGACATCGGCTATTATTTTTCTTTGTTCAGGAGAAATCTGTAATAGAGTTTTTACGATTTCTTTAAGCCCTTTTGTATTCTTGATTTTACTGAATAAAACTTTATCCTCATCCATCTGAAAAACCGGTCCTTCATCAGATGTAGAATACAAAACAGGTTTAATCGATCTTGAATCATCTAAAAGCCAATCAAGGTTAACTTTATATCTTTCCTTAAAGGAAGTTAAGAATGTCTGAGACAATGATTCTACTCTACCCTGAATAATATTATTTAATCCTGCTGGAGTAATATTTAACTCAGGAGCGGCTTCCTTTTGACTTTCGCCGTGATCTTGAAGAACTGCTTGTACCTTCTTTCCGACTAATTTTTCAGTTTTCTTTGAGGTCATTAAAAATACACTAATAAAATATTTATATTGACATTAATTCACTTCTGGTGTATCAATGTATCTGGCAATACATGGGCGTTAAATTAGTATCTGGACCGTACCCTCATTCGGAAAGCAGAAAAAGACGCTTCTGGTGGCCTTTCCGCGCCCAAAATCCCTCCTCCGAGCAAACTAAAGCGAATTTTACGAGTGAAATTTCTAAAGAAGAGCAGAAGGCTTTCTTTGACCGACTTAGAAGGGCGAGGATTGAAGCTAATTTAACTCAGGCTCAAGTTGCAAAGAAACTTAAAAGGCATCAGAGTTATATTTCACAAATGGAAACAGGTCAGCGTCGATTATTGATCGAAGACTTTTATATATTATTCAAACTTTATAATAAACCTCCTGAATATTTCTATTCTGTATTTTCTAAATGATATTTATGAAATTGGAGAGTTCCGCCCGAGTAAAATCTGCGAAGCAGTTTTAACGAGGGCAAGAAGTTTAAAAGATTTATCCCGCGTCCCGATCGCGAAGCGTTCGGAGATCTTTGCTCAGTTTGTCTTTTTCTTAGAAACTAAATTCTACTATTCTAATTTATTTAAGTTATGTTGAATATTTCCAATGGTTATATCTGATAATTCAGCAATAATTTTATTTTTTTCTCGACTATAATAAAGCTGAGCAATCACTTTTTTTAAAGCTGTATTTGGATCCAAATTTAGGCGTTCTTTTAACATTTTAATATCTGTACCATAAAACAGTTGCTCTAATTCAACTTTGTTACTATTTTTTAGCGGAAGAGAATAAAGAAAAAAATATCTTTTTGAGAATTCATTCCCAAAGAATTCTTCACATTCCTGAAAAACACGACGACCTTCTTCATCATTATCCCAAAAAACATAAAACTTCTTCTTCCATGCAAGCAAAATAGAAATAAAGTGTTTAATTGAATTTGCGCCAACGCACGGCATAAAAGCTCGTTTTTTGTTTTTGTTAAACATTTCAAAAACAAAAAAATCTGTGATCCCTTCAACCAACACAATAAGATCATGGCTTACATCCAATGGAAACGGTCGAAACTGTAGCGCGTCATACAATGGTTGAAATGCTAAACGTAAATTTGAGCTATTTTTTTCATAATCGAAATATGACCTGAGGCCAATACTTTTATCTTGATTTTTATCTGCGATTCTTATACTTCCAAGAGGTATTACTTCGGGATTTAAAAGATAGTGTGAATGAGTACAATAAATCACTTTATTGAATTCAGATAGAGAAACTAACTTTTTGCACAGCTTTTCTTGCGCAGATGCATGCAAATATGAGCCTGGCTCATCTAACAGATAGATCGTATTGTATTTTGAATTTGGGTTTTCTTTTGGATTAAATTCTAATTTCATTACAAAGTTAAAAAACCAATAAAACCCTTTTGATCGATCTCTAATAAAGAAATACCGCTCATTTCCATCTATATCAGTCTCTATAATTTCGAATTTTAAATATTCACGTTGTCTATTTTCAGAGTCATTTTCTTCAACATAATCGATCGAAATCGTCAAACTATCTTTTTCTTCCAATTTAAAATTTTTCCACTCATTGGTTAATGTCTTATTAAGATTATTCTTAACTTGAGCCAAAACACTCTTCCTTTCTCTTACTTCTAAATCTTTAAGATTAAAAACGGAGAAATTTTTAGCGGTCTTTTTAAACAATGTCTCCACAATTTCTAACCAGCCGTAGTAATCCCCATTTTCGTCTTTAATAATCTCGACTTTTTCTTCAATTGAATCACGAAAGTCATCAAAATATAGGATGTAAGGTAAGTAGTTAATTATCTTAGTACAAAATAAATGATCATATTGATCGTTACCAAAGGAAAAATCACGTAAGTTGTAAGTTTTAGTCGTTAAATTTCTCGAGACTATAATTCGTCTAGGCAATTCTTCGATTTTTTTCTTCTTAGGTTTAAATATTTGGTTTTCGTGGTTCTCACTCGCACCCGCTGGCTGTTGTGTTGCTTCTCGTTTTTCAAGTATATTCTTTTCAAATTCTTTATTTGTCTCTTTAATAAAATTATCAATTTCATCTTGGTCGATTTCAATCTCGGCTGAAATTAAAGGTGCGGCCGCTTGCGTTTTATATAAATTCTTTGTATCTTGTAAATGTTTCCCTTTATCATTCAAAGAATCATTGTTAAAATCAAATGCAAATATAGCATTTAAGATCGTGGTTTTTCCACATTCGTTTACACCAATAATTGGTATGAGACTTTGCTTTTCGAGTGAGACAGATACCTCTGAAGTAATTGCTCGGTAGTTCTTTAATAAAAATTTAGTAATATGCATTTTATTTCTTCTAATAGAATATATTCAAAAATCAATAATTTATTACGTATTTTATTAAACGGCTTGGTTCGCCAGCCAAGGACGGCTGGTGTCTTGATGAGGGGCGCGGCATTGCAGATAACGATCCAGGTTTTCCGACGTCGCTGATCCCGAAGGGACGCGAAACGCATTCTCTGAATCATTTACCTATTACGATTTAATCCCGTGAGCGAAGCGATGTGGCTTTAGCCCGAAGTGAGACCGAGCGGAAGCCGCGAGTGGCGAACGAAGCGGAAAACCGTAGTTATACGCCGTTTACGCGAGCATCTTAAAACGCTTAAAAAAACCATTGCAACAAAATGAAACAAGAACCGCTTTCCCCTTCCCACACTCAGACAAACCACTCCGGAAAAGCGCAGCGGAAATGGCGTATAACGAAAGAGTCTCCTCGACGTTGCGGCCGCAAGCGCATTAGCGCGACGCGGTTGGCACGAGGTTCGAGCGACCTTAGTCGCGTCCCGCGAACCGAAGTGACAAAGCAATGTGTCGAAGACCGCAGTGAGCGCGAGCGGGAACCGTGAGTCGCGAACGAAGCGAGGAGACGAAGTTAGACGCAGTCATGCATCAATAAACCGGAATCTCACCGACATTCGAGCTAAACCGCACAGCAATATCCTTTTTCATTCTATTCTTAAATCTTTCTAATAAAATATTTTCTCGACCCGATAAATCAACTAGTATCGCTTCCTTAATGCTAGTCATACTTTCGAATACTTCAGAATCAATTTGATTATTGTCGCTTGGAAATGAATAACCCATCACTACCAATCTTTCAATTTTTGAAGCTGCATCTTTAACAAATCTTTGATAAGTATTTATCGTTCCGCTTTTTTCAAAGGCAAATCTAATATAGTTTTTAATTTCTGAATTTGAATATTTAAGAATTCCATAATGCCGAATTGCTCTTAAAATCATTTCTTCTGTATTTTTATACGTCAAATACTGGCCATAATGATTCCATTTTCTATACGCATCAGTTGGAACTAAGTAACCTGCAGAACCATTCAATTTAATAATTGTATGGGAATTATCAATATTTATTGAATCTGCATCTGTATTTTCATTACCAGGTATAATATTCAAAAGTTTTAAAGCATAACGAAATTTATGTTCATCTGCGTAAATGCTTTTAATATGCTTACAAAAAGATAATTCAAATTGATTATCATAATTCCAGGAGAAAATAATTGGATTATTGAAAAGTTGAGTAGGACTATCGACCGACTTTATTAGTTGGGATAAAAAATTCCTTATGCGCGGACTTATTTTTGAATCGTATCCTTCGATATTTGCTGAATGATCAATACTTTGTTCAACTAAAAAGTATGAAGAAATTACATTTTTAATCTTTGCCAAAACTTCCGGTTGGTCTTTATTTTCGATAGCATAGGTATCAATTGGAATCCCTCGACATTCCTCCGCTATTTCACGCCAATCTGTAAACATTTCTTTGCTTAGATTACTAATTTTCTTACCATAAATGTAATCGCCCGCGTCATCGAACATCTCTTCTGGAAACTTGAATTTAAGTTCTAAGGCATTCGCCAAATATGCCAATCTCGTTGGTAGATCAAGAGCCAAAGGAATACTCTCTTTACTAATTCCAGCGCCAAAATAATATCCAATCCTCATAATAATCCCTTTTGCATGATTGCGTCTAACGAAAGAGGCTTCTCGACGTTCGCGTTCCCGAAGCGCTTGTGCGCGAAGGGATTGACGGAGGCTTGAGCGAACCTTAGTGAGCGATTACAAGCCGAACGGCAAAGCGAATGTGGCGAAGCCCGGAGTGAGCGCGAGCGGGAACCGTGAGTCGCGAACGCAGTGAGAAGCCGAAGTTAAGCGCCGTTTGCATTCTACCAAAAGAGCCAATGGAATGGAAAATTGTATCTTCTTGGATATCCAATTATTCTTATTCCAGATTCGAGTGCCTCTTCGATTTTTAAAACTATTATTCCATCATTCCCTATAGAAACATAATTATTGAATAGTAATTCTCTTACTGGATTTGTCTCATTGACCCAATTTCTATATTTTGTGCTATAGTTGCCAGTTAAACTGTTTGTTAATACAGTTCTTTCTATACCAATGTAAAAACTAGGAAAGATAAAAGGACGAATTAGAAAACTACGATTATCATACTCAATCTCTATCGAATTGCTTGAATCAAAGTTATAAAAAGGATAATAAATTGATTTGAGAATATTTGAAGATTCGATGGTAATATTGAATAAACCGCTTGAATCTGGATCAATGATATTGCCCTCCGATTTATTTCCAATTACGAAAAGGCAGGCTGTTTTAGTCTCAGGGGTCTTGCTATTAATTTTATCAATTGTATTAACTTGATTGATTGCATGCTGATGTTCACTTGTCGAATATTGGCTTCTACATTTTGTTTCTAGCACATGATATAAACCATTCGTATCTATTCCGATAAAATCGGGCTCCCTGGCTTTTTTCGTAGTTATTCCAACATTTGGTTTAATTGTATGGTTTAATGATTTGTTTTTGCTAATTTGAAGATTAGCATTCTTTTTAAGTTTAATAATTGTTTCAATTTTCAACTCCTGTTCGGAATATATTTTCAATAAGGCTTCTCCGGTTCTATAAGAAATGTTATCTTTATCACTTTTTTCTAAAGTTTCGTACCGTTCCGTATATTTTAAATAATCTTCCTTTAAATGTAAATAATTTAGAGCCTGAGCGCCTAGCTCAATATATCGAAGAAGTCCTTGTTCTTTTTTCGAATAAGAAGCAGTAACGTAACATCTTAAAAAAGACAAATATGAAAATTTTAAATCCACCTTATTATTAAGATGAGAAAATTTCTCTGAAAAGCCTGATACTCTAAGTTTGATCATATTTTTGCAAATGGCGCTTAACGACGTAGGTTTCTCGACGTTTGCGTTCCCGGAGCGCCTGTGCGCGAAGGGATTGACGGAGGCTTGAGCGAACCTTAGTGAGCGATCACAAGCCGAACGTCAAAGCAAATGTGCCGAAGGCCAAGCGAGAGTCGCGGAGCGATCTCGAAGCGCTGCGAGAAACCGCAGTTAGACGAAGGGCATTGAATTAATTAAGTTTTTGCCAAACGCTTTAAAACCGTCTGATTTTTTACAATAAAAGCATCTAATGCAGAAGCGAATCCGTAAAATGTAGCCGAATCAACCCCATGTTCTTCAGTTAACAAGGCTGATTCACGAATATTCTTTAAAGCTCCCTTACTTATTATACTTCCTTCCCCGTGATATGGTATAGTTCTTAAGCGGATTCGACGTTCTTTACCAAAAAGTTTTTTAGTAATTTTAACTACATCAATATAGCTAGTCATTGGATTTTCCAAAACTATATCAAATTTTTTCAAAATCTCTCTAAGTTTTCTGAAAGTAATAACACGGTCTCCTTTTTCGATTTTTCTAGTTTTTTTCTTTATCCATTTTGTCATCTCAGCAATTTCTATATCTTGATCAGGACTCCCCTTGGAACGTGAAAAATTGTGTGAAGCGACATCTAAAATAAAATTATATAATTCCTTTTGGTTCGTCTCTTTGAACGTAATCCCATTTTTATATAAATGACACATTAGAGCGACTAAACCAGCTCTTTTATTTCCATTATGAAAAGCATGATTTGAAGTTATTCCATAGCATAATGCAGCCGCATTAGAAATGGGAGTATTATATAACAAATTTCCGTTAAATCCTGCTTGCTGTTTATAAATCGCTGATTCAAGTAAATTGATATCCTTAATACCTGAAGGGAATATTGGATCTCCTGATTCGATAAAATCATTAACTAACTCTTGATGAATTAGCTTTGCTTCATCAAATGTAATATAGTCCATAGGCTACCAAATACTCCCTTGATTTAGAAAACTTAACAAACACACTCCCGTTGCAAAAAAGTATATCAATGCCTTTCGTCTAACGAAAGAGGCTTCTCGACGTTCGCGTTCCCGAAGCGCTTGTGCGCGAAGGGATTGACGGAGGCTTGAGCGAACCTTAGTGAGCGATTACAAGCCGAACGGCAAAGCGAATGTGGCGAAGCCCGGAGTGAGCGCGAGCGGGAACCGTGAGTCGCGAACGCAGTGAGAAGCCGAAGTTAAGCGCCGTTTGCATTCTACCAAAAGAGCCAATGGAATGGAAAATTGTATCTTCTTGGATATCCAATTATTCTTATTCCAGATTCGAGTGCCTCTTCGATTTTTAAAACTATTATTCCATCATTCCCTATAGAAACATAATTATTGAATAGTAATTCTCTTACTGGATTTGTCTCATTGACCCAATTTCTATATTTTGTGCTATAGTTGCCAGTTAAACTGTTTGTTAATACAGTTCTTTCTATACCAATGTAAAAACTAGGAAAGATAAAAGGACGAATTAGAAAACTACGATTATCATACTCAATCTCTATCGAATTGCTTGAATCAAAGTTATAAAAAGGATAATAAATTGATTTGAGAATATTTGAAGATTCGATGGTAATATTGAATAAACCGCTTGAATCTGGATCAATGATATTGCCCTCCGATTTATTTCCAATTACGAAAAGGCAGGCTGTTTTAGTCTCAGGGGTCTTGCTATTAATTTTATCAATTGTATTAACTTGATTGATTGCATGCTGATGTTCACTTGTCGAATATTGGCTTCTACATTTTGTTTCTAGCACATGATATAAACCATTCGTATCTATTCCGATAAAATCGGGCTCCCTGGCTTTTTTCGTAGTTATTCCAACATTTGGTTTAATTGTATGGTTTAATGATTTGTTTTTGCTAATTTGAAGATTAGCATTCTTTTTAAGTTTAATAATTGTTTCAATTTTCAACTCCTGTTCGGAATATATTTTCAATAAGGCTTCTCCGGTTCTATAAGAAATGTTATCTTTATCACTTTTTTCTAAAGTTTCGTACCGTTCCGTATATTTTAAATAATCTTCCTTTAAATGTAAATAATTTAGAGCCTGAGCGCCTAGCTCAATATATCGAAGAAGTCCTTGTTCTTTTTTCGAATAAGAAGCAGTAACGTAACATCTTAAAAAAGACAAATATGAAAATTTTAAATCCACCTTATTATTAAGATGAGAAAATTTCTCTGAAAAGCCTGATACTCTAAGTTTGATCATATTTTTGCAAATGGCGCTTAACGAAAGAGTCTCCTCGACGTTGCGTCTCCGAGCGCCTGTGCGCGAAGGAGTTGGCACGAGGTTCGAGCGTCCTTAGACGCGTCTTGCGAACCGAAGTGGCAAAGCAATGTGGCTTTAGCCCGGAGTGAGAGTCGCATTAGCGATCTCGAACGGAGTGAGGAGACGAAGTTAGACGCCGTTGACGATTTAAACATTCAGAGACGATTTTTCAAGCTTAAGCTTAACGCCTTCCTTTTCAATTACTCCAAATACTACCTCAATAAACCAATCTTCAGCATATGGTGAAACCACGATTTCCGTGATCATTTGTTCAATATCAGCTTTAATATACTTACCATTAAATGTAGCTTGCATATTCATCACATCTGGCGGTTTATTTTCTGTTTCTTGTAAAATATAACGCACTTCATTTTCGTAACGATAAGCGCTGTGTTTTAAAAGATATGATTTATAAATTTCTGCTTTAAGAACGTGCCGAAGAAACCAATCAACATCTGGTGAAGGTTTAGAATTTCCGTCAGCCGCCATCATTAAATTTCTCGCAATACTAATCGGATCATCAATATATTTAACATGATTAAGAGCCGAAATATAACTATGTGTTTCGTTACTAATCGGTAATGTAAGACTGGATTTTAGCTTTGCCGGCGTGCTCTTTAACGCTAACCCTTTATTGCCGTATATTCTCCACATGCTCTCAGACTCACCAGAATTTTCATGCCAACAATATATTGAAATTGGTTTTACCAGAAGACCAGGGAGCTTTGAAGCTAGTATATGATGATTCACCTTGGATTCGAGAGTTCCTAATTCTGATATTGCTTTTTGATCAGAATGGATTAACAATCTTTCTAGATTATAGATATATTTCTCAATATATTCACTATTTTCATAGCCAGCTTTTGAAGCATACACTGCTGCCACACGCGCAATGTACTGATATCTTGAAGAGTTATCGGGAAAATAAAGTTTATTAAGTGTTTGATAAGGTTTTTCAAAAATGGATGATGCCACATTCATCATTCGGTCCATACTTATCTCATGTGATTTAAGTAGTTTGCCTTCTCGTTTATCCGAAAATTCATTTGGATTTGAAAAATATACCTCCTTTCGCTGCAACATTGAGCAGAATTTCGGTAAGTCCAAATATCGCCAGAGTGTTGTATTTTCTTCAGGTTCAGTAAACATTGTCAATGGCGTCTAACTCCAACTCGCCGTATGGCATATAAGAAAGTAAAAGGCGAGTGGCTTGTAAACCGCAAAAAACCAGAGAAAGTAGAACGGCGTATAAACGCTAGTCGGATTTTCTGTTTAGAATGTCGAGTGGACTTTCGATTTGGGTCACGCGCACTTGACTGACTCGGGCGTAAATTTCGGTGGTTCGAACGCTTTTGTGACCGAGAAGGAACTGAATGTGTTTGATGTGAGCCCCCGCTTCGAGCAGATGTGTCGCGAAAGCGTGCCTTAAACTGTGGATACTCGCGTTTTTTTTAATTCCCGCTTTCTTTTTCGCGTTCTCGAAAATTTTCTCAGCAGTACGAATATGAAGCGGATGGGAAGGATCCTGTCCCGGAAAAACCCAATCTTCATAGGGATGTGCGTTTCTGAAATTCTCCCAAAGAGATTGGCAGGTTTGAGAAAGCATCGTAAATCTGTCTTTTTTACCTTTGCCTTCTCGAATTTTCACCGTTTTTCTCGTTAGGTCGATGTCACCCGGTTTAAGACGCACCAACTCGCTCACACGAAGCCCGCTTGCATAACAAAAGGAAAGCAACATCCTGTGTTTTTCGTTTTCCAAAGAGTTTAGAATTTTAGAAACTTCTAAAGTAGATAGAATGTCCGGAAGTTTTTGGGTCTTTTTAGGACGTGGAATATCCGTCAACCACGGCTTACCGAGAAAAACGCCGAAATAGGAATTGAGCGATTGAATTCTCGCGACGACGGTAGCGGCACTCAAACGTTTTTCCAAAAATGAAAATTCTATAAAAGAATGGATATCCTCTTTCGAAATTTTTTCGGGTCCCTTACGCGCCCATTTTAGAAGAGAAAGCAAATTCGAATAATAAGAACGGATTGTGCTCCTCGAAAAATTCCCCAGTTTTAATTTCCGAATCCAAGGTCGAAGGGCAAGTTCACCCTCCAACTCAATCGTAGAATTTTTTAAACCGAGAAACCGGTCCAAAACCTGTTCCGAAAAAGGAAGCACCCAAAGTCTTTGATCCGGATCCCATTTTACCTTCGGAAAAGTTCGAACAAAGTTATAGGCTACTGTATCGTACCGAAAACGGATTAAGAGGAATCTTCCCCTTCGCTCTAAACGGAAGTGCATAGGGAAAGAATAAGAAATACTAAATAAATGTATAGTAAAATTCGATAGGGGTTATCTATAGCTTCGCCCCATAAGTCCCATCGGGTTTAAAAAACGCAACGCCAGGTAGTATACGTCAAGGAATTTCCCGTCATTTTACCATTCTTTTTTTCCTTTTTTCATAAATATACTACTTTCATCGCCTTTGTTTCTTTAGAACGGAATTTCTGCGAACGAAGTCGCATACGAAAAATAAGGCATGACGTTTCCGTGTTTTTTCGGAGAAACGCTGGAGTTAGAAAGAAGAAGGGAAATAAAAAAAGGAAATAATTTATTTCTGTCGAAACGAAGAGACAGCTTTGGCCCAATCGCGTTTGAGATATTCGAAGATTTTCTCCTTGTGGATGCGAGCGTCCTGTTTTCCGAGTTCGTAGGCGCGACGCACCCCGACCGGATCGGTGTAATCGAAGGAAGTGATCGGCAACGGTTCGGAAGGCATTTGAAGATAACATCGTTCCAATAATTTTGGATCCTTACCCACGACGGTCGTGTTTTCGTAGTAGATTCCGATCGTTTTTCGATCCGGGGGAAACGCCTCCAACAAAAGGTTATTGGTCAAACCCCCGTCCAAATAGTATTCCTCCCCTAAACTTTGCACGGACACGACGGGAGGGACCGAGGAGGAGTTGAGTATGATTTGTTCCACGATATCGGAGTTTTCGAAATCTTTTTCCGTAAATAAGACTTCTTTCATATTCCAATTTCTGAGTACTCTTTGCATACGTTCCGTGTTCAATCCCCTCAGACGATCCCTTTCGTCTTCCAGAAAAGCCTTCGCCGTTTCCGCGATCAACCTCGCCAAACGGAATTTATTCTTCAAGGAATTTTCCCTAGGAATGGCGCGTAACGTGTGAATGAACACCTTCGTTCCCGATTCTACGATCTTGCGAAAATCCATTCCGAAACGTATTGTCTTTCGGTACATTTCCTCGTGGGGGAAAGCGCGTTCTCCTTTGAAAAGACGGCTTAGATAGAAATTGGCCGGATTTTTGCGGACGATGTTTTCGAAGAAGGAGACACATTCTTCCTCGTCGCCGCACAACAGACAAAGAACCATCGCCGCACCCGCAGAAACTCCGGAAACCTCCCGGAACTTCAATCCCCAGGATTTCATTTCGTGCCCGAAGCCGAGTCCGTAAAAGGCCTTACATCCCCCGCCCGCGATCGCAAAACAAATTTCGTTTTCAAGCCAAAGACCTTGGAAGGCGCCTCCGAGTTTGGACTGCGTTTCTTGTGTTCTTCGATAGGCCGTCGAATCGTCTATGACAGGGGGCATTGTATTCTCCGAATCGGGATCAATCCCTTTTTTACCATTCTTGAATCGTTCTCTTTCGAAGGAAAAGAATTTATTTTCCTTCTTCGTTTTAGATAACCCCGAATCGCCGTAAAGAACTCCGTTCGTTTTCGTTGCCTTTCCCTTCGTTGTTTCTTCTGAGTTTTTAACCGCGGAGTTGGACGAAAGAAATTCGGACGATCGCTCGGCGGACATCGATGATCGAATGCGATAGCGATTGCAGCGGAAATTCCGGAGGAATTGGAGCGTAAAGCGCGGTCGCGAACCTAATACACGAATCGATTCGTGAGCGAATCGCCCGCAATTTTTCGGAAGTTCCGTTTTTTTTAAACCGAAGATCCGGAATCCGACGTTGCGGGGGCGGTTTGTTGCCCGTTTTCTGCGGGTGTTTCCGTAGGGAACCCGTATCCTTTCTTTTCCAACGCGTCCCCGAAATACAACGCGACCCAACTAGCGGCCAACCCCGAGATCGAGGCAGGAGTTTCAATTTCTATAATATTCCAAAAAAGCCATACGATAAATCCTACGATCATGGAAGCGACCGCTCCGGTGGACGTCGTCCGTTTGCGGAATAATCCCGCGACGAGCGGGACGAACAAGGACACAAGACTGAGCGCGGAGGCTTGGGATACAAGTTCGTAGATATTACTTTTCGTCACCGCCATGGCAAGAGAGACTAACGTGATTACTACCACCGATATTCTTAGGATTCGCAGCAGCTTTTTTTCGTCCGGATTTTTGAGGAAAGGACGGACCACGTTTTCCCCCAACACGGACGCGGGTGCGAGGATCGCTCCGCTCGCAGTGCTCATCACGGCGGACAACAACGCTCCGAAAAACAGAACCTGAGTAAACAATCCCGTGTGTGTCAAAACGGTTTTCGGCAGAATCATCTGCGCGTCTTCGGCGGCGATTTCGGGATATACTTTCCTTGCACACAACACGGCGAGCAGCGGTAACATCGCGACGCTGAGATAAAAGAGCGCCCCCAACAAGGAGGAATAAATCGCGACCTTCTCCGACTTGGAAGCCATCACCCTTTGGAAGATATCCTGTTGCGGAATGGATCCCAATCCGATCGTCATCCACGCCGCGATATAAACCAAAACGCTTTTGAATTCCAACTCGGGCACGAATCGGAAAAAACCCGGCTTGGTACCGGCGAGCACCGTTTCCAATCCGCCGGCCTTTCCGCTCAAATCCCAGACTAAATAAGCAAGTCCTAATACGATTAGGATCGTCTGTAAAAAATCCGTCAAGGATATCGCCCACATACCTCCGATCGTCGTATAAACCACGACGACTCCGGCCCCCAATAATATTCCGGTCGAAACGGGAAGATCGGTTAACGAGTGTAAGATGATTCCCAAAGCGACGAACTGCGCCGCGATCCATCCGAAATAGGACGGTATCATAAAAAGACTCGATACGACCTCCGCCCTTCTTCCGAAACGATTCCTGTAAAAATCTCCGAAGGTGAGGATGTTCATCCGATAAAGGGGTTTGGCGAAAAATAATCCGACTAAAAAAAGACATAGGGCCGCGCCGAAAGGATCCTCGATTACTCCGAGTAATCCTTCGTCCACGAATCGGGAAGAAGCTCCGAGTAACGTCTCGGATCCGAACCACGTCGCAAACAACGCGGAGGAAGCCAAAAACAAAGGAAGCCTTCTCCCGGCCAAAACGTAGTCTTTGGAATCGCTTACGAATCGGGACGCGATCGCTCCGATCAAGATCGTTACGAGTAGATAGAGAATGACCGATATTCCGAGCAACTACGTACCTTCGTTATGTCCAGTCTCACGGATCGCGTCGAAAAGCAATCAATTCTTCTTTCGCTGCGAGTTCGGTTTAAAATTGCGAATCGAAGATATAGTCCCCCTGTTTTTTTCTCGACTTCGATTTGTCCTTCGATTCCTTTCCGTCCTTTCCCGAATCCTTGTTTTCCTGAGAATCCGATTTCTCCTTTTCTTCGTTCCGTTTGTTCGCGGTTTCGGGTTGAGGATTTTGCGGCGACTCCTCTTTCTGAGTCGTTTTGGATTCGATCGTTTTGTCTTCCTTCTCTTCCTTCTTTTTGCCCGGAGCACAATACACTTCTACGGTTTTCGTAGTGTAAAACGGTCCGATCATAAAGTGGACGAGAGAATCCCGAATCGTACGGAACATCTTCACTTCTCCGGGAAGATCCTGACAAGAAGCCATCTCGCTGTCGGATAAGGAATAAATTCCGAACAAAGTATTGGCTTGGACCGCCCGTCGATCCGGAGCCGTAGGAGCGTGCGAACCCGAAAGCGGCTTTACGGTTTCCTTATGTACGATCACGGTCGAATGACATCCGTATACGAGCAGTATCGCACACGAAAACTCGAACGCGCAAACGAAGAATCGGATCGGAATCCGATTTACGGATAACATTCCAACTCCAAAGTTTGCGGAGAATAAACGGTGAAAGTAACCTGTTCCCACAACGCGTCCCAAAACGAAGTGAACTGATGCGCGGATTTAGGTCCTTCCGGACAAAACTTGGAAGCGTCCACGATCTGTTCCTTCGGATACAATCCGAAAAAATAATATTTCTGACGGATCGTATGGATTTTTCCGAGTTCTCCCTGTTTAGATTTCTGCTCTTCCAATGCGCGTTTGCATTCGTTGGATTGTTGATAAATCCGACAGGCTTGCGGAGGATTCTGTGGAAACCGGACCCAGGCGTGTCTACATTCCTCGAAGAAGAAGATGCAGAAAGCGGACAACACGAATATACGGATCAGACATTGATACAAACCCAGACCTTGGGTCTCGAAAGGGAATCGGAACTCTAGTTTAAAACTATTTGTTTTTCTTATATTCTTCATTTTTAATCTTATTAGTTTTGCTGTCTATAGGTCCGAACCGGAACTCCGTTTTTTCCCGCACTCACGTAGAGATAATGAATCCCTCCCGAAGGAACCGAAACCGCGGAGAAAATCTGTTGTATGTTCGTCGCGTCGGTGAGTCCGTTGCCCGCGACCTGCGTCCAGGAAGAAGAGGAAGAACCGGGATTAACCGCGTTGGTTCTGTAGATCCGGATTCCGGCGGGATGATCGTATCCGATATAAAGATACGAACCGTTTTTTACCACCATCGTGATCGTTCGATTCGTGGAATCTCCCATGTTCGTAATTCCTCCCCCGTCGTCCCCCACTACCGACCAATCCAACGCGTCGCATTCTGTCGCGTTAGACGAAATTGTAGGATCGCATTTCCAGAGTTGTGCCCTCCGGTTCGTGTTCGTTCCGTCCGTACATCCCGTAACGTTACCGGGCGCGCTCCGGATTCCCGAAGCCTGGGAACTTTGTACGCAGACGTTTCGCGTAACGTATAAATTTCCGTTGAATTCGGCGAACTGCGCGAACGCGCGATCTCCGGGAATCAGATCGTAGAACTTATTCAATTCCAGAGAGAAGAAGTTGTTCGTCGGACTGTTGTGCCACTTCGAATTGTTCCTCGGTCCGATTTCGGTCCATGCCGCGCAAGTGTTCGCTCCTGAACAAGCCGTCGTAGGATCGGCGCTTGTGGAACGTATGATCGAACCGTTGTGACCGACGGCGTGTAATCCTCCGTTGGCGGCGTAGATCCGATTTTTAAACGTGAACAACGAATCCACACCGATATAATAGGCCCAATTCGGATGGGAATTGTTGTTGGCTCCGAGTATTCCCGTGGAAGGCCCTCCGAAATAAGGAAGAAAATCGATTCTGATTCTTCTTCCTTTACTTCCGTCGAACGCGTCGCAGTTGGAACCGGCAGTGCAGAAGCCGAGAGCCGCGTCCGAAACGTTGAACGTAACGAACCCGAAGTCGGGCGCGTTCAATCCCCCGAAAAGTCCTATGCCGTCGTTGCTCGATTTTGCGAATCCGGCGAACACACGATCGTTCAACACGACGAGAGAAGAAGTCCCCGCGGTCAAAGAACCCGTGATCGATCCGAGATCGACGTATTTGAAGTTCACGTTGGAAGAAGGATCCGAGGAATAATAAAGATAATCGAAAAGATATTCTCCGAAACCGTTCGGGACAGTCTTAGCGCCCGCGAGAAAAAGATACGGATCGCCGCCGAGACTCCCGGTGGAAAAAACTCCCCTTCCGCTTTCGTTGTCCGGTCCGCAACCGGAGGCCAAGGTCGCGTTATTGGCCGTACAACCGGAACGTCCTATCGTAGGATAAGGAGGAACGACGATCGAATTTTCGCGCGTGACGGCGGTATTAGAACTCACGTTAGTCGCATCTCCGTCCTGAGAAATATTATCTTTTTCGAATGCGAATTGGATCGACTCGGGCGAACTTCCGTCGTAGTTGAATCGAAGGGCCCCGTTTCCGGTGTTACTCGGACCCGAATAGATTTTGGATTTAAAATCCGCGAGATAACCGAACGTGGACGCGTTCGAATCAATCGATATCGGACCGTCCGAGAAATTTACCGGCGAAGTGCCGCATCCCAAAAAGGAAGCGCGGTCTCTCGGAGAAGATTGAAGATTCTCCGTATCCAAGGAATCGCGTATCGATCCCCAACTCGAATTGTCGAATCCGTCTCCGTCGGTCGCGTTGGCGATCGAAATCGAATATTGTGCGCCGGTCTGCACCAGATTGTGGACCACACAGACTTTAGCGGAGTCTGCCCCGGCTCCGTTACATACGATTCCGTCCAAAATTTTCGCGCTCGTGATCGCACCTAAATCGCTCGCTCCGGTCAGTCGATAACGATATCCGCATTCGGTGGAACCCGCGCATTCCGCCGAGCCTACGGTGTTGTTTCCCGTCTTCGGGGCCTTTGAAAAATTAAGAACGAACGAATTGGAAGTCGCACAATAAGCCGAAACGACTTTGATCTGTTCTTGTCCGAGGAAATCGCCGTAGTTGGCGCAATCCAAGGAGTTAGGAGCCGTCGAAAGATCCGCAACTCCCGATTTATCGACGAGAAGCGTATAACCGGCGTTAGACGTTTGTGCCGATCCCAGAGTAAGAACGTAAACCGAACCGCTTCCGCTGACGGACGAAACGGCGATCACGGAAACGCTTGTCGTAAAATTGGTGTTATCCGAACACGAACCCGTCAAACCGGCCGTCAACGCGAGTTTATAATTGGCCGCGTTTTTGGCTTGTGTTTCGTTCATCGCTTCCGAATACGTAACACGAATCGTGGTCGGAGTCAGTGGCATAACGTTCACGACCGTAGGAGGAGTAGAATCCAGGAAAACTACCGTTAAATCGGTGTTACCGCTGATCGATCCCAAAGCGGCCGTGATCGAAACGTTTCCTGCGGATATTCCGGTCGCCCTTCCTTCCGTTCCGTTCGCGTTGCTTACGGTCGCTTTGGAACTGTCGTTCGAAGTCCAAGTAACCTGGGTCGTCAAATTCTGCAACGAACCGTCCGAGTATGTTCCCGTCGCGATAAAATCCCTGGTCTGGGAAGTGTAAACGAACGGATTGGTAGGTCCGACGGATAGGGAAACCAGAACCGCGGACGTGATCGTAAGAACTGTCGATCCCGATGTTCCGCCTAACGTAGCAGTGACGGTCACGGCTCCGGTGCCCATACCCGTCGCGTATCCCTCCGTTCCGGACGCGTTGCTGATCGTAGCTTTGGAAGTGTCGTTCGAAGTCCAAGTAACCTGTGTCGTAAGATCCAACGTGGTCGTATCGGAATAGATACCGGTCGCGGTAAAACGTTTCGTATTCCCTTTCGCCATGCTGAAATTCGCAGGAGAGATTTCGATCGAATCGAGAACCGCTGCGCTTACGGTAACAGCGGTGTTCGGACTTTGAATCCCGCCCCAAGACGCGGAAATCTGCGCCGTTCCGTTTTGAACGGCGGTCACCTTGCCGTTCATCCCGGACGCGTTACTCGCCGTCGCCACCGAAGTGTCCGAGGAAATCCAGACGACCTGCGATGTCAAATTTTCGGAAGTTCCGTCCGTGTAATACCCGGTCGCAGTGAAATTACTGGACAAACCTTTGGCGATGTTAAGCGAAGGAGTCGGTGCGATCGAAATTTCGGTTAACGCAGCCGCGGTCACCGTCAAAATACTCGGATCCGAAACGACCGTGCCGAAACTTGCGGTGATGTTCACGGCTCCCGGTTGTAAGGTCGTCACTTTCCCTTGGTTTCCGGACGCGTTATCGATCGCGGCCACAGAAGTGTTCGAGGATGCCCAAACGACCTGCGTCGTCAGATTCTGCGAACTTCCGTCCGTATAAATTCCTGTCGCGGTGAAATTCTGAGACAAGCCGTTGGAAACGGAACGATGAGACGGATCCACCTGAAGAGAGACTAACGTAGGCGAAGTGACCGTCAAATCGGCGAAACCGCTTACGGAAGAAAGAGAGGCCGTGATTCTCGCAACACCGACGTGCCCGTTCGAAGGAGAGTTAAGAAGGATCATCCGATTCGGACCCGAGTCCAAAACCCCGATTTGAACGACCGAGTCGCTGGAACTGGACCAGAGGACCTGATCGGAGAGGTTTAGATTGCTTCCGTCCGAAAAGATTCCTCTCGCTTCCGCGCGTGTAGACGTTCCTTTGGCGATCGTCGTGGTCTCCAAAGTAACCTGGATCGAATCCAGAACGGCCGCAGTCACGTTAAGCGAAATCGAACCGTTCACCCCGCCTAGGGAGGCACGTATCGGAACTATCCCCTGGGAAATACCGGATGTTAAACCTTGCCGACCGATCGTGTTGTCCACGGACGCGATCGAAGTATCGTCGCTCGTCCAAGCGACGGAGGTGGTCAAATCCGAAACGCTTCCGTCGGAATACGTTCCCATAGCGGTCAAACCGATGTTTCTGCCGACGGCGATGTTGGGTAAAGCGGGGGTGATGTCTATCGAATTTAGCGTGGCGCCCGTGATCGACAAGATTGACGCGTTAGACGAAATTGATCCTAAGGTCGCGACGATGTCCGTGTTTCCAATCGCGATACCGGTCGCATGACCTCTGTGTCCGTTCGAATTGGAAATCGTCGCCTTAGCCGTATCGGAGGAACTCCAGGTAACTTGGGAGGTAAGGTCCTGCGTACTCGCATCCGAATAAATTCCCGTTGCGACGAAGGATTTCGTGAGACCTACGGAAACGGAAGGATTCGTAGGTGAAACCTCAATGGCGACTAACGCGGCCGAGGTTACGGAGACTTCCACGAAGTAGTCCACGGCTTCCAAAGCCGCCGTAATTCTCGCAGTACCGAGCGAACCGTTAACGGGTGATTGGATTTCCCGCTTCGGAACGGAAGTAAGATTCGCGATTTGAAGAACGGAGGAATTCGAGGAAGACCACGCGACCTGATCGCTGATGTTTTGCGAAGTCCCATCCGAATAAACGCCGATGGCGACCAAAAACGTGGATGTTCCTCTCGCGATCGAAGTCTGATCCGCGATCACTTGAATGGAATCCAGAACCGCGTCGGTCACTTGAAGAACGACGGTCGAATCAACACCTCCGATTCCCGCGGTGATATCGGTCGAACCTGCAGCCACTCCTTCGACTTTCCCCTCCGAACCGCCGGAGTTATCCACGGTCGCGACCGAAGGCACAAGGCTGGACCAAGTGACTTGATGAGTGATATCTGCAACGGTTCCGTCCGAAAAAACACCGGTCGCAGTTAAATTAAAATTCCTGCCTATAACAACGCGCGGGTTGGCCGGCGTGATCGAGATGCTCGTTAGAATCGCCGATGTAACGGTTAACGTAGATTGTCCGTTAATCGCGCCTAACGTGGCCGTAATCGTAGCGTTCCCCGTGCCTTGTGTGGAAACGAAACCTTTGGAGCCGGCCGTATTTGAAACCGTAGCAACTCCGGTATTCAAAGAAGCCCAGGAAACCTGTGACGTAATGTCTTGAGTTCCTTGATCGCTATAAACGCCTGTCGCGGAGTATTGTTGGGTTTTACCCAAAGGAAACGAACCGTTGACCGGAATCACTTCGATGGAGGAAAGTGTTGCCGCGCTGACGGAAATTCCCAGACTTGCGTTTTTACCTTGATAAGAAGCCGTAATATTGGCCGTCCCCGGAGCGACCCCGTTCGCCAAACCGTTCGAATCGATGGAGACGACGGAGATCTGAGTCGTATTCCAAACCGTATCCGGATCGTTCGTAAGAACCTGAACGGATCCGTCCGAAAAAATCCCTTCCAACGAACATTGTCTATCGGTTCCCGCCGGCAAAAGCGTTCCTTGATTGATACAGGTAATCGATAATTCGGCAAGTGTAGCCGCGGTGACGGTTAACGTAGCTTCAGCGTTTTTGGATTCGAACGAGACGCCGACGCTGCCGGAGCCCAAATTCATACCTTTCACTTGCGCGTGTGTAACCACCCGGAGAATGTTTTGATCCTCGGAAGACCAAGACGCTTCCGAGGTGATATCCTTGTGGGTATCGTCCGAATAAACCGCGGTGGCTCTCAAATCGAGAGTCGTTCCTCGCGCAAAGCTGTCCGCGGGGGCGGAAATTTCAACTCTGTCCAATTCCGCCTGATTAGAACCGCCCAAAAAAAACAATAACAAGGCGTCGCCGACCCCTGCCCCCTGTTTACCCGCGGTCAATCCGGCAGCGCCCGTAAAAACGGGCCACGCGGCGCAGGAGGAGAATAAAAAAAGTGGGAAAGAATACCAGAAGATTGCGTAAAACATTCGACACGGATTTCTTTTTTTTCTCTCAAAAAAAACCATCTCCTGGGCTCCAACAACTAGTCGAATGAATGGAATTCGTCCGAACCGAACGAGAATTTTGAAAACTAAATATACTGACTACACAACCGTCTCTAAAATAACATCTTAACGTTTTTTAATTTATAATTTTATAAAATTATACTTAAATTAAGTAATTAGTAAATAAATTTTTTATTAAATTTTGATCCATGTTTTACGAAACCGATCTTAGAATAAAAAAATTGTCGATCGAAACAGACTCGACTTCGATCCGATTGCAAACGTTCGATATAAAGAAAAGCGAAAAACGGAATAAAATTAAGGAAACGGAATCTATTCGGCGGATAAAAAACGGGAGCCTGTAAAACGGATCGGTTTTACGATAAATGGGCCAAAATCGGCGTTTCACCCATACAAATTAATGAAATTATTATATTCCAAAAGCGATAACTTCATTCAATGCCGGTCTCCGATCACGGAGAGCGACGGATTCCCGGATTAGAATCGCCGCAAAATCCTCCTGAAACCGGATCAAAAATTCCAGATCCTCGTCACCGTATTTTTGAAACAACCCCTGCATCGCTTCCCTCAGGGCTGCGTATGTGGGAGAAGTTTCACGGATCGCCTCGGGAAAGGATTGGACTAAAACCTTTCTACGATCCGTAGGATCGGCGATCCTACGAACCAAACCGGCTTTCTCTAAACGATCGATCACTCCGGTAATCGCACCCGTGGTCAAATCAAGATCCTGCGCGAGCGAACCTGCCGTGATCGGACCTTTTTCCAAAAGTACAAGAGCTTTTCGATCGGTCGGGTTCAGACCGAATTTTTCCATAAAGGATTCGTAATATAAAACGTTTGCGTCGTTCATTCTGCGGCCCGCCGAAGAAAGCGCGTCTAACAGTTCGGCTCTAGGTCTCTTCGTTGATCGATTTTCTGACATATAAAAATAGGGAGCCTTAAAGACGGTCGTACGAATGCCCAAATACATTCAAATTTAAGAATATTTTACGCATCCATACCGACCGATAGGCGTTTACGAATCGTGTCGGATCGTTTCGAACGGAAGTTCCTTCGACGTTCCCCGTTCGTTTAGGAAAGTGGACGAAGTTCGAAAAAAAAACCGTGACGATCCAAAATACGATTCTAATAAAACCTCACCAAATCCGAAACGGGCTCGCGAGGTGTATGAAAAAGATTGAGATCGGAATCCGCCTTCGGATATCCCAAACTCAAACCGCAGACCACCTTCTCCGATTCGGAAAGACCCAATTCAGCACGAACCGTTTCAGGAAAGGCGGATAACGCAGCTTGAGGAACGGAGCCGAGCCCGTAACTTCGAGCCAGCAACATCACCGTATTCAGTAAACAACCGATATCCAAAGCGATGTAAAAATTCAATTCGAACTCCGTGGTGATAAAAACCGCGGTGGGAGCGCCGAAAAATTCGAAATTCCTAAGCATGAACCCGTCTCGAGCCTCCTTGTCTTTGCGTTCGATTCCGGCCACTCCGTAAATTTTCATGCCGAGATCGAACATTCTGCGTTTTGCGTCGGAAGGAAAACCGCTCGGCCAAATCGTATCGGGAGACGGCTCGGCTTGTTTAGCCCGTTCCGTCAAAAGCCGAGCCATCCTATTTTTTCTTTCACCGCTCACTACGTGAATTTTCCAAGGTTGACTGTTCTTCCAACTGGGCGCACGCAAAGCCTGTGAAAACAATTCGGTAAGAATTTTCTCATCCACCGGTTTGGATTCGAAGTCGCGGACGCTGTGACGGGTTCGAACCGCTTCTGCGACACTGCTCGCGACGCCGGTGATATCGACGAAATCGTATTCCGTTGAGGTCATAAAAACTCCAAAAGGACTTGCAATTTCTTCCTTTTTCAGGCTTAATGAAAGTAGAAAGATCCAGGACAGACAAGTCTGTCTGTTACTGAATCCTAAAGGACGAAAAATGTCAAGCACAGATTCTGGGCCCAAAGCGAGAATTTTAGAAACCGCAGTCCGTTTATTTCAAACACAAGGATACGGAAATACGGGAATCAATCAAATCATCCAGGAATCGAAAACGGCAAAGGCCAGTTTTTACGATCATTTTCCTTCGAAGGACGATTTAGGAAGGGCGTATATTTCCTTTTACGGAGAGGAGCAACTCATCCTTTTAGAGAAATTGAAATCGAGATCATCGGAACCCCAAGAGTTCATCCGCGCATGGACTCAGATATTAAAACGACAAACGAAAAATAGCCAGTTCGCGGGTTGTCCGATGGCAAATACGGTCGCACAAATCGCGTCCAACTCCCATTCCATTTCGGAGGAGGCGAAAAAAGTTTCCCTTCGTACGATCGATATCCTTTCCGGATATTTGGCGGAATGGCAAACGGAAGGACTTCTCGGACAAAACGCGGATTGTAAAATACTCGCTCGCAGAATTTTCAGTTGTTACGAAGGAGTGTTACACACTTGGAAACTCACTGGAAAAATATCCGCGCTGGACGATCTTCCCATTTTAGTGGAGGCCGTTTTCGCCAATCCCTGAAGACAAAAGCGAAAACTACTACGATATCGTTTTCTACGTTGACCACTTAGTATACCCGGTATAGTATGTATCTATGAAAACCGAGGAAACCACCAAACTACTCGTCAACCGTATTCACCGAATCAAAGGTCAATTGGACGCCGTCGAAAAAGGCCTTAAAGAAGATTCTATGGATTGCGAAAAAACCCTTTTATTGTTAAAGGCGGCCAGCCAGGCGATCAAAAAATTCGGCGAAGCATACGTGCAAGAATACATGGATCGTTGTTTTTCCGAAAACAAAAGGAAACCCGATGTGGAACACATTCGAACGGCAATCAAGGCGGCCTTTTTTCTTTAAATCGTCGTCCCGGTATCCGATTTCCGCCGTTTATCCCCTAAACGTAACACCCCCTCCTCAAGCGGTCGGCATTTAGAAACAACTTTTCCGACCCGCACCCCGATTTCGAAAAGCCGACCGGTGGTCCTTTTTTAACGGGCGACACAAAAATAGTTGCTTTTATTATATACCCTACGGGGTATAGTAAATATTGTATACCCTGGTGGGTATATTGGAGGGAATATGAAATCTTGGTATCTGGAACGTTATCTGTTTCTCATCGCCGGAACCGTATCTTCGATCGGCCTGGCGTTGGGTTCTTTGGTGAATTCCTGGGGGTTCGTTTTGAATCTTTTGGTGAGCATAAATCTGATACTTTTTTCCCTTACGGATTTTTGCCCGGTCGCCTATCTGTTACAAAAACTTGGGGTCCGTTCTCTAAAGGATGGGAACGGAAACGCAAGATGAAGCGCTTTCGGTTTTTATCGATTCTGATTTTGACCCTCACGTTTCTGTCTAACGAAATCAAATCGGAAACGAAAATCGATTTTCCGGAAATTTGGATAAAAGTCCGTCAGAGATCCGCCGGGCTTCGTGCGAAAGCTGCCGAAGTGAAAGCAGCCGAAATCGGAAAAGATCGCGCCGGAAAACACTGGCTTCCGAAAGTTTATACGGACATACGTTCGTATAGAACCGACGATCCAACTTTGAACTTCACGGGAAAATTGGGACAACGTTCCGCGACTGCATCCGACTTTTCCACCGAAAGCCTCCGTTATCAGCCTTCCAACTTTATCGGCTCGGACAACCGACCGTATACGGAACCGAATGTGAATAACGCGGAATTATTCGCTAAAGATACGCTCAATCATCCGGGCAGTCATACCTATTCGAGGGGAACTCTCGGGATCGAACTTCCGCTTTTCGAGGGTGGGGGAAAAACCGCCGCCTACTCGCTTTTGGAGAACCGACTTTTAGCCGCAAAATCAGAGGAACAATATTTTATTAATTTAGAATATTCTAATTCTGCAGCCGCGTATCAGACTCTTTCTCTAGCGGAAGATAATCTATCCAAAACCCAATCGCTCCTCGCAGAAATAAAATACTTTCTTTCGAACTATCGTCTGGCGAACCGTTCTAATCCGGTCGGATTTTCGGGATTTCTTTCGCTCAAAACCCTTCAGAACCTATTGGAAATATCCAAAAAGGAACAGGAAACGTTACGATCCGCCGCAGAGGAGCAACTTCGATTCATGACCGAAGACCTACCCGAGGACTTTAGACCTTCGAAGACTCCTCTCCTCAAATTTGCGGACGAGTTTCTTCCGCTTCCTAATCCGCAAAACTCAGGGAATACGGACTTATCCGAGGTGTATCGACTTCGTTCCGAAGAGGCAAAAGAGGCGGTCAAAGTGGAACGCGCCAAATTCCTTCCTAAAATCGCCGCGTTCGCCGAGTCCTACACGTACGACGGAAGCAGGGATCGGGCAAACGCGTATAACGCGGGTTTGTTTTTACGGATGAACCTTTTGGATCCTTCCGATCTTGGCGCGGTCGATCAGGCGAAGGCGGACCTCGACGTTGTCAGGAAAAAAGCGGAGGAAACCAAACTAAGAGAGGAAAGTCACTTCCGGATCCTGATCGTAAAAGAGCGAAATATATTAGAAAATTTGAATTCAATTTACGATTCCATGAGAATCCAGGAGGAACAACTCCGCATTTCCTCGAAACTTTTCCGCGAAGGTACGCTCTCCGCGCCGCAAATGGCGACTTCGTTTTCGAAATCGGCGGAATTATTGCGGATGAAATCCGATTCGGAATCGGAATATCTCAAAACGAGAGCGCAACTTTCGCTTTACAACAAACGAGGAGCCCGTCATGAAAACTGATTCTTCAAAAACATTATCGGATTCTAATATACGGAATAAATTCGGATTTTCGGGAAAAATCGCGGCCGCTTTCGTCCATTCCAAACTGACTCCGGTATTGATAGTTTCCAGTTTGTTCTTGGGATTGATCTCCGTTTATCTGACCCCAAAGGAAGAGGAACCGCAGATTTCGGTCCCTATGATCGATATCCGACTTTCCGCACCGGGTATGAACGCTTACGAAGTGGAGCGCAAGGTGGTAGAACCGGTGGAAAGAGCCGTATGGGGTCTGGAAGGAACTGAATACGTTTACTCGGCCGTCGGCGATCACGGTGCCGTCGTAACCGCACGTTTCGAAGTAGGAAGCCCTTTGGAACCTTCCCTGGTCAAAGTTCATCACAAACTATTGGAAATCGCGTCTCAGCTTCCGCCTAACGTGGCTCCGGCTTCGGTACGATCCCTAACCGTTGACGACGTCCCCTTTCTTGCGTTGACGTTCAGTTCGAATCGCAGGAACGATTTCGAGTTAAGAACGTTAGTCGCTCCTTTAGCGCGCGAATTGTCGGGAACGCCGGATCTTTCACGCGTTGAATTTTTCGGAGGAAGGAAAAAGTCAGTTCGTGTTATCGCGGATCCTATCCGATTAAATCGATTCGGAATTTCCCTCTCCGACCTCGCCGGAGCTCTACGCGCCAACGGCAGCTTTCTTCCGTCCGGTCAGAACTGGGGGCGCGAAAAAAAATACGACGTGGAAGCGGGCGTTCCCTTAAACTCTCTTAAAAACGTAGCGGATCTCCCGGTCGCACAACGCGGCGGGCAAATAGTCCGTGTTTACGACGTGGCGGATCTATCGGAAGGACCTCAGGAAAAAACGAAAGAGTCGCTGCTATACGACAAGACGCATAACGCACAAGCCGATCCCGCGGTTACGATCGGATTTTCCAAACGTAAAGGAACGAACGTTGTGCCTCTTTCGCGGGAACTTTTGGAACGAGCGGAACGTTTCGGAAGGACTCTGCCCGAAGACGTTAAGATGTCCGTTCTTCGTGATTTCGGAACCACGGCCAAAGCGAAGTCGGACGAATTGATAGAACACCTTCTGATCGCCACCGCCTCCGTCGCGATCTTAATCGCTTTGTGGATGGGAGTCAGGGCCTCGCTCGTGGTTTCGGTCGCCATACCGGTAACGTTGGCCTTAACCTTGGCTTTGTATTATTTTTTGGGTTATACGCTCAATCGGGTCACGTTATTCGCTCTTATCTTTTCGATCGGCATCCTCGTTGACGACGCGATAGTCGTCGTCGAAAACGTGGAAAGACATCTTAAACTAAATCCTAAACGAGGGATCGTAGAATGTACGTTAGACGCCGTATCGGAAGTGGGAAACCCGACGATTCTGGCGACTTTCACCGTGATCGCGGCCATCCTACCGATGGCTTTCGTTCGCGGTTTGATGGGACCTTATATGAAACCGATTCCGGTCGGGGCAAGCCTTGCGATGATACTGTCGTTGTTCGTGGCTTTTATCGTGACACCTTGGCTGAGCGTTCGATTTTTAAAACGGGAAACATCTACAGCCGAAACACACGACGCGGCTAAACACACGAAATTAACCGCGCTCGATCGGATTTACGTTCGATTTGCGGAATGGTTGTTGAAATCCAAAGCCAATTCGATACGATTCGGCGTCGTCGTGATATCTCTTCTCCTTTTGTCTTCTGCGTTAGTCGCGTTTAAAGCGGTAAAGGTGAAAATGCTCCCGTTCGACGACAAGGACGAATTCCAAATCCTCGTGGACTACGATCCCACAACTCCTCTTGCCCAAAATCTAACGGCGAGTAAACGACTCGCGACGGAAATTCTCAAGAACGAAAACGTCGAGAAGGTGCAGATTTTCGCCGGACAAGCGGCCCCCTTTTCGTTTTCGGGAATGGTGAAACACGTCTATCTACGTGCCGACGATTGGAAATCCGATTTGCACGTGGTTCTACGTTCCAAAAAAGAACGCGACCGGAAAAGCCATGAAATCATAGAATCCCTCAGACCGATCCTAAACGAATTCGACAAAAAGGAAAACGCGCTGACCAAGATTCTGGAAATTCCTCCCGGTCCGCCCGTACTCGCGACCTTTGTCGCGGAAGTCTACGGTCCGAACGAAACACAACGCAAACGAATCGCGTCCGAATTGGTATCCTTACTTTCCGAACAGGAAGGTGTTGCGGACTTGGATTCCACGTTGAGAAAGGGAAGGCCTAAGATCGTATATCCGTTCGATACCGAATCGGGAGGGATACTGGGCGTTTCCTCGTCCTCCTTTTCGACAAACGCGCGTTATCTGTTCTCGGAAACGCCGATTCTCTCCCTGGCCGAAGCGGAACATCCCGAAGAAATCACAGTGGACCTTTCCGTCGTAGACAGCCGTCGGTCTTCGGACAGACCTTTCCGAGATCTGGACGTATCATCCTTGGCGAGCGGATCGGTTTCCTCCGAGAGTTTATTCAAAAAATCTTATATACGAGAGGAACGAACCTTATACAGAAAAAACCTCAGACCCGTGGAATACGTAACCGCGGAATTCACCGGAAAAGAGGAAGCGCCCGTCTACGGGATTTTAAATCTGACTCCTAAAGTTCCGTATCCTACCGCCACTCTCGAGGCTCCTCGAAATACGGAAGGCGGTTTCGTCAAGTGGGACGGAGAATGGTTCATCACCTACGAAGTGTTCCGCGATTTAGGAGGAGCGTTCGCCTTAGTGATGATACTGATCTACGTATTGATCTTAGGTTGGTTCGGAAGTTATGCCGTGCCGCTCGTGATCATGGCGCCGATTCCGATTTCATTGATCGGAATTCTCCCCGGACATTGGATGACCGGCGCGTATTTCACGGCGACTTCCATGATCGGTTTTATCGCCGGTGCGGGAATCATCGTTCGTAATTCCATTCTACTCGTGGATTTCATCGAGTCGGAACTACGACTCGGAAAATCGCTTCACCAAGCGGTATTGGATGCGGGAGTGGTACGCTTTCGTCCGATGCTTTTGACCGCGGCGGCCGTCGTTGTAGGAAGCGCCGTGATGCTTTTCGATCCCATCTTCCAAGGATTGGCCGTATCTCTGATCTTCGGAGAAATTGCCGCAACGATCCTAAGCCGATTTACGGTTCCGGCGTTGTATTTTTGGATCTTAGGGAAACGAAGACAGGAAAAATTCCGAAACAAAGAATCATCCTTCCTCTGACAAAACACGATCCGAACGACGACGGATCGATTCACGTTATAGCGTGAAATGATTTTTGGCGCGATTTCTTCTATACTTTATCCCGATCATGAAGAAATCGCTTCGACTGCAGATCGTAGTCATTTATACCATATTGACCGTAGTCAATCTGACCTTCGTAGCGGTGATGATCTTCGAAAATCAAACCGATCTGCTTCTCTCCAATTTTACGTTGGAATCGGATCGGGTCGCGCGGGAAATTCTCAAGAAGATAGAATCCTTTCATAAAATCGATTACGACAACCCGGATCAAATCCAGGATTTCCAAAACAAACTCGTGAGTATCGGCCTGTCGAATTTTTCCATCGTAGGATCGGAAACCGCGTCGTTGGAAGGAGTCAAACAACTCGCAGGAAACGGAACGACCGCGACCGTCGAAAACCTCAAATCGAAATTGTCGCACATGGCCAACGCCAAGGCCGCGCTCAACACATCCTACGACATCGAATTGGACACGTCCCGATTCATCGTAAATCTTATCTTCGTATTAGATCCGAAAACGTTTCTGATCTCACAAATTCGTATGAAAGAAATGGTGGACCGACTTCAATCCCTGTATCTCCAGCTCGGTCTTTTGTTGGTTTGGGGATTCGCGTTCCACACTCTTTTCGGAATTTTTCTCTACCGAAAAATTTTCGTACGTCTGTTCCAACTCAAGGAAGTCAGCGAGACCATGGCCACCGGAAATCTCAGTGCGAGAATTTCCTGGAAAAGCGACGCACAGGACGAACTCGATATCCTCGGAAGTACGTTCAACGGAATGGCGGATAAAATCTCGAATCAAGTCGATGCGTTACAACTCAAAAATACGCAGATACAAACCGAACTCGAAATCGGAAAAAACGTACAGGAATGTTTTCTTCCGGGAAAACGAAAGAAATACAATCTCATCCACGCGGACATCCACTACAAACCGATGCGGGAAGTCAGCGGCGACATCTACGACATCATAGAAATCAACGAGGACCGCACCGCTTTTTTTTTGGCGGACGCAACCGGACACGGGGTTTCCGCGGCTTTGATCACTTCGATCATACACTACAATCTCGAAAACATACTCAAGGAAACCGTCAACCCCGCGCTCATCCTCGGCAAACTGAGCGATAATTTATTTACCACGTTACAGGGAACTTTTTTCGCGACCGGCATCTTTATACTTTTCGAAAAACATTCTTCTTATGCGTATTTTAGCAGCGCCGGTCACAACCCGATCTACTACTATCGGAAAGAATCCGAAAAGATCATCACCCTCAATTCCACCGGATTCGTACTCGGCATCGGAATCCCCGATCCGTATGAAGTACTCAAAATCAAAACGAAACCCGGAGATAAGCTGCTCGTATACACGGACGGAATTTTAGACGCGCTCGACGAGCGGAACGAACCGTTCGGAGACGATCGTTTGTTGGAGTTATTCCAGAAACATTGCGCACTTCCGGCCACCGAACTGATGCATTCGATCGACGAAGAATTGCACACGTATGCCCGCGCCTTTCCCGACGACGTCACGTTCGGAATCTTAGAGATCGGGTGAAATGAAAAAAAGTTTTTTGATCGCGATCCTGGGATTTCTACTCATCGTAGCGTTCGGTTTGATCGTACTCGATACGAAGTTATTCGAGCTCAAGGTGATTCTCGAAAAACGAAAGGTGCTCAACTTCTCCTTTTCCAGCGAGGTTTTGCGCACGAAATTCGAAAGTATTCTTTCCAACAAGGACAATCTCAAAGCGGAGATGAGTCTGAACAATCTACAAAGTTCCCTCATCGATTCCGGACGTCGCAACGTATTTCAAACGAATTTTCTACAAAACCTGGGAGGCGCTCTCATCAACGGGGTTCGACTGGCCACGGGCAAACCGCCGATCCGATTCGAAATCGATTCCTCTAAAATCGGAATCCTCGAACGTTCGTTTCAACTCGAACGGAATCAAATCTACAAGGAAGCCTATCAGTCGTATGCGGAAGCCCTTCCGCTCTTTTCGAAAGGAAGCGAAGAAAGCGGATTCATTCTGTTGCACCAGGCATTTTGTCTCGCGGCCCAGGGAGAATTCGATCTCGCACTCTCCGATTTGGAAATCTTACAAAAACAAAATCCCAACGGCGGCTTTGCCGGAGACGCGGAAATTCTCAAAGAAATCATCCGGAGATCGAAGTTAAACGCGCAGGAGATCGAAAAAAATTTCAATTCCCCCGAGGCAAGAATCAAAGCGTATTTCGCCAAAGGAAATTACGCGAAGGTTTTGGAGGAATTCTCCAAAACGCCGATCGATACCGCGGAAATGAAATACATCCGCGCGTATTCGATGGAAAAAACGGGAAATCAAAAAAACGCCATCACCGAATACGCGGCCCTTGCGTTTTCCGAAATCGACAAGGAAATCGCGATCAAAGCCAATCGAAGACTTTTGATGTTGGGACATTACTACAACGCGGGAAGTGAAGTTGCGAGAATTTCGGATCGGAACGCGGAACGACTCGGAGACGTCTCAGAAGCGCGGGAAATCCGAGCCTCCGCCGAAAAGTTAAAACCGATTTCGGAAAACGGCGATTCGATCTCCAAAACGAGTGAGGAAAAAACTCCGATTACGGATCCGAACCTTCGATCGGTCCTCGATCAGTCGAACGCGTTTTTAAAAAAGGCGGAGGACGAAATCAAGGCGCAGGCGAGAAATTTCATAGAAATCCGAACCGGAAATGATCTTCCCGCTTACGGAAAACGAATCGTAATCGACGGGGATCAAACCAAAATTTTTTCCTCACATTTCCCGATCACGTTGGCCACTTATACGATCGAATCGATCTCTTTGTCCAAAAACTCAACTCGAAACGCGAACTTGTATTTCGTAACCGGAACGCAGAAAATCCGATTTTCCAAGGCTATTATAGAAGAGGATCAATCCATAACGTTGATCGAAAAACAAAATCGAAAAAAAATCAAACTGACTTCCTCCGTAAGCATCGAGTTAAGCCCATGAAACGAATTTTGATTCCCGTTTTGTTATGTTTCCTTCTCGCGACGGAAATACGACCCCATAGAATTCTTCTCAAAAACGGAGAAGTAGTGGACGGGGATCTCAAGGAAAACGATCCTCTCGCGGATCATATCACGGTTGTGACGAACGGTCGGGATCAAAAGATTTCCAAAAAGGAAATCGCGGAGATATTCTTGGAAGAATCCGGAAACGAACTTTGTATCCAATTTCAGAACGGGAACGAGGAAGTCTGCGGATTCAAACTGTTGAAATTCAATCCGAATACCGTCTATTACATGGACGCGGGAAACAGATACCTACGTATGTCTAAAAACGAATTCAAAAAAATCAGGATCCGATCCGCTTCACAAAAACTTTTAGGGCAGTTGTCCGCCAGCGGATTTACGTTTACGATCCGATCCACACAAGGTGAAACCTTTCGAGAGGGAATTTCCATTCAGGATGAAACCTCCCTTCTGATGAAAAAAAAATCGGAAGACGGCCCTTCCCTTTTAGATATAAAAGAAATCGAATCGATCACCTACGACAATGGGCCGGAAGAAATCAAACCGAAGATCCAGCTTGAATTTTGGGATTATTTGATACCCGGATATTATTTGACCAAGTTAGGACATTCTAAAACGGGATATACACATTTGGGAGTATCTGCGTTCTTCGCGGCAGGAGCCGTCTACGAATTTATGGAGGCAAAACGCGCAGAAAGCGGAGCCCCCGTTCTCATACCGCAAAACGACGGATCCTTGCTTTGGTCCCAAAGCGACACCGGAGAATTCGAAAAACACAAAACGCTGAATCAGATGTTTTTGATTTCGTTGTTTTTTAGCTATGCGCTCAACGCCGTTTTCGTTAGCTTTCCCGTCACGATTTCCTATTTTCTACAGGATTCCGGCATTGCGCCGTCTTCCGGTACCGTTCCTCCCGACTACCATCGAAACTCGGAAAGGGGTCAAAAAATCGAAATGAAAATGAATATCAATTTTTAGGAAAATACAATGGAAAACAACACATCCGCAAACGATTTATCGATCGAAAGTATTTCGAATTCTCACGTAAATCATCTTCTAAAACCGCATATATCGATCGTCAAAACGACCGGCGAGATCACCATCTTCTCGTCTAAAAAGTTGAAGGATTTATTCAACCAGAAGATCGACGACGGAAGCCGGGTTTTACTTTTGGATCTTTCTTCCACTACGCATATCGATTCTTCCGGGCTGGCCGTATTGATCAGTACTCAGGCAAGATTGATGAAGGAAGCAAAAGGAGCATTGATCGTCTATTCCATACCTCAGTCGATCGCGAAAATATTCGAGCTGACCCGTTTGGATAAACTGATTCCGATGATGATCGATTTGGACGCGGCAGCGGATAAGGGATTGACTTACTAAACTGCGTTTACGGAAAACATTCCGTTTTCCCCACAACAAAAAACGCCGATCGTATCGAGTCTTAGGAGGACGATCGGCGTACACGAAGTTCGATGCGGGCAAAAAAGAGAAATTAAAATTCCTCGAAAGGATCGGAGTTTTTGAAATGAAAACAAAGAAGTTCCGGGGAAGCGGCTGTTGATTTCTTCGCAAAAGAAAATCGAATCGAGTTCGATCGCAAAATCAGGGAGCACCGACCGAAACCCCCGCCGAAAAGACGAATCTTCCCGGCTTCAACGTTTGTCTTCCACAAGATAATCCAAATGCAAACGAATATCCGCTTCTCCAGAAATATGCAAAGAACTCTCCGAGATGGGATCGTTCGATAATTTTTCTTGGAAAACCTGCAAAAGATCGGATTCGCTTTTTGCCAAATACGTTCCGTTGAATATGGAATAGTTTTCGATCCACAGTTCCAACTTTCTGGATTCGGAAAGAATCACACAATGTGGATTGACTCGGACCGCATCGGAAATCATTTTTCTGAAATTCGTAAGATTGATAAACTCTTCGTTTTCGATCTTATTCAGATCCAAAACGTAAATTCCAGAAAAATCATCCAAAATCGAAAGGATGATATCCCGCACGCTGAGAATCGAACGATTGTCGATCAAACCCGAAAGGTTAATCAGCATCGCTTTGATTTCGTTTCCGTTTATGTGATACGTCACGAATTGATTACTGACCTGCATTTGCTTACCCATATTTTTTTCCTTATAACCGAATACACAAAATCGAACGACGAATAGAACAGTACGAATGATAACTCGTAAACGTCGCGTTTAGAAAAAGCCCTGTGCTACTCCCGCTTCCACTCGTCCAAGTATTACAGCAACTTCCGTTTGCGAAATTAGGGCTTTCAAAACCGGACCAAAGAGTGTTCGGATTCGGAGCAAGCGCCTCGGGAATCGAAGCGGTAAAAGGAATCGCAAAAATTCCGGAGGCGTCGCCGGGAATCGCTTCGGAAGCGGTGGATAATAAAAATTCGATTCGGTCCTGGTCATTCGAATGTAAAAAGTAACGCGTATTCTTTCGGATCGGCCAATCCACGCTTGTTTGGGAAGAAGCCGCGTTCGCCGGTCTTCTCGTATCGGGAAGATTGATCCGCAACAATGCCTTGTATTCCGAAGCGGATCCGGGTAAAAACTCGCTCTTCTCTCTTTCGCAGATTTCGTCGGCTCCTGCGATTCCGCCTAAGTCCCCCGAATATCCGGAATGTTCTGCGTCTGCGAAAAAAACACAGCGATCCGTTTCCAAAACTCGAACACGAATTTTTCCCACCAAGGAATGAAATTCATTCGTCAAACGGAGAATGTGTTCCTCTTCGTCACAATTCGGATCGGACGCGGCAAACACGTTCACTTGGATCGTGGAAGAAGATGTAGAAGAAACCTGCGTATCAAATTGAAGCGGGCTCATCGGCGAAACGATTTCTTCGGAAATATATAAAATTCCATGGAACGGAGAAAAGGTAGAAGTATCGATCGAAAGATTTTGAGAGACTCCCTCTTCTACGGAAACGGGAACCTGCTCAAAAGAATCCGCAAACATCCGACTCGTTTCGGAAGCGATCAGATTCAAAAACAAACCGTTTGTGGAGGAATCTATAGGAAGCTCTTTCGGACGGGCACAATTCGAAATCCAGAAACAAACGATTGCAGTAATCCATATTTTTAGAATATACGATTTTCTGAATTCAATCGATCCGGAAACGATCCTAAGCATACGATGATTCTATCGAATTCGAAAAATCGTTCCATCCATTCTATAAAAGGAACAGTTTATTCGTCAGAGTAGTTTTTCGATATGAATTCAATCAAACAGAGTTCCAAAAACGGGAATTTCAACCGATGTGACGTAGAAAAATGATTTTCTTTCCCAATCCGATAACCGAGACAAATCGATCCCAATTCGATCGTATTACAAATCGATAGTACAGATACGAAACAGAATGTACGGAAAATACTTTCTTTATCCGTGGATCGAAGATTTATCTGCGCCGGGTCGTCGAATTGAAATCTGTTCGAATCTTCTAAACGAAGAAAAACGATCCAAAGGGAAGAACGATTTCATTCCGGAGGTTCCTTCGATTTCGAGTTCGGTGTTTCGTCCGAAAAACGAATTCTCCGCAAACAAGAACGATCAGTGCAATCGGGAAGAATAGGATTCCTTTAATTCCGTCAAACTCATCGGTTTTCCATAATGGAACCCTTGGAGAAAATCGGCGCCGCAATCCAGAGCGATTTTTTCTAAGATAGAATTTTCGATTCCCTCAAAAACCGTTTGTTTTCCCAAAGAGGAAAGCACTTTCGAAATCGCTTTCAAAACCCCCCGTTTGGAATGGTTCGTATCCGCCCCCAAAATCAGACTTTTATCCAACTTTACGTAATCGCTTTCGATCTTTTCCACTCTGGAAAAATTGGAATTACCGATTCCGAAATCATCGATCGCGATCTGAAACCCGAACTGTTTCAAAATCCGCATCTGTTCGATGATCGGAGGAGTTTCTTCAAAACGACTTTCCGTTAACTCCAGAACCACCGAATGAGGATTCAAATTGAGCTGTAAAAAATACGCGATGAAGTTATCCGCAAATTCCGGATTTTTCAATTGAAACGGAGAAAGGTTGATCGACATCAAAAGATCGGGGTCCAAAAGACGGTGATGTTTTATATAAATCAGATCCTTAAGTGCATTTTGAATCGCCCAGGCACCGATCGAACTGATCAACCCGGATTCCTCCGCAAGAGGAATGAATATTTCCGGACTGACCATGGATTGTTCCGGACTTCTCCATCGGGTCAATGCCTCGCAGGAATGAACCGTTCTATGTTTCGCGGAAAGAATCGGTTGATAATACATTTCTAATTCTTTTTTCTGAACCGAATTCCGTAGAGCCAAATAGATCGAAATCATATTGGAAGAATCGTTGTGGGATTGTGTCGAGTAACGACTGAACGGATACGCCCTCGCTTTTTCCAGATTCAATTTGAGTTCCTTTAGAATTTTTCTCGGACTCGTGTCCGCCTCCGGAGTATGATAACCCCCGATGGAAAGTTTGAGATTGAATTCGTATTCCCCTACTCGAACCGTATTTTTCATATAAGAAATTAAACTCGAAGGAATCCAGTTGATATCCACATCGGGTTTATTGATCTGATAAGAGAAAAAAATCTGATTGGGTGAAACTCGAAAACAGGCGTTCTGACGGTTGGTGATCGTAAGAAATTCGGTTCTAAGATCCAAAAAAACCGCTTCATAAATCCGATTTTCAAATCGATACAAAAACGGATGATTGTAGATATCTACGTTCAAAAGATAAAAATACGTCCGTTCGAGTTTTAAAGAACGAAGCAAAGCGTCTTTCAAAGAACCGAATTTTTGCGTCGGATATCCTTCGTCTTGAATCGGGTCTTCCGGAATCAATTCAATGTGGACCAAAAAAATGCGGCTCCGGTGGTTCATTTCGAAATCGATTTTATAAATTTTACGTTTTTGTGCCCGTACAATGAGCTGAACACGTTTGTCTTTTTTGTTTTTTTTATGACCCGAAACGCTGGAATGGATATTTCCGTAGTCGATAAAACGATCCACGGACTTTTTCAATTTGATATCTGAATTCAACAAACTGAGATAATTTTGCTCTGCATAAAGACAAAGCCCTTCAAAACTGTACAACGCGTAACTGAAATTAGGAGCCGCTCCGGAATCAGTCTCAATTGAAAGATCTTGAAATTGAAAAAGCATGTGACTATTGTAATAGATCTTTCTTATGTTTCTTTTCATTTTATAACCTAAATAACTTTCATAATTTTTGATTCCGTTTAATTTATAGAAAGGTATGATCTTTGTATTTTTTAGTATGTAAAAATTTTTGAATATAACATTCTACTGAATTTCTAGGAACTTTTTACGAACGGAAAAATCTGAAGAACGGAGAAAATAAAAGTAGAATCTCAAAAAAGGAGAAATCCCTTTTCTCCGCGACGGGGAAAAACACGACCGAAACCAAAAATAGAAACGGAAACGAATCCTTTCCGATACGAAATGAATTCGAACGGAATCGCAGCCACGCCTCCATCTCCCCCGCCTAACGAACGCAAAACGACCATCCCCGAAACGTTAGTCTCCGTTTTCGAACGGTTTCCCCGATTTAACTGTTGATTTTGTTATCGAATTCGTCTTTCGAGGTGCTTCCTTTCAATTTTTAAAACGAACCTTTCTCTTTAAAACAAGATTTAGAAGAAGAGCGCTCCGAAACCGCTTCGGAAAAATTGAGGATTCGTAGATTCCTAAATTGAAAACGAAGAATCGAAACTTCACAAACGCGTATGTCGGAATCAATAGATCCGTTCGCATAAAATAAAAAGAATGATTCATATAATTTAAAACTAGCTAGTTTTAAATTATAAACAGAAACATTTCAGGTCAAATTCACGTTTATATATCTTTTAATATTCATAAAAACGAAAGCGAAGATTTCATTTTAACGACAAACAAGAACACTCTTTGCAAATTTTTTAATCCGAAGGAAGTGAAAACCGTTTTATCAAGGATCAAATTCGTTTCGTATGAGCGAAAACAATTCTATATACGTAAGTTACACACTTATAATTTTGATTTCTCTGTCTTTGGTTAGAAATCATCATCGTATAAATTTTATGATTTGCAAAAATAGAAAATCAAAGTATTTTGATTTTACTAAAATTAGTTTTTTGAATTCGTTCGAACCGAACGTTCCGTTTCAAAACGAAATCTGATTGTATGTGGAATAATTTAGAATTCATAATCAATGAAGATATGCTCCTTCTGATGATTCGGTTTGGAGCAGTTTTCGCATTCATTCTCGGGATCGGGAGTCTGATCAAAGCGAAAAAACAGATCGATTACTTCGCTGCTTTGATTTTGCTTTGCGCGGCCGTATTTCAGTCGATCGATGTATACAGTCTGAACTTGATATCGATCCTTTGGCTGCGTAAAATTCTTTTCGTATTGGACACAGTGGCTCTGACGACCAGCGGCACGTTGGTTTTCCTCGTTTCTACGATGGTTTTCCGGCGTTATCCTACTCTACCGCGGATCTATTATTGGCATTTACTCGGGCCTTTGATTTTGACGATTCCGATCTTAACCTTTTATGAAGCGTCCGATCGAAAAGAATTCGATTTCTTTTTATTTGTTTCGGATTTGTATGTTTTCGTTTACGTTGTAATCGTAGTTTGCGACGCGTTTATCGCCAAACCGGACGAATTTTTCAAATTTCGGGTGCGCATTCTCCTGATTTTGATCGCTCTGATTTCGATTTGCGCTCCGTTTGAAATTTTGGGAATCGTCCTTCAAAAGCCCGTTTTGACGCTTTTCTCGGGGGTCCACACCACCTTTGTAGTAATTTACTATTATTTTATGACTCTTGTTTATCCGGATATGCTGGATTTTCTCTCCCTTCCCCCCGCCAAACCGCCCGTAAAACGCGCGTTAAAACGTTCTATTTTGCACGATATCGATACGGACAAACTCACAAAGAAATTGGAGAAAGTAGTCAAAGAAGAACGGATCTATTTGGACGAGGAAATCCGTCTCAAGGACGTTTCGGACGAATTGGGAATTTCGGTTCATCAGCTTTCTCATTTTCTCAACAATCATCTGGGAATGAACTTCAACAATTACATCAATTGTTTTCGTATCAAAGAAGCGAAGACGATGTTGGTGCAAGATACGAGTCGATCCATTATTTCCGTGGGAATTGCAGTTGGCTTTAATTCAAACTCTTCTTTTTATAAAGCGTTCTTAAAAGAAACAGGAATGTCCCCGAAACACTTTCGAGAATCCTATCCGAAGTTATTCCGGCGTCCGACCGACACGGGTCATCCTCCGCAAGAAAACGCAAGCTAACGTAAAAATCGTACAAAAGAATCTCCGTTCCGAAGGGGAATGGACTTCGAATTCTTTGATTGTTCCTACAAATAATTTATATTCAAAAGTAACAACGTGTCTGCAAAGAAGCGCGGACAATGCGACCGATCCTAGTTCCTCATCTTAAAGAATAGAAGATCCGTTTCGATGCCGGAATTTCGTTTTAAATAAATATCCCAAAATAGAATGTCGTAAAATTATAATTTTACGAATTCCAATTATATATGCCGACGACGCGAAAAGCGGAGAATGATACGATATGATTTGATAAGCAAAAAAATAATGAGGAGTATATATCAAATCATGATTCTTCCAAGTTTTAGAAATTTTTTCCGTCGTACCGGTCTCCAGTCTTCAGGCCGAATCAGAATGTTACGGACGTTCGTATCTAAAGTTTCCGAATCCAATTAAGGAGAACGTCATGCAGGATCTCATCACAGTGGGCGAAGTTCTCTCTTACTCCGTATTTTCGGACTTTAATCTTTTGTACGCACACGCAACCGGAGTGGGAACCGGCATCGTCATGGCGATTTCCAGACTTTATGAAAGTAGAAATCACGAGTTCAACAAAGCCTACGCGACGATACTTTTGAGCGTCAGCATCTTTTTGTTGTTTAACAACCGGATGTTTTTCCCTCAAGAAATCGATCCGAGACCGTTACAAAATCCTCTGTTTTTAGGAGTTTATTTCGGTCTGGTGTTATACGCGTGTTTTGCTCTTCTCATCTGCAATCTTTATGTTCTGGAAAACTTGCGGAATCCCTGGCAATACTGCAAACGACAACTACCCGTGTTGCCGATTACGATCGCGGTCTCGTATCTTATACCGGGCACCGTCTTTATCAGTTTATGCGATTCTCTGGGAATTCTTCTTATGGTATTCACCTTAATTTGGTCCGTACGTACGATTCAAATTTTAGGAAAACAGAAATTGTATTATAACTTCTCGTTCATTACGTTTATGATTTGTGTTTCCCTGATTTTGGATCTGATCGGGACGATCCAGAACCAAACCCGACTACTTTTGATCTCGGAATTGATTCCGGGAATTATGATCGGGTACGTATCCGTATTGGAAAGGATCTATCCCTTTTTATTCCAACCTTCTACCAATGAAAAACGAATCGAAGAAATCGTTCCTCCGGTTTCTCAGACGATTCTTTCGGAGGATGAGGAAAAAATCGAATCTGAATCCGGAAGAAACATTTTGGAAGGAATCGAATTGGCAAGAATCGAAGAAAGGATCAACGCTTTTCTTCAGGTGAGAGGTTACGCGGACGAAGAGTTGAGGCTTCCCGATTTCGCTTCTTACTTAGGTTTATCGACGCATCAGGCTTCGTATTATCTAAACAAACACATGTCCTTGAAATTCGCGGATTTTCTGAACATGAATCGTATCGAAGACGTAAAACGAAATCTGAAAAACAGAACGAATATGAACCTGCTACAAATCGCTTTCGAAAGCGGATTCAATTCCGCTTCTTCCTTTCATCGGGCTTGCGTAAAATTTACGGGAAAATCCCCGAGAGAATTCCGCAAATGGATCTCTACGGAGGAATGAATGGCGAAGACCCGCGGATCCTCGCGAATACGGTCAACAGGCGCAAAATAAGAGCAAACGATCCAGCGGCTTTTATCCTCAATGACTCCCTTCGTTTAAAGGGCAGGGCAACCTGCCCTTCTTTTTTGAATCGCATAAAATCGAACGCGACGAAATCAAAAAAAAATCTACTTGGTTAACGAATGCAGATTAACCAAATAGACCCAGTGTCATGGAGATATAGGAGCGTTTTAATCGGAAACGTTTCCGGAAACCGAAGTCTCGTTTTTACTTTCGTTTATTCCGAATTTTTAAAATTCGAATTTCATAACATTAAGGTAAACGAAAGAAAAACGTCTATCTGGTCGATGAGAGCCAATCGGACCAGATAGATTCAATGTAATAGAGTGGTTCCCTTCTACAAAAAAGATCTTAAACCGGAAAGGGAAGTAAGTCCCTCCAATCTATAAGGTGATCGGTCGAGCTCCGTGTCTTGGGTGAGATATTACGGTTTTTGAATTTATGAAAAAACGAAACGCGGATGAATTCAAGATCCTAAGCATCCCTCCGTCTCGGACCGTTGTAACAAAACGCTTGTATTTCTCTAGGAATTCGTTCGGAAAGTCGGCGAAAATCGGAACCGATCCAATCAGAAATTTACCAACTCGTATTCGCAGACCTTGTTTCTACCGCCCGCTTTGGCTTGATATAAGGCTTCGTCTGCACGTCCCAAAGCCGATTCGATACATTGATCGTTTCCTCTTCCTTGGGCGACGCCCACGCTGATCGTGATCGAAACGTCGTCTTCCAAACGGACGCGCCCTTGGATTTCCGTACGAAGATGATCCGCGATTTCACGGGCGCTTTCCTGTGCCGTTCCGGAAAGAAAAACGGCGAACTCCTCTCCTCCCCAACGGCAAACGAAATCCGTTTTGCGGACGCTTTTGAAAAGAGTATCCGCGACTTCCTTCAGGATTCTGTCCCCGGTTCCATGGCCGTAACGATCGTTTACTTGTTTGAAATGATCGATATCGATCATCAATACGCTCCAGGCTTTTCCGCGACGTTTTCCCGCGGAGAGCGATCGTTGAGTGGATTTCAAAAATCCCCTCCGATTCGTGATTCCGGTAAGAGGATCGGTGTGACTCAATTGATAAACCTGATACATAGAGGCTCTGAGTTTTACGTATAAAAGACAAACCGCTGCGAGCGTAAGCACCAACCCCCAAAAAGGAAGGAGTCTCTCTATTATAAATTTAATATATTCCGACAATTGAATTTTGTGAACGAGGTGAATTTCTCCTTCACGAACCTCGTACAAGGTCCAATACGCCCAATCCTTTCTGACGATGTCGCCTACTTCGAACGAGCCGTCGATCGCGAACGGAAACGGGCGATCCCCCAACATCAAATCTCCTGCCTTCGCGACTATATTGCCGTTTTCGGCGATGAGCATACTTTCTCCGAGACAATCACCCGTTTCCAAAATTCTGCGCATCGCGTTGAGTCCGATGTCGATTGCGGCAACGCCTACGAAACGATTTCGAAAGTAAACGGGCTGAGAGACCGAAATCAAAAAACCTTTTCCGGCGAGATCGTCATAAAGATCCGTGATCACCTGTTTTCGTTCCGGATTTTTTTCAGGAGAAGCGGAAACCCAAAACGGAGCTTGAAAAAACGTTTCCTGAAAGTGAACCTTCAAAACGTCGGTCTTCGGCGCGAGATAAATAAACTTTTGAATGGACATATAATACGCCCAGAGCACTTCACTTTCCGAATCCGTAAGCGCTTGAAATTGACCTTCTAAACTCAAGGCGGCTTCCATTTCCCGAATCGAGGTTTCAGGAAGGGATGTACCCGATCCTTCCCCGGTAAGAGAACCGGAAATAAATCGATACGGATCCGTGTCCTGCTCCCGGTCGGCCACTTCGAAAAAATTCCGATCCGGATACGAACGAATTCTCTCCCGAATCCGAATCTCCGAAACGGAACGTTCGTGTCTGGAAAGATAATCCGACATGGAAAAACCGAGGGCCTTCGCCTGACTGCTGACCCGACTGAAATAATCCTTGAGAACACGAGCGCGCATTTGGACCACTTGTCGAATTTCGTTTTGTAATTGCCAGGACTCGTACACGAAAGTTCCGATCATTAAAATCGGAATTATTCCTATAGCCGGAAATAAAATCCTGCGTTTGAGTCTTGCTTCTTTGAAAATACTTTCCATAAACGGAACTATACAACCGATCGAGCCTTCGACGATTTTCTCCCTGTAGATTAGTCGAATCGGCGGAAAGAAAAACAAATCTTAATTTAAATGTCCTGTTTCTTCGAGATATCATTGCATAAATACACATTGGAGAATGATAAAAAGACAAAATCGACGCTCGGGACGATTGTAAAACAAATGTTCGATTAGAAGATCGCATGTTTTGTGGCAAGAACCTACTTTTTTCGTGAATTTCTTCTACAAATAATGCCTACGGATAAATTCATTGTAAGAAAAATCGTTCGGAATTAGATTTCCAGTGGGCAGGAATTCTTTCTCAATCAAAGATTCTGTAAAAACGAAAACAATCAAACTATCGAAATATAAATTTAAATACTGGTTATTTTATAAAAAGCATGGATCTTATATTCTTACAAAAGTTACGAAAACAAAGTTAGAATCTCGTTTAACATTGATTAATCGGAAGTCGGAAGTGGTCGAACGGGAATTTCCAAAAAGAAACGGGTAAACTCACCTGGCTCGCTTTCGAAATATAAATTTCCTCCGTGTTCCTTAGCGATCCCTAAACTGACGGAAAGACCTAAACCCGTTCCTCGTTCGGGAGGTTTCGTGGTGAAGAACGTTTTAAAAACCGAATTTTGAATCTCGCGCGGAATTCCCAATCCGAAATCCATAATCTCGAACTGAACCGTTGCTCCATTCTCCGATTCTTTGATTCCGACGGAAACGATCATCTTTTTGCGCTCATCGTATTCCGGATATTTTTGATTGAGACTGTCCACGGAGTTGTTGATCAAATTCAATAAAATCTGGAGGATCTGTCCTTCCCTGCATTGAATCGTACAAACGTCGTTCAATCGATTTTGCCATTCCACTTCCACACGATTCATCTTAAATATTTGTCCTGCAATCGTACTGAGTTTCGCGAAGATCTCGCTTACATCTACGGAATCGAACTTTCCTTTTTCCTCTCTGGAAAAACGCAACAAGTCCTTCATGATTCTGGAGATACGGTCACTTTCGTCCCGAATTTTCTTCGCCAATCGTTTGGAAGCGTCTTGACCGACCTCGCCTTTGGCGATCATGGCGGCGTATTCCGAAATCGCGAGAAGAGGATTGTTGATCTCGTGAGCGAGCGTTCCCGCCATCAAACCCATCGCCTCCATTTTTTGACTTTGTCTCAGTTGTTCCTCCAGTTCGTAACGCTCCAGCTCCGCTTTTCTCCGCAGCTCGTGATCTTCCAATTCGTTGAGCGCCCTCTGGACCGCGGGCAATAATTTTTCTATCTTATCTTTGAGAACGTAATCCGTGGCTCCCATAGTCAAGGTTTGTATAGCGGCCTCCTCTCCGTAGGTTCCGGATACGAATATGAACGGGGTTTCCGGACACATACGTTTGGCGTCCATCAAAGCCGAGAAGCCGTCGTACTTAGGCAGTTTAAAATCGGAAAGTATAAGATCGGGCTTTTGTTCGACGATCGCACGCATGAAACCTTCACTATCGATTACGTGAATCGGATCGTATTCTATACGGGCTTTTTTTATCTGTCTCTGGATGAGTTCCAGATCCACGATAGAATCCTCCAAAAAAAGAAACTTCCACTTAGCCATAGTATCGTATCGTCCGGTTTCGATGGATAATCCGATCACAGAACATTCTCGGGTCGTCCACTATCACGAAAGACTCCTTTCGTTTTGAACGTTTTCGGCGGATATAGGAAGGGAAAAGAAAAAGGAGGAACCTCGATCGGTCTCGCCTTCCGCATAAACTTTTCCTCCGTGACGTTGTATGATTCTTGCGACGATCGCAAGGCCGACTCCGGTTCCTTCGAAATCCTCCTGTACATGCAGCCTCTGAAACACCTTAAACAATCGATTCGAATATTTGTTTTCGAATCCGACGCCGTTGTCACGAACCGTATACGTGTTATAACCGTCGTTAGTCGAACAACTGATTCGGATCCGCGGATCCTCTTTTGTCGAGGAGTATTTTACAGCGTTGGAAATCAGATTGACCCATACTTGTTTTATCGCGGCCCGATCCCCATATGCTAAAGGGAGTGGTTCAACTTCGATGGAAAAATTTTTTCCCGGATATTCCTCCATAACCGCTTCCGCCGTTTCGCGCGCCATCAACTCCATATCGATCACGGAGTTTGACGGATCCAATCTTGCGTATTTGTGGAAATGAAGGAGGTCCTGAACGAGTTTATTCATCAAAGCCGCGCTTTTTCGGATGACATCCAACAAACGCAGCGCTTCCGGTTCGAAGGTTTTTCCGTAATCTTCCAAAAGAATTTGGATAAAACCCTCTATACCTCTGATCGGAGCCCGTAAATCGTGAGACACCGAATAACTGAATGCTTCCAAGTCCTTGTTTGCGATTTCAAGACTTTCAATCAATTTTCTTAATATTATAAAATTATTAACCTTTGCCGATAATTCCTCGGAGGCGAACGGTTTGATCAGATAATCCTGAGCCCCCTCCTCCAAAAGCCTGATTCTGAGATCCTGATCCGCCTTGGCGCTCAAAAACAGGATAGGGACGTTGGCCAATCGCGGCACTTTTCTGATCTCTTTGACCATCCGATCACCGCTCAAAACCGGCATCATAAGATCGGTCACGATCACGTCCGGTTGTTCCCGGATTGCGGCCTCTAATCCTTGTTGTCCGTCAAAAGCGGTGACGATATTAAAGTCCCTTGACAACGTATTCGATATATACGCCCGCATTTCCCGATTGTCCTCGACGATCAGGATTTTCGGACGATTCGCAAAGGAAACGTGTGTCTCCTCGTCCGCTTTTTTTCGGATCAGCTCCGCTTCGTGCAACGCGGCTTTTAACGCGGGATCGTTTTCTTTCGGATCGTTTTTTCTTTCGCGAATCAGCTCGGCTGCAGCGGAGGTTTGTAGCGGAAGTTTGACCGTAAACTCCGCACCACCTAACGAAGATTTTGCGACCCATACGGATCCTTTATGAAGTCCGACGAATTCCTTAACGATCGCAAGGCCAAGACCGGTTCCTCCGTGCGAGCGAGCGTCACCCTCTTCCCCTTGTCTGAATTTTTCGAAGATCAGTTCTCTCAACTCGGGCGGCACTCCGGGACCGTTATCAGCCACGGATAACAGGGCATAAGCGCCTTCGGTACGGAGACTACAAAGTATTTTTCCACCGTTCGGGACGAACTTAAAGGCGTTGGAAAATAGATTCAGCAGGACTCGTTCGATTTTTGAGGCGTCGATTTGAATCTTACAATCCTTCTCGATTTCCAACCGGAACTCCAAACCTCTTTCTTCGACCACGGAATCGAAATGAGCCGCCAGAGACAGGATCAAATCGGAAAGAATTACATTAGAATATTCTAACTTAATTTTTCCGGCCTCCAACTTGGAAACGTCGAGGAGATCGTTTACGTGTTTGAGCAAAGTATACGCATTTCTTTCGATCGTCTCCAAGAGGGAACGTTTGGAAGGATCCACATTTTCCCCTTTCAACAACGTTCTTACGGGACCGAGTATCAACGTCAGCGGAGTACGCAACTCGTGACTTAAATTGGTAAAAAAACGGGTTTTTATACGATCCATGTCAAAAAGTTTTTGATAAACCTGTTTGAGTTCGTTTTCCCGTTGGATCGCTTCCTCGTTGAGACGTAAAAGTTTTTTATTGGAGGTTTGAATCTCTTGCGCCCTTTGATAGATTTCGGTTTCCATCGATGAGGTGAGATTTCGCAATTCCTCCGCAGCCTTATCCTGTTCCTTACCTGCCTGTTTTAAACGGACGAATTCTGTCACTTCCTCGGCGCGGTGAATGATAAAAATTATTTCTCCTTTATCGTCGAAAAGCGGAGAATTCATCGGGCTCCAGTATTTTTCCTCGAACCCTCCGCCTTCGGATTCCGGGCGACGAACGTCGTATTTTTGTACCGCCATTGCGTCGGGAATTTTATTTTTAAGGACGGACTCCAAAGAATCCCTGAGGTTACGCACTCCGGTCGCATCTGGATCGGAGGGATTGTCCGGAAAAACGTCGAAGATTTTCCTTCCTAAAATCTCGTCTCGTTTCGTTTTCGTGGCTTGAAGATAGGAATCACTGACTGCTGCGATACGAAAATCGGGCAGAAGAATCAGATACAAGCCGGGTAAGGATTCAAAAATCAGTCGATATGCGCCCTCTTGTAGTTGAAATGAATCCATGACAAACAGTTTGATTATATTTTGAAAAACATTAAGTTATACAATTCTTGGACGAATTTCAATTGATTTTTACAATATTAAGGAATTCCGTATTCGTTTTTTCTAATTCTATTGTGGAAAGAGGTGGAACAGAGATTGATAGTTTCAAAAAATCTAAAATACGAGTTTTCTTGGGATTTCGATGTCTTTGATCTAAAACGTTCGTTTTACGGTGAAATAGCCTTCGAAACCGAGTTTATTCTGTCTGCGTATACTACCGAAATTCCGAACGGAAGTCGGACATACGGATTTTCATACCGTTTTGAAGAGCCGGGGACATATATTAGAATTTTAAAAAACGATTGGATCTTTTCATAAAATCGATGAAAATTTCATTCCGATTTTCGAGTCATAAATAGATCCGCAAAAAATTCGGCCGAATTGTATGAATTTCGATCATATAAAATTTACGACTGTTTTAATTTTCATCCTCGGATTCGGTTTAAGCTGCGAAACGAGCGGACCCATGCCCGCACCGATACGAAACGGAAGGATCGACCTCGGGAATTGGAATCCTTCCCTAGGCCCCGTCGAACTGAAAGGGAACTGGGAGTTTTGTTGGGACGTTTTGATCCCTTCCGACGCGGACGAAAGCGTTTGGAAAAAAAATTGCAACGGTTATTTTCCGGTGCCCAGTTACTGGAAATTCTACGAGATAAACGGTAAAAAACTTCCTCCGTTCGGAAAGGCGACCTATCGACTTAGGATTCTACTTCCGGAATCCTATCCCAATCCCTACGGAATTTTTTGGACGGAAATCCTTTCCGCGTTTGAAATCTCCGCGAACAACCGGCCGATCGTCGCAGTGGGCACGTTAGGCGATTCATACCAAACCATGATACCGGAATTAAAACCCGGATTGGCCTACATCGGAATCGAAAAACGGGAACTTGTCCTCGTTTTGAGAATTTCCAATTTCAACCACGAAAACCACGGAATCTGGCAGCCGATCTACTTCGGAGACTGGGAAACGCTCAGAAAAAAACAGTCCGAAAAACTCCTGACCGAGGCGGGCGGATTCTCCGCGGTATTTTTGATGGGCCTTTATCATCTGGTTGTTTTTCTATTTAGACGGAAATCCCTGGAATATCTTTACTTCGGACTTTTCTGCGTATTCATGGCGGCTCGTCAACTTAGTTTAGAAAATCATATTTTTCTAATGTTATTTCCTGAAATAGGATTCGACGTCTATATACGTTTTATCCATGCCGTTGTCCTTTCAAACGGGATTTTCATGTGTTTGTTCCTAAAAAGCCTGTTCCCAGAGGACATTCCCTCCGCTTTTATCGGCGCGGTCATATCCGCATTTATCTGTTTCGGTTTTTTACTTTTACTGCCGGTCCGCGAATTTACCGGTTTTTTCTTCATCGCGTACGCTTTATTCGCGTTTTTGCCTTTGGGTTTCGCTCCGTTTTTTGCACGTGCAAAAAACAAAGGAAGGGCCGGAGCGTTGATTATTCTTTTTGCATATTCGATTTTCACTGCGACGGTGATCAACGATATCCTATTCGTTTTAGGATATATCTCAACGGGATACGTTTCCCAGGTCGGAATCGTGACGTTCATACTTTTACAGGCGATCGTTTTGGCCAAAAAATTGACCGAAACGATTCGTGATTCCGAAAACCTTCGAGTCGCATTACAATCGACCTTGGAACAGAATAATCTCGCACATCAAAGGATTTTGGAACTCAAAGAAGGACAAAAAAATCTTCTAGAGACGGAGGTTTCCTTGAGAACGGTCGAATTGGAAAAAGCGAGAACCGAAGCTGAACAAGCCAACAAAATAAAATCCCAATTTTTAGCCGCAATGAGTCACGAAATTAGAACTCCGTTAAACGGGATTTTAGGGCTTACGGAAGAATTCAAATCCACCTCGCTGGATAAAAACCAAACCCATCTGCTCCAACTGATCCAAGGAAGCGGAAACACTCTTCTTAAAATAATAAACGACATACTCGACTTTTCCAAGTTGGAGGCCGACAAAATAGAATTGGAAATCGAAAATTTCTCCTGGGAATCGCTGATCGGGGATTTGGAAGGTGTGTTTCTTTATCAGACCAAACGGAAAGGTTTGGAATTACAGGTTCGTTTTTCGCCGGACTTCGTCTACGAAGCAGCCGGTGACGAACACAAAATAAAACAGATTCTCGCCAATCTTATTTCAAACGCCGTCAAGTTCACCGAAACGGGAAAGATAGAAATCGACCTTTCCTCCAAAAGGATTAATGACATAAATAAAATTGAATATTCTATTTCCGTAAAGGATACGGGCGTAGGGATTCCGAAGGAGAAATTTTCCCTGTTATTCCAAAAGTTCCACCAGCTCGATTCGAGCATTTCGAGAAAATACGGAGGCACAGGGTTAGGGCTCGCAATTTCGCAGAAATTGGTGGAACTGATGCAAGGTTCCATACGCGCGTTCGCGAATCCGGACGGAGGTTCCGTATTCGAAGTCGTAATCTCCCTTTCCGAATCCGGACCTTCTCGATCCTCCGCTTTCAGCGGCGAGATCGATCTATCCGGACTCCCGTCCGACGTAAGAATTTTGATCGCCGAGGACGATTCGACGAACGTTTTCCTTTTGTCCAATATACTCAAAAAATTGAATATATATCACGACGTTACTCACGACGGTTTAGAAACGATAGAAAAAGCCAAAAACGTATTTTACGATCTCATATTCATGGACGTGAATATGCCTCGTCTGGACGGAATCAACGCGGCACAGGTCATCCTAAACGATCTGGATTTGCCGAAAAAGCCGATTATCATCGCGGTTACGGCGGACGTTTTGGAAGGGGACAAAATGAAATGCGCCGCTGCGGGTATGTCCGATTTTTTGGGAAAACCGTATTCGAAAAAGGACATAGAACGGCTGATCCGGATCTGGTTGGTGGATAAAGGCCGTTCTTTTTTTTAGGAGATCGTATAACGGCGATTATTTTTCTTCGAACTTGTTTTTTACGATCTTAAAGAGTTTTTGAAAATCATCCGGAGACATTCTGTTCTGCCCTCCTACGGGAGAATTTTCGATCTCGCTGTGATCGTGTAAATATTTTAGATTTTCCTTATGAAGATCCGCTGACGTGACGTATATCGTCTTATCCCCTTTCGTAACGGCCAAATAGTCGGAGTCGTTCACCTTTTTGGAATGATCTACCGTATTTTCCAATTCAACCTGGCCTTGGCAAAAACAGGTAAACGTCATACCTTCCCGCAGAGCAGTAAAAAACTTGGTTCCTCTTACCCCCGCAGTCGTCGTTGGCGTACGCAAGGTCAAGGTTTCGTCCTTATTCAGTTTGTTGGTAAGAATCCAAGAGCTTCCCTTTTCTTGAAAAAAGTTTTTTCCTTTTCCGTCCTCTTGAAAACGGAATTGGGACTCGGATTGGATTTCGATAACGGACGCGTTCTCCCCGAAAACAATAGCGGCGGCCGATTTCGCTCCGGTGATCAACACGTCTCCGTTTTGGACTTCCTGTGAAACCGAGGCTTTGATTTTTTGATCGCCGCGTTGAACGATAACGTCTCCGTTTACGAAGGTGAGCACCCCGTTCTTTTTTTCCGTTTGATTCTGTTTACAAGTGAACGACAAAACCGCGAGACTCAATAATATCGCGGTCGCTGATAAAAGTTTCATTCCTATTCTCTCCGTCCCGTATTCGGGATCGGCATAGATTCACCCTCGATTTTCAAAATGCAAACGATTTCCGTTTTATGGAAGCAATGGGTAATAAAAATGTACGACTTGTTCGGACGTCGCGCCAGTGGAACGATAGAAATCAAGAGCGTAATCGTCGATCAAATCGGCTTGGACGAAAACCTCCTCCACACCCGCATCTTCGCAGTATTTGTTGACTGTCTTGATCAAAGCGGTTCCGATTCCTTTTCTCTGCCATTTTAATGCGACCGCTAAATCGTATATGTAAACCAAAGGCGATTCGGAATAATACTGATACAACGTATATGCCGTCAAACCCCCGCAGACTTTCCCCGAGGAAAGCGCGATGAAAACGAAAAAATCATCCCGCTCCAACAGCCTTCCAAGATGTTTTATGGGAGGAAGGCGAAAATTTTTCATTTCAAAAACCGCCTCGAAAACGCGGATCAATTCCGTAAAACGAACCGTTTCATCCTCTTTCAACCTTCGTATCTCTATAGATCCCATAAGAACCTCTCTCCCGAACCGGATTTATTGGATAATCATATAACTTAATTTATATAATTATAATATTCTTACATTTTATTTTCATAATTTAATTACAATTCCACTCTTAGATCCAAAATACCGATTCGATCGTTTCGAACTAGCTAAAAACCGGAATAATCCGGTTAGATCCAAGAATTTTTCCCATCGATCCGATTTTCCGTGCGAATTTATTTCCGTATTTCATTTTTGTTAAGCGCATTTTTATTTTTTCTTCCCTCATAAGAACGCGTATTTCCTTTTTCGGAAGCGATCATTCTTTCGTTCGTTTTATCGTTGATTCCCCCGGCTTAAAATCAAAATGAGCGCATATTCATCAACAGGTTAAGTATTAAGTATGTTAAGTAAAAAACTTATTTTCACGATTTTGGTTTTATTCCACTTCCAATGTGCGGAAACCATCGACGTGGAGTATCCGGTATTCCCAAAAGATAAAGAAGGAAGGGCGTTGCAAAAATTCTTAGGTCAGATCCGAAACGTAGGAATCGCAGTGGAAAAACCTAAAAAAAGTCTGTTCGAAAGTATTTTCGGAAGCGGTTCCAGCTTTATCGATCAAATGCCGGCGAAAGTATTCGAAGCCTTCGACAAGGAATCGTATTTTCGTCTCACCGATCTCAGCAAAAGGGCGGATATATTAAACGAAGCGACGTTTTCCCTTACGGGCGTGACCGAATCGAGAGCTAACATCGGTAAGTTGATCGGAGCGGAAGCGATCCTGTACATCGGCTATCAAAAGCCCTACACCGAATGCGGAACCGAAAACAAAATCGATTTCGTCGCGGCGGGACGTAAAGTCGCTGGAATCGCGGCTTCCATGATGGACAAACAAGGAACGAGATCCTCCTCTTCGAACGAACCCGTTTCTAAACCGACGGGAGTACGTTATATGCTCATTCCTTTGGACGCAACTCTGATCAACGTTGAAACCGGCGAAGTCAAAAAGGCGGTCGTTTCCAATCCCGCAAAAGTTTTCAACTCCGTCGGGAACCTGCGTTGTCCTTCCGTTCTGGATTCGTTCGGACAAGGTTTGGAAGAAGCGGCGCAGTACGTTAAAAGCCGACTTTCTCCGAAAGTGAAAACCGAAAAGATCAAAGTTTTCGTCGAGTCCGACGATCTGGAAGTTAAGGAACTTTTAACGGAAGGTTACGAGGAAATCAAAGGAGAAACGCCTAGCTTCAAAAAGGCGAAGATCGCTTGGGAAAAAGCGGATCAAAAATCGGGCGGAAAATCCTGGGCGGCCAAGGCAAACCTTGCCACTTATTTTTTCTCCTCCGGCGACTACGAAAGCGCGATCAAATTATACGAAGCCGCGATGAATCTGAGCGGATCGGACAAGTCCTATCTCCGGGAAATGCGCAAACGTGTGGAAGCCGTTTCGGCCGTGGACGAGTCCGCAAATTAAACTAACCTCTAAAAAATCCCTCCCCTCGAGGAAGTTGAGGACGGGATTTTATCGGTTTTTGCTCCGGGGTTAAAAACTTTTCCCCGGAGTTTTTATATTAATAAATTAAAAATTTATTATATTTTAATATATTGCATCATATTCTAATTTTGATACGAAAAACAGTCGATCCGGAGCATAAAGGAAACTTTTTCGAAACGGATTTAGATTTTCGGATTCCTTTTCCGGAGATCCGCGGAAACACGAACCGAGTCCCGATAAAACGAAAATCAGGACAATCCTTTCAACCCTGTTTCTCCCCTGAATGTTTCGAGGCCTTGATTCCGTTACGGGAAAAGAAAGACATCGGAATCGATACAACCCGGGCGAACTTTTATCGAACACGGAAAAATAAACCTCCGCTCGGTCTGGAACGACCGCGGATAGGTCCTCGATTTTGGATCCGCCGTGCCTACGATAATACAAAGTCTTATTTGCTTCCCGATCCAAAGCGAAAGCTACCGTCTTCTTCGCCATCGGCAGAAGTTTCTGAGAGGACGAAACTAGAAAGGGTTTGAGCCAAGGATTGGAATCTATGAAGAGACGAGGCTCGATCCTGCCTTGAAGCCGAGGAATCGAACGGTTGAACCGGAACGATCGTTCGTTCTGCGACCTTATATACGGTTTCAAAACCTTCTTCCTTCGTTTTAGAAAACTCGAGTAACAAAGGAATCGCGGCTTTAAAAGGTTGAAGAAGATCCTTTTTGTGTAGAGCGGCGAGGATCGATTTTGGAAGAGATCGAGAACACCACCCTATTCCGACGACTTCCTTGAGTATTGATTTTAAAACGATAGGCGCGCGCCGTCTTTTATAATTTATTTCCGGAATTCGTATCTTACCCCGAAAGGCGCAGCCGCTACTTATAACTTAACATTTTCGAATTCCAATCAAACCGAAAAGATATTGTTTGCTGTCCGAGGATTTATAAAACGCGATCATGCGCGAGAAAAATCCGAAAACAAATTTTACCGACCGGGAGATCATCGCATCCGGACCAGCCTATATCAATCGAATCCGTTTGATTCTGATCGTCTTATTTTACGTTTCCATAATACTCTCTTGGAAACGAAGCACGCCGACACAGAACACGTTCTATCTTTTGGGCGTTACGGGGATGTTTTGTTACGCGATATTCAGTTTTTTTAAACACAGAAAACACGGTAGGATGTCGGATCGGCTCAGTAAAACGTTCATGATATTCGACGTAGTGACTCTCTTTTTAACGATGGTCGTAGTCGCCGCCGACACTCCCGAAAATTCGGGAGTCATCGTAAAAGGACAGATCTTTTACGGCGTATCCTACATATACATCATTTGTTCCGGATTATTACTTTCACCGCGATTCGTCACTATGATAGGAACCTTGTCCGCGATCACTCAAGGAATCGTCGTCTTGGTCGCGATCGTTTACGGATTGAAGATGGTGGACGATCCCGTGTTGGCCGCGTCCACCGGCCACGCTTCCCTTTCGGAACAGATTCTGAAAATAGTCTTTCTTCTTTCTTCATCCTTGATCATCCGTTTTTTAGTGAATCTTTTCCTAAAGTTGAGGGTGAATTCCGAATCGAGAGAAACCGAACTCGCCAAATCTCAGAAACTCACCAATGAAAAAACGAAGAAGATGATCGATTCGGCGCGTTATTTGAAAATCTCTTCCAGGAATCTAAAAGAGTTCATGAGCGAATTCACCAACGTCGTTGCGGATCACGCGTCCTCTTTCGAAGAGATAGGATCCACGATGGAGGAATTCCAAACACAAAGCGAAAGTTCGGCGCAAACGGTTCGAAATCAATTTCAAAAAATCGAGGCCTTGGTGAATCACAGCCGCAATCTGAAAACGATCATAGAAAAAATCACGGAATCCAACGTCCAACTCGACGACAACTTGAACAGGGTAAAAACGGCCGGTTCCACCGTTGTCGGATTCGCTGAGAATTTATACGAGTCGCTCAACTCACTGGGTGATTCGTTTAGAAGCGTAGGCGAGGTGAACAGGATCATGTCCGAAGTCGCGGATCGAACCAATTTACTTTCGCTCAACGCGTCGATCGAAGCCGCTCGGGCCGGAGAAGCCGGGAGAGGATTTGCCGTCGTGGCACAGGAAGTTTCCAAACTGGCGGAAAGTAGCGCGCAAAACGCGGATCTAATTTCGAATATTATAAAAAACTCAACTAATCACGTATCTTCCGGCAGAAAATCGGCCGAAACAACGGTGATACGCGTCAAAGAACAGGATAGGATCATAAACGATTTCGTCTCCAGTTTCGAAACCTTTTCGGATTTGTTCGGGGAACAATCCAGAATCAACTCCCAATTTTTCTCTAATTTGGATTATCTCAAATCGCTTTCTTCCGAGATAGAGCTCGCTTCCAACGAACAAAAAACAGGATTACGTGCGATCGTAAATTCGATCCTTAGCCTTCAGAGTTCGATGGATTCCCTAACCGCAAAAAGCGAAAACCTATCCGAAATCGTATTGGAACTGGATCTTCAATCCGACGCGCTTACCTCCGCGGACGCATAATTTCTGCGGACGTTTTCTCCTCGAACGAGGATTTCCCGAGCTCTAACGAAAGGAATTCCTCGTTTTATACGAATATTCGGATTTTTTAGAACGATACAATCCGGTCAAAATCGGAACCGCAATCCTCTTCCTACCGTGCGTCCGAATGCGAGGCATTCAATATTTTTAATATAGAGCATAGATTATAATTCGCGCCAAAAAACGGGAAACACTCGCCTCTTCCGCTCTCAAATGCCGACATCGATTTTTATAAGTTAGAGCTCGGCCAAAACGACTGGGAAATCTTTCGTCTTGAAATTACTTTTTCGAAATAAACTTTGGAGCCTATAAAACACCGAACCCAAAAACGCATTCCGTTTTTTTCTAAGTTCCGAAAGTGTTCGTTTTATAAAATAACCAGAGAGGTAACCGAATGGAATCGTTCCGGTTTTCCAAAAAGAGTTTCGCTTTTGCGGGTTTGACCCGACCGCTGACTCTATTCTTATGTTTAGGATTCCTCTTTTGTGTTCCGAGACCGGAGAATGTTTCCATTACGGAAAGCTCATTATTCTTCCGCCTTTTTTCTAAAACCTCCCTCAACGATCCCGTTTCCGTTTCCTTAAAGGTCAAGGTATTGGGTCTAAACAATCCTGGAACCTTAACCGTCCAAAATCAGGATTCGGAAACCATCACAATTTCGTCTAACGGTGAATACTCTTTCCCTACTCAGATGACTGAGTTTTCCAACTTCACCGTGTCGATCCTTACACAACCCGTAACCGTACCCGCGCAGACCTGTGCGATCACCAATCCGACCGGGACGATCTCACAAAACGCCAACCTCGTGGAGATCAATTGTGGGACCTCCTTTTTTCCGTTGAATCTAAACGTATTCGGAATCGCCGTACCTTCCACCGGATCGCTTTCCATCCGAAACGGCGCCGTGGATACGTTGAACGTCACCGCAGACGGTGCGTATACGTTCAGCGCACAAGTGCCGGATCAAGGATCATACTCGGTCCGAGTGCTCGGAAGTCCGGCGGGTCATACTTGTTTTGTGGAAGCGGTCCCTCCTCCGAACGGAACCGTGAACAACGCGGCAGTTACGTTGAATGTGAATTGTTTGAGCGTTCTTTCCACCAATCCTCCGAACCAAACGGCGTTGTTGGATTCGGACAACATCGTGGTTACTTTTTCCAAACCGGTACAAGCCGGAAGTTGCGCTTTGGCCGCTCCCACCCCGGCTCCTCCTTCTACCTGCAACGTAGATCTTCAAGCCGCCGTGGGAGCGATCAATACGGTCGGAAATCAAGTGACCCTTTCCCCGGCGGTCAGTTGGCCGGGAGGTTCCAATCAATGTATTCAACTTTCCGGTTGTTTGGAAGACGGAACGGGAAGACCGTTCCAAATTTCAAGACCCGCCACGTTTACCGTGGCTTCTCCGGGAAATATAAAATACGTTACACCGACCGGACTCAACTCGGTAGGAGCCTGTGCGACGATAGGCACCGCGTGTAATTCCATAACGTACGCAGCAAGTCAATGTATTCCGGGAGGGGTTTGTTCCGTCCTCGTTACACAAGGGACGTACGACGTTAACGCGATGTTCCAAAGAATTCAACTGACTTCGGGGGTACAACTGATCGGCGGATTCAACAACACGTTCACCGTCCGCGATCCTAGAACGTTTACGACCACCATCCGCGATCGAATCCCGGCGGGAGCCTGCGGTAATACGGGAATCGCTTCCTCCTGTTCCCCCATATTCAACACCGTGGGTTTGAACACCAACTTCGACATCGTGATCAAAGGATTTACGATTCTGACGAATCCGTTTAACAGTAATTCGGCGGGCATCCTGCTCGATACGATCAACGTGGGTGGAAATCGGATTTTGATTTCCGAGAATACCATCTTAGGTTCCACTTCCAGCGGAGGTTATTGTTTTCTCTGCGTCAATTCGGGAATCACGGCCATCGGGATTCCGAGGGTTCATATCCTTGGAAATTACATCTTGGGAGGAAGCGGCAATTCAATGTCCGCGGGAATCCTTCTGTCCAACAACACAAACGCGATCATTACGAACAACGCGATCAGCGGAGGTTCCCATTCGGGAGTCAGCCCAAACGACGCTTCCGTCGGCATTTGGATTTCCAATCTGGTTCGCTCCGCCACGCAACTAGTATACATCACGAACAACCTCATCCAATCCCACCACGTCATCGCTTCCCCTCCCGTAAACGCCGTGAACAGTTACGGAGTGATGGCCTTGGAAGTGGATTCGCCCGATTTGGTGTTGGCGCACAACTCCATATACGGCGGAGACGGCACCCAAAGATCCGTGGGGATCATTCAACAGGCGAACGCTACGTTAACCGACGTTACGTTGGTCAACAACCAGATTTCCGCGAACGGTTTTGCGACCGTTCAAAGTTATTGTATCAACTACGACACGACCAACGCGGTAGGAGGGAATTCGGTCATTCGCGGAAATAATTTCGACGGTTGTACGGACGTCGTACGAACCTCTACCGGCTCCTTCGGGCTTTGTGCCGCGGAACCTGCTCCTCTCGAAAGCGTTCCTGGATGCGCCACGTTTCTGACGAACGCAGGCCAAACCAATTTTAGACACAATCCGAACTACGTCACCCCGAGTGCCCCGTGGAACGTATTCAAACCCGGAACGATGTCGCGTTGTAACTCTGTTTTCGGAGGACAAACTCCTCCGGCGGTCACTGGCTTTTTGACTCAATTCGACTTCTCGTTTGCAGGAAGAACGATCAACGTCGCACCCGATCCGGTGCCCGTCGGCTCCAACGGATTTTCCATCGGCGCTTACGAATTCGACGGAAGTTGTAATCCGTAAAGTTTAGGATTTACCGGAACGTTTACCGACTAACGCGATCAAGGCGCCGACGCCCGCGAAAAGGAATACCAGAAAGGAAGCGAACCAGAAAAGGGAATCTGGCGGCGCTTCCGCGGAAAATCGAGTCGAACCCGCCCCGATCGCCGCGTTGAGATCGCGAGCGATTCTTTCGATTTTGTCGCTGCCTGTGGAGGAACGTAAAACCGGAACTTCTCCCGAAGCAGTGGAAAGTACGAGCTGATACGAAACGCTGCTGCCCCGTCGATCGTGTCGATGTAAGGAGGCGGAACGGGCCTTCCATGTCGCATAACGTGTATTACGCGACGAGAAAGCGAAACGTTCGCCCACCGTACATTCCATAGGAGAAGAGACCGCGGCCCTTGTACAATCGACGGTGATCCAACCTTCCAACGTGGAGAGGAACCAAGCCGGAAGAGCCGCGAAAAAAATCATCAGAAAATAGAGATGCATTCCGGGTTGATCGGTTCCTTCGTGCAGGGTTTAAGAACCTTGCTGTCCAAGTTGATCAGTAGATTTCTACGATACGGAAAGGCGTATTGTTGAACGGGCGGAGTCGATACCGGACCGTAAGAATACAAAGGACCGGCTCCCACCGCACCTAAGGCGACCGAACCGAAATGATCCGCAATCGCGTCGTTTCCGATGGGCCAATCGCAACCGTACGGACTTCCGAAGAAAGTATACATCTCCACTCTTCCGTAGAGATTGAAATTTCCGATGAACGTGTCGCAGTAAAATTGACCGTTCGTATTCGTGTTTACGTTCGAATGTTGGACCGCGGGAAGTAAGGTGGTCCATTGGTCTTTGACGAGTTCGGGGACGTTCTCCTGCATCAGCGCGGCGACCATAAAGGAGGTTCCGAATCGATTGCTCACGACGGAAGTCGCACGATCCAATTTGCGAGGAGTTCCCACGCAGGTGTACCACATAGGATCTCCGTCGTGATTGTTAACGGCCATAATCAGAGCTTCCGAACCGGTGAGATCGCTGCAAGCCAAACTTTCGGTACTGCCGGGTCCCGGAGGGAGGGAGGAATTTCCGAAAGGAAGCGAACCCTGGGCCAATTCTCCCACGAGGTAGGTTTGGTCGGGAGCGTTGAGTTCGCTACCGCTTCCCATCGCACTCGCGAAAATTCTTTCCTGACCCGTGCTTCCGAATTGCGAAAACCAGATCAGATTTCCTCCCCAATCCAACTGTGCGAAAAAAGCGTCGTCGTTGACTCCGGGAGAATGTTTTACCTTCGTATAAATTTCTCCGATTTTGGGAATCTCGCCGCCGGCGATACCTGCGACGATGAACTTGTTACTCGTACTATTGAATTCTCTCGAAACCGTATAAAAAGTATCCGGATAAGCTCCGCCCAAAAACGTGTGCCAACCGACCGTGCCGTCGAACTTGAGCGATACCACCCAACCGTCCGTGTTTGTGGTTTGAATCGGATCGGAGTGAAGCTGAACCGGTTTGATGTCTCCTAGAGTGACGTCCGAATTTCCGTCTCCCACCAAGATATAACCGTACCAGGAAGTCTGCATCAGACCTCTTAGGTTTTCGTTTCCGGATCCGCCCAAAAACGTGTACCACTGTACGTCGAAGTTGCGATTGAGTTTAACAACGATACCGTCCACGCCTCCCGCATAACGCAGAATAGGTGAGATCCCGTCGATTTCGGGGATGTCCGCGTCCGAAGTGCCGGCGATGATAAAACCACCGTCACCCGTAACGTCGCGTTCGATGGCGATTACCGTTTGTGTGCCGACTCCGGAAATCAATCTGCTTTTCACCAAATGACCGAAACGGTTCACCCTTTGGATCATGATGTTCGGACCGGCGCCCGGAAAAGCGGGAAGTTCCTGACTGGTAAGGACGTATTCCGTACTTCCGGAATCGGGAACGTCTGCGATACACAAGGCGGTGATTCCTTGGACGAAAAAGTCGATTTCACCGAAACCGCTGCTCAGGAAAGTATAAAGAAGAGGTTGTTCCGTATGAAAAAAGTCTTCCCTCTGATTGCAGGCTTTCGGATCCGCGTCTCCTATAGCCAGATTACTTTCACCGACCTTAAACCCTAAAACCGAAACGAAAGAATCCAGAATCGACTTGGTCCCGTCGGAGCCGCAACCCGGGCCGGAACAAGCTCCCGAAAGAACCGACGGCTTTCTATCGTCGAAACGATTCGAATCGAAATTACAAGTGGAAAAGATAACGAGAATGATCAGAAAGAAAATACTTCTGAAAACCGCCAGATTGACTCTCAAAGAAAGCAATAGATGGGAAAGATCCATGATGTACAACTCCTTGAGTCCATAGTCTCACACGCTTCCCGAAAAAAAGCCATGTCCCATTCGTGACTTTACCGAAAGCAAAACTATCCCGTTTGTCACGTTTATCCGCTCGAAATTTACCGCCAAACGCGCGTTACTCTCGAATTATCTATCGATACTGCGAAACCCCGGGCGTTCCCGCTGCGCGGGGCGGGCTCTCGGCTCCGGTCAAGTTATTGACGCATCGCACGTTATACGCCGCTTCGAAGAGAAAACAATAACTTGACCCCGCTTCGATCCCTAACGCGTAAACGCGCAAAAAGGCAAGAAACGAAACGAAAACACAAGAATAAACATAAGAATATTAAAAAATTATAAAATACTCAGACCTTTCTATCGAAAAAATCGGATCGAAAATGGTTTTATTCCCCATAAAGCAGATTTCATTCCCAATGAGAGGAATTTCATTTCCGACACCGAAAAAACACGGGAAAAACCCAAACGCCTCTGTTGGTAGCGCCAGGAGGATCGACAGGATGATCAAAACCAAACCGAACTCGTATGGAACTTCGGAACGTAAACAAACCGGTGTACACATCGGATCGTTCTTAGTTTTAGCGAGCCTTATACTTATTTTCCCGACCTGCAACCAACGGGAGCAATCGAAAGATTCTTTCATCGAGGTGTTAAGCGGACTCGCGCCCGCTCCTTTCAAACGGGACGCGCTAACGACGCATAACGTGCTTTCTCGGTATGTCGCTCCCAGAACGGGATCATACAGTTGTAATCAATTCGGCGGTTCCAATCCTCCGTACAGCGCTTCGTATCACACCTACGTCAAACGACCGGACGCGACGGATCGGGCCATGGAAAACGTACACGCGCTATGTGCGACGGAAGACGGAAGTCTTTTTCTCGCCGGACAAGGCAGAAAATCGGACAATAGAGCCGGAACCGGAATGATCGCAAAACTCGGACCGAACGGCAAAGTGTCGTGGTTAAAGGAAATCGGTTCCTATAACGTACAAACGAACCAAGCGAATAAGATCGATCTGATCGCGATGGAACGAGACGAGGAAGGAGGGTTGCTCATACTCGGACACGCGGACGGTACGATCGATCCCAATCTAGGCCTCGACGGAATCGCTCCGCAAAGAAGTTATGCCGGAGGCGCGAACGATATGTTGCTCATCGCAATAACACCGAACGGCTCCGTCAAGTGGTGGTCCTTTTTCGGAGGTCCCGGAAACGATCAAGCGACCGGCCTTACGATCACGGATTTTCAAGCCCATCTATTGACCGGAAATTCCGATCAACCCATACCGACCAACGGAGTCGTAATCAATCCGTATTCCGGTCCCGGACCCAACGCGGTAGTCGCAACCGTGGTTTGGACGGGTGAAGACAGGTTCGGCGCTGCGATGACCTTTCTCAACGGCTCCTCACAGGGTATCGCCAAAGGAATCGACTCATATTTTATTACGGGAAAAGGACCTTCCCCGCAAGGATTATCCTCTCCCGCCTTCCCTCCGCTTCCCGGAAGCGACGACGTACGAATCGTGAAGTTATCCACGGACCTCGTACCGATCGCCTATACGTACGTAGGCGGACCGGGTGCACCCTTCGGTCCGGGTTATCCGACCGGACCGGGAGATATGGAGTTACGCGGAATTTCACAAAGCGCGGTAGATGACGGAGGAGTCGTTCTTGCGGGAAAGATCGTCGGAGGAACGGTCGCAAGTCTGGACGGTCAAAACCCGATCACACAGTGTAAACCCGGAGCGTTCAATCAGCCGACTCCCGTCGTGGTAAAGTTAAAGGCCGATCTTCGAGCGGAATGGATCACCTGTCTTCAAGGCGGCAACTACGTGCACTCCGACACGTTAGCCGTAACCTTCAACCGGGACGCGGGTTATTTGGTGACGGGTAAGGCTTACGCGCCGATCGATTCCCTTCAGGGAATCAATCCCGCGATTCCGCATTCTCCGTCTAACACCGCTGAGACGATGATCACACGTCTGGACGGGAGCGGAAACGTAAACTTCTTCGCGTTTTACGGACGCTCCACGAATGGCGGAAGTGTCACTAACTTTCCGTACGACGGATCAAACGACGTCATCGCACAAACCTTATACGGCGGAATCGCCGTGGGCGGATTTCCCAACGGAAACATTCCTCTTTGGGCGGGAAGAGCTCCCGTATCTCCGTTTGTTTATCCGCGCACATGGACTTTCGTCGCCAATCTGATTCCGGGAGCGGCGATGACTTCCTTCAACGCGTTACGTTGTAATCAGGTGCTACCTACTCCTCCTCCGATCGGAAACGAAACGTTTCACGGCGGAGCACAATACATACCGAGTAATATGGTAGAGGTGAAACAACTGGCGACTTGCGCACTTGAAGACGGAAGTTTTTTGGTCGCCGGAAGTTCTAAAACACCGGTGACTCCGGAGTCCGGAGGAACCGGAGGATTTCGTACTGGTTTACTGCAGCGTGTGGCCCAATGGGGAACGATCGGAAATTATTCGAGCGGAGCCGTACGACTTCTCACTCCGAACGACGTATTCAACACCAATGCGGTCATAGAAATCGTGGACATAGAAAGGGACGTAGACGGGGGGATTTTGATCGCTGGCAACACGAACGAACTGTTGGCCCCTTATTCGCTCGACTACGTCGCTCCTCTCCGCGCGTATTCCGGCGGAACCGACATGTTTCTGATGAAACTTTCTCCGCAAAGTCCTTGCACCGTCAGTAGTTGTGCCTTGGGTAGAATCGTTTGGTGGACCTACATCGGGGGAGCGGGCGACGATAACGTCGTGAACATCTCTCGACCCGTCGAAGATCCGCAAGGAAAATACGAATTGATTCTAACCGGCAACGTGAGTCAGAACGTTTCCTTAGGAGACGCTCCTCTGCAACCGTTTACCGCCGGATCCAACAACATTCTTACGATCAAATATAGAATCAGTGCAAGTCCCGTTGCAACTCCCGTCTGGTATACGTTTATGAACGGAAGCGCGGCGGCGATGACGCAGAACGGTTCGGACGGAATCTACGTAGTCGGTAACGGACCCGCTCCCGTCGGACTGACGAATCCCGTCTTCCCTCCCGCAAGCTCGACTGCAAAAGATGCAAGAATCGTAAAGTTGAGTTCGGACGGATATCCGCTTTGGTTTAACTGGATCGGAAGTACGGACAGCGTGGCGAACGACACGTATTTGGAATCGATCACACCCAGTCCGAACGGACTTAGCGGCGTGGGTATAGCCGGACGAATCAAATTCGGCACACTCAATACTCTGGAAGGGAAAACGCCGATTCTCCCTTGTCTGCGTCCCGCTACGAACAATCTCTCGCTTGTATTGGAATTCGATTCCAACGGACACGTAAACTGGTTTACCTGTCCTCGGGCAGAAACGGGCTTAGCGGGTAAGACGGGAATCACACACGGGGACAATACGTATTGGCTTACGGCCGCCGCGGACGTTGCGTTCTCCGATTTGGAAGGAATCTCTCCGGCGGTAGCTTTTAGCGGTTCGAGCAGAAATACGATGATCGCACAACTTTCCTCCGACGGCCATGCTCGTTGGTTCGCGTTCTACGGTGGTGGATCCGGAGGTTCGGGAAGAAACGCGGGAGGAAACAACTCGATCGTACAAGGGCTGTACGGAGGACCGTTCCTGGCGGGACAAGGTTTCCCACTTTCGCTTTGGGCCGGTTGGAACGCCGTGTTGACGGGTATGGACAACTTCATGATTCATATCGTAAAAGAACAGACGCCGCGTCACTGAGAACAAAGTTTCTCCCTTCCCTCGACGGGATTCGGCTTCACGGTAACTACGATCTCGTATTCCGGCCGATTCCCGTTCTCCATTTTGTGCAGCCAATTCGTCGGAAGCGGATACGAGGGTTCAGAGCGAATGACGTTTAAACGGATCGAATGATCGGGAGGTAGATTGACTTTTTGGAAAAATGGCCCGCTTTCGTTGCGGGCGTTTTCCCCCATGATTGAAAAATTTGAATTCGTATCTGTGTTTCCCACCGGAGCCGGAAAAACATATTCGCAATTTTCTTGAAAGAAACCGTCCCTTGCTCGACCGAATCTTTTTACGTCGAACGGATTTTTCCCTTCCAATCATATCGATCGGGAAGGAGGTGTTCGAAAATTGACCGAGGATATGTTTCTTATACCAGTACACATTCAAACGATAGGAGCGCGGATTTTCTTTTTCGTATCCTCGTCCAAATCGTGGACCGGAAGCGCTTTTATTTTAAACCGAATCTACCTTCGCGATCGTAGTTTGAATCGATCGATAAACGTCCGTGTGATCACCGAATCTTCCTAGGTTTCCCAAACCCGCAAACAAAAACAACGAATCGAAAAAAAACAAAAATCAGACTACGGCTAAAAACAATACGTTGGTCCCGAAAGAATCGGTTCAAAGCGGAAGGAACTACTGCTCCCCTTTCGTTCCACTCGAACATAATTTTTCAATCCTTCGTTTTTCCAATTCGTTTTCGAAAAGGAAAAAACGAACGGAGCGTATCGATCGAAACGTCAAACATAACGAGCCATTTCCATGATCAAAATGCTGGTTCCGATCAAAGACGCGACGGACCGAGTGCTCCGAGTAATCCGATTTCCTAATATAGACATTCGGGAGAGGAGCTCCGGAGACGGACCTTCCCGCTGGAGGGTCGCGCCGAGTTCATTCATTCGAGGGACGAGTGATCGTAAAACCGATGCAATAGGCGACTAACGCGAAAATTCCGCCCATCCACAGTAGGATTCCGTATTTGGAGAATATCCATTCCGACCGAAAACCGTCCGATATTTTCCAATACAACAGAAAGCCGGAAGCGACGGTTAACGTGGAAGCCGCATTGAGCACGAAGGGATACGAATTGGTTTTAGCGAGTTGTTGCATAAACTTGCCTCCGTCCGGACCCAACGATTTCGCTGCGGGCTGCATGAATACCGCCGTCATAACGGCCGCTCCCACCCAAAAAATCCCGCAAGCGACGTGTGTAAGTTTCAGGATGAGAAAGTAGATTAGATTCACTTCCATAAAAAGATCCTTTAGGAAAGATATTAAAACGAAGATATAGAAGAAAAACGGATCCGCCCAGACGACAGTTTTGAAACGACGTCCTTACTTCCGAATCAATCAACAAAAGAACCCGACTCGCTTGCACGAAAAATCGTCTTCCTATCGATCCGTTCGAATTAAAGGAAAAAATAATCGAAACACAATTTATATTCAAGCCAACTTGAAGTGGCCGTGAGTGGTTTGACAAAAATTGCTACGAACAAAAATACGCCTCTACTTTCGAATTACCTTAGAAACATATTTAGTAAATTATAATTTTATAAATTTATATCGATCATAGAACCAGACTGCTCCATCTCCTTTGGGCGTTCCCGCTGCGCGGGTCGGGCTCTCCGCTTCGGTCAAGTTATTGGTATATTTCAACGTTAGTCGCCGCTTTCATCTTTGGTGCAATAACTTGACCACGCATCGATCCCTTACGCGGAAATGGTTTTACTTTGGCTCCGGGATTTCACACGGTTTGTCTATGTCTGGCTCCGGGTTTGGTTCTACGGTCGCAGTGATTTCTAATTCTTTTACCTCAACAATTAGATAATTACCTATTCAAACATTCCGAATCTAATTTAACTTGTGAAGATGGATAAATATCGAAATCTATTTCAACAATTTTCCATTTTTTGATTATCGGTTCGGCATTTCTATTTCCTGAGGCTTGATCAAAGGGATGTATAAATGGCACCTCAACTACTTTTGGATTAAATTTCAAAATTACACTATGATCAGAGGGAATTAATATTTTTTTCCTTAATGAACCATAAGTTTCCTTACCAAAATCAAACTCAAATTCATATGAACTTTCCCCGGCTGGAACAGAAATTTTATATATGCAATTTGCAAAAAATAAAAATTGGTTTCCGCCATACCATTGCTGAAAAAAGTCAAAATTGCGTACTGGGTTTATCAATATTAAAGGACTAAATAATCTCTCTTTATCTTCGTAATATAATCTGCCATCGAATTTCGAAATATCAAACTTTTGATCTTCAAACATAAATTTACTTGGTACCGAAAAAATAATATAAGTCCCAGTTTTATCTGGATATTCATGTGCGAAGTGTTTCCAATAAATTATTCCTCCCCAACAATTGAGAAAAATTAAATGCAAAAGTATAAACAAAAAATATTTAGTATTTTTTTTCATATCATAAGTCTCCTTCACATGTTTTCCCAACAAATTTTCCAGCTTGAACAGGAGTACTTACTGGAATTGGACTAACTAAATCTCCAAATGCGTAAATGGCTTGTTCAAAATTTCCCGTCAGTAGATAATAATGAAATGAGACTATCGTTTGAAATAGTAATACGTCTTTAAAAGCCAATCCAACAAATGGAATCTCGTTAGCTAATAAAGATCCAATAAAAGGTTTAGTAAGAGTGTGGGCAGACCCACCCGCTGCATTTGCTCCAACTCCTAATCCAGGTAAGCCATAAATTATCGCATAAGCTGTTACAGCCGCCATCTGCCCGAACGAAGCATAACAAGCCCACTTTCTTGCGGCCTTCTCGTCCCAACGAATTTTGTTCCAACTCGATTTAGAATAACCGCCGGCTATATACGCTTGTGTTGTCAACGGGGTTAAAACATGGCCCAACGCAAAAGCCGCAGTCGCAACAGCCGTCGTCACAATCGGTATTCCAATCACAATTGCAATCGATACGGGAATTGCAGCCATACCAATCACAGTGTAAATTAAAGTACTCCCCGCCAACGCTGCTAACACAGTCGCCCCCATACCAACAGCTCCAACCTGCATCAGAGCAAACGTAGCAGCACCTAACGCAACAGCACCCGCAGCCAACAACGTCACACCCGCACTACTCACAACCATCATCGCCGTGCTCGCAGCAAAACCCACGGTCGCAACAGCAGCAGGAATCACGAACAAAGAACTCGCAGCCAACGTCGTACCGATATAACTCGAAAGACCAAGAACCGCAATACCAACACCAATCACTCCCGCCGCAGCCACAGCCGCGATCATCGAAACAGCACCAAGCGCAGCAGTAAACGCCAAAATCGCCGCAGTCGCAACAACCGCTCCGATTACAGCAGCAGCCGCAATCGCAGGTAACGTAAACATCGGCAAAGCCATCGCCGCAATCGCTCCCCAACTCACGCTGTGACCACTCGGATCCGTATGGTTGATCGGATTTCCTTCCACATACATATACAAGTCTTGCGAGTTCGGACGGGATGCATCGAAGATCGAATCCGCTTGCGTGAATCTTCCAATCATTGGATCATAGTATCTTGATTTGTAGTAATACAATCCCGTCTCTCTGTCTTCTTCTTGGCCCGTGTATTTGTATCGAAATACATCCGGTCCTCCCGAGTCGGAGCGGTTGATTTCCCCATATGGTTTGTAAGCAACTCGTGACACGCCGCCCCACTCTCCTCCTCCAATCCGATTCCCCTGTCCGTCTAACGCCATCGTTACGGACCCAAGATGATCGTTGATGAAAAACAGAAATCCCGTAATCGGTGTTCCCGGTGTCGGCACTCCACTTCCCGGACTTGCCGGTGTTCCGATCACACTCGGTGTCCCCGGGGGAATCAACAACGGTGCCATCGCCCAAGGTGCCTCTCCGTCTTCATTTGGTAAAAAGCCATTGCAATTCGTTACTAACGTAAGCATTGCCATTAAAGTCAACGGTGTGAACAGTTGTGTTTGAATCGCATGCAAAAACGTTCCTGTTTGTAAAAGCGCTAAACAAATTCCTAATAAAAGTAAAATGGAAACTAAATACAAGACAGACATCGGTTCCGAGCGAAGATACGTTCGGATCTCCAACGCCTGGTGAATCGTTTTGTAATACATTCCGTTGCTCGCACCTAACAACGATGTCTTCCACTCTTGGAAATTCTCCGAGTTCCAATCCCGGATTCTCCAAATCGATCCTGTGTTACTTACTTCATTCCGCAATACAGCAGTCGTGCTCGACCACTGACCCAATCTCTCTCCCCCTGCTCCATAAAAGGAAAGGGTATGTTGAACCGGAAACCCAGGTTGATACGATATCTCATACAATCCTCCCAAGCTGATCACTTTCGAGCCATCCACGCTCTTCGTCTTCTTGATACGCGTTCCCGTAAAATCATAGCCGTAGTCGATCGTGCCCTGCTCCGTTGTCACCATCCGTTTCAACTTCTGAAATCCATCATACACAAGCACGCTTCCGTTTCGTGAGATCATATTACCAGAAGCGTCATACCCGTAGTCTCCTACATAACCCGGGCTGGACACGTGGGTTACTGCATTGCGAGGAACGCTGTCTCCGTACGTAAACGTTTTGTCTCCTTCGGGCGTTCCCGCTACGCGGGGCGGGCTCTCCGCTTCGGTCAAGTTATTGGTATATTTCAACGTTAGTCGCCACTTTCATCTTGGGTGCAATAACTTGACCACGCATCGATCCCTTACGCGGTGGGGTTTTACTTTGGCTCCGGGATTTCGCACGGTTTGTCTATGTCTGGCTCCGGGTTCGGTATTATTTCTAAACTGATGGGGATTTGATGCGATTTAAAATAAGTGCCCTCATCCGATTCTACTTCATCACCTACTTGAGGTGGTCCATCTATATCAAATATAATCCTTATTGAATGATTAGGAGGAACATTCAATGTCTTTACAATTTTAGCTAATCTTCGAGGGTCGTTAGCACTAAAATCGAATTTATATTTATTGATTCCTACTGGAATCGGCATTTTATATTCACAGTTTTCTACGAAAGAAAGAGAATGTATTCCATATCGTAGCATCCGCGTCTGATTATAGTATCGCTGCCAATACTCGAAATAAGGATTAATTGTTCGAAAATCTTTTACTTTAGTAAAAAGTTCTTGGTGATCCCAAATACTTACTCGGAAGCTATAAGTAAAGAATTTCGCAATCCGATCTTTATCTTGAAGAATTGCTTTTTCGGAATCGTTTCTTTTATTTTCAAATTTAAATCTAACATATGTGTTTTGACTTGTTGTCACAGCAAGCGGACGAAAAGGTTCATAAACATAGCCAGCACAAGAGATCATTAAAAAAACGATTAAGATAAAAGCTGCTATCAAATATAATCTCATCTATAATGCTCCGCAATACTGTTTCGCTTGATTAGCACCAAATAGCCCTGCCTTAATTATCAGTCCTACCGGCAATGGTGATCCTAGTGATTCCGCCGCATATCCGACCATATCAATTCCTGCTCCTTGAAAATCACCCCTTAGTATCGACAATAAAGTTAATTCATAACTAATTAAATTTATAACTGAAGTGCCATTAGCAGTAAACAAAGAAGCATTTAATTTCCCCCAAGCATCTACTAATAAGGAACCCTCTTCTAATAATCCATACATTCTTGCAAATCCCAAAGCTCCATTTGTAACAGCACCAATTTGTAATCCAACAAACGATATCCCTGTTCCATAACAAGCTCCAATTCTTGCACTCTTTTCATTCCAGTGAATGTTATTGAAACTTGATTTAGATAAACCTCCAGCGATGTAACCTTGCAGAGCATACGGAGAAAGTACCGAGCCTAACGTTGTTGCAGCTATATAACCCAAACTCGCGAATACCTGAATGCTGACAAAACTCGCGATCCCAAGTACAAAGATCGCCGCTCCAAGGATTGGAAATAAAGCAGCAGAAGCGACTAACGTACTTAATAATAGCGCCCCCATACCAACAGCTCCAACCTGCATCAGAGCAAACGTAGCAGCACCTAACGCAACAGTGCCCGCAGCCAACAACGTCACTCCCGCACTACTCACAGTCATCAAAGCAACCGAAGCAGCAAAACCCACGGTCGCAACAGCAGCAGGAATCACGAACAAAGAACTCGCAGCCAACGTCGTACCGATATAACTCGAAAGACCAAGAACCGCAATCCCAACACCAATCACTCCCGCCGCAGCCACAGCCGCGATCATCGAAACAGCACCAAGCGCAGCAGTGAACGCCAAAATCGCAGCAGTCGCAACAACCGCTCCGATTACAGCTGCGGCGGCAATCGCAGGTAACGTAAACATCGGTAAAGCCATCGCCGCAATCGCTCCCCAACTCACGCTGTGACCACTCGGATCCGTATGGTTGATCGGATTCCCTTCCACATACATATACAAGTCTTGCGAGTTCGGTCTACTCGCATCGAAGATCGAATCCGCTTGTGTAAACCTTCCAATCATCGGATCATAGTATCTTGATTTGTAGTAGTAAAGGCCAGTCTCTCTGTCTTCCTCTTGGCCCGTGTATTTGTATCGAAATACATCCGGTCCTCCCGAGTCGGAGCGGTTGATTTCTCCATACGGTTTGTAAGCAACTCTTGACACGCCGCCCCACTCTCCTCCGCCAATCCGATTCCCCTGTCCGTCTAACGCCATCGTTACAGATCCAAGATGATCATTGATGAAAAAGAGAAATCCCGTGATCGGTGTTCCGGGTGTCGGCACTCCGCTTCCCGGACTTGCCGGTGTTCCGATCACACTCGGTGTCCCCGGGGGAATCAGAAGTGGCGCCATCGCCCAAGGTGCCTCTCCGTCTTCATTCGGTAAAAAGCCATTGCAATTCGTTACTAACGTAAGCATCGCGGTTAAAGTCAACGGTGTGAACAGTTGTGTTTGAATCGCTTTTGTCAACGTTCCTTTTTGTAAAAACGCTAAACAAATTCCTAATAAAAGTAAAATGGAAACTAAATACAATATCGACATCGGTTCCGAGCGAAGATACGTTCGGATCTCCAACGCCTTGTGAATCGTTTTGTAATACATTCCGTTGCTTGCACCATACAACGATGTCTTCCAGTTTTGGAAATTCTTAGAGTTCCAATCCCGGATTCTCCAAATCGATCCTGTGTTACTTACTTCACTCCGCAATACAGCAGTCGTGCTCGACCACTGACCCAATCTCTCTCCCCCTGCTCCATAAAAGGAAAGGGTATGTTGAACCGGAAACCCAGGTTGATACGATATCTCATACAATCCACCAAGTGTAATCACTTTCGAGCCATCCACGCTCTTCGTCTTCTTGATACGTGTCCCCGTAAAATCATAGCCGTAGTCGATCGTGCCCTGCTCCGTTGTTACCATCTGTTTCAACTTCTGAAATCCATCATACACAAGCACGCTTCCGTTTCGTGAAATCATATTACCAGAGGCGTCATACGCATAGTCTCCTACATAACCCGGGCTGGACACGTGGGTTACTGCATTGCGATGGCCGCTGTCTCCGTACGTAAACGTTTTGTCTCCTTTCTGAATCAATCTACCAGAATCGCTGTAAACATACGTTTCCGTTCCGTACTTACCCGTCGCGGTCACAAGTCGATTCAAATCGTCGTATGTAAAACTTTGCGACCGAGCGGAAGTCAGTTCGTCCGTAAGGTTCGAAATATTACCCTTCAAATCATACAAATACGTAATATTCTCATATACTTGATCCGTCTTTTTCGTGACTGTCTGAAGAGGACGTTTCGAAATCTTGTCTATATAAATATCCGTCCAAACTCCGTTCCCAAGTTCTCGGAGAACCTTCACCCGTCCACCTTCCACGATCGGCCCTCGGTATTGAACAAGCCCGTGGTCGCTGCTGCTTCCGTCGTTCGGAGTCAAAGAAACTCCCGCCAAATAGCCGCTTTCCGAATAATGATTATGAACCTTCGTCCCTTCCGGATACGTGATCTCCGTCAACTTGTTCAAAAGGTTGAATTTTTTCTCCACGATCAAAACCAAACCCTCGTCCTGGATCAAAGTTTTTTTGAGGATCGTCTGATTTCCCCTCTCGTCGTAACCGAACTCGGTGGTTCCCAGCTCGTCCGTCACCTTAGTAAGCCGGCCCTTACCGTTCGGATAAACGGATCCGTCATATTCAAAAGATTGAATATGAAAACTACCGTCCGATTTCGTAGCGGTTTTGGTAGTCATCCTGCCCAAAACGTCGTAGACAAAATCCACCCTCGAACCGTTCGCATACGATTCCCGAACCAACCTACCGGAAGCGTCATAAGAATAGGCGATCGTGCCCGTATTCGGATTCGAAACGCCGGTCTGTTTGCCGGCCAAATTGGAACTGATATGGGTCGTCCCGTTTTCAAAATCGATCACCTTCGAAACGTTCCCGTAATCGTCGTATTCGTATTGTGTCGTTTTACCGTTCATCGTTTTAGAAATCGTCTGGCCGAGTGAATTTTTAAGCTCCACAAGCGTCGCGATCGTCGTCGAACCCGACTTCGTGACCTTTGTCGTCGAATTCGCACCGTAAACGTAACTCGACTCGATCCCCGTATTCGAAGATTCTAAAATTAAATCCTGATTATCGTCGTAGGTAAAAGTGGTTTCTTCTAAAACTTCCCCACCCTCGATATGCGGGGCGATCTTCCGTAAAACCTTGCCCGCCTTATCCTTGTAAGTCGATTCGGACAAAACGACACCGCCCGAAAGCGAACCCCTTTTCGTAGTCAAACCGTCCTTCAAGTTCAAAATTTCCTCCGACCAGGAGGACGAATTATCATCCGCATCGAAAAACGTCTTCACCCTCGCATCGACCAAACTACCCGTGTTAAAATATTCGATCGTCTTGTTCCAATCATCCGCGCCGGGAAGTCTCACCGCAATTACCCTACCGAACGAATCATATTTAGTAAACGTAATATTACCGTTGACATCCTTACTTTCAATCTCCAACCCGCGGGCCAGGTCGAATTTTTTTTCGGTCACGTGACCCAAGGAATTCACGGATCGAATCGGAAACTTGTGCACGACCGGATCGTATTCGATCGTAGTCACATTCCCTTGAATATCCTTCACCATCGTAGGATTACCGAACGAGTCATACAAAAGAAACTCCGACTCCGAAAAAACGCCCGAGGTAGCGTCCAACTTTTCCCGGACCTTAGAAACCGAATCCCCGTTAAAATCGAATTCCTTTCTCGAAGTAACGACCCCGTCCCTAGTTCTCAAAACCGTTTTCGGTTTAAAAAGAAACGGATCGTCCTCTTGAAACGAAGTCCAATCGACAACCGTGGAACCACCGATCGAAGTTGACTTGCCCGTAGGATTCCGATTCGCGTCATACGAAAAAATAGAGGAAACCGATTGAAACGCGGAACCGGAACGATAAAAAGTTTCCACGCTCGAACCCAGTCTCACCCAAACCGAACCAGAAGCCAAAGTGGATTTCAAAAAATTTTGAGTCGTAAGATGAATCGGAACTCCCGACTTACTCACAAGCGTCGAAGTCGCGGAACCCGCCAAATCCGGATCGGCGGAACCGAACTCTTGCACCGTCGTAGTATCCGTCATCGAATCGTAAGCTCTCATCGATTCAAAACCGAGCATCGCCGATTTTTTGTAACCGCCTCGGACATATCTAGGAGTGGAAAACGAATACGAAGTATTGGAAAGAGGAAACTCCACCCCGGCGGCAAAACCGGAAACCCCGATCGATTTAACTACAAAGTCCGGAGCCAAAAACGGAAACACGTTCGCGACCGCCGGGGAAACCGCCGACGATTTGATCCTTTGAGCGGCCGGTTGCGAATTTAAATTCGAAAGTTTGGATTCATACTCGAAACGGATCGATTGAAAACGACTCGAACTAGAACCTTGATGAATGGCGGCCACCAAACCTTGGGGAATACTTTCGTCAAAACGTAAAATTTCCAAGGTCGAAGCGCTCGCATACGGAACCTGACGGATCAGTTTGGAAAAAACACCCGGAACCGGACTAGGAACCGAACCGGAATAACTCTGCGGAGAAGAATGAACGCCGATCAATTCGGGTCTACCGTCGCCGTTCAAATCAGCCGCTTGTAAAAAACCGTTGGAAGGCCAAACACGATCCGGACTCGAAGAAAAGAAAGGCCTACCGTTCGCATCCAACTTGGAAAAAAGAACGCGGACCGAGTTGTCTTGAAAATAAACAAAGTCCGGCCTACCGTCACCGTTCAAATCCACAAAATCCTTTTTATTCTTCCAATTGCGATACGCCTTTTCCGAAAGAGCCGTCACTTCCCAAGGCCAAGGTGGAGGAATGGTCATACGATTGTTATCCATATCCGTCCAAATCAACGAATCATCCGGACCGAAACGGACCTGAATCTGAACGATAAATAAAAACGTACCAACCCTGATTTTGTCGGCGACTCCGTCTTCGTTCAAATCGATCAAAGTATCGAAATCGGGATAAACCGAAATAGGAGCGGAAAAACTACCGTCCGCTTCTTTCAGTTCCACGAGATAACCCACTTCGTTAAAACGGGAAACACGATCCATACGACCGTCTTGATTGATATCGTAATCCGCATAACCGTAGGAACCGGGAAGAAACGGAAACGCGGCTTCTTCCTGAGGAACGACGTCTCCGATCGAAACGTTCGAATTCCCCGCGACAAAATTTTTACCGTTGAAAAAGAATGAATGAAAATACGAACCGGTGAACGGAGTACCGGAATTACTGATCGTCGAAAAATCCAAGTAACCGTCACCGTTCAAATCGCTCAAAAACTGATTCCCGCTCGAACCGAAACTATTGCCGATCAAAACGCCGGAATGTTCGTAAACGTAAACGTCTTCACCCGATTCCGAAACCAACTGCGTGGAAGGATTGACTTTCAAAAACGTAACGATCAAACGTCTCGAACCGGGCAGCCCGTCGATGCGGATAAAATCGGGAACACCGTTCCGATCCAAATCGGCAAACAACTGAAACTCCAAACCGAAATCGCTGAATAAAAGTTTTTGCGAATAAACGAAATTGGAACCCGTGGACAAGTAAACGTCCAAACCCAAAGCAGCATCGGCCTGGATGAAATCGCTTCTACCGTCCCCGTTCATGTCCGCGACAAAATGTCTGCCTCTGCGATCCGCGTTATTCGAAACGACACCGTTAACGCCGTTCACAAACGTGGAATTCAAATTCGGGCCCCACAAAACGCGCAGAGGATTACCCGGTTTTTCGAAATACAAAAAATCGGCGGCTCCGTCCCCGTTAAAGTCGCCCGGAAAAATTCTACCTTGAGTGGTAAGATTCAAAACCGGACCGACCGCGACCGAAGAAGAAGGAATCGAAGAAGAAGAAGCATTCGCCGCGTTTTTTAAATTCGTGACGTAAAATCTTTGATCGTCTTTCGAACCCAAAATACGAACGTATTCGACGATGCCGTCACCGTTTAAATCCAACGCACCCGCAAAGGAAGTTTCCACACCGTTCACGTGGGTGTCCCAAACGTTCTCGATAGAAGAATTACACAAAGCGATCGCCGACGGACCGACCGTCGCCATACAACCCGCATCGGCGGTGCAGGCGCAAGCCAGAACACCCGCGTCATACGCTCCTTGCAAACCTTCCTGAATCGAGCGAAACGTCAGAGCGAACACGTCCGTAGCGGAACGAATCATAGAAGCGGAGGCCAAAACGCCGTTCGAATTCGCCGTGTAATCGAAGGAGATCGGATCGTAATGATCCCGATCCAAACGACTGAGCAAAAACGAACCGTTATCACGCACAAAAGAAAACGAATATTCATCCGTTAAAACCTCCGAACCGTCCGCGTCCAAAGCGAACACGTCGATTCCCGACAAAAAACGGTTGAACGTCGATTTGGAAGCGGATTGGAAAAAAAGAGAAATATAACCGGCGTATTGCGACGAATACGAAAAAGCGATGCGCGCATTCCCTCTCGCGTACGAAATCGAAGAAGGCAAAAGAACACCGAAAGAAAGACCGGTCGCATCGTAAACGACGTCGTACCCGTTACCGAACCTGTCTCGAACCTGACTCAAACCCCACGTGGTAACGACCGCCGCATCCGGAGCCGAAGCGAATAACTTGGAATTGCTGCTCGTTCCGAAACGAAACTGCACCCCGTTTTTATCCTCGATCGTCCAAGAACCGTCCGCAACCTTACGAACCCGCAGGGAAGAATCCGACTTAAAAGCGAAATTCCCACCGGACAAAGGTAAAAGTTCTCCGCCCAAATCGGACACAAACCGATCCGTGTTGCCCAAAAAACCGAAAGCCGAATTCAAACGAATCGAAGGAATACCGCCGAGCGAAAACCCCTTACCCAAAAACGAATTCCCTTGCGACGAATGATACGACAAGGAAAGATTCGGAACCACATCACCCGCGCCCGGAGGAACGGAAATCGGAATCGAAAACGAAACCTTACCCGAAGAATCCACGTTCGGCTTAGGAAGCGTCTGAGGAATGGAAGATTCAACAAGCGGAAGGGAACGAAACAAAAAGTTTTTGATCGGAGTCAAAGGATTCCAGGAAATAAAAACGAAACAGAAACCCGAAAGCAAAAAAAAATGAAATGAACGCCGCGTCATGTTTGTCCCCGAAACGAATCGGATAAAAAAGCCGGAGACGTTTCCCGAAAAAATGGAATGAGAACGAACATATAGAGAAACCAACGAAAATAGAAAAGAAAAATTTAGAATTCTATATATAAAAAAAATTTTAAATTATAATCTTATTGTATAAGAAAAGGAAACAAAACGAAATCCCATTGTTCTTTTTATAAACAAACAGTATCGAACGATCTTACATGGATCCGAAAAACGCGTTTCTCGTTTACAAATCCGGCACTCGACCGATTGGTGAAAAGAAGCCCGATAGGAAACGCAAGCTCAGTGAAAAAAACAATTCCGATATTATACCTCTTCGTCGTAACGACTCCTTCGCTTTTCGGAACGGAAATACTATTAAAAAACGGAGAATCCTATTTCTCCGAAAACGTAGAAGAAGGAACCGACGCCGTAAAATTCCGTTGGAAATCGAAACTCTATCAAATACCCAACGAGGAAATCCAAAGGATCGATCCGACCAAAAGAGGGGCCGACGTTTCCTACAAATACCGGGAATTTCGTCTAACGGACGGAAGCGTGATACGCGGCATCGTGGTCGAAAAAGGAAAAAGAATCGTAGTCAAAACCGACTTGGGATTCCTGGAACTCGACAAAACCAAATTTCAAATTTTCGAAACGGACAAAATCGAAGAACAAAATCCCGAAGTACCCGAGAAATATAGAATCGATCCGTTCGGAAGCGGACAAATATACGTAGGAGGAAGTATAATCGGAGCCGCAAATCTGGGAATCTGGAGTCGATCCCATCCCGTGACGTACGGAGGAGGATTGTTCTTGGAAAAGAATATAACGAATACCTCATATTGGTTTATCGGAATCGTATCGGAAGGATCGGCATCACCCGGAACGAACGGAAATCTCTACCTATGGAATCAAACCGTCTATCTGGGAAAACAATGGGGAAAAAATTCCCCGTATTTCCTCCTAGGAGGAGGCATCACATCCGTTCGCTGGAAAGGGGAAACGAATCAAACCGGAGGAATGGATCCCGAATTCATGGGGGAAATCGGCTGGTCCTGGAACGTAACGGAAGGAACTCGAATGAGGGCCGGAGTTCGTTCCCAGTGTACGTTCGAAACCGAAACCTCCTTATGTAGAAGCGGAATCAGGATTTCCTGGGGGATATTATTATGAACGACGACGAATTCAAGGCTCGGACGATCGAATCGCCGAAACCCGACCCGGTCCTAAAAAATACGAATCTAAATTTATATAATATAATATTGTATATTATATTATTATTATTTTCATACTGCAACGGATCCCCGTTGACGCAAGGAAGGGACGCCGAAACCGCCAAAATAAAACTCGCCTACGTATCGGCACTAAGCTCCGGAACCGCGACGCTTACCTGGGAATGTACTTCCTCCCGACCCGGAGCGGTCCTCTACGGAAAAGCGGGAATCGAAGCGGCGGCATTCAGTTTACAAGATTCTAAAATTCATACGATGACCTTACGGAATTTGCAATCCGACACCGACTACGTCGCCTCCGTGTTCTGTACGGATCAAATCGAATCCTTGGAGGGAATTCCTCTGGCATTTAAAACGTGGGTAAGCGATTTTCCGAATCGGACGCGGGGGCTTTGGCTAATCGGAGGAATCGGAACCGATTCGCATCCGGTACCACAAATCGATTTATACGATCCGGTGACGTCTACTTGGTATCCGTCCGTAACGACGCAACCGACACCGAGAGCCTATGCGAACGTGGTATCGCACAAGGAAAAAATTTATATCATCGGAGGTTTGGAAAGACAAGGAGCCGCTTGGGTTGCGTCGCGCAAGGTGGAAGTATACGATCCATACGCCGATGTATGGATCGAATTCGCGGGCCTGCCCGTAGCCAACCAAGGCGGAGTCGTAGCTTCCATAGAAGACGCGATCTATATCGTCTCGGGAACGACCACGACCGATATGACCACGGGGACGGTTCTAAATTCAGTAGTGGGAATGGTGCCCGAGTCGGGAGTTTGGAACAACTATACGAGCCCTACTCCCGTATTCGCGCGCGTGGACATGACGGGTTGCGGATTGGGAGGTTCCATCCTGATTTCCGGAGGAAGATTTTACTTGGACGGAACTCCACAATCCACGTCCGACGCGTATGTTCCTTCGGTAAACTCTACGACGAGTGCGGGCGAACCTGCGATCAATCCCGGAAGACACGGGGCCGCGGGAGTATGTATCCGACCGAAACCGACGGATGCGTATCCGACGGATCCGGAATGGTTTACCGTATTGGGAGGATCGACGGGAACCGCAACGACACAGCCCGCGGCGTTCCTCGTTCCTTCCAATCGAACCGATTTTTATCAAATCGGAACAGCCGGGTTTGTCGGCGGACCTGTCTTACCCGCGTCGCTTTATTATCCCGGAGCACAGGCTTCGTATGAAACAAGAAAACTCTATGTGATGGGCGGGGCGTCCTCGCTCAACGTTCCGAGCGACGTCGTCTACTCGATCAATCTGCAAAATCCGATCGCAGGAGCTTGGAATCCGGAATCACAAAAAATGCCCGTTCCTCGTTACGCACACAAAGTCGTTCGGATCGATCGGTAAACGAATGAAGACCGCACTTCCCGTACTGATAAACGTCGTTTCGATCCTACTATTCGTTGTGAACAACGGGGAAGTATATCCGGAAGAGCCGCCTACGACCGGCTCCGCGGAAGGTTACGAACGTGGAGAAAGATTCTTGAGCGTCGGTCGATTTGCGAAAGCGGAAAAAATTGCGGAATCCCTTTTGAACGTTGAACCCTCTGATCCGAAAGCGGAATTCCTACTCACAAGGGCTTGGATCGGGATCGCGAGAGAAGAAAAGAAAAAAGGAAACCTCGAACGAGCGAAACGCTACTTTAGAAAGGCGTATCACAAATGGCCGTTCAATCAGGAACTAAAATCCGAACTGGGCGACATCGACAAAGAAATCGAACCGAAAAAAATAAAACGACCGTCTATCGACCGAAGGGCCAATCCCGATCCGAATCAAGCCCAATATCCGGATCCGGAGTTCCATTCGACGATTTCGGATACCGAAAAAGAAGTTAAACCCGCTCTTTTACGAACGAAAACAAACGACCGAGAAGGCCAAACCGAAACCTCAAAAGAAGGGATGTATCGTACGGCCCTCTCGCTTCTTGCCGGCGTATCGATCCTCAATCTGATTTTAACGATCCTCCTTTGGCGAAAGAAGTAGACTTTCAAACAATGAACGCCCAAAAAACCGAGCAGAACCGAAAACCGAACAAAACGGAAAATCGAAAGCCCGAGATTTTCTAAATCGGAAAATTCCGTGCGGATAAACTTCGAAAAAAAATAAAATAATTGACATATTTGTTATATAGCAGCATGTTTATATAAGTATATATCTATGCAAAATCTAGATGCCACCTTTGCGGCGCTCGCCGATTCCACCCGCCGCGCGATCCTGATGCGTCTCGCAAAAGGCGAAACGACGGTAATGGAGCTCGCCAAACCTTTCAAAATGAGTCAACCCGCGGTTTCGCGACATCTCAGGGTATTGGAACAAGCCGGCCTAATTTCAACGACGGTCCGCGCCCAAGCACGACCGCGCAAACTTGAGACCGCGCCGCTCAAACAGGCAACGGATTGGATTGAGAAATACCGTTTACTCTGTGAAAAGCGTTACCGAGCACTCGACGGGCTTCTCGAAGAATTGAAGACGATACAAACGAAAGGAGAATGAAAAAGATGAAAGCAGATCAAAAAGAAGTGAAGATAGAACTGAGAGGCGAAACCGAAGTAGTCCTCACGCGGTATTTCGCGGCGCCCCGTACATTGGTTTTCGATTGTTTCACGAAACCAGAATTGATACTTAGATGGCTCACCGGACCCGAGGGGTGGAAGCTGGAAACTTGCGAGAACGATCTTAAAGTCGGCGGCAAATATCTGTATGTGTTTGCAGACACAAAGGGCAATAGAATGGGGATTTACGGAAAATTTCTAGAGGTGATCGTACCTGAGAAAGTGACGAACGACGAGAATTATGCCACGGATATGTCGTCGTTCAAACCGGACGGCCCGGAAAACCCGGATGCGACCGTCGAATCACGGACCTTTACAACGGAAGGCGACGGAACACTATTGACCCACGTGTTCAAATATGCTTCGGCCGAAATACGCGAACTCGAGTCCGGCGCGGCCGAAGGTTGGATTCCGCTCTGTTTGGAACTTGATAAATTATTGTTGGAGATCGGATAATAGAATTCTCGAACAAAGCGACAAGGAAATCGAACGACAAGTTCTTGAAGGATTACATTCCGTTTACTACCATTCCGAGACAAAAATGAAACCTTCGCATAATGCTTGTTAGCCGTGAGGAGCAGGTCAAGCTCTTCGAAAGAATCGATCCGGAATACGGAGAAAGGCGCATACAAGCCGATTCTACCGGGGAATTGGTCTCTATGGACGCTTTCATGGTCGGCTCATAAAAAGGAGTTGGGAGAATCTACTTGCAAACCGATATCGATTGCCACAGCCGATTCGCTTGGGGAAGATTTTTTAATACAAAGGTTCCAATCACAGCAGTCCAAACTCTCGATAACGATGTTCTTCCCTCCTTGGAAGAACATAACGTTAAAGTTCGAACAATTCTTACCGACAACGGCCGTGAGTATTGCGGAAGAGAAGATCAGCACCCCTTTGAATTATTTCTTCAGCTCGAAGAAATCGAACATCGAACTACCAAGGTTGGAGGACCTCAAAACAACGGATACGTTGAGCGCCTCCACCAAACCTTACTCGATGAACATTTCAGAATCTCGGAGCGAACTAAATTCTACGAGTCCATTGAAGAAATGCAGATCGATTTGGAGATCTTCTTTGAAGAATACAATTACGAACGAGCTCATCAGGGAAGAAACATGAACGGAAGAACTCCATTTCAAGTTTTCACTGAAGGAATCAAATTTAAAGAGGACGAGAAAAATATTCTAAAAAAATAGGGAATTACTTTCAGAAGTGTAAGGGGAATACTGTCATTGTACATTCATAATCTTTGATTCTTTCAAGAACAATCATTGGATTTTTTCTAATTCTATTTCAATATTTTTAATTTTGGATAATATTTCATTTTTATAATTTCCCAAATTAAACTCCTTTATTTCGATTTTTAGTTAATCTGAATTTTAGTATAATAATCTTAGTGAACGAAATAAATTTCTTTGCCGCACACTATCCGCGCGGTCTTCCTAAAAGCTGGGCTCGTCGTTTCAAATAACGATCCAGGTTTTCCGAAGTCGCCGATCCCGAAGGGAAGCGAAACGTATTCTCTGAATTACTCCCCTATTACGATTTAATTCCGTGAGCGAAACGATGTGACTTTAGCCCGAAGCGAGCCTGAGTGGAAGCCGCGAGTGGCGAACGAAGCGAAAAGCCGCAGTTAGGCGCTGGGTCGTATTTATATTTTTAATATATTTCGTAAAAACTTACCTTTTAATGTCTTATAAATTGAGAAATCAGAATCAATACTAATAATTCGCTCGATCCCTTCCTTCTCGGCGATACACATTAATGATGCATCTGCTAAATCCATTGGTAAGTCTGAATACTTCTTCATACGATTTTTAATGTATCGAAGATCTTCTAAACTTATATCTAAGACATGTATGCTTCCTCTTTCAATCCATTCCAGAAAATCGGACTGGGCATCAATCGAAAATGAAAGTAAATAGATTACTTCAGCCACAACTGGCCAAGTTGAAAATAAAGAACCTTTATAAGCCTTAATAAATTTGTAAGTCGATTTGTGAAATTTATCGTTAGAATTAAATAATGCAACAATCGGACCGGAGTCAATTAGAGCTACGTTTTGCATTCTTACCCTTAATTGATTGATGAAGATATTCTTTTCTATTTTGTGCTAAATCCGAAACATTGGCTGCGTGTTTCCCAAATAAATCTTCTCCTAATTCAAATGGAGTCTTTATATTACCGTGATTTTTGATATATTCTAGAATAGAATCTTTAACAATTTCCGAACGACTTTTACCTTCAGATTTTGCAAAGGAATCCAGCTTTCTTTCTAATTCAGGCGGTAAACGCAAGCTAATCATAATTTTACTGTATCACAATATGGTATTACAGTCAAGAATCTTATTTTAATTTAAATATTTTTATCCCAGCCCAATTCGCGACCTTGCGTCAACGGTACCGATATATGAGACGTTTCGTTGGAGCGCACTCGCGGAATCGAAACTAAAGAAAACGTTTCTGAAAATCAGTAAATTTCTTTCAGAAGAAGTGTAATGTGATTACCGTTACCGGAAAACCTTAGATAAATCCAATGAGCGCTCCCGTCAAAAGCACTATCCAAAAGGAAATCATCGAAGTATCGTAAAACTTATTCAGAAACCAGTAATATACATAGGAAAGGCCAAAGACAATTGCGACTGCAATAAATATCGCAAACGAAAATTCATCCATAAAGAGAAAGCTCAAGATAAAATAAATGCTTGCATAAATAGCCGCGCATATTCGAGGATTGCGAGTTTGAATTAAAATTTTGATTAGTGCACCCAAAAAAGCAATCTTAATAAAGTAAAACATTCTATTCCTTTTGATATGATACTTATTTACCCGTGAAATCGAACTAAAAAATCTTCTCACCTTTGTATTACCGAATTCGCACGGGTTCCGAACGAATAACAAAGATCGATAGCGAAATTACCTTATTTGAATAAGGATAGATTTAGTTATCCTCATAATTATAATCGTATAAAATATAATCGAACTGATACGTATCTAAATAATAATGGTTCCTTTTTGTTAAAGCGTCTAAAATAATATTTTTTCTCTTCAGATTTTTGTGATAGTGATCTAATTTCACATTTGCTAATAAATACTGAATCTTAGCTTCTTCTGAAATGTTAGCGTTTTTACGTGTGGTTAAATTGAAGACTTCCCCTTTCATATCTTTTGCTTTTTGATTCACATAATCTTTTAATCTCAAATCCTCAATTTCGTTCTTATCGAACCAAATTATTTCGCAACTATCACACAAATCTATTTCAACTTCGTTTTGTGCATCGGGCAGAATGATATTCTTCATCTGCGATTTACAGGATGGACAGGAAATTAATCTTTTATTTTTCTTTGATTTCGAAGTAGCTTTAATCTGCGTCCAGATTGGCTCGGAGTAGAATTTAATAATATTTTTTTCACTTATAAAGTGCCCGAAACAGCTCTGGCAAATCCAAAAATATCCGTATTCTGTTTTTAAATTATCAAGTTGATTCGCGCATCTAGGACAATTCAATTTACCTTTCTCCTGCCTTTGTTCCATATTTCAGTTTAAGCAAATGATCCAGACTTCTAACCCTCTCCTGGACGTAATGAAAACCATTACAATAGTATAAGAATTTATTTCCGACGTTTTTCAATCAACGAACCGAAAATCCAACCTTCTACGCTCTTTGTCGGATATCCCCCAGGACAAGGGGGATATAATTTTACATAGTACCAATAAGATTCTTGATTTGAAATTATTTCTTTCTCTGTCAAATGACCAATTAACGAAATAGGCGAGTTCTTAGGAATTCGAACGTAATCTTCCGAAGGAAGATTGACACCTAACAGGTTTATACAATCGACATTGACCAAAGAGTCGAAACGAATTACGTTCCCTTTGTCAACGATTGGCTTTGACCTAAAATAGGCATCTTTCGTTATCTGATATTCTTCATAATCATCTGTTTTCAGGGAAAAGCCCTGAACGCTAATCAGACGTCCCTTAGGTTTGTGAGAAGCGATGTCGAAATGAACGATCGATTCTTTACAGCTCTCTTTTTCAAAACAACATTCTATGGTTTTCTCGGGTAAATACTCATGATCTCTAAAATAATATTCACAAGTAAATTGTTTATCGGGGAACTTAGATTCTTTATAGCTTAAATTAGTAATATTCATACTAATTCTGTTTTTATTAATCGTAAATGTAGCATCGCCGCGTAAAGGTGGATCACCCCAGAAAATAAGTTCTGCCTTGCCATCGCTAAAACTAATATAACTATAATCATTTTCCCAATATTTCGGTTTTTCTAATATCTTCCTCAATTCATTCGCGGATGGAATCGATGAATTGATTTCTTTCTTTTTCGAATCCCCAGTACACTTTATTAAAATTAAAAATAGAGTAACGAAAATAATTTTTCTCATAAGCGTGTTTGAATCCTCCCGAATTAACGAAATAGACTTCCCCGCTTTCCTGTCCCGAAAATATTTTGGGGCAACTTTCGTTGATTTCTCAAGTGAAAAGTCACAACGAATGCCTTGAACGCTCGACGTTATTCTTCCGTAATAAAAACGGAGAATATCTTTTTGTTCTTAGTTTCAAATGAACATTGCGAAATGTCGGAATATAACAAATCGGTTTCTGATGACTGCTTACGTTCTTTCAACTTAACGCCTAATTTCTTTGAAGCGACTTGAATATCATCCCCAAAAGCGACCGACTTGAAAAGTTCTTGATTGGAATTCCCGTAACTACTTAATTGAAGAGAATAAACTTGATCAGAATCCTCTTCTCCCCCGTCATAAATGTAAAGGACCGTTTTTGTATCCTTATCTATTATATATACTTTCGCATTTTGATTTCTATGCTTCATAGTATCATAAGCGGGACCGTATTTATCCTCGATCAAATCAATAGTCTCCTTATAATTTGAGCCGAGTTTAATCCCCATTAAGGAATCGGAAAAACACGCAGTTTGATCCAATGGTGCATTCGATTTTTTTAGAGATCCAAGAAAAAATACCCGCTTTTTATTTTTGAAGGCTCCGTAAAAAAATAAGGAAACTTGAAATTGAACGTTAGTATTTATTTCACTTTGTAGTTCCGAGAGTTGAGATTGAGTTATCCAAATTTTTTGCGTTTCTTTACGATTTCGAAGTGGGATCTCGTATTTGTAATCGCTGAATTTGAATTTTTCGATTCGTGAATTGCCATAGGAATCGATAACCCATTTCTCATTATTAGGAATTTCGATTGCGGGACCTACTGCCCTAACCAACACATCAAATTTAGGAAATCTCCCATCCGTATTAAAATCTGAGTCAGGGGAATTTTCTAAAGGAATGGCTTGTCGAAAACGCGAGAACGAAATCAGGTCTTCGGAAAAGAGATCAATCGATATCAATAAGATAAGTAGCAGAGCGAGTTTTTTCATTATTTCTCCAATATTTCTGTCAGTTGCCGTCTAACAAAACTTATACCTTATTCATCGATTTCCAGGCAAAGAATTTTTTCAAATACACTTTTCTTTAAATTTCACCATGGCTGTAGAATACACTCCGCTCTTTAGCAAATTTCTGCTTGACATTTACCTCCATCCGTGTATACAAAAGAGCCTTCTCGGAACCGACAGCGAATCTCACTTTGAATCAATAACTTGCTCCAAATCCGCAAATTTTTCTTCTTCCGTAGAAACCAAAGGCACTAATACAACTTGGTCGAATTTAGGCACGATCTCCTCGCGCCGTTTCTCACCGACCGCCCTTTTCCGAGATATCCGGTAAGTCTTTCAGTACTTCAAAGAACGTGAACCTTCTTCAGAGCAGTAAACAAAAGTTCTCTCTTCGTTGTGTAAATCACAGCGCAAAATCCAAGGACAGTTATACATGCTTGCGAAGAATCGTTGACGTAAAGACGGAATTCGCGATCAAGTTGCTGAAGGAAATCATCGGTTGGTTAAAGCCGCTTTCTCTGCGGTTATATTCGACCTGAATTTAGTCAGTTGTATTTGGATGAATTCAGTTTCTTGAGGAATACACATAACTCGGCGAGTTGCTTTCAACGGATCGCAACTCAGGTTTCGATTCACTGGGGACTAACGATCGGAAGAAACTCTTAAAAATTTTCGCTCCCCTACCCCGGTGGGGATGGGCGGGAATGGATCGGGCACGTTATTCGTCTTTGAACAACTCGTCCGTAAATCTCGAATCGCCCACCATCCGGCTTTCCAAAAGATTAAACCCCACCCTTCTGAAATACGGCTCGATCATTTTGAGATATTGTCGTTTGGTCCGCACATACGCATACGGATCTTCGAAAAAGATTTCCTTTTTCATCCGGATATAATCGTTCTTCGTAGGAACGGAAAAGTATAAGTATTTTACGATTTTATGAAGTTTCTCGAAGACCGGTTTCAGATCTCCCCGAATATATTGAACCACGGAATTGCAGATCCCGAGATCGAAAGGAAGATGGACGAAATAGGAAAGATCCAGATCCTGAACCGTAGTATTCAACACGGACATATTCCAAGCCCGAATCCATTTTTGTGCGAGAAGTTCGTCGAGCATTTGTTCGGAAGGATCGATGGCTAAGACGCGGCCCGGTTTGAAAATCTTAACCATTTCCTTCAGCAAAATTCCCTTACCGAAACCGAAGTCCGCTACGGAGTTCACGTTGATTTCCATCAGATTCAAAATCGATTTCGCATAACGTGCGTGTTCTTTTGCGTTGAAGGTGGCGTCTACGTCCGTTCCGGAGCCGTAGATATCCCTCCAATACGCCGTCTCAAACGGAAGACCGTTGGCTCCGAGGATGGTTCCCTCTTCTTCCTCGGCGGACTCGGCCTTAAACGGACGAGAATCCGACGAACCTCGTTTCCAAAGAGGATTCAAGGGTTCGTTTCCGGAACGGGACGCAAAGCTCCCGAGGAAAGAATACTCGTTAAAAGACGATTCAATCCTTGTTCTCCGTTTTTTTCCGTAAGCTGAAGGTTGGCCTTTTCCACTTGAATTTTGATCTGAGTATTCTCTTTTTCGGCCGCGATCGTCTTCGCCAAAAATCCGGTGATTAAAATCTGCTCTCCGGAAAGAAAAAGAAATTGCGGCGTCCGGAACTTATAACGCCTGAGCATCTCGCGTTTGTCCGCGAGCCAGACTTCTTCCAAAAAAAGGTAATCCCGATTCTTCCAATCCTTCGGTCTAAAACTTTGTAATCTTTGTTTCGTATGAAAATACACGTAAGACGAAACCGCGGGGGCAGCGTAAATCGTTTCGTCGGTGCGAATCACTTCCCTGCCTTTCAGTTGTGTCAGATCCTTGACGAAGGAATTCAGCTTCGCCGCGTTGATGCCCGTCGTCGGCTTCACCGAAAAATACGCGGAAACAAGAAGGGCGACGAACAATACCGCGCTGGCCGCGATCGTATTCAGTTCCTTTTCGGACTTAAGAAGAAAATTCCCCGCATAGAGGATGAGAAACAAAGGACCGAAGTTAAGAATATATTTCCAAACGGTTTTATAGAACGTTTCGAAGGATTTAGGTCCGTAAAATTCCACGTTGACAAGAACGATCAACAAAGTCAAAAAAATCCCCAGATACACGAGCAGAACCAACTGCGGAATATTTCTTCGTTTAAAAAACACCGATTGGTTTTTTTTTCTTTCTCGAATCCCCACCGTCCCCGCCTTGATGACGAAAATCGTCATTCCGGTGAAAAAGACCGTAAAGTGTGAAAACAAAGACGCGAGAACACAGAACACCAACAGGAATATGTCCCCCAACGTCTCCATTCGAAACGCCAAAAACAAAACGATCAAAAACGCTGCGGAGAACAATTCCGGATAAAAAAACGAAGGCATCGAAAACGTAAGAGGAGTGATCGCGGAGAAATACGCGAGTAGATAATGATTGGGCTTCCACGTTTCCCTCTGCAATCCGAATCCGATGAGATGGATACAAATCGAAAAAACGAACGCGGACAAGGAATAAAAGGCGGTGGTATAATTGAGCCCGGTAATCGATTTCCAAACGTCCAGAATCAAAAACGGCAAAGGAGCCTGGTCGTTGAAAAATTTTCCCTCCTCCGTCAGAGAACGAAGATTGGCGAGAATTTCCATCGCCTCCGGATTTAACGGTTCTCCGAACCAAGTATAAAGCGCGGAAAGTACGATCGCGAGACCGATTGCGGAAAGAAAAAGGAGGATCGGATTGGCTTTGTTGTTTCTTTCTAAGTCCATGAGAGTCGTCGGGTTTTTGCGGAAATCAGAGCAAGGATAAAAATTTGGGTGAAATTCTACCAACACATTTTGAAGTAACAATGAGAACCTCGAATCGGGACAGAATTCATGGAAAATAAAGATCATCTCCTTTACGACAAAGCCGGAAAACCGACAAAAGAACCAGCCTGGATCTTCCGAACCTACGCGGGTCATACGAATGCCAGGGAATCGAACGAACTTTTTAGAAAGAATCTTTCTAAGGGACAAACCGGTCTTTCCATCGCCTTCGACCTCGCGACCCAGTGCGGTTACAGCTCCGATCACGCGATCGCAAGACCCGAAATCGGGAAAGTGGGAGTTCCGATCAACACCTTGGAGGATTTTAGAATTCTTTTTCACCAGATTCCCATCGAGGAAATGAACACTTCGATGACGATCAACGGGACTTCGATGTATCTTTTGTCCCTTTACGTCGCCCTCGCCCAGGAACGAGGCGTGGACATCGGACTTCTCCAGGGAACCACACAAAACGACATCATCAAAGAATATCTCGCCCGAGGAACTTACATCTTTCCTCCGGCTCAATCCATCCGAGTCATCGTGGATATGTACGAATACTGTCTGAAGAATATTCCGAAATGGAACCCGTCTAACATCTGTTCGTATCACTTGCAGGAAGCGGGAGCGACTCCGGTTCAGGAACTCGCATTCGCGCTCGCAACTGCAATGGCGATCCTCGACGCGATCAAGGAAAGAAACTGTTTTACGCCGGACGAGTTCGAGCAGTGTGTGGGGAGAATTTCGTTCTTCGTAAACGCGGGAATCCGTTTCGTGGAAGAGATGTGCAAGATGCGGGCTTTCACCGATATGTGGGACGAGATCACGAGAGATCGTTACGGAGTGAAACAGGAAAAATACCGCCGTTTCCGTTACGGGGTTCAGGTGAACTCGCTCGGTCTTACCGAAGAACAGCCCGAAAACAACGCGTGGAGAATTCTCATCGAAGCGTTAGGCGTCACCATGAGCCGCGACGCTCGTTGCAGAGCGCTTCAGCTTCCCGCTTGGAACGAAGCCCTTTCCCTTCCAAGACCTTGGGATCAACAGTGGTCTTTGCGATTGCAGCAGGTTCTTGCGTATGAAACGGATCTTCTCGAGTATCCGGATCTATTCGAAGGTTCTAAAGTAGTCGAAAGCAAAGTAAAAGAACTCAAGGAAGAAGCTTACAAAGAGATTCAGAAAATTCTCGACATGGGTGGAGCGATCAAAGCGATCGAGAACGGTTATATGAAATCCCAGCTTGTCAAGTCGCAAGCGGAACGTCTCGCAAAGATCAACAATAACGAACTCATCATCGTCGGTAAGAACAAATGGACCGAGGGAACCCCTTCTCCATTGATGACCGATCAGGACGGGGGCGTTTTCAAAGTGGATCCTAAGTCCGCGGAAGAAACCCTCGAAGTTCTCGCGAAAGTAAAATCGAAACGCGATCCGAACGTCGTCAAAGCGGCGCTGGAAACTCTCGAAGCCGACGCAAAAGCGGGTAAGAATCTGATGTACGCATCCATCGAGTGTGCGAAAGCCGGAATCTCCACGGGAGAATGGGCGGACGTTCTTCGATCCGTTTTCGGAGAATACAGACCTGCGACCGGAGTCGAAGGACAAAAACTCAATCTGGAAACCGAAAAAGTCGTTCGCGTTCGCGGGAAGGTAGAAGCCTTCCTAAAAGCGAGCGGCTCCAGACCGAAGATCGTGGTCGGCAAACCCGGGTTAGACGGACATTCCAACGGAGCGGAGATGATCGCCGTGTCCGCGAAACACGCGGGATTCGACGTGATCTATTCCGGAATTCGTTTAACACCGGAAGAAATCGTTCAAACCGCGGTGGAAGAAAACGCGGACGTGATCGGAGTTTCCATTCTTTCCGGTTCTCATTTGGAACTCGCGGAACAAATCTTCTCGGAATTGAAACACTACAAAGCCGATATCCCGGTCGTATTCGGTGGAATCATTCCTCCAAGCGACTTTGACGCTTTGACGAAACTCGGAGTGAAGGCGATCTTCACGCCGAAGGATTACGATCTGATGGACGTGATGGAAAGAATCATCGACATCATTTCCAAAACCGTTAAAGCCGCCTAACGCGGATTTGTTTTCGTTTCGGGCACGGTTGTGAAACATCACAAAGAAGATCTCGCCGAACTCATCGAAGGTGCGCGGGAGGGGGAAAAATTTCCTCTCGCGAAACTGATCTCCGGTGTGGAAAGACCGGATTCGTTCGAGTTTCGGAAAGAGTTGTTTGGAGCCCTCGCGCAGCGAGGGCTGAACGGACAGAATTCGTTGACGGTGGGATTTACCGGTACTCCGGGCGCGGGAAAATCCTCTTTGCTCGGAGAACTTGCGACTCAATTTCTCAAAGCCGACGACGGTGAAACGATGGCCATCGTAGCGATCGATCCTTCCAGTCATATTTCGGGCGGTTCGCTGCTCGGCGATCGAACCCGTCTTTCCCTTCCCGCACGGGAAAAGAGAATCTACTTTCGTTCCCAACCGAGTCAGTTGGAACTCGGAGGTGTCAATCCGTATACGTATCACGTCATCCGGTTGCTTCGTTGTTTTTTTCGCTACGTTTTTATCGAAACCGTCGGGATCGGTCAAAACGAGATCGAAGTCTCCAAGTTGACAGACCTTTCCTTTCTCGTATTGCAGCCGTTAGGCGGAGATCAGGTTCAATTCATGAAAAGCGGAATCATGGAGGTTCCGGATTCGTTCATTCTAAACAAATGCGACGAAGAAGTCCTCGCGAATTCCAGTTATCACATGTTGATCACGACTCTGGAGTTTCTGAAAGATATCCTACCTGGGAAGGAACTTCCTCCCGTTTTTAAAACTTCCACCAAAACGAAACAGGGCATTTCCGAACTTTTTGATTTTATCAGAAATGCGAAGCCGGTCGGCGATCGTTCCAAAGAAACGGACCTTCAACTGAAGAAGTGGATCAAAAACGAGTACGGCAACTTCGGTCTAAAAATTTTGGAAAACCTCTCCTACTCCTCGTCTTCCAGTTTCGAAGTTCTGGAGGGAAAAGCTCTCGAAGCGATTCGTAGGAATTTGAATTCTTAATCTCGCACAACTGAGTGGTGTTTGCAAAGAATACGCCTGGGCCGGACGGACGCGGTCAGCCTTGGGGCGGGGATTTTCTTGGCAGATTGTATGGATTTCGGGCGATCATCGGATTTGGTTCGAATTCGAGATCCCTTGAAACTGTGTTTTGTCTTAGGTCGAGGGTCCATATCATTCTGTAAATCCCGTGTAAACTAGGAACTCCTCGATTCAAAACATTCACGATGGAATCCCCGACCCCGACGTCTTCCAACCATAACATATAATTAAAAAGATAACACCGAGAAACTCCATGCGTCGCGGCCAACACACCCAAAACCGTCCAAGCCCCCTTGTTCACATGAATACTAAACTTCTTCATTTTACCGACAGCACGATTGTATTTAATCCTATCCGCTTGAAAATGAAGACGCTCCATCGACGAGAGATATTTACCGTATTTCCTCAACAGAAAAGGAAGTCTTTTCGGAAGAAATTTTCTCTCCTTCAAACCCAAACCGTACCAATACGATTCGGGAACCAACAAAGAATCCGTCTCCAACGGACCCTCGAACAAAACCGACTCAATTCTACGATCGGAAGCAAACGAAAGAATTTCCATACCGAAGACGGTTCCGAACAAACGCACCGCGGAACGATCACCGGAAAAAATTTTCACAACAACGTGGCGAAATAAATCTCGCTTCTCCTTGACACAAGAAATTTATTTCCTAACCTATTTCCCCTATGAAACCGACCAAAACGATTTTATCTTTAATCATTCTATCCGTATCCATTTTTGCGGAAACGGGGGAACATCCCGAACACGCGATCGGAGAATCTCTTTTGAAAATCGCCAAACGAGCGAACCTGCCCGAAGCGAGTGTAAGCGGATCGGGCATAAAAGCAGTATTGATAGTCGGCGACGTGGACGGAGACGACGGACCCGGAACCTTGGGATACAGTAAGAACATGCGAGCGATCGCGAAAATTCTCAGAGAAAGAGGCGTTTCCGTAACGGAATACTACAGTCCGAAAAACTCCTGGGATCAAATCCGACAATCGGTCCAAGGCGCGAACTTGTTATTGTATGCGGGGCACGGAGTGGGAAGCAACTTAACCGATTCTCCGTATCATCAAAAATACGTCGGAGGATTCGCGTTGAAGGGAAAATTCGTTTCGAACGACGACGTGGAAACCCGCTTCCATCCCGCGCCGGGGGCGATCGTACTTTTTTTAGGCGCTTGTTTTACCGCGGGCAACATGGCCTACGACATGGGAGTCATCGATGCGGAAGAAACCAAACATCGAATCTCGATGTATTCCGCGCCCTTTTTAAAAGCCGGCTTTCAAGGATATTACGCGACGTGGGCGCCTTGGACCGCACAAACTATCGTCGCCGAACTTTTTACGGACAAAAATTTCGGAACCATATACGAATCCCAGACGAAAACGAACGAAGTCACCAGGATCGATCACCCGACGTATCCGAACGCAAAACTTTACTATCACAAAGGCAGACAGGAATCTAAAACCGTATTCGACTACGCGTTTGCGGGAAATCCGAACGCGAAACTTAACCCCGCGTCAACTCCCGCCAAGGAAGAACCCAACTCTCCATCTAACACTAACAATACGCAGACGACTTTGTCTCAAGAAGAACAAACCGCGAAAAACGAAGCTCTCGTCAAAGCAACGTATAAGAAAGACGTAAAAACGGCCGCGAAATTGTTAAACGAAGGCGCAAACCCGAATACGGAAACGAAAGGATGGAGGATCCTTCATTTAGCGGTTTATTTCGATCTTCCCGAACTTGTGAAACTTCTTTTGGACAAAAAAGCGGATCCGAATCATCCGGTAGACGGATACACCGCGTTATCTTTGGCAAACGCATACGAACGAAGTTCGATCGTACCGCTTTTGGAAGCTGCGGGAGGAATCAGATCGAGGTCCGCATCGATCAAACCGAAACCGGAGAAACCTTAGCGGACGAACGAAACGATCAAAAACGGCGACGGAAGAAAAACGGAAAATTTCATTCCTTCAAACGGTTTTTGCGAAAACGACCAAAAGAATCATTTCAAAAGTTTGAACGCGTGTGACCAGGACTGGGAAAGAAAACCGGGAATACACCACAATATACAAAGCGGTTCGATCGCACGCGCGGCTTCGACCTTACCCATATCCTCCGTATTCCAACCGAAACGATCCAAAATCTCGCCTACTACGCGTTTGGCGGAATCGTCGTTGCCGCAGATGAACATACTCGGCTTACCTTCCTGAAAAACCGGATTGACCATCTTGCCGCTTCCGACGGAACTGAAACACTTAACGAAATTGGCCGAAGGAAATTCCTTTTGAAGCCGTTCCATAAGAGAATCCTCAAGGCTCGTAAAAAAACGAAGCACTCCGTGAACGGGAGGATCGTTCGAGATAGGGTTGGTCGTGTCGAGAATGGTTTTACCCCGAAGAGAATCCGCCGGAATCAACCGAAGCGCCTGCGAGGCCGCGCTTCCCTTCACCGCGAGAACGAGCACGTCGCCGAAAGAAGCTGCTTCCGCAAACGAACCGACCGAAGCGCCGGCTCCCGCGGAAGACAACCAATCCTTTAATTTTTCCGGATCCCGCGTTCCCACTTTCACATCCGCTCCGTGTTTTAAAAAACCGGACGCAAGCGTTTGACCCACGACCCCGGAACCTAAAATGCCGATTTTTTTACCTTTCATAAAAACTCCCGATTCACACTCGGATAAAAACGAAAATCCATCGATCCTTTTTCGAAAAGGGCCCTCTCCAAACGCGGAATTCGGATCCTAAACGGAAAAATCCCCGGAACCGAATCGATTTTTCGCCGATTTTTTTTCGAAAAAATCCTCCTTTTTCCGCAACAAGCTCCTCGAAAACCGCTCTATCTAAACAAATAGGAGCTGAAATTCAATGGCTATTATCCTCTCGTTTTTTATAGGACACTGGTTTTTATCTGCGTTCTCCCAATCGTTTTTTCTTCACAGATACGCGGCACACGCGATGTTCAAACTGAACAAGTTCTGGGAGAAGTTTTTTTATATATTCACTTGTGTCGCTCAAGGTTCCTCCTTTCTGAACCCGCGCGCATACGCGATCATGCACAGACAACACCACGCGTACAGCGACACAGGAAAAGATCCGCATTCTCCCGTTGCTTCCGAAGGTTTTTTGGATATGATGTGGAAAACCGCGGTCAACTACGAAGCGATCTTGGACAGAAAGGCCGATGTGGAAAAGGAATTCAAAGGAAATTATCCGGAATGGCCGGCCTTAGATCGTCTGAGCGATTCCTGGACCTTCCGCTTGACTTGCGGAACTCTTTATACGTTATTCTATCTTTACTTCGTTCCCGAAGGACAATACGGATGGTATCTTCTCCTTCCGATCCATTGGTTGATGGGACCGTTACACGGAGCAATCGTAAACTGGTGCGGACATATGTACGGATATAGAAACCATAAGGAAAATCCGGACAATTCCAAAAACACACTATTCGTGGACGTATTGATCGCGGGAGAATTGTATCAAAACAACCACCACGCTCATCCCAATTCTCCGAACTTCGCGTTCCGTTGGTTCGAATTGGATCTTACGTATCAGGTGATGAAAGTTCTCCATAAATTGGGGATCATCAAGATACAAAGGGCCGTATGGACCGAAAAAGGCAAAAAGGTGCTCTCAGGCTCGGACGTTCGCGTCGAACCAGCTTCCGGCGTAGCCGCCTAAGGAATCGAAACTCCTAAATAAAAAAACCCGCTTCGACAAGCGGGTTTTAAGTTTCGCCTTCGATCAAGATCGACTAACGTAGAAATTTTCGAACCGTTCCGTTATTCCAAATTTTCCAAGTCCTTTAAGATCTCCTCTTCGTAATTCTTCTTCAAAAGATCCAAAAAGTTATCAGGAAGCGGAATTTTATCGTTCAGAATCAGGGAAATCAATTCGTTTAACAATTCCGGTTCGTCGAAACCTGTAAACAACCACTCGAGAAGTTCCAGAGCGAGATCCATCCGACCTTCCACCGCGATCATATCAGAAAATTCCTTTCGTATCTCCGCGCGTCTTCCCGATTTCAAAAGCCCGCGAATTTTCTCGGGATAAAGATTGAGAAGCGTCTGCTTTTTTGCGTTGGAAGTGAATACGTATCGTTGTGAACCTTCGGGAAGATGCGACAAAGCTGCGGATTCGGCTTCATCGGCGGCAATTCCGTTCTCCTGCAAAGTTTTCAAAAGCACTTCGCCCAATAAAAAATCGCGAAACGGATGAAACGGAAACCCGGAACCCGAAGAGGATTCGGAACTCATTCCTTTTCGATCTCCACCTGCTTGCGGACTTTTTCGAAAAGACTTTCCAATTCCGCGGGAGTGAACTCCTTCGTAGGTTCGAAGGAACAAAAAACCGCTCGGTAATATTTGTCCTTATGAACCAGATAAAATCCGGATTCTTCCATGAGATTTCTGAGTTTGGTTTCCCTCGCCGCGGTTACCACGATGGTCACGGAGGAAAGTTTACTTTTACGATGATCGATATGAAAATAACAAAGGGCTTCTTCCGGATCCAAACGGTCGATTTCCTCTTTGATCTCGTCGAAACTCGTAACGTCGCGAGGTCCTTTGGGGTCGCGGTAATTGATCAGAACCCGTTTGAAGTAATGAACCTTGTCGCCTTCCGGAGTGATTTCGACCCCGTTTAAAACGCGGCGTTCGTCCGCGAGTTCCTTCATCAGGAACTCTCCCCTTCCCCGCGAACTTTCGATGTCGAACAATTCGGAAGAGAAATCCCCCCGTTTTACGTTTTCGTTGATCTGGGAAAGAGTGTATTTCATGCCCGGTTTCATCTCGTGTTTAAAGGACATCTTGAAAAAGGGATTCACGACTTCATTATGTAATTCTAATTCGATTTCCGCGTATTTTCCCTGACCGTGTTCGACAATGTTTTGTGTGGCCTCGGTGGCGATGATGCGGATCGTATCCGGATCCAAACCCGCCAAAGACGAATAACGGTGGACGAAGTTTTTGATTTCGTAGAGGGTTCCCAAACTTTCGTCGATCCTTCCCCGGATCTCGTTTTCGACGATCTCTTCCCGGAAGATCCGGGCGTAATAACGCACGTTAGCCATCCCTTTTTTGAGATACGGGGATTGGGCCGTGTTTTCTATCTGTCGTTTGAGTTTCCTATTTTCATCTTCTAATTCTTGAATTCGTTTCTCTTCTGGGGACATAAAGCCTTTATTTCTGTAACGAGATTTTCACATTCCCGATATCCAAACCGGTGGATTTCTAAACTAACGTTCGTGGTTATGGGTTCAAGTGATAATTCACTTTTTACTATGAGTTTCCGCCAAAAAATATTTTTAATCTTAAGCGCAAGTCAGTTGTTCCTCGTTTTGATTCTTGCGATCACTTTCATTCAAATGATCGACCGGGTCAAAAACGAACCGCAGGACAAACGGGCCTTCGACAAATCCGTGGATTTTCAAAAAGAACTACGGCATAAGGAGGAGACGATCCGTTTTATGCTCAAGGAGTTGGAGAGGAATTCGAAAACCGTTTCGATTTTAGAAAGCGGATCGAACAACCGTTCGATTCTAGATTCTCAGCGCGATTACTTTTCGGGAATCATGAAACAGTACGATCTTTCCATTTTCGAAGTGATCTCCCCTTCCGGAAAAGTGATATATAGATTCCACAGACCGGGCGATTTCGGTGACGATAAATCCAAACAAAAGATCGTGCAGGAGGCGTTCCAAGGAAAAATAGCGTCCACCCTCGAACTCGGGCACAGCGGCTTAGGATTGCGCGTAACGTCTCCCTTGAGGAATGGAGCAGTCGTTTTGGTGGGACAGGTAGTGGATCAGAAATTCACCGAGAACATCACCGGTTCGAACGACGTCCACATGGCGATTTACGAAAAAGACAAACGGATCTCCGTATCCGGACCGATCATCGAAAATTATCTCGAAAACAAAAACCCCTCCTCTCTCAAAAGCGGCTCTCGATTTTTCTTTTCCGGAAAACATTTTTATCTCACGCGGATCCCCTACGCCAACAGGGGACTCACCGATCTCGATTTGGAATTCGTACTTCTGATCGACGAAACCGAATTGTATTCCACGACCAGAAACTTATGGATCTATTGCGGGCTTTTGGCCTTGTCCATCTTCGTAGGAATTCTTCTCGTATCCTATCTTTTTTCCAGGGACATCATCAACGCGGTCAAGGCGCTCAATTTCGCGATGAAAAATCCCGGAGAAGACGAAACCACGATCATCGATTTGGACCGAACGGACGAACTCGGTCAAATGGGAGAGGTTTTCGTAAGTATGAAAAAGGAACTCCTCGAACACCAGTTGTATCTCGAAAGGAAGGTGGAGGAGAAAACCCAGGAATTGCAAGAAACGTTAAACGAAGTTCAGGCGCTTAAAGAAAAACAGGACGGGGATTATTATCTCACATCTCTGCTCATTCAACCGCTCACTTCGCTCCGTTACTCGGACGATAACACTAAGATCGAATCCGTCCTCAAACAGAAAAAGGAATTCCGATTCCGTACCAAAAATTCGGAAATAGGAGGCGATCTTTGTTCCATCCAGGAAATCACCCTGATGGGAAAAAATTACCTCGCGATTCTCAACGCGGACGCGATGGGAAAATCCATCCAAGGCGCGGGAGGAGCCCTCGTCATGGGGACCGTTTTCAAAGCTATCATAACGCGAACGCAACTTTCCCGTTCCAATCAAAAGAAAACCCCCGAGAAATGGCTCAAGGATTGTTACACCGAGTTACAGAACGTGTTCGTAACCTTCGACGGAAGTATGCTCGTCTCCGCGGTGATCGCATTGTTCGACCGGGAAACGGGTGCGTTGTATTCCATAAACGCGGAACATCCTTGGATGGTGTTGTATCGCGACGGCAAAGCGACGTTCTTAGACCACGAACTGCTTCTGCGAAAAATAGGATTCACCGAAAACGCCGCCGAACCGGTGATACGATTGTTTCGTCTCGAACCGGACGACGTATTGTTCATCGGATCCGACGGAAGGGACGACCTCCTTCTGAAAAAACCCGATTCTTCCGAAACGTTCATGAACGAGGACGAAACGTTGTTTTTGCGTCTCGTAGAATTGTCCAACGGAGAACTTTCCGATCTGGAAAAACTACTCTTCAGCACGGGAGAGGTTACCGACGATTTGTCCATTATGAGAATTGCATATAAGACCGAAACCGAAACGGCCTTCCAAAAAATCCCGTCCGCCGGAGACGAATACAATTCGCTCGTCAAGGAAGGAATCCAGGAGATACGGAAAAAGAATCTCAAGCGCACCCGAGTTCTTTTCGAACAGGCCCTCTCGATCAGCGACGCCGATCCCGGATTGTTCAAACAACTTGCAAGAATTTGCATCCACCAAAAGGATTTTCCGTCTGCGGCCGGTTATGCGGAAAACTACGTTGCCAGATTTCCGTTCGACAACGAATTTCTGTATTACACTTCCTTCAGTTTGAGAAAGACAAAGGAATATCCCAAGGCGATCGAATATGCGGAACGGCTCCGTTCCCGGGAACCGGCAAACCTGCGTAATCTGAAACACCTCGTGGAATTGTATAGACTCGTCGGGAACAGATCCAAATTCAGATCGATCATGTCGCTCCTCAAAACCCTAATCGCGGAAAAGGAAACAAAGGAAGAGGATCGCGACGAAGACGTTTCCTCCGAGCCGATTCTCGCGTAAACGTACGTCGGAGGAACGCAGAAAGTTCCCGCACCGAAAAAGCCCGAAAAAAAGATCCGAATTTAAGAACAGGAAACGGTTTCTTAAATAGAAAAATGGGTTTTTTGTTTTTTCAAGGATCGTATTTTTGGATCTTTCCATGCCGTCGGAAAGATTGAAATCCATCAAACGGGTTCTCATTTTGGGAAAACGCACCAAGTTCGAACTCGATCTGGAAGAATGGGGTTCTTTGGAGCAAATCCGAAAAATCTATAAGATTCAGAACGATTCCTTCGCGCGCATCCACGAATCGCATCTGCGACAAATCTCCAATCGCGAAACTCTCAAACGACTTTTTCCGAACGGCACATTCATCTTCCGAAAATCGATGGACGAACATCCCCCCGCCGATTTCGATCTCGTGATCTCTCTCGGAGGGGACAATCATTTCACGTACGTGGCCCACCACGCCGTGGACACGCTCGTATTGGGTTGTAATTCCGATCCGCCTACTTCCGTGGGGGCGCTCCTCTCTTTTCGCGTCGAGGATTTAAAGAACGCCTTGGAAACGGATTGGGCAAACGCTCGGATCGAGGAATGGCCTCTGATTTCGGTAAAGATCGATTATCCCGACGGAAGAATGGTCAATACCTTACAGGGTATCAGCGAAATTTCCATCCGCAACAATAGCCCCGATCTCACGAGTCGGTTTTTGATCTGTCACGGAGACGAAATGGAGGAACAGAAATGTTCGGGACTTTTGGTTTATACCGGAGCCGGTTCCACGGGTTGGGTTATGTCCTGTGAAAATACGGATACAAGTTTTGACAAACAATCTCCTTTTTTTAAAGTCTATTGTAGGGAACTCCGAAAAAAGGAACATACCCGTTATACCCTGGATCATTTCACGGTTACGGATCGTTTCAGTCTGATCTCGGAGATGAAAGGCGGAATTTCTATAGACTCGCTTGCGGAAACGATTTACGATTTTCCGCCCGGCGCAAAAGCTGAGTTTAGTCTTTCGGAAAAAAAATTACACGTAGTGGTTCGTAACGTATGAGTCAATTAAACATAAAAACAAAGGAAACATCTGCGGGAATTTTCGTCTACGCTTTGGACGGAAGATTGGATGAAAGCAGCTTCACGGATTTCAAAAAGGAAATCATCGATCCTCCGCATCCGGACGTCGTAATCCTCAATCTTGCGGAGCTGAAATACGTATCCAGTTCCGGAATCCGTGCGATATTCGAACTACGGAACAAACTAACCAACGAAGGTAAAAAACTTTTACTCACCGAAGCGTCCGAAAAGGTGATCCAAATTTTCAATCTGCTCGGATTGTGGAAACCATTCACCCACTTGGAAACGGAAGCCGAAGCGATCCAAGTCGCAGGCAAATAACCCTATCCTCGAAGATGTATGGCGACCACTCCCGGTCTCGGATCGGAGTCGCCACCGTAGGGCCAGCGGCTCGTGGGTTTGCGGAAATCCGAAGTCGTTTCCCCGGGATGTTGTACGGAAACGAAAAGTTCCGTTTCGTCGGGTGTAAACCAAAGTCCCGTTAATTCCGCTCCGACCGGAGAAGACGCGAATTGGAACGCCTTACCGCTTTGGGGACCGGCGGTCGGAATCACGAACATACCGTTGTTGCCGTATTTCTTATATACGGATTTATTTAAGTTCGCCGCAGAAATGTCCGTCACCATCCAGAGATTCCCGTTTTTATCGAAAGCCATATTGTCCGGAGCGGCAAAACCGGAACCGCTTCCTCCGGCGGCGAATACTTCGTAGTCGAATTCGAGCGAGGAATGATCCCCGTTTTTTTCGATAATTCGAACGATCTGGCCGAAAAGATTTCCGTGTTTGTCGTTATTCGTCATCGCGATAAAAACCGTGCCGTCCAAAGGATGAATCTCGATATCCTCGGGACGATCCATAGGAGTGGCGCCGAGGAGTTTGGCGGCCGCCCTACATTCCACGAGAACGTCCGCTTGCGAGGAAAACATCGTCTCTCCGTTTTCTTTCTTCGCGTTTTTGAGTTTGTCCGAGGATTCGAAATCGACCGGAATCCACGTGCCCTTTTCGAAATTCGCGGCGTAAAGAGTTCCCTCCTCCAAAAGGCGGGAATTCGCCGGACCGGCGTTCGAGTCGAACGAACCTTTCGAGACGAACTTATAAACGAACTGATCTTTGGCGTCGTCTCCCATGTATACCGTCAATTTACCGTTAGGTGAAAGTACGGTGGCCGCGTTTTCATGCGAGAAACGCCCCAAAGCCGTGTGTTTGACCGGAACGGAATCCGGACGGAACGGATCGACCTCTATTACCCAACCGTAATGTGTTTCGTCTGGAAGTTTACAGGCCTCCACAACCCATTCCACGTTTTCCTCGCAGGAAAGAACCGTGTTCCAAAACGTAAGACCTCCGGCGCAATTGGCGAACGTGCCGTAGACCCGGTTTTTGCCGTTCATCGCCGGACTTCCCGCGGCCGGACCCGTTAGGCGGAATTCCGTCGTTCCGTGAATTCTTCTCCCGTATTTGGAATCGGGATCCGCTTTCCAAACGCCGTCCCGTTTGGAAATACGCACGATCGATCCTCCGAGGGAATAAAGATATTGTTCGATCTGTTTGTCGGTTCTCGTATTCGATGCGGACTTCCTCGGATCGTAACCGTTCACGTAGTATTCCAAGACGCCTAACGTTTCGTGGTTGTTCCAAAGAAGACCGTTGTCCTTTTTATTCGAGAAAGGAAGATAACAGTTGAAATCGGAATTAAAACCGAACGTATCTCCGGCACGGTTGATTCTGTCTCCGTAAAGAGCGATCGTATCATAACGATACCCGGAAGGAAGAACGAGGGAATCCGACTCGTTCGGAAGGACGGGTTTGAAATCGGGAAAACCTCCCGTAACACGGAGTTTGCCGTCGGAGCGGAGATTTTTTTTTGCGGAAGCGGAAACCGAGGATACGCCGGACTTGGCAAGAGCCAAAGCGGCGGCACCTTTGCCTAAATACGTTAGAAATCGGGAGCGCGACAATGTCATAGAGTCGATTATTTCCGGACGTGCCTCCGATCGCCATCCTGAAATTCCCGAACGGAACCCATTTTATCTGGTTGTAATAATCCGAAGCGATGGAAAACTATCACGTTAAGAACGATAGACGTTCGATCTGCATGAATTCAGAATACTCCACTCCGTTTTACAAGATTCTTCTGATACTCGGGTGCAGCGCGCTTCTGTTCTTTTTTCCCTTCTATCTAAGAATCTCTTCCGAAAATCGACACTTGGACGAAGTCTATCACAAACTCCGCGAACCGGGCGAAACAGTATTCGGAACCCTAACCGAATCCGTACGAGTGGAAAAATCGGGAAGACGGGCCTACGTCGTGTCGTATCGCGTCCCGGACGAAACCGGAAAACTGCACGAGATCACCGAACAAGTGGACGGAAATTTGTACCAAAGACTTCGTGTGGGAGACAGCATCGAGGTGAGACGACGTACGTTTGAAACGTTCGGAAAGATCCGGGTGCTCGCTCGAATCAAAAAAAATTCACTCTTCGTAAACGATTTCGACTTTATGGAAACTTTTTCCCTGATCGGACTTTGTTTTTCGGGAATATTGGTCCTGACCGGATTTTATTACCGTATATTCAAGGGTCGGGCAGCTTGATATAGAAAGGATTTTCCTTCTTAAAGATCAGCTGAACCTGAAAAGGTTCCATGACGTATTTATACGGGTTCAACTCGTACGAAATATAACAGAAATATTTGTCGTATATTACAATATACATATATTCCTGAAACTTAATGTGCTGAAGTTGCCCCTTGATTCCTCTCATCCAAATGGAGTCTCCGTACACCCTTTCGTAACGGATCGAAGAGGCGTTAATGTTTTTGAGATATTCCTGCGGCGTGGAGGATTCCCGTTTCCTCAATTCGAGTTTGAAGGAACGGATCAGATTATATTCCAACTTGGCCTTTTCGAGCGCTCCGGCATCCGGAACCGTACGAAAATAATATTCGTAGTATTCTTTGTCGAGGGAAGCGGCGTCTTTGTCCTTATGAACCTCGCCGTTTTCCTCACGATTGTTGACCGGCGGAGGAGAAATCGGAGAGGCCTGCTCCTCGGCTAACAACGAGCAGGCGGCTAACACAAGTAAAACGATGATCGATCGAATCCGGAGATGGTCCATAAAACGTTCATTTTATGTATCGGACCGACTCCGGATTTCCAAGTCTTTTTTCCGGGAAATTAACCGCTCAAACGCTCTAAAGTTTCCACCGTTCGTTTTAACGAATCGGCAAATTCAGATTCGTCGAAAAGTTTGGAGGACAACAGAGCCAGATCGTAGACCGTCCTGGCCAGTTTCTCCGCCTTTTCAGAGTCGATTCCCCGCGAAAGCGCCACTGCGTTTTTCACCAAACCGGAGCGGATATTTACCACGAGGGTATGATTTTTCAGAAGATCCGTAGGCTTTTGCCCGCCCATCAGATTCATCTCGCTGAGTCTACGCAGATGTTCCGGAAGAAGTACGACGGCGGGAACTCCTTCCGACTTGAGCGCTTCCGCCTTGATTTCCAGACCGTCCCGTTTCAGGACGGACTCGAAAAATTCGCGAGTCCGATCCGCTTCCGTCTTATTCTCCCCGTCCACGATCGAAGAAGAATTCTCGCGATCCACCACTCCGTCGGCGAGCTCGGAATCCACCCTTTGAAATTTCATATCCGGGTTTTTGGATTCCAAAAATTGGACGAAGTGGGAATCGATCCTCGAATCGACAAGAATCGCCTCCAAACCTTGGGACTTCAGAAGATCCATATAAACGGAGGAAGTTTCGGATTCGTTTGCATAAAACACCTTACCTCCGTTTTTATCCTTGTTCCGAATCCAATAATCGTCGAGGCGGACTACCTCCCCGGAAGATGTTTTAAAAAAGATCAAATCCTTGGCGGCGTCGTAGAATTTTTCGTCCGTTAGCATTCCATACTTTACGAATATGGAAATCTCTTCCCAATTTTTAAGAAACTGCTCCTCGTTCTTTTTGAATTCCTCGTTGAGGCGATCCGCGATCTTTTTGACGATATGAGCGGAGATTTTTTTAACCAAAGGATCGGTCTGGAGATAAGAGCGCGAGACGTTCAGCGGGAGATCGGGGATGTCGATCGTTCCCTTAAGAACGGTCAAAAACTTGGGAACGAGTTCGTTCGCGTCGTCGCCTACGAAAACGTGATTACAATAGAGTTTGATTCCCGATTGATTTACGTCGAGTTCGTGTTTTAGTTTAGGAAAATATAATATTCCCTGAAGACGAAACGGATGATCCACGTTGAGGTGGACGTGAAAGAGAGGTTCTCCCGAAAAAGGGAAAAGATAGTTGTAGAACTCGTCGTATTTTTCCTTCGTAACGGAAGATGGAGTTTCAGACCAAAGAGGAGTTTGACGATTCGCCTTCTCGCCTTTGACGTGAATCGCGACCGGAAGAAAATCGCAGTATTTACGGATCAATTCCTTGAGTTTCCACTGGTCTAGATATTCTCCCGAATCGGAATCCAAATAAAGCGTAATCTTGGTTCCTCTCGAAGTTTTATCGGAGGATCGCAAGGAAAACTCGGTGCCGGATTCACTTTCCCAAAGAACCGCAGTAGAACCCGCTTTATAGGATTTGGTCTCGATGACCACACGGTTAGAAACCATAAAACAGGAATAAAAACCGAGACCGAAGTGACCGATGATCTCAGGTTTACCGCCCTCACCTTGGAACTTTTTGACGAATTCTTCCGCGCTCGAAAACGCGATTTGGTTGATGTATTTCTGAACTTCTTCGGAACTCATTCCGATTCCGTTGTCTTCCACGACGAGGATTCTTTTTTCCTGATCGAAATCCAGGTCGATCCTATAATCCGTACCGCCTTCGAATTCCTCGGATAAGGAAATTTTTTTCAGCTTTGTGATCGCGTCGCTCGCGTTGGAAACGAGTTCTCTGATAAATATGTCCTTTTCCGAATATAACCATTTCTTAATGATCGGAAATATGTTTTCCGTTTCTACGGAAATTCTGCCTTTGATTTCTTCGCTCATAACTTATCCTCCTTTAATTTTTCGACGACTTTGGAAGCTACCGTGAATAACCCCTTCCTTTCGGCGGAGTTCATATCTTTGGAAAGTTCCGTAAAGCTCGCCGTTGTCCGCGAAAGGCCCGCCAAAAAAGAGGCCTCGGGTTCGGAAGTTCCTTTCGACAAAAGAAACTGTTTTAAGACAAAGCCTCTTTTGTTTCCTACGAGCGCGTCAAGCTCTTTTAAAACGGGAAGACCTAAGATCGGGAACAAGCCGGATATCCATCGAAAGTATTTCCGATTTAAGGATCCCCGTCCCGCCCCCCAGATCAACAAACCCAAAAACGAAGCCGTCAAAAAAACCGCAGCGATAACGGACGGATTTCGAAGCGGACTATACGAATCGCCCGCATAACGGTTCGTTTCCGGAATCGTATCGTCGCGTCTTTTGGAAACGGAGGAGACCGCGACGGAAGGGAACTCGAATACCGAAGCCCGATAACTTCCCGATATAGGATCGAAAAAAACGAACTCCCGATTTTCCGGCTTCCAGACGCCGGACTTTTCCGCGGGAAGGCCGTATTCGAATCGTGCGATCGAATAGAATCCGTAACCGGAATTTTCCAATTCCGTAAACTTCCACGAGCGAAAGGTATCATATAACGTCGATTTTACGGAACATCCTTTCCCCGACAAACAGGACGCGCCCCAGGGATCGGCAACCGCCGAAAGATTACCTTCGCCTTCCACGATCAAAGTGAAATAAAGAGTGTCGCCTAACGCGATATCGTCGGGATCGTTTTTGAGTTTTACCTGCGTCCGGAAATTACCTACAGCTCCGCTAAAAACTCCCGAAAATTTAGGAAGCGCTTTGACCGTGATCCGATTGGGGACGGTTTCGATCGTCTTAACGTTAAAATAGGATTGTAGTTGTCCCTCGAGGGAAAAAGTGGTCTTTCCCAAATGGAATTCTCCCGGACGAAGAGGCACAAGCGAATAAATCTCTTTATTGTAAACCGCTATGTCGTAGACTTTGCCTTCGTAAAGCACCTGATCCGGAACCTTAACCGCGACTCCGGAAAGAACCTCGCTTCGAAAATACGGAAATTGAATCGAATCAGCCGGATTACGATCGAAATACGGCTTACGCACGTCCTTATAGTATAACGTGAAATAACCTATGATCGGTTCTCCCACCCATGTTTCTTTTTTACTCGTCTGAAAGATTACCTTAAGATCCGCGTTTTCGGGAAGCTCCTCTCCTTCGAATTGAAAAAACCGATCGAAAAAAGAGCGTGCTCCTTTGGACTTCGCGGTTTTGGATCCGGAAAGAACCTGAATGCGAATCGGCTCTGGAGTGAAACGTTTGCCGTCCACGTCGATCGCGACGGACGGCAGAGTAAACGAACCTTCCTTCGAAGCGCGGATTCTGAATTTTAAAAGCCTCTTACGGAAGACTTGAAAATTGACGATGGTCGTGTTCTCTTCGACGCCTGCGTAAACCAACGTTATATCCCCGTTGCTAAAGGAGGAATTCGGAATGGAGAATTTGGAATTCATATCAAGTTCGAACACTGCAAGAGATTCTTCTCCCATTGGGAAGATGTTACGCGTAACGTAGAACTTCGTCTCCTCCGCGTTCAACGCCGAACAGAATAGAAAAAGAATAAGACGATAAAGACGACTCTTCACCAAAAGACCTCCCTATCCTTACTTCTTTTGCTTTTTCTACGGACTTTATTGAGATCCAAGGAATCCAAAATACGTTTGGCCTCCTCTTCAGAAAGTTTTCCTCCGCGCTCCGAGCCGGAACGCGGATCGGTATCGGAACCGGCGGAGGTGCGATCCCCGCGCTCTTGCGGCAAACTACCGTTAGGCGAAGATCCGTTCCCTTGTTCCTGCTTTTGCCGATCCGACTTAGGATCGGAGGAAGGCGGATTGTGCCTGAGATATTCCAAATTTTTTCGCGCTTCTTTCAGGTTAGGATTGAGTTTTAAGGCTTTGATGTATTCTTCCGCGGCACGTTTTCTATCTCCGACTTTCTTATAACTGTTTCCCAGATTATATCTGGATCTCCACTGAAGTTCCGGATCGGAGGATGAGGCGGATTTTTCGAAATGTCGAATCGCCTTGGCGACATTGCCTGCTTTGAATTCGGCCGCACCTCGATTGAATTCCAAACGGGCGTCCTCCGGAAAATAAGTTTCCGCTTCCTGATATTTTTTCAGTGAATCCTTAAAATCCCCCTGTTCGTATCGTTCGGCTCCCTCTTCCACACGGACGCCGCCAGGATCAAGATCGAACGCGGACAAGGATCGATTCGATAAAGAAAACAAAAGTATAGTAGAATATACAAAAATTCTAAAGTTTATCAAGATGCGACCTCTTCTTCGCCGAAGGGAAAAGCGCGCTTTCGACCAGGATCCAATCCAAAAGCAGAAATAAAACGGCGGCCAATATGAATTTACCCGAGCCTTCCGCGCGTTTCAGATTTTTTTTACGCGAATATAAATTCTCCTCCAAGGAGCGGATTTCTTTTTTTAGGGATTCCCCGTCAGGAGAATTGGTCTCCAACGGAAAAAACTTCCCTCCGTTTTTGTCGGCCAAGTCATTCAAAAACTCCGCATTCATCTTGGAACGAATCACACTCGGAAGACTTTCATTGGGACTTAAACTTCCGTCCTTCATCAGATAACCGCTTAGACCGGAATCGTCGTCGTTATAAACGATCGGCCCGCCCGTAGAAGTGCCCGCCCCCCAAATCTGGAACGACGCCGGAAATTTCACCGTTTCCGGATCTCCGATGTCTTCTCCGTCCGTGACCAAAATCAAGATTCTATTTCGAAACACCTTATCCGAATTGAGAAGATCTTCCGCTTTCTGAAAGGCTTTCGCCAAGTCCGTTCCGCGGTCCCCGATCATGTCAGCATCCAAACCTCGTACGTAATCCGAAAACGCGGCGACATCGGAAGTCATCGGGCAATACAAAAAAGGACTGCCTGCAAAAACGATCATTCCGAAACGATTGCCCGACAAGGCGGGCAACATGCGGAGCAATGTCGCTTTAAATTTTGCGAGCCGATTCGGCTGCGAATCTATCGCCTGCATGGACAAACTCACGTCTACGAGAAAGAGTATATCCACTCCTCGGAAAGATTCCTCCTTTTTTTCGTCCGTATAATCCGTTTTCCAACCCGTAAAAAAAATACAAACGAGAGAGGCGGACAAAAACAGAATTCTAACCGCCGCAACTCCTGCGCGCGGAAAAGAAGCGGAACGTTCCAGACCCGGATATTCGCGTTTCCATACGGAAATTTTACGCAGAATATATATTCTTGAAATTGAATATATAAAAATTAGAATACATAAGACGAAGAATACGTTTTGAAAAACGGAAGAGGTATTCTGGATCATACGTAATACCGCAAAACGAAAGTCCTAAGCGCAAGGTCCAAAAGCAGGACCGCAAGAGCCCGATAAATCCACAGTTCGTATTCGGTTTCTCGGACCTCTCGAGGTGGTTTTTGGAGCGGATCTTTCTCAAGCGAATCGATCGAAGAAAGGACTGTTTTCAACTCCTCCGGATCTTCCGCTCGAAAAAAACGTCCGCCCGTATTCGCGGAAAGTTCCTGTAGGATTTCGAAATTGATTTCATAGGAACTCTCCTCCTTACCGATTCCGATGGAATAAATCTTAGCGCCGATATGCTCCGCGAGATCCGTCGCCGTGACGGGATCGATCTTACCGGTATTGGAAACGCCGTCGGTGATCAGAACGATGAGCTTGGACCTCGCACGCGAAGAACGAAGCCGATACGTGGAGAGAATGATCGCGTCTCCGATCGCGGTGCCCTGTTCCGCGACGGTCTCCTCTTCGATCGTATTCAAAATTTCGTTCAACGATTCCCGATCTCCGGTCAAAGGGGCTTGCAGATACGCCGCACCCGCAAAAACAACGAGACCGAGGCGGTCCTGATTCCTTTTTTCGATGAATTTCCGCAGTAATTTTTTAGAGACACCCAGTCTTGTATCGGGTAGGAAATCTCGGCTGCGGGACATCGAACCCGATACGTCCAAAGCGATCATGATGTCCACACCTTCCGTTTCCTCTGGTAAAAAGGTAACCTTTTTGCCCGGACCCGCGAGCGCAACGACGAGGAAGCTGATCGCGATCGGACGTAAGAGCGGCAAAAACTTTCCGAAACGTTCGAACAAAGAAAACGAACCGACGCGTCTTCCCGGAAGACGTATCTCCAATCTCCGAAGATACATTCTATTTTTATAATATATTACCGTCCAAATCCAAGTCGGAAGCAATAACAAAAGCGCGTAAGGGTATTCCAGATTCATCGTTTATCCCATACCCCCTTCCAATACAGGAACTTTTCTTCCGCGTCCTCTTTCGAAAGTAAATCATCGCCGGGTTTGAATTTTTTTTCCGTTAAGAATCGTTTCCAGGATTGAAGGTCCTTTTCTTCGAACGGGAACTGATCGTATAAAAATCGGAACAGCTCTCCTTCCGTAAAAGAGGAAGTCCGTTTTCCGGAAAGCGAAGCGGATTTTTCGCGGATATAACCCGACAAAGCTCTGGCGAAATCGCGTGCCGGAATCGGACTTTTTTTCAGAAGTTCGATCAGCCGTATTTCGTAGATTTCCAGACGTTCAAGCATCGGTTCCGCCTGAACGATCGCGTCCAAAGGAGAACGGCGCGAGGAATAAATCCTGTAACAATAAATTACGAACGAGATCAAAAGAACGCATAACGCGACGAATACGCCCAGACGGAACCAATACGGCCCCGAAAAAACGAGCGGAGGAAGAATGTCCGCAGGACCCAGATCGTTGTCGGTGATCGCCGTTTTCACCAAAATTCTTTTTTTTGAATATTCCATTTTTCCGTTTTTATCGACCCAATGTACGGGGATCGAATATTCGCCGGTGACGTAAAACGAAAAATCCGCCGCAAAAGAAGTCGATTTTTTTTCCGAAAATAGGACCTCAAAACTGGGGAAATCCGGATCCGAATCGGAATAGTGGAGACCGGGCTCCGGAATCCGAACGTCGAGAGGATTCCCTTCGGTCCATTGCAGTTCGTATCTGAATTTTTCGCCGACAAAAACCTGCTCCGGAGACATACTTTCGACCGTCTGCGCGAACAGCCCGCATGAGCTCATTAAAATAGAAAAATATATTAATATTCTAACGAGATTCTTCATTTCGAAAAATACCGAACTAAAACTTTGGGCTCCAACTCGAACCCGGTTAGATCCAAAACCGCGTCCTGGAAATAAGATCGCAGATTTGCGGATTCGAATTCGGGCGAAAGGGTTCTACCGAAAAGGCCGCCTTCCTTTTTTTCAGGATCCCTGGAATAAAAAAAAGAAAAAAGTCCCGAAGGCGGGCTCATTTCGAAGGGATCCCGAAAACGGATCGCGTGCAGAGAATAATGTTTTTTTAGACTGGAATATTTTTTCAAAGACCCTAAACCGATAAAGTCGCTTAACAAATAAACTTCCGCATGACGATGAACGCGATTTTTAAGATAACGGAACGGAAGGAGAGGATCCGACTCGCGATCGATTAGTTTTTTACCAGCGATTTTTTTCAAAGCCGGGAGGAGTTCGGCGCGGGAGCGGAGAAACGCGGTCTCCCATTCCACCTTATCCGAAAAGGAAACGATCTTGATTCGATTTCCTTTTTGGACGTAAAGAAGGGAAAGAAGAGCAAGAACCTGAAATGCATTCTCCGATTTGGAATATGTTCCCGCTCCCCATTCCATCGAAGCCGACACGTCGTAAAACAGGATGGCTTGTCTTTCCTTTTCCTCGTAAAATTCCCTAACGTACAATTCTCCGAAACGGGAGGTTACGTTCCAATCGATCAGGCGTGTATCGTCTCCGAAGCCATAAAGACGCACATCCTTAAAATCCAACCCTCTTCCACGTTTTGAACTGTCGGCGTTTCCCGCTTTTTCACGGAAAGAACGGGTTTTATTCCCCGGTTCGAGGCTGGAAAGAATGGATAAGAATTCCTTACGAATCATAACGTTACGATCAGGGAACCGGAGTCGCCTCCACAACCGTGTTGATCAACGATTCGACGTCCAATTCCTCCGAAATGGCCTCGAAGGTCAAAAGAATCCTGTGTCTCAAAATTTCCGTCAGGGAAATCTTGACGTCTTCGGGAATTACGTATGTCCTTCCGTTCAATAGCGCATTCGCTTTAGAACTTTTTAATATACTCAAAGAGGCGCGCGGAGATGCTCCGTGACGTATATAGGGAATCAATTCGGGAATCGTCCTTTCCTCCGGTCTTGTGTTTCTCACCAAACGCACGATATACGATTTGATCTTATCTTCGATAAAAACGTCGTCGAGTAAGCCGGACAACCTCAGTATCTCTTTCGAAGAAACCACCTTTTTGATTTTTCCGTTGTCGGGCTTCAAACGACCGTGTTGTTCCAGAATCGCGATCTCTTCGTCCAGAGCCGGATATCCCACGTTGACCTTCATAAAAAAGCGGTCCATCTGCGCTTCGGGTAAGGGATATGTGCCGTCCTGGTCGATCGGATTCTGCGTAGCGATTACCAGAAACGGTCTGTCGAGTTTATATGTCTTATCGCCGATCGTGATCGTCTTCTCTTCCATACTTTCAAGGAGAGCAGATTGCACCTTGGCTGGAGCGCGATTGATTTCGTCCGCGAGAAGAACTCCCGTAAAAACGGGACCCTTTCTTGTTTCGAATTCGGTCGTCTTAGGATTAAAGACGACGGTTCCGACCAAATCGGCCGGTAGTAAATCCGGCGTAAATTGGATCCGTTTGAAATCCAGATCCAAAGCGTTTGCGAGGGAGCGAGCGAGTAAAGTTTTGGCGAGTCCGGGCATCCCTTCGAGTAATACGTGACCTTGACAAACGAGGCAAACCAAAACGTTGCGGATGACTTCGTCTTGTCCCGTGATTTCTTTTCCCAATTCCTTTTTTAAAGTTTCCAGGGTGATTCTGGCAAACTCTACGTCTTCTGCGGAAAGCGGATCTTTTTCCATACGGTAAGGATGAAACGACCCTCGCTCCGCTTCAAGCGAATTCGTTTTTCAAATCGCCGATCACTTCGGCGGATTATAATCCATCTCTTTTTCGAGAATTTCCGTAGGAATTACGACGGATTTCCCTATAAAATCGGATTGTGTTCTCGAAAACACCCGTTACAAACGCCGCGATCGTTCCCCGCTCCAAGAAGCGGCACTAACGTTTCGCGTCCCAATTTCCGGAACTATTGTTGCCTCGATAACTTCCGGAAATAGAACGGCCTTCCAAGGTTCCCGTATATTTTTGAGTAAAGGGAACGTTACTTCCGATTTCCGAACAACGAACTCCGGAGCAGGACCGGACAAACTGGATCTGGTTTTCCTTCGTCGAAATTCCGCTCAGAAACTCCGGTTTACCTTTCCCCCAATTGGAGAATTTCAAAATCCCCTGCAGCTTCCCGTTTTTGCCCGCATAAAATTGTAACGTACCTTTGTGCGGTCCGACGTTCAGTTGATAGACTCCGGCGAAACGTTTATCGTTGACGGAAAGTTCGGCGGACGAGGACGTTTTTTCTTCCGGAAAAAATTCTATCTTCTCGACGGTGTCCATGGAAATTTCCTGATTCGGATCGGCGATGTTCAACACGTTTTGATCGATCGACACGAGCGTGCCTTGTGTGAACGAACCGTTGTAGGTAACTTTTGCGTTTCTATGAAGTCCGGAAGAACCGCAGTTCGCCTTGACGAAAAATCCGAGAATAAAAAATAAAACGGCGGTCGGGAGGAAAATCGCGATATCCCTTTTGCGAGAGGAGAAGATTTCGGAGCTCATACCGATAGTATCGGCGAATCTAAAAAAGTACACACATCCGAAAAAGAAAAAGCGGAGAAACCTCCGCTTTTCGAAAAACCGAGTCCGGCGCTTACGTGCACCGTTTCGGTGAGTAAAATCAGATCGACCGGATCCGACGCAGGATCATTTACATCCTTGCATTTCTCCCATCTTTTTACTTTCGTTTCCGTTGATGTAAAATATCTTACCGGAACGGACGGTCCAACAATCGGTTTTCTTGTTGGTGCCCGGCATGATCGGACCTTCGCCCAACTTGACACCGTTTTCGTCGTATTCGATCGCCTTGGCGTCGCTTATGATTTCGAATTGTTTATTTCCGTTTTTGTAGTAGGTAAACGGAATATCGGGTTTATAACTTCCCTTCAACTCGTTCGTGGCCTCGTCGATATTGAGAATGGAAAACTGCAACTTCCCTTTCCCGACCAACTGACCTTCCTTATTGTACACTTCCGCCGAAGACATCATGAACTCGTTCATCATATCGCCTTTATACGCCGGATTTCCGTTGCTCCAATTGAATTTCCAAACTCCCTTACGCGTATGCTCCCTTTGTCCTTCGGCAAAGATGTTTCCATTTTTATAATATTCTTTCCAATAACCGGAACGAAGCGCCTTTTTTTCCTTGGGATCCTTCTCTTTTTCCGATCCCGGTTCCAACTTAGGTTTATAACCGCCTTCCATCTGAATCGCTCCGTTGTCGTAATACGTTTTCCAAATACCGGTCTTTAGATCGTCCTTATACGAACCCTCGCTCTGAACCGTGGTTCCGTCCTTATGATACGAGGTTTCCGCTCCTTGTTTCAAACCGTTGGAATAGTTGGAGACCTTTTTTTTCGCGCCGCTCTGACCCGGTTCCGCGTAGTATTCCGTCCAAGTTCCGTCTTTCTGATCGTCCTTGTAGGAGCCCTCCTCGTCCATCAAACCTTCGTTGTTTTTCTTCCAATAAGGACCGTTCTTTTTATCGGCTTTATAAACGGTGCTTTCGGTTTGAACTCCGTCGCGTTTGAATTTTTTCTCCTCTCCTTCCTTGACTCCGCCCGCGTATGGAGTGTCTCGGAGAACCTCTCCGGTTTCGTATAACGTCTTCCAGGAACCCTCGCGTTTATCGTCCTTGTATTCGCCCGTGCGGATCAGAACGCTGATCTTCTTTTTGGTCGCGGAATCTTCCTTCTCTTGGTATTCCTTCCACGCTCCGTTCTTTTTGAATTTTTTGATCTGATCCGGTTTTAAACCGTCGAGTTGTTCCGGAGTACAGGGTTTGCCTGCGCAGTCCGTGGTCACAGGACCTTCCGCCTTCATATTGAATGTTTCCTTGTATTTTTCTACGCGGATATTGGGAGGAAGAATTTGGATCTCCTGATCCTTACCCTTATTTTCCACACCGGGAGCGCTTGCACAAGCGGCCGCAAGAAGAGCGAACATCGCCAATAAGATTCGTTTCATGATTATTCCTTACGAATTAAAAACTTCACGCAAACGATAAGGGCACGAATCGAAAAGTCAAGAAATTACGAAGGTCGGGCGAATCGGGCGGTAAAAATTACTTCGAATCCAAGTAGTAATGAAGCAGAATAAACCGGATAAAAGGACGATAACAATCCAAGGAGATATGACCGCTATCCGCATACGTATTGCAGGCGTAATACGAATCATGACTCATATCTATCAGAGGAATTCCCGCGGTTTCGTGCATCGGTCGAACGATCTTAAACCAAGGATCGGGAATGTTCAATTCGTTCAAAACCTTTTCCATCGGAGGAGAAGCTCCCGGTTTTACGAACAACGCTCTCCAACGTTTTTCCTGGAGCAAATTTAGAATTTTCTGATAGAACTCGTATTGCATTTCGGACGGAGCATACGAAGGATAAATCCAACCTACGGTTTTACGCGCCGATTCCTGGATTTTGCCGAAATCCTTTTCCACATACGCACCGGCCGGAGAGATGGAATTTCCTTTGTCGTTTTTTAACGTGGCGATCGTCATCTGCTTGAGCATTTCTCCGATTTCCAGGTTTTCGTTTTTGAGACGTTTGATCACGTTGCCGACGTAGGGTTTGTTGTAACTCACTCCGAACAGGTAATTCCCGAAGTAGTAATTGAAATTCTCCTTACCTAAAATCCAACCGTATTTGAGGATGAAGACCGGATCGAAGCTGTTGGCTAAATTCGATTTTTTGAATGTAGTGCTGTTCTTGTTAAACTGGAACGGATCTGTTTCGACGACCACAAGATCCGGATCGACTCCGCCCTTTGCGAGCCCTTCCAAAAAATAAAGATAATACGCGGGAGTCGTGACCGCGGAGGAAAGGTTATAGATGTCCCATTCCGGGTAAAACGCTTCCAACTCGGAATTCTGAAAATAGAGCATACGCGACGACCCCATGAGGATCATGAGCTTTTTTTTCTTGGAGGGATTTTTGGCGTATTCCCCATGCGAACCGTATTTAGAAACGATCTCGCCGAGCAGTTCCTTTTTTACGTCGTAGTAGATGTACGTGAACTCCTGTTTCACGTAATCGCGCACTTGATCCAAAAAGAAAAGTTTATCGAAAAGAAAGATCGCTAAAAAAAGAAGAACGGGATACCAAAGAAAGGGTTTGGATTTCAAGAGATTCTCCCGGGAGAATATGCGGATAAAAAATGAGCCGATGCGGACACCGGCTCAGATTCTTCAGGAAGCGAAAGCCTGTCAAATGAAATCAGGCCGTCACCATGTCTTTCTGGGAGAACTGTCTGCGTCTCCTCTGCAACTCGGCAAACCATTCCTCCGCTTGTTTGTGATAAGCGACCAGACGTTTTACGTATTGTCTTCTTTCCTGCAGAAGAACTCTTCTCGCTTCGTGGATGATCTCCTCGACGATTTTCGTATGAAACGTAAAATGGCTGGCGAAGAGATTGAAGTATTCCCTCTCCGAAGATTCCCAAGGCCGGGAAGTCAGATCGGAATAATACTGTTCGAGTTGTCCGATATCGCGGTCGAAGTCCGATTCGTAAGGAGAATTGATGACCGCTATGGTATCGGTGATATCCGTGAGCGTTTGAAAGTAACTTTCTAAATCCGGTAGTTCCACAGGTAAAATCACCTTTCCTATAGGTTCCTTTTACCATCTTTTTTAGAGGCCCTGCCCGTTCAAGATTTTTTCAAGTATTCTCTCAAATGTTTTCCTTCTTCTTCCCATCCTTCCGCGGCCGCTTCGACCCAAACGTCGTATTTTTCTCCCAAAGGATAACCGGAATTCGTGACGATCAATTTGGAAGAATGATCGTTTAAGGATTGGAATTCCAACTTCAGTTCGATGTCCCCGGCCGGATGGTCCTGCCAACTTAGGATCAATTCCCGAAACGGAACGATCTTCTTATAAATGCCGTTGGTCGTAAGATCCCCTTCCATACCGAGTTTCCAAGTCCAAGCGAAGTTAGCGCCTTCCTTAGGACGACCGGTCACTTTGTCCGCGAGCCAATGGATCAATTCCTCGTTAACCGTCACCGCGCTCCAAACGCGGCTCAAAGGATAGTCGAATTGAAATTCCCTTACTACGCTTCTCGTTTCCATACGGGTTTCCTTTTAGTGAAAATCTTTATAAAGTTTTTTGAATAGAGTTCGCTCTAAAAAAGCGGGCGCGATATTGCGCAGCCATTTGAGAAAAAAACCGGAGCTGTCCATGATCACGAGTCTAGAATTAGGAGTTTCCACCGCCGACAACATTTTCAAAGCGACTTCTTCCGGAGTTTTGATCTTAGCGTTAGAATGTTGTCCTTCGTTCAACGGTTTACCGTCTCCGTCCAAACCGCTCGCGCGGAGGTTGGTTTTTGTGTACGGAGGACAAAAGAGGATGAAGGAAAGACCCTGTTCGGAAAGTTCTATCCTCGCCGCTTCGAGCGCGGCGTGTAACGCCGATTTGGAGGAAGAGTAAGCGCTTCTTCCCGGAATTCCGTACAAACCGCTTACCGTGGAAGTGGCGATCACCGTACCTCGAACGAGTTTGATCTGCGGAAGAAGACGCTGGATCAGATGAATCGGACCGAAAAAATTGATATCGAACGTTTTGCGGAATGTGTCGATCCTCGTACCGTCGAAACGGGAATGGGTGGTCACACCCGCGTTCGCAAACAAAACGTCCACGCTTCGGAAGTCTTTGGAAATTTTTTTCACTGCGTGATCGACGTCTTTTTCGGAGGCGATATCCGTGGGAATATGAACCCGCTGAGCGACGACGGATGTTTTACGTTTAAAAAGCGGAGGATAGGTCCTCGACAAGTTGATGAGAGTACAATCGATTTCGGAAAGCCGATCCAAAACGGCCTCTCCGATTCCGGAGGAACCGCCCGTGACCACGACGGTCTTGCCTTTCCAAAAATCCGGATTCATTTCGGAGCATTCTGTGTGTTGGAAGCCAAGGTTCAAGAATTTTTTTAAACGGAAAAACGGGCCTCGTTTTTATATTCACGTCCGTATGGTTTACGATATTCGTTTTTGTATGGTCGCTTTCTTGCCAGACAAACGAATTGCAGCCAATCCCCCCGAAAAAATTTTAAAAGAAGCGAGGAGCGAGTTGTTTTGGAGACGGATTCTTACGAGAAACGTTTCGAAAATTTCATACTTCTCCGTTTTGGCGATCTTAGTCTTTCGGTTAACGGATGGTTTGTAAGAAAAAATCCGGAAAGAATAAAACGACCGGCTTTGAAACGGCAAAACAAGTATCCGCACGGATTCAAACCCTGAAATAGAAAAAAGTTGGAAACGGCTTTTAGAAACGATTCAATCGAAAGATGCCGTGGAAATGAAAACAATATCCGCTGACCTGACTCGATTCGCCGCACTACCCCTTGTGCGACGAATGCCGACAAAGGAGAATCCTCTTCGAAAGATTAGAAAAGAAAACCCCGAGACGACGTAGGACAAATCGTATTCTGCTTTCCTCTGTCCCGATGGTGCATCCGGAAGGATCGACCATCGACCGATCGCCTTCAACTATACGATAAAATCGATATTGTCCGGTAAAATGAGATGCGATTCCTCCCGGACCAACCCCGTAAATCTTCACAATAAAATCCGCATATTAGGAAAAAATAAAACATCGAAAGAACGGAAAGAAAACAGTCGATGATGACACCTTCCCTCCGACGATGCCCCGTTTTCAACGCCGAACAGGACGCAGGTCGTAGCGTCTACGCGACTTCAATAAATATGACCGAATGCGGAAATCTTAAAATCTTCCGTGATTTTTAGTTCCTTAAAAATCCATCCCCGGTTGTGAATCAAGCCGTCTCGCAACAATTCCTTTTCGATACGAGATTCGTCTTCTTGAGGATTCAAAAACGAAAAGTCAAGTTCCGACTTTATATCGTCTGATTGGACGATCGGAATGCGAAACGAAAAATCTCCGGCATTGTATTTCAGTCCTCGGACTTTTTCTTCGTCCTTGTATCTGTCTCCGTATTTGGATAAATAATTCGACAAAGTTTTTTGAAACGCTTCTTCGGAATTAGCGACCAACTCACCCGCGTCGATGCCGAATACGTAAAACTTCTGATCCTTGTGTTGTTCCGCAAATACTCGGATCGAATCGGCCCAGGTTTTCAGTTTGGCCTTTACGCTCTCCAAATCCACGAAATCATAAGGCGACTTTACCTTTCCTTCGATCGCAGACTTTAGCATTTTCGAATATAACTCATTGGAATTTCCTTCGGCGATTTCGATCGCAGAACCGTATTGACCTGTTTTTGCCGGATCGGCTCCGTAACGAAGAAGTTCGTATACGGTTTTCGGATTCCCATTTCCTACGGCAAGTTGAAGCGCGGTTCGATTTTTTATCGCTCCGTCGGGTTCAACTCCGGTTTTCAAAAGTATCTTCGTAAAATTTATGTTATAGTCTTCGGAAGCGAAAGCGTATAACGCGCTCGTCTTCGATTCTTCATTCGATTTTTCGAATATTAACTTCGTAACTTCGGGAGAACCCGAACCTCCGGCCTCTACGATCGCCGCCAATTCCAGAGGAGTTCTTCCGAAACCTTTCGGATCGACCACCGTCACGTTTTCAAAGGAACCTCCGGATTCTAAATAATTCCGGATCGATAGGACATCCCCGTTTCGTATGAAAACAGTCAAAGGATTACTCATCCCCATTCTCCTTTTGTTTCAAAAAGTAAAATCGTATTTCTTACTTCAGAACTTTCGCTGAACGTTTATAAAAACTTCGGCTGATTACTGCTCGCAAACCTAGGCTTTTAACTCCTGGTACTTTCATCCGCAAACTTAGTGATTCCCGTTACTCGCACTGACCTCGTCCTGGATGACGCGCGCCTCTGCGCGAAACGCGATGTAGGACCAAACCCAAGTGATCAGAATCGTAACCTTGTTTTTAAATCCTACCTGATAAAAAAGATGGACGAAAAGCCAGGCCAACCAACCGAAAAAACCCTTCATCTTGAAAAAACCCATTTGAGCAACGGCGTCCGTTCTTCCGATCGTCGCCATCGAACCTTTGTCCATGTAACGAAACGGTTTACGCTTTTTATTCTTCAGATCGTTCCGGATCAAAGCGGCGACATATCTTCCTTGTTGCATCGCGACGGGGGAAACTCCGGGTAGAGGACGTTCCAAACCTTTACCGAAATTGGCGATATCGCCGATCACAAAAACGTCCGGATGACCTTCCGGATTACAGAATTCGTCCACGATCACTCGACCGCCGCGATCTAAAGGAACGCCTAACGTGGCGGCGATATCGTTCGCCTGAACGCCGGCGGCCCAAATGACCGTGTCCGTGGCGATATGTCGGCCTTCCAAGGAAACTCCTTTTGCGTCGATATCGATCACCCTGGTTCCGGTGAGGACTTCCACGCCTCTTTTTTCCAGACGTTTTTTGGCGAATTCGCCCAACTCCGTAGGAAACGCCATAAGCAGACGAGGGGCTGCCTCGATCAGGGTGATTTTGGACAAAGCCGGATCGATCTGATGAAATTCGTCCCGGATGATCTGATGCGAAAGTTCGGCGATGGAACCCGCAAGTTCCACGCCGGTCGGACCTCCGCCTATGATCACATAGTTTAACAACGATTTAACGACTTCGGGATCCCCCGAAAGTTCCGCCTTTTCGAAGGAGATAAGAAGTCTGTGACGGATTTTGAGCGCGTCCTTCAAATTTTTTAGTCCGATCGTATGTTGTTCCCAACGATCGTTTCCGAAATAACTGGATTTCGCGCCGGCGGCGACTATTAGAAAATCATAATTCGTTGAAGTATTTTGGTAGTGAACCGTTTTGGACGTTACGTCGATTTTAGTCGCTTCCCCCAAAACCACGGTGACGTTCTCGTGTTCGCCTACTAGGGAACGCGTCGGAATCGCAATGTCGGCGGGGCTCAAAACCGCGGTCGCCACTTGATACAAAAGCGGCTGGAAGAGGTGATGGTTTTTTTTATCGATCACCGTAATTTCGAGGTTTTCGATTTTGGAGAGCTTTTTAACCGCCTGAAGACCTCCGAACCCCGCGCCGATAACGACAACTTTCTTTTTTCCGGATTTGCTCATTTCGAGAATTTTCCTCCCGGATTTACGTTTTCAAATCCAGTTTTTTGGAGAGGATGAATTCGAGAAAGTCTTCTGCGGTTTCGGAGACGATATTTTGTACTTCGTCGAAATCCTTTAGGGTTCCGTAATACGGATCCGGAACCTCCGAATCCTTTTTGGAATCCTTTTGAAAAAAGCGGAAGAGCTGCACCTTTTTCCTTTCCTCCTCCGAGGAAGCAAGATACAAAACGTCTTTTTGATTTGACTTATCCATCGTAAGGATGAAGTCGAATTCCTGAAAATCCTCTTTGCGGAATTGACGCGCACGATGAACGAGTTCGATGCCCCGTTTACGGGCCGCTTGTCTCGTACGCGGATCGGGTAGTTCACCGATATGATAGCGGGAAGTTCCGCACGAATCCACGAAAAACAAAGATTCCAAATTCCGTCTCCGAATCGAATCGAGAAACGCGCCTTCCGCCGCGGGAGAACGACAGATGTTTCCCAAACAAACGAAAAGTACGCGGAACCTCGGAAGACCGGTAAGGGATTCCCGTTCGGAAATAGGATTTATTTCGGATTGATCTTCGACCATAAAAATTCCGGAATTCGTTTCATCAAATAACCGAGGATCGCCCACGGGAACCAAGGAACTGTAGCAGAAAGGACTTCGTTTTCAATCCTTTTATGAATTTTTCTCGCACCGAGTTCCACCGGAATTACGAACGGTCTGGACTTCATCCGATTGTTGATCGGAGTGTCGATGAATCCGGGATGAATGACCGTAACCTTGACGCCGAATTTTTTTACCTCGGAACGAAGCGCTTCCATATACGTGGACAAACCCGCTTTGGAAGACGAATAACTTCCGGAACCGGGAAGACCTCGGAAGGAGGCGACCGAGGAGATCGCGACGATCTGACCCGATTTCTGTTTTTGAAAAAAAGGGAGAACCGCTTCCACTCCCGCCATCGCTCCGATGAGATTGGTTTCGACTACCTTTTTATCGGCTTCAAAACTCCTTCCACCGAACGACGAACTTGTGGAAATACCCGCATTCAAAACGATCGTATCCAAACCTCCGAGTTCTCGGATCAATTTGGGAAGAACGATAAAATTTCGTTCGAAGTCCGAAACGTCCAAAGTATCGAAGACGACGTTTCCCTTTGCGCCGGCGTCTCGGAACTCTTCGACGATTCCCCGTAAGACGTCGGTTCTCCTTGCGGTAAGAGCTACGTTCGCGCCGGAAAGGGCGTAAATCCTCGCCAACTCTTTTCCTATTCCCGAACTGGCTCCAGTAATCATTACGTTTTTCATATATAAATAAAATTCCTATTCCTTCCTGACCGTTTTATGCTTTAGGACGGTCGTTCTCAAGGGAAAAAATCGGCGATCGGTTCCGATTTTTCCATCCGCGGAAGGTGGTTTCGCAAATTCGAAAAGCCGTTTCCGCTTTTGAATCGGAGACGCATGAATTGTACTTTTATAATTTGAAAGATTCGCAATTTCTAAAACGACATGGTTTAATTTGATTTACCTAAAAAACCACAAAGACATACCTTTGTAAATACGAGCTCCTAAGGCTCGAGAGTGAATAAGAGGCGGTACGCCGAAATGGACCTGAACCAGCAGGACGAAATCACACGACTCAAGGGATTGATCGAACTCTACGAGCGGATTTCCAAACTCGGAGAAAAGGAACTTTTAGAGGCAGAAAAAACCCTCCAAGCTCAGGAAAACAACGCCGGTATGGCGAGGCTGGAACTAATCCGCATGAACGAACAACTCAAATCGATCCGGAAAATCGGGCCGGATCTGAAGACAAAAGTGATCGCCCTTCTGAACGATCACGAGACTGGACTCTTAGAATTCAGAAATGGAATAGAAACCTTATCACAAAATAATCCTCTGTTTTATTCCGACTTTTTTAGGATTATATCCCATCTCGAAGTTCCCGAACACGAAGCCCGCGAACTCTGGGGGGACATATACGAACACGGTCAATCCATGAGCGATTCACTCGGACGGAACGTGAACTTCGTGGTATCCATGTTGGATTATATATTCAGCAAAAACAGGATCATCGAAAATCCAAAAATCGTGGAATTGTATTCCTTCGAAGAGATCATACTCAACACGGTCATAGACGAAACCAGCGGGATCTACAACCGGAGATATTTCAATATCATACTCAATAAGGAAATCAACCGCAGCTCCAGATATCGAAGGGACTTTTGTCTTCTCGTATTCGACGTAGACAATTTTAAGATCGTAAACGATACCTACGGACACGGATTCGGAGACGACATCCTACGTTTGATCGCCGGGACGATGCTCTATTCATTTCGTCAAGAAGACATCTGCTGCAGGATAGGAGGCGAGGAATTTGCCGTGATCTTACCGGAAACGCCGAGGGAAAACGCGCTCGTGGCAGCCAACCGGTTTAGGAATCATTTGTTGGAAGCCTCTATGAATCAGTACGGATTAGCCGTTACTGTTTCCGGAGGGATCTGCAAATATCCGGAAAACGGAAAAGACACGAACGAATTATTCAAAAACGCGGACGCGGCTCTCTACAAAGCCAAAAAAAGCGGGAAAGATAAATTTATCGTCCTTGATACCCAAATCTGATCAATCTTCCGGGACCTTATATTCCAATTCACCCGAGTATTCCTCCAACTTGGAAATGAGAATCGCGTTCGTGTTGGCGAGTCGATCCGCAAGGATACGCACCATCTTCGCGGCAAAATCCGGATTGTTTAAAAGAAATTTCTCCAGCTGTTGTTTACTTTCTATGACAGCAAGTTCGCAATCCAACAAAGCCTTTGCGGTCGCGGTCCGCGGAGTCGCACGGAACAAAGCCATCTCTCCGAAAAAATCCCCTTTTTTCATGATCGCGAGCCGTTGAACGATGTTTTTGCGCGTGAAAAACACCTCTACGGTCCCGGATAAAATCACGTACATCGCGTTATTCAACTCCCCTTCGCGAAAGATGATTCCTCCTGCGGGGATCTGGAACTTATTCATTTTTAAACCGACCTAAATAATTTGATTCTTTACCGGAAGATTGCATACTGACAGATGAATCTAAAAATCGCAGCGGAAAAAGTACACCCTTTTATGAACCCGAACCTTTCCCTTTTTATCGACCTTTTCGGACTTTGTATCATTTTTTTTCTTTGTATCTATTCCAAAATCCCGTTCAAAATACTGTGTGAAATCCCTCCAAAGTCTGAAAATCCTGGAAGAAGTTCGACAGTGGATTTTATCAGAGGATTGGCCATTACAGGAATCGTTTTTATTCACGTGAATTCGTATTATCAATTTTTCGGTCCGACCGAAAACGTTTCCGCGTTTACGTTAGCGATTTCCAACGTATCGAGATTCTCCGTTCCTGCGTTCATTTTATCCTCCGGAATATTTCTCAAACCGGCTCCTTTTAAAGACTACTGGAAATCGAAGATCCTTTCACTGATCGTTCCGTATTTCTTCGTGAGCCTGTTCGCCGCATACGTCAAATTAGGTGCGTTGCCTGCCGTCGCGGAATTTTTAACCGGCTTTTTATTGGGGACCTGGTGTGCGCCTTACTACTTCGTACCTCTGTTATTTTTATTTTATCTCATCTATCCAGCCCTGCAAAAAATCAAAAACCGATTAAAATCGAACGCGGGGATTTTCACGTTCTTAGGCACGGCCTTATTGTTGAACTTTCTATCGAATCACGTTTTTTTGTTAATTTCAGACCCGTTGTCTAAGACCTTGGAACCGATTTCACCCACGGGTTTTATTTTTTTCTTCGTATTCGGAATGTTGACCGGCTCCTGGTTCAGGAACGGTTCCGGGTTTTTATCGATTTCGTATGAGTCCTCCCCTCCACTCCCCTACCCGTTTCGAAAGTTACTTTTTTTAGGAACGGTCCTTTACCTAACGGCGGTATTTTTGGCCGGAATATCGTGGAAATTCGATTCATCCAACCACCTTTTATTTTATCCGACCGGAATGTTTCTGCTTCTTTTTTTATGGGCAGAATCGTTCGCAAAGAACAGGAGACATAGTAAACTTCTATCCGGTTTTGCCTTTATAGGCAAAAACAGTATGGGAATTTTTTTATTACACCCGCTCTTGATCCATTGGATGCACGCCTGGAATCCTTTCGAATACGGAGCAGTTGTCGCTTGGTTGGCGGTTCCCGTAGTCGCGATTTTGAACGTGATTTTACCTTTGTGCGTATGGATCGGAATCGGCAAAATCTTCGAACTAATCCGACTTCGATCCACGGAACGGAGTTAGGTCATCGGAAATTTATCGTCCGGTCCAAAACGAACTTTCCGAAAATCTGACGCGTCACATTCCGTTCGCAAATTCCTTTCGGACCGTAATTCCGGAAGCTCGCACCGATTTAAGAGCGTCTCCGTATGCCATCAGAATATTTAGCGCGAAGTCGATCCTCGACCTAATATATTCGTCCTCTTTGTTGATCGGTTCAGGGCCGTTAAGAACTTTCTCGACATCTCGAACGATAATGTGTTCGGGAATATAACACGGTTTCGTATTTTTATAACTGCTCATTCTAAGTTCCGAAATCGGATAACTTCCTCCGCGACTGGCGGAAACCGCAGTCAACAAAACGGGCTTATGACCGAGAGCTGCCGAATTACAGTATAGGATGAAGTTCTTTAAACCCGGGGAAGCCATACCGGAATATTCAGGCGTGACAAAAACCAAGGCGTCCGCTTTTTTGAGTTCGGAATCGATGGGCTTCCAAATTCCGTCCCAGTATTCGCCGCCGTCCCAGAACGAATCGTCCCAAACCGGAAGTTTGTGATTTCCTAAATCTAACACCCACGGCGAATGTCCAAAAAATTCCAAACGTCCCGAAATCCAATTTGCGACCTTTGCCGACTGGGAAACTTTTCGGTGTGGTCCTGCGATGATTGCTACATTCATATATTCTCCGTATATACGTTAAGCTCGTTTAATTTTGACTATTCTTTGATGCCGTATTTTTTCTTTAACGCGGACAACTCCTTGAGAAATTTATCCTTCTGTATTTGGGTTAATTTTTCGAGACGGACTACCACTTTAACAACACCCGTTTTACGGGGTGAAATGATTTCACCCCCTCTGCCTTCTTTTTGTTTTAAAAGTCCTTCTAAATTTTTAACGGAAGCATCCTTGCCCGACTTGATAAGGTCTGCGACTGATTTCTGATCCAGTCTGGCTATGGAGCTTAGCTGTTTGACGTAACGCTCCGTAAACCCGAGGACTTTTGCGACTTCTTCGGCCGTTTTTTTTCTTTCCTTCCGCAAAAACTGAATGGCCCGACCGACTTCCCAAGGATTCAGACTTTTTCGTTTTTCGTTTTCGGCCAAAGCCATTTCAAAACATTTCTCTTCCGAAGCGGAGGTTTCTATCGAAGGAATCGTATTCCACTTCAACATTTTAGCCGCCTGAAACCTTCTTTCACCCGCGACGATTTGATATTTTTTTCCCGACCTGCGGACCACGATTGGCTCGATCAAACCCAGGCGGCCCATCGATTCCACCAAATCGGAAACGTCCTCCCTTCCGAAAACCCGGGGTTGTGTGGGATTGGGAACGATATCGGAAATTTGAATCTCGGTTTTGGAGGACTCCTTCTCGCCGAAGGCCGTTAAAAGATCCATACCCGCAAATTCGGAACGTTTAGCCATTTGTAATCCTCCTCGTTAATTCGTCGGCAAGCAAGACGAACATCTGCATGGCCTTGCCGTCATATTCTCCAAGCAGTTTCTTTTTGGCCTGAGCCTGCGGGATCGATTCCCTTCTGTAAATTACCGTTTCGAAAACTCCGAAATACTTTCGAATCGCGTCGGCGAGCCCCGCCAATGCTCTCGCATCCTCGTACTGATTCAATACGGCACCCAAAAGATTAAGCGACGGATTAGCCTTCTTTTTGATTTTTAGAATGGTAGAATGAAGGTCCTTCAACCCCTGAACACTGAACGCCCTCGTTTGAATCGGGATCAAAACGTGATCCGCGGCGATTAACGCGTTTTCCAGAATAAGCCCCAGCGACGGAGGACAATCGATGATGATATATTTATACGCCGAACGAACTGGCTTAAGAGCGTCCTTTAAAAGTTCGAAATCGTCCCTTTCATACGGTGTCGTAAAGTTAGCCAAATGAATGGACGACGGTAATAGATCCAAGCCGGGAGCAAGATTTACGACTAAGTCCCGCACCGGAACCGGCTCTTCTCCGCGATAACCAAGCGAATGGAATACCGAACGTTCTACCGAACCAAAAAAAAGTTGGGTAATATTCGCTTGTGCGTCCCAATCGACAAGAAGCACCGGCGCCTTTTTGGACAGGGCCTCGGCGAGCGAAACCGAAAGTGTGGTTTTCCCCTCTCCGCCCTTTTGGTTGGAAACCGCTATGATTGCGGAATCGTAAACTACACGATCCAACTTTTGAAAATACCTATCTATCGTTTCTTGTGAGAACTTTCCTTTTCCGGAAACGGGGATTTTCCATTCCTCAACCTTGGACAAAAAATCCCCTTCCGAAACGATATCGTACTCTTCTAGAATTTGTTTGACGGTTAAAATTTTCGAGTTCATCTGTTTCGACTTTAATGAGCAGAATGATTTGGACGAGCGGCGATTGTCAAATCAATACTATGTCGCTTTCTTCCGACAGATCCAAAAAACGGAATTGCGTGGGTAGGGGAGGGCGGTTATTCTGCCATGGTTCCCGGATATCTTCCGTTTCCGGGGGTGAAATGGTTTCACCCTATATACACTTTTCGAAAGAACAAAAAAAGATCCAATGAGCATAAATACAAACCTTCTAAAGACGTTTTTTATCATCGTCATCCTTCACATCTTCTTAACCGTTCCCGCAGGCGCCCAATCCGAACCGGCGTCTAACGTAGAGCCGCCACGTATTCCTCAGGAAAAGGAAAGGCCGATGGAAGAATCGGATTCTTTCCTTAAAAAACTGATTCGACAGAGCTCGATAACTTTGCTCGGAGGCAGAAACGGAGGCGTCAATCTTTTCGAAACCGGAACCAAATACGCAAATCTATCCGGGTTGCGCGGCGGTTCGAGAATAACCTACGAAAGAAACTTCAATTACGCCGGATTAGGTTTTACGCTACGCTGGAAACGTTGGGAAGCAGACTTAAGCGGTCGAACTACCGGCTGGTACGTAAACGCGGGAGAAGGGAGGGACGAGGATTTTTTCCTGGGAGACCCCACGATCGAACGTGGTACGAAAATTTCCACCCGCGAATTTTCATACTACGACACTCCTTACACGTTTATCGGTTCGAGAAATTTTGCGGACGGCAAAGGAAGATTGTCCATGAAACAGGACAGACACGCTCTCATATTACGAAGGTATTTCGGAGATTCGGATCCTGACGCAAGAAAGGAAGGCAAAGGACTTTTTTTAACCGGCGGATTTCAATATACTTTTATGAAATACATTCTCTACGACGTGTTCCAGTTTTTCGATTCCAATCCGATCTTTTTAAGTCGGATCGGTTTGGGGTTAAGTCTCTCTTATTCCACGTACGAGTTCCCGCTGGGACTAGGGTATCGTTATTCGGACGGAACTTGGGTTTTTGAAACATCACTTTCGGGAATTTTTTGGAACGGGCATTTTCGCGACTTTCATTACCAAAGAGCGCTGAATTTTATCGGGGACGTATCCGGATTCGGGGTCGATTTTAACGTAGGGGTCGGGCGTATTTTCGGCGACTATCTATTGTATTTCAAACTCAACGAACACAGACTTTTCGGGGAAGGCCATTTCGTAACCAAAGGCGGCTTGAGCACGAGCGACATCTTATCTCAACACTTAGGGCAGTATAAGAATTACATGAACATGAAGGAATGGAATCTGGAGATGTCCGTAACCGGATTTCTACATTGATTTCGAAAACGGTTTTATAAATGAAAAACAGGATCTTATTGATCAACTTGGGTGGGCCTAGAGAAGTCGCAGAAATAGAAAAATTTCTGACCGACCTTTTCGAAGATCCCTACGTGTTCGATCTCCCGTTACCAGAATTTCTAAGGCTCCCGTTGGCGCGTTGGATCGCCAAAAAAAGGGCTCCCAAAGTGGCGGCGACGTACGAATCTATGGGTTTCGGGGGAGGTTCGCCGCTCGTAGCCGAGACTCAAAAACAGGCGGACGCCATCGCAAAGGTTTTGAATACCAAAACCGGAAAAACTTGGCAAGCCGGCGTGACGATGACCTGCGGACTTCCGGATATACGGGAACTTGAAAACGAATTAGTAAAACCCGGACCTACGAACATAATACTTCCGTTATATCCCCACTTTTCAAGATCCACCGTATTGAGTACCGCGAAGTTGATTCAAAAAAAAACGAATCGATGTCCTGCGGGTCTACCGGGTTGGGTAAAGCCGTTTCACGATTCGACACCTTACTTAGAGGCGATCGGAGATCTTATTTCGGATTTTTTCCGAGGAAAATTGAACCCCGATGATTTTCTTCATTCCGACTCTTTCGGAAAAATCGATGACTGGGAAAATCTGGACCTCGTATTTAGCGCCCATGGAATTCCTTTGCGACTGATAAAAAAGGGGGACGTCTATCGGCAAGAGATCGAAACGAACGCACACAACTTGGCGGAAATCCTCCGCCGAAAAGGCTTCCGAGGCAATTATCACGTTTCATTTCAGAGTAGGGTAGGCCCTTCCAAGTGGACCGAACCGAACACGATTACGATGCTCCGATCACTCGGTCAAAGGGGCGTAAAACGTATCGCCGTTTATCCGATCAGCTTTGTGGGAGATCATCTCGAGACCCTTGAAGAAATAGGTCAGCAGCTAAAGGAAGTCGCAGAACAAAGCGGTATCACCGAATATCATCGAATACCCGCTCCCGGAATTTATCCAAAGTTCATAGACGCGATGGCTACATTGGCTTTGAATTCGTTGCAAGAAGAGAAAAAAGAATGTATCTGTAAAAAACGAGGCGGTTACATTCCTTCAAAAGGAGAATGCAACCTAAGATAAACCGGGACGTCCGATTATCTTTCGAACGTCCCGCTCCAGGCGCGCTCCAAGATGGAACTCAATCCGATGCCGTAACGGAAATTCCCTTCAACGGCGACGTTTTCCGGAAGACTACGATCCAATTCGCGATTGAACTCGAGTAAGGCCGCGTCATAAACGGGCAAGGCTGATTTCCAAACGGTCACGTAATGATTGAGCGGCTCGTCTCCGTCGGAAACGATTCGTTTACGATCCTGTTCCAATAAGGATATGATTTCCGATTCTTTCAGTTTAGAAATCTCTTCGTCCAAAGCTCCTCCGAAAATATACGTTTCCGAATTGTGGCCTTCGACGACTCTTCCCTCGAAAATTAGAGAATTCAACAATACCCCGCGCGCGCGAAATCCGGAATCGGGTGGAAACAGAATTCCGAAACCCTTTTTATTTCCGAGGAGCGGTTTTTTTCCGAAACGGGTCGCCGTAACGACCGAGACGGATCTGCAAGCCCTTTCGTAACGTTTAAAATCCGCGTCGAAGGAGGATAAAATTTTCAACGAAGACTCCAAACCTACGGCGATCGTGATTTTAGACTTAGGATATTTTTTCCGCAATAAGGACAAAGAAGGTGCGGCTTCCGAATAGAAAATTTCCGAACCGTGAGACGATTTTACCCTGGTTTCCATCGCATTTAACAACTCGCCCAAACCGCCGCGAAAACTGACCGTTCCCTTTCGTAACTTGGAAACTTTGGGAAGATTTTTTCTCTCCTTTAAAAAAGCGCCGACGTTTTTCCAAAGAGAAGCGTCGAGGGAGATGAATTTCCCCAATACGAGTTTTGCGGACATAGTCCTCAAGTCTCCCGCGTAAATCCCCGATAAACCGGGCTCGATTACGTTTTTTAACGCTTCTTCGCCGAACACACGTTTGCACCATTGAAACACAGATTCGTCTCCTCGAATTCCCGCGGAAGTCGCGACCGCTCCGTATAAAACGCGTAAGGCGCCGAAAAATGAGATCGGAATCCGTTTTGGAACTCCACCGATCCATATATATCTTTTTTTGGATTCTCGGTTGGCCGGAATAAGTTCGAGATTCAACTCGGAAGCGAGCGCCTCCAAACGATAAGAATTTAGAATTCCGTTGGCCGCGGTCTCTACGAGCCCGAACGGTGTACGGACGGATTGTATCAAACCTCCGGCACGATTCCGCTTTTCGTATACGTGGACCGTTTCACCTTTAAGAATCGAAAGAGTGGCGTACAAAAGGCCGGTAAAACCCGCGCCTAAAACGATATGATCCGGATGTTTCGAAGACACGGTTCTATGTTTTTACGGAAGAGTAGGATTGTAAATCTACAATCTAAAGAGAATACGTTTCTTTTCGAATCGAAAAGGGGCTTAAGGAAAAGGCCCCTCTAAAAGGCGAATTTGTAACCGAGTGTGTATTTGGATTCGAACGAAGAGGAAGAATACGCTCCCGTATTTCCCGAATTGGCCATTGGATTGTAGTCCAAAAGTAATCCCTTGCTCGCACCGTTCGAAATCCCGACCGTCGAAGCGACTTTACCGCCGAATAAAAAAGCGTCTGCGAGATTGATCAAATAAATTCCCGCCAAAACTCCGATGCTCGTCTGTAGATTTTTGTAAGCCTTATCGACCGCCTCACGTTTATCCTGAAAAGGGCTCATTTGTTCGTTATAGATATAAAGTGCCAACGGATCGGAAATCACGGGGGCGAGATGAGGGTTTTGAATTCCTAAAGCGGACAACAAAAGAGTTTCGTGAGAATACGGGTTTCCATAATTCTCATATTCTTTTCTTGCTACGAGATACTTACGATTGTTTTCGTAAACGGCATAACCGGCCGCTAAAAATAGGGTAGGGTAGATCACTGCTGCGAATTTTCTTCCGCTGGCCCATTGTCCCCAGCCCGGCAACGCGGCGGATCTTGCGAGCGCTCCAAATCGGGAAACCTCAGACTTAGGCGGAGGGTTCGGAGCGGGAGTAGGTTTATTCCTCTCTATATCTTCTTTTTCCCTTCTCAGACGTTCTTGTTCGTCGTTTTGTCTTTTGAGTTCGGCGTCTCTTTGTCTGGCCAGTTTTTCGTCTTCGAGACGTTTGATTTCCGCGTTTCGAATCCTTTCTTCCTCTTCTTCATCTATGTCCTTGTAGATGACTTTGAGAATCTCTCGTTTGGCGACGACACGTCTTCCTTCCTTCGTTTGAATCGTGATCGACTTCTGATTTTGTGTGACGACCTTTCCTCGAAAGGAACCTCCTTCGTGTAAAAGTACGGTTTCCGCGGAAAGGGATGCGCAAACGAATAAACCAAAAAATAAAAACGATTTTTTCAAAGACGGCATCAAAACAAGGACCTTCCTAAGTTAAAACAAACGGACTCCGTTTTAATTTCACGAAATCCTCCGTTTATGGATCAATAAATTATTGGACGACTTTTTGACCCTAAAACGCTCCGATCGGGTCCTAGATGGATTTCGAAAAAACCCTGGATTCCGGACTTTTTCGTCTCAATCGAAGGTCCAAACCGGTGCACGCATTCCTCAAAAACGGCCATCCCGTTTCGGTCAAAGAAAGAAGGTTTCCCTCCCACTCGATTAGAGTATCGACTTCCATCGAGCTCAAATACAGCCTAACGTCCTCTAAAATTTCGTCCGGAACTCGAACCTTTCCGGTTGTGGACAATTCCAAAATCAAAGCACGTTGAATCAAATCCTCGTCGTTCAGTTTATGTCCCCTGAACGTCGCGAATCGATTTTCCGAAATCAGTCTTTGGTATTTTTTTACGATTTTTTCGTTTTGGTGAAAACAATCCCAACTATCCGAGATGGCGGAGACGCCCAAACCGAGAAGCATGTCCGTCGTTTTCGTCGTATACCCCATAAAGTTTCTGTGTAAGGTTCCGTTTTTCGCCGCCTCGAAAAGAGAATCGCTTGGCAACGCGAAGTGATCCATTCCTATCTCCACGTATCCGGCATCCAAAAACATGGCTCTCGAAACCTCATATAACTCGCGTTTGACGGGACCGGAGGGGAGGTCCACCTCGGTGAAAAGTCGTTGCGCAGCCTTTATCCAGGGAACGTGGGCGTAACTATAAAAAGCGATCCTATCGGGGCGCAACGTAAGAGTTTTTTCCACGGTGCGTTTCATTCCGTCGATCGTCTGCCTGGGAAGCCCGTATATGAGGTCGAAGTTAACGGAATCGTATCCTAAATTTCTGGAAACGTCCGTGATCCGTTCGGTCATCTCGTACGGTTGTGTACGATTGATCAGTCGTTGAACCTCCGGATCGAAATCCTGAACCCCGAGGCTAATTCTTCCGAATCCGAATTCCCGAAGAATTTTCAACTGTTCGTCCCGTGTGCGCCGAGGATCGACTTCGAGAGAGAATTCGGGTCTCGATGAAATATTCATATTCTTTAATATAGACTCTATCAGAAGTTTCAAATGTGATTCTGAAAGATACGTCGGCGTTCCGCCTCCCAGATGCAGTTCCTTCAATTCCCTTCGAGCCAAATCCGGAACTTCTTTTCTGTAATTTTCGAATTCGGATAAGATCGCAGCGAGATACGGCTCCTCTACGGAATGATTTTTGGTGATCGAAGTGTTACATCCGCAGAAGGAACAAAGAGTTTCACAAAAAGGAATATGTAGATACAACGAAAGGGAGGAATTCTCACCGCTCAAACGGCCGCGGATTTTATCGAGCCATTCTTCCGTGGTCGGATTTTCGGACCAATAAGGTACGGTTGGATAACTCGTATAACGAGGCGCGGGGATATCGTATTTCGCGATCAGCTCGGCGGCGGTCCTCATAAGAACGTCTCCCTCACCGTTTCCACGAACGTTTTTACGTTGGCTTCCGGGGTTTTTGGCATCACCCCGTGGCCGAGTCCGCAAACCCAACCCACGCGTTCTTCCGGAGAAAGTTCCGAAAACGGAGCGAGAAAACGCATTAGAGTTTTCTTAAATTCTTCCTTCTCCATAAACAATAACGCCTGATCGAAATTTCCCTGTATCATACGCTTTTCGACTTTCATAACTTCCCTCAAATCCCATCTGTGATCAAATCCGAAACCCGCTAGAGCGGAGACTCCGCGTAACACATCGAAATGCGACGAGGAAGTTCCTCGTCCGTAATATCCGATTTTTCCGGGGAATTCTTCGGCCAAGATTTTGATGCCGGGAAGTACGATCTCGCGGAAAAGGTCCGGAGAAAGATCGCCGCCAGCAGTATCGAAAACAAGAACCACGTCCGCACCGCCTTCGAATTGAAGCCTTATGTTTCCCTTTAAGAATTGGACTATCGTATCAAGAAATTTCTCCCTGACTTTCGTCAAAGTTTTCGGAAGAAAAAGATTTCCTTCGTGTTTTCCAGAGACCGCGTACGTAAACAGAGTCCACGGGCCGCCCACAAATCCGATAAGGGACTTGTCTTTGGGAATCCGTTCTCGCGTAAGAGACATCGCACGTTTTTGAAACTCCATAAAGGAAATTGAATCTTCCGCGGACCTTAACCTACGGAATGCGGCTTCGTCCGAAATCGCAAACTCCAACCTTGGACCGGAATCCGTATATTCCAAACCGATACCCAACGCTTCCAAAGGGAAAAGAATATCGGAAAAGAGGATCGCGGCGTCGAAATCGAATTCGTCCACCGGACCGAAAGCGACCTCGGCCGCCAACTCGGGAATCTTGCACAAATCTTCGAAGGAATGTTTTTGACGAAGAGCCTGATAGTGTTTGTGATATCGGCCCGCTTGACGCATCATCCAAACGGGCGGAATTTTTTGCGCGATTCCGCATAACGCGTTTTCGTATCTACGATTCGACATCTTGTATTTCTCCGGTCCATTGATATCCGACGCCGCGCACGGATCGGATGACGTTGTCCCCTTCTTCTCCGAAAGCCTGCCTGAGTCTTACGATAGAATTGTCTATCGTCCTGTTCGTGGGAAAACTTTCTTCTCCCCAAAGTTTGTCTAAAATTTCCGACCTACTTACGGTCCGCTCTCGTTCGGTGACGAGGAAGTGGAGTAGGGCGCAATCCCTTTTAGAAAGCGGAAATTCATCCGCGCCGCGTTTGATCTGAAATCCCTGAAAATCGAGGACGTAATCCTTATATCTTAGTATGGATTCCTCGAGAGTATGTTTGTGAGACTCTAACACGTGTTTGACGCGAAGTAGAAGTTCCTTAAGATGAAACGGTTTCGGTATGAATTCTTCCGCTCCTAGTTCGAACCCGCGCAAACGTTCCGGCGCTCCGGCTTGTGCGGTCAAAAAAAGAAACGGAGGACAATCCCGATTCGTTTTGAGTTCCTCCGCAAGGGTGAATCCGTCTCCGTCCGGAAGACGAACGTCCAAAAGTATGAGATGCGGCTTTTCCTCTTTGACCAATTTTTTTGCGGCGATCGCGGACACGGTCCAGAACACTTCGTAACCTTCCTTTTGGAGCCGCTCTTGCAGGGTTTCTCCGAGGGAACGGTCGTCTTCGACTAACAACAGTTTGGCCTTCATACGCGAGCTTCCCGTAACTCCAAATCCACTCGGAATCCGGCCCCGTCCGCGGAGCCGATTTCCATTTTGCCTTTCATCTTTTTCATCAATTTTTTTACGATATAAAGTCCTATACCCGTACCGCTCGTACTTCCGTGTCTGTAAAAGGGAACTCCCAAATTGTTTCGTTTACCGGAAAAACCGGATCCGTTATCCGAAACTGCGATCGACACCTTTGTGTTCTGTCTCCGGGAGGAAATTTTCAGCCGAGTCGCATTCCCGTGTTTTAAGGAATTTTCCGCGAGGTTTTTAAAGACGCTTTCCAACGCTTTTCGATCTGCGAGAACAAACACGTCTTCCATAGAACTAAGTTCGATTTCGAGTTCCGGAAAATCCTCGACGATCGAAGAGATTACGTTTTTTAGATTGGTTCTTTCAATGTAGAGAATTTCCGAACGGGTCAGACTTGCGAGATACATCGCCCGGTTCATCTGCGATTCGATTCGGACGGAATCCATAAGCAATCTTTGGATGAGTTTATTTTCCCTCGGATCGGGGAGTTCTTCCTGAAGACTTTCCGCCTGAAGACGAAGACTGGCGAGAGGAGTTTTCATTTCGTGCGTAACCGTAGAGAAAAAATCGTGGATCATCTTGTTTCGTTTCGATTCCTGATACGAAAGCCAGATAAGGGTGCTTCCGCCGAGGACGAGCATCCCCAGAAAAAAATGCCCTTCCATTTTGATCATACGACTTTGTCTTTCCAAATTATCGCGACTTTCGGAAAGATCGCCTAACTCCAGTTTGGCGCTCAAGCCCGCGACCGTGTTCGTCAGTTTCAATCCTAGAAGAAACCACCAAACTCCCAACGAAAACGTTACGAGGAGCCACGCGACCGCGAAAAGAATCCTAGTATTTTTCCAGAACGAGGACATCAAACCGACTTCAACGCTTTTTCCGCGATCGACAAAGTCTCCGCGACGGTTTCGTCCGTATGAGCCCACGATAAAAAGCCGACCTCGTAACCCGAAGGCGCGAGATAAATTCCGTTGTTTAGAAAAACATGAAATACTTTCGCGAACGCTTCCTTGTGTCCTTCGGGAATCGTTTCGATCCTTCGTACCGGAGACAAAGTTTTGGCGCGCAGCCAAAACAAAGAGGAATGTGTGACGGCTTCCCAGGGACGATCCGACTTCGTATTCAAAAGCTCCACAAGTCCTTCCGAAAGAACTTTCGTCCTCTTTTCCAGAACTTCGTAAACCGATTCCCGTTTTGCTTTTTGCAACGTAGCCAAACCGGCGCGCATTCCGAAAGGGCTCCCGCTCAGAGTTCCCGCTTGATACACGGGACCGGACGGAGCTACAAGATCCAAAAGTTCCTTTTTGCCGGCGTAACAACCCACGGGAAATCCTCCGCCGATGATTTTTCCGTACGTGACCAGATCGGGCGCGACGCCGAGTAGTCCGGACATTCCGCGCAACCCCGTCCTAAAACCGGAAATCACCTCGTCAAAGACGACTAACGTTCCGTTTTTTCTGGCGAGCTCCACGATCTTAAAAATGAATTCGTTTCTTTGTATCAAAAGTCCGTAGTTTGCTGGAAGAGGTTCTATGATCACCGCTGCGATATTTTTTCCCTCCGTCTCGAACAAACGCTGCAACGCGTTTTCGTCGTCCAGGGGCAACACGAGCGTGTTCGCGATCGAATGCGCGGAAATTCCGGCGCTATCGGATGAGGATTCCCCCGCCAATCCGGATCCAGCCTTTACGAGGAGCGCGTCCGAATGTCCGTGATAACATCCGTCGAATTTCAGGATTTTCTCCCGACCCGTCGCGGCACGAGCCACACGAAGCGCACTCATCACCGCCTCCGTTCCGGAGTTTACGAAACGTACTTTCTCCGCCCAAGGAATTTCCTGCGTGATCCATTCCGCGAGTTCGAGAGAATACGGCTCCGCAGCCCCGAAACTCCAGGCAATCCCAGCCGTTTCACGAACGACTTCCTCGATTTCCGGGTCGCGATGTCCTAAAATCAAAGGGCCGAAACTCAGACAATAATCTATGTATTTTTTTCCTTCGATGTCGGTTAACGTTGCACCTTCCGCGGAGGCGAAAAAAACCGGCGTTCCTCCCACGGAACGGAAAGAACGAACGGGAGAATGAACCCCGCCCGGCGCGACACGTTTGGATCTTTCGAACAGCTCCTGCGACGTTTTTCCTTTCCAAAAATTCGAACCCGCTTTTTCCCGCGCCGTATCACGATCGATTCCGTTCATGCCAACAACTCCTTTCCTTTTCGGGCTGCGTACGTGATCAGATACGAGGCGCCCGCCCTCGAAAAAATTCTCCACGTTTCGGTAAGCGCCGCGTCGAAATCGCAGAATCCATTCTGCGAAAGATAGTGGATCGACGCGAATTCGCCGCTGACCTGATACGCGCCCGTGGGAAGCCCGGTCGCTTCCCGGATAGGGCGGATCAGATCTATGGAAGTCATCCCCGGTTTCACCATCAAAAAGTCGGCTCCTTCCTCCTTATCTCGAACGGAAGAAGAAAGCGAATCCTCCCGGTTTCTCACGTCGATCTGATACGAGGAACGATCCCCGTGACCCGGAGCGGAATCGGCCGCCGCTCGAAACGGGCCATAAAAGTTACTCTTAAATTTAGTAGAATAACTTAATATTGGAATATTAGAAAATCCGCTTTTATCCAGGACTTCACGGTGACTTCTGACCCTTCCGTCCATCATATCGCTGGGCGCGATTCCGTCGGCGCCCGCTCGTGCGTACGTCAACGCGATCTCCGAAAGATGCAAAACCGAACCGCGGTTGTCGATGCTCCCGTCTTCGCGCAAAAGCCCGCAATGACCGTGCGTCGTCAAGGAACACATACACGTATCGATCCAAAAAAACGCGTCCGGGAATTCCCTCTTTAAGGTTGAAATGGATCGTTCGTAAAAGGATTTCGGAATCACGGTATTCGATTTCGTTTCGGGAACCAAAAACAGCAGAAACTGATCCACACCCGCCTTGAGGTCGGACTCCGTTTGACGCAAAACGGAAAGTTCCGTGTCCCGGAATACTCCGGGCAGAGAATCCATCCGTTCCCTTTCCTGCAACCCTTCGACGACGAACAAAGGTTGTATCAGCTTTTTTGAATTTAGACTTTCCGAAGAGGCGAGGTTTCTAAGTCGGGGATTCAGTCGGATTCTTCTCTGTTTGGTTTCCAAGTTTCCTTCCTTCGAATTCTTTCAAGCCCAGGCTTTGCAGCCAAGACTCATAGTGTATAAAGACGGACAAACGCGCGGTTTCTCCCAGAACTTTTCGTATATGGTCGTATGTGATTCCGGGACCGCACGCGTGATTTCGATCGCGAATCTGCGGATACAAGGACAATGCTCGGTCGAACTGGGAAGCGCTCATCCAAAAGAAATGGGTTTTGGCGGAAAGATCCGGATGCTCCTCCAACGGCTGCACCCGATACGTGAGCACACGTTCCAATCCGGAAGCGATCTCCGTAGAACCGACGTGTGTGCACTTTACGAAACGCACCGGTTTTCCAAAAAGACTTCCTTGCGGCAATTCGTCTTCTCCGAGCGCATCCAGAGAACCGTTGACCCAAACGTCCCGTTCCGCCAACTGAAACCAGGTTTTTAATCCGGAAGTCCATACCAAACCTTCGTGTTTTACGACTCGATCGATCCGCGGATACGCGTTTCCCCGAGTGACGAGCCAATCCAGTTCCGCCAAACTTTGCGGCGATAGGATACGATCCTCTTTGCCGTCCGCCGTAAGAACGTAACCGTTTTCGGAATCAAGAGGAATCCGTTTTTGTTTTACGGCTTCGCCGGGAAGGGGGTAACAGTAGGAGAGGGCCCGCGCCGCAGGCGCGGGCGTATCCGAAAATTGTGTCTCGAGATCCAGAAGTTCCCCCGCATCGGAAATTCCGCGGCGGTACAAAACCCTGCCGTACGGACGATCCAAGACGGAAACTCCGATTTTCTGATGGCAACCGCCGCCGTAACTCCGTAGAATCCTGCGCTCCTCTTCTACGGCAGAGACCGTTCGCAAATCACTCAATGATTTCAGAATATTCAAAGACCATAAATCATCCGATCGAACCTCCGCCGCAATCGCTCCCTGGGCCGGAGCCGAGGGATTGAGCGAAAGCGGAAGAACCTGAAACAGGGACTCCTTCAAAGAGGAGGACAAAAATTTTCGTATTTCTTGATATTCTAATGAATCGGATTCCGGAAAATCCTCGGACAAAAGTCTGTCGAGTGCGGCCTTTGCCAAAACGAGACCGTCCGCGTCCGATTCCATCCACTTACGGATTCGCGTCTGGATATTCCCCCGCACCGGAACAAAAACGAGGGAGGAGGTTTCGTATCGGGAGGGAAGAAGTTTGGGAAGAAATTTCCCGAGGTTGAATTCGCGGCGGGGAGAGGACGTCTGGAGTTTCAATTGTTTAGGAGAAACGAGATCCCGGGAAGTTTTTTTCCAAAGCAGAACGTCCCTTTGATCGGCACGATCGAGAACTCCTAAGATAGTCGTCCCCGGATGTCCGTCCAAATCCAAATCCTTCCAAGAATGGACGACCGCATCCACTTGACCGTCCACCAGCTCTTTGGTTAAATCCTGGGTGAAAACTCCGCGCGTCCCCATTTTCCAAAGAGGGGTTTGTAGATCCTGGTCTCCGGACGCTTCCCGGAAATAAAGTTCCACGGAAAGGTCGGGAAATTTTTTCCGCAACGCGTCGAGTACAAGATATGTTTGAAGTTTAGCGAGTGCGCTCTTGCGGGAACCGATCTTCAGAACGCGGGACAAGTCAGATCTTCCCAACCGAAAATAAATTGTTGCGCTTCCAGCTCTCGTTCTTCCACGAGTTCGTCCAAAGCGGGACTCACCGCTTCTCGAACACGTTGCGCTTTCTCTTCCGTTTCACGAAGAGAATCCAACATCGCGGCGAAGGAAATATACGAGATCCGATCCGGAATATTTCCCTCGAGCGGGAATTCCCGAAAATCGATCAGAAGAGAACCGGAATTCATCCGATCCAAATACGGAGTGAGATCGAGCGGAGCGGCGACTACGACGGCGCGATCTGCAGAATCCGGGAACCAGTCGGAGAGAGTCCGAACGGGAACTCCGAAAGTAACGGAAAGTTCACCGAGACGCAACTCGTTCCTTCCAACCAGAACGACGTTTCTATCCTTCATCCAGGGAAGAATTTTTTCAGCGAGTTGTCCCGTCCCCAAAAGAACCACATTCGTTTCGTCTTTTAGATATTTATTCGCCAGTCCGCCGTAGGATTGTTCTCCTAAATTCTGAAGATAACGGGAACGAATACTCCTTGAATCTTGAATCAACGAATCGCGAAGTTTCGCGAGATATTCTCCGAAGGCGGAAGAGGGGAGGGATGCGGTTTTGAATTTGTCCCGAAACTGAGCGAGCACTTCCGTCTCTCCAAGCAGGCGGGAACGAAGACCGGATATGACTTCAAGCAAAAAGCGATATCCCTCGTATCCAGTGTATGTCTCCAAAGGAATCGAAGCGCGCGGTTCCCGGTGAATTCTACTGTCTGCGACCCAGATCGTACGCATACAAGTGGACCACGAATAAGAACCGGGAACTTCTGCGACGTCTCTGTCTTTTTGAGTGGAATGATAAACTCGAAGAGTAGACCACATATCGATGATTGAACTATACCAGTTTCGACGCCTTGATTGTCAAAGAAGTGTCACCGTCCCAAAAAACTTTCCGTTGACTTTATTGAGACTGATTTTCAACTCGGTCTTATGCACCTGGAAATTCAAACGCAGGATTGGATCGTATACGGAATCGTAAGCCTAACGGCGATTCGACTGTTTTTCCCTCTGTGGTCGGTGTTCCGAGAATTCACACAAAGCTCGTCCGGCGCACAACGAGAAGACTTCGGTTGTTATACACAAACGTGCGGAAGTTGCGAAGTCAAATCCTCATCAAAAGGAAACGATCCCGTTCTCCACTAATGCAAGAGCGACGCCGTCGTCTTCGTTGCTGTATCGCGTAACGTATTTCGCGTTTTCACGGATTTCCGAAATAGCGTTTTTCATCGCGAACCCCGCACCGCTTTGAAGGAGCATTTCCAAATCGTTGCGTTCGTCTCCGAAAGAAACGACTCCCTTTCCATCCAAACCTTTGCTCTCCAAAAAACGAGATATACCCGACCACTTGGAAACCGAGCCGTTGATGATTTCCGCACAATAGGAAACGCCGGGGATTTTGGTGATAATACAGCGGAGGCCGGCGGCGGAGGGCAGGGATTCCATCTTGCGAGTCAAAGAATCCAAGTCTTCTTTTCGAAGGGATAAAAAGCAGACGACTAAAATTTTTTCCAAGTCCGCGGATAACAAATCTCCCACGGCTCTTGTTCGGGAATGATCGCCGCCGGAATAACTGTGATACATTCCGTCGGTGATGGGAGTTTCCGTAATCATATCCACTCCTTCTTCGAACGTATCCACGTGAAGAATCGGAGGTGTGTGAAATTCCTTTCCGAGAAAAAGAATATCCCGAACCAAGTCCGGCCGCAGATAACTTTCCGAAAGACGTTCCGCATCGGGGGATCTCCTCAGAATCTGACCGTTATTGGAAACTACGTGCACTTCTCCCCGAAACTCTTTCGCAAACGAGAACGTGGAATAAAATCTGCGCCCCGTAGCGATCACAAGATTTTTTCCCTGATCGATTGCCTTTTGTAAAACGGCATGCGTCAAAGGAGAAATTCTACTTTTAGAATTGAGAAGTGTTCCGTCCAAATCTACGGCAATCGTATGAATCGAAGTCGGATCAAAGAAACTCATGGATTCTTTTAGAAAATCCCAAGCCGAAATTTAGTGAACGATTTTTTTGCGAAGAGGTTTTCTTTTTTGGTAAAACGGAGAACAGTGGATTCTAAAGGTTGTAAACGGAAAGACGAATATGGAACTCAGCTTAGCATACTCACCCTGTCCCAACGATACGTTTTTATTCTATCATCTCGTACACGGAAATGCGGCCGGCGGGTTTCGGATCCGAGAGGAATTGTACGATGTGGAGGAATTGAATCGCGCCGCGCTCCACGGCAAATATCAAGTTACAAAACTTTCTTTCGCGGCGTATTTTTCGGTAATGGATCGTTATAGCATTTTAGATTCCGGTTCCGCGCTGGGAAGGAATTGCGGGCCTTTACTTGTACATAAAAAGGGAAAACGTCCTGGCGCAGGTGCACGAGGAAAAAAGATATTGATCCCGGGGGAATTGACCACCGCGAACCTACTTTTAAAATTATTTCTGAATAACGAATACGAACCGCAAGCGGTGCGTTACGACAAGATCATTCCTCTTCTTCTTTCGGGAGAAGCCGACTTCGGCGTTTTGATTCATGAAGAACGTTTTACTTATGAAAGACAAGGTCTCGTCAAACTACAGGATCTAGGGCAATGGTGGGAAGAGACGACGGGCAAACACATTCCGCTCGGTGCCATCGCGTTCAGAAGAGATCTTGGAGAAGATCTGAAATCGGATTTCGATCTTTCGCTCAAAAAAAGTCTGGAATCCGGATATCAAAACCGAGAGGAAACGTATCAATACATTCTGCAACATTCGCAAGACACCACGAGAGAAGTAGTGGATGCTCACATCGAATTGTATGTGAACGAGTTCACGCGCTCCCTCGGAGAAGAGGGAAGAGATGCGATTCTGGCCTTGTATCAAAAAGGCGTTCAAGCCGGGTTTCTACCCGCGGGGAAGGAAAGAAGCCTATTTTAAACGAAGAGTTCCCTGGGTTCGATTTTAAACTTGTAACCAACGAGTTTGAATCGTGTCGGCGAAGGCTTTGCCGACACGATTCCCATGGTTCGACGGTAGAATTGGTTTAGTCTGCAATTCGTCCGCGAGTCCGTCGCGGCCATGTCGTTCGAATTTGATCCTTCCGTAGACTCATTTTCTTTTTTTCCTACCTACGTTTCGCTTCTTCCACCGTATCCCAGTCCTTGTCATCGAAATCTACTTTGACTTCACCGACCTTTGCCCGCATCTGCATTACCTGCATTCTCACCACCTTTTTCTTCGGAACCGGACGAATATCACAATCCTAAGATTCGTAAGATTGTGCTGAAAGGTTCGTTTATTTTTTTGTTTTTCTCTGTTTTTAGAATCGTAGCCGATCTTATGCGAACAGAGCGGGAACCGATCAGGTATGGACCGAATTTTTTTAAGTTCTCACTATGTTCTCAAATCACCCCTCAATGAAGAAAAACAAAGGATGATCACTCTACTCGTCCCGGAATCCACACGGACGCAATTGTCTGCAGAGCGGCAAAAAAATTTAGGAAAGAACCTTCCTCATTTATTGCGAAAGTATGCAAAGCTGATCTCGTCCCAAAATCGCATCAACGAGGAAGCCACTTGCACCTTGTATCAAAAAAACCAAGGGCGCTTGGTGAAAATCAGCGTGAGGATGGAAACAAAATATTGGAATCTTTTGGGGGTTTTGGCGAGTTCCCACGGAGTCTCTCGCTGCCTTCTTTATAACTATCTTTTAACGCTGGAAGAAGCTGGAGTGGGGGATTTTACCGAAAAAGTTTTGGGTGATGGAGTTCCAGCATTCTCAAATATCTACAGATATATCTGGCACCTCGACACGACAAAAAACACAGCCCAAAAAAGTCTCAAAATCCTCCCAAACCCGATGGAAACCTTCTTCAACCCGAAAAAATACTTCCCAACGGAAGAGATATTCGACTCTTAAAGCGAACCGCCTTTCAATTCCCGAACAATATCATAACTCGCGTGACTTTGATTCAGAGTAAAAAGATGAATTCCAGGCGCCCCCATATCCAAAAGCTCGCGACATTGATTTACGGTGAAATTCAAACTTCTCCTATAAAACTCTTCCGGTCGATGCTCCACCTCTTGCAGATCCCGAATCAGAGAAGAAGGAAATTCACAACCGGCTATGGAGCGAAACCTCTCGATCTGAGAAAAAGAGGTGATCGGCATAATACCGGGAATTACCGGAACGCCGATTCCGACCTTTCGAACCAGATTCAAAAATTTTTCGAACGTAGAATTCACGAAAAAAAGCTGCGACACTAAAAAATCGGTCCCGGCTTCGACTTTCAACTTCAAATGCCTCACATCGTCTTCTAACGTCTTTGCATCCGGATGTTTTTCCGGATAACAACCGCCTCCGATACAAAAGTCGAGATTTTCCGAACGAATAAACGAAATCAACTCCGTCGCATTCGCAAAACCGCCCGGAGTTTTCTTAAATTCTCCCTGGCCCCTTGGCGGGTCCCCCCGCAAAGCCATAAGATTCTGAATTCCCTCAGAGCGAATTCTCTTTAACGATTCCAATATCTTAGATTGATCCGCCCCTACACAAGTAAAATGAGAAACGGCTGGAATCGAATGATTCTTTCCAATCAAGGACACAATCTCGGCCGTCTTCTCCTGAGTCGAACCTCCGGCTCCGTAGGTTACGCTTACGAAATCCGGATGAAGAGAAGACAATTCCTGTACCGTCTCCATCAACTTTGTATCTCCCTCGGGAGTTTTGGGAGGAAAAAATTCGAACGAGTAAACCGGCCCTTTCGCTGAGCCGTAAATTTCGGATATTCTTTTCATAAACCTGGATTCAATCATTGGAAACAAAGAAGCATCTGGACTTGTCCTCTTCCGGATCGAAGCGGAGTCAACGCCTTTCCGAATAAGGAACCGGGACGAAGCGACTCCGCCGAAATTCGAACAGCGTGTCCGCCGGTCAGACCGGTCGCAAGTAAATCTCCCGGCTGAATCGGATATGCAGAAGCATCCGCATTTACGGTAACAACTCCGGATACTGCTACGAGCCAATACGCTCCTTCCGCAGGCGCTTCGGCTCCAAAAAGCAGAGCCGCCGACTTGACGGCAACACCGATCGCGTTCGTCGCATTCGCCGTTTTCGATTTCTGCAAACGCCCGTCCTCGCCCATCACGAGTATATCTCCTTCCCCGATCACGTCGGACGGGCTTACCGCAAAAAACCTCGCAATACAATCCGCATTTTTCCCCGTCGAAATCCGGACCGTCCCGGAGAACTCCGATTCTCCTTCCGCCAAAAAAGCTTTTCCCGAACCGATTTCGCCTAACGCAGAAATCCCCTTGCCCGTCGCATACAAGGCGACGCCCGACCGGGAATGAAACATTCCGCCAAACCCTCGTTTGGCGAGACCAAGAACGCCTGCCGATTCCTGGTCACTCGAAGAAGAATCTCCCCGAACACCGAACTTTTCCCCGTACCCCAAAATTCCGACATTTTTAGCGACACCGATCATCCCGGCGCCTTTTTCACTTTCGTTTTTTCCGTAGACGGGAGCGTGATTTTCAGGAGGAGGGGATATGTTGGAGTAAGAGGCTTCCGTGTTTCCTTTTACCTTCAACAAACCCGTATGTGAACTAAAGTCATGATCGATAGGAGCGTATTCGTGCGTATGTGGTTTGGGATCCCTTCTGTCTGATAATCGAGGATCGTCCGAAGCGACTACCTTGCCGGGAGCGTTGTTCCCCGAAGCGGCAATTTCCACGATTCCGGGATACGACGTTGTCGCAGTTCGAAGCCGTTTATCATTCCCTTGAACTACGACACCTTCCTTTGATTCTCCGGATTGGGCCAATTGTACGATCCCATGAGATTCCGCAGTGGCGATTTTTAGGCGTTTATCATTCCCTTGGACCGCCGCCTCGGCAGATTCTTCTCCACTTTTAGCAAATCGTACAATACCCGGAAACTCCGTATTCGCATTTCGAATCCTGGGATCATCCGCAGTTACCACCTTGCCAGGCTCGGCGGCGCCCGGCTCCGATAACACCGCAAGTCCGTATTTTTTCGTCGTGGCGATCTTCAGGCGATCGTCGTTCCCTTGGACTACGACACCTTCCTTGGTTTCACCGTTTTCCGCCAACTCCACGATTCCAAAACTGGAGGTGGTCGCCGCCCGCAAACGGTCATCATTTCCTTGGACCACTCGCTCCGCCCGATTTTCGCCGTTAGACGCCAAACGAACCAAGCCGTGCGCGATTTCCGTGGCGTGTTTGAGTCGTTTATCGTTTCCTTGAACTACGACGAATTCCTTATCTTCTCCGTCGCCGGCCAACTCTACGATCCCTTTGTATTCGGTCGTCGCATCGCGCAAACGCCGATCGTTGGACTGAACCGCGACCCCTTCGGAATTTTCACCGTCCACCGCGAGCCGAACCAATCCCGAACGAAGCACGGTCGCATACGGAAGCGGCTCGGAAGTCGGTTTATTGGTAAGATCGCTGAGATGCGGAGTAGCGTATAACTCAAGTTCGACGATTTTCGTCTGATAAAATTCCTGAGCCTTACCGGCGATTTGACGCGCCACGAGTTTTAAAAAACGTACGTTGGTGGGAAGAAATCGCCATTGATACCAAACACCCGGTTCGGAGAGAAATTGATTTTCCTCCAAGAGCTGGTTCCAAGACAAATCGTCTTCGCTGTAATAGACGGTAAAACGTTCCGGAAAAAAAGTAGGATCGTTCTTCGGAGTCAGAAGACGCAACTCGTTGACCCTGCTGATGGATCCCAAATCGACTAAAAAGAATTCTTCACGAGGTGTAGGAACTTCTTGAGAAGACCAGCCGTAGTCCGGCCTTTGATCGATCAAATTTTCTTTTACCCAAAACCGATCTTGTTCCGAACTTACTTCGATTTTTACGATTCCGGAAATCCCGACTTCCAACGCGCCGATCGAAAGTTTATAATTTCCGGAATTGTCTTTTTCACCGACTTTACTGATTAATTTTAAGAACCTCGCCTGAACCAGGGAAAAGTTCCATTGCCCGGCCTTTTGATTCAATCGCCGAAATCCGGTCTCTTGGAGAATCGGTTCCCAAACGATTCCGTCCATGGAAATTTCGAACCGAAACGTATCGGGAAAAAAGGCGAGTTCCTGTGGATTGGAATGCAATCGAATCTGATTCAAACTCGCGGCCCCGTCCAAGGAAAGAGTGATGACGGAAATTCCCGGAGAAGATTTCGATTCGAAATAACGAAGGAGTTTTCCTTCCTTCAGCTCGAAGGTTCCTGAGGATTTGATTTCTCGGATTTTGACAGGGCCGGGGTGACTGATTCGAATGGATTCAGAGTTCATCAAAGATTGTCCTGGTGTTTCTCTTTTTAAAATTTAGAGGAAGTAGTTCGGTTTTCTTCGGTTTTTGCGGAAAATATAACCAATATCGGAGGACGGATTTCCTCTGTGAAGTACTTTGTAATCACCATCCGCAAAGACTCAGGCACCGGATCCAACAGACAAAGCGTTCTTCCATCCGGTTCCACACGGACTTGTTCTAAAATTTCCACGCTAGAACGAGTCAAACGTTCCTTCGACCAGAGTAAAAATCCTCTCCAAGTAGGATCTTTTCCCAAGTCAGAGCTGGGGTTTTGATTAAATTCAGGCATCGCACTTTCCTCTTCCGGCGAATTCCTAAGATTTTTACAGATTCCTTGGACATAGCGCAGATTGGTTTCCATTCCTCTGCCTTTTGCAATGGCAAGAGCTTCCGACAAAACAGAGGACCCGTATTTTTCTTCTAAGAAACTCAAAGTAATTTCTTTCTTACGATTTGGTTCTTGGTTTTGATTATTGGTAATGGTTATATTGATATGGTTTGGGTTCCCACTACCGAACCCCTGAGATCCCCCAGCTTCCACTCCCGCAGTCCCCAATTCTCCACTCCCGGGGTGTCCAAAAATATACCCCTGTGGTGGAATTTTAGAACCTTTGTAGTTAAAGCAAAAATAATACCGAGAACTTGTATGCCCGGTGCCGGGAGTGACCTGAAGCAGGCCCGCTTGGATCAAATCTCGTTTGCCTTGGATGATGGATTTTTTTGTTTTAAAACCGGTGAGTTTCAAAAGAACCTCCGTACTCGGCCAAACCGGTTTGAAGTGCTGATCACTAAATTTAAGCAGCACCAAATACAGCGTTTTGGCGGCCGAAGATAGGCCGGCCCACACACCGGATTCGATGATATCGGCAAAAAATTTGATGTACGGATAATGCTCGCCCATTTCCTTCGGAAACCCTCCCGGTTCGGAAAGTACATTAATTTTAAGCAAAAATTCCGAAGAAGGTTGACATTATCTGACATAATGATACTTATGTCTCATCCAACAACATTCCTTCGGGAAAATCCGGCCCCTGGTTTACCAGGGGAATTTTTTTATCCGGATCTACGAAATACGCCTCCGGCCCGCATCCTTTCGGATTCGAGTTCGTACTACATTTCCGTTTACTATATTATGTCACATTGAAGCGAGGCTTCCAGGTTTTGTCAATCTCATTGACTAATTTTGCGGACGTTTCTTTAATTTTCTTTTACTAAGTACCTGTATGTACCAAGCGAATGTCGCTTTAGCATTATTGTTAAGCGACATTATTCTTTTCTAAATTACGCGACCGAAACTCATTCGAATTTCTTTTTGATTTCTTTTCGGATCAGTTTAAGAATTTCTCCGAGGAGTTCGTCGTTTTCCGAGCTGATTTGAATTAGCCCCGGTTTTTTCGTAATTCTATAATCGCCTGATTTAGGGGATGACGAGTCGGGCGTTTTGGTCGTCGAATTTCCGAGTTTGGAGGAAAATAAGGTTTCCTCTTCTCGGTTAAAGGACTTTGCGTCCTTTACGGTTTTGAGCGCACCGGTGGAAACCAGATTGAGGAATTCGGGGAAACTTCCCTTTTTAGAAGCGGCAACCGCCTGGATCAGGAGATTTTTACTCTCGATTCCCGCGTCCTTGCAAAGCCTGAGTTCTTCTTTGCTGAGATTTGAAATTCCCAAAAGTTCGGTCATATAGCTCCGACTTTTTCCGAACAAATTTCCGAGTTCCTGATCCGTGTATTGGAAACTGGTTTTGAGATGGATCATCGCTTCGATTTCTTCATACGGGGAGAGATTTTCCCGTTGTAAATTTTCAATGATCGCCAACCGAAACGTTTCCTTTTCGTCTCGATCCAGGATTTTACATTCGACTTCGGACCAGCCGAGTTGTTTGGCTGCATGAAATCTCCGTTCGCCCGCCACGATACGATAAAATTCGTCTTCCGGATTTTGTTTGGTGACGATGATCGGCTGGAGTAGTCCGTCCTTTTCTAGGCTTCGGGCTAGGTCTTCGACCCCTTTTTTTCGCTCCTGTCTCGGTTGATTTTCGGAAGGCAGAATTTTTTCCAGACGAATTTTTCGAATGGTGCCTTCTAATTTTTCCGCCTGAAAAACATCCGCTAAGGAACCGAGCCGTTTACTTTTTGAGCTCATTCAAAAACTCCTCGATAAAACCTTCGTATTCTTGCGCTTGTTTGCTGGATTTGTTGTAATCGTAGACGGATTTTTTTGCAAGGTGCGATTCTCCGACGGCGACTCCGTCCGAGATGCTCGTTTCAAAAATGCGGAAGTATTTCGTCAAAACCGGAACGATCGTTTTGGTCAAAAGGGTTTGCGGTTTGAGTTGGGTGATGAGCGCTCCTAAGATTTCCAAACCGGGATTGATTCTCTTTTTGATACTCGTGATCGTTTGTTGTAAGCCGACGATTCCATCCACGGAAAACTTTTCGGCCTGCAGGGGAATGATTACGTAGTTCGATCCGACTAAAGCGTTGATCGTAAAAATCGACAAACTCGGAGGGCAATCGATGATACAAAAATCGAAACCTTCGAGACCCTGAAATGCGTCTCGCAAAATATAAGGGGCATCCACGGAACTTCCGGAAAGGGTTTCGACCTCGGCCAAATTCGTTTTAGAAGGGGCGAGAAATAGGTTTGGAAGTTTCGTTTCCATAAGAATTTCTTTGATCGTCATCCTCGAATTGAACACCCCGTGCATGGACTTTTCCAAGGCCTCGGGATTGGTAAAAATTCCTGTGGAGTTTGCCTGAGGATCTATATCTACAAGTAAGGTTTTCTTTCCTCTTCTTGCAAGACCCATAGACAGATTGAGAGAAGTGGTGGTTTTTCCTTCTCCGCCTTTCTGATTTGCGATGGATACAACTATCATGATTTTACCTTGTGGTTCGTTTCGAGACCGGATTTGTATTGAAACTAAAAAAGAAATCGGATCTTGTTTTGAATCCGATTCCCGTTTTTTGGCCGACATTTCTATTGTCGGACATCCGACATCGAATCCTTATCGGATGAGGATTTTGAAATTCCGAATTTTATATTTTTATAAAGGTTCGATCCGGCTTTCGTTTTCCAGATGGAACGAAGGATTTTTATCTTCAATCATTTATCAAAAATTCTCCCTTTTTTCCCCTTTTTTCGAAACAGCGCTTCCCAATGTCGGACGTCCGACTTTCCTCCCGTACTTAGTTGACAGGATGCTTAATTTTAAACATATTCCCTTTGTGCATTCCGACTTTTTGCATCCATTGTTTTCGGAGATTTCTTCGTCCCGATCCTTCCGGAAGAACTTTTCCGATTCCTTTGAGGATTGGCTCCGACTTTCGGACGGGGCTTGCGGAGTTTTGACATTGAGCTTTGATTCAGGTTCGAGTTTAGAAGAAGTCGCCGCGGTCGGATACAAAGAGGACGGATTTTTCTATTCATTTTTGGCCCGATCCACAGGCAATCTGGACCGATTGAACCGGGAGGTTTTCCCGCTCTGGTTTTCTGCAAAAGATCACGAATTATTTCATCCCGATTCCGCAGGATGTTTGGTCGCTGGAATTCGAGGAACATCTTCTCTGGAAGGTTTTTTTCTCGCGGAATTTCCGGTTCGTCCTCCGGAATCGATCTTTGTGTTATGGGCATTGTTGGCTCAAAAACTTTCAGCCCCTTTGGAGTCGAACGCGCAGGGTTCGGTTTTGCAGAATCGGAACTTACAAAATTCGCCCCGCACGGATTTATTTCGAAAGGAAGGCGTTGGGGAATTTTTAGCCGAATTGTCCGTAGGAAAGGAAGTTTTTTCCGAGTTTCGACAAACCGGATCTTGGGTTCGGATTTTGGGCGCTTCCGGATCCGGAAAAAAAACCCTCGGAAAATGGCTGCACCGATCGGTGAGTCCCGACAAAGGAATTTTGGTTTTAGGGTTTTTGCCCGAACAGAATTCCAAGCTCGAAAAATCCCTGGAAGATTGGATTCGAATGACGAATTCGGGGACCATCGTATTGGAAGGAATTCAAAAATTCACATCGAATCAGCAGAAATTTTTCTACCAAATTCTCACCACAGAATCCCGGGATTTTCGGCTCATTTTTACCGAATCCACGGATTTAGATTCCTCCGAACTCTATAAACCGTTTCGAGAACTTTTGAAACAAAAAACGATTTCCATTCCGGCATTTTCCGAGCTTCAACCTACGCAAAAAGAATCGTTTGTTTTGTTGTTTTTAGAAGAATTGAAGGAATTCCTGGGCCGAGAGGATTTAACGTTATCTTCGGAAAATCTGCAGAAGATTCTTGCCCTAAATTTAGAAACCAATCTTTCCGGCTTGCGCAATCTGTTGGAAGAATCCATTCTGAATTCTTCCGGATCCGAAATCGGAATTCGTGAAAAAAAGGTCGGAAAAGAGCGGATTTTAGCGCTTCCTGATTCCGAAGATTTGGATCTTCGGAGCGCGGTCGAAGCGGTCGAGCGTCAGAAAATTCTCCTGGCCAATAAATTGTTCGGCGGAAACCAAATTCGAATGGCCCGCGCGCTCGGAATTTCCCGGGGATCCTTGCAATATAAATTAAAACAATTGGAGATCGGTTGAGCGTGGATTTGGATTCCCTTTACGAAGAACGGAAAACTCCGGGCGGATTTTTGGTTAAGGTCCGGCTTGCAAAAATGACCTACGTGGTCTTTACCCAAAAGGGCCCAGAGGTTCCGCGGGGTTCGAAAAATAATTCGATCGTGGTCGCCGTTCCCCGGATCGTTTTTTTGGGTTCGGAATTCAATCTCGCGCATTTTCGTCTGGGCGAAGTCAGTTTTGTAAACGTAAAACAAGGCAAACTCGTAATTCCGTATCAACATTCCAACACGGGCAACGAGGTTCGGACGATTTTTTTAAACAGCGGAAGCGACTGTGACGTTCTTCCCGTGGTCGTGTATCATTTTCAAAATAACGAAGATTTGATTCGTTCTCGGGATCAGGGCGTGGAAATGCATCATCTTGTTTTGGATGAATCGTATCCCAGACAGGATTTGATTACCCTAAAAATTCGTTTTCCGGCCCTAAACATGTTGATCGTTCGGAAAAAAATTGCGGTTCACAAGGATGCAGGCGGGGAGTCCGGAGCGGAAGGTTCCAAGGGGAAAGAATCCGGAATCGTGGATTTCAACAAGGTGCGCGCCGCGGATATTATGGATTCCGGAAATTTAAATATTCATTCCGGAAACCCGGTATTTTTGGCCAGGATTCATTTGCGAAGAATGGATTTGGAAAAAGTAAAACAGCTTCTTTTGGATTTTCAGCTAAAACCGGAAGAGGTTTCTTTCATTCGTACTTTTTTTTCTGTCATGATTCGCAATGAATTCGATAAGGAAGAACTCAAACAGGCAAAACAAAAACTTCTCAACCTGGATGAAGGATTTCGTTTGGCCGAATTGATTTTAGAAATGAAAGTTTCCGAGTTTGAAACCGAATTGGAAAAAAATTTCGGACCGGAAATCGCGAGCATGTGTTATGCGCTTTTAGAAAAAGAACAAGACTTGGCGGAAGATGAAGAAGAGGGAATCATTCTCTGGGAGTGGAAGCTCCGAGTAAAACGTCTTTTCCGCAAAAGCGCCTAAGCCAAGGCGTCGCAAAAAAAGTCCGAAAAAGGTGAAAAAATGCTTCCTTTTTCCGGAAAAACGGGCAATTTATAGAAAAATCCTATGTTTTTCCGCGCGAAGATAAATTTTCTGGCACAGTTTTTGCTTACGGGCGTGATCGGCTTTGGAATGCCCGGGGCCTTGGTTGCCGCCGAAAATCCTGCGTTTGAAAATTCGGAAATTAAAATTCATCAAAACGAAGTGGATCGGGTTTTGGCGATTTCGATTTCTCAAACGAAAACTTTTCCAGATTGGTTTGTCGCGGATGATGAAATTTTTGCAATTCGATCCGCAGCGAACTCCGATTTTGGTCCGCGGAAAAGTGTCCAAAGTCCGAAAAAAGTTTCGGCTTTGTCTGCCGAAGTTGAGATTTCGGAACTGGGGTGCCGGTTGGATGTTTCGGATCTTTCGTTTCCGGCAATTTCGTTCGCCTGGAACGAGTCATTCGACTCTTTCAAAACATCCGATTCGTTTTTCTCTTCTTCTTTATACGCCGACGCTGCGAATGATTTCGATTTTTCCCTTCTTAAAATGAAATCTCATTTTTGGTCGGAATTCCGGCAAAGTGCGAACGCGGTTCCTTGCTCCAGTGCCCGTTCGAAATTGATTCCTGCGTTCTTCGAGAAAAGAAGAGGGCCCTTGTTTAACATCCTAAATTCATTGGGAAAGGGCCCGAATCGTTTTCGAAATAGTCTCGTTTTTGTCGAAGATTCGGATCGTATGGCTTTCCCATCTTTGGAAAACGGGGTTAGGGAGTTGTTCGCATCGGATTCTCTGCAAAAAAGGGATGTTTCTCGGAAAAACGGAGGTGGTCGGAAGACCGAACGCACCGTTGTGCGGTCGATTCCTGCGGAATCGTGTGGGAACTCCCCCGCAACGGAATCGGTGGGACGCTCGTGGCACAAAAGCGATTTTGAGGATTTCCGAAAAATTCCAGGAAGTTCCCCTGCCGGCCTTACGACCTCCGTTGTCGTAGGAAGTCCTACTTCCATCGACTATTTACAAATGGAACAGACGCTTGGGTACGGGGACATTCTAAATTCGCAACCAAGGGGTTCATTGGAAACAAAAAGCGTCACCGTGTTGTCCTCCGACACAAATCCATTCTTTTCCAATACAGAGAACTGGTTCGCTTTTTCGTTTGTGATCTTGCAATTTCAATCCGAGAGAATTTTCAGAATCACAGAAACTTCCTCTCTTTGCAGCTAAGAACGATACGTTCTGCCACTCGTCTGCTTTAAAAAAAACGGAAACATCGCCGCATTTTGATAAAATCTATTTTTGTTTGTTTTTCAGCCGGAGGTTGAAAATCTTTGTCCATGGCTTCCAAAGTGAAACGGTCCTCTTTTCAGAAATTGCTGAATGCGATGAAAAAGATGTCTCTTGAAGTAAACGATTATGAGATTTGTCGCCGCCTGGAGACGATTATGATGACGAGTAAGGAAGACCTGAGCCAAATCGTAGTAAAATCACTTCTGGACAATCCTTTGGATTTTGATCCAAAAACGCTTCCGGAGCCCTACGGACAGTACATCCGACATTTTATCTATATGGTAAAACGAAATCGAAAACAAGGAATCGATACGAATTTCGATTCTCCTCTGGGAAATAAATCTGCAGAAAAACAAAGTCTCCTCTTGGAAGTCTCGAAACCCGTTTCGAAAAAACCCTCTCCTAAAAAAGCCGTAAAAAAATAAAAATCCCCCTGTGCTGCGCACAGGGCAGAAAATCAAACTTCTAATTGCCCAAATATGGTCGAATGCTGACCAATTTTGGAGCCAGCTGTCCGATTTCGGTGTAATCTGCTGGAAATCCGTCGGTTACCCTAAGTGCCCAATTTTAACCAAGGCGCTATCTCGGCAAATGGACCTGTGATTGGAAAGCAGGGGAATTCTTGTAAAATCAAAGCGAAAATGGTCAGGCGCTTCTGGAAGCATAATATGACTATGTCTCTTTAAAAGAAGGAATTGCCGAATTTTGGGCGATCTTCTGGATTCTTCCACTCTGCGCACCGGCAGATGTCGGAGAAACGGAATCTTTTCTTCCTCGGCCTGGGGGATTCGGGAAAATTTCCGTTTTGCCTTATAAAAAGAGGAAAAGGACAAAAGTGTAGCACTTTGGGCGAAATCTGCATTTGAGAACGAAGTCGGAGTTCGACACTTTGCGCGGGAGCGGCGTGAAATGGGCGCCACTTTCAGAGGCCCTTTTTTTTGAACTAAAAGGGGCAGAAACGAAGAAAAGCCCGGTTAGCGCGCTTTGTGGGAACTCAAACGGATAGAAAAATGCCAAAATTAGTGTCACTTTGTCATGTGTAGGAACATTTCCTGCCAATGCCGATTTGCCAGGAAAAAGGTTTTACGAAAGGGGGATCCTCACAAAGACTGAAACCAAACGCATATGGCTGAAGTGATTAAATTGCGGGTTCGCTGCCACGCCTGTTCTTATATGATTGAGGGCTCTGCGAAATATGGAGCCGGGCATTATGTTCCGGAGGGCGTAGATTTTGAGTTTGTGGCAATCGGGAAGATAGAAACGCCTAAAGGTAAGCGGGTAAAGGCTGAAATTTCAGCAAGTTGTCCACACTGTGGCGTTCGAAACAAATGGATTGTCTAATTGCGATCCATTTAAATTGATTAAATATAATCTTTTATTATGGATTACATACAGGCCTTTTTCCTTGGCTTTAATTAGTTTAACCACGCTTCCCGTTGGACCTTTGCCGAGCCTTGCCCCATTCTTGCCTCCTGTCGAATCGATTTTTCCCTTTGTCGGCCTCTTTGAAAGCATGGTTTGCAGCGGATTCGCTCTTACGAAAGGTGGAAATGAACGAGGGTTTGGTATTGCCCAATAATGCTTAAGAATAAGTGATTAAAAATAATCTTAATCTGGAATTTTGAATCAAGCCGAGTTACTTTTAAGATTCGTAGAAGAAGACGAGGATTCGCTGCTCCAAATTTCTTTTCTTTTTTCTCAATCCGCAGCGAGACGTTCCCCGTTTCCTCCCCGCCGAATGCTCCGATCCCGCTTTCTCTTCCGGATTTTGCCCTGTCGAACTCGGGGCTTTCGCGTAGGAATTTCCGCATTCGGGACAATCGTATCGTTTCAAAGGGCGTGAACTGATTCGAAATTTCGTTATGTGGAAAAGTCGGCGGGATGCCCAATTACCGGCAGATAGATTTTCCCGTAGATGTAGTATTTTTTTAGGGGCCCTTCTGCGCCGATTTTTTAGCAAAATGGGCGTTTGGGAGGCCTTTTTACCCGCCCCTGTGAGCACTACAGGATCGGATCGATTTCGGTTTTTTCGTAAAAAAAGCGTTATCGGGCCGCTTTTAACGATAGAAAACATTTAACCTTCTCCATCGATTAAAAACGACTGGTGGATTTATGTTTTGCGGAAATCCTAGGTTGCAAATCGTTTCGGTTCGATGAATTTTACTACACCACAGTATTTCCTTTTTTTTACGATCGTTTGGTCCGTTCGCTGGGTTTTGGTTTTTCTGTTTCCGAGACGAAACGCACCCATACTTTCTTTTCTTCTTTGTGTCAGTTATCTCTTTTATCTTTCCTGGGATTACCGTTTCGGTCTTTTGATATTGTTCACGACGATTTTGGATTATTCCGTGGGAAGAGCTTTGGATGCGGAGAACCGACAACAAAAAAGACGTCTTTTTCTGTGGGTCTCGTTGTGCGGTAACTTAAGCGTTCTTGGGTTTTTTAAATATTTCGGTTTTTTTACGGAATCGTTTCTTACTCTCTCGCGTTCTTTCGGTTGGGAAAATTCCGCTCGGACGTTGCAGGTGGTTCTTCCGGTCGGAATTTCATTTTATACCTTTCAATCCCTGAGTTATTCGATCGACGTATATCGAAGGGAAATCGTCGCGGAAAAAAATTTTTTCCATTACGCGCTTTTTCTTTCCTTTTTCCCGCAGCTGGTCGCAGGCCCGATCGTTTCCTCCAGAATCCTTTTGCCTGCGTTTCGCTCCCTAATTTCCTGGGAGAACATACCTCTGCGCGAAGGGATTTGGCTGATTCTATTGGGTTTCGTAAAAAAGGCCGTGATAGCGGATCGTATATCCGGAATTTCCGATTTCGTTTATCAATTTCCGGAAAACGTTTCGACGGGTTTCGCATGGATGGGAATTTTCTCTTACGCGATCCAGATCTATTGCGATTTTTCAGGTTATACGGACATAGCGATCGGTTCCGCGCTTCTGTTGGGAATTCGTCTTCCGGAAAATTTTCGTCTTCCTTACACTGCTTCCAGTTTTTCCGATTTTTGGAGGCGATGGCACATTTCTCTTTCCGGTTGGCTGCGGGAGTATCTTTACATTCCTCTCGGCGGAAATCGAACGAGCGCTTCGATCACGTATAGAAATCTTTGGATCACTATGCTCCTCGGAGGACTTTGGCACGGGCCCAGTTGGAACTTCGTTCTATGGGGATTTTTTCACGGTCTTTGTCTCGTCCTGGAAAGGAGTTTCGGCGAACGAATCCGTTTTTTGTCCGAGGCCAATTCTATCCTAAGGATTTTGTTCGCTAGAATATATCAAATATTTGTAATGTTCTCCGTCTGTCTGATTTGGATCTTCTTTCGTTCCAAATCCTTGGACGTATCCCTCCATTTGCTGAGAAAATTGTTCTCTTTCGAAAGCGGCACGGAACCGACGTATACGATGCAAACCCATTTCTTGACGATTCTTCTCTGCGTGATCTTCGCGACTTGGATCGGAGTTCGGGAGGAAAGGACGGGAGAGTATTCGCGGTTTCGGGAGAATTTGCACTGGATCGTATTCTGCTTATTGAGCGTCGTGGGTTTTATCGTCGGCGTAGTTTTGACCGTCGAAACGAAACCGTTCCTCTATTTCGTTTTCTGAAACGGCCGTCGCATCGCCTGAAGAATCCGTTCCGGATTTTCATAAATCCAGATTTCCAAAGTTCCGCAGCCGGTTTTTTTATCAGGAACTCCGTAATTGGAAAGTACGTTTTCGTTTCCCAAACCGCGCGTCAACACCGCCACGGGTGAATCGTATTTCCGCAAATACCAATCCCGGTTGGAAATCGTATGAGAACCTTCTAATGTACCGTACGCGGCGTGGATTGCGGGAAGTTTGTTTTGCGAAAAAACGCGAATCCGTTTTGCGGTCCAAAAATCGGCGACCGCCAGGGAAATACCGTGTCGTTCTGCGATTTTATCTACGCAGGAAGTTTCTTCGGGCGTCCATCGGTCGTTTCGAAACAGTGTGTTGTCGAAAGGTTTGGGAAGGGAATTCCAGGCGGTTGCCGCGATCAGGAAACACGCGAATAAGGCGGCGTTTAGGAATTTTTTCCGAAATCCCGAAACGAAACCCAGATACGCCGGCGCGAGAATGAGCGCCGGTGCCGCATAACGTAGGCTGTATTGATCCACGTAAGAACCCGCGGCGATCGGAAGAAAAAAAAGAAGCGAGAAAAAAAACGCGAGAAATACGTCCGATTTCGTACGATTGATCCGAAAGAGACTGAGACAAAGCGCAGTCGCATAACATAAGAATGTGATCGCGGGAGCCGGAAAATCCGCCGCGACGTTCGATGTCGAATCCCGGACGCCCGCGTGAATTACCGCGCGAAACCACGCCGCCGCATCCTCAAAAAATCGAGTCCCGTCTGCGACGGCCCTATCCAGAGAAAGCGGGAACGGGATCGTACCCGGTCGTTCTATATACAAAAACGATTTTAGAATCGAATGCGATAGGAGACCCAGGATTCCCGCGCTCAAAACGAGTCTTCCGTTTTCAGGCAAAAGACGTTTCCAAACCCCGGAAGGTCTTCGGTCGCGATCGTTGGGCGGAAGCTCCGGAAAAAAAATTCCCGCGAAAAAAACGGGAAGGACCAGCTCCACTACGAGGATTCGGTCCGAGATTACGGTGAAAAGAAGCGTCAGAAAAAGAAAAATCCGACTTCGTCTTTGTGTTGTTTGGTGAATAAAGGGCCACGTGTACAAAGATATCAGGAACGCGCTCGTATGAATGGACGGCAAAAACAGTATATAAAAAGTCGGGAAACGCGACGCGCCGAGCAGAAGAATCGAAACCAAAACGAGCACCCAGGATCGGACCGATCTCGATTCCCGGATCGAAAGTTTTTTCCCGATGTGTTCCTCCTGAACGAAGATCCAAAAACGTTCCATCAAAACGGTGAACGTCAGGATCTGAAGAAACGCGAAACAATACAGGGCCTGATACGCGTTGTCGAATAAGAACAACAACACGGACACGACGGGTAAGTCCGGAAAAAAATAGGGGGAAGGAGTAAACGACCAGGAGAAAAAACTTCCTCCGTCCCGAAACAAGTCCAAAGCGAGCGCAGGAAGATAAAGAATGTCCGAGTTGAGATAAATTTCTTCCGGGCTCTCCGCCAGGGAAATCCCCAAGGAAACGAAAAAAAGAATCAAAGCTACAAGATAACGCAACATCAGGACTGAAATCTTTTCGGCTCAGTACTCGGGGTAAAGTCAAAAAATCAAGTAATCCTGGACAAGCGGACGCCGCTTTGAAACCGTTCTTTCAGAATGAAACTCCAAACGAAAAAAAATCTTCCGTTGCTCGCGGTCGGAATCCTGTTTTTGTTCGTTCTCGATTTCGTTTTTTTTCGCACCTTGATCTGGGTCGTTCCCAACGAGTCACCTTGGAGCACGAATCATTTCTACAATTTCTTATACGAATATTTCACTCTTCGGAAAAAACAAAAACGTTCTCCGAGAATCCTGATCGTCGGTTCGAGTATCGCGCATTATTCCTTCGATCGGGAGGCGTTTCGAAAGGACGTTTTCGAACGAACGGGAAAGGACATGGAAGTGGAATTTCTTTCCTACGCTGGTATGACTCCGTTGGACGTTTGGTTGTGTCGGGAAAAGATCAAGGAGTTGTCTCCGGACTTCGTCGTATTTCCCCTCAATTTCATAGATTGGAGATTGCATAGGGCGTATTCCCTCGACCCGACGAACCGCAACGACACGATCGATTCCAAGGTCCTTCTTTCGGACGCGTTGAACTTTTTCGAAGCGCCTCAATCCAGATTCATTTTTCCTTCGGAGGCCGCGTTCGAATTTTGGAAAGAACTCGGATTCGACCGTACCTCCGAATATATCGCCGCGTATCTTTTCGGATTCTATCGGTATAAGGACCTGTTCTGGAAAAATCTTCGTTCCCTTTACGATCATCGTTACGGAAGAAACACCAGTTATCACGGCTACAACGGAGTTCAAATCCCGGAACGTGTGACTTCCCTCGGATGGACCGGAAAAAAATTCTCCTTCGTTTTGACCGAAGGTATGAAACGGAACGGCTTTCTCGTGCAGATCGTGCCGGAACTTCTGGCCGCCGGCCCCGTCAAAATTACATTCCAAAAACGGAATGTAATTCAGGAGTTTTCCTTTTTCGAACCCGGATGGAAAAAAATAATTTTGGACGGACGTTTTGCCGAACAAGCGTTTTTGCCGGAAGAAGAAACGCCTGTTTCGCGTAATACCGGTACGCAGGGAACTCGGGAGGTTTTCGACGGAGACACGACGGTTCCGCGTAATACCGAAGCCGCACTTCTTTCGAAAGTCGGAGCCTCTCCCTCGGAAGTTTTTGTAGTCGCGGAACTTTCGAAAACATGGACGCCTTTTTACGCACAGGGAGAAAACAAGGATTGGAATTACGATCGCCTCGGAGTGCGTCTGCAACAAACCTTCGGAACGGACGTCCCGAGAAACGGGCGACAATACACGCGGGAGGAGCGTCTGGAGGATCTTCGCTACCAAAACATGAGCGATATGGAATATTCAAAATATTTTAACTTTCGTCTTTTGGAGGATTATCCGCAGAGGCCCGGAATCGGTTATCTCGTCGCGCTGAAGGAAGCGAAGTTGCGGATCCGGGAGGAAAAATTCGTTCCTACGTTACACTTCCGTTACCTGCGTTTTTTCTCCGAATTCTGTGCTCAAAACCGAATTCCTCTCTGGATCGTCAACAATCCGGAAAATCCGATCAGCTTGGGTTGGTATTCGGATTCGGATTGGTATAAGGATCATCTGAAATTTCTCGCGGGCCTCGAAGGAGAATCGGTTCATTTCTCCGATCTCAAAGGTTCGTTGCGGATGCAGGACTTCAGCGACTATCATCATTTTACGTATCCGGGAATGATTCGAATGAGTTCGATTTATGCGAAAGAATTCGTCCAAATTTCTGAAAGACACAGGGGAATTCCTGTAAAACCTTGATAAATAGCCGTTCTTCGGCAAATTCTATCAATCTAGCGAGGGCGGGAAATTTCCCGTTGAACATTCAATATGAGCAGGGTCAAAGTTGCCGTTTTAGGCGCCACCGGTTCCGTAGGCCAGCGATTCATCCAATTGTTGGACAATCATCCGTACTTCGAGGTCACTCACCTTTGCGCTTCCGAAAACAGCGCCGGTAAAACGTACGGAGACGTCATGAAGTCGAGATGGAAAATTTCCTCCGATATCCCTGCTTATGCGAAGAACATCGTAATTACTACGCCCGATCCTTCCAAAACTTCCGGAGCAGCGTTGGCGTTTTCCGGTTTGGATGCGAGTATCGCAGGCGAAGTGGAATCCGCGTATGCCAATGCGGGAATCCATATCATCTCCAATTCCAAAAATCATAGAATGGATCCGAAGGTCCCTCTTCTTTCCGCAGAGGTCAATGCTTCGCATCTCGAGGTTTTGGATTCGCAAACTACGAAAGGAAAGATCATCACCAATTCCAACTGTACGATCATGGGTGTTACGATCACGTTAAAACCTTTGTTCGATCGTTTCGGGATCGAGTCCGTTATGCTCTTTTCGATGCAGGCGATTTCCGGCGCCGGATATCCCGGAGTTCCTAGTATGGACATTCTGGGAAACGTGGTTCCGCATATCGGAGGCGAAGAGGAAAAAGCGGAGATCGAACCTCTCAAATGTCTCGGTCGTGTGGAAAACGGAAAGATCGTACACGCGGATTTTCCGATCTCCGCTCATTGCAACCGAGTTCCCGTGTTCGACGGACATACCGTTTGTGTTTCGGTGAAATTCAAACAAAAACCTTCCCGAGAAGAGGTGTTATCCGCTTGGAAAAATTTTTCCGGAGAACCGCAGTCGCTCGCACTTCCTTCCGCGCCGAATCCAGCGATTTTGTATCGTGAAGAGGAGGACCGACCACAACCTCGTTTGGATCTGAATACCGGAAACGGAATGACCACAGTGGTAGGTCGTCTTCGTCCCGATCCGATACTGGATTGGAAATATGTCGTTTTGAGTCACAACACGATTCGAGGCGCTGCGGGAGCCGCGTTGTTAAACGCAGAACTTCTTTACAAAAAGAATTTCCTCGGATGATACTGTCATTCCATGTTGGAACCTCAATCTCCAGAACTGAAAGTAGCAGATTATAATACTGCATTGCAACTGACTCAGTCTCTGGAGTCTCGGGGAGATTTCCAATACAAGGGAATTCATAAACTTCTGCTCGTCATCGGGGATTGGACCGACAAATACCTGGCCAACAAGATCCTTCCGAATATGGATCAACTTTCCCGGGATATGAATCTGGAGAAGGAAAAGGTCGGTCAATACCTTCGCGAACTTTGTACGAAATACAATCCTCCGATCGTTAAAAAAATCTGTATGGTGGATTTTAATCCGACCGGAGATGCTTCGGACGGAAAGATAGAATCCTATCTGCGTCTGAATCCGGTGTTCGCCCGTCCTCAGGCAGCGGACGCTTCGACCAGTCATCGATACGTGGACGGGGTCAATCAGACCACGTTTTCCTCGATCCAGAGATGGATTAAGGAAAAAAGAATTTTCCCGGGCAGGGAGGAATTCGTCAAACGGATCCACACCGCGATTTTGGAGAACAAACTCACGGATACCTACGCTTCCACCGAAATCGGAAATCTGTTCAACGATCCTTTTGACGCGACTCCCGGTTTAAAACAAGTGACGGTAAACATCCATCTCAAACCCGTACTCAAAAAACTCGTGGAACAAAAGACGTTATTCTTCTTTCGAAACGAAAACGCGCTCAACCCGGGAAATCGTTCCGTGTTCTATTATAACGTTCAGGAGGAAATCCTCGCCCGAATCGAAGCGTATAAATCCTTTCTCACCGATCGTCTCGTGCCGGAGTTACAAAAGATAGGCGCGTTGGGATCGGTTTCCGACGAAGAACGTTCGAACACGCGCGGTCTCGTGAATTCGGTCATGCCGTTTTTAAGTCCGGCGTACGGGGATCAGAAAACCGCGATGGAGGAACTCTTAGCCCTGGTTCACTTCGAGGAAGAGGACAAGGAAAAAAAGGAAAAGGAAGAAAAGAAGGTAAAGCTGACCGAAATTTTGGATTATATAAAATCGGCGAATCGTCTCGTGGACCTGAACTTCCTCCGTTTTCGGGGACAACAAATCGAAGAGGAAATCCGGACCCTCGTTACCAATCACGAACAGATTCTTCATACCGAGTTCGCGGATAAAAACGCATTGTATATCTACGTTCTTCATAAACTTGCAGTCGCCGGTGCGATCGAAGCCGCGCGTCGCACGTTTGCCGCGACGGGCAACGACAACGAAATCCGGATTTTGGATCGGATGAAGATCAAAGATTTGATCGATAATCGGGATCTCGCGGCTTCTTTCGACAAGTTGGAGCTTTCGAGTCTGTTCAAATATCTTCCGTTTTTCACGCGTCTTTGGAGGAATCTTTTCGGAAGCGCAACCGTTCATAAGTTCGAAGCGGAACAGATTCGAGCGCATAACGCGGTGGAGTTGAACAAACGGGTGAACGAAGCGCGTACGAAGAAGATTCAGGAAGACGCGGCTAAACTCGCGGAAAAACGCGTCAAAGAAAAGGAACAGGCGGAGAAGAGTTCGCGAAAACAGCAGAACGTGCCCGGCAAGGAGGAAAAAACACAACCTTCCTCCGCTCCCAAGGAAGCGATCGATCCTACGAGCGGAAAATTGTTGGAACGAGTGCTCGACATTCTCGACGATTACTGGTCGAGCAGACAGTATCCGGATCGTAACATTCTGTTGTACGAAATGGAAGGAGAAATCAACGAAGAAAATCTCGTCGCTTTTCTCAAGAAGTTCGGAAAGAGCGATATCTTTTCCTTTATGGTCCGCAATCAGGAGGAGCGATATACGTTTCCGATTTTGATTTCCAAACGGTATCTCAAAAAACACGGAAGAGATCTGATGGAAAAGGCCTCCGCCATCATCGAAGAACAAAAGAACGCCAGTATGCCCGACCAGGATCTGTTCGACTTCTGCATCTCTCTCGACGATTTTCTGAAGAAAACTCTTCCTAAAATCTGATTCCAGATTGTCCTAAGCCCCGCGCTTCCGAATAAAGGTATTAGGATGAAGAGCGAACCCTCCGTATTTAGAAAGACAAAAATCATATGCACCATCGGACCCGCGACCGCGGATAAAAAGATGATCCAAGCGTTGGCGGAAGCGGGAATGAACGTAGCGCGTCTCAACATGTCCCACGGAAATCACGACTTCCACAGAAGTATCATCCGCAATATCAAGGCGCTCAACAAGGACGTATTGAAGGCGCCCATCGCGATCCTACTCGATACGCAGGGACCCGAAATTCGCACCGGAGATCTACAAGTGGATCATCTCGATTTGAAAGTCGGGGAAACCTTCACCTTTCATATCATTCCCGGAGAAGAATCCGAGGAACAATCCGTTTTCGTAAATTACAAAGATATCGTAAAGGATCTCAAAGTGGGAGATCCGGTCACCGTGGATAACGGTCTGATCAATCTCGTCGTCGAAGAGATCAACGATTCCGCCCTTAAGTGTAAAGTGTTGGACGGAGGAAAACTCGGTTCCAGAAAACACATCAATCTTCCCGGGATACGGGTCAATCTTCCGTCGATCACGCCCAAGGACCACAAGGACATACTTTTCGGATTGGAAGAGGACGTGGACTTTATCGCGTTGTCGTTCGTTCGTTCCGTGGAAGACGTCAATCAACTCAAACAAATCATAGAAGAAAACGAAGGTCACGCACAGGTCATCGCTAAGATCGAAGATCAGGAAGCCGTGCGAAACATGAAGGAAATCGTAGACGCCGCCGACGGAGTGATGGTCGCGCGGGGAGATCTCGGAGTCGAAGTTCCGATCGAAGAGCTGCCGATACTACAAAGGGCCATCATCAAGGAATGCGCTCTCAAAGGAAAACGAGTCATCGTCGCGACCCACCTTTTGGAATCGATGATCAGCAATCCTTCTCCGACTCGAGCGGAGGTCACCGACGTAGCCAACGCCGTGTATGAGGAAGCCGACGCTATCATGTTGTCAGGGGAAACCGCTGCGGGTAAATTTCCCGTCCGCTGTGTCGAGATGATGGACAAGATCGCACAACGTGTCGAACGGACCGGCGGAGTGGATTACGTTCGTGAAAAAATTCCTCAGGATAAAAAAGAACAGATGGCAAAGTCCGCCGCGGAACTGGCGGATTCCTTAAAATGCCCGGCCATAGTCGTAATTACGAGAAGGGGAACGACCGCGCTCAACGTGGCCGGATTTCATCCGCATTATCCGTTGATTTATGCGTTTACGAATATGACGACGGTTCGTCGTAAACTCTGGCTGACCCGCGGAGTGATTCCGTATCGGATCGATTTTTCCCGGGATCCGGAAAAGACCATTCGTCTTGCGATCGATACGTTGAAAAAAGCGGGTAGAATCAAGGACGGGGATCAAGTCGTAATCTTATCCGATATCATCGCGGGAGAGGATCGTGTCGAAACGATTCAAATCCGGGAAGTGAAAACGTATCCCGCGATGCCGGAAACGGAAGTTGTGAAATAACCGGAGGGTCGATCCTTACTCTGAGGGTTCAAACGATGGCAGGACGGAATTTTCGCATCGGAATCTGCGGAGTGTATCTCCTTATTTTATCGTTGTTAGATTGTTTTCAAAATCGCAGACGATTCGATTTTCAGGAAGCCCCCATTCGATCCGTGATCTTTCGGGACAGAAAATTCGAGATTATGAAACGTTTAGATGCGGAATCGGAAGTCGTGGAATTCAAAAACGCACTATCGCTTTTGGAAACGGATTCCGAAACGGAACAAATGCCGTCCGATCCTGCTTGGACGCATAAGATCGATATTCGATCGGACGAAAATTCTTACGAAGGACGGTGGCTCTATTCCACGAAAACCGGACTGCTGGCCAAGTTGAATTACTCGCTTTCTCCTAAATTTCATTTTAAAGATACGAAACCGTTTCACGACTATTTACGCCGGCTCGGAATATTTCAGTAAACAGCTGTTATACGGTAATACGGTAGGCATACGGTTCGGTGTTCCGACATCAAACGGAAAAAAAACGCCGCTTTTCTAAACCTTTGTATTTCCGTCGTTACGATCGATGTAATGAGAAAAATCTCTTCGACAAAAAGTTTCGGTTCAATGAGACGGACCTACGTTTTGTTTCGTAGTATCACGTCTCAGAAGTTTAAATCCTATTACGTTCTACGTTCCCGAATAAGTCGAATAGGCCTTTGCGAATTTTTTCTTTTTTAAATCCTTACGATCGATCCGAATGTGAAAATGTCCTTCTCCGATTTCGGAATGAAATAGGAGAACTTCAGGATTTTCTTCGATCTTAGGAACGGATTTCTTTCGACCGGATTTGACTTTCTTGTTACCTTCCTCTTCTTCCTCATCGTCGTCGTCCATACGTTCGTCTTCTCCCTGCCAGAACAAAGGTCTTCCGAAAATCCTGAGGCTTGGGTTCCAGGTCGTGAGTTCCGCCTTGAGAAGTTTAGTCAGCTTATTGCACAACTCTTTCGGAAGAATTTTCGCGATCGTCCTATAATCGTAGGCGTCCCCCGCCGCATAAAATAAAAACTTCGGCGAAAAGGAAAGACGGAAGGTCGTGTCTCTGTAATCCTCCAGATGGTATTCCGGTTCGGGAAGGGAATCTTCGTCCGGATAATCGACGACCTTTAGGTCTTGGATCGAACCTTCATAAAATTTTAATACGAAATCGCCTTCGACCGTATCGAAAATATAAAGTATACCTTCGTCCGGAAACAGATCTTCAATATCGTATTTTTTGAATTCGGCGAAATTGAGTTGGGCGAAAAAATACGTTTCTTTCGGCCAGAATTTCGCGTTGGGAAGGTGCGGAAGTCCTTTCATCTTGGACGCGCCGATCGGAATTTTCTTTTCGGGAGTTTCCTTTTCGTCGATGTCGATGAAATAGTGTAACGTTTTGGAAAGAATGGTCGGTGTGACTTTTTCGTCCTCCTTAAAATAAACCGAAGAAAAGCCGTCGTAATACGTTCCTTCGGTGGGAATTTTTTCCAGAAGTCCTTTCGGATACGGATATTCCAGGACGAGTTTTTTTGCTGTAGTGATCGGGTTACTCATAGAATTCCTTTGTCTTTGATTTGTACGATAACGGCCGTTATACGCCGATCGACGTTTTAACAACAGCGTAGTAATCGGGTTCTTGAATTATAAAATCGTAGAAATTTCAGCGATTGCGAAGGCCGGATTTCGAGCGGAGTTTTTTCTTCGATGTGATTTCCGGAAATCGATTCGAGAAATTTCGCGGAAAGGCCCGTTTGTCCGTTCCTTCCGGCCTTCGTGCCTCCGGATGGATGCGCGGAGTTTATGTCGATGGAGGATGTGCAGTGGAGGAACGTTTCGAAAAAACCTTCGGAAACTACGAAAGGAAAGGCCGGCGTTTGACGGATGTGCCGGCCCGAAAAAGCGGAAATTATTCTTGGGGCGTATCTTTGTGATCGGGGACTTTTAGAAACGACTGTAGGAATTCCCCAAAACCCAGCTTATCCAACGCGTCCACGACCATACCGGTATAATTGATCGAGGACTGGAATTTTTCGAACTCCAATCGCACGCGCAATTTCTGGATATGAAGATAAAGTTTTAATTCCTCGAGATTCATATCCGACGGATTCTTTCCTAAAAAGCGATCGCTTCCTTCGAACGGATTCAGATCCGGAAATTCCTTCATGATCCTAATCCTTGACCTTCAGCGAGGAGGAGGCGAGCCACAGAAAGAAAAAGGCGAAGACAAAGCTGACCCCGCCCGTGCCCAAACTCGAAAGAAGAAGATTCCCGCCCGAGATCGTATGGACGAAAAAGAAAAACGCGCCGAGAAAGGATAAGGCGCCTAACGTTAGAAAAAACAAACCCATCTTAAGAAAAACGTAGGCTTGTATTCCCGCTTGAAATCGTTTGATTAGATATTTTTGCCCGTAAAGAAGAAGGGTCTGGAAGTATTCCAAAACCGAATCCACCAGAGTGAGAAAGTGGGACTTGAGATCGTTGCCTCGTTTTGAGGATTCGGAATCGAAAGACTCCGAATTAAAATCCGATTTTTTTTTCTTCGACATCGGTCGTTTACTTTCTACGGATCAGCATTCCGATCAAAAGGCCGACTCCCACGCCGACTCCGAGACCGATCAACGCAGCTTTCTGGGGATTTTCCTTGATATACGCGCCGGTTTCGTCTATGATCTGCTTCGCCTTTTCGGAAGTTTCGCCCGAGATATGTTTGATCTTTTCCTTAAGATCGGAAACGTGCTCCAGATATTCTTCGCGCGCTTTTCCGGTGATACGTTTGGCTTTGTCCTTCAGTGATTCTACTTCTTCGTTCAGGTCGTCCGCTCTGGATGTCATGATTGGTTCCTCTCGGAATCTTTCTACGTTTTATGTCTATGGAATCAACCACTTTCGTTCTTTCGAGAGTAGGTTTTTCTCTCGAATTTTGAGGTCTAATCAAAAGAATGGAAGAATCCGTCGAATCACCGCATCGGAACCGCTCCGAAACGAGGAATGAAAACGGAACGTGCCGGAAAACGTAGGAACCGTCGTTCGACCGACTTATTTAGCGTGCGCGGAATTTCCCGATTCCCTCGCGAATTAAATTGATTCGAAACGGAATTCATCATAAGAAGATCAGGATATAAGTATGACTTGGATCGGCAAAATGTTACGTCTCAGAAGGGGACAAAAACAGAGGATTTTTAATAAGGCGTATCGTCAGGCTCTCAAGCTGATGAAGAAGGAATTTAAGGCGGAACGGGATCGTCATCTTCAGGCGGAGAAGGAGCTGGAAAAATATTATAGAAAAGACGTCGATACGGAAGCCAAAAAAACCAGGAAAAAAATCCAAGAGTTGGATAACTTCAAACTCCTTTTGGAAAGAAGAGAGATGGAATTGGATTCCAAGCTCGTCTTTCTAAACGAACAACTCCAGAAGATCGAGGAGTTAAAGGCAAGAATGGACGGTGCCGTGAATCTTATGGCTCGCGCCGGTTCGCTTTCCAACGGAGCGATTGACGACGCGGAAAAAATCAAACAGACGCTCAAAAAGGTATTTTAAAAAATTCTTATGGAACTTCTCGACCCGAATCTTCTCCAGGAGCGGCTCGCTCCCGGATGGGAGTTGCGTTTTCGGGACCGGGTTCCTTATCTTTTCAAAGTTTATTCCTTCGATCATTATCTTTCCGGGGTGAAATTCGTGTCCGCGTTAGCCGAAATCGCCGAAAAAATGGACCACCATCCGAATATTCTGCTCGGTTACCGAAAAGTTTCGGTGGAAATTTTCACCCATTTCCAACAGGGAATTACGGAATTGGATCTTCGTTTTTCCCAAGCCTGTGAAACCGCGAAAAGCGCGTTTCTCTGATCACAATCCAAAAGTCTAATATTAGAGAAACGAAACGAACCGCTTCCGCGTCGGGAAAATTCTTGGCCCCGCGAAAACGGTTCTGTTCGTATTTGAACGATCTGGACGCGTCAGTTTTTAGTACATCTTGCGCGGAAGGAAATCGTCGTGTCGGGCATCGTTCCGATCATCGGATGCACCGGACAATTGTACGCTTCTATTTCGTAAGCCGTCGCCGAACTTTCGCGAACGGTCGCCTGACAAGTGGATGTCGGGCTGTAGTAACCGCCCGTAACGTCAACGTCCATATGATACGCGCCGGTTCGGTTGAGAACGATCGCGCCGCTCTGGTTGAAGTCAACCTCGTGCACGAACAAGGTGGGATTGGCGCCTCCTTGAAAAAAGCCGATTCCCGTGTTTCCGTCTTCGCAGAATCCGACGGGGAGGGTCGTGGGTTCCTGGTCGCCGATTTTTAAAAGGGCGGTATCGATCGCGGGGGACGGTAATGCGGGGACCGCCGAAGCCTGTGAAATGGCGACTAACGCAAGAATGGAGCTTTCCTGGTTTTCCGATTTCGTTTCGCAAGCCTGAAAAAAGAAAAACGAGGATACTACGAGAAGAATCGAAAAATCTCTCCTGAATCTGTGAACTGATGGCAACATTGTATGGAACCTTCCTATCTGTTGTGCTGTTTTCAAAAAAAGACAACCGAAACCCCGTCGTGTTGCAACGCCGCATTGGAGGTTTATAATTTGAAAACGTAATTTATAAATTTTTTAAAATTCTCTCTGCGAGGAAACTTTTGCAGTCGAAGCGACATTTAAGGAAACAAATTTTTTATTCGTTTAGGGAGTTTGATACCGTAAACGCACCACAAGTCGTAGATCGGGAATCAATTCCCGCGATATGGGAAGCAAATATGCGCTGGCTTTCGTCGCGAAATTACGTTTATCGGAGAAACGGCGCGCGTGAATTTAGGGGGGATCGGATCGCCCTCCGCGTAGGTCGGACAAGCCGAATTTATTAGAAAAACGGAATATTACTTTCGATCATTCTGCGAGGAAAAAGTAAAAAAGAATCTTTCGCCGCAAATACGAAGACCCGACCTCCGAAGATCGAAGTTTGTAGTTTCGAAATCGGTAACCCGAGCAACCAAACCTGGATCGCGGAGAACCTTTCGGACTTCGGACGAAAGAGGCGGGTTCCTAACGTCCAAAAAACGAACTCGTCAAAACAAAATAAAAAACCCGCCGAAGATCGACGGGTTTGGCTTGCCGAAATTTGTTGTACGGGAAAACGATCAATCCGGAATTACGATATTGTCGTAGTTGTCCGTAAATCGATATCCGATTCCCCAGATGGTTTCGATCCATTCCGGTTGTGCGGAATTTTTTTCGAGTTTGGAACGAATTCTTTTTACGTGGGAATCGATCATACGTTCAAACCCGTCCCATTCCATTCCCCAAACCGCTTCTAAAATCATTTCTCTGGAAAAAACCTTTCCGGGAGAGGCGGCCATCAGTTGTAGGATATCGAATTCCTTTCTCGAAATGTTGACGATATTGTCCTTTAAAGTGACTCTTCTGCGGACCGGATCGATTTTGAGAGAACCGCGGATGATTTCACCGCTCGCACCAACGTTCGGTTTGATTCCGGCTTTTTTGTCCCATCTTCGGAAGAACACGTCCACTCTTGTCTTGAGTTCTCGAACGGAAAAGGGTTTTGTGATGTAATCATCCGCGCCCAATTCCAGTCCCATAATTCTGTCGATTTCCTCGTTTCTCGCGGTGACGATGAAAATGGGAGTGTTTTCGTCGTTGCGACGTACGGTTCGACACACTTCGATGCCGTCCACGTCGGGAAGGGAAAGATCTAAGATAACCATGTCCGGATGATTGGCTTTGTAGAATTTTAAACCTTCTTCTCCGCTAGTTTGCAGAGTTGTGGAATAATGCGCCGAATCTAAGGATTTGCGGATCAAATTTCCGATATCCGGATCGTCTTCAATGACTAAAATTGTTTTCATAAGCAAGCCCCCGAGTGAGATTAGAGGATAAATTTACCTTATCTGCAACAGATAAAACCGATGAAATGTTAATAAAGGAAAATTTTTTATTAGACACAATTTTACCAGATTCTTATGCACTTTTATAGTTCGATCCGATCGAATTCTCCGGCGAAGGATGATAAAACTGTGAATTATGTATTTTTGCAATCGAATCGACTCAAATTTCCGAAATGTGTAAAACCGAATGAACGTACAACCGACGACATATCCTCTTACCTGGGCCATTCTTTCCGTGAACGAAGACGGACTTGATACGGAATCCGTGACGCGGACCCTGGACCTCAAACCCGATTTTAGTACACCCCGGGTCGCCACCGATCGGGAGGGAAAAGCCCTCGGCTTCGGACATTGGCAGTTGCATTCCACGTTGGACGCTCATGCTCCTTTGGAGGAACATATCCTGCAGATTTTGGAGAAGGTGCTTCCTTCGCGGCATAAGGTGAAGGAGTTCGCCTCCCGACATTCTCTTTGTATGTACGTTTCTGTGGAATTTTCCGATCTTTCCCGGAAGGAAACGGAGATATCTCCGCGCCTGCTTTTGCTTTTGGGGAATTTGGGAATCAAGCTGGTCTTTCAACCTTGGCAACGGGAAGAAAAACGGAGAAGATCAGAAGATTAAAAGAACTTTATCCAGCCGGTAAAAACGAATGAGTTTTTTGAACGAGGGGCTCGCGCCCGACAAAACCAAGGTTCGATTTTTCAACCGCAGATCCAACGCAAAGCCTAGAATTTTCATAGCCACGGGCAACGGTAGAAGTTTCACTCCTCCGAGATCGAGTTTGACGTGGGCGCTCGATTGATAGAACGCGAGAGCGAACACGGATTTTAATTCGCCGAACGACGATTCGTCGAAAGAGGCGTTTAACGGAATGATCTCCGTGGATTGACGGCTGCGTCTGATTTCGAAATGTTCGAATCTGCGGACCGGTTCCATTGCGAGACATACTCCCGCGATTTCGAAACGAAAGCAAGAGGAAATTAAAAGGCGAACATGAACGAACTGAGCCGAGAGATTCTGATCGAACGATCCAAGTTTCTATCCGTGATACGGAATTTTTTCCGAGAACGCGGATATCTCGAGACGGACACTCCTTGTCTGAAATCCGTACCTTCTATGGAACCGTATTTGGATCCGTTTCTCGTCCGTTCTCCGGGAGATCGGGAGCGGGGATATCTCATAACGTCTCCGGAATATTCCCTGAAGGAAATTCTTTCCAAGGGCCTGGAAAGAATATACGAAATTACGCATACGTTTCGTTCGGGCGAGGAAGGAAGTCCGTATCACAGCGCGGAGTTTCTAATGCTCGAATTCTATACCGTAGGAATGAAACTCGAAGGTCTGATGGATTTTTGCACCGAACTTTTGGAGCGTCTATTTTCCGAGTTCCGCGATTTCGAGTTCGATTCCGCGCGAGTGAATCGCTGGAGCGTCTCGGATGCGCTCGCAAACTTCGCCGGTTGCGGAACTTCGAAACAGGAATTGGATCGTGTCGTCAACGAAAGGAGATTGAGTTCGATTCCCGCCGAACAGAGAACATACGAAGATTCGTTTTTTCTCGTATTCTTAAATCTTGTGGAAGCCAATCTTCCGAAAAAGGAATTCACTTTCGTTTACGGTTATCCGTCCGAACTCGCGGCGCTTTCCAAAATCCGGGACGGAGTTGCGCGCCGGTTCGAACTGTATTACGGAAATCTGGAATTGGGAAACGCCTTCGAAGAATTGACCGACCCGGAGGAACAACTTTCCCGATTCTCGGCGGAACAGGATTTGAGAAAACGTCTGGGGAAGGAAATTTTTCCCGTGGACCAAGGCCTGCAACGCGCGTTGGAGGAAGGGATTCCGGATTGTTGCGGGATTTCGATCGGTTTGGATCGTTTGTTTCTTACGACGCTCGGAGGAAATTCTCTTCGGGAAATCAGCCCGTACTACGGGAAGTTTTAGGTTTCATTTTTCGGCGGAAAGCGTCAAAAACCGTGAGTTATCGGTTGTTTGCAGCCGAACTTATAATTAGATAAGAAAACTTTGGTTGCAGGGATTGAATTCTTCCGTAAACCTAGGTGCGGCGGGGACCATGGCAAAAAAAGAAAACTATTACGTTACGATCAAGGGTAAAAAATACGACCGAGAGTTGATTCAACTTGCGGAAGAATTTACTGCAGAGCGACGCGACGGTAGAATTTCGGTAAACGACGCGAAGCAGCTTTTAAAGGCCGTCAAAGATAACAACAGTTATACGGAAATCGAAAAACAAACGATCGAATACATCCGGGAAAATTATAAATTTACCGACAAATCGGATGTATGGTTTCGTACGGAAATTCGGAAATGGGCCGCCAAACGGGTTCAGGAAACCAAAAAGAAATCCTCTTCCGCTTCCCCGTCGGAGTCCATCGTCGTGGACGACAACGAAGCGCCCGATACGAACTTCCCCGAAAGTTGGGGTGAGGACAAGGGAAGTATCTACGAAACCCCCGCCAAAGACTACACGAATTATATCCCTACGCCCTCCGCAAAACCGCATACGAAAAAGGATCGAACCGTTCCCATTTTGATCTTTTTGTCCGGAGTTTTGATTTTGGTCGGTTTGATTTATTTTTTTTGGACCTTGTTCTCTTCCGAAAAGGAAACCCTTTCGGTTCCGGTAGCGATCCGAAAGGTCGCGAAGGATTCCGAAACATCCAAACTTGGTCGGGACGTTTCGACGGGGGAAATTGCGAATCAATCCGGAAATTCCGGAACGACCTCTGCTTCGAAAAACGACAAAAACACCGAAACAGAAACGAAGGATTCTTCCGGCAAAACCTCCGCCGCATCTTCGACGGAAAAAGTGGGAACTCCTACGAAACCGGAATCCGGGTCTTCGGCCCAAGGTTTGAACCGAGAAAAAAAATCCCCGTTCTCCTGGTTCGCCAAGGAGAATTCCGAAACTCTTTCCTCCAATCCTAAATTTCGCGCGGTCGAATCCGAGCCGATTCGTTTTGAAAAAAACAGCATTCAGGTTCATAAGGAATCGAGACCAAATCTCAACCTACTTTCCCGTTGGATGCGGGAAGACGCTTCGCTGCGGGTGAAAATTTTCGGCCATACTTCCTTAGAAGGATCCGAAGCCGCCAATCAAAAAGTTTCCCAACTGCGTGCGGAAATGGTTCGGGATTATCTCGTAGGAAACGGAATTTCCGCCGATCGATTCGAGATCATTCCCAAAGGGGCGAGCGTTCCGGTCGCGGACGATTCCAAAGAGGACGGAAAGGAAAAAAACAGAAGAGTGGAACTTAGGATCCGGAACTGATTCCAAACGTTTCGGCGTTCCGAAAGGTCTGCGTTTTGTGCGGCAACGGAAATACTCGGGAGAATTCGAATCGTTTGTAGGAATTCCGACATTCGGATAAAAGTGTTTTTTCCGTTCCCTTTGGAAAAATCCTATACAAACTAAATGCTCGCAAGAGCATGATTTTATAACTTGTCCCATTCTTTCGATGAACTAAAAGGACAGTGTTTTGGAGTGATCCGATTTTTTCGGAGAAGGAAATCCAAACGTTCCCTCCGATCTAGGATTCTTCGCAAAACTCGCGGTTCCCGATAAGCGAAAAAAACGATCCGTTTCCCGCGCTCCGGCTTGCACGGTTTGTCTTGTCGTAGTTCCGACGGCGGATCCTGGACAGGTTCATTCATCAACGGAGAACACAATGGCATTCGATATAGAAATGATTCGCGCCCGATATTCCAAGATCGGGGATCTGGTTACAAAAGCGAGAAACGTCGTTGGAAGACCGCTCACTCTTACCGAAAAAATCCTTTATTCTCATTTATGGGACGGAGAACCGACGACCGCTTACGAAAAAGGAAAATCGTATGTGGACTTCGCTCCGGACCGGGTCGCGATGCAGGACGCAACGGCGCAGATGGCTCTTTTACAATTTATGTCCGCGGGCAGGGATAAGGTTGCGGTTCCTTCCACCGTTCACTGCGATCATTTAATCCAAGCAAAAGACGGCGCCGCGGAAGATTTAAAAACCGCAAACGATGTAAACAAGGAAGTCTACGATTTTCTTTCCTCCGTTTCGAACAAATACGGAATCGGATTTTGGAAACCCGGCGCCGGAATCATTCACCAAGTGGTTTTGGAAAACTACGCGTTTCCAGGCGGAATGATGATCGGAACCGATTCTCACACCGTAAACGCGGGGGGCTTGGGTATGATCGCGATCGGAGTCGGCGGCGCGGACGCAGTGGACGTGATGGCGGGTATGGCTTGGGAATTGAAATTCCCGAAACTGATCGGAGTCAAACTCACCGGTAAACTTTCCGGCTGGGCTTCCGCAAAAGACATCATCTTAAAAGTGGCCGGAATCCTTACCGTAAAAGGTGGAACCGGTGCCATCGTGGAATACTTCGGCGAAGGAGCGGAAAGTCTTTCCTGTACGGGAAAGGGAACGATTTGTAATATGGGCGCCGAAATCGGAGCGACCACTTCCGTATTCGGTTATGATCAAAGTATGAGAGATTATCTCTTAAACACGAACCGCAAAGACGTCGCGGAATTGGCGGATAAAATCGCGGAACACTTAAACGGAGACAAGGAAGTTTACGCGGATCCTTCGAAGTATTTCGACCAAGTCATCGAGATCAACTTGTCCGAGCTCGAGCCTTACATCAACGGACCGTTTACTCCCGATCTCGCGACCCCTCTTTCCAAATTCAAGGAAGCGGTCCAAAAGAACAATTGGCCCACAAACTTGGAAGTGGGGCTGATCGGTTCCTGCACGAACTCTTCTTACGAGGACATCACTCGGGCCGCGTCCGTTGCGAAACAAGCTGCGGAAAAAAATCTCGAAGTAAAAGCGGAATACACCGTGACTCCCGGTTCCGAGATGATCCGTTATACGATCGATCGGGACGGTTTGATCAAAACTTTTTCCGATATCGGCGGCGTGGTTCTCGCGAACGCATGCGGTCCTTGTATCGGTCAGTGGAGCCGTCAGACGAAGGATCCCGAAAGAAAGAACTCCATCATCACTTCGTTTAACAGAAATTTTGCGAAACGGAACGACGGTCTTGCGGGGACACACGCGTTCGTCGCCTCACCCGAAATCGTGACCGCATTCGCGATCGCCGGCAAGTTGGATTTTAATCCGATTACCGATTCCCTCAAAACCAAGGACGGTAAAGAAGTGAAACTCGATCCTCCCACCGGATTGGATTTTCCTCCGAAAGGGTTCGACGTGAAGGATGCGGGCTTTATCGCTCCTGCGGCCGACGGTTCCAAAGTCAACGTCGCGGTCGATCCTAAGTCGGATCGTCTGCAACTTCTTTCTCCGTTTACTCCTTGGGAAGGAAGCGATCTCAAAGGTCTGAAACTTTTGATCAAAGCAAAAGGAAAGTGTACTACGGATCATATCTCCATGGCCGGCCCTTGGTTGAAATACAGGGGTCACTTGGACAATATCTCCAACAACCTGTTGATCGGTGCGGTCAACGCGTTCAACGAGAAAACCAACGAAGTGAAGAATCAACTTTCCGGAGCCTACGAACCCGTTCCCCAAACGGCGAGAGCGTACAAAGCCAAGGGGATCGGATCGATCGTGGTCGGAGACGAAAACTACGGAGAAGGTTCTTCCAGAGAACACGCTGCGATGGAACCGAGACATCTCGGCGCGAGAGCGGTCCTTGTAAAATCCTTCGCGAGGATTCACGAAACCAACCTGAAAAAACAAGGAATGCTCGCGCTTACGTTCGCGGACAAAGCGGATTACGATAAGATTCAGGAAGAAGATTCGATCGATATTCTCGGTCTGACTTCGTTCCAGGAAGGAGTTCCTTTGACTCTTGTATTACACCACAAGGACGGTTCTTCGCAAGAGATCAAAGTGAATCATACGTTCAACGCGCAGCAGATCGCTTGGTTTAAAGCGGGAAGCGCACTGAATCTGATCAGCGAAGAACAAAGGAAAAAAGGTTAACCCGTTTTTGAGTCGAGCGTTTTTTGCTCGTCGGAATTGCGACAATCCCGGCAAGAAAATTATTCTTGAGAATATTATGATTTTCTGATAAGGGAATTTGCCGGGGTTTCCCGCCGCCACACCCCTCCACCCGAATCGGGGTGGGGCGCGTTTTACGGGGAAGTTTGTCGTAATTCCGCGGGGGGCTTTTGATTGCGGCGTTTCCCTCGTTTGAAAGAATTTCGTATTTTTTTGATCGGAACAAGAGTGAATTCGGGTCTCTTTGTATACGTTTGCGGTTTTCACGATTGTTCGATTCGAATTAAGAACGAGAGGATATCCGGAAGCGAAACGTTGTTTATAGTATGATTGTGTGAATCTCGAAATGGAAGCCGATCCACGTTGACTATCGTTGTCGATATTGTTCATTTTGGAAAAACAGACGGTAAATAAATGTTTTCTACGCTCAAGTATGCTACTTTTCTTTTTTTGACGGGTTGTGTGATTGTCGGATCGAAAAATCATTTCGTGCGCGGCACCGGATTGGATCGTGCGTCTTTCGATTTTGATTGTCCGCGTGAGAGGATCGAGGTGGTCGAAGTCGGCGGCGGAGTGGGAGTAATCGCATGCGGTAAAAAGGGTGCTTATATTTATTCTCCGTCTTCGAGGGCTTGGATTCTGAACTCTCCGTCGAATACGTCTTATTCACAGGAAATTAAATGAGTAGTCGAGGCGCCCCATTTTCGGAGATCTTGATTCCCTATTGTTCAAATATTGCTTTAAAAAAGTAGAATTTACTAATGTGTTTTTTCTAATTTTGCTTTCTGAGCCCGCCCCGAACGTAAGGACTAATCCGGTTTATATGTTGAAATACGAGTGGCTACCGCTTTGTGCCGGAGAAAGATTAAGTTCAGGCGCACATTCGTAATCATTCTATCTTTTTATTGAAAAACCCGATTTAGCGAAGTCGAAGAATCTTCAGACGGCCTTTTTTGGCGAACGTAAACTTCGATCCAATTTTCCTGCTGATTCTGGGTGAATTTAACAACGAACTGAGGCCACTCCGTTTCATCCCGAACGCCACAGTAAATTTTACGTTCTCCTTCCCTCCGTGCAACTTCGGTTCTTACATGTAGTTCGTATAAACGCACGCGCTGATCGCCGCTCTCCCACAACAGAACTTTTGACTTTACACGTAGTTCGTATAAACGCCGGGGCTGATCGCACTCTCCCACAACAGAACTCTCGACTTTACATGTAGTTCGTATAAACGCCGGGCTGAACACCACTCTCTCACAACAGAACTCTCGACTTTACACGTAGTTCGTATAAACGCACGCGCTGAACGTAGCGTTGCGACATTCCTGGTTCCCGTTCAAGTTGTGTTTAAGTTCCTAGTGCAAAAACGCTTCGGGAACACAAACTTCAAGAAACACGAGTGCACGGCGCGGGATACGAGTTCGGGGCGGCTTGTGACGTAGGTCTTTACGTCGTACATTCATTGGATTCGAAACGAGGGAAGAGTTTCGACTAACGGAGATTATTTGGATTTTTTCTTGGTCGATTCCGGCTCGAGTCCTTTGCGAAAAATTTTCGAGACTTCTTTGATGGTGGCTTGGATTTCCGCTGGAGGAATTTTATACACACATTGACCCATAAAACCTAAAGCAAACGTAAGAGCGGAAATCGCATAAGCAACCGATTTTAAATCCGCCTTGGGATCTATCTTCCCGGCTTTTTTGAATTTTTCCAACTCGGCAGTGAACTCTGGAATCGCTTTGGTATAAATCTTTTTGTGTATGATTTGACTCACTTCCGGATCAAGGATGATCTGACTCACCGCAACCTTCATAAAATCCTCTGCCTCATGAAAGTCTCTGCACTTGCCGGACATGGAATACTGAAGACTTGCTTCCAAGTCTTGGTAACTTTCCTGATTTTTTGAGGTGGAGCGGGAAGAGGACTCTTCCGATTTGATATCCTCTGCTCTGGTGAGGATCGCTTCCAAAAGACCTTTTTTATTTCCGAAGTACCGAAAGATTAAGGCTTCGTTTGCGTTTGCAAGTTTGGCAATATCTTTTGTGTTTGCAGCGTCATATCCTTTTTTTGCGAACACTTGAATGGCCGCTAAAAGGATGGCTGTTTCGGTGGCGGCCCGATCCCGTTTTCGAATGACGGTCTCACACGATTCCTCTTCTTTTAAGGAATTGGTTTCCGTTACCTTTGATCGAGCCGATTTCATTTTGATCCCCATGAAAGTTATAACCGTTATAGTGTCACTCATTATTTCCCGAGAACCCCGAATGAACGGAAACTCTGCGTGAACGGATAATAAGTAAGCATAATTTATTGACCGATTTCGGATTAAAAGTCACCGGTTCGTCGATTCGACCCCGGTCCGTATTTTTTCGTTCAGCGCATTCATATCGATTGTCAAATCCCTCCGATTTTTAGACGATTGAAATAAGTAAGTAAGTAATTACATATTTTAAATGCGAAACGTTTGAAAATTCAACTCCAAAAATAGATTTACCGTCGGTTTCCAAAAAAGCCTTAGTAGTCAAGTTTCCAGCAAATCTTTGTCGAACGTGCGAAAGGAAGTCCTCATCGCTACGATTCTTTTCCTTTTGTCCGTTCTATTTTTATTTCCGAATCTCTGGTCCAGGGAGGTGCTTTCGCACGGAGACGAAGAGATGCACATCGGACGATCCGCGAGAGTATTCAAACAGGAGAAATACTTTTTCCCAGGTTCCGAAGGGTTTAAGAATTTATACAAACCGCCGCTTCTGTTCTGGGCGCGAATCTCGTCTGATCTCGCATTCGGAATGAGTCTCTCCGCGGAGAGACTTCCTCTTTATTGTTGTTTGCCGGTACCGAAATACTGATCTATTTCGCGTTGCGCCTCTCCCGAATCGGGACGTTCTATTCCGCGATGACGGCGTCGGGATATTTACTTACGCTCGGGGAAATCAAGTTCGCAAGATTGGTAATGATGGAAGCGATGATGACCTTCCTCTTACGTTATCCGTCTTTCTATTGCTCGTTTATTTTAAGAATCGAAACCGATCGTTTATCATCGCGGCCGCCTTGGTATCGGAAATCGCATGTATGGTAAAGGGTCCGTTGTTCCAAGTGTATTCCGGGACGGTCCTCGCTAACTGGGCGTTCGTCCATGCGTTCCAATTTCTGACCTCCGGGGAAGGGCCGGGCAAAAACGATTTTATAGAATGATCTCGGATCAATTTCTGTTTCACTTTATAGCGTCATCCGTTCCTGCTCGAGACGATGTCGAAATCGATATTCAAAATTTATTATGGATTCGGAGGGATGACGGGCAGGGGCATCTTTTTTCAGCGTTAACCGTAACATTGATACTCGATTTTCCCAACAGAAAAGATAATTATTATATTCTACCGCTCATTCCTCTGGCGTTCATCGGTGTCGGATTATGTTATTCGCGTAAGGATCCGGAATCTCTAACGGGTCCGCTTTCGAGGAATTTTATTTTTCTTATGATCCTTTCGATCGTGTTAAGGCACGGGAAAATGAATCTGGATTTCCGTACCGGGCGGGAGGCTTGGGACGAAGTTTACCGGGTCGTATTCGCAAATCTGATCGGCGCGTTTCGGATGACCCGAAAAAAATAAGATCTTGTATAAGATAATTCTAATTCTTGTCCCGGGGAGCGGTTGTATGTTCTATCTCCGGATGGAATTGATTCCTTCGATCGATCTGCCGGACGTGCATAGGACGGGAGAAAAGCGCGAGAGTAGGAATCTCTGTGTGATCTCCGCAAATCCCTGGGATATCCGGAAAATAAATTTAGAATATCGTGAAATACGAATGTATCAGGGTTGGTGCGATAGAATTAATTTTACCGGTCGAAAGGATCGGATCCCGATCCGGCCTTCGCCGAAGCCGAAAAAATCGCCGTGTTCTTTTTGAAAAAGACCCGAAATCGAAACACGATGATGAGCCGAACCGCACTTTGACTGATCCGAAGCGCGCCGATTTACGGTATTCTAATATTCGCCGCGGTTGTGATCGCGGTCAAATACGGACGGATCTCTCGAAAGAACGAAACGTTCTATTCGTCCGAATCGAATGGGATTCGACTGAAATATTGTACGAAACTACCGGATGGTTAACGGAGATGTTCCCGGGAATGGCGGTGGCGGAACAAACGGGAAGATCGGAGAATTCCAGCCTGCACGGATTCAGAAAACGTTTCGACAAAGTGCGGGCGTGTTCGAACGGAATCGAAATCGCAACCTGCAAAACCGTGTTTGGTCCGATGTACTCGAAGGCGGATTGAAAAAATACTACTGAACTATTGAACCTGTTTGTAGAATCGTTTTACCTTTTCCACGTATTTCTGCGTTTCCTTGTAGGGAGGAATTCCGCCGTAACGATCTACGGCTCCCGGTCCGGCGTTGTATGCGGCGAGGGCATGATCCAGATTTTTATACTTGTGCAAAAGGTCGCTCAGAAACTTGGTTCCGCCCGCGACGTTTTCGGCCGGGTCGGAAGGATCGTCCACTCCCAACAAATCCGCAGTGGAAGGCATCAACTGCATAAGACCGATCGCTCCTTTGGGAGAAACCGCGTCCGTTTTAAAACCGGATTCCGCCTTGATCACGCTTTGAACGAGCGCTGGATCGAGCCGATTTTTTTCCGATTCTTTGCGAATGATTTCGGCTAACGTAGGTTCCACACCTTTGAGTTCCCCTCTTGAATTACGGTTCCCGGACCAATCGAATGTTTCGTGCGAAGTTTCCTTTGTGGAAGAGGCGCGGTCTTTTGCGGATTGAAGGATCGAATCGAACTCGGAGGCGGGTTTCGCGGCGGGCGAAGAAGACGTTTCCGGAGCGAATCGTTCGGGAAGTCGTTCGATTTCCCGGATTCTTCGCAGGATCGTTTGTACGGTTTCTAACTCTTCGATCTTCATATTATGTCTCTCGGCATAAATCCGGAAATGGATGAATCTTTTTTCTTTTTGTCCAAAACAAGGGATTCTTGAAAAATCCGTGGCTTTCTAAATACTGCTCCCTGTGATCGAAATCGCAGTAACTTCCAGAATTTCCGCGTTCCCGATCGTTTACGCGAAATCGAGAGGCTTTTTTGAAAAGGAAGGACTGGCGGTTCAAATCCGAATTTTGGAAAGTTACGACGCGATTCTCGCGTTTTTGACGACGGGCAAAATGGAAGCGGGAGAGATTCCGTTCACCACATGGCTCGATCTTCATCTCAAAAAAACGGCACCGAACAAGTCGATCTACCGGGGAATGATCCTTTCGAGGATGATCCATTCCTTCTATTCTCGATTCAACTCGAGTACGGATTCCATTTTGGACGGAACTCCGTATCTCATACCCGTATTACAAAACAATTCCGTGGATAAACTGCTCGCGACGGAATTCCTTCGTTCCAATCGGTTCCGCAAAAAGATCACGTATTCCTTCATACTTTCAAGACCGACGCTTCTCGAATACGAATTCTCCCAGACGAGTACGCTGGGTTTGATCGGTTCCGTGCAGGAATCTCATTTTCTCAACAACGGGTTTCGCATCTCGGAGGGAAGGGATCTGCCGCCGTATCGTCTTCCCGTAAATATGCTCGCGTTTTCCGGAAAGTTCACCCGTACGAATCCGGACCGAGTCAACAAGATCCAATCCGCGTTGACCCGTGCCATTCAATCCCTCATCGAGAACACGAGCGGTTCCACCGAACACGCCATTCAGGAAACCGTTCCGGAGTTCAAGATAGAAGCGGATCAACTCCACTATTTCTTCAAACAACCGTCGCAGGATCTCCGGGAGATGTTGTCCGCTCAAGCCGATCCGGAGGAGTTGGAATATCTCGGTAAAATTTACTGGAGATCGATGGATCATTTTTCCGATCCTCCCGCCGTCTTGTCCGAAGCGTTGCAACTGGCGGCCCGGGAACCGATCCCGGAATATCCGTCCGCGTTCGGAGCCAGAAAAACCGCTCTGATGGAGGAACAGTTTGCGAGTAAGGACGAGTCGGCCAAACTTCTGCAAAAAGCCGGGGAAAGAAAGGAAATGGGGGATTTGGTTTCCGATCTGCAAAACCTCCTTCTCAACATATACAATTCCAAAAAAACGTTACGCCTCGCTTCCCTTCCGTTGAAGGGAAACGCATCCGCGATCCGAAGCGGAGTCAATTCCATCTTGGATTATCTGTTTCAGGAGATCCGTTATAAGGAACTGCATACCGTCGCGATCGAAAACGTCATGATGATGCAGGAATTGGAAATGGACAAAATCCGGATGGAACTCCAGTTTTCCGAGGACCGGTTCAATTATCTGTTCGAATTTTCCCCGATTCCGGTAATTCTTTTGGATTCCGTGTCCGGAACATTGATCGCAGGGAATTATAATTTCCGAAGTCTTACCGGATACAGCAAGGACAGCGTGACCGATCTCCGTTTGGAGGACCTTTTTCAGGGACTCAACGAAATGAGCGAATGGTCTTCTTCCTCCAAAACCGCGGAGACGATGTTGCGTGTCGATCAGGCCAGGATGCGATTGCGCGATAAATCGGAGATGGAGGTTTCTTTGAGCATCACCGCATTGTTCGAACGCGCGAGAAAAAACTATCTCGTCCATATCCTCTACGATTCCGAAAAGAAGGAAATCGAACAGGCCAAACACGAATTCATTTCCAATATCAGTCACGAACTCCGTTCTCCGATGACGAACATACAGGGATATTTCGAACTCATCCGGACCGAACTGAACTCCAGTCTGACCGGAGAACAGGAAAGTATGTTGGACGTGATCGAAAAGAACATCAAACGTCTCAATCATCTCATCGAAAACCTACTCAAGTTCGAGGAAGTGCGCGGAGAAGACAATTCGGGTCTGATCGAAAATTTCGATCCGGCTTCCGTCATCGAAGAGGTGGTCTATTCGAACGGACCTTCCGCTAAGGAAAAGGGATTGGAGGTGAAGTTGTCTCTCGTCAAAAAATTGAAAGTGCGCGGAATACGATTCGAATTTTCGCAGGTGATCACCAATCTTTTCGTAAACGCGATCAAATATACCGAAAAGGGAAGTATAGAAATCAGAATGATCGATTCCGATTCCGGAAAACTCGAAATACAGATCCAGGATACGGGTGTGGGAATCGACCCGAAATACATCGAAAAGGTGTTCGAACGTTTTTTCCGGATTCCAGACGATCGCAACAAACGGATCGGAGGCACTGGATTGGGTTTGCCCATCTCGCGGACCATTCTTCATAAGATGAACGGAGAAATTCGATTGGAATCGCGTGTAAATGGTGGAAGCAATTTCAGGATTTTTTTACCCTTACAAACTACATGAAACGCATTTTTATCTTCGCACCGATCGCAGTCGTATTGACTTCGCTTTTGTATTTCGTTTTCTTCGGCGACGATATCGTTTCTTCCAAAAACCGGGAAGACGAAACCTTACGAAGCGGTTTGAGCAAACGAACCGTAGTTCTTGAAGAGGAATCCATGTTCGAATCCGGAACCTTTCTGGATTTTTCCGGATCGGCGGAACCGGAAACCACCGCGCAAAACGAAACGGACGCAAACTCGGACGCGGATTCGGAAAAAAGGAAAGTCGGCGGAATCCAGGGACTTTCTCCGGAAGAAAAGGAGAAACTCAGAAAAGAGATGATCCAAAGAGCCAAACCTCTTGCGGAACGGTTCCCGAACAACGCTCTCATCCCTCGTGAACTCGGCAAGGAACAGGAAGAAAAACGGAAAAAAGAAGAGGAACGGATGGGAGAAATCCGTGCCGCATTGTTGGAAGGACGCGAAGTTCCCAAATCGGAGATGTCATTTTATCTGGAAACGAAAATCAAACGATCGGACGATATGACCGAAATTCTGTCGTACGGTCTCAAACTTTTTAAGGAAAATCCTCGGAACAATTATCCGGCCGCTTCCTTGACGACGATCGAAGAACGTCTGTCTTCCCTGCAAAAAAGTAAAGACGAACTTCTTTCGGCCAAAAAGAATCTGGAACAAACTCCGTAACGGAAACTACGTATCGTAGAAAACGAAAGGTGTCAAAGCGGTGTCGCATAACGCGCTCCAATCACCCGGAAAAAGATCTGTTATGAACGAAATCGAAAAGGAACTCGAACGGGTGAAGGTTCTGGCGGATTGTCTGGAATTGTTCTCCCGTTTGTACGGAGACGACATCACCTTAGAACGCGCTCTCTCCGAGGTCTTGGGAAAATTGTCCAAGCAGTCCGCGAGTATATACGGACAGGCCTGGATTCATCGTCCCGCTTCCGGCGGTTTTTTTCTGGAAACCGATCGTATATTCTACGAAGAAGTATCCGCATCCGTTTTAAAAACCGAAGGTCCGAACGAGGAAAAAGGAAACCGATCCGCTCCTTCGTCCGCTTCCCTATTGGCAATACGGACGATCGAACGTATCGTATGGAAATCATCCTATAACGACGATTATGCGGTGCCTCCCCTCGCGGCGGATCGTATCCGTTCCGTGTTGACGGTTCCCATTCTCGCGGACAACTCGCACATAGGAACGTTGTTGTTGTATTCTTCGTCCGATTCTCCCGAGGAAGTGGAAACCCTCGGGGCGTATCTCGATTGTGTCGTACGTCATCTGGGAAGTTTGATCGCCGAAAAGAATACGAGACGTTCCTTACGCGAAAGCGAAAGTAGAATGAGGAAGGTCCTCGAAAACATGCCCATACTTTTTATGGCGGTGGACGAATCCTTTCGTCTCGTGTCTTGGAATCACGAATGCGAACGAGTTATGGGATATTCGCAGGCGGAAGTCATCGGGAAAGATGATTTCCTAAGGGAAAAATTATTCCGCGAGTCGGGAGTTTCCGCCGCACGCAAAATGGATGCCACGATCTTCGATTCCGATTTTAAAAACTGGGAATTGGAACTTCTCGCCAAAGACGGAAAAACGAAGACGATATTTCTCTCCAATCTATCTTCCGAGTTTCCTTTGCCCGGCTGGGAGAAGTGGTTCGTAGGAGTTGACATCACTCACACGAAGGAGATAGAACGCGAGTTGAAGGGATCGCTCAAGGAGCTTTCGGATTTTCAAACCGCGTTAAACGCCGTTTCGATCGTCGCGTTTACGGACCGCGCCGGAACGATCATATACGTGAATCAGAATTTTTGTAATATCAGCGGATATTCCCGCGACGAACTTCTGGGACAGAATCATCGGATCATCAACTCCGGTTATCATTCCAAGGAGTTCTTCCGGGAACTTTGGAGTACGATCTCCAAAGGAAAAATATGGAAGGGAGAGATCAAGAACAAGGCCAAAGACGGAAGATTCTATTGGGTCGATACGACGATTTCTCCGATCCTGGATGAAAACGGAAAACCGTATCAGTATTTGGCGATCCGCAACGATATCACCGAACGAAAGGAAACGGAAGAGAAGGCGAGACACGCTGAAAACAACCTCAAAACATTGCAGGATCGTATGAGTCCTCATTTTCTTTTCAACACGTTGAGCATCATTCATTCCTATCTTCAGACCAATCCTTCTATGGCGGATTCCGCGATCCTGATGCTCGCGGACAACTATCGTTTTTTGACGGATCACGCCAACAAACAACTCGTGTCCTTCGACGTGGAATGGGAATTTATGGAGAACTATCTTCAACTTCTCAAACTCAGATTCTCCGATTTTCTGGATGTGCGTGTCGAAAAGATCGGAAATTTCTCCAAGTGTACGCTGCCGCCGTTGACGTTGCAACCCATCGTGGAAAATTCCTATCTTCACGGATTGAGAAACAAAAAAGGAAAGGGGACTATCTGGGTTCGTGCGTTCTTGGAAGGGACTAAAACGTTCATCGTAGTTCGCGACGACGGAGTCGGATTAAAGGACGAAAATATACATTCAAGAACTCTTATGAATATATCCGAACGATTGAAATTTTATCTTTACGAATCGGAAGTGAAGATCGAAAATCATCCGGAAGGAGGAGCGGTAGTGACCGTTACCTTCGACAATCGTAAAAACGAGGAATTGCCGGATCTCCAGAATTATGACCGAAACAATTAAGGAATGGAAAACCTTCATCGTGGAAGACGAGGCGCCCACTCGCGAGCTTCTCGTCAACTTCTGTCTTTCGCGTCCCGAGTTGAAACTAGTCAAGGTCGCAAAGGACGGAGAGGACGCATTGGAATATCTTCTCAACGAAGAGGTGGATCTGGCTTTTTTCGACATCAATCTTCCTCTGTTGTCCGGGCTGGAAATTTTGGAACGACTGGAAACTCCACCATACGTCATCTTCATTACCGCGCTTAGGGACAAAGCCATCGACGCGTTCGAAATGGGAGCGATCGATTATCTTTTAAAGCCGTTTTCCAAGGACAGATTTTATAAGGCCGTCGATCGAGCCGTTCAGTTTTTGGATCGTAAAACCGAAGAGCCGACCGTCAAAAACGTGTTTAACGAACACGGGCTTTTTATCCTCGAAAAGGAGAATCATTTTCTCATTCCGTATAAGGAGATAAACTACATCTCGTCGAGGGACAATTTCAGCCTCATTCATACGGATTCGAGGGAATACGTAACGTATAAATCCTTAAAGAGTCTGGAAACGAAACTTCCTCCCACTCGTTTTCTGCGTATCTATAAACAATACATCATCAATCTCGAGAAGTTATCGCACCTCCACAGCGACAACATGGGAAACTACACCGTTTATCTCAAGGACGAAGACGAAACACAGTTGCCCGTAGGAAGAAAATACATCTCCAAGATGAAGGAGCTTTTGTGACTTAAGTAACGAAATCCTTCCCATTTCGCCTAACGCACTGTAAGCGAAAAAAGAAAAACGCCGCTCCTTCATTTTCACCCTTTCAGTTTACCGAAAACCCCATACGTTCGCAATATCCCCCGTCGCCGATTGACCGGTTTCCGACCCCGGGTTAGTATGTTTTCCGTCCGATCCGAAGTAAGCTGCGGATCCTCCGTTTAAAAACGGAAGGTCGGTTCGTCGCGATGAAAAGAGAAATTGTAACCAAAACATTGGCCGTTCGTGTGAACCGCGTGGATATCAAGGGCAATCTGAGCCTCCCCGAAAGTGCGACCTTGCTCGTCATCCTGGTTGTGGGGGAGAACAACGAAAAATATCTGGAACGTTTCGATCGACTGGGAGCGAACCTAAACGAAAACGGAATCGCCACTTTCGTATTATCCGAGTTGTTGACCGGGGACGAAAGGAGGATTTCCGCCAACCGTTTCGACGAATCCTTATTGGCGGATCGATTGATAGGAATCACTCGTCAACTGCGATCAAATCCCGAAACGAAGGAATTAAAATTCGCTTATTTAGGATTATCGAATATAGCGGAAAGAATATTTCGGGCCGCCTCGTCTTTAAAGGGCGAAATCGAAAGTATCGCTTTGATCGGAGACGGATTGTTGCCTTTGAACATCGTCTTCAGCGACGTGTCCGTGTTGAATATCCTAGGAGCGTTGGATTTCCGCGGAATCGAAACCAACCGAATCATTCTGAATCGGATGGATACTCCGTTAAAACGTTTGTATCAAATACCGGGATCGCCCAGTCACTTCGACGAACCGCAGAAATGGGGCCTTGTTTCGGACGCGGTGTTACGTTGGTTTGCGGATCCAAAAAGGAGAATTCTGGAGTTCGCGGAATGAAGGAATATTTCATCGACTCGTCCCGGACGGGATCGTGATCGGAACGATCGAAGTTGTGGGAGCCGAAGTCGAAAAGGATCGACCGGGACTGTGAAAGTCCCGGCTTCGGTTTATACGTTTATTTTTTAATCGGACAAGTGCTGATTCCTAAAACGGTATACAGAGGGCACCAACCCAAAAGGCCCGTCGCCAACGGAATAAGACCGAAGATCATCATACCGGTGCCAAATCCTCCGCCAGTCCAATAACCGAAAACCATCAGTCCGACTCCCGCCGCAACTCTCAAAATTCTATCGATTGTTCCTTCGTTTACTTGCATATTACTAACTCCTTTTATTCTTATATTGGAACCTAAAAACGATGCGATTCACAACCGATTTCGCGGAAATCGAAAACTGATTTTTATCATCTCCCGATTGTTCTCGATTTTTCTCCTCTAAATCCGCAGAAAACCTGCCCAATCCGCCGCAAATCCCTTCACCCATTGACGAAAGGGGAGGATTGGGATAAGAATAATACAATTCCTAAAGGAAGGAGAAACCCAATGACAGCCCTAAAAAAGACCATCGCGCCGATTTCGAAAACAACAAGAACGGAACAAAAGGAACCGTTGCGTTTGGTGCCGTCCTCGGGTTTACCGTTTCAGGATAAAAAAAACGGATTCTATCAAAAAGGACAGATCTTGTTTCAGGAAGGGGAAACTTCGCCCGGATTTTACGTCGTCGTAAAAGGTTCCGTACGATCTTACCGCGCTTCCAAAACCGCCGACAAGCAACAAACATTCAGAATTCATTATGAAGGCAGTTGGGTCGGACTGCGCGATTCCATCGGGGGAGGAACCTACCTTCACAACGCGGTCGCGCTCGAAGACACGGAGGTTCAGTTCGTGTCCGAATCCGAATTCCGTCTTTTGTTACAAACCGATTCCGAATTTAGAAATCTCGCATTCGACAAAATGGCGACGGAAAGTAGGGAAGCGGAGAATAAGATCTATTCTATGGGAACGCGTCACGTGCACGCGCAGGTTTCCGAATATCTATTGGAGCGTATGCGGGAAGAAGGCTCCGAGATCGAACTTCCTTTCACCCGAGAAGTGATGGCGTCGATCATCGGCGTCACCACGGAAACTCTCGTACGAACCCTATCCGATTTGAAGTGCAGGGGCTGGATCGAAATCGATAAAAAAAGGATCAGCGTGCGCGATCCCGATTCTCTGGCGAGGTTATTGGATTAAACGCAACGCGATAGAGTGTCTATGTCGGTTTATTACGGCGGGAATCGAAGGAAAAGCCGTTTCGATTTCGGCTAACGTTTGAGCCTTTTAGTTTTTTTCTTGGCTTTCGCCTTTCCTTTTTTTGCGATCTTCTTTTTTTTCGGAGAGGATTTTTTAGCGGAGGATTTTCGTTTGAGACCGGGGAGTTCCATACCTGAGACCGTATACGCGAGTTCGATCAGTTCCTCCAAACCTAAAACCTCCATGATATGGAGATTTTTCTCGAACCCTAAAGCCCTCAGAAACGTAAGAAGGTTCCGTACGCCGAACGCTTCGATCAAACGCGGAATTTCCCCCACGCCTCGTTTTCGGATCCAAATCCCCGCTTGTTGCGGAGTCAATTCCCGAACCACCGGAATCAGTTCCGTCGGCGGGACACGGAGCGAAAGTTCGACGAAATTCTGTACTCCCACTTCGTTTAACAAATCTACGGCTTTTAGCGCTCCAATGTTCTTGAGAAGCTCCGCGGAATTTTCCCTTCCGGTTTTCAGGGACATTTCCGCGATGTCCGAGGCCGCGATCGACGTGGAAAGTAGAACCAGATCGTCCATCGGAATGCTGTTTGCGAAATAAGCGACGTCCTGCGGTTTGACTGTGGACAAAAGTGTCACGAGAATTTCTTCGGGAATTCTATTTAAGAATTCTATAATAGTCTTTTCGTCCAGATTCTGGCTGATAAAAAGGAGGGTTTTGTGATCCACCTTTTCCGAAAGAGAATACAGTTTTTCGTAACCTAAGGACCGAAACAGCTGAAAGGATTTTCCCGTACCCAGTTTATCGAGATATTCGAGAGCCTTTCCGATCTGATTGATCACTTTTTTCATTCAAGCACGTCCTCGAGTAAACCGGATAAAAGCCCGGTCAGCGGTTTTTGTCTGTGGATCGCGAGGACGTTTTGCGCGACGTTATGCGAAATCGAATCGCGAAGACTTCGATATTCCTCTTCGGAATAACCGAAAAATTCCTTCAACGTCTCTCCGGGATATTCGTTCAAAACGGAATCGCGGAAGTTGCCGTAAAACGTCTCCAGACTTTTTTCCAGGAGCGGATCTTTGGAAACCGCGTCCCTCAATTTCTCCAGTCGTTTCCTCAAATCGGTCGTTTCCCAATGACCTAAATCTCCGAAACCGGAATTAAAAAGAATCCGTAACGTGTTGTGGATCAACGTTTTGCCCGCTTCGCTTTCGGAAGAGGACTGAAGCACTTCCGCCATCCGTTCCGTAAAGCCGGGAAGGAACGCGGATAAAAAACCGGAGATCTGTTTTTCGAAACCGGCGGCTTGAAACACGCCCGCGAGAGGATTCAATTTTTTATTGAATTCGACCAGGAGTTTTTCCAAACCTCCGGAAAACATCCCCTGGATTTCCTTTTGATTCAGGATCTTCATCAGAAAAATTTTGGAAGGCGCCGCGATCGAACCGGAGGCCAATTCCAGGAGCGCTTCCTGAGTTTCCACGCTCATCGCCTCCGAAACCGAAGAGAAGGGGAGGATCGACTTCGGATCCAAACCGTCTACGATATGACGTAGTTTATCCTCGGGGAGTCGGATTCCCGCGATCGGTTCGAGGGAAATCGAGATTTTATCCGGCAATAATTCCTTGAGCGTGGAATCGAATAAAAAATCCAAAATTCTCGCCGCGCTTGTTCGAATTTTTGCCGGGTCTTCGAGCCAGGTTTTTGCCGCGGAAGTGTATCGTTTTTTAGGGGAAAAAAAACTGTTCCAGAGTCCCATGAGCGATTCTTAATCCTTGTTCAAGAGAGCGTAAGAAGGATTTTGTCCAATTCTGTTTTGTGGAACGTTAGTTGATTCGCGTGATATTGGAACGTGTTCTTTTTGATCAGATTTTTGACGTCCCCTTCCTTGTGTTTCAGTTTATCGGTTCCTAATACGTTTCCGTTTCCGTCCAGACGGAGAAGTTTGTGATCTAATCCTTTTTTTATAATATTCTGAAACGCTTCCTCGATATGGGAGGAAAAAAGTTTGCCGGAGACATGGATGTCTTTCCCTTTTTTCTTAAGTTCTTCCGCGACGATTTGAAGACGTTTGAAAAGAATCTCCTTGCTGGTCGAGGTTTCCGAACCGAGTTGAAGAAGAATCGCGGAAAGAAGATTGCCCGAAGTGGCGACGTAGTTTTTACCCAATCTTTCCTTGACGATGTTGGCGACCTCGTCGCTTTCCGCCGTTTCGGAGACGTCGAAGTTGTCTCCGTACGCGATATGAAGCTGGGTTTTTTTGGCGGAAAGATAGTCGTAGGTCAAAGTGAAGGAGATGAAATGTACGTCCCGAATTTTAGTTCGGATAAAATAAACCCCCTTTTTTATCTGATTGAGATAACCGTCGTGATTGAACGTGCCTTCCGGAAACATAAAAAGATTCCGACCGGAACGCACCCGTTCCACAAGCGCGGACCATTCCTGATCCACCATATTTCTAAGTTCCCCTTTTTTCAAAAGTTCGCGCGCGTTGTCGCGGAAGGGACGTTTCACCGGAAAACAACCGATGTAATCGAGAAAGACCGGAATGACGTTGGATTTGTCGATCAGATGAAGGATGAATTTGAGCATTCCTTTGGGTCGGAATTCCTTCACGAGAAAGTTTTTTTGAAGGATATCCTCGCGCGCCGGAATCGCGAACTTGATTTTAGGATGAACGTTTTTATGAATCGCGGCGAGCGCGGGAACGTCGCCTTCTTCGACGTGGTTTCCTATGATAACGGTGGGATACGGAGCGCGAAGGATTTTGTCTCGATTGGAATCGGAAAAATATTCCTCGATCGAATCGAAAAGAATTCCACGAGTTTTATAAACGAGGTCGATCAATCGATCGTAGGTTTTCGTGGAATAAACGATGTTTGTCGGAAGGGAAGATTCGGAAGTGGAAGATGTCTCGGACATGCTGGCCTTGTGCTGTTGGTTTTAAGAAGAATTTCGAATACAAGTAAGACTAAGAAAGAGAGAGTTTCTAGTCTACCACAATCCGAGGAATCGATTCGCTGATCCGCGTTACCGTTTCGTAATTGATCGTGTGCGTGCGATCCGCCATATCGTCCGCGGTTACGGATTCCTCCCCGTCTTTGCCTAAAACGGTGACGACACTTCCCACTTCCGCACCGGGAATGTGAGTGACGTCGAGCATGCTCATATTCATGCAGATCCTTCCCAAAATCCGCGCCCGTTTTCCTAGAACCAACATATCTCCGTTGCTCGAAAGTTTCCGATCCAGGCCCTCGTAGTAACCGATCGGTACGACGGCGACCTTCGTGGGATACGTCGTCTGGAACGTGGAGCCGTAGCCAATAAAACTGTTCGCCGGATGATTTTGTACGTGTACGATTCTGGTTTTCCAACTCAAAACCGGATCCAACCGAAAGTCCTTATTGCCCGAAAGATGAAGCGAAAGTCTCGTCTGCATACTCGGCCAAAGACCGTAAAGGGAGATCCCGATCCGCGTCATTTCGTAGTGCGCGTCCGGAAACAACATCGTCGAAGCGGAGGCGCACGCGTGTCGGATTAAATTTTTGAACCCGAAGGCTCCTGCCGTCACTACCGCTTCTTCGAACTTACGGATTTGCATTAGGGAATACTTATGTTCTAAAACGTCTTCGGTGCTCGCAAAGTGTGTGCAGATTCCATCGGGAACGATTCCCGAATCCTTTAACTCCGATAAAACGGCGCGCAGCGAATCGTCGTGTGTGCCCAGTCTACCCATACCCGTGTCCACTTTGAGATGAAGTTTCGGAGCGGGGACTAAGGAGGAAAGAATTCTCGCCGTTTCGATTCTGGAGAAAACGACGTGAAACGCGGAATCGGCTAACGTGTCCTTGTGTTCGGAAGGATTTTGGATTTCTCCCATAATCAGGATTTCGATCGAAGGGAATAGATTACGAATCCGTAAAGCCTCTTCGAGGGAATTGACGCCGAAACGGGTAACACCTTCGGCGACACAAAGACGAGCCATCGTCTCCAAACCGTGACCGTACGCGTTCGATTTGAGAACGGCCGTAAGAACCGAACCCGAACGGAGGACGGACCGAAAACTATTCAGATTTGTGCGAAGCGCCCGTTTGGAGATTTCCACCCAGGAAGAGGCAATTTCTTTCATCGAATACCACCGAAGACCTTGCGCCCAGAATTAAAGTCTTGCAAATTCTTCCCATAGTTTTTTATTTACTGGATTGGAAAACCGACGTTCTTCGAACACAACTTACCAGAGGCCCGAATGAAATACAAGGTAGTACAACAATTTCCCGTTCCTTTAAAAGATCTATTGAAGGCCAGAGAAGATCGATACAAATATCTGGATAAGTTCCCCGAGTTGAAAAACGTGGAGCTGCTCGAAGAAAAAAAGGACGGCAAGTTTATCTATCAAAAGCGCAAGGTAAAACTCGCTGAATCCATGCCGAAGGTCTTGGCCGCTTTGTTGTCCGATCCGTCCTTATTGGAAAACTCCACATTCGATTTGGAAACCAATACTCACGAGTTCACCCTTGCGCCACCCGGCAACGAAAACATCGTCACGATCCGCGGAGTTTCCGTGTACAAGGAACTGGGTCCGGATCAATCGGAAAGAAGTTACGACGTGGAGGTCAAATCCGGAGTGTTTTTGATGGGCGCCGCGATCGAAGCGGTCATTGAAGAAGTGCACAAACATTCTTTGGAAAAGGACAAACATTCCATTTCGGAATTTCTCAATTCGTATCAATCCTAACGGGTCGTCGCAAGCTCTACGACGCAACCCGAAGACGGCTTGGCTCATCTCGAAGACGACCGGAAACGGGGGAGTTCCCACGTTTTCAAAATCCGACCGTTTCCGAAGCAAGTTTTGCGGGAACGATCGGACAACCGGCCTCGCAAAACGCAGACCAAGCCGATTCCGACCTTTTCGCTGAAAGTCAAATCGGTTCCAAACGATTCTATCGAACCGAGCCGGAGTCGGATTTTTTGTTTTGTGCGGATTCCAGGAGAAGCCGTTCTTCCGTTTCCCCGAAAACCCCCTGGGAAAGAAACAGAATCTCGTCCGAAGCGTTTCGAATTCCCCAAAAACCTTTTCCAGCCGAAAGCAGTGGAATTTTCTCGCTCAAGCGATCGTCCAGAAGAACGGCCTCATAACGCTCTTTTTGCGTTGTTTCTTCGATTCGTGTAAAAAGAAAACGATCTTGGATCGTAGCCGAGGATTCGAACTTCTTCCGGATCGATTCACAATCCGAACAAAAGGACGGCTCCACAAGAAAAAGGATCCGCTTACCTTCCGTTTCCGCCCGTTCGATCAAAGAAGATTCCGGAATCGTCAACCAAGGGCTTTCCGGCGACGATTCCGCGGAACCGATTCGACGTAGAGTGGACCAAACGGCGACCAACAAGACAAACGAAGAAAGTAAGGCGATCTTGAGGGGAATATGGATCTTTCTTTGTATCATTTTTGTTACAGAGGAAACGAAAGAAGGGGATTCTTCTTTCGTCAAAAATAATCCGATTCTAAAACGGCCCTCTTTGTTCGGAAACAATTCCAAAAAAATAAAATAAAATTTACAGTCAGGGTTGACAAAAAAATATAGTAAAAATCATTCTCGATTCTTAATCTAATTGTTCTTCTGGAGGTGCCGAGGAGTTGAACGCATTGGGAAAACATGTGATCGCCGAGTTTTACGACTGCGATTACGAAACCATTAACAACCACGAGTTAGTTGAGGACATCATGTTAAAGTCCGTAGACCTGTCAGGTGCCACGACGATTAAGTCGGTTTTTCATAGGTTCAGTCCGTTTGGAGTGAGCGGCGTGGTTGTTGTTAGTGAGTCCCATTTTGCGATTCATACCTGGCCCGAATACGGCTACTGTGCCGTGGACGTGTTTACCTGTGGGGATCTCATCGATAACCAGGCAGCCCTGGATTATCTGAAAGAGAAATTTGGCTCGAAGAGCATTTCCGTCGTGGAAATGAAACGTGGTGTATTGAACTTAGGCGTAGACCTTCATCACAAGCCAGTTGGGAATTAAAGTCTCCACCCAAAAATCCCAAATGTTTATAAGCGGATCCATTTCTTCGCTCTCGGGCGGAGAACACCCTTATTTTATTAGCAGAGAGAGGTAAAGACGATGAGTCTGAAAACCAGAGAATCCCAAAAATTAGTAACCCGTTTTTCTTATCTCAGAAGTTCTCTTGAGATTCAAACCTCCGATTCAGGAGAAACGTACCTCTCTACCAGAGAACGGATTCCTGCCGGCGAGGTCGTAGCCGTTTGGGGAGGAAAGGCGGTTCATAAAAACGAACTGGCCGGACTTTCCGGATTGGCGACTCCGCACCGAGTCAACCGGGACTTTTATCTCGTGTCTCCGTTGCACGATGACGGAATCGATTCCATCAATTTAATCCGTCAAAAAGAGGACGCAAATTGCGGGTATCAAGGGGATATCACCTTGGTCGCTCTGCGGGACATCTCTGCGGGTGAGGAAATTTCCTTTCATCCGGCGATGCACTCCGAAGAACTCGCTTTGTCTTCCGGAAATGCGGCGGACGGATTTCGCTCCCGTTTTCACAAGCACTTCCCGACCTACATTCAGTCGCAGATCGACACAAACGAAGAATTGAAAGTTCACCCGGCCTTTGTAAACGGCGCTTGGGGACTGTTGACTTCCATCGATCTCGAAAACTGCGATCCGGGTTTAATCCGAGACGCGGACGCGATCAAACGGTACGTGATAGAACTTTGTGATCTGATCGAAATGAAACGTTTCGGCGAAACCGTAGTGGTTCACTTCGGGGAAGACGAAAGAGTGGCGGGTTATTCTATGTTTCAGTTGATCGAAACGTCCTGTATTTCGGCGCACTTTGCAAACGATACCAATACTTCGTACATCGATATTTTCTCTTGTAAGTCTTACGATCCGAAAGTGGCTTCCGAGTTTACCCGTACATTTTTCCAGGGCGGCGCGATGAGACTCACCGTGACCAACCGCTTCTAAGGAAAATTGATGGAACTCTGGTTAGACGAAGCATTAGAACTTAAAAACGGCCGCGCACTCAAGATCAAGGTAAAGGAGTTTCTGCATTCCAGAACGACTCCTTTTCAAAAGATCGACGTATTCGAATCCGAAGGTTTCGGAAGAATGTTCACTCTGGACGGAGTGGTCATGATGACCGAAGCCGATGAGTTTGCGTATCACGAGATGATCGTTCACGTTCCTATGATGAGTCACCCGAACCCGGAAAAGGTTTTGGTGATCGGAGGAGGAGACGGGGGAACGGTCCGTGAAGTGCTCAAACATCCTTCCGTAAAGGAAGTTCACCTCTGCGAAATCGACAAAGGTGTGATCGACGTTTGTTACGAATACTTTCCCGAAATCGCGAACGCGATGAAGGATCCTCGCGTAAAACACGCCTACGAAGACGGCGCAAAATACGTAAAAGATTATCAGAATTATTTCGATTGTATCATGGTTGATTCTTCCGATCCGGTGGGTCCTGCGGAAGTTCTTTTTAAACGACCTTTCTACGAAACGATGGCCAATTGTTTGAAAGAAGGCGGGATCTGCACTACACAAGGAGAAAGTTTTTACTATCACGGACCGATCATTCGCGAGTTGTTCAACTTCATTCCCGAGATCTTCAATCACTGCGGTTATTATTACACCGTGGTTCCGACCTATCCTTCCGGAATCATCGGGTTTACGTATTGTTCGAAAGGTCCCGATCCGTATACGGTAGTCCCCGATCCGAAACGGGTTCCGCAAGGTCTGAAATATTATTCTGCCGAAATGCACAAGGCTGCCTTCGTGCTTCCTCAGTTTGCGCAGAAACATATCGTCCGTAAATAAATACTTTCGTCCGGGGAGGAATGATGAGTTTCCAAAGTAAGTTCCTTACCCGGAGCAGAGAGTTGCGCTCTCTCCTTTGTGTCGGACTCGATCCGGACGATTCCAAACTACCCGAAATCGTAAAACGAAGTCCGGAACCGCTCTTTCATTTTTGTAGAGAAATCATAGATGCGACCGCTCCCTACGCGGTGGCTTATAAGCCGAATATCGCGTTCTTCGAAGTGTTCGGATCTTCGGGAATCCGTCAGTTCGAAAAAACGATCGGACATCTAAAAAGCAATTATCCTAATATACCGATCGTAGCCGACGTAAAACGCGGAGACCTCGATAATACGGCGAGGCAGTACGCACGTTACTATTTCGGCGACTTGCGCGTGGACAGCGTCACTCTTTCCCCTTATATGGGGCTTGATTCCGCGCGTCCTTTTTTAGAATATCAAGATCATCTAATATTCTGGCTCTGTCTCACTTCCAACCCGGATGCGTCGCAGTTTCAGAAAAAACGTTTTTCGGAAACCGGCAGAACCCTATACGAAGAAGTCGCTTACGTATCACGAACGGTTTCTCCGCAGAACTTAGGGTTCGTAGTCGGAGCAACGAATCCGGGAGAACTTGATACTCTTCGAAAACAAAATCCAGATCGTATCTTTTTGATCCCGGGATTCGGAGCGCAAGGGGCGAAGTTGGAGGATCTGTTGCCGGTATGCGGTCCTTTGTCCCTGATTAATTCCTCTCGGGGAATTCACTTCGCTTCGAACGGTTCCGATTTCGCTTCGAGGGCGGGGCAGGAAGCGGAAAAAATCCACCGTCAGATGCAAGCGCAGTTTAGTAATTTATAATATACTTCGTTCTGCGCCTGCCTTACGTCGTCTTATAACGGTTTTTCCTCGTTCATCGGAGCGGGGGGTTCTTTTTTCTCCTCGGTCGGGAGTTTCGTTTCCTCCTCAGCCTCGGTCTCTTTTTCCTTTTCGGTGGTGATTGTCTTCGTTTCTTCGCTCGACGTTTCCTTGATCTCTTCGGAAACGTTTCGCTTTTCCTCTGCGTTCACGGAATCCGGCTGCTCTGGTTTTACTTCCGCCGGTCCGTTTCCTCCGAAGTAAAAGCCTACGCCCACCATCCCGGAATATTCGTTGTAATGCGTCCGGATATCTCTCGCGTTATAACGGTTGATCGCACTTCCTTCCGCCTCCGTAAAGACGTAAAATCGATCGAAGTTCAAACGCAACCCTAGACGACCAAAACCTCGATACGAAGCTCTCGCGTCGAAACCGGTCGTTCCCGCACCGATCGAAAGATACGGGTCGAAGGTTCTGCCGGGACGAAAGTGGAACGTGGGACCCAAATCCAAAAACGTAAGATCGAAACGATCTCTCGCCTCGATCGTTTGCTGCGAAAAATCGCCGCGAAAAACGGTTTCCCTCAAAAAAGTTCCGCTGCCGAGATATTGCGCGACCGCGTATTCTTCGATGTGTCGATCCTTCGGTTCGAAATCCATTTTGAAATAGGAGCGCGTGACTCCGAATTCGAATCCGAAATAACGGGGATTGTATTCCGCCGAAAGTCGATAAACGTTGGTCTTGCCCTTGTTTTCGCCGAAATTCGTTTCTTGCGCGCGCCCGATTCCTCCGCCCGCCTTCAAAGTCCAAGGTGCAAATTGGGAATACGTGGTGTCCTTATTCGCGTCCGCGTAAGTCGAAACCGCCGGTGTCGCCGAAAGAACCGAACATATTAGTAAAATAAAATATTCTTTTTTCAAAAGTCTTTACCTCTTATTCGCGACCTAGGACCTACGGTTTTGCGGAAGAGGTTCGTCGAATCGGCATGGACTTCGTTTTAGCAGGATCGAAATATAAATGAGTATTTCTAAATTCTAGAAAGATAGCACTATTGAGAATATTATAATTTTCTATAATTAAATCTGGATTCATTCCCCTGCGGACAATGATATGCAGCGTGGGAAGGATTTGTTGCCGCGACTCGAGGATGGGACCGAAGAGTAAAAAAATCGGTTCCTGCTTGTTGTGAAAATTTTTCCGAGTGGAATTCCAACCTTTGGAATCGAAATTGGAAAAGAAAAGGGAATCGTTTAAACGCGAAACGGGAGTTCGTTTTTTGGAACACGGAGTATGGGAATTACTGGAGAAGTTGGTCTCGCTTTACGGAGGGGTCGGATTGGCGATCGTTTCCTTTCTTGCGGCGACGATTCTCCCGTTTAGTTCCGAAGCGGCCTTGGTTTTCGCCGTGGTTTCGGGAATGCCCGTGAGGGAAGCCGTTTTGTGGGCCTCTTTCGGTAATTGTTGCGCTTGTATGTTCAATTATTCTTTCGGGGTTTGGTTTCGTTCGAAGGTGGAAAGTCGGATCAAAGAATCCCCGATGTACTCGCGCATCGCGGAAAAAATGAAAACGGGGGGACATGCGATTCTTCTTTTTTCCTTTTTGCCCGTTGTTGGCGATCCGATAACAATTCTCTCCGGATTTTTCGGACAACGGATTTCGATCTTTATCGCGACGGTATTCACTCTTCGTATCGTACGCTACATCGTCCTTGCCGTAGGCTTCTCGTAAGTTATACAAATTATTTCCTAAATCGGCAAAACTTGTATCGTAGGTGCTTACAAGTGAAACGAAATCGTAATCGTTCCGTAAGATTTTTTTTTGCATCTAAATTACCGCACACCGTCTATAGATACACGAACAAAAGGAAGTGATTTTTTGAATAAGGTTTTAAAGAGAAAGGTAAGCTCTAAACGTTCCGTTGAACCGATCGACACAAAAAAAAAATCCGTTTCAAAGACGAAAACCGAGTCCGGAAAAAAGAAACTCGCCGTAATCGGAACGGGAATCTCGGGAATGGGTTGCGCTCATTTTTTAAAGGATCGTTACGATCTCACGGTTTATGAAAAAGGATCCTATATCGGAGGACACAGCAATACGGTGGATGTGGACGAGGACGGGACTTCGATTCCGATCGATACGGGTTTTATCGTATTCAATCACGCAACGTATCCGAATCTAAAAAAACTTTTCGAAGAATTGGACGTCCCCACCAAAAAGTCGTCTATGTCCTTCAGCGTACAAAACGTCCCGAGAGGATTGGAATTCTGCGGTTCGGGAATCGGGGGATTATTCGCCCAAAAAAGGAATTGGTTCAATCCGAAATTTTTCCGGCTTCTCTACAACATAAATAGATTCAACGAGGAAGCGCCGAGAATATTAGAAAATCCTAAATATCTAAATCTCACTCTAAGAGACTACGTCGATGAGGCGGGATATCATCCGGATCTTCTCGAAGATTATCTGATTCCGATGAGTTCCGCCGTTTGGTCCACTCCGGACGATAAGATGTCTGAATTCCCGGCATATGCCTTGGTTCGATTCTTTCTCAATCACGGATTTTTGGGTTTAAACACGCAACACCAGTGGTATACGGTGGACGGAGGTTCCCGCGAATACGTCAGACGATTGACGGCCCCTTTCCGCGATCGGATTCGATTGAAGACCGCCGTAACCTCGGTAGAACCGGAAAACGGTAAAGTACGTGTCGTATTAAAAAACGGAGAGTCGAATCTTTTCGATAAGGTCGTTTTAGCCACCCACGCGGATATATCCGTAAAACTTTTGAAAAAACCCACTCCGTTGCAAAAAGAGCTTCTGCGGGAATTCGAATATCAGAAAAACATAGCCACACTCCATACCGATTCCTCTTGTATGCCTAAGACCAAGTCTTGTTGGTCTTCTTGGAATTACCGTATCGAAGAAATGCGCGGTAAAACTGCCTCTTCTACCGTTTATTGGATGAATTCCCTACAGAACGTCTCGCAGAAAAAGGATTATTTCGTTTCGATAAACGATCCGGGTGTTTTGGACCGTAAAAAGATTATTCAAGAAATTGAATATGACCATCCTTTGTTTACTGTAGGTTCTTTAAAAGCGCAGTCCAGATTGGACGAACTCAATAAAGAGGGGAATATACATTTTTGCGGAGCTTATTTTAGGAACGGATTTCACGAGGACGGTTTATGGTCCGCGAAAAACCTCTCGCAAAGCCTACTGGAGAAAGAGGTCCTGCGTTGAATTCATGTATCTTCCGTGCGAACGTAATACACGATCGTACGTTTCCCAAAAAAAACCGGTTCCGATACGGGATCTATACGTTTTGTCTGGATTTGGACGAATTAGAACGGCTCGATTCCGAACTAAAACTTTTCGGATCGGATCGGAGGGCGGTTTTTCGTTTTGCGAGGGAAGATCACCTGGATTACGGTAAATCCTCGGTCCGTGAAAATATTACGGAGTATCTTCGGAAAAACGGAATTTCCGAATCTTTCAAAAGAATATTATTAATTACGAATATACGAGTATTGGGATACGTTTTTAATCCGGTTTCGTTTTATTTCTTTTACGACGAGGCGGACCGGCCGCTCTGCGCCGTTGCCGAAGTCGGAAATACGTTCGGAGAAAGGAAGCCGTATTTTTTGGGAAGGGCAACTTGGGAAAACGGAGCCTTTCGAATGCGGACGGGAAAATTCTTCTACGTTTCTCCCTTTTTGGATCTAAACTCCGAGTTCGAATTCGTCCTAGGATCGCCGGAGGATCGGCTTCATATACGTATCGACGCATTCGAAAACGATCGGAAGGTGATGACCACCGTTTACACGGGAAGTCGAATTCCGTTGAACGACTTAAACCTTTTTTTGATGTTTTTTTATTATCCCTTGGTTACGTTGCGCGTCATAGCTCTCATTCATTGGCAGGCCTTGAAGTTATATCTGAAAGGTCTTCCGTTTATTAGAAAAAACGAAAATATGGATCTGCAAAAAGGAGTTCACTTTGGAAAGAATCACCGATTCTAACGTAAAGATCAGCGAACCTGAAATCGAAGTCCCGTCGTCGGAGGGGGAATCGTTCGGTTTTTATCGGAAAATATTCCTAAAGGCCCTCGGACGGATGAAGAAGGGTTCCGTACGATTGTATTTGCCGAACGGAGAAAAAACGTATCTTGGAAATCCTGAAAGTACGGATCCGGAGGAATTCCACAAAGCGGTCATACAAGTCCGTAACCCCGTGTTCTTTAAAAAATCCGTTCTCAACGGAGACTTGGGTTTTGCGGAATCTTATATGGACGGGGATTGGGACACGGACGATATACGTGCAGTGATTTCGTGGTTTATCTACAATGTCGAAACTTCTCCTTCTATCAGCGGAAGCGCGAATCGTTTTGCTCATTTGAGTTTAATGAACCTCGGAAACCGTCTCTTACATCTCTTCCGGAGAAATTCGTTGCGAGGAAGTAAGAAGAACATAGTCGAACATTACGATCTCGGAAACGACTTTTATAAGAAGTTTCTCGATGCAACGATGACGTATTCCTGCGCGTATTTCAGCGCGAACGATCAATCCTTGGAAGCGGCCCAAATCGCGAAACTGGATCTTCTTTCTAAAAAGTTACGATTGAAACCCGACGATCACCTTTTGGAAATCGGAACCGGATGGGGAGGGCTTTCGACCTATGCCGCTAAAGAATACGGATGTAAGGTAACGACTTATACGATTTCGGAGGAACAATTCCGTTACGCACAAAACAAAATAAAGGAAGAAGGTCTTTCCGATAAGGTCGAAGTAAGAAAGGACGACTATAGAAACGTGAGTGGCAGCTACGACAAGCTGGTAACGGTGGAAATGTTGGAAGCTGTCGGGCACGAATACTTTGAATCTTTTTTCGAGATGTGTAATCGGGTTTTGAAGAAGGACGGTGTTATGGCGCATCAGATCATCACATCTCCGGATTCGAGATACGAATCGTTCCGTAACGGGGTTGACTTTATCCAGAAACATATCTTCCCCGGATCCTTACTGCCTTCCATCGGAAGAATCAACGAAGCGATCAATCGGACCGGAAATTTCCACCTATTCGATCTCGAGGATATGGGAACGAATTACGATCGCACTCTAATGACTTGGTTGAAACGGTTCGATTCGAACATAGAACTCGTTCGGGATATGGGCTTCGACGAATCTTTTCTGCGCAAATGGAGATATTATTTTTCTTACTGCGCTGCGGCTTTCGCAACCCGAAACATCAGCGTCGTCCAGGCGGTTTATATCAGACCGAACAATTTAAACTTTTAAAAAACGGGATCGTTTCGGAAAATCACAAAGTGGAAATAAAGAATTCGATAGAAACCGGCGGTTCCTCCGAGCACGGAGGAGCTTCCTTCCGTTTTTTGAAACGTTTTTCTCCGAAGAACATCCTAGAGATCGTAAAGCGGGAACTGAAATCGGGCACGACACCCGAAAAACTAACGTTAAGCGTCGTTATAGGAGCCGGTGTGGGCGTTTTTCCGTTGATCGGAACGACGATGACGATCTGCGGAATTTTGGGACTCTTGTTGCGCTTGAATCCCGTTTCGATCCAGCTCGCCAATTATCTGGTATATCCGTTGCAGATTCTGTTGATATTCCCGTTTTTAAAAACGGGTTCGTTCGTATCGGGTGTTTCTTTGGATCTGGATTGGGCGACGCATATCTCGGCCGATAACTTATCCCAGGTGGTTCGGGGAATCTTCGATGTGGCCGGTTTCGCCGTATTGGGATGGCTTTTGTGGACGCCAGCGGTTTCCTTCGTGGCGTATTGGGTTCTGCTACCTTTCGTAAGAAGGGCTGGTAGAATATTAGAAAAAAATAAAATTCAATAAATTGAATATAATATCGGTGGTCGAGTATGTTGTTACGAACTATTTTTTTCATGGTTTCGGCTTGGGCCGTTGTGTCCGTTCTGATGACCATTTTATGGTGGATAGGCAAACGATCCGGAAATTATTCGATCGTGGACGTCGGTTGGGGTCTTTGTATTTCGGCGGCCGCGGTCGTTTACTATAATTTAAGCGATGGATATCCTTTGCGTTCCGCATGGATCACCGCATTGGTAGCGATCTGGGGATGGAGATTGTCCTTGTTTATACTCGTGACACGCGCCTTTTCCGGACACGAAGATCCGCGTTATACGGCGTTTCGAGCGGAATACGGGGATCAGGTTGACAGAAAGTTTTTCGTGAACGTTTTCCAGCTTCAGGGAATATTGGCGGTTTTACTGAGTTTGCCGTTCGTTTTCCCCAATCTAAACGATAATCCGAACGACAATCCTTTCGAAACGGCGGGAATACTACTATTCGTCTTATCGTTGTTAGGCGAATCGATCGCAGATTTTCAGTTGAACGAATTCCGAAAAAAAACCGAAAACAAAGGAAAAGTATGCGATGTCGGCTTATGGAGATACTCCAGACATCCGAATTATTTTTTCGAATGGTTGATCTGGGTCGCGTTCGGAATCTATTCTCTCGGTTCTCCCTACGGATGGCTCGGGTTGTTGTCTCCGATTGCGATGTTCGTTTTGTTGACCAAGGTGACGGGAATTCCTCTAAACGAAGTGGGGCAATTAAAATCGAAAGGGGAACTCTATCGGGAATACGCCCGTAAAACGAACGCGTTTTTCCCTTGGTTTCCGAAAAAGGTTTGAATTTCTTCTTCGAAATTTCGGGTGTGCGTTCCTAATTGTTTAGTAAATTAAGTAAAATGAATATTCAAAAGGTGTGAAATAATGGGCGATTTTATATACGATCTTCTGGAAAAGGACGTTTTCCCGGATTGGCTGATCCGTCTCCGTATACGGAACCTGCTGCGTCAACGGTTGAAACAGGAAAACAAAGGTTCCCTTGAAAAAAATCAAACGCACAAAATCGAGTACGTTCAAAATCTGAAAAATTCCCCGATCGCGGTCCGTACCGACGCCGCCAATGAACAGCACTATGAAGTTCCGGCCGATTTTTTTCGATTGGTGATGGGAAAACACATGAAATACAGTTCCGGTTATTGGGAAAGCAAAGATACAACCTTTGACGAATCGGAGCGCAGAATGTTGGAGATCACCTGTCAAAGGGCGAGGATCGACGACGGGATGAGCGTGTTGGACCTGGGATGTGGTTGGGGTTCGCTTTCGCTATATTTAGCGGAACGATTTCCTAAATCGAAGATTACCGGCGTCTCGAACTCTAAGAGTCAGAAAAAATTCATAGACGGTGAGGCAAAAAAGAGGGGATTGAAAAATCTCACCATAGTGACTGCGGACATGAACGTGTTTCGGATCGACAAAAAATTCGACAGACTCGTTTCCGTGGAGATGTTGGAGCATATGAAAAACTATGAAAAACTGTTCGAACGATTTTCGAGTTTCCTCAAACCGAAGGGACTTTTTTTCGTTCATATATTTTCGCATCGTTCCTTTCCGTACGCGTTCGAAGTCGTAGACGATACGGATTGGATGTCCAAATATTTTTTCACCGGCGGGCAAATGCCTTCTCACGATTTGTTTTTGTATTTCCAGAAGGATTTTCTGATCTTAAATCAATGGGTCGTGGAAGGAACCCACTATGCGCGCACTTCCGAGGCGTGGTTGCAGAATATGTATCGGAATCGCGCGGATGTCCTAAAAGTTTTCGAGGAAGTTTACGGATCGGAGGCTTCCCTGAAGTGGTTCGTGTATTGGAAGGTGTTTTTTATGGCCTGCGCCGAACTCTGGAAATTCAAACGAGGGGAAGAGTGGATCGTTTCGCATTATCTTTTCGAGAAACGTTAGACGAAACCTTTATCCCGAACGAAACATCCCGCCTCGGAGAACCGGATTTATTAAAGTTCCGTCGAGTGTTCTCCGGCATAGGGAACTATGAAACTGAGTTGGTCTACGAAACGGAGGCCGTCACAACGTACGAATAGAATCGGCAGACGACGTGGATCGATGTACGGCTCCGGAACGATCTTCGTCGAGTGTGGAATTTGGACGTGTTCGTTCAGGGCTGATTTTGTACTATATCAGTAATTCAATTTTAGAATTTTGATTTCTTTTTCTTCGAAACGGATCGTTTCTTTGAGCGTTTGAAATCGTTCCGCGGAAAACGGGTTGCGTTGATTTCTTATCTCTAATTTTAACTTTAGAATTTCCTCATAAAGATCCAGAATTTCCAGGATGAAGTCCGGGACTTCTTTTTTATACAATTCGCGGATCATGGAAATCAATCTACTCGGAATATCGGAATAAACTACCTCGATCCAACTTACGTCTTCGATTTCTCGGAAAATCCACGTTTGAAGATAAAGAGCGACGAGCCGTTCCATTCTCATGATTTCTTCTTTGGTATTTCTGGGAGAAATACTTTTATAAAAACGATATCGTTTTCTGAGATGTCTTCCGGTTAAGGTGGCGTCTATCTTCTGTGTTTTGATCTGGTTCCATTCCTGAAGGAGGGCCGGAAAATTTTCCTCTGCGAAGAAAGGTTCGCCCAATTCGCAGAGATGAACCGCCGACGGTTCGAATACTCGGAGTCTTGCGGCGAAAGAATCGGTGTCCGCCGTGATCAGATGAACCGGTCCGGTTTTTTCCAAAGGACTGAGAACCGCGTTGATTTCCCGAAGGAACGTGCTCTTGAGCTGATCGCTCGGGTCCGCCAAAAGAAAAAAATTGAAATCGGAACCGTCGTGGAAATCTCCCCTTTGTCTGGATCCGTAATACACGATTTCGAACGGCTTGAGAGAAAACACGGTTTGTAGATTCTCTTTGATCGACTCCATCTTTCCTCCGATCATTCAAAAAATAATTTCATTCTCGATAGATTTTCCAGGATCGCGTCGTAGGCCCTGTCTCTTTCTTCCGAATTTCGGAACGGCAGGGATTTGATATGATTGAGATCGTTGTAAATGATCTCGATGGAATTGGAAGAGGGATTTTTTTTAATAGTGGATACGTAATCCAGATTGATAACTTCCGAATCTCCCAGCTTCAGCCACATTTCAGATCCTTGCAGTGGATAGGATACGGACCTGTACGGAATTGGTCAAGAAGACTAAAAAATTCTTAAACCTTTGCGGATATTTTCATGAAATTCCTTGCCGAGAGCCGCTTGCGATTCGCCGGATTCGTTTTTGACGTCGGTTTCGAATACGAAAACGAAGGATTCCTTTTGCCATTCCCAGCGGATGTAACAATTTCCTTCGTGAAGTCCGGTCATTACCCCGGCCCGGGAATCGTTCGGCATGGAAAAATATTGATATTGCTTATTCTTAAGCGAACCCAGCTCGTCGGTGTTTAAGATATATTTAAAGTCGATTTGATTGTCTTCCGTATACGACGAGGCTCGTATACGTTCGAATTTGTTCTTCGAGGAATGAATCTGAAAATCGTAAAAAAGGCCGCGGGCGAACAACTTTCCCGAACCGAATAAAGTCGCTCCTTCGCTTGTATCATAAACGACGTCGTAATTCAACCGAAGATACCGGGGAGTTTCCGCCGCTACGGACGTTCCTTTGCTTTCTTGTGTTTTGCATCGTGCAAAAAGAAGAATTGCTACGCAACAAGCGACGGGGAGGAGAAAGGGAACGATCCGCAGGGGGATCGATGTTCCCCTACGTTTTCGGGGCCGCTCGGCGACTTCTTCGGAGTCGGAACGGATCGCGAAGGCGATGGAACCAGTATCAATATCCGATTTCATACAAATCCTCCCGATAGTTTCGGAACACGTAAGAACGTTCTTTTTTTTCCACCAAATAATCTCCGGGTAAGGGGACCTTGCCACCTCCGCCGGTAAGATCGACCACGTATAAGGGGACGGAAATCCCGGAAATTTTACCGCGAATCCGCTTCATAATCTCCACACCTTTTTCGATCTCCACACGAAATCCTACGCTTCCCCAAACCTCGTCGCACTGATGTAGATAATAAGGTTTGATTCCGATCGACGTCAGGCCGTAAAAAAGTTCGGTCAACGTTTCTACGGAATCGTTGATTCCTTTTAATAAAACTCCTTGGTTGAGGATCGTAACTCCTCCTTCCAGAGCCAGTTGTGCGGTTTTTTCTTTGACCAAGGGAGTGATCTCTTTGGCGTGATTAAAGTGGGTAACGAGATACAAAGGATAATGTTTTTTGAATATAGCACAGAGTTCTGAATCGATCCTCATCGGTAGAGTCACCGGATAACGGGAATGGATCCTTACCTGATTGATATGCGGGATCGATTTCAATTCTCCTAAGAGGAAATCCAGTTTTTCGTTGGAGAGATTGAGCGGATCACCTCCGGAAAGGATCACTTCCCGAATTTCGGAGCGCGTTCTAAAATATTCCAACGCTTGTTCCCATTCTTCTTTGCCGGGAGTATGAAAGGATTTGCTGACCTTCCGTTTGCGGGTGCAGAATCTGCAATACACGGCGCATACGTGCGAAAGATACCAAATGGCCCGATCCGGATAACGATGTGTCACTCCTTTGACGGGCATAAACGATTCTTCCGCGAGAGGATCCTGTCTTTCGAGAGGGCCGCGGATCAGTTCCTCTCCGCGCGGTACGATTTGCAGACGGATCGGACAATGCGGATCGTTCGGATCCGCGAGCCCGAGATAATACGGCGTCACCGAAAATTCGAAAGATTCGGAACATGCGTCGAATGAGGAGATTTCCTCTTCGGTCAAACTGAGTTTGGAGGAAAGTTCCTCTTTCGTTTTGATTCTATGTTGAAGTTGCCATTTCCAATCCGACGTACGTTCCGTTTCGGTCGAGTGGAAATCGGTTTTTGTTTGTGTCTTATGAAACGGGGAAGTGGACAGTGGATCGCTCCGGAGGTTCAACGGAAAGCGTCGAAACGGCTCCACGTTCCGTCAACCAAGAAGTAGTTTCTCATTGATTAAAAAAAAGCCGGAAGAGAGGACTTTCGAAACCTGCTTCCGGCCTAGACTCATCGATTTTTTTTTGCATCTTCCGCTGGGGATTCTCACGTTTAGGAGATTCAGGACAAGAATGAGAATATTTCCAATCGAGAGATTCTGTTTGCGTCCGAAGGAAACGGTTTCCTTTGCCCAAGAAGCCGAGTCCTCCGTAACGGGGAGACTTACTCCCGAATTACAGAATTGAATGCGACCTTAAACAGCCGGAGGTGGTAAGGAAAGATATCGAAACGAAAGCGAAACCTTCCCGGAAAAGAGTTCGAATTTGTAGGATTTGAAAGTAGGTAAAAACGTTCCCGAGAAACAATCGAACTGCAAAAAGGAAACATGCCCTTTGTCGTCGTCCGAGGACGTGTTGATTCCTTTGCTAAACGGATTCGAAATCTGAGAGATCGTTCTGGAGGGAGCCTTGGTCCGTGCCACGACGGGTTTGTAAGATTCTAATCTGCTTTCCGCAAAAGCGTCCGCGAGAAAACAGACGGAGATTCCCACGGAGAAGATGGCAAGCAGGAAGCGGCTCATACGTGGATTAGACCCCGGGATTTTGGGAAATCAATCTTTTTCCTCGAAAAAATCCCGGGATCTCGTTTATTTTTGCGCTTCTACTTCCACCGTCGGAAGACTTCCGCGGAGATAACCGCTTTTGAGTATAATCTTTTGTCCGTCTTCGCTGGTTACGAACGTGACGAAATCGTCTATCTTTTGTCCGTGATCGGAAAGATAAAACAGATATAGACCTCGGGAAAGTTCGTATTTGCGATTGTAAACGTTTTCGATGCTCGGTGTTACGTACGATCCAGTTTTGGAACGGGAATATTCCAAGGCGCGAACCCTTCCTTTGTTTTCGTAAAGAGCGCTTCCCATTCCCATAAACCCGATCGAATTCGGATCGGTTTCGATCGCGGCCGCCATCGAATCATTGTCCGCTACGACCTTGGCATCTTTGGAATAATCCAGGTTTTTTCTGGCTTCGTAATTTTTGGTTCCCAAGTCCTTTTGTCGAAGTACGTGGGTTTCGAAATAAGACGCCGTTCCCGATTTATCGTTTCGAATTACAACGGATATTTTTCCGGATTTTCCCCCTAATTGGGACCAATCGGAAATTTCTCCCGAAAACACTCGGGACGCGGTTTCTAAATCGATCTTTTGGATCTTATTCGAAGGATGAACCACGATCGCGATTCCGTCATACGCGACGGCCAAGGATTCGAACTTCCCTTTGGAATCGAGTCCCTTCCATTCGGATTCGGTCAAAGGACGGCTCGCCGCCGCGATGTCGGTTTTTGCCTGGAATAATTTTTCGATTCCCTCGATCGAGCCGCCTCCATGGACGGCCACTTGGATTCCCGAATGTCTGCGGGAGTATTCCAAACCGATCATCTGCAACATCACGTGCATGGTTTCGGACCCGGTGATCGTAATCGTTTCTTTCGGCTTACAATTCCCGCCGAGAAGAACCGCCGCGAGGATCGCGGGTAAAATGATAAACTTCGATTTCATACGGTCTTGATTTTTTGTTCCTGCGTAAACTTCCCGGGATCGTGCTCGGGGTCCCGAAAAAGTCTATTACAATTCGAGCTCGAATTATTACAAATTACCACATTCGTTCGAATCGGCCGAAAACGGCGTTCCACGGGCTTTGTGGAAGGGAGTTGCGGGTTCTTTTTCTTGACAGGGCGCCCTTTGGAAAACAAATAGAAGGAGCGTATTTTATTCTTAGGAAAATCCATGACCCTCGGCATCACAGAAGTAAAAAAAGGAATGGTTCTCAAAGTGGAAGGGGAACTGTATTCGGTCGTCAAAAGCGAATTCGTCAACCCCGGAAAAGGTTCCGCCTTTATCAGAACCAAACTGAAAAACCTCACCCGAAACAGTTCGATCGAACGGACCTTCAAGGCGGCCGAAAAGCTGGAGAGCGTGGAATTGGAAAAAAGAAACATGACCATCTGCTACACCGAAGGCGATGACATCATCTTTATGGATTCGAACGACTTCGAACAGATGCCCGTATCCAAGGAATACGTGGAGGACATCCTTCCGTTTCTCAAAGAGGAAACTCCGATGGAAGTCACCTTTTACGAGGGCAAACCGATCGGAGTCATTCCTCCCAACTTTTCCGTTTTACAGGTTACGTATGCGGAAGAAGGTCTCAAAGGGGACACTTCCGGCACCGCGCAAAAACGGGTCACCGTGGAGACCGGTGGAGAAATCAACGTTCCTATTTTCGTCAAGCAGGGCGACGTCATAAAAATAGACCTGCGGGATCTCACTTACGTAGAAAGGGTCAGCAAATAACATCTGCGGAGACAATCATGGCAACGATCGTAAGACAAAAAGGCCTTCCCGAAATCAAGGAAACGAACGAAGTAAAATCCTTCTTAAAAGAAAGGGGAATCGACTACGACCACTGGAAGGTTCCGGATCACGCGACTTCTCTCACCGATAAGGAAGTTTTGGCCGACCTCGAAAAAGAGGATCTGCTCAAAAAATTGGACGATCGTTTCGAAACCCTCAAACAAAAAGAAGGATATCAATCCAGAGACTTGATCGTACTTCATCCGAACGTTTCCGGTTTGAACGAAATGCTCGCCAAGTTCGACAGGGTTCACTATCACACGGACGAAGAAGTGCGTTATATCGTGGACGGGTCGGGTGTTTTCGGTTTTGCCCTCAAGGGGGAGAAGTTTCTCGTTCACGTGGTAAAGGACGACTTCATTTCCGTACCGAGAAACACCAATCATTGGTTTTATCTCGACGACAAAAAAAGGATCAAGGCGGTTCGTTACTTCCAGGATATGAGCGGCTGGGTGCCGAACTACGTGGAAGAAACCAACTCGTTGGACTGATATGTCCGTCAAAAAACAACTGGAGAGGCTCGCCGCGTTGGGAGCCTCGTATCACAAAAACGGTTGGATGCCCGGTACCGCGGGGAACCTTTCCGTCCGTATTCCGGGAGAATCCGGTTTTTGGGTGAGCGGAAGCGGGCTGGACAAAAATCTATTAAATAAACGTAATTTTCTTTATATCGACTTGGAGACGGGTAAACCGGATCCGTCTCGTAATTCCAAAACCGAAAAAGGGCTTAAACCGAGCGCGGAATCGTCCATCCATCGAGCCGTTTATCGCTCTTTGGAAACCGCTGGTTGTGGTCTGCACGTCCATAGTTTGGAATCCAATTTGATCGGGGCGGGAACTTCTTCCGCGGAACCGATCGCACTTTTGGAACTTCCGAATATCGAAATTCTCAAAGCCTACGGAATTTGGGAGGAAAATCCAAAAGTTTACGTTCCTATAATATACAATTTTTCGAATGTTCAGGATATATCCGATTGTCTGGAGCGTTATCTCAAGGTGTACAAACCCGCCGTTCCGTTTTGTATCATCGAAAAACACGGGATTACCGTATGGGGAAAGGACTCGGTTCAAGCAAATAGGAATCTCGAGGCGGCGGATTTTATCCTCAAATACATGGTTTCCTGGAAATCGTTTTCGTATCCCGGAGAAAAAAAGAACGTTCTTCCCGTCGGAAACGCGGATCCGTCGGCCGCCGCGGAATTGGATCGGGAAGAGGTATTTTCCACCGAATTCCCCGTTTACCCGGCTTCTTTTTCCTGAGAAAAACGGCGTGGCTTCGACTTCGCAAAATCGACCCATCTTAGTCGCCGGCGCGGGTTCCGGAATCGGAAAATCAGTATTAGAAAATTTGAATTTACTAAATAAGGACGCCGTCGGAATTTCCAGGACCGGATCCGAATGGAAACGGGAAGATCCGTTTCAGTTCGGCAGGAATTTCCGTTGTAACCTGGCGCGCCCCAGCGAAATTACGGAATTCGTTTCTTCGTTGAGATCGTATTGTTCTTCGTTAGCCGGCGTTTATTTTACGTTCGGAAGCGGATTGTTCAAACCGGTGGAAAAGATCAGTCTGGAAGAATGGAACGCGCATTTTGTGCTCAATCTCAATTCTCTCTTTCTGCTTACCAAGGAAATCCTTCCTCTGTTGTCTCCCGGTTCGTTTTTGTGTTATCTATCTTCGACGGCGGGTTATCAGGGTTTTCCGGAATCGAGCGCGTATTGCGCGAGTAGACACGCGATCGCCGGATTCGCAAAGGCTCTTCGGGAAGAACTAAAATCGGAAGGAATCCGAGTGATCACGGTTTATCCGGGAGCAGTTTACACCGACATCTGGAAGGGAAGGGAAGGTTTCGATCAGGACGATATGATCCCCGTGGACGATTTCGGGAAATGGCTGGCTACGTTATCCACGCTTCCGGACGCGGTTTATCCGGACGAGATTCGATTGCTTCCTAGAAAAGGAATATTATAAAATTTTAAATTATGTTTTCCTGTTCTATCGGCAGCTCGACTTTGAAGACGGTTTTGCCCGGCTCCGAATTATACGAAATCCTACCTCTGTGTTTCTGGACGATTTTTTGGCAGATGTCCAATCCCAGTCCGCTCCCTTCTCCCGGCGGTTTGGTCGTGAAAAATGGATCGAAAATTTTTTCCCTTAACGACTCGGGAATTCCCGGACCCGAATCGCTGATTTCCACGACTGCGAACCCGTTTTCCTTTTTCCCGTTGATCGTTAATTTTCCCGAATAGTTCATTGCTTGTACTGCGTTCATGATCAGGTTCGTCCAAAGATGAAGAAGATCGTCCCTATAGATCGGAATTTTTGGAAGTTCGTCGAAATGTACGGAAAGTTCCACTCCGTGACGGAATAGATTCTGATACAAGGCGAGAACGATTTCCACGTTTTCCTTTAATGCGGATTTTTCGAGCACGCTATTGCTTTCGAAGTGTGCCAGGCTTTTGAGCGCATAAAGGATTTTCGACGATCGCTCGACTGCGGCTTGAATCGTTTTAGAATTGCGTTCCGGACCCAGAAGGTCGGTGATCATTTCCAAAATCCGAAGAGAATTTTCCTGTTTTAATAGGTCCCTAAAAAATTCCTCTCTTCCGAAAATCCCACATTCCACGACGAACTCGCACATTTCGTTCGGAGGATTAGAAATCCCTAATGTTTCCAAACGAACCCGGACTTCCTTTATTCTTTTTCTACGTTCCAGGCCGAGTACCAAGTCGGAATGATCCGCGGAATTTTCGATCAACGTCGCGATCATATTACGTATATGTCGAGGAAGTTCGTTTAACAATTCGAAGTAGTTTTTGGACTTTTGACGGAAGGATTTCGTGTAATGTTGTATATTCTGATTCGAGGCTTGAATGGCGCCTAACGGGTTGTTGATTTCGTGGGCTATTCCGGATACAAGTTGGCCCAAGTCTGCCAGTTTCGCGGTTTGTACGAGCTGGGCCTGCGTTTTTTTGAGCGTTTCTATCGTTCGTTCCAATTCCTTTTTTTGCTCTTCGATCAGACGGTTTTTTTGGGTGATCTCTTCGTTTGCGGATTTCAGATTCGCGATTTCGTTTTCCGCCTCGTGCACGTCCGTTAAGTCCGCGCCTGCGGATATGATGAAGTTGGTTCTTCCGTTACGATCCTTGATTTCCCGATTTTCCCACTGGATCAGTTTCCGTTCTTTGAATTTGCCGATCCAATGCTCCTGCGTTTTAGGTAGAAATTTTCCCTTTACCATTCGCAGATATACTTTTCGGATCTGATCCTTTTTGTGCGGCTCCGCGAAGATCTCCCAGAAAGAATGGCCCTTTACCTCTTCGGACCGATAGCCGAACGCATTTTCGCAGGCCTTGTTAAAACGAAGAATTCTTCCTCCCCGATCCAGCGCCACAAAAAGAACCCTCGTCGAATCCAGGATCATATTCAGGAAGTTTTTCTCCTCGATGGCGCGTTCTTCGCCTAACTTCCGTTCGGTGATATTCCTTAAGGACAAAATCCAAAAGCCGCTTTGTTCCGATTGACCCGCGAAATTGGGCAGAATCACTTCGTAATATCTTAATTCTCCTTCTATAAAAAGTCTAAGATCCGGAATCGAATCGGTTTCGTTCCTTTTGAATTTTTCGATCAGATATTCCAGGTCCGGATATACTTCCTTTAACGAAACTCCGGGCGAACCCAGCCGGTTTAAAAATACGGAAAAAGCCGCTTCGTTGTAATCCAAAATTATATTATTTTTATCTAATATTAAAATTACGTCCTGAATGAGATTGAACACCTTGTCCCGCGCAACCGGTATGAGGTCCATCATTCTGAAATAAAAAAGTCCGTAAACCCATACGAGCGCAGTGGCCGAACCCGTGATCGGAAAGACGTCCAAGTGCGGATTGATGAACGGAAAAACTCCGGCTACGGTCATCAGTCCGCCTATAAAAGGGATTAGGATTCCTATGAGGACCAAAAACATCTGCGCTTTTCTGAATCCTTTGAGTGTGACGAATTTCCAGATCAGAATGGTCACGATGAGTGCCTGCGCACAGAGGTAATACGTTACGAATATTTTCATCCAAGGACCGTAGTCGTAGACCAACGCTTTCCAAGATGTTTCGGCGGAAAATCTTACGTTGACGCGGACCCATTCCGAATGAATCCCCGACCATATTAGTATTTCATTAATTACGGGAAAAACAACGAGAAGCAAAGAAAGCGGGAATCTGAATACGGACGTTAGAGAGGTGATACGCGGAATGAAAAAGCAGATCGCGACTACTATGATGTCGTTTCCTATGAATTGGAAGTCGTCCCAAAACACGATCCAGCTTTCGTTTCTCGAAAGGATCTCGAAAAAACTTCCGAAGGAATAAACGGCCAAACCGAAGATCACGAAAAAGAATTCGCGGCTTCCTTGAACTTTCAGATTTTTATAGGTTATATATAGGTTTACGATAAAGATTACGAAAGCGAACCCGGAATAGAACGCAAACGGGGACCAGGCGAGTTCCATGGATTGACGTAGAGGAGGAAGGTTCATGTTTTCGTTCTGGGTTTTCGAAATAGGACTTAGGATATGCCTTGTTTCGGAAACCGCAAAGAAGAAAAATTATACGGAATTAAAAATCGGATCTTTTTATCTTTTCCTGGGATTCTTCGGTCCAAACGAGAAAGTTTTTTACCGAGGTGATTCCGAAATCCAAGGTGACCAATCCGAGCGTTCGATTGATTTCCGGAACTTCCGAGGTTTCCACGACTTGACGGATGTTTTCGTAAATTTCCATAAGACGTGTGACTTCTTCTTTCGTATTCTGTAGATGTCGCATTAATACTTCTTTCGAGACATGGTTCCCGAAGAACAGTTTTAGAAGAAGTTCGTTCCGGTACGGGGTTTTTTCAACGGGTCGTTCCAACCATTCTTTCAATTCCTTTTTACCGTTGGATGTGATCTTATATACCGTCGTTTCGGCACCGGAACCTTTTCGCGTTTTATAGGACTTGAGGCATTCTTCCTTTTCGAGTTGTTTCAGAATGGGATATATCTGACCGAAACTTTCCTGCCAAAAAAAACCGATACTTTGTTCTATGCTCTTTTTGATTTCATAGGCGTTCATCGAACGGTTCGCAAGAATTCCTAAGAGCGCATAACGTGTTTTGTTGAGTCTCGCCATTTCAGAATTTCTCTCCGAATCGAAAGTGTGCTGCAGCCGTTCCTTTCAAGAAGAGTCGTTTCGTTTTATGAGGATAGGTCATCGGATTCAAAAATCGGTCTTGCGATCTACGAGGATTTTCTTTCTCGGGTTATATATCTGTTAGATACTATCTGAGAGATAGATCAAGCATTATTTGATTTTCGTTCTCTTGCTCCTTCTCGGGAGGTGCGGCAAAATGTGGGAACTCACACGGTTGTCGCAGAATGAGTTTTCCGCGGAGAAGGACAATTTCTTCTAAGGAGAGTGGGATGTGGGAACTCACACGATAGGAAAACGAGACCCGGTTTTCGGAGTAACTTGGAGTTTCGTTGTGTGGTTCTCTTGGTTGATTTTTCCGACAAACTTGTGCGGGAACTCACACAAAAAAAGATCACTCGGCCCAAACGCGATCACCTCAGGGACAAGGGTGGGTCGGTCGAAGCGTCCAGCAAAAAAAGATGGAGCGGAAAAGAAAGCGCGGCGTTGGAGGGAGCGACAGTCGGAAGGTGAAAAAGAAGTCCGGGAAGGAAAAGGAAGGAAAACGATTTATACGAATGGAAAAAAGTCGGGATTAAACCCCGACTTCCTCTTCTTCGGTTTCATCTTCCTGCATCAACTCCTTGAGTTCGGAATAGGCTTTGTCTTTTTCCTGAACCCCCGTTTTTTTGATCGCTTTGCGAAGGACGTTTTCCCATTGTTTCGGAGGAAGATTCGCTTGTATGTCCTCCAACAACTCTAAAACGGCAATATCGTCCCCGGTATTGAAAATTTCGGTCGCATCGTAACGGAAGAGCGCCGCCAATTCGTCGATGTAATCCCCTACGCTGTTTCCTTTTCCGGAGGCGAGTCTCTTCTCTTGGAGTTGTGTCTTTTTTTCTGCCTTGCGGAGGTCTCTTTCTCTTCTTTCCAGTTCGGTGCGTTTCATAGAAAAACCCTCTAATACAATTGTCTGTCAGTTTTTTACGGGGGCTTTTCCTGTATAGGAGATTCCCGGGCTGCCCCCGAGACCATTTGCAAAAACGCTTGTTATAAAATCTGTTCTATTTGTACTATAGACGGACCGAACGAACGTTACGGCCATACAAAGGGTTCGTCTCGGAGGGGAAGGGAGAATTTTCTATGTCCGTCGGAACTGCAACACAATCCAACGTCAAACCGGGCCGAGTTCATTCCACAAGCGGATCCCAGACTGCCCAAAATCCGGCGATTCTGGAAGAAATCGGAAAGATTTCGAATACGGATTTGCAAACGATTTCTGCGATTTTGCAAAAAGCGAGAGAGGCTCAAAAATTATGGGCTCGAACGAAATTCTCCGGTCGAAAAAAACACATTCTGAAAGTGCGGGATTATGGAGTGGATCCCTCGGAGGAATTGGCCGCAATCGTAAACAAAGGCAACGGTAAATCGAGAAAGGACGCCCTTGCGACGAAAGTTCTTCCGTCCTCACCGGCCGCGGATTGGTACACAAAAAACGCCGGACCTCATCTCGGACCGGAGAGACTTCCTAGTGCCAAGTTCTTATTCTTCGATAAGAGGGACGAGTTGCACCGCGTTTACGTGCAGGAAAAAATATATTATAAATTTATAAACTTATTCTCGGGGAAAACAGAGATGATGCGGACTTCCTCGGATCGTAACTTCGACCTCGATCTTGGTTCGATGACCACCGAAGTACATCTGAACACCGCCAAACGCCGAGTAGACGATGCTGCGAAAAACGGAGCTAAAATTCCGGTGCAGTCCAAACCTAAGAAAAATACGAACGGATACTTTTACCCCGCCGCTCTGATCGTGGACGTAAATCATCGAATGGAATTGATGCGGGAAGAAAATTTCGGTTCGGTGATCCCGCTGATGAAATTCGAAACCGTCGAAGAGGCCGTGGAATTAGCCGACGATTCGACGCGACTACGATCAAAGATCATCTATACACACACGGCCAATCGGAAATTCCGTGGGGCGGTTGGAAAGAGTCCGGTCGAGATGACACAACCTAAACTCGTGAATCGGGACCTCATCCCGACCAAACGGAACATAGGGTGGTACCCGTTCGACAAAACTTCTTACGGGGCGATTTCGGCTGCGCGGCGATCCAACTTCACCAGAAATCCGATATCATGGATTACCGACCGACTCCGAATTACGGTCTTTATGCTCGGAAGAATGAAACCTTCTTGGAAGGTTTGATCTCGAACGCAGAATCGTGTTCGATCAAAGGGGAGATACGTCGGCCGATTATGCCAGTTCAAAAAAGAATCCTATTTCTTCCGCTTCTCGTATCTTCGATTTTGTTTACGATTCCGTTTTCCCTTTTTGCGGATACGATTCTCCTCAAGGATGGAAACGTGCTCCGGAACGTTAGAACGAAAATGGGCGGCGACGAATTGATCGTCGAGGACGAGGCGGGGAATATTAGAAAAATTGAAACTAAGCTCGTCAAAAAAATCGTGATGGCGGAAGTCCAAACTTCCGAAGACCTCCTGCAAACGGAAAAACAACCTCTTCCAGGAAAAAATTCCGGGAACAAAAAAGGGGGCGATTTCAAGAATGGGGATCCCGCCGCCGATTCCGGAAAAATTTCGTATTCTTCCGGAATTTCCTATTGGAGTACCGAAGCGGGAGAACCGGATCGGATCGGAAATTTTTCGGTTCAAGTGCAGTCGGTCCTGCTTCAAGTCGAAACTAGATTCGAAGGCAAATACGGAATCACACTGGGTTTCGAACACTCCAGTTTCGGTTTTAAAAGTGATTCGAATTTCCTCTCCAATCCGTCCGCTTTTTTGCTGTTGTCGGGCGACAATATTCAAAAAAATGAATCTTCAAATTTTTTAATAGGCTTGTCTTCGTTTTCGGAAGGGGCTTACGAACCGTTCCGCATTCGGAATTCGTTTCGGATCGATACGCTTTCCTTTTTGCCCGGAATGAGATATTATCTCTTGGAAAACAGGCATTTCTCCTGGTTTTTGCAGTTCGGTTTCGGTTTGGGGAGAAGTTATCGGAGTGGAATGTATACGAACCAATTTCTTCAGGGTACGTTGCTTTTCGGCTCCGGAATCCGTTGGAACGGCAGTTCCGTTTTCGCCGATTTGACGTTTCAATATAGGAACGTTCTTTTATCGAACCCGGATATCTCGTATCGATTTTCGGAGCCTAACGTTCAGATATCGTTCGGGATTCGTATCTAAAAAGCGCGTTATGCGTCTTTAAGGGAAAATTCTTCGAAATCCTTCCGGCAAATTTCCGAGAGTCCTCGTTTTATAGTCCATAAATACGATTCCCGTTTTCGCCTCGCAGATCGTTTTGCCGTTGCCGGGGCCGCCGGCGTGGGACATTCTGTAATACACGTCGCATCCTCTCGGATTAAAATCGCCCGCGGTGATTTCGACACGGATTTTATCGCGGAAAAAAGCCTCCGCCTTGTAAACGACAGCGATATCCGTCATGATGATACCGAGTCCGTCCACGTTCAGTTCCGAATAATTGTGTTCTAAAAAAAATCTCGCTCTCGCTTCGTGGAGTAAGGAAATCACACGATCGTGGGCCAGATGATCCGCGAAATTAACGTCGTAAATCCGTACGTCCAAATCCACGGACCATACGAATTTTTGTGGGAGTTCCAGTTGAATTCTGGCCATATCGATTCCTCTTACTGAGTTTGATGTCCTTCCGATTTCGCTTTTTCCATCGCTCTACGGATGATTTCCTCGGCGGCCTTTTCCCCTTGTTCCTCTTCTTCTCTGGATAAGGGTTTCTGAGAATCCATCGTTTCCATCAGCTTATAGTCTTCCAGGAACGCCGACAAACGCGAGTATTGCGCGTATAACAGCAATAAGGTGAAAAGGGAAAGTAGGATCGCGGTTCTTTTGAGGGGAGCTTCCAGGTAAGAGGTCAACGCAAGAAAAAACAAGTACGGGAAGTATGCCGTGAAAAGCACCGCTAACGCGAGTCCTATGTAAAAGTGGATCAATCCGCCGAAACTCTGTAGAATGACTACCATCCACAAAATTCCCATGGTCGCCGTTGCCGCCCGAAAATTTCGGTTCCAATTCAGAATCCCTCCGCAAACCCAGGAAAAAAACATATAAACGAAACCGATCGCGGGGAACACGATGAAACTGGAAAGAAAATACGCGACCGGCATTTCGAAAAAAAGAAACGAAGCAGGGGGCGCGGAAAAATCGCTTCGAGGGGAAAATAACGTCATCCCTGCGACGGCGGAAAGATACAATAAGGCCAGATACGTTACCGCTCTGTAATACAATTGGATCAACGGCAATTTCGTTTTAGAAAGAGAGTGGAAAAACGTCCTCGGTTTTAAAAGGACGTCTTTTGCCTCGTTCATTACGTTTGGAAAGGAATAGGAAAAATCGGACATAGCTTCTCCGCTTTCGCATAGGATTTTTACGGAAAGCGGTACGGCAAGAGGAAAAGAATTTCGAACCTATAAGAAACGATCTCTCTTTCGGAGAAATTTCGATCAAGCGGAAGGTTCCGTGTCCGAAACTCCCTGCATGTATTCCTCGAGATACGTATGATCCGTATAATCGAGCATCTTCGTAAAATGGACCGGATCGCGTTTGTAACCCAGGATATTTTCCAGCGTTTTAAAGATGTTCAAACCTGCGCTGATTTCGATGTCGCTTCCCCGAAATTGAAGCGGATGTTCGTAACCGGCGGCGTGAGTGACGGACAAAACCTCCTTTCGCAAACCCTTGATGTAGTTGGCGTTTCTTTCGGATTTGAGTTGGACGTCCAATCCGGCTTGCAGCCAGCGGTTCTGAGTGGCGACTCCCGCCGGGCAATGATCGGTGTGACATCTTTGCGCTTGAATACAACCTACGGACATCATCGCTTCCCGAGCGACATGAATGAGATCGCAACCCATCGCGAAGGCTACGATGGCTCTATCAGGAAAACCTAATTTACCGCTTCCGATCCAGGCGATCCTTTCGGAGAGTTTTTCGTTTTGGAAAATCTGATACACCCTGGCAAACCCGACCTTAAACGGAAGCGATACGTGGTCCGCAAAGGCGAGCGGGGCCGCGCCGGTTCCACCTTCTCCTCCGTCTATCGTGATAAAGTCCGGACCTTTTCCGGTTTCCTTCATCCTTTGCGCCAGTTCGTTCCAAAATTGAATTTCGCCGACGGCGCTTTTGATTCCGACCGGAAGTCCGCTCACGGAGTGAAGTCGCTCTATAAAATCGATCAGTTCGCTTACGTTGTCGAATTCCGAATGCGCGTTAGGCGAAACACAATCCTTCCCGACGGGAACTCCCCTGATATTAGCGATTTGCTGCGTGACTTTTTTGCCCGGTAGAATTCCTCCTTTTCCCGGTTTGGCGCCTTGCGAAAGTTTGATTTCGATCATACGTACGCGGGGAGTTTCGTGGATCTTTTTCGCAAACAGATCGAGCGAAAAATTTCCCGCTTCGTCCCTCGCTCCGAAATAACCCGTTCCTATTTGCCAGACGATATCTCCGCCTAACTGGTGATAGGGACTGATTCCTCCTTCTCCCGTGTTCTGATAGCAGTGGGCCATCTTAGCTCCGAGATTCAAGGCGGAAACCGCGTTTTTACCCAAAGAACCGAAGGACATCGCCGATATATTCACGACCGAAGGAGGGCGAAAGGGTTTTTTGCGGTTATGAAATTCTCCGATCACTTTCAGACAAGGAATCATGGACGAATCGTTTTTGAGGTGTTTGACTTTGGATTCCGGAAACGGGAACGCGCTGTGTTTGATGATCGGATAACCGGCTTCATACAACAACTCCGTCGTGCCGAATCCGAAATTGTTGTTCTGTTTTTTCGCGGTCGCGTAAACCCAGGATCGTTCCGCGCGATTGAAAGGCATTTCCTCCTTATCGTTCGCGACCCAATATTGACGCAATTCCGGGCCGATCGTTTCGAACAGATAACGAATCCTTCCGACCAAAGGGAAGTTGTGTTTGATCGCGTGTCTTCTCTGGACGATGTCGTGGACGAGCGCGCAAAAGGTATAAATTCCGAACGCATACAATAAGGAAAACCAGGGATGTTCCAAAACATACCGGAGGACGGCGGAGGGATCGGAAATTTGCATCCGATAATTCTGCACCTTTTGAACAGGTTCCGCAAGAAATATTTTTACTGAGGTTTGGATTCTTCCTTGTGTTCGTAAACGAATTCCTTGGAGAATTCTCCGCGTTTGTTCATACGCGCTCCGATGAAATGAAAACCGTCCTGAAGAACGAAACTGTTGCTTTTCACCCAGTCGCCCGTGTTTATGATCCGGAGATTGGGGATACATAGGAAGTCGTGTGTGTGTCCCGAAATCAGAACCTTGTCTCCTTGGTGCGCGATCCTCGAAAGACGTTCATAATATCGTAATACTTCTTCGGTCGTGGTCGGATCCTGACGGTTGAGATGTTTGTGATAGAACGCCTCGGAAAAGCGGAACAGATCGGGAACCAGCAATGCAATCGCATGCAAAATCCTTAATAAAAAAATCGAACCGATCCAGGTGAGACGGTTGTATTGTCCTTGATGTCCGTGTAAGGCGATCAGGATCTCGTTCTCCGCTTTTTCGCAAACGTTCCAGTTGCGTTCTTTGAGATATCTTTCGATTTTCGGGGGAAGGTTCATCAGATACGACGTGGAATCGTGATTGCCCACGATGTAAATCTTGTTTCCTCCGGAGGATGCGAGAGCGTCCAGTCGATCGAAAAGTTTGTTGAAGCGTTTTTTACTTCTTCTCAGTTTCCGGGAAGCGCTGAAGAACCAATTTTCGACGATATCTCCAACGAGATACACCGTCCGAAAACGAACGTTTCTTTTTTCGAGATGATCCAGAAACTGAAAGAGCTCCTTATGTTTGTGGGATTTTATCTTTTTGTTGAGAAGGTAATGAACGTCCGAGAGAAAAATTCCTTCGTAGACTTTATTCCGTTCGAACTTCATCGGAGAATCGGCGCAGGATCAATATGACGAACGATCGCGGCTCTGTCAAACGATTCCGATCCGGTTCTTTTTTCGAAAAAATAAAATTGGATTACACTTTAAAGAATCTTAAACCGCTCCAGCGCATCCCGTTCGAGGGTTTCCCTGTGGTCCGGATGAGCGATTCCGATCAGGGCCTTGGCCCTTTGTCTGAGATTTTTTCCGTAAAGATCGGCGATTCCGTATTCTGTGATCACGTAGTGAACGTGGGCGCGGGTCGTCACCACGTCCGCGCCTTGTTTTAAAAACGGCACGATACGCGATTCTCCTTTGGAAGTTGTGGAGGGGAGGGCGATGATCGGTTTGCCTCCCTCCGAAAGAGAAGCGCCTCGGATGAAGTCCATCTGTCCTCCGACTCCGGAATATTGCTTGGTTCCGATCGTGTCCGCGCAAACCTGACCGGTGAGATCCACTTCCACTGCGGAATTGATGGCGGTCACTTTCGGATTTTTCCGGATCACGTGCGGATCGTTGATATAACCGATATCGAGCATCGCGACCTGCGGATTGTCGTCGATGAAGTCGTATAATTTTTTCGTTCCCATCACGAAACCCGAAACGATTTTACCGGGATGTTTTTTCTTATGAATTCCGGTGATCACCCCCTTTTGAACGAGTTCCATCACTCCGTCCGAAAACATTTCTGTATGGATTCCCAAATCCTTGTGCGAAGCGAGACAAGACAGAACCGCGTTGGGAATCGCGCCGATTCCCATCTGTAAGGTCGCTCCGTCTTCCACCAAGGACGCGACGTTTTTACCGATGGCCAGTTCCGTCGGCGAAGCAGCTTCGGAAACGTGTTCGTGTAAGGGAAGATTCCCTTCCACGAACGAATGAATCCTGCTCACGTGTACGATTCCGTCTCCGTGTGTGCGGGGCATGTTCTCATTCACTTGCGCGATTACGATCTTCGCGGTTTCCACCGCGGCCTTGCTGATATCGACCGAAACTCCGAGAGAACAAAAACCGTGTTTGTCAGGAGGAGAAACCTGAACGAGCGCGACGTCCAAAGGAAGGATATTCTTTCTGAAAAGAGAAGGACATTCGCTTAAGAAAATCGGAATATAGTCCGCTCTACCTTCTGCGACCGCCTGACGCGTGTTTGCCGCGACGAACAACGCGTTCGTAAAAAAACTGTTTTCCAATCCCTTCGCGGTATAAGGCGCTTGTCCTTCCGTATGAAGATGAATCATCTCCACGTTTTTCAACTCGGGTCCCCGTTGGGTTAAAGCCTCGATCAAAAGGGAAGGTGCTGCGGCAACGCTGTGAACGAAAACTCGTTGGTCCGATTCGACTAGGGAAAGCGCCGATATGGCGGAAATGAAGTTCGTTTTCATAAAGTGAATAAAATAATTCCAGTAGGGATTTTCGGAAAGGAAAACAATGCTTCAATCCATTTTTTACTTTTTTCTATCTACAGAAAACTGACATTTCTCAAGCTATCCATATATATGTCCTCCCAGCCCACCAGAACCGTTTACGTAAAATCCGAAGCGATGTTGATTTTCGTCTTAGCTTCGATTCAATTCACTCATATCCTCGACTTCGTGATCATGATGCCTCTGGGAAGTTATTTCCAGGAAGCGTTTCATATCGATCCTCAGGAATTCTCTCTTCTGATTTCCTCTTATACATATAGCGCTTTCGTTGCGGGAGTGGTCGGCGCTTTGTTCATAGATCGATTCAATAGAAAGACGGCCGCGGTTTTTTTATATTCCGGTTTTATCGCCGGAACGGCTATGTGTGCCGTGGCCGATTCGTATCGACTTCTTATGGCCGCGAGAATTTTGTCCGGGGCTTTCGGCGGAGTTTTGGGTTCGATCGTTTTCGCGTTTATCGGAGACGCGATTCCCATGGAAAGAAGGGGAAGGGCGACCGGAGCGATCATGGGCGCGTTTTCCGTAGCTTCGGTGATCGGAATTCCTTTGGGATTGAAGGTCGCTTCCTATTACGGATGGAACATGTCCTTTGCGGGAATCGCGTTGGTAAGTCTTCCGATTCTTATATTGGCTTACAATCATCTTCCGCATATCCCTCCGTATCAGGCCACCGGATCCAATCCGGTTCTCGAGTTTTTGCGGATTTTGACCTATAAAAAATACACCGCTTCGTATATGTTGATGATGTTTGTGATCCTCGGAGGTTTTACGGTGATTCCATTCATCGCTCCGTATATGGAGCGTAACGTGGGAATTCCAAAAGAGGACATTCCATTGATTTATTTTTTCGGAGGATTGGTCACGTTTTTTTCCTCCCGTTTGATCGGGATCCTTTCCGACAAAATCGGGAAACACAAAGTATTCTACACGTTGGTTCCGTTGTCCTTCGTTCCGATTCTGATCATGACACATCTCGGAAAATCGACTTTGACCGAGGTTTTGATTCTTACCACTTTCTTTATGATTTTGGTTTCCGGCAGATGGATTCCGGCATTGGCGTTGATCACTTCGAGCACGGAACCGAAGGATCGAGGAAGATTTATGACCGTAATCTCGTCCTTTCAAAATCTTGCGTCGGGCCTCGGGGCCACGATCGGAGGAAGTATTCTGGTGGCGGCCAGTCCTACGGCACCGTATCAAAATTATGATATCGCCGGATATCTGGCGATCGGGTTTAATCTGATCGCACTCGTTTTGATTTCCAGAGTGAAAACGGTTTCGTAAGAATTCGGAAAGAAATTCTTAAAAAAATTCGCTCTATTCTTGACATTTTAATGAGACAGAATATTTTGCTGCCACACGAAAAGGAGGTGGTCTAGTGAGTGATAGTTGTAGTAAACAATTGACCGGTGAGGTGGCTGAGCAATAGCCAGGGTTTCACTTTGCAGTAAGCCGTACGGGTATTGCAATCCAATCAGACCACTGACCTTTCTGAGTTTCGGGAACTGGTCATTCTCGAGCTTCCGATCTCGGCAGATGGATGCCGCGCAGACGATGCAGTCGCTCAGAAGGTTTCCCTCTTTCCCTCTTTCCCTCTTTCCCTCTTTCCCTCTTTCCCTCTTTCCCTCTTTCCCTCTTGGGGCGTTTTCTGTTCCTTGATTCCGGATCGCTCCCGATACAAACGAAAATTCTTCTCTTTTTTTCGTATCTCTAGGATTCAGGTAGAATGAAACGCGCTCTCATCTTATCCGGCGGCGGCGCCCGTGGAGCCTATCAAGCCGGGGTATTGCGGTACTTAGAGGAAATTCAATTCAAACCGGATATCATCTGCGGAACATCGGTCGGAGCGATCACTGCTACGGCCATGGGTTGCGGAATGAACGCGTTGGAAATCACCAAACTCTGGAAATCCATCGAAGCCAAAAAAGTGATGCGTTATTCGATTTGGAACGATCTGGTCGATATCTTCGTAAAAAGTTATTCGCCTTTGACGGATACGACTCCGTTGAAAAACCTTCTGTATTCCCATCTGGACTTCCGCAACCTGAGAAAAAATCCCACCGAAATCATCATCACCGCAGTGAACATTCTCACCGCGGAACTCGTGTTTTTTAGAAACAAGGACATAGACATCGAACACGTTATGGCCTCTTCGGCCATACCGATGTTCTTTCCTTGGCAGTATGTGGACGGCAAGCCGCATTGGGACGGAGGAGTGATGGCCAACACTCCGATTTTACCCGCGGTCGAACGGGGAGCCACGGACATCGTAGTCGTACTTCTTTCACCCGTCGGAGGGATCGACATGGGGCTTCCTAAAACCAGACGCGAAGGTTTGGAACGTGTGTTCGAATTGTCTCTGATAGGATCCTTTCAGACGGTGATGTCCAATCTCAATTTCGAAAAAAAAATGCGTAAAAAGAAAAAATCCAAACTCTCCTCTTTGTTGTCCATCCCCAGCGCGGAGCGGCCGGAATTAAAGATCAGGACGATCGGACCGAGGACCTCGCTCGGATTCGGAAGTATATTAAACTTTTCTCAAGTTCAGGCGGATTATCTCATCAGCCGAGGTTACGAGGACGCAAGAATTCAATTCGGAGAATATTAGAATATTATGGAAGAATTATTCGTAAAAAACGGACATTTCGTCGGAAAGGACGGAGCCGTGTATCAACTCCGAGGAGTCAATCTCTCCGGATCCGCCAAACTTCCCACAAAACCGGACGGAACCACACATTTCGACCAAACCTTGACGTTCTACAACCACAGGAACGTGTCTTTCGTAGGTCGTCCTCTCGAGGAGGATCAGGCCGAGGAACATTTCGACCGGTTGAAGAAATGGGGATTCAACTTTTTGCGGTTTCTCATAACGTGGGAGGCGATCGAACACAAGGGTCCGGGAAAATACGACACGGAATATCTGGACTACGTGGAACGGATCGTGTCCTTGGCTTCCAAAAAAGGTTTTTATCTGTTTATCGATCCGCATCAGGACGTATGGTCGCGGTTTACGGGAGGGGACGGCGCGCCTGGATGGACCTTGGAGGAATTGGGAATGGATATATCCAAGATCCGGGATTCCGAAACCGCGATCGTCCATCATCACCAAGGTAGAAATTACAGAAGGATGTCCTGGCCGCTCAACTATCAGAAATACGCATGTGGAACGTTATTCACCTTGTTCTTCGGCGGAAAGGAATTCGCACCGGATACGAGGATCGGCGGGAAAAACGTGCAGGATTTTTTGCAGGATCATTACATCGAGTCCGTATTAAAACTCGTACGAAAACTCAAAAAATACAAAAACGTGGTCGGCTTCGATTCTTTAAACGAACCTTCACCGGGATGGATCGGTAAAAAAAATCTGGGAGAGTTCGACGGTTTCGGATTCGGCAAAGTGACCAAAACCTCTCCGTTCCAGGAAATGTATCTTTCGGAAGGACGGGCGGTTTCCGCGGAGCAGGCGTATATGCTCGGCTTTTGGAGTCTTCCGTTCGGGAAGGTGAAACTCAATGCGGGAGGAGTTCCTCTCTGGAAACGGGGACAACAATGTATATGGAGAAATCACGGGGTTTGGGATTACGATCCCAACGGCGCGCCGATGATGCTCAAACCGGAATATTTTTATAGGAAAAACGGAAGGAAATACCGCTTCTATTCCGACTTCATGCAGCCTTTTATCAAGAAGTTCAAGGATCGAGTGCAGAAAGTGGAAAGTAGGTTTCATATCTTCATCGAAAGCGATCCGGCGCATCTCGAATTGGAATGGAAGGAGCCTCAGAAAAAAAATCACGGCGCGGTCGTCAACGCAACGCACTGGTACGACATATCCGTGCTTATGCTCAAACGTTATTATCCCTGGTTCGGAGTCCACGTTTTCAAACAAAAACCGGTATTCGGAAAAGAGAATATAGATAAGGCCTATGAGGAAACGATCCGAATGATACGGGAAATGTCCGAAAAGAATATGGGGAATTGTCCTACCGTAATCGGCGAAACCGGAATTCCGATGGACATCAACCAAAGGGTCGCGTATCTCAAAAAAGATTACGGAGTATTGGACAAGGCATTGGATCGAGTGATGAAAGCCGTCGAAAAAAATTTCGTACATCTGACTTTGTGGAATTATACTCCCGATCATACGCATAGTTTGGGGGATCGCTGGAACGAAGAAGACCTTTCGATTTATTCTTTGGATACGCCCGTGTCGGTGGACGAGGACGGAGGTCGTGCGGTTCGCGCATTCAGTCGTCCGTATCCGATTCGAACCAAGGGTTTGCCGACGGCGTTGTCGTTCGATATGGAACGTTCCCTATTCAAATTTTCCTTCCGACAGGATGGAAATTTATTTCCGGAAACGGAGATTTTCATTCCCGAAATCCATTACAAAGAGGGAGTAGAGGTTCTCGTAAGCGCGGGATCGTATCGATACGATCCCAAAACCAGAATCTTAAAATTCAAAGGAGAAGCAGGAGTTCTACACTACGGAATAACCGTTTTACCTTCTAAAAAATCACTTTCCACGGAACAAGATCGGGTTAAAGTGGTTTCCAATACTCAAAAGAGGAAGACTAGATGAAAAAAGTACTTATGATTTCCCTCAGCGTCGCGGCGGTTCTTTCCATGACCGTAATGTGCGGTGGACCGAAACATACCGCGGAAGAATGTGCGCCTATCGTGGAAGAAATGCTTACCAATCTGACTGCAGGACAAAAGGCGGAAGACACAGCGAATATCGCCACTATGAAAGCGACTTTGGTTCCCGTATTACAAAAAGAATGTATGTCCGGAAAATTCGATCTCACTTGTCTTAAGTCCGCAAAAAGTATTCCTGCAATTCAGGCTTGTAAGAAATAAGATATTTCGCAAAGAAGCGGGGAGGGTTTTACTTTCCCGCTTTTCGTTTTCTTCCCGCTTTTTTCCACGTTCCTCTTCGTTTCCTTCGTTCGATTCTAAAATCCGTTTCTCCATTCTTGAAACTCTTTTTTCCGAGACAAAACGTGTCGCAAAAGAAAGCACGGGACCTGGATCGAAGAAAACTCGAACGGCCCGCTTTCAATCTTCCATCAAAAAGAAACCTTCCTCGTCCGAATAACATCCGTGTTCCCGATACGGGCCGGAAGCGAAGAAATGGATTTTCTGGGCGTATCTCCTTCCCGATTTGAGACATTGCAGACAAACGTCCCAGCGGATCGCCCAATCACATTCCTCTTTTCGAAACGAGGGAAATACGCGCAGAAGCGGTTTGGATTCCGCAGATTTTTCGGAAAACGATTCGTTTCGGATTTCGGTTTGAGAATATAACCGAGGAGCAAACGGAATCTTCTCTAAGACCTGCAAACCGAAAAACAAAAAGAATACGGCACAAAGCTGGAATAAAAGAGAACGTGGAAAACGTAGGAGGAAAAACGATCTTCTCCTCCGAAGAGAAAGAGGAGAGGGAGGATTCTTTTTCTCTGAAACCGTACAATCGATCTTAGGTCGTAAAAACATCGCTTAAGAATTTTATCGAAGAATCAACCGAAGAAAACGAGGGAAAATTTCCCCGCCGTCCCGATCCAACCGAAAAAAGACAAACTTCAAAGACGTCTTCGTTGCCGATCGTTTTCCGTTTTGCCGATCATACGGATTCGATCCCTACCGCCTTTTTTCTTTCCCACCATGTTTTGAAAAGGGAGAACGAAAAAAGCGAAATCGCACCTACGTTCAGGACATGACTTGCAATCGAAGGTTTTCCCTGCATCCAGATTTGGATCAGTAGGATCGAACTCAAACCGCCTAACAGACCGTAGACCCATTTTCCACCGGGACGTTTTACTTCGTCACGAATCCAAAGATAAAACGGAATCGAAGTTCCCGCGAAAATCGCGTATCCTGCCCACTCGTTTCTTTCCCAGACGATCAGACCGATCCCGCAAATACCGGTCAGCCAAGCAGGGATCAGATAAAAATAACGGGGTCGAAATTTTTGACCGAGGGTGATTTCAAGGATTCCTCCCGCGATCGCAAGAATCGAACAGAAGGTCAGCATTCCCCAAGGATTCCAAGGAACATTCAAAAAACTCAATAGAATCGAAACTCCTACCGCGACTAAACCCAAAATTCCGGCGGTGCCGTTATAAACGATTTGCATCCTTTTCCCCTCGCGGGGATAACAAACCGATCATACATTCCTTACCGGAAAACGAAATAGAATTCAAAAAAAACGCCGGACAAACGTCCAAACGTCGGCAGAATCCGTTTCCCGTGTCGATCCGGATCGGCGGCGTTTGGAAATCGATCTTGTGAAAGACCCGCGCGTATTCGTGATTGCGGAATCGATACCGATTTGCGGCGTTACGCGAAACCTCGTCGCAAGTTTTGAATCTTTTAGAAAAATCCCGAATCTTTCAAAAAAAAATCATCGGATTGGGAGACGTTTAACGGCAATTTTCCGTTCTCAAAGCCGATTCCAACGTTCCTTCCTGGGCGGCGTCGCTTCCTTTCTCCGCAGAAGAATGATTTTCTAAACAGCGATCTGGGTTTGTTTTTTAGGAAGATTCGAAAAAGTTCAAAAAAAAGCGAAGATTTTGAAAAAAAAAACGGATCATTCTGTTAACTGAGGATAGTAAGGAAGACAGGGTTAGAGGAATTTACTTGAAATCGGGTTTCCCCTCTTCATTTTAGTTCCCAAATGACCTCCCGGAAAGAATTTATGGATGCTCTCTATCGAGAGTACAGCGGAAAGATCTTCGACTTTCTCTATAAATATAGCTCCGGGAATCCTGATGTGGCGATGGATTTGATGCAGGATACGTTTCTGAATTTTTTCAGAAAGTATTCCGATTCGGACCTGGACAAGGAACAAGCGATTCGTCTACTTTATACGATCGCGCGCAATCGGTCCATCAACCATTCCCGCAAATTCTCGACCGTAAAGGAAAGCGGGAATCCGGAGATGCAGGACTTCCAGGAACAAAAGTTGTCTTTTGTCCGAAAAGCGGAGTTGAAGGATTTGGAAGAACGTCTGCTGGTTTGTTTGGACGAATTGGAAGAGGACGAACGTTATGCGTTGATTCTCCGTTTTATGGAAGACTATAACTTGACTGCCATTGCGGAAATTATGGATATTTCGGTTTCCACGGCCTCTCGTTTGATCGTAAAGGCCACGGCCAAGGTCACGGAAATCGCGGAAAGAAAGAACTTAAAACCGTAAGATGAAAATAGATTTGGACGAGAGACGAAAAAACATTTAAAGAACGAGAACAAACGTTGGAAGAATCGGGAATGAAAGACAGGGAAGAAAAAATCCAGGCAATCTTGCTCCAAGGCAAGACGAACGAACTCAGTGCGTCCGTGGATTGGCTTTCCGAAAGTCTCAATCGCACTTGGGTTGAATATTCTCCGAAAGCGCTCGATTTCGAGACCTTGTATTCCCGCGCCCTTTCCCAGCCCTCCGAAAGTAAAGTTCTCTTTTTTTCGGGTTCGTCGCAAGGTAGAATATGGACAGGAGCGTTATCCGCCGCGGCGATCCTAATTCTGGCGATTACATTAGGATATTATACTTTTTTAAAAGATCAGACTCCCTCAAGAGCGGAACGGGGTGGAGTGGAAATTTCGCAAATCCAAGGCCCGGCCTTTGTTCTATCATCCGATTCTAAGGATCAAATTCTTTTGAAACCCGGCGTACGAATTCTGGAAGGACAAAGGGTGGTAACGGGCGAGAACGCGATTTTGAATCTCAAGGTTTCGGACGGAATTGCGGTTCGTGTGTTGGCCAATTCCGAGATTTTCTTTAGTAAGATCGACCTTTCCGAACAGTATAAGATCGGAATCGATTTGGAGAAAGGGGAACTTCTCGCGCATATCCATAAAAATCTGAAAAAAGAAGAGTTTACGGTCCGCTCCGAAACGGTTCGCGCCGAGGTCCGTGGAACAAGTTTCAGTTTTCAGAATATCACCGGGGAAGGAACTCGTATCCGCGTTTTGGAGGGTAGGGTTGCAGTCACCCCTCGGGAGGAAACCCAAAAATCGGTTCCACAGGGAGAACAGGTTTTGGAGCCGAATCAGGGTATTCTCGTAAGCCAAAAAGGTTTTGTGAGAAGTGTTTTGAGCGAATCGGAAAAGGAAACCCTTTCAGCGGAATTCGAAAAACTTCCCGTGGAATCCATTCCACGCGATAAAAACAGGGCGTATACCAGCAAACAAGAACTCTTTGACGAATTTCAAAGAATGGAACGTATCGTTCTGATCGACGGTAAATCGGTGGAAGGTGTGATCGTCGATATGGACGATTCATCGATGTATGTGCAAACCTTGGAAAAGGAAGTCGTAGTACCTCGAGAATCCGTATCCGAAGTGATTCAAATCCATTGATCGAAATTCTCTTTGACAGCGTGTCGGTAAATCGGGAAGTTTAGTTCTCGAGGACCACGTATGATCAAAGACGACCCCGGTAAAAAAAGAATCTTCAGCAATTACATCATCGACCGGGATTTTCAGCTCAAGTTTTTATTGAATTATTCCCTTCTGATCGTTTTCGGATTAATCCTGACCGTAGGTTTTCTGTATTGGTTGAATTATACCAAATTTGATAAGGGTGTGGTTTTCCGTTTGAGAAACGATCCCGTCAAAGTCTATCAAAAAGGGTTCGAGGATCAAAACGGGGTAGAAAAGGAAAAGTTCGTAGAACGGGAAATTTTTCTGCCGGATTACGATCATCGTCTGGACATGTTTACGATTCAGGTGAACGGAATTCTCCTTTTGTCCGGATTGTTTTTGGGAATGACCGCGGTTTTTACCGTGATCTATTCGCACAAGATGGCCGGTCCGGTATACAACATCAAAAATCATCTCAAAAAACTGGCCGCGGGAGAAACCGTCAAAAAGATAAAAATTCGCAAGGGAGATGAATTTCAGGAACTCGCAGACCTTCTCAACGAGGTGATCGAAAAGAGAATCCATCCGAACGATCCTACCTGAGAATTTATAGGAGAACCTCGTCGAACTCATGTTCGTCGTAGCCCGCCGGCTTGGAGTGGAAGTCCAATGACATTGTGAGTGAGCGCGAGAGAAAGAGTATCTCTTCAATCCTATCTTTTTTTACATTTCCTCGTCTTGTCCTCGTCCGTCATTTTTCCTTACTCTCGCTTTTTCCGTATGTTCTTATCTGGAACTTGCAGTGAAGGCCTCGGTTTCTTTGTGTGATCCTCAAATACTGTCCTCCAAGAATCGAAAAAACTTCGTAGAAGATTGGGAGTGGCAGAGCGGCTCGTTTCCTCGCATCCCGTTTTTTCATCATCGTATTTCGTCTCGGTCGTTTTTTTTCGCGTAGGAATGCGGTCGATTTGTAGGAAATAAATTGTGGATTTATTTAAAAAATATGATTTAGTCGTCTTTCTATGATTCGACAAGTTTCTGTCCTTTTTTTATTCGGAGTCACGGCTTTTCCTTCGTTGTTATCGGCGGGAGAGGAAGTTGCGGTGGCTCTTTTTGTCACGGGGAAAGTTCAGTTCACACAAGGTACAAAGACGGAAGCTCTTAAAAAAAATACCGTCCTTACCAAGTCCGCGAAGGTGGAAACCGCGGACGGAAAAGCGGATCTTCAACTCGGAGCAAACGCCGTGATTCGTCTGGCTCCTTATACGAAGATTGAAATCGCGGAACTTTTATCGGACGGTTCGAAGAACACCACGCAGGTCCGATTGGTTTCCGGAAAACTGTTTGCGAACGTCCAGAAATCCGGCCAGAAGGAGGACTTGCAGATCAGTTCCGCCTCGTATACGGCCGGCGTGCGCGGTACACAATTCGTGATCGGTGAAACCGGAAACGGATCTCCAAAAAACGAGGATTCCGATATTCCCGACGGAGTTTTCGTCAACGAGGGCCAGGTGGCAGTGGATTCTTCCTCGGGGGGAAGTATAAATGTGAACGCCGGACAACAGGCTTCTTGGAACGGCAAGGAACTGCTTTTGGGACCTCTTCAGGAATTCATGAAAGAGAAGATGAAAATCATTCAGACGTTTAAAACGATCAAGGCGGAAAATTACAAACTTCTCAAAGACCAAAAACTTAAGAATCAGGAATTGATGAACGGTTTTCCGAAATCCTAATTCTTAAGTCGGAACCGTTACGCATGTGCTCTTGTTGCGCGCCGCCGCGTCTTCTTCGCGGTGCGCACGTGACACTCGAAAGCAAAGGAAAATGGAAGCACAACTACAACGAAGAAGCCCTTCAACCAAAAAATGTAAGAGTTCCCACATCAAGTTGCAAACGCGTCTTCCGATCTAGAGTGTTACCGATGTGTCAGAACATACACAAAAGGGTAGTGGGAATCGCGACAGAATTACATATTATCGGAAGAGGGGAAAGGCTCCAGATTTTTATTCGAATATCCCTCGATAATTTGAAATGGGTTCGCTGAGGGCCGGATCTTACTTCTGTCAAAAGAGAAATAGGCAGGGGAATCTTGCTTTTCGATAAGGCAATGATAATGGTAACTTAAATAATAATCTAAGATAGGAAATTCAGTCCTAATGAGGAAATTTGGCGAAAACGAAGCCTTGACAGATCGGAAAAAATCACAATAATAGTTAAAAAAATGGATTTTAAGATAGAAAATAGCCAAATTGCTTTGTTTTTTCCGAAAATACCGGCCATACGAAAAACATTGTTTTCCTTGGAGGAATCGTTAGGGGATCAATTTGTGAAACCCTTTACTTTGCTACAAATTCCCGATGAGGCTTTTGAAGAGATCCCTCGCATACAAGCAAAAACAAAATTAAATCATACTTTAATGAACATTGCCCAATCAAACATAAGTTTAGTAACAAATTTTGATAATGGATGGGAATCGGATTGGTCTAAATGTCGGGAATATCTAACAAAAAATTTCAAACTTATTTATTCAATAGCCGATTGCATTGGCGCTAAAACACTTTCGTATAGTGGATTCAGTATAAATGTTTTTATACCCTTTAAGGATGAAAAGGATGCGTTAAATCATATGAATCGCGTATTCTTTCCAAATAAAGATTTAAACAAATTGCATGAATTTACTATGAGGTTTGTTCATAAACTCCAGGATAAATTTTTTATTAATTACACTTATACTTCTGTAATTAAATATAAAGCAAATAATCCATTTATTAT